>NZ_BBNM01000003.1 GCF_000760595.1 Acinetobacter soli | reverse complement strand
GATTGTACCCAGTCCTGACGGCTTAAAAATTCGGTCCTATGGTGACACTGCAGTATCAGGAAATGGAGTCACGTTTACACCGGATCTGACAGCAGCCTATCATTTAACAGATGATGACTTCATTGGTGATGATCAGCCCGTTCGTGTAAAGCGTAGCCGTGATACGGATGCATTTAATCACTGTCAGATTGAGTACGTGAATCGCTTCAATCAGTACAACACCGAGACGGTCGAAGCGAAAGACCAAGCAAACATTGAAATGTTTGGACTACGTACTCAGGATCCAGTCAAGTATGACTTTTTCTGTGAGCCGAAGATTGCCCGACATGCTGTGCAATTATTGCTGCAGCGCAAACTTTACGTGCGTAATGAGTATGAGTTTGATCTGGGCTGGAAGTACTGCCGACTCGAGCCGATGGATATCGTGACGCTCACAGATGAGTCTTTGGGTTTAGATCGATTTCCCGTGCGTATCACGCGCATCGAGGAGGATCAGGACGGATTGCTCACAGTGACTGCAGAAGAACTGGCCTTAGGTTCACGCTCAGCAGTTGAATACGACTTGCAAGCGTCAAATGGCTATCAGGGAGGTAACGAGGAACCAGGTAATGTTAATGCGCCGGTAATCTTTGAACCGCCGCTCGATCTAACCGATGGTAAAAATCAGGTATGGGTAGCAGCATCAGGCGGAAGTAACTGGGGCGGCTGTAATGTCTGGGCAAGTCTGGACAATACAACATATGAAATGATCGGTACGATTTACGGATCTGCACGCTATGGCCAGTTGGTTACTGCAATTAATTCCAGTGCAACTGCAATGCAAGTCCAGCTAAACACATCTAGTCAGATTTTTAGTGGAACGTCTGAAGATGCTCAGGTGAATACAACGCTCTGCAGAGTCGGTGATGAATATGTCAGCTATGTTGATGCCACACTGAATGGTTCAGGGCTTTATACGCTTGGTGGTGTGTTACGTGGACGGTTTGATGATGCTTTGGCGCATAATGCCGGTGAATCCTTTGTGCGAATAGATAAAGCCATCTTTCAGCATGAATTCAATTCGAATCTGATTGATAAAACCATCTATTTGAAATTCACAAGCTTCAATGGCCTGCAGCAGAAAGAACAAACTTTAGATGAAGTCACAGCTTACAGCCACACGCTAAACGGTGGACGTCCTTCAGGTGTTAGGGGCTTATCGCTACAGTCGCCATTTGTTGGAACGTCATTTAAAGCGCAATGGCAGTTTGCTGCTGGTGCACAGGGGTATATTGTGCAGGTCTTGTCTGGAAGCACACTGCTTAGAACGATTGAAACGACCAGTGCTGAGTACACCTATTCGATGGAAGAGGCTAAAGTGGATGGACTGCAGCGTAACTATACAATCCGTGTTGCGAGCAAATCAGAAAATGGTACCAGCACATTTACGGACCTGAATATCAGCAATCCAGTGCCATCGATCTTGGCAAACGTCTATACATCGGCTACATCAAACTCAATCACGGTAACGTGGATACCAAGTGAAGTTCCGGATCTGAAAGATTACCAAGTGTGGATCAGTAAAAATGCCAGCTTTGATCCGGAAACGCTGGCCGCGAATTGGACCGGTACTGAGAATGCCTGCACAATTGGAAATCTGGATTCGACCACGACCTATTACATTAGGGTTGCGGCGCGTGATGTCTGGAAGCCAACATCGTGGAACTACTCGGCGAGAGTGACACAGGCGACTTTAGAGGCTTAATTTTAACTAAAACATGGCACCCAAACGGGTGCTTTTTTATTGCCACGATCTGGAGGTTGGCATGTCAGAACAATCAGTAATTGAAGCAAGTGCAGCAACGCTTACAAGCAAAGTCACAGTTACCAGCGGGAGTGCTTCATTTTTGGGATTTGTAGCAAATGTAGATGTAATCGCGTGGGGTGGTTTAGCTATTGCAGCACTCGGCTTGCTTATTCAGCTTTACTTTGCGATTGCCAAAAATAAACGTGAAAAAAGAGATGCTGAGTTGCGCGAGATCGAGCATAAACAGCGTATGGCAAATTTGAGAGGGGAATGTCGTGTCAAACAAGACTAGATTATTTGTAATAGGTTCAACAATCGCCGCTGCCATAACCAGCGGCGTTTTTATTTATGGTCCTAGTGAAACACAGTTGCAATCAACAGCTCAACAAGAAGGCTTTACGCCATCGCCCATCATTCCAACAAAGAATGACGTTCCAACGATTGCGTTTGGTACCACGGTCTATCCAGATGGTACTAAAGTAAAAATGACAGATCCAGCGGTTACACGAGAGCAGGGAATGATCTTTTTACGAAAGCATATGGATAAAGAAGCGCAGCGCTTTAACAAAACGATTTTAAATGTTCCGATCTATCAGCACGAATACGATGCCTACACTGATTTTGTTTATCAATTCGGTATTGGTAATTGGTCCAGTTCGTCAATGCTGAAAAACTTGAAAATGGGAAAATACAAAGCTGCTTGTGATGCATTGCTCAAATATAAATATTCAGGTGGTTTTGATTGCAGCACACCAGGTAATAAACGGTGTGCTGGTGTGTGGACGCGACAACTGGAAAGACACAGCAAATGTATGGGAACTAATTTATGACCTGGTTATCAATACTGAGCGCGATTAAGCGCTTTTTTTACGTCTGCGTGAAATGGATTTTGGAAAATAAGCGTTGGACATTAATCATCATTTTGTTGATTTGCTGCTTATTTCAATCATGCCAAGTGAACAATCAAGCCGGTCAAATTAAAAACCTTAAGCAGCAACACGCTGACTACATCACTCAACAGAAACTTGCTGCTGAAAAAGCCAAAGTTCAAGCTGCTCAACAAGAAAAAGTCTGGGCAGAGCAAATCACTCAAGCGGAGCAAAACTACAATGCTAAAGTTAAACAAATACAATCTGATGCTGATTCTGCTCGTTCCAGTGCTGACAGCTTGTCAAAGCAACTTGCCAGCGCAAAGCAACGTATGTCCTCGGCTTCCCGAGAAACCATCATTGAATACGCCGATTCCTCAGGTGACGTACTCGAAAGCTGCATCACAGAATATCGATTTATGGCACAAAAAGCTGATGAGCACACGGCTGATGCAGAGCGATTGATAAAAGCATGGCCCTAGAAATTTTTAATTAAGCTTTCTAAGATCAAAAAGTCTATAACTAGTATCAATTAAAATTTGCTGTTGAAAGAAAAAAATTTTCTTATTTCTTGGTGATATCCAGATAGGTTCTTGATCTGGATATTCAAACTTTTCCATAACAATATGAGTATAAGAGTTATTATTTTTGAAAATATTTCCTATATACTCATCAAATAAATTATAGATTTCATTTTGCTTTACTAGACCTACACAATTAAACGTGAGATCGAATACCTTTGAATCATATATATAGCCACGATAATTACCAAAAATATCAGAAAATTTCATTGCTCTTGTAAATAAAATAGAAGCACTCAGAACATTAAGTGAATTTCTTATACTCGGTGAATTCATAAAACCTAAAGGACTAAAACAGTTATTAGTATTAATTCTTCCAATAGTTTGATTTTCACCAATTTGAATATCACCATCTTTACTTAATTTGATTGTATTATTATTATATTTAAAAAAAAGTCTTTTAATATTTACGAAACCATCGCCCTCAATTTCTAAAATTAAATTTATTTCCCCTTTTTTTGATCGAACTTCAATTCTATTGGAAATAGCTTGAAAGTCACAACTTCCTACTATTCCAATAAACTCATTATTATTTAGGTAGCCAATTTTTTTACCATTTGAATCCATAAAGATTGCATTATATAGTAATGGTGAGTATGGATCAGAATAATCTTTTGTAACCCAAATAATCGGTTTCCCATGAACTGTGATTGCAATATCGGTATTTGAAAAAGTTGAATTACCAATTTTTATTATCATTTGCTCTGGATTTGGATAAAACTTACTACTTTTTGTGAAACCAGATCTCTTACAGTATGGATCATTTTTAAGTAAATTTATGATTCTTTTTGGGAGTCTTTTTCCTGTAGATTCATTATGACAACCAGCACATAACAAAGTTATCTTATCTGGATCATGAATCTTAGCATCACAAAATAAAGGTTCAATATGCTCATACTGTATAAAAATATTTCCACATTTTACACAGCCATAACCATCATTTTGTCTTATTTTAGCCTTTATGTCTGATGGTATATTTCTTGAGAGACCATGTTTATTAAATTCATTGCTCATTTATATCTCACTAAATTCTAATTGAAATTATTATAACTATAGAGCTAATCCCCCACAGTCCCCAACACCGGTATCAACTTGGGCCCCGCCAATCTGGCTTTGCTGATAATCTCGACAAGCTCATCATAAGTCAACTCAAATTTATCATCACTATCAAATACATATTCCATTTTCTTACCCATCAACTCTGGGGGAGTGGGTGGGACAAAACGCTTAGGGATAAGTAGTTGTGCCAATTGCTCATCTGTCAGTTTAAATAAGTGCATTGTTTTATCCTACTCGAAAGAGATCCGACCATCTTGTTAAATACAATGGTGATCTTAAATTTTGATTCATGTGCCAATCGGCTTTTTGATTATTTGCGATACCGACTGTGACCAAGTTTTTTCCAAAACGTTCACTGATCGCTTCAATGGCATTCGATAAGTTCTCTCGCTCAGAGCGTTGTGTGTGATCAGTGAACATATCAGGCACAAACTTTGACTTGTCGATGATCTCTAAGAGTACAATCCCGGCTTTCTTATATTTGAAACCTCTCTTATAGATCTGATCGATACCTTTCATGGCTGCTTTCGTGATGTAAAGCAAATCATCAGTATGCTCATGCATTTGAACCACGATGTAAGGTGAATATCTCTCTGTCTTGTCAAAACGCCCGGTTTGTATAAACACGCCAATCATTTTGCATAGAGATTCATCTTCACGCATACGCTTCACTGCACGTGCTACATAAAGCCTTACTGAAGACTTGATATCATCGATCTGATAGACTGGACTGCCATAGGACCGGCTGCTGATGATTTGCTTCTTGGCGACCTCGTCATTTTCAAGATCAATGCATGAAATGCCTTGAAGTTCTCTGACTGTTTTTTCCATGACGACGCTAAAGTTTTTCTTAATCTCTTTGGGATTCGCATTAATGAGATCTAAAACTGTATTGATGCCCATCGTATTGAGCTTTTTGCAATTCTGACGCCCAACTCCCCAGACTTCGGATACATCGATGCTCGCTAGGATATATTCAGCAGAGCAAGGATCCATCTCAACTAGATTACAAACGCCGTCGAAATACTTATTTTTCTTCGCAAGATGATTAGCAATTTTAGCCTCAGTTTTAGATCTTCCAATTCCCACACAGCAGGGAAGACCGAGCCAGTGCATTGCTTTCTCACGCATGTCTTTAGCGTACTGAGTCAAATTATAGTTTTGGCCATATGCCGTCAGTTTCAGGAAGCATTCATCAATACTATAAATTTCTTGTTCATCTGGCGCGACGTATTGGCCGAGTAGCAACATGAACCTACGTGACATTTCGCCATATAGGGCATAATTGCTGGATAGTACCTGGACATTGTGTTGCTGAACCAACTCTTTAATTTGAAAGAATGGCACACCCATTCTTATGCCTAAATCTTTAGATTCCTGACTTCTGGCCACTGCGCAGCCGTCGTTATTACTGAGCACGATAACTGGACGATCATTAAGAGATGGATTAAATACACGCTCACATGAGACATAGCAATTATTCACGTCAACCAACGCGAATATTTCGTTTTCACTTTTCATTTTTGTTCTTCTTATGACTTATGAGCGATGATAAATACGCTTTAAGTTGAAAGTGACCACACCCCAGATCACGACTGTCTGATTATCTGAAGGGATAATGTGCTTGTATGCTGGATTCTCAGCTTTGAGCCACAGTTTAGGTAAGGGATAGTTTTCATCACCGAAAATTTCTTTGATTTCTGATTTCGACATTTTGCTCGTAATCATCAATCGTTTGATGGTTGAGTCTTTATTGTCGATCAGGGCAACGACGATGTCGCAATGCTTTGCTTCGATACTACGATCAATGATAATCGGATCATTCACATCAAGCCCGGCACCGAGCATTGATTCGCTATCAACATAAGCAATAAACGTTGAAATGGGGTTGTGAATCAGAAATTCATTGAGATCGAGCGCCTTGTCTTGTTCATCCTTTGTACTAAAGGCTGGGCCCGCTGGGATACGTTCAAGTGAAACCGGCACAGAAAGCTTTGTTCTCGGTAAAACAGATGTGAGCCCGAGCTTATCAACAAGCTCAGTCTGAAACGCGATCTGCTCGAGAACAGTATTGATTGTTGGACTTGGTTTACCCTCTGAACCCATGAGATCTTGAAGTGATTCCCATGCGTTGTCAGAGAAGTAGATAGGCAACTTCTTAGACATTTTGATACTCCTACGCTACAAGGCGTGTTTGGAATAGAATTTGGTCTTTTTAGGATAGTACGTTTTAAGTTTTGAATTCAAATTTTAAAAACTATTAAGAAACAAGAACAAGTCATAGATTGACGTCATTTAAAGTTCATTTGGTCGGAAATTCTTCATATCAGATTTAGGCATTGCATCGAATTCATCGATAGGCATATCGAAAAAGAATTCTTTGGCATCTTCATGATCACAGTTTAGCCATGACTCTCTAAGATCCGGCGGAATAATGATTACAGATCGCTTTTCGTCAGTAGGTGCGTGAAACTGCTTCATGAAAGGGTGATGGTCCGAGTTGATCGTTAACATAGACATTGATCTCACTTCTTCTCCATTCACCACAGCATATTCATATATTCCAGCGATCGTAAACGGCATGTGGTCTTTGCGATAGATTCCATACCAATGAGGCTTGTTATCAATGTATTTCGGTTCAAAGATGGTTTGTGCCGGTATTAAACAAAACTGATTCTTTTTCCAAGCATTACGAAAACTTGGCTTAACAGCAACTGTTTCTGTACGGGCATTGTATGTATTTCTGGCTTTCTTTAAATCCTCGATCCATGGTGCCACTAATCCGAATCGAGCCAATCTCCATTCCACGTTTCCGCGTTTAGAAAAGACTATAGGACCAGCGTAACTTGGAAAAATATCGGCTTTATATTCAAATGTGGGCTCAAGTAAGCCCAGTTGTATGGCTTGAGAGCGTTTTATTGGTTCATAATTGGCACACATATGCACCTCTTTTAAATTTACACAGCAAACTTGGAGTTGTGTAAAATAGATTTAGTTGATTCTGAGTTTAACTCCTAAAGTAGGAATTGAACGAAAAATATTCTGTTGTTAATCATATTTAATCAAAACTAATTGTTATACGTGGGTTATACAAGTAAGTTATACGGTGATAAAGTTATTATAAATTCAAATACTTATTATTATTGTTCAACTCCCGCCATCTCCACCAAAATTCGAAAAAGCCCTGAATTCATCATTCGGGGCTTTTTTTATTTTGTTTTAATGTTTTTAAAAATCGGATAACTCATTCAATTTTTAGTGAAAAAATTCAGCCACAAACGCCGCTGCAATAAAAGTTCCAAAATTTGCGCATAAAGAAACGACCACGATACGCCAGCCCAGTTTTCTAAAAGCAGGAATATCTTTTGCAATTGAAAGGCCTGCAAATGCCAGCATAGGGGTAATTACAGATAATATATGAATCTCACCCACAATTCCTGTAACTGTTTCATGCCAAGGAAACCATGGAGAAGCCATATACATCGCGATAATCGATACATAGCAAACCGTTGGAACTTTCTTGCCAGTAAGATGGTAGATCAGATCTCCCAATATTGAGATTAAAACTAAAATAACACCCGCAATGATCACGGTAGCGCTAAATTTTCCAGTTAAAATGGTATTTGCTGTTGTCGCTAATGCAATAAGTGCAATCCAAGTGAAGGCTTTTTCAGCTAAACTTAACTTGGTTTTTTCCTCTTCAGATTCTTTTACGGTGCTATAAAGAAACTCATTGTCATGCTGTTCTACTTGATTTCTTTTAGAAAAACGCCCTAAAACTGGTTCGAGTATCTTATAAGCATAAATGGCCAACGGGAGTGAAATAAATAAAGTAAAGTAGGTGCCAAGTGTTGTGGTTAATAAATTAGAAGCGGCAGCCAAAGCTATCACTTGTTCAGCCGTAGCCGGATCGACTTGAGCAGAAATAGCACCCGCTGCTGCAGCCATCATACTACCAGAGCCAATACCTGAGGCCATAGCTAAAGATAATGGATGAAAAACATTCAAGCTCGCGATAAAACCGGCAACGATTGCAATAAATAAAGCACCAATTAATGTTCCCGTTATGTATTCAGCTAAAACACCACGGCCTTCGGCAGAATTTAATCCATATTTTTCGGTAATGATGGCTAGACTAGGTTCGCGTCCGACAGAAAATGTTGCACCAATTGATTCGCGTTTGATACCTAGTAGCAAGGCAATTGGCATTGCAAATAAAATAGTACCGACAAAATGCCCGAGCTCTTGAAACAATAATGCCCAACCCGATTGAATAATCAGTGGAATCGATGAGCCTACAATCAGCCCTTGTTTGGCGATAAAAACAAGCAGTGCAGGGTAAAGAATATGTGCACTTTTAATCTGTAAAGGCTTATCTATTTTAAGTGGCATCCATTGTTTTTGACTCAGTAAGCCAAATGTACAACCTAAAATCAGAGCCCATACCATCGGAAGTAAGGCAATTTTTCCGGAGCCTAAAGGGATATTAATTGTACCAATAGATTCGGCAATACAAATGATGAGAAATGCAGATAATATTATATATCCGTATCCATAATTTATATTTCTTGCGTTGGTTTTCATATTAAAAACATTATCTCGCATTTTACTTCTTCCTTTTAGTGGGCATAATTTATTTATTAATAAAATTGCAAAATATATGCCATGATTTCCTGTTTTTATAATACGCAATATGTATACAATGCTCAAATGATGTGCATCAAAATAAAAACACTAAATTTCATGTTTAATTATTTATTTTTCAATAACTTGTTATGAATTTTTGGATGGATGGTTGAGCGCTAAAAACATAAAATTTTGTTGCTTAAATTAGAACATAAGGTTTTCAAAATATTTTTTAAAATTAAAATAAATTTGCATAATAAAAGTGCATTTTAAATTTACTAATGGAAATAAAAAATCTCTTATAGAGGCTATAAGAGATTTTTTAAATATTTATTTTGATGATTATTTTGATAAGGTGGTTTCAACCAAACCGATCCAAAATTTTATACCCGTTTCAATGACATTGTCATTAAAATCATAATAAGCATTATGCAGTGGTTTGGATGGTTCTACTCCATCGACGCCTAGCCAAAAATATGCACCAGAACATTTTTCTAAAAAATATGAAAAATCTTCTGATGCCATAGAAGGTTTGACATTCCAGTGAACTTTAGAATCTCCAAATAGTTTTTGGGCGACATCGCGAATGGTGATGGCTGCATCTGTATGATTCATTGTCACTGGATAACCAGAAAAAAATTGGATACTTCCTTTTACGCCGTGTACAGGAGGGAGCGCCTCAACCTGATCTTGAAGGAGTTGTTTCACCTGTTGACGAACTTGAGGGTCTAAACAACGAAAGGTACCTTTGATCGTGACATATTCAGGGATGATATTGATTGCTTCACCTCCCTGAATTTGAGTAATACTGAGTACAGCAGAATCTTGAGCAGCCAATCGTCTAGAGCTAATGGTCTGAATCGACAGAATGAGCTGGGCAGCTGCCACAATTGGATCAAACCCTAATTCCGGCATAGCAGCATGACAGCTTTTACCTTCAAGCTGGATTTCAAAGGTATCCATAGATGCCATCATTGCGCCAGGATTGACGGCAATATGGCCAGCAGGGAGTCCTGGCCAGTTATGTAAACCATAAATAGCAGACATTGGAAACTGATCTAACAAACCTTCTTCAAGCATTTTGGTTGCACCGCCTAAACCTTCTTCGGCAGGCTGAAATACGAAATGCACTTTTCCATGAAAATTTCGGTGTTCACTTAGGTATTTGGCCGCCCCTAAAAGTATTGCAGTATGTCCATCATGACCACAGGCATGCATGGTACCGTGATGACATGACTTATGCGGAATATCTGCCAGCTCGGTAAAGGGAAGAGCATCCATATCGGCACGAAGTCCAATTACTGGGCCAGAGCCATTTTCTAAAGTTGCCACCACACCTGTGCCAGCAATGCCTTCTAGCACATCCAAGCCAAACGAGCGTAACAAATCAGCGATACGTTTTGAAGTTTGAATTTCCTGAAATCCGATTTCAGGGAAGCGATGGAATTGTTGACGCCAAGTAATGACTTCATCAATAAAGACTTTAGAAATGTTCATAGCTTATCCCTCTCCAGCACCATAATTAAAACTAAAAGTGGGGGAATCAGATGTTTCGACCCAAACACTTTTTACTTCACTATACTCTCGAAGTACATCAATTCCTGAAGATCGGCCATAACCGCTGTCACCGTAACCCCCAAATGGTGAACTGACATGAATGGTTTTATAGCCATTAATCCAGAATGTACCCGCATTGATTTGCGCTGCTACACGATGTGCGCGTGCCACATTATTGGTCCAGACTGCACCTGCCAAACCGAAACGACTGTCATTGGCAATGCGGATAGCATCTTCTTCATCTTTAAATGGAATAGCAATGACCACTGGACCAAAGATTTCTTCACGCGCGACATACATGTCATTATGGCCTTTAAGCACCGTTGGGTTGATATAGAAGCCATCTGTCTTAGGCACTGAAATCACATCGCCCACTACTTCTGCACCTTCTTGTGCTGCCTTTTCTAGCATATTACAAACATGGGTATATTGTTTGATATTGTTGATTGGGCCCACTTCTGTATCTTTACTTTCAGGATGACCAACACGAATTTTTTGAGCTGCCTTGGCAACATCAGATACAAATTTTTCGTAAATACTTTCTTGGACCAAAAGACGTGACCCAGATACACAGCTCTGACCTGCGCCACCAAAAATTGCGGAGATTGCACCTTTGACGGCATGATCCCAATGGGTATCTTCAAAGACAATATTGGCAGATTTTCCACCTAACTCTAAGACACATGGTAAACAACGTTTTGCTGCTGCCATCGCAATATGACTACCCGTTGCAGGTGAACCGACAAAACAAATTTTTCGAATATCTGCTTTGGCAATCAGTTCTTGGCCAATTGTGTGGCCATAACCCAAAATAACATTGACCAGACCTTTAGGTGCACCTGCACGCTCAATTAAAATGCCGACAACCAGCGAACTAATCGGGGTTAATTCGGATGGTTTTAAAATGACGGCATTGCCTGCAGCAAGGGCAGGAGCAACCTGCCAGCCACACGTATTCATGGGAGCATTCCACGGGGTAATCTGCATGATGGTACCCATGGCTTCATAACGCACATAGTTCAAATGGCTGGTCGGTACCGGAATAACTTCACCATGAAATTTATCAACCCAACCTGCATAGTATTCAAACATTTCTGCCACACGAACCACATCACCGCGTGCGTCGTTGTAAGGTTTATTTGAGGTGACACATTCAATGTGTGTTAAACCATCAATTTCTTTTCTAATCTCGGCACCTATCATGTACATGATTCGACCACGGTCTTTAGCAGTCAGTTTCCACCATTGTTTTTGTGCCTGTTTTGCCGCATCACTTGCTAAGGCAACAATCGACGCATCTGCATCTGGATAGCTAAACGTAACCTGATTGTCATGTGCTGAATGCATTTCAATGAGTTCGCCTTTTCCAATGACGAGTTCACCATTAATCCAGCTTCCGAGTTGTTCTGTACCTAAGTAAGACTTGATAATATTTTTTAATTCTTGAAACATGATGTTCTTTGTCCTTATCCAAAAAATTCGAGATCGGTATGTTTTACAATCGCTGTAAAATCCTCTGTGTCGGAGAGCTGTGGCTTACTGCCTTCACGCCACAAAGCCACGATTTTTTTAGATACAGGTAAGTCGAGTTCAAGCGCATCAGCCATATCTTGGGCCAGTCCTACATCTTTGCGCATGAGCCCCATACTAAATCCAGAGTTATAGGCTTTATTGAGTACCCACTGTGGAAACATGGCTTGGCTTGCTGCGCTTCGGCCTGAACCTGCATTAATGCCCGCTAACAGTTTTTCTGGGTCTATTCCGCAATGAACAGCAAGGCTCATGGCCTCTGCGGTGGTAATTAAATGTGCTGCTGCCAAAAGATTATTGGCAATTTTGGTAATATTTCCTGCGCCAACTCCACCTACATGCACTTGTGTTGTACTCATTGCTTCCAGCACAGGTTTGATTTTATGCATGACGTCATCTTCTGCACCAATCACCATACTCATCGTGCCAGTTGCAGCACCTTTTGGCCCACCAGATACAGGTGTATCAGCAAAATACATTTGTTTTTCTGCAAGCGCTGCGGCAACTTTGCGACTCGTTTCTGGTGTCGAGGTGGTTGTATCGACGATAATTAAGCCAGCGTGACCCCGTGTTAGTACACCGTTTTCACCGAAAATAACTGCTTCAACATGTTCAGCTTTGGGTAATGAAATAATTAGAATCTCAATATGATCCAGAAGTTCTTTTAAATTTTTTACTGGCTGTACACCATGCTTTTGCGCTTCGATAATTGCTTGTGTTGATAAGTCAAATCCGTAAACCTCAAAATCTTTTGAAACGAGTGTGGCGGCCATACCCGCTCCCATATTACCTAACCCTAATACACCTACTTTCATATTTGATACTCGTAACGCTCAATGCGCTAAAGATGGTTTAAATCAAGATCTGTGCAAAGCCAAAGCGTATTTAGAAGCGTTTGAGATGTTGACCAAGTCACGATTGGTTTGGTCTGTTTAAGCTTTTATAACGGTCAAATATGCTTTACAAGATTTACGAATACGAGTATAGATATCAGACAAATTGGTTATCAATAACAACGATTCTTAAAGTTTGTTGCTTTTAACGCAACACACAAGTTAGGTTAAAAGAATGAGCTATGTGCACGAAAACCGTATTAAATTTTTCTTTGAAGCGGTGAATAAAGGGAGTGTCCGTGCTGCTGCGGATGCGCTGGATGTTGCACCTTCTGCGGTGAGTCGACAGATCAGCCAACTTGAGCAAGAACTTGCGGTGACATTAATTGAACGACATCGACGTGGGATAAAAGCCACTGAAGCTGGCGAAGAAGTTCTCAAATATTACAAAGCCTACTTAATTCAGCAGGAATTGCTATTAGAAAATCTTCAATCTTTACAGGGATTGCAAAAGGGACACATCTTTATTGCAATGGGTGAAGGATATATTGACGATGTTGCGGGCTTACTCAGTGAGTTTTCTTCACAATTTCCCGAGATTAAGTTGCATTTATCGATTTGTAGCAGTAACGAGGTGATTCGAAAAGTAACGGAAGATGAGGCACATCTAGGATTGGTGTTTAATCCGGCAAGAGATCCCAAAATTCGTAGTCACTTAGCAATGGATCATCCGTTGTCTATTATTCTTCATAAAGAGCATCCGCTTGCACAAATAAGTCCAATTGAATTGAGTCAACTGAATCAATATCGACTTGCCTTAACGGATGTTTCACACGGAATTCGACAAATTATTTCTCAGGTGGAAAATCTCACAGGTGTCGTGTTAACCCCAACTTTGGAGTGCAACAATCTATCTACTTTAAAAGCTTATGCGATAAATGGCGGAATTACCCTTTTACCGAAATTCACCATCGAACATCACGCACATTTATATCCTGATCTCATCGCACTTCCGTTGCACCATCCGACATTTGCGCAAACAAAATCGCATATTATTACTCGATTAGGCAGGCAATTGGGCAATGCTGCTAATACGCTGTTGCACATGTTAGTTTATGAAATGAAAAAGCGTGATCACGATTAAACTACTCGAACTTCAAAAGCTTTAAGGCAAACTTACAGAAGATCTGCGATACGCTTGATCTCCTCCATCACCGCTTTACAGGCAGGTGTAAGATAACCATGCTTTGAAACCGATAGCGAAATATAACGTTTCAACTCAGGATTTACGATTTTTGCGGCGTTCACTGCCGTATATTGAGATGCCTTGATTAATGCTTGAGGACCCAACAAGCTATAAAGCCCATTTTCAGCAACCAGATGTGTCTGCAGGCTAATTGAATCTGCTTCAAATACAATATTTAGATTTAGCCCGTGTTCATAAGCCATATGATCAAGAAAATTACGCCAGTTACTTGGCCGGCAAAAGGTAACCAGAGGAAGATGCTCAATGGCTTTAAACTCGATCTCTTTAGCTTGGGTGAGAGGGTCATTTGCGCAACTGACCAGATAGGTATCCGCTTCGGCCAGATAAATATCACCATGTTTAGGGGTTGGACTAAACCGATACAGTAGAGCGAGATCGACATTACCTTCTTCAAGCCATTTTTCCAAATGTACGCCTTGCCCCTCGCGAACCGATAACTTAATACGCGGATATTTTTGCTGAAGTACTTTATAGAGCGTGGTGAGTAATGGGTGCGCGGTAGAAGGTAAGCTGGCAATCCTGACTGTGCCAACAGGCGTATCGGTTGAGTGTAAAATCTCATTATTAAACTGGTCGGTTACATTGATCCATGCATAGATTTTGGGCAATAAATGCTGACCCAAATCAGTCAGTTCGACACCTCGACCTGTCCGGTTAAATAGCCGGCCTCCACATACGGCTTCAAGTTCATTGATTTGTCGGCTAATTTGCGGCTGATTGGTATTTTGTAGCGTTGCGACTTTACTTAAGCTTCCTAATTCAACTGCATCTAAAAAGGTTTTCCATAACGCGTAATTCATCGATCAATCCTGAATCTTTTTAAAAAAGGTATACAAAAACAGTATAACTGAAATGCAAGAAATAGTAATTCCTCTATATCTGAACTCTTTCTATACTCCATTTATGTTCTCTGAAATCAAAAATGAACCCTGCTTAAGGGCGAATGAGAATGATAAATCACATAGTATAGGAAGTACGGTTATGAGCTTAGATTTACGTGGACTTACCCCAGCACCAGTAACACCATTCACACGCGATGGTGCGGTAGATCACGACGCGATTCAGCGCTTAGGTTCTTGGTTAGGTAGTATCGATGGCGTAAAAGGCCTAGTGGTTTTAGGCCACGCAGGTGAAGGTACATTTCTTTCACAAAAAGAGCAGATGCAGGTGATTGAAAGCTTTGTCAAATCTGTCGATGATCGAATTCCTGTAATTGCAGGGATCACGCTTGAAGGTACGTCTGTTGCGGCAGAAGAAGCAAAGCGTGCAGTCAGTGCAGGTGCATCGGCAGGACTCATTTATCCTTCGCATGGCTGGCTACGTTTTGGATATCAAAAAGGTGCTCCACAAGATCGTTATAAAGCAATTTATGAAGAGAGTGGCTTACCTTCAATTTTATTTCAATATCCAGATGCCACTAAAGCCACTTATGATTTAGATACCTTACTCGATATTTCTGCACAGCCTGGCGTATTTGCCATGAAAAATGGTGTACGAAACATGCGTCGTTGGGATGTCGAAATTCCGATTATTCGCCGTGAGCGTCCTGATTTACAGGTATTGACCTGCCACGATGAATATCTTCTACATACCATGTTTGATGTAGATGGCGCTTTGGTCGGCTATGGCAATATTGCTCCAGAGCTATTGATTGAAATGATCAAGGCAGGCAAAGCCAAAGATTACGAGAAAGCACGAGCATTGCACGATCAGCTGCTTCCTGTCACACGTAATGTTTACCACCGCGGATCGCATATGGAAGGCACCGTCGCACTCAAACATGCTTTGGTTGCACGCGGGATTCTAGATCATGCAACTGTTCGTTCGCCTTTACTTCCACTGGCAGAAGGGGCAGAGCAGGAGATTCATGAAGCGATGCGCCAAGCTGGTATTGGAAAGGTCAATCTCGCTCAAGCAGTCGCTTGAAGAAAAAAGGCTAGCCTATGCGCTAGCCTTTTTTTAGGTTACTCTGCCTGAGGCAAAAATCGGGCATGTCATTTAAAAATAACAAGAAAATATGCGTGCGATTTTTAGTCAAACGGTTTAGGTATAAAACAACAAAACTACGAGGAATGTAGTTGATAAGGAGAACGGAGATGACCAATCTAGCGGATGTAGAATCAATTCGTCATCATCAACAAAATGCACACATCATTGCACGATTAGAGCGACTACCCGTCACTAAACGATTGCAATTCATGCGAATCACCATTGGAATAGCCACTTTTTTTGATGCCTATACCGTACTTGCAATTGCCTTTGCTTTACCCCAGCTGATTACAGAATGGCATTTAACTCCAGCCTACGTGGGTGCCATCATTGCAGCGGGTTATGTTGGCCAACTCATAGGTGCCATTTTTTTTGGTTCTTTGGCTGAAAAAGTTGGGCGGCTACGGGTCTTGTTTTTTACCATCATGTTGTTTGTGATGATGGATATTGCATGTTTATTTGCATGGAGCGGATTATCGTTACTGGTTTTTAGGTTTTTACAAGGTGTAGGTACAGGTGGTGAGGTTCCTGTCGCGAGTGCTTATATCAATGAGTTTATTGGAGCAGAAAAACGTGGCAAATTTTTCTTGCTTTATGAAGTGCTCTTTCCGATGGGACTGATGTTTGCAGGAATGGCTGCATATTTTCTGATGCCGATCTATGGTTGGAAAGTCATGTTTATTGTCGGGCTGGTTCCATCTTTATTGGTTATTCCATTACGTTTTTTCTTACCTGAATCACCACGCTGGCTCGCCTCGAAGGGACGTTTTACTGAAGCCGATAAGGTTGTGAAAATTTTCGAACAGGGGGCGTTAAAACAAGGTAAGGCACTTCCTGAACCTGTCGTGAAAGACATCAATCCACAGGCAATGGCGAAAACCAACTGGCGTGAGCTATTTCAGGGAATCTACCGTAAACGTACCTTCACTTTGTGGGGAATGTGGTTTTGCGTATATATGGTGAATAACGCTATGGTGACCTGGTTACCTTCACTATATAAACAGCATTTTGGCTTACCATTGCAGACCAGCCTTGGTTATGGCTGGATTACCTCGGGAGTCGGGGTGATTGCTTCGATCATTTGTGCGCTCATGATTGATAAAGTGGGCCGCCGCCCTTGGTATAGTGCTGCTTTCTTTTTGGCGATTATTCCTTTAATGAGCCTGTCTGTGCTTGGCGCAACATCTGCGATACAGGTTGTGGTACTCGCTACGCTCAGTTATGCAATTTTACAAACCATCTCATTTTCTCTATATCTCTATGCTGCTGAGCTGTATCCGACACGTTTACGTGCGATGGGAATCGGCTTTAGTACCGCTTGGTTACGTGCAGGATCTGCAATTGGGCCAGTAATTGTTGGATTAATTGTTGGAGGCTATGGCATTCAGTATGTATTTAGCGTACTGGCAATCGTGGCACTAATTGGTGGATTGGTGACGTTCTGGTTTGCCATCGAAACCAAGGGCCAAGTCTTAGAGAAACTCTCTCCTTAACTTTATATGACATATCTAAAAATTGCCTAGCTGAAAGGTTAGGCAGTGTTTTTATTCATGCTTAAAAAAGGATATTTAAAATGAATAAGGGCTTATTATTAAGCGTATTTGGCTTGGAATACACTGCATTTTGCCATGCAGATATACCTCAGAACTATGGCCAACTCGAACTTAAACTCAATACCCGTTACTGGAATGATCAAGGCGTTGCACATCCAACATTACTCAATCCCAACCCGACGACCAGCCGCTATGAGCAAAGTGCGCTAGGGATGGAACTAAATTACCGTTCGGTATATTGGCATGACTGGTTGGGAATAGATGGTTCTGTATATGCGGTATCGAAACTGTTTGATACGGGTAAACCTACGCCGCAGCTGCTTGAAGTTGAAAATAATGGCAAACTGGCACAGAATTTTGCAGTTTTGGGGCAGCTCTATGTTAAAGCCAAATTGGGCGAGGGGAGCGAGATTAAAATCGGTCCTCAGCTGCAAGATTCACTATTATTAAAAAGTACCAATACCCGAACTGTACCCGATACATTTTCAGGCGTTAGTGCTCAATTTAAGCTGAATCCCGAGCTCAATACTTATCTGTCCTACTATGACCGCTGGAAGCCACGTAGTATGGACAGCTTTGAAAAGTTAGTCACAGATAACAACGAACATATTCCTTATGTGGCTTTGATGGGTGCGAAATATCAAACGCAGCAATGGACGCTAAATACCGAATACTTAAAGAGTAAGGATTATTTAGAAAAGTACGGCACAATGGTTCAATATAAATTGCCGTTTGCGTCCAGTACATGGTTATTGACAGGCGGTGCATTCTTTTCAAGAGATGATGGAAATTTGTTTAAGTGCGCAGCAGAAGCGGATCTGGATTGTATAAAAGGACAACAGATATCTAATCGTGGGAACGGCTATTTTTTTGATATTAACTGGATGATCAAGCGTTTCGAACTAGGTGCAGCAATCTCAAAATTTGATGGTTTCTGGATTGAAGATAACTTTTCGACGCATTCAGATCGTACAGGGGGACTGACTCAGGATCACGGAACCAATCCTTTTCCGACGTCTTCTGCTATAGGGCCAGATTTTACCAACAATGACGAGACGGCGGTTGCGCTTCGCTTTAGATATAACTGGTCGGATGTGATTCAGGGCCTCAAGACTGAATTTAAATACGCTTATGGATTTGGTGCGCACCAGAGCAACATCAGCAGCGAGATTGAAGGTCAGGAACGTTATTACGATATTGGCTTTAGCTACAGTGTACCTTGGATAAAGAATCTGGATTTTCGTTATTCATATCTGCATTATGATTCCAAATTTGAGCATGCTGCGTTAGGCGAAAAAATTAATGGAATGACCCGAAAAGATTGGGATCAGCATCGCTTACTGATCAATTATCGTTATACATTTTAATGCGCTATTAAACTGTAAATGAAAATTTGGAAATAATAAGTATCTAAGAAAGTGAAACAATGACAACCAGTCCCAAATTCATCATTTGGGTCTTTTATTATTTTTTTTTAAATCATAAAGACAAATCTGTCTAAAAAATATTTACAAAAATGTAAAGCTTGCTATTATTTTGTTAACTGGTTCTCACTTTTATTTTACAATAATGAAAAATATGAATGCTCAGCTTCAAATATCTTTAAAAAAAACAGTATTGGCCTTAGCTTTAACGGGTACGTATAGCGCAGCAATGGCTGCTGAACCGAATCCGCAGCAGCAGATTGATGCGGCAAACTATCAGATTTTGCAGCAACAGCGTGATGAGGCCTTACAAAAACAGATTCAGCCGTCGGTCAACGTTAATTTGGGGCAAAACGCTCCCGCGCTCACGGCGAATCAACGTCAGTTCCTACAATCACATTCTGAAACGCCGTGCTTTGCCATTCAGTCGATTTTGCTTGAGGGGGATGGTGCTCAGCAATTTCAGTACACACTTAAAGACGTGACGCATGGGCAAAATAATGTCATCGGCAGATGCCTTGGTGTACAAGGCTTAAATCAAGTGTTGAATCTGGTGCAAAACCGGATCATTGCAGATGGCTATGTTACGACACGGGTTTTATTGCCTGCACAAAATATTGCCTCAGGTCAGCTTCGCATGGTGGTCATCCCTGGGCGAATCGATCAGGTCAAGTTTGCTCAAGGCACCTCGGTACGCGCGCACAAAATCAATGCGCTTCCGATTAAATCGGGTGATGTGCTCAATATACGTGATCTAGAACAAGGCCTAGAAAACTTTAAACGTGTACCAACAGTTGAAGCAGATTTTAAAATTCAACCTGCCGAAAATAACGATACACCGGGTTATAGCGATGTCATGCTTGCATGGCAGCAATCGAAACCTTACCGCATCAATTTAAGCCTTGATGACTCAGGCGCTAAATCAACTGGACGTTATCTGGGAACGGCCACCGTATCGCTCGATCATTTACTGACACTCAATGACTTATTTTATGTCAGTTACAACCATGATTTGGGGGGAGGTTCTGGAAAACACGGCAGCGATGGCGTGTATATGAGTTACACCATCCCGTTCGATTATTGGTTGCTCACCAGTAGCTACAGCAAATCGGATTATAACCAGACCGTGGCAGGTGCGAGCCAGAGCTATCAATATAGCGGCGAAAGTGAATTGGTGGGTGTCGATCTCTCTCGTGTGATCTATCGGGATGCGCACAGAAAAACCTCACTCGGGGTGGGAGGCTGGTCGCGTCAGTCTCGAAATTATATTGAAGATGTTGAAGTTGAAGTGCAACGCCGAAAAACTGCAGGCTGGAAAGCCATGCTGGATCATGTTGAATATTTTTCTAATGCGACTTTAGCAACCAATCTGACCTATAAACGAGGCACAGGCTGGCTGGGAGCCATGCGTGCACCCGAAGAAGCATTTGATGAAGCATATACCCGTGTAGGAGTTTTACAGGCCAATGCCAGCTTGCAAGTACCATTTAAAGTGGGCGCGCAGAATCTGCAATATACCGCCGAATGGCGTATGCAACGAAGTAACAAACCTTTAACCCCACAAGACCGTTTCTCGATTGGTAACCGTTATACCGTACGTGGCTTTGATGGCGAACAAACCCTACTGGCCGATAACGGCTTTTTGGTGAGAAATGAATTGAGCGGTTCGATTTTAAGTCAACCGCATTACTGGTATGCCGGTATTGACTACGGTGAAGTGGGTGGACGCACAGCGTATCAGCCGAATCCATTGCCAGGTACAAGCTTGCTGGGCAGTGTCGTGGGTTTACGTGGCCAGATCGCGCCACTGCGCATGAGTTACGACGTCTTTGTGGGCGCTCCCTTGAAAAAACCAGATAACTTTAGAACAGACCATTACACCACGGGCTTTAGTGTGAACTGGAGCTATTGAGCATTAGACGATCAAAGCGACCGTCCAATGGTGTGCATGTGTTTTTATAGAAATGAAGATTGAGTAAAACAAATGAATAAGAATTGCTACCGCGTTATTTTTAGTCAGGCCCGTGGTCTATTTATTGCCGTGGCCGAAATTGTCAAAAGTCAAACCAAACAGGCTGGGCAAACTTCCGCCTCAACGTCGGCAGATACGGTGGCAGTCACGGTTTCGCCGATTCATTATAAAAAACTCAATCCGCTTAACTTTGCCGTGATCGGGTGTTTGGGGGCTTTGGTGATCAGCCTACCCATGAGTACGGTGGCAGATACGCAAATTATTGCCGATAAAGGCGCACCGACGTCGCAGCAAGCCACCATCTTAAACAGTGCCAATGGTACCACGCAGGTGAATATCCAGACGCCGAGTGCCGGTGGTGTGTCACGCAATACTTATACTCAGTTTGATGTAGGGCAAGAAGGCGCCATTTTAAATAACTCACGAAATAACACCCAAACTCAAATCGGTGGCTGGGTACAGGGCAATCCTTGGCTTGCAAAAGGTGAAGCAAAAGTCATTTTAAATGAAGTCAACTCGAGTAATCCGAGTCAACTCAAAGGCTATATCGAAGTTGCCGGAAAACAGGCGCAAGTGGTCATTGCCAATCCGTCTGGTTTGGTCTGTGATGGCTGTGGTGTGATTAATGCAGATCGTTTTACCCTGACCACAGGGCAGGCGGTGATGAATCAGGGTTATCTGGAATCGTTCCGTGTTCGCGAGGGGCAAGTGACGATTGACGGTAAAGGTTTAAATGGAAGTCTAACCCCGTTTACCGATATCTATACACGTGCTTTAAAAGTCAATGCATGCCTATATGCCAATGAGCTGAACACGGTGTTAGGTCAAAATGATATTCAAGTCAAAGACCAAGTAGCGCCTCAAATTACTGCAACGACGGGTGCTACAAGTGCACCGATATCCAACTTTGCTTTAGATGTAGGCCAATTGGGCGGAATGTATGCTGGGAAAATCTTTCTGGTGGGAACCGAGCAAGGCTTGGGTGTACGTAACGCCGGCACGATCAATAGCACTCAAGGTATGCTGAGCCTCAATGCCAACGGTGATTTGGTCAACACAGGCAATGTGATTGCGAATAAAGATCAGGTACAGCTGAAAGCTCAAAATGTTCAAAATACGGGTAACGTGAGTAGTGCCACATCACAAATTTCTGTTGAGAGTCAAAATCTAGACAATGCTGGTTTAATCAGTAGTGCCGATGAGTTGCATCTGAATCAACAGAATCGTTTAAATAATAGCGGCACATTGAACGCTGCTCGCGTTGTGATAGATGCGACCAGTTTAAAAAATAGTGGATCTATCGAACAAACAGGTATGCAAGGGCTGGATTTGAAGTCAGGTTCAATGACCAACCTTGGCGGTAAAATCGGCATTGCTAAGAACACGACAGGCAGCGGTACGGGCGGGTCGACAGGTGGAACAGGATCAGAGACCGCTCCATCAAATCCTGCACAAGATGGGGGAAGTTTGGAAGTTGCTACCCCAATAGACACCACGCCAAAAACGTATGACCAAGGTTATATTCATGTTAAAGACCAACTGAATAATGATCAAGGAACCATCATTGCCAATGGCGGTGTAGATGTCGAGAGCCAAAATGGGTTAGATAACCAAGGCGGTCAGCTCAATTTGGGTCATGTGAAAATACAGGGCGAGCGCTTTAACAATGATCAGGGGCAATTGACCGTTAAGCAGGCAGAGATTCAGACCAGTAGTTTTAGTAATCAGCAAGGATTACTACAATCACTCACATCTTTAGATGTGAATAGCCAGTCGGTTGATAATCAGGGCGGTAAAATGAATGCCTTGAATAATATTCGTCTGATCTCAAGTGGAAATATTCTCAATCAAGCAGGGCAGATCGCGAGTTCGTCTGAACTTTATTTACAGGGATTGAGCCTAAATAACAGTGGGGGTGATCTGGAGGCTGGACAATTATTAAAATTGAGTCTTTCAGGTCATTTAAATAACCAGAAAGGAAAAATAGTCACTAACAATAACTTGGATAGTTCACTTGTAGGTTTAGATAACGACCAAGGTGAAATTTCTGCAAAAAATATTACGATTCAAAACCAAGATCAGACTTTAAATAACGGCGCTGGAACGATTTATGCTGATCAAAGTTTAAAAATTCAAACTGGATCTTTAAATAATGCAGTCAATGGTACGTTATCGAGTCATGAAAATCTGCAAATTGACAGCCAGCAACTTGCCAATCAGGGCTATATTCGTGCTGATCAACAGTTAAAAATTAACAATACCGGTGTTATGACGCAGCAAGGAGGTATTCTTTCTGCCTATGGAAATATTGATTTAGCGAGTCAGAGTCTTGTTGGTGACGAAAAAAGTGTGGTCGCGGTCGGTATCAATGCTCAAGGTGAGCAAGATCCAAATGCTCAAGCCGATTTAAAGATTAAAACAGAACAGTCACTTGAGCATCACGGCAAATTACTGGCAAGCCGTAATATTGATTTAGATGGAGCAAATGTAGATGTATCGCAAGGCTCGGCAGCAGCTCAAAATATTACGATTACAGCGCGTGATGGAGATATAAATAACCAGTCGGGTGTATTGCAGGCTGATGCTATTCAATTCATTGCAGTACAAAACGAGCAAAGTTTAATTAACCAAAGCGGTCAGATTCTTGCGAAAAAACTGAATCTGAACATTGGGAAAGACATTAATAACCAACAGGGTTTGATTCAGCACACCGCAACAGATGACCTGAATTTAACTGTTCAGGGAATTATTAATAACCAGCAAGGCCGTATTCTCACCAATGCAAATCAGTTCAATATTCAATCACAGGGACTCAATAGTGACTCTGGTGTGATTTTGCATTCTGGCCAAGCCGGCTTAACTATGGATATACAAAATATTCAGGCGCAAAAGGCTGAATTGAGAACGAACGGCGCACTCAAACTTACGACCAATCAAGCACGATTAGATCAATCAAAAGTGTCTGCTACTCAAGCCAATATTCAAGCCAACCAATTGACTGACCGTAATGGTGAAATGCTGTTGAGTGCTGCAAATGGCCAAAGTTCAATTCGTGTAAATAGTGACTATCAACATCAAGGCAGTGTATTACAAAGTCATCACAACTTAGACATTCAAGCAGGTTCGCTGAATAACCAAAACGGAACCATTCTGGTCACTCAAAATGATTCATCTTCACAACCTGTTCAGCTCAATATTGTCAGCCAAAATGATATTCAAAATGATCTGGGTAATATTGTGAGTGAAGGCCAGCTTACACTAAAAGCTGGAAAGGGATTAAGCAACCAACAGGGTAGTATCGTTAGTTCGAATGCGCTTGAGCTTAAAACAGATCAGTTAATTAATAACCAGTCAGGGCAGATACAAGCGAAGGAGATTAAGCTCTCTGCATCAAACTTAGATAATCGTTCAGGAGTCATTGCGGCTAAAACGGGTGATGTATCACTCAATATTAATAATGAACTCAATAATGGTCGTGTTGAGCAAGCTAAGTCGGCTGGTATTATTCAGGCAGCACAAAATATAGATGTGCAGACTGGGCGATTAGACAATAGTGGTCTGATTTACGCTGGCCAAAATCAACAACTCAAAGTTGCTCAAAATCTTAACAATGCTGGACAGGTCGCTGCTCAAAATAACTTAAATATACAGACGGCTACACTGACCCAGACTTCTGCAGGGAGCATGATTGCTGGTTTAACATCAGAGGGCGCATTAGCAAATCAGGGTAATCTTGGCATCGATGCTACAGGTGCTATAAATGCGCAGGGGCAACTCATCGCGGGCGGTGATTTGAAGAGTCAGGCCGCGAGCCATGTGTTAAATCAAAGCCTTGTTCAAGCAAAAAATATTTCGCTTGGCAGTAAATCTGGTCAATTGAGCGCTCAACAGAGTTCGATTCAGGCCGCAGAGCAACTTAATTTAACCACTCCAGATACGCTAGATACCCAACACGCCAACTTAAAGGCAAATAAAGTTCAAATTAATGCTAAAGACTTAAATAACCAGTCAGGACATATCCAGCAAACAGGTTTAGATGATACTCAAATTTCGTTGACAGGTGATTTAAATAATCAAAACGGGCAAATTGACAGTCTAGGCCAAAAACTACAGATCAATGCCAATCATTTAAATAACCAGAATGGTCTGATCCAGTCTGGCACAGCAGACAGCCAACTAATACTCGCAATTGCCAATACGCTCAATAATAATCAGGGCAATATCAAAACTGCTGGTCGTTTGCAAACCAAAAGTTCCGGGTTAAACAATGACGCTGGAACGCTACTTAGCTTCAATGGCTTTAACATCAATACACAGCAGCTTAGCAATCAAGCGGGTCAAATTGTTGAGGCTGGAACACCAGACAATATTGTTAATCAATTCATTGTTAAAAATCTTCTAAATAATAGTAATGGCAAGATTCAGACCAATCATAATCTTGAAATTCAGGCTGGTGCGTTAAAAAACAATGCGGGCAGTATTGTCACCGCAGGTACAGCAGGTCTTAATCTCAATACAGCATCACAACTCGATAACCAGTCTGGAAATATTCATTCGAGTGGTGATCTCAATCTAAATGCACAAGATATTTTGAATGATCAGGGACAAATTCTTGCTGCAAAAAATGCTCAGCTAAATAGCCAAAACACCTTAAGTAACCAAGCGGGATTAATCGCAGCACAACAACAATTAATGATTCAAAGTGCCGCCTTAAATAACCAAGCGGGTCAAATTGGGTCGGTCGATGCGGGCATATCGATCCAGACGACTCAGCAAGCACTGAATAATCAAAGTGGTAAGATTCAGGCGAATCAAGCGATTAAACTCGATGTACAGGGGCTTGATAATAGCCAGCAAGGCTTGATTAGTAGTACTAAAGGTGACCAAAGCAACATTCAGATTGATACTCACCAGCAGAGCCTGAATAACCAAAATGGGCATATGAACAGCGGGAATACCTTACAGATTAGTACCGATAGTCTGAACAATCAGCAAGGTCTCATCACTGCACAGGGTGATCTTGGTATAAACGCCGTGCAACTCATTGATAACCGTAAAACTAATTCAAATTCCACCCAGACAGAGTTGGCTCAAGGTGTTCAATCTTTAGGGCAAGTCTTATTACAAACTTCAGAATTAAATAATGAACAAGGTCAGGTTATTGCTGGTAATGGATTAACCATTCAAGCGCCTCAGGTGAATAACAGTAATGCGGGCTTATTCGCCAGTGGACAAAACTTACTGATCGATAGTGTTGGACAAGCAGGTACGATTAATAATCAGAAAGGCAAAATCAGTGCGAATCAAAACATTAGCCTCAATACAGGCCTGATGGCTGGAAGCCAACTCGATAATAGTCAGCAGGGCCTGATTAGTGCGGCAAAGCAAGTCAAAATTGCGAGTCAAAATATTGATAATTCAGACAATGACCAGAATTACGGTATTCAGGCAGGGCAAGTAGAAATAGCTGCAAGTAGTTTAAATAATAGTGCTGGGCGCATCTCTGCTGAGCAGCAACTGAATTTAAATATTTCGGATAATTTAAATAATACCAAAGGCTTAATTAGTAGTCTTGATCAACTAACAATACAAGGTCAGCAAGACAATAACCGTCTAATTGTAAACAATCAGCAAGGGATGATTATTGCAGGTGAAGAAGGCTCATCAACTGCAGGTTTAAATATTCTAGCCAAAGGTTTAACAGGCGACGGTAAGGTCTTAAGTCAGGGACAGCTCAATCTTCAGCTCAATGATGATTATGTACAAGATGCTCAAGGTCAGTTGCAGGCACAGGGAAATTTAAACCTGCGCTCTAAAGGTAAAGTGAGCAATCATGGCGCGATCAAAAGCAACGGACAGTTATCTATTTCAGCAAATACAATTGAAAACGCTGTAGATGGCAGTTTGGAAAGCCAGCAAACTCAACTTAAAGCTGTAGGCGTACTCAATAACTATGGACTCATTAATGGTGCAAATACATATGTTCAGGCAGGCCAACTCAATAATATTGCTGGACGTATTTATGGTGACCATATTGCAATTCAGGCGAATACTTTAAATAACCAAAGCCTCAATGGTTTAGCGCCAGTCATTGCCTCAAGAGGTGATCTGGATCTGGGGGTACAGGTTTTAAACAATCTGGAAAATAACCTTAATCATCAAAGTGGGTCGCAAATTATTGCCATGGGAGACTTGCGTATAGGAGGTTCGCTTGACTCTCAGTGGCATGCGCAAGGAACTGCGCAGCAAGTCAATAACCGAAGTTCTGTGATTAATGCCAATGGCAATATCGACTTGAATGTTGATACGGTGAATAACCAGAATGTCTTTTTTACAACCAAACAACAGCAGACTACAGCGCAACTTGATTACTGGAATATGTATATTTCAGATTCGCGTGCCGGAAGGTATAACCCTGGTTATCAGTTCTTAATTACGCAGGAAATTTATAGCCAGAATCCAGATCTGTTTAGCAAGTTACAGGCCACAGACCCAACCGTAACACAATACTATAATGCCACGATGGAGGATTATTTAAGCCGTCCAGAAGGCCGCTTCTTTATTGTCAGTAACAGTGGAGACAGTTCGGCTGGCAATATGTTTAAAGGTTATGTGGTTTACAACGGACAACTTTACAGTACTGACCACTATGAACATGTGAAAAGTACTCAAACGACCACGACGACGGTAGCAGATGAGTCAGCGCCTGCTGTGATCAGTGCTGGAGGCAATTTAAGTTTCACAGGCACAATCAATAATGACAAAAGCCAAATTATGGTAGGTCAAAAGCTGATTGGAGATGCCAAAGCAATTCACAATGTCGATGCCAAAGGCACCAAAATTACGCATGAAGAAGGAACGGTAACGCCGAGTTCGGGCAGTTATGACGGCAAGGGGCACGATCGTGTCTGGGCTTCTGGTGAACAGGCTTATAACCCAGCAGATGTGACCAAAGGGGTAGATTTATTTATCTATGAAAATCCGACCACTGCGACGCCTGTTAAAGTGCAAGACCAAACCCAGCAAGTCAACAAAGATAATTTGACTGAACAGGCGCTGAGTCAAAACCATAATGCCAATGTGATTGATCAGCAAACTACACAGACGAATCAAACCGCAGCAGTTCAACAAACGACAGCTCAATCTGATCGTATTCAATCAAATGAAGTGAAAACAGGACAGGCACAGCTTGAAGGCGTAGTCGGGGCAAACACGACCGATCATAAAGCCTTGAATAGTAGCGCAGTCGATCAAATTCAAAACAATCAGACAAAAGCGACATCTGTTGAGGGGCAAACAGCACAGATTGATGGCAGTGGTTTTGAAATTCGTACCAACAATGCCAACGTTAAAGTTCCAAATAATGCGTTATATAGTAAAAATCCAGACAGCCGTGCTCAGTACCTTGTGGAAACAGACCCAGCGTTTAGTAACTATCGCAACTGGCTATCTTCAGATTATATGTTGAATGCATTAGGGCTTGATCCAGCACTTCAACAAAAAAGATTAGGTGATGGTTACTATGAACAACGTATGGTACAGGACCAAGTTGCTCAACTCACTGGCTACCGTTTCTTACAAGGATATGCTTCCGATGAGGAACAGTATAAAGCGCTCATGAACAATGGGCTGAGTTATGCAAAACAGTACAACTTACGCCCCGGTATTGCACTCACGCCAGAACAAATGGCGCAGTTAAGCAGTGATATTGTGTGGTTGGTCGAAAAAGAAACTACCCTACCAGATGGTACAAAAACCAAAGCTTTAGTGCCACAGGTGTATGTTAAAGCGCGTGTGGGTGATTTAAAAGGCGATGGCACTTTAATTAGTGCCGATAGTATTCAGCTCAATTTAAGTAAAGATTTGACCAATGCAGGAACCATTGCAGGACGACAAGTTATTCAAATTAATAGCCAGAATTTAAACAACCTTGCTGGAA
The DNA here is from genome assembly GCF_000760595.1 of Acinetobacter soli. Taxonomy (GTDB): domain Bacteria; phylum Pseudomonadota; class Gammaproteobacteria; order Pseudomonadales; family Moraxellaceae; genus Acinetobacter; species Acinetobacter soli. The sequence goes on along the minus strand of NZ_BBNM01000003.1, from coordinate 303,365 downwards.
ACATCCGTGGTGGCGTAGTTAGTCTGGGTACAGAAAAAGATTTAAATAATATTGGTGGTATGATTCAGGCCGATCAAGCCATGAATTTGCAGGTAAAAGGTAACCTGAATATTCAGTCCACCACACAGAGCAGCCAAAATGCATTAGGCCAGAGCAACTATAGCTGGACAGGAATAGATCGAATTGCGGGTCTTTACGTCGGTTCAGCACAACAGCAAGCGTTGAATGATCAGCCAAGCTTAGTGATGAACGTTGGGGGTGACACTCGTATATTGGCGGCAAATATCCAAAATAATAGCGGTGGACAAACGATTATTCGTACAGGCGGTGACCTTAAAGTCGGTAGCCTGAATACGCAAGTGACCAACAATGTGGTGGGTAGCTCAAAAGCTTATCATTTAGATACACGACAAGTTGAGGTCGGCAGCCAAATTAAGAGCCAAGGCGATTTAAGCTTACAAGGCAATAATATCCAGATTCATGGTTCACAAATCAGTAGTTCAGAAGGCCTAACCGCGTTACAAGCTAAAGAGCAACTCCAGATTGAAGAGGGTCGAAACAAACTTGATCAACAAGATCAGTCAAGCTTTACCAAGAAAGGTAAACTGAGCAGCTCTACGACCAGCGACTTTAGCCATCGTAGTTCAGATATTGCGGTGGGCAGTATTGTTGAAGGCAAAAAAGTGCTATTGGATGCAGAAAATATCAATGTCCGTGGCAGCAATATAGTGTCTGATGAGTTGACCCAGATACAAGCCAAAGAAAATGTGACGATTGAAGGTGCACAAAACCAGTACAACAGTGAAACCAATAGTGTTGTTAAAAAATCAGGTTTTATGTCTACAGGCGGTATTGGTTTTAGTTTAGGTAAAAAGCAAGACACCACTTTACAGACCGGCCAACAACTTACCAATAGTGCCTCTCAGGTGGGCAGCTTAAATGGCAATACCAATATTATTGCAGGTAAGACCTATCAACAAACAGGCAGTACAGTTTCATCGCAAAAAGGTGATGTAAATGTACAGGCACAGCAAATCAATGTAGAAGCGGCCAAAGAACAACAAGACAGCCTATACAAACATGAGATGCAGCAGAAAGGTCTGACCATTGCGGTGAATGTACCCGTAGTGACTGCGGTACAAAGTGCGGTTGAGTCGACCAAGCAAGTGGGTCAGAGCAAGAATGATCGTGTGAATGCCATGGCAGCAGCCAATAGTGCATTTGATAGCTATAAAGCAGGACAAGCCCTATCCAAACTGAAAGATGCGGCGAGCAGTGCAGGCAATCTTGCAGAGGCTGCACAGGTCAGTGCTAGCATTACCTACGGAGAACAAAAGAATACCGATCAAACCCAAGTTCAGAGTACCAACGCCAGCGCCAGCCAGATCCATGCAGGTGGTAAAGTGAACCTGAACGCGACAGGCGCAGGGGATCAATCCAATATTAATATTATTGGCTCAGACGTTATCGGGCAACAAGGCACACAGCTCATAGCGCAAAACAACGTCAATATTCAAGCAGCGCAACAAACCCGCACAGAAGAAAGTAAAAACCAGAGTAAAGGCTGGAATGTGGGCGTCGCAGCAAGTTACGGGCCACAAGGAGGTGCGGCTGGCGTGACGGCAGGAGGTAATGTTGGCAAGGGTAAAAGTAGTGGCAGTGAAACCAGCTATCTCACCAGCCAAATAGGAAGCAAAGACAGCCAGACCACTATTCAAAGTGGTAATACCACAAACATCATTGGTGGACAGGTGCAAGGCAAAGGCGTAAAAGTCGATGCTAAAGAACTGAATATCGAAAGTTTACAAAACACAGCCAACTACAACAGCACACAACAAAACATAGAAGGCCAAGTTACGGTCGGTATTGGAACAGGAGTAGCTGCGTCAGGAAGTGCGAATAAAACCAATATCAATGCTAACTATGCTTCGGTACAAGATCAGGCAGGGATATATGCAGGCGATGACGGCTATCAGATCAATGTGAAAAACAATACCGATTTAAAGGGCGCAATCATCACCTCAAACCCACTTGCGGAAACCTTGAATAAAAATAGTTTAAGCACAGGCACGCTCACCTATACAGATATTCACAACCAGACCGAATACGATGCCAAAGGCCTAGGAGTAAGTGGCGGCGTAAATGTGAAAGGTGGATGGGATGGAAGTGGAAAAAATAAAGAAGGACGACCAAGCAATAGCGTCAACAAATCAGTGGGCTTTGGATTAGACAGTGACAAAGACAGCAGCGTGACCAAGAGTGGTGTTAATACTCAAAATATCACCATAACAGAAACCATTACCCAGCAGGCACTGACAGGCAAAACAGTAGAACAAGTCAAAGCAGATATCTACACCACAACCAGTACAGAAAATGCGAAGGAGAACAGCGGAGCAATTGCGAATAACTTTGACAAGGACAAAGTACAAAAAGAGATCGGCACACAGATCGCAGTGACGAAGCGGTTTGACGAAAATAGACAGGCAGCCAAACAAGAAGTTAATACTTTATCGGATGCAGCCAAAGAACAATATGAAAAGGGTGAGATTACAGAAGCACAATATCAAGCCAAACGGGAAAATTACAAAAACTTAGGCCTGCTGATCGATACAGTGACCTCAGGCTTATCCGCTCCGACAAGTTCAGGTCTAGGAATAGCAACCGCGACACTCAGCCCAGCGGCAAGTTATAAGATTGGTCAATATTTCAAAGAACAAGCGAATAATAATCCAAATGGGCAACTGACGAGTGGTCAAGAAGCGGCACATATTCTAGCGCATACGGTACTTGGCGCAGCAGTTGCCGTGGCTGGTGGAAATAATGCGTTGACTGCGGGACTTTCAGCAGGAGGAGCAGAGGCAGCGGCACCAGTACTATCGAGTTTCTTATATGGAAAAGAGGCCAAAGACCTCACAGCAGAGCAGAAATCTACGATCAGTTCTATTGTTGGTTTGGCAGGCACAGCATTGGGCGCTACGACGGGTAATGTCGCAACTACAGTACAAAGTGGGCAGGTGGCGCAGAATGCGGTGGAGGAGAATGGACTTTTAGAGTTGATGATTCCAACAACTATTAGTAATTTTGTTAAGGATAAAAATCAAGCAGATGCATTAAAGCAACAAGGTAATTTGCGAAAAATAACTATTTCTGGAGCTGCTATTTCTACAGCACCCTATTTAGTTGCTGAGGGAGCTGCAACCTATCAAATTATCTCACCAGTTAGTCAGGTTGCTGTTAAAAGTGGAATTATAGGAAGTGGTATGGATGCTGCTAACCAAATTTGGACCTGTCCAACTTGTTCATTCAATTATCAACAAAATATAGGAATTGGTTTTTCAAGTGCTGTAACTGGACTATATGGTGCTGGATTGGCTTCCTCAGCAGGAGTTACACAAGTCGGTTTCTTAAATCTTCCTACTAATTTAAAAAATGTGGGAGGTCTAGTTATTTTTGGAAATCAACAAATACTAAACCAAGCTGGTGGAAAGATTGTTAAAAATTTAACTTCAAATGAAAATCAAAAGCAACAGGAGAGAAAATAATGTTAACCGCATTTATAGAGATTATTATTTCTTTTTTTATTGCAAATTTTGAGGCTAAGAATCATCCTTATTTAATTAGTTTTATTAAAGGTATTATTGCTGGCTTAGTTGCTTTTCTATTAATAGCTACTAAAATTTATTTTAATTTAGGATATCTTGATTTTGATAACATTCAGTTTGGTATTTTTATATGTTTATCAATTGGATTTATTTTGTCTCTTATCCTAATGTTTTTAACTTTTTTGGAAAAGATGAATAAAGATTAAATGAAAATATAATGAAAAATGGTGCTAAATCTTCATTAAATACAACTTATGGTATATTAATTCCAAAGGGTACAAAAATTTATTCTGGCGAGGTTGGTACACAAAATGGTTTCTATCTTGGAGGAACACAGCAGATTGTTGTCGTTGAACCGTGGAAAATTCCTGGGGTAAAAGTAATTAGCGAGAGTTCTTTAAAATCAATGAACTTAAATCTATAAAATTTATCATTATTGAGTTGATAAAATTATTTGATGAGTTTCAATTATTCGATTGGTCGAAAGTATTTAATCGATTTCTAGAAAATATTGAGGTAAATCTAGAGAAAGTAAAATTTGATATCCTTAGAAATTATGGCGGTATGGGATCGTTTAATGATATTTTTTTAACAAAGAATGGAGTCTATCCTTTTGATAAAAACGAAAAACTTTCAACATTAAGAAGTGATTTGTATGATTTGTGCTTGAGATAGTATGTTACTGATGCTGGCATTGCAGCATCCACATTGAGTCCAAAAATCAGTTATGAGATCGGTCAGTATTTTAAAGGAAAAGATGCCGAAGGAAGTATAGTGCATATATTGGCACATACTGTTCTTGGTGCAGCAGTTGTGGCGGCGGGTGGAAATAATGCGTTGACTGCGGGACTTTCAGCTGGAGGAGCAGAGGCAGCGGCACCAATATTATCGAGTTTCTTGTATGGAAAAGATGCCAAAGACCTCACAGCAGATCAGAAATCTACAATTAGTTCTATTGTAGGTTTAGCGGGTAGTGCAGTTGGATCAACGACTGGTGATATTGGTTCTACAGTTCAGAGTGGGCAAGTTGCGCAGAATGCGGTAGAGAATAATATATTTGGAGTTAAAGGACAGCCTCAAAAGAATAATGAATATTTCCAAAGAGAATTTGCATGTAAAGGTAATGTACAGTGTTTAAAAACTGTACTAACTGAAAATGCATTGGATGCCATGAAATATGCGCAAAAAGAACTCATATTAAATGGTAAAAATTATAAACCTGGAGATATCATATCTAACCCTGACCCAAAATCTGATGGATCGGGCCTTAAGTATATTGTAGTAAATAAAAATGGTGTGCTTAAAGCAGAAATTTTACCTGCCGCTGATCAAGTTTATTACTACGTAACGCATAAACAGGAGCTTTCAAAGTCAATTGAAGATATGTCATTCTTTAGTCCTGGGGCTAACTCGGTATTAGGGATTTATGGAGCAGCAACAGGACAAACGTTATTAAGTGGTACTCAACTATCCACTGGTCAAAGGGTATTATCAGCGGTTGATGGGGTAAGCAGTGTTTTACCGGGAGTGGTATTCTTAAAGGATAGTAAAGTCCTTAGTTCAGATACTGTGGGGATGACGTGGGGGAAAGGTATTAATGAACAGGGGAAACCGTAGGAAAATTATATTCAATCTACGTCGTCTGCAACAACAATTGATTTAAATTCGATTAAGTCAAATTTTAAGGCATTTGATCACTGGGATCCTGCAACAGGTTTGGCTACAAGTGATAAAACTTTAAATACAGCGGCCAAGACTTATCAAGACCCTAAAAAAATTACGTCTCAGATTAATAAGTATGTTGATCAAATGGCTAATTTTACTAAAGATGGTAGAGAGACATTACAAATAAAAAATAGTGATATAAAATCAAAAGAAATGCAATTGGCTATTTCTGCTAACACAAGTAAAAGCCAATTGGGTGCTATTCAAAAGTCAATTGATTATGCAAATAGTAAAGGTATTAAAATTAAGGTAACAAAGGTTAAGTGATATGAAACGAGCAACAGTATACTTCAATAATAAATATATTGAAGTCATTTCATGGAATTATGGTGGAATGTCTGTATTTAATATAAATTTCATTCCTTTGATTTTTGAAATTGAAATTGATAACCATATTTTAGGTGAGGCGATCATGAAAGCATTATCTGCTGGATCTAATATCCCTCCTGAGGGTATTAAAGAATTTTTATTTTCATCAGAATTAGCTGATTTTATGAAAGAAAGAAATAAGAAAATAATGGAGAATTTTGGTTATAAATCAAAAAAAGCTCTATTTAAGAATATGAGATCTGTCGATATTGAATTGGACAGTAAAGTTAATATTTCACCATCACATCAAGATGGACTAGATTATAGTTTCACAGGCTTAAGTAAAGATGATGAAATTATTCTTCCAAATGATGCAACGAACGAAGAACTAGGGCAAGCGGTACGCTTAGCTTATGAGAAGTGTACAAGTATTTATTAATTTATAGATTACTTTTAGTTATTATTCTTGAGATATGTGGACAAGTCTGGGGTTGTCCACAAATTTGACGAAACACTTTATAAAGATGCTATTCAAAAATCAATTGAATATGCGAATAGTAAAGGTATCAGAATAGACGTAACTAAGGTGAAATAAAATGAAGATGGCAGCAGTAAATTTTAATGATCAATATCTTGAAGTTGAATCATGGCATCAAGGAAGTGGGCTTTTAAATTTAGATTTTGAACGTGTAATATTGTCCTTAGATGTGTCTAATAAGGTATTGGGTCAGTCAATTATAATTGCTTTAAATGCGGGAAAAAGTATTCCGCCCGAAGATGTTAAAGGTATTTTATTCTCTCCAGAGTTAGATAAACTAATGAAAGAAAGAGATAAAAAAATTAATGGCAGATTTTGGATACAAATCAAAAAAAGCATTATTCAAATATATGAGAAATGTTGGCATAACATATATCAATGATACCTATAAAATTTCACCCTCACATCAAGATGGGTTAGATTATAGTTTTTCAGGTTTAATCAAAGATAATGAAATTATGCTTCCAAATGATGCAACGGATGAAGAATTAGGGCAAGCGGTACGCTTAGCCTATGAGAAGTGTACAAGTATTTATTAACTTCTTATGAAAGAAAAAGAATAAGCTTTAATACTAAGCTTGTGCAACAAAGTCGAACATAAAAGATGCTGGGAGTAATGTAAGCAATCTTGCTGAAGTTGCACAAGTCAGTATCAGCATTATTAGCAACAAAAAACATGGATTAAACCCAAATTGGTAATATTAATGCCAGCATTGGATAGTAAAAGAATCAATACTTCGCAGAAAGTGCAGTGTATGATGCCGCCTTAACAAAAGAAAAGACAGTGACATCACAATGGGCCATGGGAGGAGACAAGAGCCGTGCCTTAAATGCAGTGACCATGGCAGTGACAGATGCATTGGGAGGACAAACTGACTTACAAGTTGCAGTGAATACATTTGCACCATACGCAGCACAGCAGATTGGTGAGAAGTTTGGACACGGTGAAGATAAAAACACCGCAGCACAAATGACGAACCATGCGATCTTAGGTGCAACACTGGCGTATGTGAATAATGGCAACCCAACGGCAGGAGGAAGTGCAGCAGTTGTGAGTGAAGCGGCGGCAACGTATTTGACCAATCAATACTATAAAGATCATCCTGATCCAGCTTACCAAAATGAAAAGGGTGAATTTGTTCCAAATCTTCTTCCCGAAGATGTGAAGACTCAGATCAGGGATTTGACCGCAGTAGTTGGAGGTACGGTAGGAGATTCATCGTTTAATGCGCAGCTTGCAGGTGTGGTTGGGCAGAATGCAGTGGAGAATAATTATTTAACTAGAGTACAAATACTTAAATTTAACAAGGAAATGGTGGATTGTAAAAAGAATAATAATTGCGAGCAAGTTGAGAAGAAATATAAAGATTTATCTATAGAACAACAAGCAGTAATGGCAGCAGTATGTTCTATGAATACTGTTCTTTGCAAAGAGAAGTATGGATTTATTGTTACTTCTAGAAATGATATTAAAAAAGTATTGGATCAAGCTAATAACCTACCTGCAATATATTCCCAAGGTTTACTTAAACAGCAAATAGATGCCGAAGGAATGGTATGGAACACGGAGTTAGCGCATCAATTTAAAGAAAAATTTAATCTTACCGATGAACAGGCAACTTATTTAGTATCAGTTGCTTCGGGTATTGGTATTGGTGGTAAAATTATTAAAGGAAAAGTATCAGCTAATGTTGATAAAAGATTACCTGTTTCAACACCGACAGTTGCTAATAATGGTTTAATCTATAAATCCAATCCTAAACATACCCTGGGCGGGGAAGGAAATCGACTAAATGCAGGAATTGAGCCAAAAAATTCTCTAGCATTATTTAATAAATCAATTCCTGTTTCTGGAGATTCTAATAAGCGTTATTCTGTTGATTCAAAAGGAAATATTCATCAATTTACTTATTAAGGAACCGGTTCTAATATTTATCATTGGGCAGGACGAACAGGGATAGATCAAAACCCTCAGCAGATAATGAAAGTAAATAAGATTCCAAATGAAGTATTTCAACATTTTGGTATTAATCCTAAGAAGGTAAATAAATAATGATTTTTGGTAATAAAGAAAAATTAGCTCTAGTCATGAATCCAATTAGTTATATAAAAGGAGTGAATGATTATGATTGTCTTTGTGGTTTTTTTATAAATGATAATGATTATATTTCTGAAGTGTCTGTAATGTTTAATGTTCAAAGGCAATCTATTATAGAAGGAGCTTTAAATCATATTGTTGATAATAGTGACTATTACCATATGGATTTGGATGAATGTTTTAAATCTATGCTTTTATATCGCTATTTAAATTTTATAGCTGAAAGTGAAGGTGAATACAATGATAAGGATTGGATTAATTATGGTTATAATGAATTTGTATATAGTGCCAATTTAGAAAGTAGTTCGTTTGGAGAGGATAGATATGATTTATTTTGTATTGGATATAAAGATGAGATAAGGTTAATTTCTTATAAAATAGCTAATACATATTTCTCTCTAAAAGATTTAGAACAGTATAAAATAAATGAGTGCTTTATTAAGAAAAATGAATTAGAAAAGATAGTTTATGAAATTGAGAATGCAGCTTTTAATTAGAAGGAATATATGATTCTCTTATCTCTACTGAATAGTAAATTAGAGAGTTATGAAGAATAACTTGCATATCGAAAGGGCTTTTTTGCATAAAATGTACCAGCTCAAACCCGATCTGATAGTTACCCAAGTTAATAAATAATTCAATACTACAGGTACTGTCGCAGCTTAAGCACCTAAAATAAATGATTTCCAAAACAGTGTAGCTCAGGCTTTAACTCATACGGGTACGAGTGAAAAAGCAGCGGAAGCTGTTGCAAGTGGTGTAACCAGTTTGACCCTTGCAAGTGCAGGAGTTAGCGCATACGGTACTTGGCGCAGCAGTTGCCGCAGCGGGTGGAAATAATGCGTTGACTGCAGGACTTTCAGCAGGAGGAGCAGAGGCAGCGGCACCAGTATTATCGAGTTTCCTGTATGGAAAAGAAGCCAAAGACCTTACAGCAGAGCAGAAATCTACGATCAGTTCTATTGTCGGTTTGGCAGGCACAGCATTGGGTGCTACGACGGGTGATGTCGTAAGTAAAGTACAAAGTGGGCAGGTTGCGCAGAATGCGGTGGAGAATAATGCACTAGAAAATGTGTTATTACCCCATGAAATTGATGAAATTAAAAAAGATCAGAATGGTCAATATGCAAAAGATCAGTTACAGGCTATTAAAGATAATAATACTTATAAAATTAATGCTGATGGAGATTTTATTGTCTGTGTAAAAGTTGCAGGATTTTCATGTGCACTAAGAGAAGGTGAGCGTTATGCAACTCAAGAAGAGATATTAGAAAAAGGAGGTGAAGCGGTAGCAACAGCTGCAGCTTCATGGGGAGCAGCAAAATTATTAGAGCCAATCGTTGTAGTTGCCAAGGACTCAGGCGCTTGGTCTAAATTAGTTGGTTCGGTAAAAGAGTGGTTTGGTAAAATCAATCCTGAGGAGAAAATAACAGTATTTAGAGTTGATGACAGTCAATTCAATCCTAGGATTAATTTAGATGGTGAAGTGTCTGTTGTTACTACTAAAAGTGGGAATGAGCGTGCTTTATTTTTAAATTTTGGTGATGAATCAAGAGCTCATGAATTTGCAATAATAAACAGAAAAGGTGAAGCTACTATTACAGCAGTTGATGTAGATCAAAAACTGTTAGAAAAGCTTAGACAGACATCCATATATTATAAGAGTGATGCAGCTAAATTAAGTCCTACTGCTCCAATTGTAGTAGACGTTAATAAAGCAATTGATCAATATGGACTAAGAACACCTGAACAGATTCAAATGTTCAGAGAGGCTTTAGATCCTAAGAGCGTACGTTTAATTCCTCTAGACCCCAACAAGGTACCTAAAAAATGAAAGTTTTTATAATATTATGCAAAGTTCATGCTGTAGCTGAAACAATCATGCCTTTAACCATGAGTAAAGCTTTCGTAAATTGTTATATTAACGCTTCCTCCTATGAAGAAGCTGTAAATAAAATTTTGAATCAGTTTAAAAATGATGGAATATATTTGGATGAAATTGAATCTCCTGTGTACGAGATGCCTGTTACTAGTTGGCAATCACATATTAAAGAGCAATATAAATCTCTATCAAATCAGATGTTAAGTCAATCAGAATTTGAAAAAGAAATTAAAAATGGTAAAGTTGTATACGGTATTTTTAGTGGTTTTAATTGATTTTTAAATGTTACTCAAGCACCCCATTTTTTATAGTGAAATTGGGGTGTTTTTTAATTTATTAATTATTATTTTTAATTAAAGTAATAAGGAAAAATTTTCTCAACAGGAATCATTTTTTTTGCTTTTTCTATATCATCCTTATCTATTAAATTTTTAATCATGAGAGCATCATTAGTAATATCGTTAATAGTAACAATCCATTCATTTATGTATTTTAATACAGCCTTGTCACTTAAGCCTATTTGAATAGTTCTATAGGGTAATGATTGTAAAAATATATCTCTTTCAGGATCCCATTGAATTCTAACAGGATATTTAATCTTATTGATTTTCCATTCTTCGTTATCTAAATGTTTAGGTTTATGACTCAAACAGCTATTCATCAAAGCCCATTTTAAACCTTCTATCTTAATATCAATAGCTAATATTCTTTTTTGATTAGCATCTTTTTGAGCCCAACCTGAGCGGTACATCATCCATAAAAAAGAAGGTTTTATCCAAGTCATTCTATCAGTTTTGAACGGCGGTGAAACGAAAGTACCATTTTCTAAAGCAGAGTCAGCAATCATATCTGAGTAGGCTTGATATATACGGATAGTTTCATCAGTATAGTAAGCCCTAATTTGATTATTAGATATAGTCATTTTTTAATTTAAAAAATATAAGTGATAAATATTCTAACATATTTTTAAATAGTTTTTCAAACTTTGAAAATTGTATTACATAAGTACACGAATTACAGATTATAAAAATTCCCACTAATTTTATTAAAAAAATAGTCGATTTACACGATCTATAGATAGTTACAGGACAGCTTGTTTTGATACAACAGATTATGTGGTAATCCTAAAGTTTTCTTGTACACCCTTGGAAATAGAGAAAATCATTATGAGAAAAAGAATTTTGATGAATGGTTAAAATTCATCATTAGTGAAATCTAATTATTGTATTAATATGATTGAGATAATTTATTTTATCTGATTTTAATTTTTTTAATTATTGAATAAGGCTTCCACCTATGAGTGGAAGCAAAATTTTCATTCTACTAAAAAACTAATAAATTCTATCGGTACATGTTTAACTAACCAGACTTCATTTTCAGCTTGGAAAAATTCGAATCCACTCTTATGCATTTCTAAAGCACGAATCACTAAAATATGTGGTTTACCATAACGTGTTCCCACAGATAGGGCAGTGTTTTTGCTTTCTGTTAGATGGACATATTGACGCTCTTTAGAGATTAGACCTTGTTCTTTAATGGACTCTACAAATCTTTGGGCCGTACCATGATAAAGAGAAATTGGTGGCACAAGCTTTTTAAGTGTGATGTCGACACTTACAGTTGAATGGCCTTGTACAGCGCGAATAAATTTACCATCATCAGAAATTTGGAAGCGTTTTTTATCGCTATTATTCACAATGTTCTTAATAATTTCTTCATCTAAAGCCACATTTTTAATTGGTTGTGACTTTGAAATTAATTCTTCAATATTTGCCCAACCTTCACGATCTAATATCAGATCAATTTCTTCTGGTTTGTGTCTTAGAATAAAACTTAAATATTGGCTAATTGCTTTTTCGTTCATAGGTATAGAGTATTAGAGTTTCTTATATTTTAATAATTTTATTAACTTATGGGAATATTAAAAGTAATTTAGTACCAATAAAAGTTATTAGAGTACTAACTAAAAAAAGACAGCCAGACCACTATTCAGAGTGGTAATACCACAAACATCATTGGTGGACAGGTGCAAGGCAAAGGCGTACAAGTCGATGCTAAAGAACTGAATATCGAAAGCCTGCAAAACACAGCCAACTACAACAGCACACAACAAAAAATAGAAGGCCAAGTTACGGTCGGCTTTGGAGGCGCATCGGCCTCAGGAAGTGCGAATAAAACCAATATCAATGCTAACTATGCTTCGGTACAAGATCAGGCAGGGATATATGCAGGCGATGACGGCTATCAGATCAATGTGAAAAACAATACCGATTTAAAAGGCGCGATCATCACCTCAAACCCACTTGCGGAAACCTTGAATAAAAACAGCCTCAGTACAGGCACTTTAAAATCTTCTAACATTCAAAACGTGACTGAATATGATGCTAAGGGCATTTCTGTAGGTGGTGGTTTTAATGCCGGAAAAAGTGGTACGGCAGGTAACAAAGAACCTGACACGGTACTTTCGACGCCAAACAAAATTGATCAACACGCTTCAACTACAGTAGGGGTAAGTAAATCTGTTGGGTTCGGTCTAGACAGTGATAAAGACAGTAGTGTGACCAAGAGTGGTGTGAATACTCAAAACATTACAATTCGAGATGAACAAGGCCAGCAAGCCTTAACAGGTAAAACTGCCGGAAAGATTAAATCTGAGATATTGACGTCTGTAACAACAGATACCGCACGTGAGAATAGTGGAGCACTGCAAAACAACTTTGATAAAGATAGAGTTCTAAAAGAGATTAATACTCAAGTTTCAGTGACTCAAAAATTTGGTGAAAATGCACCAAAAGCTGTTGCCGATTATGCCCAGCAACAAGTACTAAAACTACAAGCGCAAGGTAATTTAGAAGAAGCAGAGAAATGGAAAGAGGGAGGTGTATATCGTATCGCGATGCATACCGCCTTGGGAGCACTAGGTACGGGTACACTTGAAGGTGCGATTACGACAGGCACGGTTGCAGCTTCAGCACCTAAAATAAATGATTTCCAAAACAGTGTAGCTCAGGCTTTAACTCATACGGGTATGAGTGAAAAAGCAGCGGAAGCTGTTGCAAGTGGTGTAACCAGTTTGACCCTTGCAAGTGCAGGAGTTGCAGCAGGTTTAAATACAGGCAGTACAGCAACAGCCATCAATGTGGATTCAAATAATCGACAGTTACATGTTGATGAAGCTAAGGTACTGAAGAAATTAACAGAAGGGAAAAGCAAACAAGAGCAGGACCGACTAAGGGCAGCGGCTTGCGCACTAGTCAAATGTTCAGAAGGTGTTCCAGAAAGTGATGTGAATTATAAAAGTTTAAAAGCATTTGAAGCATTAGGCGAAACCTACACAAAAGAGAAAAATGCTTTAAAAGCAACTGGGCTATTTACCTATTCGGACTGGGATATAGCAAATGATTTTCGGACAAATAACGATAAAATTGTGAGTAAAGGAAAAAATGCTGGACAAGCAGTGATAGGCGCAGTAGGAACAGTTGGAGGAGCTCTTGCTACTGGCAGTTTGGCTTTGGCATGTCCAGGAACAGGAATAGCCTGTGCTGGGGCAGTAGTAACAGGTGCAGGTACTGGTTTATCTGCAAAACAAGCAGTGGATGGAGTTAAAGGAGTATTAGGTACTTATGAATCTAACGAAGGTAAAAAAGTTTTAGATTCATACAACCCGAATAGAACAGATAGCAATTCAGCACTGACGCAAGATGGAATAGATTTAGCAGTAACAGCAGGAGAGGCAGCACTTGCAATAGTTGGAGGAAAGGTTGTTACAAAATATGGCGGTGCTGCGATTGATAAATTAGCAAATAGTAAGAATTATGATTTTGTAAAAGAAATAGAAAAACTAAATTTAGGTAAAATTGAAGGGAAATATTCTGCGATTAGTTCAGGTCCATTGGCAAATAATCTAGCTGAAACTTTTGCAGGTGGTAAATATGCTGTAATTACTTTAGACAAAGATACTATATTATATAGGGCTGGTATTGAGGGACAGCCGTTAGGGCAATTCTTTAGTCTTGAAAAACCAAAATCAGTTATTCAAACAAGAATTGATAAGGCAATTCTACCTGAATGGCCAAATGGAGCTAAATCTCCTTTAGATACAAGTTATTCAATTAAGATTCCTGCAGGTACTAAAATATATGTTGGTGATGTTGGTACACAACGTGATTTTTATTTAGGGGGAACGCAACAAATTGTCGTTCCTAAACCTTGGACCATAAAGGATGTAAAAGTTGTTGAGTCGAGTAGTTTAAAATGAAAAATGTCCAAGCAATATTAAAGAGAATGGCTGAATTGATGAGATTATTTGATTATAAAGATGAATCAATAATATTTGAAAAAGCAGCAAAAGAAATTCAATTAAATCCAATTGATGTAAGAGATAATTTACTATCTTGGTATGCGGGTATGGGGTCACTCAATGATCTTGTTCTTCAAAAAAATGGAGAGATACCATATAATGAAAATGAAGAATTTGATAATTTGAAACATGAACTATATGTTTTGCTGAAAAATAATTTTTTATCTGAATAAATAAATTAATGAAGTCGTAGCTACTGTAAGTAAAGAGTATGCTTTAACAATTAATTTAGGGAATAATGTAAAATGATAATAGATATTAATAAAAAAAACATCGTTCAAAATGGCAATAAAGTTGCAGATGGAAGAATAGCAAGACGAATAGATGCTATTCGTTCTAATTTTAAAGAACAGAAGCCAAATGGTGTTCTATATGACTTTTTGGCGATAGACTCAATTTATTATGGATTGTATGAGTTCTATTTTAAAGAAAATATAAAAGGCATGAAGCAATGGTTTTATGTTTCAAGTCTTTTACGTGCCGAGAGTTGCAAATACTCTGGGGGTTGGAATATGTGGACACCACATGCTTTTATATTTCCATTATTAACTGATAATGTGGATTTAATAAAAACCTATAGCTCATTGACCACAGTGAATGACAATGATCATCATAAGTCGTTAATAGAAGCGATTAACTATCCAAGGGAGGGACGTTTTAATGTTTTAAGATTTCAAGCTGTTTTACGTCAAGACTGGAATAAGGTTAATCAAATGAAAGAAATCTTTCATGAAAAAATTAAAAAGCCTAAAAATTTTGAAATATGGGAAATGGATTTCTATACGGCGTTACAAAATAAAGATGCAAATTCCGCACAGCAGATAATTTATGAATATTTACATCCTAAGATACATAAATATTTGAATCAACATCTCGTTGAAGAGTTCAGTGGAGATATTTGGTCGCATCACCCAGTGATGTTTACTAAGCTTGCGTGGATCAATGGTCTAGAAATTGAAATTGATAATCCTTTAGTGCCTATGAAGTTAATGCCAGTAAAACCATTGGATCACTATGACTATCATTATGACTTTTTAGATCCGAACTGGAAGCCAAAAAGCTTTTGGGGGAAGTTGTTTGATAGGAAGTAATTTTAAAACTAATTCCATTTTATGTGCTGGATTGTTTCAGACTTGTTGGGGTAAGAAGGCACACAGCTCGTAGCGCAAAACAACGTCAATATTCAAGCAGCACAACAAACCACACAGAAGAAAGTAAAAACCAGAGTAAAGGCTGGAATGTGGGCATCGCAGCAAGTTACGGGCCCCAAGGAGGTGCGGCTGGCGTGACGGCAGGAGGTAATGTTGGCAAGGGTAAAAGTAGTGGCAGCGAAACTAGCTATCTCACCAGCCAAGTAGGAAGCAAAGACAGCCAGACTATTCTTCAAAGTGGTAATACCACCAATATTATTGGTGGACAGGTACAAGGCAAAGGAGTACAAGTCGATGCTAAAGAACTGAATATCGAAAGCCTGCAAAACACAGCCAACTACAACAGCACACAACAAAACATAGATGGCCAAGTTACGATCGGTATTGGAACAGGAGTAGCTGCGTCAGGAAGTGCGAATAAAACCAATATCAATGCTAACTATGCTTCGGTACAAGATCAGGCAGGGATATATGCAAGCGATGACGGCTATCAAATCAATGTGAAAAACAATACCGATTTAAAAGGCGCGATCATCACCTCAAACCCACTTGCGGAAACCTTGAATAAAAACAGCCTCAGCACAGGCACGCTCACCTATACGGATATTCACAACCAGACCGAATACGATGCCAAAGGCCTAGGAGTAAGTGGCGGCGTAAATGTGAAAGGTGGATGGGATGGCAGTGGAAAAAATAAAGAAGGACGACCAAGCAATAGCGTCAACAAATCAGTGGGCTTTGGATTAGACAGTGACAAAGACAGCAGCTTGACCAAGAGTGGTGTTAATACTCAAAATATCACCATAACAGAAAGCATTGCCCAGCAGGCACTGACAGGCAAAACCATAGCGCAATCCAAAGCGGACATATACACCACAACCAGTACCGAAACCGCAAAAGAGAACAGCGGAGCAATTGCGAATAACTTTGACAAGGACAAGGTACAAAGAGAGATCGGCACACAGATCGCAGTGACGAAGCGGTTTGACGAAAATAGACAGGCAGCCAAACAAGAAGTTAATACTTTATCGGATACAGCCAAAGAACAATATGAAAAGGGTGAGCTTACAGAAGCACAATATCAAGCCAAACGCGAAAATTACAAAAACTTAGGCCTGCTGATCGATACAGTGGCCTCAGGCTTATCCGCTCCGACAAGTTCAGGTCTAGGAATAGCAACCGCGACACTCAGCCCAGCAGCCAGTTATGAAATAGGACAATATTTCAAAGCACAAGTGAATAAAAATGCAAATGGGCAACTGACGAGTGGTCAAGAAGCGGCACATATTCTAGCGCATACGGTACTTGGCGCAGCAGTTGCCGCGGCTGGTGGAAATAATGCGTTGACTGCGGGACTTTCAGCAGGAGGAGCAGAGGCAGCGGCACCATTATTATCGAGTTTCCTGTATGGAAAAGAGGCCAAAGACCTCACAGCAGAGCAGAAATCTACGATCAGTTCTATTGTAGGTTTGGCAGGCACAGCATTGGGCGCTACAACGGGTGATGTCGCAACTACAGTTCAAAGTGGGCAAGTTGCGCAGAATGCGGTAGAGAATAATCAATATAAAGAGTTTTACGCCTGTAATGATAAAAAACAATGTGTTTTAGTTGATGATAAACCAGTAGAGCAGTTTACATTTTTAGAAGATCAACTTATATCCCCTGTTAGACTTATTCGAAAAGGCCAGCACATTTTTAATGTGACTGAATCTAAAAATAAAACACAAAGAGAAATAGTTTATCCGACAGATAGTTTAGCAAAGAAAGCTGCTGAAACGATGGGATATACACGAACAAATTATAGAACAAGAAATGGTGCTGTGATATTCAAAAAAGGAAATAGTTATATTTCTAGAGATGTTGATGGGCACAATGGAGGTGCATGGAAAGAGGCGAGTTCTCCACAAAAGCTTAACTCAAAAGAAACTAGAAATGGTACATTTGATATTAATATGAATCGTATTGGAGACTAAATATGTTAAATAACTTAAGACGAAATGTTACTTATTTGAAAGATTATGATGAAAAATCTTTCATTGGTCTATGGATTGATTACGGTTTGTGGTCCGATATTGAATATTGGAAACTAGAAGAAGATCTGTTGAATGTAATAAACTATGAAGATAATGAATTTTATATATCTGATAATGTTTTAAATTATGTAATGAGGGTTGTTCAATTAATGATAGTTCATAACTTAGAAGAATTTTCTATCTTGGATAAAGATAAAAAATATACTTTAAATGATAGTTGGGGAGAACCTGATATATTTGATAGATATGAAAGATTTAAATACATTGTTGGGATTATTTTTGAAAAAAATAGAGATCTAAGAAATATTGATTTTAGTTATCAACTGTTGAAATAAAGGTAGTGAATAAAATTGTTGTAGCTGCAGCGGGTGGAAATAATGCGTTGACTGCAGGACTTTCAGCAGGAGGAGCAGAGGCAGCGGCACCAGTATTATCGAGTTTCCTATATGGAAAAGAAGCCAAAGACCTCACAGCAGAGCAGAAATCTACGATCAGTTCTATTGTAGGTTTGGCAGGCATAGCATTGGGCGCTACAACGGGTGATGTCGCAACTACAGTACAAAGTGGGCAGGTTGCGCAGAATGCGGTGGAGAATAATTTCTTATCCGTTAAAGAAGCTGCCAGAAAGAATGCATTAATTTATAAATCTAAACATGAAGAATTAAGTTCTAATGAAAAAAAAGAATTAGCTGAGATAAATAGAAAAGATAAGGCTCGTGATGAGTTTATAAAGAACGTATGCCAACTTGGGAACGTTTCTTCATCTGCTTGTCAAAGTGCTTTGCAAGCTGCATGGTCTACACAAGCAGATTATAATGCTGATATTGCAAATAACTTAAAAAATAGAGATGTTTACAGTCAAGATGCTAAACATTTAGACCAGCTAGTTCAAGGTTTGAGTCAAGAGCAAGTACTTGGTTTACAGGCTATAGAAAGAATTGCAAAAACGTCAGGTCGTCCAGTAGAAGAAGTTGCCAAAGAATATGATAGAGCTATGGCACTGCATGGAGTTGTAAGTACATTAGCTGGGTTTTATGGCGGGAAGGCAATTTCTGGAGAAAAAGTTAAAAATGGAGGTAGTAGCTTTAATGTTTTAACAGAAGCTGAAAAGCAACGTGTATTGGATAATATAGTCAATAGTAAAGCTGGAAGGGAATCTTCTAATTTTAATTCTTACATATTATCCGAAAAAAAGATGAGTCAAATTATAAGATTAAAGCAGGATATTTATGATTTTCGTGCAAGCTTGCCATCAACCATAAAAAAATCTGGTAATGCTGCTTCAGCTGAATTAAAAATTGAAGGTATCACTGATAGTAAGTTATTAGCTCATAGTCGAATAAATACTAGTGACCCTGAAAGAAATATTGTTGGTACAACTTATGGAATCTTTAAAACAGAAAAACTACCTACGGCAAGTGGAATGATGGTTGATCGTGCAACAGACAGTGAAGCTAAAATATTTGAATATTTAGCTCAAAAGTTGGGTAATAGAAGTCTAGCAAAAGGAAGTATAACGATTATGACTGAAAGACCTGCTTGTTCAAGCTGTTTAGGTGTGGCTGAACAATTTAAGTCAAAGTATCCAAATATTACTGTTATTATAACTGATAATGATGAAGTAATTTTAAATCCGAATAGGAAAGCGAAGTAATGCAGGAAAGAGATACTTATTACATGATTAAAGAAATTTTTTTAGGAAATTTATTTGACTTGTGTAAGGATTTTAACCAGTTAAAATCTACTAATGATTATAATTACTCTACTTTCATTTCAATAATTGATGATGATTTTTTATACACATATGAATCATCTATTGAAAAGTTGATGTTTAAAGTTGTTTGTTTAATCATGACTGGAGGATGGGATGAGAGTCTAGTTAAATACTTTACTAATGAGATAGCGTTGATTCTGTCTGAATCTAGTTTAGATCAATTATTAATTGATATTCCTAAGGAAGAGGCTAATGATTTCATTGAGGATTTAAAAGCTGTGAATCTAATGAGCTATAAATAAAGTTGATTTAACCTAAAAGTAAATACAAGCCTAAGTAAGAGGAAAACAAGTTACTTCTAAAGAGCTTCGAAATTTATCTTGGGCATGTATATACACCTCAAACAGAGAAACAGTTGGAGGAGATGTTGCCACTTGCGGTTTGGCTTTGGCATACCTTGAGACTGGATTGCCTGTGCTGGGGTAGTAGTAACAGGTGCAGGTACTGGTTTATCTGCAAAACAAACAGTGGATGAAGTTAAAGGAGTATTAGGTACTTATGAATCTAACGAAGGTAAAAAAGTTTTAGATTCATACAACCCTAATAGAACAGATAGCAATTCAGCACTGACGCAAGATGGAATAGATTTAGCAGTAACAGCAGGAGAGGCAGCACTTGCAATAGTTGGAAGGAAGGTTGTTACAAAATATGGCGGTGCTGCGATTGATGCAGCTAAGGATATTAGACGTATTTTACAAAATGATCCTGCGAAATTACCAACAGTAAAAGCTTCTGCATCAGGTAATATTAGTGCTAAACAAATATCTGAAAATGGAAAAATTATTGATCCGCCTCAAGAAGTATTAAACAAACAGAAGCAATTATTAAGTAATCCTAATAATACTCAAACGGGTATATTGCGTGAAGAAATTGCGGATAGCTATTTCAAAATAGTGGTTATACTAAACTTGAAAGTAAATGTGGCAGTAATTGTTTTGACGGTGTGTATATCAAAAATGGTGAACTTTATATTGTAGAAGTGAAGCCATTAAAAGAGAGAGGAACGGTAAAGTTAAATTCAGCAAATCAATCAACAGGGCTGGATGTACAAATGTCTGATGAATGGATTATTAGTAGGACTGGAGAGTTAAGAACATCTGATAATGCTAATGCGATTAAGACATCTACATTAATTGATCAAGCGATACAGAAAGGAAAGCCAATCAGTAAAATTGTAGTTGGAGTAGTAGTTGGAGTAAATGAAGGGCGTGCAGTAACCATAAATCTTGGTAATAAGGTTATAGTAAAATGAAAAAATTGGAATTGCTACGACGTTTAGAAATGGCAATATCATCCTATGATGATAGTGAACCTGAAAATATTAACTTTATTAAACACGGATTAAAAAAGGGAGAGGTTAATGGATATACGTATCGCTTGTTAGCTGTCAATTCAGGTTATAAAGGTTTAATTAATATAAAGAAGGTTAATGAGTTAAAACAATGGTTCTATGTATCTAGCCTACTACGAGCGGAAAGTTGTAAATATGCTGGTGGTTGGAATATGTGGACACCACACGCTTTTATATTTCCACTATTAACTGATAATGTAGATTTAATAAAAATCTATAGCTCATTGACCACAGTGAATGACAATGATCATCATAAGTCGTTAATAGAAGCGATTAACTATCCAAGGGAGGGACGTTTTAATGTTTTAAGATTTCAAGCTGTTTTACGTCAAGACTGGAATAAGGTTAATCAAATGAAAGAAATCTTTCATGAAAAAATTAAAAAGCCTAAAAATTTTGAACTATGGGAAATGGATTTCTATACGGCGTTACAAAATAAAGATGCAAATTCCGCACAGCAGATAATTTATGAATATTTACATCCTAAGATACATAAATATTTGAATCAACATCTCGTTGAAGAGTTCAGTGGAGATATTTGGTCGCATCACCCAGTGATGTTTACTAAACTTGCGTGGATCAATGGTCTAGAAATTGAAATTGATAACCCTTTAGTGCCTATGGAGTTAATGCCAGTAAAACCATTGGATCACTATGACTATCATTATGACTTTTTAGATCCGAACTGGAAGCCAAAAAACTTTTGGGGGAAATTGTTTAGTGGGAAGTAATTTTTAAAACTAATGCTATTTTATGTGCTGGATTGTTTCAGACTTTTTGGGGCAAAAAGGCACACAGCTCGTAGCGCAAAACAACGTCAATATTGAAGCAGCACAACAAACCCGCACAGAAGAAAGTAAAAACGAAAGTATGGGTTGGAATGCTGGAGTAGCCGTGAGTTATGGCAGTGATGGTCTTGCCTTCGGCGTGACGGCAGGAGGTAACGCTGGTAAAGGCAAAGGAAATGGAACAGAAACCAGCTATGCGAATAGCCATGTCGGTTCAAAAGATAGTCAGACCATCATCCAGAGTGGCAATACAACAAATATTATCGGGGGGCAAGTGCAAGGCAAAGGCGTACAAGTCGATGCTAAAGAACTGAATGTTGAAAGCTTACAAGACAAAGCGATATACAAGAGCAAACAACAAAACATAGAAGGCCAAGTTACGGTCGGTATTGGAACAGGAGTATCTGCTTCACATAATGATATTCGTCAAATACATCCTGTTCTGTACAAGATATTAAAAGAGAATTGGGATTTATATAGACATAGTCGAAGGTATTCCAGAATCTTGGCAAATTTTTCTAGAGAAACTGCAAGAATTTGATAAAGAAAAAGGGTAGTGATCAGTTACTTAAACCATTAAAAGGTGATGCAGGTACCGTTATAGGAACTGTTAAGGGTATAAAAACAGGTGTCACTGATACTATAGAAACAGCATGGAGCGTAGCAAAAGGGTCGGTTAATTTTGCTGAAAAACCTGCTGAAAGTACTCATAAAGCGAGTTGTTCCTTTCGTGCCGATGCTCCGTCAGCACTTTTTTTAGTGTATTTTTTTATCACTTATTGTAAATGATAATAATTAGCATTTGCATTATTATTTGATTGGTCGTATTCTCATGCAACTTTCTTATAAGAGCAAAGTTGATGAAATCAATCACGGATAAGATCGCGTTACAGAATTTGATAAATTCTTACCTTCAAGAAACTGGCCAAGGTCGTTTTATTCCTCCCACTGAACAATCTGCTTCATTGTTAAAAAAGAGTCGGGGCTTACCCGTTTTAAGTATTGTGTTGCATACCCTCGATGCGAATTTATATGTCTCGATTGCTTATCAAAGTAGTGTAGGTCGGCACCGATTTGCTGAGTTGCCTTGGGTTGAACGGGATGGTTTAGAGCTTCGCGTTTCATCTGCCACGCTGGCAGCCAATCTCCTCGAAAATATTTTACATCATCAGCAATATTCCGCTTTAGATACCTCATCATTACTGGAGTCTTGGATTCAGAGCCGCCGAGCATTACAACAATTTTTACACTATCGTGAAGCTGATTTGCACCAGCTCATCAGCCTCAAGCAATCGTTTATTCAAAGTGAGCAGGCACTTATAATTGGGCATAGCATGCATCCATCGCCTAAAAGCCGGCAAGGTTTTGTTCAAGACGACTGGAAAGCCTTTTCACCTGAAACCCAAAATCAATTCAAAATGCATTTCTTGTATGTGCATCCTGCTTATGTCGCACATGACAATGCGCATAATCTTTCGGTTCCTGAACAATTTAAACACGATCTCGAGTCGTATTTTAATGACTATCATCGTCTGAAAATTCAACAATATCCCAACTACGCACTTGTTCCTTTGCATCCGTGGCAGGCACGTTATTTAAAAGACAAAGCATGGTATCAAACACTATTACATCAAAATAAACTGATCGACTTTGGTGAGCTGGGGTGGAACGTGAAGGCGACTACCTCGGTACGCACGCTGTATAGCGAGCAGGCGCCGTGGATGTTTAAAACCTCCATGACGGTAGCGGTTACCAATTCTGTTCGAGTGAATTTACATAAGGAATGTCATCGCGGTTTACTCAGCTACAAGCTTTGGCATGACGATTGTTTAGCCGATTTTCGACAGCGCAATCCCAAGCTTCAGGCTTTGAGTGATCCGGCATGGATTGCCATTCAATTTAATGGTGAAGTCTTAAACGAAACTATTTGTATCTTGCGTGAAAATCCGTTTAAGACACAGGATGATATTAGCTGCGTGGCATCGTTATGTCAGGATCATCCTACAATTGAAACCAATCGTTTTAACGAAATTTTTAACTCAATATCGGCGCATACTGGCCAATCACAGCATGTTGTGGCACTTGAATGGTTTGAGCGTTTCCTAGATATCACCATTTTGCCCTTAATGGAGCTATACCACGAATTTGGCATGGCATTTGAAGCACATCAGCAAAATACGCTCATTGCGCTGCAAGATGGATTCCCTCAAGCGGTTTGGTTCCGAGACAATCAAGGCTTTTATTATATTCAGGAGTTGGCAGGTAAAATTCTTGCGCGCTTTCCAGCCTTGGCAACTGAGGGGCAGGCGGTGTGTCCACAGGCTTTGGTCGATGAGCGTTTCCGTTATTACTTTATTGGCAATACCTTGTTTGGCCTCATTAATGCCATGGGTGCAACTGGAGTGGTCACCGAGCACCAACTGATTGAAATGCTTCAGTCGTATCTGCTTCAAGCCTATCGTCGTTATCCAGACAGTGCATTGCTACACACGCTTTTATATCAAGAAACCTTTCCCTATAAAGGCAATCTGATGACGCGTGTCTATGAGCTAGACGAACTACAGGCACATATTTCACAACAGTCCATCTATGTCGATTTAAAAAATCCACTATGTGTTCATTCACAGGTCACGGAGATCGAACATGCTTGATTTTATCGGGGTTGGATTAGGGCCTTTTAACTTAAGCCTTGCTGCACTACTCAATGATCGGAACGATTTAAAATATCAGTTTTTTGAAAAGCGTGATGGCTTTGACTGGCATGCCGGGCTACAGTTACCGCAAGCGATGTTGCAAGTGCCTTTTATGGCCGATTTGGTCAGTCTGGTTGAGCCGACCAGCCCGTTTAGCTTTTTAAATTATTTAAAAGACCAGCAACGGCTGTATAAATTTTATTTTCGTGAAAACCTGTATATTCCGCGCAAAGAATATAACCATTATTGCCAGTGGGTGGTAAAACAACTCAGCCATTTAAGCTTTGGTCATACCGTCACCGATATTGCACCCATCAGCAAAGGTTTTCAGGTCATTACCGAGCACAATGGCCGTCTTGCGGTGCATCAGGCCAAAAAATTAGTCCTTGGCGTGGGAACCGTGCCGGCATTGCCGCAGCCTTTACAATCGATTGCCGAGCAAACACCAGATTGTTTGCATTCTTCGAGTTATTTGCAGCAGTGCAAGGAGCAGTTGTCTGGCAATGTGGTGCTGATTGGCTCAGGCCAATCGGCTGCCGAGATTTTTATTGATTTATTCGACCGGCAGATTTGCCCAGAAACGGGAGAGCCTCGATTTCATTTGTACTGGCTCACGCGCTCTGCTGGTTTCTTCCCTATGGAGCATACACCGCTGGGCTTGGAAAATTTTAGTCCAGATTATATGCAGTACTTTTATGAGTTGCCCAAAGCACTAAAAGATCAGTTGCCCATGCAACAGGCCAATCTGTACAAAGGGATTAGCAGTACAACCCTTCGCGATATTTACGAGCGTTTATATCACCGTAGCATCGGGCAGGCCGAAACCCATGTAACGCTGGCAGGGCATCACCAACTTGAAAATGCTCAGTTGAGCAGTGCCAACCGTATTTTACTCAAATTTTTCCAGACTCAAAAACGCCAAGTCTTTAATTTGCAGGCGCAAACTGTGATTGCCGCGACCGGATATCGTTATCCTGCAATGAAATTTTTATCCAAACTCAATGCTCTCATTCCACACGATACACAAAATCGCTGGCAGATCGATGCGTCACATCGCGTGGCGTATCAGGGAGACGGCGAAATTTATGTTCAAAATACCGATTTACATCATCACGGTGTCGGTACCCCAGACTTAGGACTTGGGGCATTCCGTTCGGCAAAAATTGCCAATCAAATTCTGGCCGAAACCCATTTTAAACTGGAGTCTAGGCAAAGCTTTCAGGAATTTTCACTGGGTGAGCAGCAGACCGCTCCCCATCGTAGCCGACTGAATAAACCTTTTCGTGCAGAAGGCCTGCTGTCGCAACGCGCCAGTAAAAATAGCGAATCGTATTCGGAGTACAGCAGCAAGTACTGAGGGAAAGAATATGGTGGATGTTTCCAACTCGGCACGCTTAGATCTTAAGCACGAACCGTCTCATCAGCCAGCACGCTGGGTCATGCTCAGTGTAATGCTGGGCACTGGCACAGTCAGCCTGAGCAACAGCAGTTTTAATCCGGCACTGGCCACACTCATGCAGCAATTTGCGCTTTCAGAGGCACAAGTGAGCTGGGTCATGGTGATCTTTTTAATGAGCATGAGTTTAAGCCTATTGCTGGCAGGTTATCTGAGTCAGACCTTGGGTAAACGCAATGTCTATTTGATGGCATTGCTGACCTTTGTGGGTATTTCGGCGGTGGGTATGCTGGCGCAGTCCTTTAATACCGTGTTACTGGTGCGAGCCATTCAGGGCTTTGCCAGCGGACTCATGATTCCACTGTCGCTGGGGCTTATTTTTGCGGTAACACCTCAATCGGAACGTGGCGCTGCCACAGGTATTTGGGGTGCAATGATTATGCTCACACTTGCCTGTGGTCCTATGCTCGGTGCACTGTTACTGCTGAAATGGGGATGGCCCGCATTGTTTAGTGTAAATCTTCCCTTTGGACTAATTGCACTGCTCGTTGGCTATAAAACCTTACCCAAGCAGCCACAAGGCGGCGTTTCTGCTTTCGACTGGCAAGGCTTTAGCACACTGTCTATTTTAATTGTGGCGCTGTTACTGGCATTGAGCCAGATTAAAACCCGCGCTGACTTTTGGGCACCGGCATTTTATCTACCGCTACTGCTGGCTATTTTGATGGGCGGGCTGTTCTGGTGGTTGCCTGCAAAACGTAAAGCAGTACTGATTCCGGCACAACTTTTTGCCAGTCAGGGCTTTAATTTTAGCTTGATCATTTCAGTGCTGCATACCGTGGGCCTGTTTGTCATGCTCTTTGCGATTCCGCTTCTGGTTCAAAATGCTTTACATCTTTCTCCGCTCTGGACAGGCGCATTACTTATGAGTAGTGCTTTGTGTACCAGTGTATGCAGTAAATGGGCAGGCAATTGTCTTGATCGTTTTGGCGCAAAATGCCTGATTTCAATTGGGCTGCTACTGACTTCGAGTGCATTTATAGGGCTTGGCGCGGGCATTCATCTTCCGGTTACTTTTCTGATGCTGTGCATGATGGTGCATGGGCTCGGATTTGCGATGTCGTATATGCCCTCAACCACAGCCGGCCTAAACAGTTTAAATAATCAGGAACTGGTGACCCAAGGTGCTGCCATCAACAACCTGTTGCGCCGTTTATGCTCCGCGGTTGCCGTGGTCTTGGCGGCTTTGTATTTACAGTTTCGAAGCGCATCGCTATTGAGCCTGCACGATCCGCAGTGGGCACAGTTAATTGCCATCCGCGAATTATTTCTAATCTGTGCAGGCGGCTTGCTACTGGCATTGCCTTTTGCATGGAAATTTCCAGACATCAAAAACGCATCCGCTTGTAAAGCGAGCATGTAATTAAAATTGAGGAACAATAACATGGGAAATTTAAACAGTTCAGCACTTCATGAATATCGCGTTTCATCGCCTAGCATCGCGTGGCAGCAGCCCGATCAATCTGCAATAGAGCAGGTTGAACAGCGTGTAATTAAACAGCTATTGCAAGCACTGATCTATGAAGACATTGTTCAGGTTTTTGAACACGATGGAACCTTTGAGATACAGGCAACCGATCAGCAGCAAGCAGTGATTTATCGGGCCTATGGTCAGCGTTATTTAAGTTTTGGCTTAATCCGTTTTAATCATGCGCCTGTGATTCGGATTGATGCCCGTGGTGTTTCACAACCGGCTCGTTTAAATGGCGTGCTAAATGAAATTGTACGTGCGATTCCAAATGCGCAGAAATGTGAAGATTTTCTGATGGAGATCAAGCGCACGTTTATGCATGACGTACAGTCCATCTCGTATAAACAGGCGTATCCACTTCCGGCCAGTCAATACTGTTATGATCAGCTGGAAACCTATTTGATGGATGGTCATCCGTATCACCCATGTTACAAGTCTCGGGTGGGTTTCAGTCTGCTCGATAATGCCAAATACGGTGTCGAATATGCAGAACCGATTCATCTGGTTTGGCTGGCGGTGCATCATTCATTGGTCAAGCGTCAAACGTCGATATCAGCATCACAAGATCACACTAAAATTGCGCAGCTCAGTCCAAAAGATCGGGCAGAGTTTCAGGCTACACTGATACAAAAGACCGAAAGCCCCGATGAATTTATTTGGTTACCTGTGCATCCTTGGCAATGGGAAAACACCCTTATTCCGATTTTTTTTGAGGAGCTTAGCGCTGGACAACTGATTTATCTGGGCCGTGGAGAAACGGCTTATGTGGCGCAGCAATCTCTCAGAACTTTGACCAATCTAAAACAGCCAGAGCAGCCGTATATCAAGCTCTCGATGAGTCTAACCAATACTTCCAGTTCGCGGATTTTAGCCACTCATGCTGCCATGAATGGACCTCTCATTACCGACTGGTTGCAGGCACTGATGGATCAAAGCCCAATTGCACAAGCATTAGATTTTGCAATTTTAAGAGAAACTCATGCCACAGCACTCGATTTTATCCAGTTGCCGTCCTCTCATGCCCAGCAGGCGTATGGCATGATTGGCAGTTTATGGCGAGAGAGTGTCCATTGTTATTTGCGTGAAGGTGAGGATGCCATGCCGCTTAATGGCGTCGGGCATTTACAATTGAATGGGCAGTTACTCATTCAGCCTTGGCTAGATCAATATGGTGCAGAACAATGGCTCGAACAGTTTCTGTCGGTGACCATTCAGCCTATTCTATTTTTTCTTTATGCCGAAGGCATTGGGACGGAATCTCACGGCCAGAATATGATTTTGGTACATCGAAATGGCTGGCCAACACGGATCATTTTAAAAGACTTTCACGATGGTGTGCGCTTTAGTCCGCAACACTTGACCCATCCCGATCAATTTCCAACGCTACATGCCTTGCCTAAAGAACATGCAAAAGCAAACCGGATGTCTTTTATCGAAACTGAAGATGTCAATCTGGTTCGAGACTTTAGCTGTGCCTGTTTATTCTTTGTTGCCTTGAGCGATATTGCCATTAGTTTGCATCAGCAGCTCAATCTGGATGAGCGAATCTTTTGGTCTAAGGTGGCTGGAGTCATTCATACTTTTCAGCGTCAGTATCCTGAACATCAATCACGTTATGAAATCTTTGATGTTTTTGCTAAAGAATATTGCATTGAATCGCTCACCAAACGTCGTTTGTTTGGCGATGCGGCAATTCAGTTAAAGCAGGTGCAAAATCCGTTATATCGCTTTCGTGTATGGCAGGCCAAGGAGCAGACAGTATGAATAGTAAACTACAGCGCCATGTGCAGCTTCAACACAGTATCCAGCAGGATTTACTCAACAGTTTTCTGGCCGAAGATTTTTTTGCAGCGCACGACATGCAAACATCTTCGCAAGTACAACAAGTGATTCAGAAGCTTGCGCCTTATGCACAAGACGCTCTTGCACAGGCTTGTCAGGAACTAACGCATTTTGTAGTTTACGGTACAGAGAGTCGCACCAAGCTTGTGATTATCGGGATTACACCAGCCTATAAGCAGCCTTGGCAGATCAAGCCAAACGCCATCTTTCTATTCGATCATACCGAGCAGCGGATTCATCACGAACCCAGTGCTTTAATGCTTTACGACGCATTCATTCAATTAGGGCTTTTTGCTGACTGCACTGCTGAAAAAATTCAGCAGTTTCGAGACGATCTGATGCTTGCAGACGCACAATCGGCGCTGAGTGCAAATGTTTCAATTTTTAAAAATAGTCAGCAAGACCATAGCCCGGCCGAGCACTTTCAAAATCTAGAGCAATATGCGGCCTTACGTGATCGGCCTTATCATCCATTAGCGAAATTAAAAGATGGATTTTCAGCGACAGACTATCAACAGTATAGTCCAGAATTTCAGCAACCGATTACAGTTCGGTGGGTTGCGGTTCGTAAGGATTTGCTGGTGGTTGGGCGTGATATTCATGATCTTGAGCTTGATCAGCCTGCTCGGATCTTTCTTAATCCTACACAACAAGCACAACTGCATGCAGAACTGATCGCCAAAAAAATCGACTCAAACTATCTGCCGATGCCAATGCATGCATGGCAGTTTGAACATGTTCTAGATTCCACCTTTGCTCAAGAAATTGATCTTGGGTGTCTTATCCCACTGGCATTTTCTGTACATCATTTTTATGCCAGCTCATCTATTCGAACGCTGATTTCTGGCTTGAATCCCGAAGATCACCTGAAACTGCCCCTCGGCATCAAGGCCTTGGGTTCACTGCGCTTTTTGCCGATTGTTAAAATGATCAATGGACAAAAAAATCAGCAACTTTTAGCCGAGGCAAAGCGCATTGATCCAGTACTGGCCAGCAGACTCTGGTTGTGTGATGAGCATCAGTGGTGGGGCTTTATGCCGCATCAACCGCACAATTTAACCCCACAAAATGAAACCTTGTTTGAAGAACAACCGATGCATTTGGCTGCACAGCGCCGAATCATTCCTGCCGAATTACTCAAAGCGCCGTATCAGCTTATTCCAATGGCCAGTCTGGGGCAGTCTGGGCCGGCCGATGCATCCGTGTTTCAATCGCTATTCGGCGCTCAGTTGCCTACTCCCGAAGTAGTCAAACATGTTTTTTATACGCTATGTCACGAGTTTTTCGAGATTAACCTGCGCTTGTTTCGGTTAGGTTTAATGGGTGAAATCCATGGCCAGAATGTATGTTTGGTACTCAAACAAGGCCAGTTTTCGGGCTTGCTGCTACGCGACCACGACTCTGTTCGCATTCATCTGCCTTGGATGCAGCAGGCGGGATTACACGATCCCGTGTATTTAAGTCCGTCAGATTTTCGAATTACCTTGTATCACGATAGCGTCGAAGAACTGCTGGTGTACTTACAAACCTTAGGCATTCAAGTCAATCTGGCCAGTATTTTAGAGTCGGTTGCCCGTCATTATCAGTTAGATGAAAAACTCTTGTGGCTCGCATTGGCTCAGGCATTAAAAGATACCCTTGAATTGGTACCGTTTTCACCAGAAGCTCGTCGTTTGCTTACACATTGTCTATTTGAAGAAAAACTTTGGCCGCATAAGCAGCTCCTTCGACCCTTGCTACAGCAAGACAATCGAGTGGGAAGTATGCCCACGCGGGTTGGGCAAACACATAATGTATTGCAACGAATGACTGCATATCACGAATAGGCAACAGGGTGGGGCATGCAGTCAAATATTACGTTTATGGCACTCGAATCACATCCAGCACATCTGGGTTTTGCGTCCTTACAAACAGAGATTGAGCAAGTGCTCAATATCCGGATTGAACTGTGCCATCAATGGAATCATCGAGGTTCAGATCTTTTACATCCCGATCAATGCTTGAAAATTGTGCAGCAGTTTGCTGCCCAAATACAAGTTAAAAACCTCACCTGTGCAGGTTCAATGCTGATCAAGTATTGGGCAGTGCCACTGTTGTATCCCTACTTTTACAGTGTATTGCTTAATAAACCACACATGCCGTGGGCATTAGATAAAGTCGTGCTTGATCTGGATGCATCGTGGGCGTGGGATCGGGTGCTTAAGCTTAATCTCGATGCTGAATTTGAGCAGAGCATGCAGTCACCACCGAGTGATCCTGTTGCATTTTTCCAAATTATTTTCAGTGACTTAAATGAAGTATTTGAAGTGCTGGGCCGTGTTGCAAAAGTACCCAAGGTTTTATTGTGGGAAAACACGGCACTGAGAATTTTACAATTTTACGATCTGATGGCACGTCGGCAGATTTCAGCAGAATGCTTAGCGCGTATCAAAGCGCAACGAGCAAGCGTGCAAATGCTGTACGCCGATGACTTTGGGCTGGCAAAAAATCCATTTAAACAATTGTTCGATGCGTGGAGCAATCGACAGCAATGTTATCAACGCCAAAAATGCTGCTTCTACTTTCAGTTGCCTGAGGCAGCACATGACTACTGCAAAAACTGTCCGTTGCAGCAACGCAGCAAACTTCGAGAAAAACATCAATGCAAACATCTATAAATGAACTGATTGAAAAGTATGCAAATATTGCCACTTCGACCATTGGTCATGTGCTCGATGAGGGACATCTGGCACAGATTCATGCCATTAATCGCATTCATCATGTCACAGGCCGTGTCAGAACCGCTAGGCTCGCTTCGATCAATGCCATGAACCTGCGTGATGCATTGCTACAAAGCGAACCGAATGATGTGCTGGTCATCGATGCGCGTGCAATTCCAAATCGTGCCTGCTGGGGAGAGCAGCGCCATCGTGCGGCCATTTATCATCAATTGGCAGCAGTGGTGGTGATCGGCGATGTGACCGACTGTGTGGCGTTACGTGAAATGAAACTGCCAGTTTTTGCTCGTTCTGTCAGTTGCCTCACCACGCGTCATCAGGGTGAAAGTCTGGTCGAACATGGCCAGGAGATTATGGTAGGTCAAACACGGATTGCATCGGGTGATCTGATGATTGGCGATGCAGACGGTGTCTTTATTTTATCGCCCGAAATTGCGCAGGATTTATGGCCAACATTTCAAGATATGGAAGAACAAGAACAGCATAAACGTCATCACTTTTTTAATCAGCACCATCCTCGTGATTATTACCATGCTGAACAGAGACGCTAATATGCAACGACGCTCTTGTTTATCAACACGTTCTTCGCGATTACCTGACCATTTTGACTATCAGGTGGGCGAAGTAAAGTATGGACTACGTGAGATGTGTCTTGAACATGACCTTACCATACTGCATCGCTGGATGCATGAACCGCATGTGATTCCGCAGTGGAAGTTAAATATCAGCCAGAGTGATTTGGCGGTGCATTTTGAGAAAATGCACATGGATGATCATCAGCGGCTTTATATCATTCAAATCGATGCATCTGACGTGGGTTATTTAGAAATCTATGAAGCTGCTCGAGACCGTTTAGCCCTTTACTATGCGGCACATCCAGATGATATGGGCTGGCATATTTTACTGGGCGAAAAAAGTGTGGTGGGCAAGGGGCATTTTCGGGCAGTAATGAAAATGATGTGCCAGTTTGTTTTCCAGCACACACCTGCACTAAAAATTGTAGGAGAACCCGATATCACAGTGCGTTCTTATGCATACGTAGCAGATCAGATTGCATTTGAAGCAAAGCAGATTTTGAATATGCCGGAAAAACAGGCAGTACTGTATCACTGTGATCGTGATCGGTTTTTACAGCTTTGTGGTGAAAGTGCTTAAAACACCACGACACTTTTTATTTTACTTTTTATTGATAATGAGTATTATTCTTAGTTTTATTATATTTATCTGTGGGGGTAACATGCGTACAAAACAATTTGCTTTGAGTTTGCTGGCCATGGCGATATCGGGTTGCCTGTATGCAAATGATCAGACCGACTCAAACAGCACGGCAACTGAAAACGCATCTAAAAAAGATGTGGTGGCGCTCAATAAAATTGTCATGACCGCCACCCGAACACCCAAAAGTATTGCCGAAATTGCAGGAACTGTGCAGACCATTCAGGGAAGTGAAATTACACAACAAGCTGGAGCGGGGCGTAAGGTGGCCGATGTTCTGGCTCAATTGGTACCATCGCTGGCACCGAGCAGCGGGACCACCAGTAACTATGGCCAGACCATGCGTGGTCGAACCATTCTGGTGATGATTGATGGGGTACCTCAAACGGGTTCCCGTGATGCCGCGCGACAGCTCAACAGCATTAGTCCAGAATTAATCGATCATATCGAAGTGGTATCTGGAGCCACCAGTATTTATGGTTCAGGTGCGACAGGTGGCATCATTAATATTATTACCAAGCGTGCCAATCCAGATCAGCCACTTAGTTTGAGTACCAAAGTTGGCATCACATCGGCCGATAATTTCCGTGCAGATGGGCTCGCCTATGAAATCGGTCAAACTGCTGCATTTAGTCAGGACAACATAAACGGATTTTTAGGCGCCAACTTTACCAGCCGTGGCGCGCAGTTTGACGGTCGTGGCAACCGGATCTCTTTAAGTCCATGGCAAGGCAGCACCATGGATACCGATACCCTAGACATCAATGGACGTATTGGCTTTAACGTGTCAGATACTCAGACACTCAGCCTCGGTACTCAGTACTACAAAGATCGACAAGACACCAAGTATGGCCCAGACTACACCAAAACCAGTGCCGACTATTATGTGCCTATTAAAGGCTGGAATGTACCCGATCAACCTTTTACAGAGCGTTATGGTGTAAACACCCAGTATCAAAATACAGATATATTCGGTCAAATCCTGAATATCGATGCGTATTACCGTAAAGAGAAATTACGCTTTGTGCCTTATGCCGGGGCTTTAGTCACCAATGGTGCAACAGTCAGACAAAGCGAATCTGATAACGATTTTTATGGCCTGCGCTCGACCTTACAATCGAAATTTAATCTTCTTGATCGCAATTTGGGTCTGACTTACGGCATCGATTACGATCATGAAAATGATCGCCAGTGGGCGGATCAATACATCGCGTCGGATAATGGTTTGACCTATACCGCGACAGGCGCTGTTCAAAGTCAGGGGCCAGATACAAAAATTGATAGTATTGGTTCATTTGTTCAAGCAGATTATGAACTGACCGATCGGTTGAATCTTCAGGGTGGTGTACGTTATCAATACATTCAGGCAAAAACAGATGCCTATATACCGGTACGTGAAAGCAAAGAGATTGCAGCTGGCAGTACCGATGCCGATAAGTTTTTATTCAATTTGGGTGCGGTATATAAACTGAACGATGCACAGCAGCTCTATGCAAACTTTTCACAAGGTTTTAGCTACCCAGATGTACAGCGTATGCTTCGAGATGTTTCGACGTATAACATTACCACCGCGAATTTGCAGCCGATTACGGTAAATAACTACGAGCTCGGGTGGCGACTAGAGCAAAATCAGGGCTTAAATGTCAGTTTGACCGGTTTTTACAATACCTCGGATAAAACCGTGCAATTTAGTAACCGAGCCGCGCGTGTTGTCGATACCGATCAACGCGTTTATGGCGCTGAAACAACCTTAAGTTATCCATTTTTGCAGCAATTTAAAGTCGGTGGAACGCTCGCTTATACCCGCGGTCAGTATAAAGATGAATCTGGTGCATGGCATGAGTTAAACGCCTATCAGGTCGCACCTGTAAAAGGAACTGTATTTGGTGAATGGGATCAAGACGGTTATGGTGTGCGTGTGCAGGCTTTGGCCATTAAAGGCAGCAATAAAGCCTACAAAGACGATCTAGCTTTCGCTGCAAAAGGCTTTAAAGATGACAACAATGCGGCTGACATTTCGGGCTATACCACTATGGATGTTTTGGCACATTTTCCAGCACTCAAAGGTCGTGTAGATTTTGGGGTGTATAATGTCTGGAATCGCCAGTATAAAACCGTGTTTGCCCAACAAGCAGCAATAACCAATACAAATGCCTATCTAGATATTCCAGCTCAAGGCAGAACCTATGCATTAAGCTATACCATTAATTATTAAGTTTGATTATTTTAAATTTTACTAGCCGATAAATACATATTTGTCGGCTGATTTAATAGCAATTTTTTTATTCATAATATTTATTCTTTATTAATCAAAATAACAGAAAATTAAAAAAAAAATAGATAGGCTAATGAATAAATCCTGCAATGATTATCACATTTTGATTTTTATAAAAACAAATGCGTTGGCTAAGATAAAAATAAAATTGATGGATGCTCATATGACACATTTTTATCACCCAACGGTCAATACACAGCTGCAACATCGCCCCCAGATCACGACTTCGCAATTGTTTCGGGTGTGGGGCGAAGCGGTTTCCACACGCTACGACACGCTCGCAAGCCAGTTTCGTCCTCTATTTGAACAAATTAAACAACATGCATTGCAACGTGAACAGCGTCATGAACTTCCGATTGAACAAATCCAGTGGCTCAAAGACAGTGGATTTACACGCCTACGTTTACCAAAGGCGTATGGTGGATATGAGGCCACATTGCCTGAATTGTTTGCCTTATTGATTGAACTGGCCGAAGCAGACTCGAATTTACCTCAAATTTTGCGGATTCATTTTGGCTTTACTGAAGATGTTTTGGTGTCTCAAGATCCGGTATTCCAGCAACGCTGGCTTGAGCGTCTGGCGCGTGGCGACACAATAGGCAGTGCATGGTCGGAAGGCGGTACAGAATCAATTCACGCCTTTAAAACGCATTTATCGACCGATGAAAGTGGCAAGATTCGCCTGAATGGAGAAAAGTACTATACCACTGGCAGTTTATATGCCAATTGGGTTGAAGTGGGGGTGACCGATCTTCACGGAGAATCCTCAACCGTGATCGTGCCGCGGCATGCACAGGGCGTCGAGATTTTAGACGACTGGAATGGATTCGGTCAGCAACTCACCGCCAGTGGCACAGCACGCTTTACTGATGTACTGGTCGATCCAAGCGAATTTCTGCCAGAAGGAACTCGTTTTAAATATTCTGCTGCGTTTTACCAGTTGATTCAATTGGCGATTATTACAGGCTTAACCCGTGCAGCAACCTACGATGTATCTGCGGCTGTTGCCAAGCGTACGCGGAATTACTCACATGCGAATACACCTTTGGTACAAAACGATCCTCAAATTTTGCAGGTGGTCGGTCAAATCCGCACCGCAGCATACACCGCCGGTGTGTTGGTTGAAAAAGTTGCACAAAGCCTCGAGCGTACCTATTCGGCTGCGCTCGATTCACATAGTGTATCTGAAGCAGATCTCAACGCGCTGGCAGAGCTGGAAAGTGCCCAAGCTCAGGGCGTCATTATCCAATTGGCACTAGATGCTTCGACCTTACTCTTTGACGCCTTAGGTGCATCTGCGGCAGATAAAAAATATGGCTTCGACCGCTATTGGCGCAATATTCGAACCTTGGCATCGCACAATCCGCGTGTATTTAAAGCACGAATTATTGGTGATTTTAGTGTGAATGGAACTTTACCGCCCTATCAGTGGCGTATAGGAGATACCTCAAAGATCGAGGCTCAAGCAGAACAGAGTACTTTAAACAATGCCTCATCTGCGTCACTCACTCCAACCTAAACTGGCTGCTATGTAAAAGCCCTTATGCTTTAAACCACCAGACACCCATAAAAATATAAAGATAACCGCTATGACAAAACAGATTAGTTTTAATGCATTCGAGATGAACTGCATCGCGCATCAGTCGCCAGGGCTGTGGCGACATCCCAAAGACCGCTCAACAGAATACAAAGCACTTGAGTACTGGACGGATTTGGCAAAAATTTTGGAAAAAGGCTGTTTCGACGGAGTTTTTATTGCAGATGTGCTGGGGATTTATGATGTGTATCATCATAGTGCCGAACATGCACTCAAAGGTGCCGTACAAGTGCCGGTTAATGATCCGTTACAGATTGTGCCAGCAATGGCGGCTGTGACCCAGCATTTGGGATTTGGCTTGACCACCTCTATT
The DNA here is from genome assembly GCF_000760595.1 of Acinetobacter soli. GTDB lineage: Bacteria > Pseudomonadota > Gammaproteobacteria > Pseudomonadales > Moraxellaceae > Acinetobacter > Acinetobacter soli. The sequence continues at coordinate 266,175 of NZ_BBNM01000003.1, read as the reverse complement.
TCATTTGAGCATCCGTATCCATTTGCGCGGCGTATCAGTACGCTGGATCATCTGACCAGAGGTCGTCTTGGGTGGAATATTGTCACGTCTTACCTAGACAGCGGATCTAAAAATCTGGGACAAAAAGGTCAGGTCAATCATGACAACCGTTACGATATTGCCGATGAATATCTGGAAGTGCTGTACAAGCTTTGGGAAGGATCTTGGCAAAATGATGCTGTACTCCGAGACAAAGTAAACGGTATTTTTGCCGATCCTGCAAAAGTTCATGCAATTGCGCATGAAGGCAAATACTTTAGTGTGCCCGGCATTCACTTGTGTGAACCTTCACCGCAGCGAACGCCAGTTTTATATCAGGCTGGCGCTTCACCGCGAGGGCAAAAATTTGCCAGTCAAAATGCAGAATGTGTGTTTATTGCAGCGCCGTCTAAGATTGCGGCTAAAAAAGTTGTCCAGTCGATTCGTCAGAAACTCAAAGAAGAAGGGCGTGATCCTTACTCCGTTAAAATATATACGTTATTGTCGATTGTAACGGCAGAGACAGACCATGAAGCACAGCAAAAATTTAAGGAGTATCAATCTTATGGCAGTTATGACGGTGCCTTAACTTTACTGTCCGGATGGTCTGGCGTCGACTTTTCACAATACCGTCCTACCGATCAAGTCGAATATATTAAAACCAATGCCATTCAGTCTTTACTCGATGCCTATGTCAATGCAGATCCAGAGCGTGTCTGGACCATTGAAGAAATCGCGCACTGGAACAGTCTGGGCGGAAATGGCCCCGTTTTGGTCGGAGGGGCTGAAACGGTTGCAGATCACTTGCAAGCATGGATCGAGGAAACTGATATTGACGGCTTTAACTTGGCTTATATATTGGCGCACCAGACCTTTATCGATGTTGTGGATTTTATTGTGCCCGAGCTACAAAAACGCGGTGTTTATAAAACAGAGTACACTACCGGCACCTTGCGTGAGAAGTTATTTGGTCAGGGGCCTTATTTAAGCGAGCAACATAAGGGCGCAAGCTATCGACAACTTAACCGTGCAACATATGCCCAGGCGATTTAAATAGAAAGTCAAATTAAATAAAAAAAGAGGGGTAACCTCTTTTTTTATTTTTTAAAATTTTATTTTAAGGCTCTTGCTATTGATTTCAAAAATAATGAAATATAAAAAACAGATGAGGTTTTCAATTTTAGTTGGTTCATTTTAATTCGATATCGATTTTATATTAAGCCTTTCCAAATCAGGCACTTTTAAAAATGAGTGATTATAATCATCAAACTATTCCAGCGTATGAAATAAGAAGTGCGAAAGATGTCTCGCAACTGGTTTCTCAACATGCAGGTCGGGGTAAAAGTAATCATGTGATCTGGCTGGCGCTAATAGGGGTGTTTATAGATGCCTACGATCTCACCACATTATCGTTTGGTATCGATCAGGTGGTGAGTGAGTTTACGCTAACGCCTGTCATGACCGGTGTGGTTGCCTCTGCCATCATCTGCGGGACTATTGTGGGCAATATTATCGGTGGGTGGCTCACCGATAAAATTGGCCGTTATCGTGTGTTTATGGCCGATATGGTGTTGTTTGTGATTGCCGCGATAGTGGCGGGGCTGGCCCCCAATGTCTGGGTGCTGATTGCGGCACGTTTTGTCATGGGAATTAGTGTCGGTATCGATTTACCTGTGGCGATGTCATATTTGTCTGAATTTTCAAAATTTGAAGGCAAAAGCAACAAGGCGGCGCGTTTGGCAGCATGGTGCCCAATGTGGTACGCCGCTTCTTCGGTGTGTTTTGCTGTGGTGTTGGCACTTTACTTTTTACTTCCACCCGAGCACAGTAACTGGCTTTGGCGCGCATCTCTGATTTTTGGCGCAGTGCCTGCGCTGTTGATTATTTTTGTACGTGGAAAATATCTGACCGAATCACCGATCTGGCTGGCCAATCAGGGTGACCTCCAAGGTGCAGCAAAAATATTACGCCAATCCTATGCGCTCAATGCCAAGGTCGCAGATGACATTATTCCGCAACAAGTGGGTCAGCAGCATCAGGCAAAAAAACTGAGTTTCAAAGTTTTGTTTCACTCTGAATATCTTTCCCGTACGGTCGTTTCCTTAGTGATTCATGTTTCGGTTGCATTTCAATACACCACCATTGCGTTCTTTTTACCGTCAATTCTGACACGGTTTTTCCACACCGATACACTCACCACCATTACCACCACACTTGGGCTTAACTTGATTTTTGCCTTTACAGGCGGGCTGTTGGGGGTATATGTGGCCAGCCGGTTTTCATCACGGCATGTGCTGCTTGCTGGATTCGGGCTACAGTTTATGGCGCTGGTTGCACTGGCATGGATTGGAGAACCACAGCATCCATTTTTAATTTATATCGCCGTTATTTTACTGGGTGCTTGGTTATTTGCCGAAGGCTTTGGGCCAGGGGCCCAAATGATGGTTTATCCAACCATGGCGTATCCTGCAGAAATTCGTGGCATTGGGGTCGGGTTTAACCGAGCAGTCACGGGTGTCGCACAAGCCATTGCCATGTTTGTATTGCCCATTTGGATGGCACGTTACCAGACGGATGTATTTTTCATTATTTCATTTTTTGCGGTGGTGCCTTTGGTGGTGATTGGTTTGATGATTAAATATGAACCCACTCGGCATGATGTCGATGCATATCCGCACGCAGCAAAGCAAAAAACAGCACTCAGTACGGATGTCGTGGTCGATTAATATAGAATGGCGACACGCTCAATCATCAGCTTGCAGCCTAAAATACATACCGGTTAAGCTGGTATTGAGTACACGATAATGCTGAACCTCAACTAATTTTATACATTTTGTCTTTGAATGTTACGCCGTTATACGATTTGTAAGATCAGAATAAATTACTTTAGAAATCATCTGCGTGACCGTAATTTAAATGGACACGCATTTTTTTAGAAATGCGCTCAAAATTGAAACTTCAAAAATAGAGGGTAGATTCATGGCATATGCAACGGTTAATCCCTACACGGGCGAAAAAGTAAAAGAATTCCCGACTGCAACTGAAAAAGAGGTACATGCAGCAATTGATGCAGCTTATACCGCGTATTTAGATTGGAAAGAAACTTCGTTTGAAACACGTGCTAACGTATTAAATCAGGCGGCCAGTATTTTACGCCGCGACAATGAGAAGTATGCAAAATTTTTAACGCTCGAAATGGGAAAACTGTTTAAAGAAGCATTAGGCGAAGTCGAGATTTGTGCACAAATTTTTGAATATTACGCCAAACATGCCGAAAAGTTTTTATCGCCAACACCACTCATCACTGAAAATACCGACATCGATGCCATGATTTACTATGAGCCACAGGGTATTGTGATGGCGGTAGAACCTTGGAATTTTCCGTTTTACCAGATTGCCCGTATCTTGAGTGCGCAGCTTGCCGCTGGAAATACTGTACTGCTTAAGCATGCCTCGATTGTGCCGCAAAGTGCAAATGCATTTGAAGAACTGATGCTTGAAGCAGGTTTGCCTAAGGGTGCTTTTAAAAACCTATATTTGAGTCATGAACATATCCCTCTGATTTTAAATGATCACCGGGTGTGTGGCGTGGCACTGACAGGTTCTGAGGGTGCCGGCGCTGAAGTGGCTGCACATGCGGGCAAGGCATTGAAAAAATCGACGCTTGAACTAGGCGGTGCCGATGCATTAATCGTGCTTGAAGATGCAGACCTAGAAAAAGCGGCTGAACTTGCAGTCAGTGGCCGCCATAGCAATGCCGGTCAGGTATGTACCGCATCGAAACGTTTTATTGTGGTCGATCAAGTCTATGATCGATTTGTCGAGCTTTACAAACAAGGCGTGGCAAAGCTTAAAGCGGGTGACCCGATGGACCCGGAAACCACTTTGGCGCCTTTATGTTCGCAAGAGGCCGCCGACAACTTGAAAAAACAAGTCGAAAAAGCCAAAGCAGCAGGTGCTAAAGTTGAAGCAATCGGTGCGCCGGTGCCAGAGCAAGGTGCATTCTTCCAACCCTTGCTTATGACGGATATCAGTGATGATAACGACGCACGATACTGGGAGTTTTTCGGGCCAGTCACACAGTTATATCGTGCCAAAGATGAGGACGATGCTATCCGTATCGCCAATGATTCACCGTTTGGTTTGGGCGGCTCAGTGTATACAGCCGACCATCAACGCGGTGTTGAAGTGGCCAAAAAAATCCATACCGGTATGGTTTACATCAATAGCCCAACCACGTCGCAGGCCGACTTGCCATTTGGTGGTGTAGGTCGTTCAGGCTATGGTCGCGAACTGATTGATTTGGGTCTAAAAGAATTTGTAAACCACAAATTAATTGCAGTGACCGATATCGATGCCAAGATTTAACCGAAGTGAGGCGAACTTCTAAATAAATCGTCTCAACAAAAACACCAGATCATCGCTGATCTGGTGTTTTTTTATTGGATTGGTATCTTTAACGTGCTGCTTTATTGCAAGCGGCCAGTTCGGGTGATTGAGCATTCCACACTTTTCCAGCCGAGTTTTTATAGTAACTAATTTTTCCTACCCGCATCACTAAACTTTGGCACGAGTCGAGCGATAGCTCATCGCCCCAAGGGCCAGACATGCTGCATGATTTTCCGTTACATTTCCAGACCACATTAGGCCCGCTTTCAATGGGTACGGTCACTGTACCTTTATAGGTTGAGCCAGCAGACCAAGTGGTGTTGGCAGCCAAGGCATGTTGGGTGCCGAACAACACTGCACAGCAGAGGAGGAATTTTTTCATTGCTATTCTTCTTTTGGTTGTTATATCGACCAATATAGGTTTTTGCGTCGAATCAAGTCAATGTCGTCCGTAACACAGATTGAATGACGCCAGATAAAGTGAACACACGATAAAAGCGTCCGTTGCGTCCAGATTTAAATGGGTTTTTTGTCAATTAAGAGGTAGATCGACTCAAAATCATTTGATCGTATTTAACACAAATTAAACACTTTTACTGAAAGATAGCATCTTTATTTACGCTTATGGATGACGCCATGTCCAGTTTCAAGTTGAATGCGCTTTGCCTCTCGATTTTGTCTTGTTCCGTGCTGTTTACAGGATGTAATGATCATGATACCGATACTACATCGGATGCTATCACGCAGCCGCCCAAAGGTTTGGGCTATGAAGATACTGCACCTGTTTCGTCGAATCTTAATGCAGTGGTCGACTCTTGGGCGACTAACCAGCGAGGCGATGCGCGTTATGCCACAGTTGAAACCAATGCGGGCGTTCGAGTTTTAAGTGGTTATCTTGATGTCTGGACACCTTCGAGTTTATTGGTCGATGCAGGCGTATCTGCTGAGGCACGAGACGGATTTCCAGCGGTGAAAGCCTCAAACTGGACCGGAATTCCGGGTGATAGTACAGATGGAACCAAAAAAAATGCAGAAGTACTTAATTACAATATCAATTATTCCGTACAAACCACACATAATCGCAGCGCAGAAGATGCTGTGCGTGCCTATCTCGATGATCGACGCGGTAAAAGCTACAGCGTGACCACTGGTTTGGGCGCACTGACAGATCCATGGCGCAAACTGACCGGGCAAACCACCACCATCAATGCTGTACCCGCTGATGCACAGCAGGTGAAATATGACGACCAAGGCAATAACTCGGGCCTAACAACCGCTCAAGGCAATCTCGATTTTGGTCAGGTGGTCGAGTTTATTCAGGCCATGGGGACCAACGCATCGACAGAGCCAGCCAAGCGATTTTATAAATATGCACGTCCGTATCGTTGGAGCCGCGATGTCATCGTGGTGCCAAGTTTAGAATCGGCCAAGAGCAATACACCCAATACCGATGGCGGTTTTCCAAGTGGTCATACCGCCGAAGCGGGTCGAAATGCCATTGCAATGGCATATCTGGTGCCGCAGCGCTATCAGGAGCTGATCGCACGCGGAATGGATTTGGGCGATTCGCGTATTATTGCGGGGATGCACTCGGCACTTGATGTAGTCGGTGGGCGTATTCAGTCTATTGCTGCCGATGTCGCAAACCTCAATGCCATGACGCCTGAAAAGCGCCAACAGGCCTATCAGCAGGCACAAACTCAGTTGATGAAAGCCACCAATACTACAAATTTTGAAGCCTTTTATGCTGTAGCAAAAACACCTTACGATCAAAACGATCGATTCGCAGATCTAAACACATTAAAAGATAAAGTCAGCCTGTGGATGACGTATGGGTTTAATCAAATTGCAGATAAAACTCGTGTTGCAAATGTGCCTAAAGGTGCAGAGGTCTTACTCGAAACCCGCTTTCCTTACTTAACTGCCAACCAGCGCCGTGTGGTCTTAAAATCGACCGCAATTGCATCAGGTTATCCTGTGATGGATGATGCCGAAGGTTATGGGCGCTTAAATCTGTTTAAAGCAGGTGCAGGTTATGGCAATTTTAATGGTGATGTAACACTGACCATGGATGCCGCATTGGGTGGCTTTAACCAGTCTGATCAATGGGGCAATGATATTTCTGGAGCCGGAAAACTCACCAAACTGGGAACAGGCGCACTCGGCTTAAATGGCAACAATACATTTACGGGCGGTATAGATATTACTCAAGGTACGATTCGTTTATTGTCTGAACATGCAGCAGGGCAAGGCGATGTGTATGTACGCGCTAATAGCAATTTAAATATCAATACCACAATCACCTTACGCCTCAAGAGCAATTTTACACAGCTTGCTAACTCAACGCTTCTGGTTGATTTTAAATCTGCAATGCAACCTGCCGTACAAATTGACCAGACTGCCAGCTTAAATGGTCTGTTAAATATTCGTACCAGCAGCACTTTGCCGGCAGGAACCTACACCGTACTGACTGCCAAAAAGCTACAGGGAAGCTATCAAAAAGTGACTTTAAATGGGCAGGACATTACGCCGATTTATCAAGACAATTCGCTTCGCTTTAAAATATCGTAACTGATAGGTGCGTACACAGCTGGTCGGTCATACAGGCAAACCAGCTATGTATTACAGAATCAGATTCAGCGCAATTCCCCACATGATAAATCCAATAACAAGATCAAGTACTTTCCATGCATGTGGACGGTTAAACACAGGTGATACAAGCCGCGCACCATAACCGAGTAAAAAGAAAAAAGACCAAGATGCCAGTATGCATCCGGCAGCGAACAGATAATTTTGAGGTGAAAACTGAACAGAAATTGAGCCGACCAAAAACACTGTATCTAAGTACACATGTGGATTGAGCCAAGTGAGTGCCAGACAGATCCCAATTACAGGCAATAACTGGTGATTTTCCAGATCACTCGGGCGTAATACCGATGACTGCAATGCTGCGTAAAAGTGCTTTATGCCATATAAGAATAAAAAGAGCGCACCGAAATACTGGGCACAGATTAATAAAGCTGGAAACTGAATGATTATTTTTGAAAATCCAGTAACGCCCAGATAAATCAAAATAGAGTCAGACAACGCACACACCAGACACACCCAAAAAACATGCTGACGTTTAAGCCCTTGTTTGAGCACGAAGGCATTTTGAGCACCAATGGCGACAATAAGCGACAGCCCTACGGCAAAGCCAGAAAAAAAAGCGTTCATAGTGACTCGATCATAAACAAAATAAAAGTAACCCCAAGCCACGTCAGCGTGTGCTTTTAACCGGAATCCAACGTCATCAATGGTAGATGGTTTTTCTAATTAAAGTCAGTAATACTAAGAAGATATCGAGATAACTAAAAAAAATTTAGGTGATTATGTTAGACAGTAAGCAATGTGATGCATTTATGGCTGTTGCGGAACACGGTAGTTTTGATTTAGCGGGCGATACGTTATGTATTACGCCTTCAGCGGTTACGCTGCGCGTACAAGCACTGGAAAAACAACTCGGACAATTGCTTTTGATTCGGGCACGCCCATGCACACTGACGCCAGCAGGTCAGCAACTGTTTGAGCATTTACAGCATACACGTCGTCTGGAGCAGAATTTAATGCATACGCTGGCTGGCCCGCAAAATGCCAGTTTTTTTCAAGCCGTCATTGCCACCAACGCCGATTCGCTTTCGACATGGTTATTGCCTGCATTACATACGGTGCTTATTCAAGAAAAAATACTGCTACAACTACGGGTTGATGATCAGTCACACACCTATTCATGGCTACAAAAAGGCATTGTCAGTGGCTGTATTTCGGTGGAAAGTAACCCCATGAAAGGCTGTCAGGCCCAGTATCTTGGCAAAATGAAATATCAGTTAGTTGCGACTCAGGCCTTTACGCAGCAATGGTTTGCACACGGAATCAATCGCACACAACTACGCAGTGCACCGGCCATTATTTTTAATGAGAAAGATCATATTCATTTTAATGTATTAGAAAGCCAGTTTGGGCTACCGCAGGGTAGTTATCCGTGTCATGTCATTCCTTCATCTGAGTCTTATTTTACCGCAGTGCAACTGGGCATGGGGTATGGCATTGTGCCCGAATTCCAGCTTAAAGCCGCCCAGCAACCGCTGATCAATCTGATGCCTAATTACAGCATCGAGATTCCATTATATTGGCATCACTGGTCACAACAATCGCAACCGTTACAGCGTTTAACTGAGCATATGCTGCATCATGCACGGCATTTTCTGGTGTAAATCTCGACAGGCTTACATCCACACGCATTTATTTGTTGCAGTCATGGCTACGTTCAATCTCAAAAGCCATTATAATGAGCCGCTTATACGTTCCGTATTGGTTTATCTCATGTCCAAAGCACCATCTGAAAAAAAAATATCCAATAACATTTCGGATCTGATTTATGCACAATTAAAACAAGATATTTTTAGCTTTGTACTCAAACCCGGTCAGCGTTTTACAGAAACCGATCTGGCCGAGCGTTATGCCGCAAGTCGTACCCCGATCCGACAGGCATTGTATCGTCTGGAGCAGGAAGGTTTTGTGCATGTGCATTTTCGAAGTGGATGGGAAATTCGTCCACTCGAATTTAGGTATTACCAAGAACTTTTTGATTTACGCATGATTTTAGAAAAAGAAGCAGTCAAACGTCTGTGTGCACTCGAACAGCCGCAAGAGTTACCCGCATTGCAGGCGTTACAGGCCATGTGGCTGATTCCTCCCGAACGCTATTTAAAAGACACTGCCGCGTTGATCTTACAAAGTGAAGACTTTCACTGTGCTTTAGTACGTGCTGCCGGTAATCAGCAAATTGCCAAGATTCATCAGGAGGCCAGTGAAAAAATTCGTATTGTACTGAGTCTGGGGGCCATGAAGGCATTAGATGTCGCGCATGCATACGAAGATCATGGTGCGATTTTACGGTGTATCTTAAATAAAGATGCCGAACAGGCCATTCACTTGGCCGAGCACCATGTGCTTGAGAGCATCAACGAAGTAAAAAATATTACTTTGCAAATGCTCAGTGTCATTCACTGATTTCCCGGCGTTTTGGCATGACGATCTTGTGGGTGCCCACATAGGCTTGCTGAAACGGTAAATCATAAACCTGAGCCAAAAAATCAGCCTCAGCGGCCTGTGCTTTGTCTTGTGCGCGAATAATCTGGCTGTCTTTAATAAAGAAAAACTCATCTGCATACAAAAATGCAAGATTCGGATCATGCATAATGGCCACAATGGTATAGCCTCGACGCGACAACTCGTGCAGTTTTTGCATGAGAAAAGCCTGATAGTACACATCCAGATGATTGGTGGGTTCATCGAGTAAAATGACTTTGGGGTTTTGCGTCAAGATGCGTGCAATCATGACCAGTTGGCGCTCACCACCCGACAGCGTGGTGTAATCGCGATCTTGTAAATGCTCAATTTCCAGCATGCGAAGGGCTTCATAGGCTTGGTCGCGATCGATTTGTGAAGGCGCATAACCCGAAAAAGCAGCACGACCAGTCAGTACCACATCTAATACTTTAAAATTAAAAATACTTCGATGGCTTTGTGCAAGAAAACCCAGTTGCATTGCCCGCTGTTTTCCCTTGAGCTTTGCCAAGGGTTGACCATCAAATAAAATTTGACCTGACTGAAGTGGATAAATACCGGCCATCAGATTAAATAGTGTCGATTTACCACTTCCGTTTCGACCAAGTAGTACAGAAAAACAGTTGGACTGGAATTCGAGCTGAATGTCGTGCAGCACCGTTTTTTTCTGGTAGGCAAAATTGACTTGTTGAATTGAAATTGTACTCATAACCATCAAGCCCAGTTCATGCGATAACGACGAATAAGATATAAAAACAAGGGAGCACCGAGCAGCATCGTAAAAATTCCGATTGGAATTTCAAAGGTTGAAAATGTCCGAGACAGATTATCGATAATCAACAAAAATGATCCACCCAAAAAAATGTTCGCGGGAACAGTTTTGGCATTATCTGGCCCAATCAGCATACGCACGACGTGCGGTACAAAGAGTCCGTAAAGACTAATAATGCCGGCAACTGCCACAGAGGATGAGGTGGCTAGGGTCACAAATAACACCAACAAAAACTGATCTCGCCTTGGGTCGACGCCAACCGCTTGGGCTTCAAGCTGACCCAGTGCCAGCAAATTCAGCCGCCAGCGCATGCCATACATACCCAGTAAAGACAGGGCAATCGGTAAAACAGCCTGTTCGACTTTGTCCCATGTGGCTTGATGCAAATTGCCCATAGTCCATTGTACAATTGCCTGTAATTTATAAGGATCGCTCAAGTACTGAACGATACTGAGTCCTGCGATAAACAGCCCAGAAACAATCATGCCGGAAAGTAAAATCACCACCACCGAACTTTTTTCATAGCGTTGCTGGGCAAAACCATAGGTCATACATACGGCTAAAATACCAAATAAAAATGCAGATACCTGAACCGGGAGCCAGCCAGTGAGCAGTGCAAGCGCAGCACCTAAAGCCGCACCAGACGAAATACCCAAAACATAAGAATCTACCAATGGATTTCGAAACAAGGCTTGCAGGGTATTACCCGACGATGCCAGTGCAGCGCCAACTAAAAAGGTAAGAAAGACCCGTGGCATTCGAACATTCACAATAATGTTTTGCATGAGTTCTAGTCGCGCGAGTTCAATATTGCTCAAATGGTTTGGCGTGCTAAAAAAGGCATAAAGTGCATAGCTAAAATCACGTAGACCAAATTGTTCAGATGGCCCAATCAACAAAGAAAATATAATCAGCGGAACAGGGAGCAGATAAATCAAAACAGAAACAGAAGACTTCACTGATTATTCCTTAGATTGAGCCATGTGGATGAGTTGGGCGGCATGCGTTGCTCCATAAAATTCACTTAAAATCCGCTGCATATCATGCGCTGCATCTTGATGCACATCGACTGAACCAGATAACCAGTGTTGTAACTGATTGGCAGCCAACAGAATTTTGGGCGTATGCGGATTAAACAAAAACGCCGGACGCAAGCTATACACCTGCCGTTGCCGAACGGCACTTAAGGTGCTTAGTTCTGGGCGCTCATAAATCTGCTCAGGACGACTGTTCCACAGTAAAATCACATCCGGATTCCACTGCAGAAGTTTCTCTGGATTGACATTGGGTTGATCAATTGAAGTGGTGACCACATTACGTGCCCCGGCAAGTGTCATGACAGTATTGGGCATAGAGTCGATGCCCGAGGTCGAGAAAATCCGCCCTCCAGACCAGCCGTAGTACACGGTTTTTTGCTGCGTTGTATTGTGTTTTTTGGCATTCATCGCGGCAATTTCAGCATCAATAAATTGAAGTAATTGCTGAGCACGCTTGGTGCGTCCTGTCAGGGTGCCTAAATCATGTAATTCTTTTCGGGTTTGTTGCAGATTTTCCGACATCACGGCATATACCGGAATCTGCATTTTTTGTAATACCTTGATCACGTCGGTCTGACCAGCATTGACCACGACCAGATCGGGCTGTAGTGCAACCACACTTTCAATATTGGTCGAGGCTTCCCAGTTACTTGGCGTTGCAATTTGTTTTTGGGCAATACGTCGATCCAAAATGGAATAAGCACGATACAGATCCGGCGCGCTGTAGATTTTGGCAGGAATGCCCACCAGTGCCGAACCTGCACCCAGCATATACAAATCATCGACGCTGGCCTCAAACAGGCACACAATCCGCTGTGCTGGCTTTTGCAGTTGAACTCTATTGCCGTATCGGTCTGTCACATCTATTTGAACTGTATTTGCCTGATCTGACGGTACATGTACAGGCGTACAGGCAGCGCATACCAATCCCATAAATGTCAGCAAAAAAATGCATCGAAATAAACCAAAAAATTCAGCAGTCATAGTTTAGGCATTGTGCTCGGGCAGCAGATTGGAAAAAATACGTCAAACGACTTATACAAACTTGTGTACAAGATGGTATTTTATTGTAATTTATCGTAATTGCAACTGTTGGATCACCAAAATGAAACTGCGTAGCAGGCACTTTTTATATTCATTTGTACCATTTTTTTGTGTGTTACATACGGGGTATGCGCAAGAAACCGCGTTATTACAGACGCTTCAGGTCATGGCGCAATCGGAAGATCATTCTTATTTAAATACGCTTAGCTCTGAGGCCACAAAATCGGGAACCGACCCATTTCAAACTCCGCAGAATGTTCAGGTGGTGAATCAGGCGATGCTCCGAGACAGCAATGCACAGCGCGTTGGGGATGTGATTGGCTTGGTCAGTGGTGTGAGTTTACTCAACCCTTTAGGAGGGCTTTGGGACAATTATTCGTTTCGTGGTTTCAATACCGATCAGACCATTGGTGCTGCCGCGTTACGAAATGGAGTCAATGCGTATCTGGGGCTGAATGCTGCGCATGATTTGATTAATATTGAGCGAATCGAGTTTTTAAAAGGGCCAGAAGCTGCACTTTATGGTGCGGGTGATCCGGGCGGAACCGTCAATATTGTGACCAAAAAACCGAAATTTCATCCAGAGTATAGTATCGAGCTTCGGGGTGGCTCCTATGATCAGTACCGTACCGCAATTGATGCTAGCAATGCGTTAACCGACACCGTGGCGTATCGTATTGGGGTGGCATATGAAAACAACCACAGCTTTCGAGATGAAGTGAAAAACAATCGATTGTTCGTAGCACCTCAACTGACTTGGCAACCTAATGATGCGACGCAACTTGACTATGACAGCGAATATACAGTCATCAACAGCCTGTTCGATCGGGGAGTGACCGCTGTGAACCAGCAGTTGGGGAAAATTCCCAATACACGTTTTTTGGGTGAAAAAGACGATGGTCTGATGACCATGAATGATTATTTGCAGCAGCTTAGACTCCGTCACCAATGGGCCAATAACTGGACCAGTACCAGCACCATTAACTACAAAGACAACACTTGGCGTGGATTTTCGTCTGAAGCTTATCAAATTTTAAATGCACAGGGTGATCTCAATCGTGAGCGACGCTATCGTATCTACGATACCACCAGTTATCTGTTTAATCATGATGTACAAGGTGAGCTAGAAACAGCACAAGCCAAGCACCGCTGGTCGATTGGGCTAAGCTATAGCGATTTGACCATTCAAAACCATTTGCTGCGTTATCGCAAAAAAGGATCGACCGAGAGTCTGATCAATATTTACCATCCTCAATACGGGATTAATTTACCGGCGGTGTCGAGTGTTTACAACACACATGAGCGTCAAAATAATGTGGCACTGAGCTTCAGTGATGCGATTGAGTTTTCACCTAAGTGGACTTTATTGCTTGCGAGTCGTTTCGACTATTATCAACAACGTTATAACGAGGTTGTGGCGCAGACATCGGGTCAGCAACGCTTTACTCAGTGGAGCCCGAAAGCTGCACTGAATTATCGAGTGGACGATGCCACTTCAGTATTTGTGAGTGCAGGGCAATCCTTTCACTTAAATTCTGGCTTAGATATCCAGCAACAACCGTTTGCACCCGAAAAAGCATGGACCTATGAACTTGGCATGAAAAAAAGTGCCTTTGATGATCGCCTAATGTCATCATGGTCTATTTTTCAAATCAAGAAGCAAAATGTTCTCACCACCAATCCCGTCGACTCGTCGTACATGATCACTGCCGCTGAGGAAAGCAGTCGCGGTATCGAATGGGACTTCACCGCTCAGCCCATCGATGCACTCAACCTAAAACTGGCCTATGCCTATATTGATGCTAAGGTATCAAAAACTGAGGCGGCTTCGGGCATTCAAAAGGGCAGTGCGCTAGTCAATAGCCCGAAACATAATGCCAGCCTGATGATGATGTATGATCTTTGGCAGTCTGGTGGGCAAAAAGTTGCTGTAGGCAGCAATATTCAATATCTGTCAAAGCGCTCAGGCAATGTATATGACAATGGTTTTAATCTTCCAGCTTATACTTTGGTGCATTTAAACGCTGCCTATCAGGTGACGCCTCAGCTCAGTTTTCAGTTCAGCTTGAAGAATCTGTTTAATCAAGCGTATTACGTGTCTAGTTTAAAAGACGAATGGGTGACGCCGGGCAATCCGCGCGAAATGTTTGTAACGCTCAATTATCGTTTTCAATAAGATGAAAATAATATGCGATGATTACATTTCGCTGCATAAAATTAAGTTTGAATTAAGTTCCGGGCACTAATCTTCTTATCAAGCCTAGCAGCTTATGCCAATCTCCAATCGGCATCTTGAAATACCCTTCGCCACACCCTCAGATGTGGCTTTTTTTTGCCTGAAAATTAAGGCATGCACAATCGTAATGCAGTTTAACAGCCGACATTGCCACAATCTGATGCAGCGCAGCGCAGAATGGGCCTTTAATCTTGCGTTTCATTATGATTTTTTGCAATTTTAGATTGGCATAGTGTTTGCTTAATTTAATTGAGAGTAGAAGCTGTCAACATATAAAAAATGAGTATGTGGGTCATTGCTCTAAGCGTTAGCTTGAAAAAGGCGTGACGTTTAGTGTGACTCAATACTTGACTATCATTTTAGCGTATTGGGTCATGTCATTAAAATTTACTTGAATGTGAGTGATAAAAATGAACAGTCGACATTACCCAACAACTGAATTTTCATTGCAGGAACTACAAAAAGAATCACGGATGGGCAGTATAGGCACCGAAACCCAACGTGAAATCCGAATGATCGATTTAAGTGACTTTGAACAGCGCAAATACGAAATTGCCGATCAGCTCTGGTCTGCTGCAATCGAAATCGGTTTTTTTCAGGTGTATAACCATGGAATTTCAAGCCAAGATATCGACCATGCCTTTAAAATGGCCGAGCAATTTTTTGCCTTATCGCGAGATATCAAAGCACAGTATCCCTTAACTCGTAATGCTGGATGGGAAAGCAAAGCACAAATTCGGCCCTCAACACAAACGCCCGATCAGAAAGAGTCATATCAAATTACCCGGCCACGTATGCAACAGCTTTGGCCAACCGAACAAGAACTTCCACACTTTAAAATCGATATGCTCGATTTTGAACAAAAGTGCTGGTCGGTAGGAATGAAAATTTTATCCTGCTTTGCCTATAAACTCGGTTTTGCAGAAGATTTTTTTACACAGGCACATGAACCTTCGCAGTCAAGTTATCAAAGTACCCTACGCATGCTGCACTATTATGCGGTCGATCCTGCGCTTAAAGAAGAACTAGGATTATGGCGTGCAGGCGCACACACCGATTTTGACTGTTTAACTTTATTGTTTCAGCAAGAAGGCCAAGGGGGCTTGCAGGTGTGTCCGGGCAAAGAGATGGACGAGCAGGAGTGGACCTCGATTGAGCCATGTAAAGATGTCATTACCTGCAACATTGGCGATATGCTCACCCGCTGGAGTGATGATTTATTGCCATCTAATTTCCATCGTGTCAAAAATCCAGCCGATGATGAATATCAAGGCGCTCGCTATAGCCTTGCATTTTTCTGTCAAGCCAATGAGGATGTGCTGATTCAAAGCCCTCAAGGCAAGTATCCCGACATTACCGCCAAAGATTATTTAGCACAGCGTGTTAGTGCCAATTTTTCTGGAAAATATTGATTTCATTTACAAGTGATTTTTTGACAAGACAGTCATCAAAATCGAGACTGTTTTGTCATTAAATCACTCAAATTTAAAGCAAAACTCACATAATTATCATTGTCAGAACACGCGTTAAATTGATAGCATCGAATGGATTCTTGATTGCTAAAAAGTGGCGCAAATGTCTTCAGGACAACAAGTCTTAATAAAACTCAGAAAAATGATTATTGCTGGCGAACTTGCAGGCGGGAGTCGGATTGCTGAAATTCCAACGGCTGAACTACTAGGTGTATCGCGTCAGCCAGTGCGTATGGCTTTTCGACTGCTCGAACAAGAAGGACTCTTGATCAAGAATCCTACGCGTGGTTATCTGGTACGTGAAATTTCTGACCAGTTGATTCAAGATGCGATTGAAGTGCGTGGTGTGCTCGAAGGTTTGGCAGCCAAAACCTTGGCAGAAAAAGGCTTAAACGATGAGCAGAAAAGCACACTTAAAAGCTGTATTGAAGAAATCGAAAAGCTTTTTGCAGCGCACAGCAGTTTCGGCGACGCAGAGATAGAAACCTATGATCATTTTAATGCGATTTTTCATGACACGATTCTTCAGGGGGCAAAAAATATTGCCCTGATGCAGGCACTTGCTAAGAATAATCAACTGCCATTTGCGTCAGCGCAAGCCATTACCTTCGATTCATCTCAGGCGCTTTCAGAATATCGCCGTTTGCATTACGCACATTTGCAGCATTGCTCCATTTACGATGCGCTGTTGCATCGACAAGCGGGGCGTGCTGAAAACCTGATGCGCGAACATAGCAGTGTTGCCATTTTGGGCGAGACTGTTCGGCATCTGATTGCAGATTAAAAAAACTCCTATACATGGGCTTAAGATGTATAGGAGAAAACCTTTTATCCAAGCTCAATCACTAAGGTCTCTGACTTGGCTCTTGAGCAGCATGGCGTAAAATACTGATTTGACGCATGCTCTTCATCTGTCATAAACATATCGCGATGCTCTGGAATGCCAGCAAGTACACGGGTCATACAGGTTCCGCATACGCCTTGTTCACATGAAATAGGCACGTCAAAACCATGCGCAAGCAGTGCTTGGGTTGCTGTTTGATTGGCCGGAACCTCAATCGTTTGGCCGGAACCGAGAACTTCAATTCGAAAAGACCGGTTACTGGTTTGATCGACTGGTGCAGCAGCAAAATGTTCCTGATGCAATTGCGCATTCGACCAACCCGCCTCAACGGCTGCATCCATCACAAACTGCATAAAACCTGTCGGGCCACAAGCATAGAGATGATGGTCTTTACTGGCATCGGCCAGCACCTGCGCCATATTGCACGCCGTTTCAGGCTGATCTTGAATATGTAAATGAAGATGATCTGGAAAATGCGTGGTTAAATTGCCATAAAATGCAATCATTTCGTGGCGCCGCACAAAATAATGCAGCTCAAATGGAATCTGATCACGCTTTAATTGATAGGCCATCGATAAGATCGGTGTGATGCCAATTCCCCCTGCAAATAACATGGCGCGGCCAGTTTGCGGATGCAGCTCAAACAAATTACGTGGTGGACTAATCTGTAAACGATCACCTTCGCTATAGTCCAGATGCATACAGCGCGAACCGCCACGTGAATGTTCATCGTGTAACACGCCAATCACGTAACGATGTCTTTCACTGCTACAGTTCGAAAGTGAGTATTGGCGAGTGAATCCGTTTTTTAAATGCACATCGATATGCGCACCTGCTGAAAAAGCCGGAAGCGAATCACCCTGTGTCGAAACCAGTTCAAAAGCACGAATATGTGCAGTGAGTTGGTGAATTTTATCAATGATCACGTCCATGTCATGCTGCCTTATATCACGCGAATATTGGGAAACTGGCGATCTTGAAGATCTGGCGGTGGCGTTGTTTCTTTGGCCAGCAGACGCTCAATAATTTTTCGTGATTGAACACCACCCGCATCGATATTCAACATTAATAATTTTCTGTGCGGATTGTTCAAAATGTTTTGTTGCTGTTGTTCCAGCATTTGCAAATCTTCGGTAAAGATTTTGCCTTGACCTTCACGAATTTGATCGGTCAATTCATGATTTTCGGGCTGAAAGTGACGTGCCATTCCCCAAAAATACCAATGCGACGTTTCAGTTTCAGGCGTAATAAAGTCGACCACAATCGCCGAGACTTTCTTGTCTGTAGGTGCATGATATCCGCCATAATCTGCATGCGCCACGCCCACCTCAATATGCACATTACTTGGTGCATAAAAATGGCAGCGCTGCCAGCGATCAACCGGAATATCATCGGCCAAATGGTTGCCACGTAATGCCATTTTCCAAAACGGTGGGGCAGTCACATTTTCCATATAACGTTCGGTAATCACGTGATCGCCGTCGACCTTGGTCATAGGCAAAGCTTCGTCAATTTCTTTTTGACCAATACTACTCGAATGTACGTAGGTTTCGTGGGTGAGATCCATCAGATTATCAATCATTAATCGATAATCACACTGGATATGAAACAGACCTCCGCCATAGCCCCATTCGGGATGATCGGCCCATTCAAGTTCTGGAAGCGTGCTCTCGTCTGCCAACCCGATATCGCCTGGCCAAACCCAGATAAAACCGTATTTTTCCACAGCAGCATAGGCTTTATTGCACGGAAAACCAGTCACGCGTTGTGCTGGCATTGCGACAGTTTTTCCATCGCAGCCCATGACCAAGCCGTGATAGCCACAAACCAGATGACCATCTTCGACATAACCGAGTGACAGCGGTGCGCCGCGATGCGGACAGAAATCTTCTACAGCAGCCACTTTATTTTCTTTGGCACGATAAAAGACGATTTTTTCACCACAAATAGTTCGACCTAATGGCTTGTCCTGAAGATCTTCTGGACGGCAGGCGACGTACCATGCATTTTTTATAAACATTTGTGACAGCTCCTTATCACTTATTGGATCCAATTTAATTGAGTTTTGACTATTCGTCAATTTAGATTTTTCTTTAGAACAAAATTAAATTTGTATGTTTTTTTTACATAGTTCAGTAATTATTTCATGATTCATTATTTTTTTATTTAAATGAGATAGGTTTAATCCACATTTAAGTCATAAATAAAAAATCTCATAGATCGAATTATAAAAGCAATATTGGATCCATATTTGAGGAAATGAAGCTATTTTACTGAACTTGAAGCTTCGCTTGAGAAAAATAAATTAAATGTGCGATCATCAATTTATTTGTACGTTTATCGAACAATAAAATCTGGAAATTGTTGCTTTGATCAATCGAGTTGATCACTATTTAATATGAGCAGGACGCTCCAGAGACCTGAACACTACCGTTATTTATTTTTAGTTATTTAATTCCTTTTAGGCAATTATGGATATGGATATGCATAATCACCCGGCATTTATACTGTTAAATGTGGCGTGTATCGCTGTCCAGACATGGAGATACCCACATGCAACGCGACGTACTCAGCGAAATTAATCAAAACCCCATGAGCCGCTATCAGTGGTTTGTGATCGGGATCTGTATTTGTTTGAATATCATTGATGGCTTTGATGTGATGGTGATGGCCTTTACCGCACCGTCAGTTTCTGCTGAGTGGTCACTTTCAGGTGCGCAAATCGGAATGTTACTCAGCGCTGGCCTGTTCGGTATGGCCGCAGGCTCCATCTTTTTAGCGCCATTGGCAGATAAAATTGGTCGCCGTTTTCTGATTCTGATTTGTTTGGGGATTTCCGGCCTTAGTATGTTGGCATGTGCCTTTGTGACCAGTCATGGCATGTTGGCTGCATTGCGCTTTATTACGGGTATTGGTGTGGGTGGTATCTTGGCCAGTAGTAACGTATTGGCAAGCGAGTATGCCAATCTAAGATGGCGTAGCCTTGCAGTAAGCCTCATGTCAACAGGTTATGGTATTGGCGCAACTCTGGGTGGTGTATTGTCTTTGGCCTTTGTTGAACACTTAGGCTGGCGCTCGATTTTCTTGGCAGGTGGCGTGACAACACTGCTGATGTTGCTGGTGAGTTATTGGGTATTGCCAGATTCGCTGGATTATTTATTGGCTAAAAAACCAAAACAAGCACTCGAAAAAATCAATGCTGTCATGCAGCGTATGGGGTTAGTTCGCTTAGACACCTTGCCAATCTACGATAAAAATGGCACCAAAGAAGCAGGTGATATTGCAAAACTGTTTCAGGGTAAACAAGGCTTTTTAACCTTATGCCTTTGGTTTTCATTCTTTTTGGTGATGTTCGGATTCTATTTTGTCATGAGCTGGACACCAAAGATTTTGATCAGCATGGGAATGTCACCAGATCAAGGCGTGAGTACGGGTATTTTAATCAGTATTGGTGGAATTTTTGGTGCGGCAATTATTGGCTTACTGGCCTCACGTGTCAAAATTTTCTATGCGCTCAGTGTATTTTTAGGTTTAACCGCTGCATGTGTCTGGCTCTTTGTGGCAGTCTCATCGCAAGTCAGCATTGCACTGATGGTCGGGCTGTTGCTTGGCACACTCATCAATGGCTGCGTGGCAGGCTTGTATTCAATTTCGCCAACCATTTACGATGCCAATATTCGTAGTCGTGGAGTGGGCTACGCAATTGGATTTGGCCGAATTGGTGCCATTATATCGCCAACGGTTGCAGGTATGTTTTTAGACAAGGGTTTGGCACCTGCAACTTTATATGCCTATTACGGTATCGTATTTGTTTTGGCGATCTTCCTGATTTTAAGTCTAGGTAAGGCATTTTATCGTCAGCACGATCAAGATACAGATGTAAAACCTGTTAAATCATTGGCTTGAGTAGTTAATGGTTCGTATCATTCTTGAATGCTGGCTTTACTGAGTTCACTCATGAGTACAACTTAAGGAATGTTTAGTGCTTTAAAAAAGATCCTGCTTGAGCAGGATCTTTTGGTTTTAAGCGTTACTGGTGTTGGCAAGTTCAGTCTGCCACGCATCGTATTGATAGACCCAATCGGCGTTACCTTGTTGCTTCATCCATTGGTTGCCACGAGATCCGAGTTGAATTTTAGCGGTACGCTCTTGTCGAGTGAGTTCATAAACTTGAAGTGCCCGTTCAATATCTGTGTGAGAGCTGACCGATACAAGGCAGCGTCCAAGTACTACCGCATCTTCAATTGCCATACCGGCACCTTGTGCCATAAATGGAAGCATTGGATGACAGGCATCACCCAATAGCGTTACACAACCGACAGACCAATTTTGTAGTGGATCACGTTCATAAAGCGCACTTTTTAGGGTCGTGTCGCAGGCATCAAGCAGGGCACGTGCATCCGCATGAAAATCCTTATAAAATGCGCGCAATTCATTTACGTCACCTTCACTGGTCCATGATTCTTCTGTCCAGCTCTCTTGCCCGGTCGTCGCAAAAATAAAGGTGTCTTTACCTTGATTGAGTGGGAACGTCACAATCTGCTGCTGAGGGACTGGGCCCCACCATTTGGTAAATGCATCGATTTCGGGTACATGTTGTACTCTTTCTGTCGGTACAACAGAGCGAAAAGACACAATTCCGGTAAAGCGTGGAGATTCTTCGCCAAATAAAGCACTACGCACACGTGAATGGATACCATCTGCACCAATCACCACATCAAACTGTTGTTGTGTACCATCTTCAAAACTTAAATCAATGCCGGATGCATGCTGCTCTAAATGACACAGACGTTTGGAAAACTGAATGTGTTCGACAGGAAATAATTCAGCCAAAGCGTGAATAATATCTGCACGGTGGATGGTGACCTGTGGTGCACCATAGTGTTGTTCAGCCACTTGGCTCATACCTAAGCGAGAGGTTTCAAGGCTCGTATCCCAATCACGGCTGATTCGATAAGTCGGCATGGCTCCTAATTTACGAATGGTCTGGCCAGCACCTAAGCCATCCAGTGCTTTAACCACATTTGGGGTGAGATTAATGTCTGCTCCCACACGTGAAAATGTAGCAGCTTGTTCAAAGACCGTGACCTTGTGGCCCGACTTACTTAAGGCAATTGCGGCAGCCAAGCCGCCAACACCACCGCCAACGATTGCAATTCGTAATGTGTCCATACCTGTATTCTCGTTTTGTTTTACCTAAAAGATCGAGTTATTATTTGTTTTAAATACAAAACAAAGTTAAATATATAAAACAATCTATATCATTAAGCTGAACTTGAACAATGTCAAGTCATTCGTTTGAGAGAAAATCATGTTGATTTTTTAAGGTACAGATAAAGTGGGAGAAATCATCAAAAAACAATGCAAGATTAAACATGAGTGGTCGGCAATCCATTGCCTATACGACTAATAAATAAATTTTGAAATTTTTTCAGCAGTTTCAATAACCTGTTTGGATATATCTTGCTTAAATGTTGTTTCGTCATAGGTGCTGATCGGGCAGCTAACAGACAACACCGCCACCATTTCTTTTGAAGACTGACGATAAATCGGTGCTGCACATGCTGCCATGTCATGGTTGTAATGACCCCAGCTCACCATCGATGCCTGAGTTTTCACAAAGTTTAAACGCAGTAGCAGTTCTTTTAGATTTTTTGGGGTCAGTTCGGAAAAAGTATCCCATTCATCAAACTTACGGTAGCGCTGACGAATTTCTGTTTCGGGTAAATTTGATAACAGTAATTGACCAATGACGGTGGCGTGAGCTGGCCAGCGCGTACCCAAACTAATGGTACTGGTGAATGGGCCGGTCGACTGAATATTATTTACAAAGACAATATGCGTACCTTCTAAAATGGAAAGATGTACTGCAATTTTGGTTTGATCGCGTAAATCTTTCATCAAAGGTGTCGATAAATCGAGCAGTGATAGCTTTGACAAACTGTTAAAACCTAGCTCCATGACTTTGGAATCTAGCGCATAGGTTTTCTGCGATGCTTTGCGCAAAAATCCACAGGATTCTAAGGTGTAAATCAAACGAAATGCACTAGAACGGTTCACATCTAAAATTTCGGCAATTTCAGAAATGGTCATTTCCTGTGCTTCTTGATTGAACGCCTGCAAGATGGCTAAACCGCGTACAAGCCCTGGAACCAAATAGCGATCGTCATTTTTGCTCGCCTCGACGTCTACGACATCTTCTTCTACAGCTATGCTCATTCGATAAAAATTCCTAGAAATAAAAGGGGGGATGATTTTGGTGCAATGTGCTTTATTTTGATTCTATTGTAATGATAAAGAATACTTAAAACAATGTTTATATATAAAACTAAATTTAATTGATAAAACGTAATAAAATATTTAAAAATAATTAAGATTATGAAATATATAAATTTTTATTTATTGACATAAAATCAATTTGAGGATTATTCTTTGCATATGTTTTGGAAATAAACAAATGTTTTGTATATAAAACAATATCGAGGGCTCAAACGATGAGTTGGATTTCAGTTTGTGGCATTGATGATGTCTCGGAAGATGAACCAAAAGCAGTTGAAGTAAACGACAAAAAAATTGGTGTATTCGTTATCGATGAGCAGTACTTTGCAATCGAAAATGTGTGTCCACATGCGTTTGCGTTGCTCACAGAAGGCTTTATTGAAGATCAAACCGTAGAGTGTCCATTGCACGAAGCGATTTTTGATATTCAAACCGGTGAACTAAAAAGCGGACCAGGATGTCGTGATCTGTGTACTTATCCCGTGCGCGTGGACGGGCAACAGATCCAGATTCAACTGTAATAGCAAGCAAGGAAATTTGCCGTGAAACAATTTAACGAAAAACTGGCCAATTGGATTAACGCCACACCTTCACTGGAAGCTGGTATCAACAATATCCAGATTCCGGGTCAAGTAGAGCATTTGGTTTGGCAAACCCGTTATAAATCACCCACTGCATATGAACAGGATTTTGTTAAACACCTGATCCAGGCTTTTGCTTCTGGGGTTACAGAGCTAAATGATCTGGTTGCAGCGCTAAATCAGCAAGGTTTTCGTCGCGAATCTGGTGAAGTTTGGACCATGCAGAGCTTTAGCGAAGAAATGCAGCGTTTGGGTTATTGAGATCAGGGAAGAAAAGACATGAATGCAATCTATCAACAAGCTTCAAGTACAGAAGATTATCTTGAGCTGGGTTTACGTGATCAATGGTATCCCGTTCTGGCCAGTTGGGAAGTCAATGCAAATCCGGTTGGAATCACTCGTTTAGGTGAAAATATTGTGGTGTGGCGTGATCATGACGGTCAATTGCATGCACTTGAAGACCGCTGTCCGCACCGTGGCGCTCGTTTGTCGTTAGGTTGGAATCTTGGAAACCGAGTTGCCTGCTGGTATCACGGTGTAGAAGTGAATGGCAAGGGGATGGTTGAAGATGTACCTGCTGTACATGAATGTCCACTCAAAGGCGCTGAATGTGTAAAAAGCTATCCAGTGATAGAAAAGCACGATGCCATCTTTATTTGGTTTGGTCTGGATCCGAACGAACCACCAGCGGAACTAGCTTTCCCGGAGCAATTGGCCAGTGAAGAATGGAGTTCATTTTTGTGTCAGGCCGACTGGAAGGTCAATCATCAGTATGCAATTGATAACGTAATGGATCCTATGCATGGAACGTATTTGCACTGTACCTCGCATTCTATGGCAGAAGGTGAGCGTACAGCCGAGATGAAGCATCGCAATACCGAACATGGCTTTATTTTCGAAAAAGAAGGTCAAACTGGGGTGAACTTCGACTGGGTCGAATATGGCCAAACTGGAACCAGCTGGTTACGTTTATCTATCCCGTATCGCAAAGAATTTGGTCCGGGTGGAGTGTTCTGGATTGTCGGCTTTGCCACGCCTATCGATGCCAATAATA
The DNA here is from genome assembly GCF_000760595.1 of Acinetobacter soli. Taxonomy (GTDB): domain Bacteria; phylum Pseudomonadota; class Gammaproteobacteria; order Pseudomonadales; family Moraxellaceae; genus Acinetobacter; species Acinetobacter soli. Next base: position 241,340 of record NZ_BBNM01000003.1, on the reverse strand, counting down.
CGCGCGTGTTTTTCTGGCGCTGCCGTCAGGTGTCTGGCTGGCAACGCCACGTATGGCGGTTCTTGTATCGCAATCATCTTGAAAAACTCCACTGGGATGTACTGGAGCAAGATCGCATCATTTTGGAAAATCTTGCGCCAAATGCACGTTCAAAAGAGTTTTTGTATCAACACGATGTGGGCTTATCGCGCTTACGCCGTCTGATGAAAAAAGATGCCGAAAAGCAGCTGAAAAAAATCGCGTTGCTGGATACCTCGGCGCTGGCACAAACGCCTTAAGGATTGGTTATGTCTTCTCATACATTACTGCAAGGTAAAAAAATCATTGTGACCGGAGCGGCACGTGGCTTGGGGCTTGGCTTTGCACAAGCTATCGCACAAGCGGGCGCGCAGGTTGTGATGGCAGATATTCTAGATGAACTGGTTCACCAAGAAGCCGCTGACTTGAACCAGCAGGGCCTAACGGTTTATTCAACTGCACTCGATTTGTCGCAGCCTGAATCTGTACATCAGTGTGCTGAGTTTGCCATTCAAAAAATGGGCGGGCTGGATGGTTTGGTCAATTGTGCTGCACTGGCAACCGGAGTCGGTGGTCAAGATTTAATGGAATATGATCCTGTGCTATGGGATCGGGTCATGACCATTAATGTAAAAGGCACATGGCTGATGGTGCAGGCATGCGTGCCATATTTGAAGCAATCTGGTAGCGCAAAAATCGTCAATATCGCCTCGGATACCGCATTGTGGGGGGCACCTCGATTGATGGCTTATGTGGCCAGTAAAGGGGCCATTCTTTCCATGACGCGTTCAATGGCGCGAGAGTTGGGCGAATTTGAGATTTGCGTCAACACCATTTCACCGGGCCTAACCTTGGTGGAAGCAACTGAATATGTACCGCAAGAACGTCACAATCTTTATGTCACTGGACGCGCAATCCAGCGTCAGCAGCATCCGCAAGACTTAAACGGCACTGCAATTTATTTATTGTCCGATCTGGCTTCATTTGTGACGGGACAGAATATTCCGGTCAATGGTGGCTTTGTCTTTAATTAGGAGCGTTATGCATGATCAAGGGAATCGAAATTTTAAAATTTGGTGTAGAAGACAGGGCTCAAACCACAAAGTTTCTGTGTGATTTCGGGTTGTCTCAGCATACATCTGATCTGGACAATACTGAACTCTTTCAAACACAAAACGGCAGCAAACTTTATATATTTGATCTCGCCGATTCACGTTTACCTGCTGCAATTGAAGCGGGTTCCACCTTACGTGAAGTGACATGGGGGGTAAGCGAAGACACTGACTTGAATCACTTTGCGCTGTGTTTAAAAGACGTCGACGGTTTTGAGCAAGGTGAAGGTTATGTTCAGTGCCGCGATCCAAACGGTATGACCATCGTATTTCAGCGTTCAATCACGCACGATGTACCTGAACAAAAAACAGAAGGTATCAATCAATACGGCAATATCCAGCGCATTAATGCCGCTAGTCCCGTATATGAAAAAGGTGAGCCGATTGCCATAGGTCATGTGGTGTTCTTTACACCTGATTTAGCAAAGACCGAAGATTTTTATAAAGAAAAATTGGGCTTTTACCTATCCGATGCTTATGTCAATCGTGGGGCATTTCTGCGCTGTCGTGGCGAAGGCTATCACCATGATCTGTTCTTATTGTCCGTTCCAAATAAACCTGCGGGCCTAAATCATGTGGCTTTTGTGGTACGTGATATCCATGAGGTGATTGGCGGTGGTCTACACATGAATCGTTCGCAGTGGTCCACCTTCATCGGGCCGGGGCGTCATCCAATTTCTTCGGCGTACTTCTGGTATGTGAATTCTCCATTGGGCGGTGCATTTGAGTATTACACCAACGACGATTATCTCACTGAGGCATGGCAACCACGTTTTGAAGAACATCGTCTGGAGCTTTTTACTGAGTGGGCGATTGAAGGTGGGCTTGATCATGATACGCGTCGTCAGGTGAAATCTGTATCGCATTAAAAAAGGATTAAAGGAGAGAGGACATGGAGAGAATCGTAGTGGTAGGAGCAGGGCAGGCAGCAGGTTGGGCTGTAAGCACGCTTAGACAAGAAGGCTTTACTGGCGAAATTCATGTGGTTTCAGACGAAAACCAGATTTTTTATGAGCGTCCACCACTATCAAAGCAAGTGCTGTCGAAAGAAGCTACCTACGACAGTCTAAATTTATTTTCTCCTGAACAAATTGATGCTTTCTCAATCCATCTACACAAACCTGACCGTGCTACACAAATTGATCGTGTGAGTCAGCAAGTCACTTTGGAAAGTGGCAAAGTCCTTGCCTATGACAAATTACTGATTGCCACTGGGAGCCGTGCACGAGTTCCAGCCAATACATGGAAAGATATACCAAATGTTGTGACATTACGAGATGTCCAAGATTGCGAGCGTTTAGCAAAACTACTCGATACAGCACAGTCTGTGGCCATTGTGGGTGGCGGATGGATCGGGCTTGAAATTGCGGCAACCGCACGTAAACAGGGCAAAACTGTAGATGTATTTGAATATGCTGAACGTCTATGTGCCCGTAGCGTTAGTCCAGAAGTGTCTAAGTTTTTGTATGACATTCACACCGCACAGGGCACACATATTCACTTAAACAGTAAAAACTTGCATTTGATCGAAGCCTCTAACGGAAACGTTAATGTGCTCAATCATCCTGAACCATCGCGTTGTTACGACTGCGTGGTGGTCGGAGCAGGTGCCGAAATTGCCAAAGAGTTGGGCGTTCATGCTGGCTTAGAGGTAAAAGACGGCATAGTGGTGAATCGTTTCGGACAAACTTCCGATGCAAATATTTATGCTGCCGGCGATGTCGCGATTCATCCGGTCTTGGGGTATTGCATCCAGTCTTGGGCCAATGCACAAAATCAGGCAATCGCGGCAGCAAAATCCATGATGGGTGTGGCAACGGAATATGCCGACATTCCATGGTTATGGTCCGATCAGTATCACTTCAATATTCAAATTTTGGGCACCTATCAACCCGAGTTAAATCCGAGCTTGGTGGTGCGTCAATGTAGTGATACCCAGATCAGTTATTTGTATCTGGATGCACAGCAGCGCTTGATCAACATGATTGCAGTCAACGACGCCAAGCTGGTCAAGCTGGCCAGGCGTTGGATTCAAAATGGCACCGTACTCGATCCAGCGCAACTGACAAATCCAGAATTTAATGTCATGAAGCTTAAACCTTAATAAAGCTTCACGACGTCTAGCCAGATCAATCATTTTCAGATCTTTAGCCAAATCGAAGGAACGCTTGCATGTTAAATGATGTAGATGAAAAAAAAGGATTCAAACACTGGATACCTGCATTTGTATTGATGGCCTGTGTGGTACTGGCATTCTTTGACAAGATTAGTATTGCCGTGCTGTTTTCAGATCCGCACTTTCAAGATGCCATGGGGATTGCACACGATAAAGCAAAACTGGGTTGGTTAATGACCAGCTTTTTATTGGCCTACGGATTCTCATCGATTTTCTTAAGTTTTCTCGGAGATATTTTTAATCCGAAAAAGATGCTGTTTTGGAGCGTCACTTCTTGGGGTGTGCTGATGTTTATCATGGGTTTTACCACCCATTATGGCACCATGCTGTTGTTGCGAGTTCTGCTAGGTATTGCAGAAGGTCCGTTGTTTGCTTTGGCCTATGCAATTGTCAAACAAACCTATACAGATCGTCAGCAAGCGCGTGCATCGACCATGTTTTTGCTGGGAACACCGATTGGCGCTTTTCTAGGCTTCCCAATTACCGCAGCCGTTTTGGCCAAACATGACTGGCACACCACCTTTTTTGTAATGGCTGGCTTAACCCTGATTGTCATGCTGTTGGTGTTGGTGGGGCTACGCAATCTTAATTTACGTAAGTCGATCGAACTCGAAGGGACCGGTAAACGTGTCAATTTTCAGGGACACCTCAAAAATACCAAAGTGTTACTAAAAAACGGCGCTTTTTGGTTGGTGTGTTTGTTCAATATCGCCCTCATGACCTATTTGTGGGGACTCAATAGCTGGGTGCCGTCTTACTTAATTCAAGACAAGGGATTCAATCTGAAAGAGTTCGGTTTTTATTCGAGCTTACCATTTATAGCCATGCTAATTGGTGAAATTGTCGGTGCGATATTTTCAGACAAATTGGGGAAGCGTGCTGTTCAGGTCTTTGGTGGATTACTGATAGCCGGAATTTCGCTTTACGTCATGGTGCTGATGACCAGTCCACTTCTCATTATTGCGGCCATGTCGGTCAGTTCAATGGCATGGGGTTTTGGCGTAGCAGCTATTTTTGCCCTGCTGGCGCGTGTCACGACTGCCGATGTAGGTGCAACCGCAGGGGGAATATTTAATGGTTTGGCAAATTTTGCCAGTGCGGCCGCTCCAGTTCTGATTGGCATGATTGTGATGCAAACAGGCAGTTTTAACTTGGGAATCACGTTCTTGGCCGTGGTGGCAATTGTGGGATCGTTCTTTCTCACCCCATTACTCAAACGTTACTAATTCATTTTCAATTTTAAGTAGGAGTCAGTCATGAGTACTCAACAATTTGAATCATGGAATCAACCAGAAGGAACCAGTTTAGAAGAATGGTTAACTACCCGTATCGCCCGATTCGAGACACGTGAATACGATTTCGACGCGCTCAAGTTTCAGGCCGATTATGACCCGAAATACCGCCGTGCACAGATGCGTTACATGGGGTCTGGTGCAACAGGCGTAGGGCAAGACAGCAATACCGTTCCTGCCGAAAACTTTACCTTTTCGACCATGGTCTTGCCGCCACAATGTGAAGGGCCATTGCACATTCATCATGATGTGGAAGAAGTGTTCTTTATGTTGCGTGGTGAAATTGACCTGTTTATCGAGCATAACGGTGAAAAATTTAGTACGCGTTTAAAAGAACGTGATCTGATTTCGATTCCACCAGGAATTTACCGAGGTCTGTTTAATCCGGGTCAAGACGATGCCTTGATGTGTGTGATGCTCGGTGCGGGTAAGCCGACGATTCCGAATTATCCGCCTGAGCATCCGTTGTCTCAAATTAAACGTAACTAAGTGCAGATATAGCGCGCAGCTACATCAATCTTCAAAACGGGAACTCGACGCACTCCTTGGCGTGCAAAAGTTCCCTATATCGGGAAATCATGATGACACTTGTCGAAAAATTACAGCATTTTCCAGTTCAGATGCTTGAGATTTCTGGTGCTACGCAAGCCTATCGTGAGTCTGGCTCAGGTGAACAGGTGCTGGTGCTATTACATGGCATCAGCTCAGGTTCGGGGTCTTGGGTGCAGCAATTGGAAACACTGGGTCATCATTTTCGCGTTATTGCATGGGATGCACCGGGGTATGGATTATCAGATCCTTTAAACACGGCCGAGCCCAAAGCAACAGATTATGCCGAGCGTTTAAAAGCACTTCTGGATGGTCTGAACATCGATACAGCGATTGTGGTTGGCCACTCGCTTGGTGCATTACAGGCCAGTGCATTTGCCCAGTGTTATCCCGATCGTGTGGAACAACTCATCATTGCAAATGTGGCGCAGGGTTATGAGCGTTACAGCGCCGAACAACAGGCTGATGTATATCACAAACGGCCAAAATTATTGGTCGAGCTAGGTCAAACAGGATTGGCTCAGACACGTGGGCCGCATCTCACTTTTTTAAAAACGCCAGTGATTCTAGAGTTGATTGAACAGGTCATGCAGAACCTGCACCTCGAAGGATTCACACACGCATCTTATTTATTGGCATATGACGAAATTCGAAATTACTTAAACGGTTTAAAGGTGCCTTGCACCGTGATTGCGGGTCAATGCGACAGCATTACACCTGCTGAAGCAATCAAAAAGCTGGCACAAGAAATTCAATGTCGAAACTACATCGAGATTCAAGCGGCAGGGCATTTGAGCTATGTCGATCAGGTTGAATCATTTAACCAAATTGTTTTGTCCGTCAAGCAGCATATTAACGAGAGATAATCTATGAGCTTCCAAGTTGAAGGAAAAGTAGCAGTAGTCACAGGTGGCTCTTCTGGTATCGGATTGGCTGCAGTGGAAATTTTAGTTGCAGAAGGTGCCAAAGTGGCATGGTGTGGGCGTGATCAAGTACGTTTAGACAACTCAAAACAATACATTTTAGATAAGTTTCCAAGCGCACAAATTTACACACAAAATTGTAATGTTTTAGACAAACACGATGTTCAACAGTTTGCGCAAACGGTACATCGTGAACTGGGCAATGTCGACATGCTGATCAATAATGCGGGTCAGGGGCGCGTCTCAAGTTTTGAAGATACTCAAGATGAAGACTGGATGAAAGAAATCGAGTTGAAATACTTTAGTGTACTGCATCCCGTACGCGCTTTTTTAGACGATCTTAAACGCTCGGAAATTGGTTCAATTACCAATGTGAATTCTTTACTGGCGTTACAGCCTGAACCTCACATGATCGCAACCTCATCTGCACGCGCAGCTCTGCTTAATTTAACCCATTCGTTGGCACATGAATTTAATCAGTTTAAGGTGCGGGTCAATTCAATTTTACTGGGCATGGTCGAATCGGCGCAGTGGAAGCGTCGTTATGCCAACCGTTCAGATCAAGAACAATCTTGGGAAGAGTGGACTGCCAATATTGCCAAAAAACGCGGAATTCCAATGCAGCGCTTGGGTAAACCTGAGGAGCCTGCTCGCGCACTGGTATTTCTTGCATCGCCGTTAGCGTCTTATACCACAGGTTCAACAATTGATGTTTCTGGCGGATTTAACAAGCATTTATAAGGTGAATGCAATGAAGCAATTAATGATGATTGGATTTGGTGCAATGGCTTCTGAGGTTTATGCGCACTTGCCCCATGATTTAGCGCTGAAATGGATTGTGGTTCCTGAGGGAAGTATTGACAGTGTTAAACAAAAAGTCAGTGCCGATATTCAGGTGATTTCCGATATCGATCAGTGTGAAGGCACGCCAGATTATGTGATTGAAGTGGCTGGTCAGGCAGCGGTAAAAGAACATGCCAAGAAAGTCTTGCAGCATGGTTGGACCATTGGACTCATTTCTGTGGGGACCTTGGCCGACAGCGTATTTTTTACTGATTTGCAGCAAACAGCCGAAAAAAATGGTGCGCATCTGCATTTGCTTGCAGGTGCAATTGCAGGTATCGATGGCATAGCCGCGGCCAAAGAAGGTGGGCTTGAACAGGTCACCTATAAAGGCTGCAAAAGCCCGAATAGCTGGCGAGGGAGTTATGCAGAACAACTGATTGATCTCGATCAGGTTCAGGCACCCACAGTGTTTTATCGCGGAAGCGCACGTGAGGCAGCACTCAAATTTCCGGCCAATGCGAATGTGGCCGCAACCATTGCACTGGCAGGTGTAGGAATGGACCAGACCCAAGTCGAACTCATGGTCGATCCGGCAATTCAACAAAACAAACACACCATCGTGGCACAGGGCCGATTCGGGCAAATGACCGTTGAAATGATTGGAGTGCCGCTGGCATCAAATCCAAAAACCTCAACACTGGCTGCTTTGAGTGTCATTCGTGCATGCCGTAACAGTGTTGAAGCTATTCAGATTTAAAAGGAGCTCAAAATGGTCAAGGAACTTTATATTGCAGGTGAATGGCGTTTGGGCCGAGGTAAAGTGATTCAAAGCATCTTTCCGGCAGACAATTCGGTAAATGCAGAAATCTCGACGGCAAGTCCTGAAGATATTGAAGAAGCGATTGTTAAAGCCGATCAGGCATGGCGGTCACCTGAGTGGCGTGAGCGAATGCCGCATGAGCGTGCCAAAGTGCTGTACAAGGTTGCCGAGCTGATTGAGGCACGTGCCGAAGAGTTATCGAAGCTGCAAACTCGCGATAACGGTAAACCTTTAGCCGAAACCAAAGCGCTGGTCATGAGCGCCGCTGCTACAGCCCGCTATGTTGCGGCTGCCTGCGAAACCATGAATGATGACATGACCACGCAGCGTGCCGCAGACTTTATGACTTTTAGTGTGCATGAGCCTGTTGGTGTGGTGGCTGCAATTACGCCTTGGAATTCTCCGATCGCGAGTGAAGTACAAAAACTTGCACCTGCTTTGGCAGGCGGTAATGCAGTGATTTTAAAACCCGCTGAAGCCACCTCATTAATTGCATTGGAGCTCGCCAAAATATTTGAAGAGGCGGGTTTGCCCAAAGGCTTGCTGAGTGTCTTGGTCGGCAAAGGATCTGTGGTTGGCGACGCGATCGTGAAACATCCACTGGTGCGTAAAATCTCATTTACTGGGGGAACCAGCACAGGTCGTCATTTAGCGCATATTGCAGCCGATAAACTGATCACCACATCGCTTGAATTAGGTGGCAAATCACCTACGATTGTCTTGCCAGATGCCGACATCGAACTTGCAGCCAAAGGTATTGCTTACGGTATTTTCAGCTCTGCGGGTCAAGCCTGTATTGCGGGTTCACGTTTATTTATTCATAGCAGCATTTACGATCAATTTTTAAAGCGTCTGGTCGAAATCACCAAAGGCCTTCGCGTAGGTCATCCTGAGCAGAACAATGTACATATGGGATCACTCATTAACGCAGCGCATCTGGCATCGGTAGATCGTTATGTACAACTTGCCATTCAAGAAGGCGGCGAGATTGTCACGGGTGGTCATGCACTTACCGAAGGCGATTTTGCAAAGGGCAGCTTCTATTTGCCGACTATTATCACTGGCCTAAAAAATCATGCACAGGTCTGTCAAGAAGAAATTTTCGGGCCAGTGCTGGTAGTAATGAAATACGACAATGAAGCGGATTTGCTTGAACAAGCCAACGACAGCTGCTTTGGATTGGCCGCAGGCATCTGGACGGAAAACTACCGTAAAGCATGGCGTATGGCTCGCGCACTTGAAGTAGGAACGGTTTGGATCAACACCTACAAAAAGTTTTCTATTTCAGCGCCGTTTGGTGGTTTTAAAGACAGCGGAATCGGTCGTGAAAAAGGACGCCAAGGCATTTTGTCTTATATGCAGCAAAAAAGTATTTATATGGGCCTAAATGAACAGCCAAACCCGTGGGCAGATTAAGCCAATTTTAGCCAATATATTTATTTAACAAAATTTTATACAAAATTCAGAGGAAGATGTTCATGACAGAACGTGTCAATGTTGGAGAGGCAATTGCCCGTTTACTTGAAGCACATGCGGTGAATAGTATCTATGGCGTGATTTCTATTCATAACTTACCAATTGCCGATGCGGTAGGGCGCCGTGAAAAAATCCGCTTTGTTGCGGCACGTGGTGAGGCAGGTGCAGTGACCATGGCCGATGCACATGCTCGTTTTAAAGGCTTAGGCGTTGCACTAACCAGTACAGGCGCAGGTGCTGGTAATGCCGTAGGGTCATTAATTGAAGCCATGAATGCAGGTAGTCCGGTACTCCATCTAACCGGACAGGTTGAACGAGAATATCTTGATCGTGATGCCAGCTTTATTCATGAAACCAAAGATCAATTAACTTTTTTACGTGCTTCAAGCAAAGCGGCATTTCGTATCACCAGCCCAGATCATGCCATTGGTATCATCCGTGAAGCCATTCGCGTGGCAACCACAGTGCCAATGGGGCCAGTAAGTGTGGAGTTACCCATTGATGTGCAGGCAGCTGAAATCGATTTACCTCACGATTTGTCACCTGTACAGCCACTACAGCTTCCACAGGTCGATGAAAGCCATGTCGATTATTTGGTGAGCCAGTTGCAAAGCGCGAAACGCGCCGTGTTTTGGGTCGGTGGAGGTGCACTCGATTGTGTAGACGAAATAAAAGCGATTGCAGATTTGGGGATTCCCGTGGTGTCATCAACGCATGGACGTGGCATTTTACCCGATGCCCATCCACGCAGTTTGGGGGCATTTCATAATTCGGCGCATGTAGAAGCACTTTTAAAAGCGGCTGATTTAGTCGTGGTAGTGGGTTCGCGCCTTCGCAGTAATGAAACCAAAACCTATTCGGTTGAATTTCCGGCTAATCTCATTCAAATCGATGCCAATCCAGTTGCACAGCAGCGTAACTATAAAGTTAATCGGTTTATTTGTGCAGATGCCAAAGATATTTTGACCCGTGCATTGAGTAAATTATCGAGTATTTCAAAAGTCGATCCTGACTATGATCAAGCCATTGCTGCAGCTAAAACCTCAGCAGTTGAAGCACTCCGCAAACAGCTCGACCAGTATGCTTTGATTTGCGATCACTTACGCGAGGCGCTCCCAGAAGATGGCATTTTCGTACGTGACATTACCATGTCGGGCAGCACGTGGGGCAGCCGTTTATTTCCGGTTCAAGCACCTAACCGCAATATTCACTCGCTTGCCGGTGCGATCGGGCTTGGGCTTGCACATGCGATAGGTTCGAGTATTGCCAACCCAGATAAAAAAGTCGTGGGGTTGGTCGGTGATGGTGGCCTAATGCTTGGAATTGGTGAAATTGCGACCATGGCGCAAGAAAAAACAGATCTAGTGCTGATGATCATGAATGATGGCGGTTATGGCGTGATGCGAGGCATCCAAAATAACTACTTTGGTGGGCGGCAGTACTTTAATGAACTCCATACACCAGACTATCAAAAGTTAGGTGAATCTATGGGGGTAAAAAGCTGGAAAGTTTCCAGTGCCGATGAATTTAAAGTTGCAATCAAACAAGCCATTGAGTTTAAAGGACCAGCCGTAATTGAGCTCGATATGCACGCAATTGGTCCACTCAATTTTGCAGGCCCGCCGCAGAAAAAACTTTACTAAGACATTTTTACAACCTGATAACTGATTGGTCATTTTGCTGCTCAGGCAGCAAAGTGATCTTAACTAAAAAATGATAATGGGTCATGGGGAGGGTGTTAAGGAAAGACACGTCCCCATAATAAAAGGCACAAATTTTTTTTAGTTAAAAATTAAATTAAACAATGTTTTGTATGTAAAACAAAATGTGCCTGTGCTCGACACAGCATCAGTAATAAGGATTTTGGTGATGAAAAAAAATATGATTCGCATGTTAAGTTTAGCAGTATGTTGTCTTGGGGGACACACAGCCACATGGGCAGCGGATTCTCCATTGGAGTGGAAAAGCGATGATGGTACTGCTTCATTTAAGGTGGGCGGCGTGATTCGTGTTCAGCAACGCTATGAAAGCTGGAAAGAAAGTCAAAATCGAGGTTTTGGTAAAGCAGATTTTGATGTATTTCGCCTAGATTTAAAGGGAACCTACGATAACTTTTATTTAAATTCGAGCTTTCTACTGCAAGATCAAGAATTTACATCAATCGAAAAAGCCTATATTGGCTATAAATTTAATAGCAACAATAGCGTAGAGGCAGGATTGGTCTATAAACCCTTCGCGATTTATCCGTACCCGCAAAACGGCTGGACGTATCATATTCCTTTCTTTTTAGGCTATGGCAATAATATTGCGCCGGGCCTCAACTGGAACTATACCGATAAAGACTGGGACATCAAACTCGGCTATTACCCGGAAATGCTGAAGACCAATATGCGTTACTCGCCGGAAAGTGGCACTTATGATGACTTGAAAAATACCTTTCCAAATCAGCGTGCCTATCAAAACGAAAAACGTAATCAGGTGAATGCGCGATTCGTTAAAAAGTTTGACACCTCAGTAGGCAAGCAAGAAGTAGGGCTTTCAGGCGCGGTTTCTCAACTTCATAATAAAGTGACCGATGATGATGGCAAATACTATGCATTAGGGCTACATGCCAATACCAATATGAATCGCTGGAATGTGCAAGGATCTGTGATTCACTATAAATACGATGCAAAAAATCCGGATGGCGTCAGTAATGACGTGACTTTAATGGGAACGAACGGCCTGACACCATCTTATTTTATTGCCTCTGAAGGGACTGTATCGAGCTTTAATGTGGCTTATACCTTACCCGTTCAAGATCTATGGAAACTCAAGGCAATTAAATTTTACAACGATTATAGTTATTTCGATAAAGAACGCAGTGACTGGTCTGCCTCTCAGCTCAACACCACGGGCATGATGCTGATTGCATCACCGTTTCTGGTTTGGGTGGATTATACATGGGGCAAAAATGCCAATTTTATTGGTGGATCGACCAATAGCACTGGCTATACTTCTGCAAGCTCACAAAATAGTGACAAATGGTTGTACCGGATCAACTTAAATTTCGGATTCAATTTTTAAATAGAAAATCTGATCTAAAGTTTATAGCCACAAAACCATTAAGCCCGGGTTTGTGGTTTTTTTATCGTTGAAGTTAGGCTGTTGTATATAAAATCAACTATACTAACGAAGTAATTTTCTTTATGTCGCGTTATGGCTGTCCATCATTCTTCTCCTCGTTTTTGGCGTGATTTTTTTGTTTTATTGCATCGTTACGCCGGGCTTTTTATTGCGCCGTTTATATTTATTGCTGCCCTAACAGGGCTGCTTTACGTACTCACACCGCAGCTAGAGCAGTATGTCTATCGAGATGTACTGTATAGCCAACCCGACGGCCACCGTGCCGGCACGCTCACCCAGCAAATTCAGGTGGCTCAGGCGCAACTGCCACCCACCGCACAAATCGTTGCAGTACGTCCTGCGCCGACACCTCATAATACCACTCGCGTAATGTACAGCGATCAAACTCGCCAGATCAATAATCTGGCCGTCTTTGTCGATCCGAATACTTTAGCCGTAAAAGGTGAGCTAGGCGTGTATGGCACCAGTGGGATTTTACCATTGCGTACACAGCTTGACCGTTTGCATCGAGATCTTTTGCTTGGCGAGTGGGGACGTATTTATAGTGAGTTGGCCGCGAGCTGGATGGGGCTTTTGGCCTTGTCGGGCCTTTATCACTGGATGATTCGTCGTAAAAATACTTCAGGTGCTGTTTCTGGTACACGTGCTCAATTACTTAAATGGCACCGCTGGATTGGACTAATTTTATTGCCATTGCTGCTATTTTTTTCGATTACTGGTCTGACGTGGTCAAACTGGGCAGGCTCTAATATTTTAAGCTTGCGTCAGGCTTTGGGCTGGCAAACGCCTAGCTTAAATACAGCATTGTCAGGGCAAACAGCTACCGATGCACATGCGGCACATCATGAACACCACCAAGGTATGGTCATGCAAATGCACAGTATGATCAGTGCGCATGATTTTGAGCTCGCATTAAAATTGGCACGAAACGAAGGGATTAGCGCAAATAAAATTCAAATTCGTCCACCTGCGGCGCCTAATCAAGCATGGATAGTGGAAGAAATTGATCGTGGCTGGCCAACTCAGGTCGATAGCGTAGCGATTGATTTACAGCAGCAGCGTGTAATTGATCATGTTGACTTCGAGCGGTTTCCGCTGGTGGCCAAATTAACCCGATGGGGAGTAGATGCCCACATGGGGGTGTTGTTTGGCTGGCCCAATCAATTGCTCTTGGTGCTCTTTGCAGTGGGTTTATGTGCTGCGATTTTGATGGCCTATCGCGCATGGTGGAAAACATCAAACTTTAAGCAAAGCACGATTATGTTTTCCCAACACAGCCTCACGATTTGGCAAAAGGGTAGTATGAGTCAGCGCATTGGCTTGGTACTCCTTTTGGGAGTAACCGGTTTGTGTTTGCCTATTTTTGGACTGAGTATTCTGGTCGCGCTTGTGCTGATTCTGCTGCGCCGGCAACGTCTTTAAATTGATTTGAGCATATGCAGGGTGTCGTAATCCTGTATCCATTCGCGCCGAATTAAATGAAAGCCCTGTTGCTGCCAAAAGTATTCGGCTGCTGGTAAAAATGGATGGGTATGCAGATAAAAATGTCTGATATTTTGGGTGCGGGCATATTCAAAAAGCGCCTGACATAATCTGCTTGCCAATCCTTGTCGACGATAGTGAGGTTCAACAAATAGTTTGACCACTTCTACACATGGGCTGGGTAACTCAAGATCAAATCGGGCATCATAGCTTCGATAAGCCACCATTGCCACGATGGACTCGCCGTCTTTTATGATGAAGCAGGCACCCATCGGGCTTACCACATAAGTTTCATCAAAATGGGTGAGATCATGTGGTAAACTGGTTTGATAAACCTCAGGAAACAATAACTGTCGGGTTCGAATGGCAAAAGCTTGTGCTGCTTGTAGGTTGTCTTGATCTAGCAAGCGTGGGGTAAGTGAGGAAGTCATGAATCAGCTCAAACTCAGATTTTTTCTAAATGAATTAAAGATCCGTTTAGCAACACAGACCTTAATTTCTTGCATTTTACCCATAACATTGCCGAATACCTAATCGAAATAAAAATATTCAAACATAAAAAAAGTGACCCAATTGGGCCACTCTAGTCATCAATAAGGCTTAAAACTTCCACTGCATAGAAAGTGAAGCGTTAATTGGATCGCCCGGTTGAATCCACATTTCACTGTAGCTCTCGACATAGTATGTTTTGTCAAATACGTTATTTAAATTGAACTGATAACGGAATTGATCATTTGGTGCGTAGTAGGCATTCAAATTCATGATGGTATACGCCGGTAACTTTAGATTGCCTTGATCATTTTGGGTACCGTTTCGTTGCCCCACATAGACGATATTGCCACCTATACCAGCTTTACGCTGACCATCATCAACCAATAAATAGTCCAGACTCAGATTGGCATTGTGTTTTGGAATACTATTTAAACGCGTACCTTTGGCAATATTGGTGTCTTTAGTAATAATGGCATCCGTATAGGTATAATTGGCTAGAACATTGAGCTTTGACCACAATTGTGTTTGCGCCGTTAATTCCATACCTTGGCTACGTGCTTCACCAGCTGCATATTGATAGCTCGGATCATTCGGGTCGATGGTTAAGGCATTACGCTTGTTCATATGAAACAGCGCAGCACTCAAGAGGCTTATATCGTTGGGTTGAAATTTAGTTCCCACTTCATAGCCTTCACCTTTCTCTGGTGCAAATACGTTGCCGCTGACATCAGTACCCGTATTCAGTGCAAATGAACGACCATAGTTGCTATAAAACGACAAATGATCATTAAATTTATAATTTAAGCCAAAACGCGGTGATACCTCATTAAATGTTTTTGAGGAGTAAATGCCGCCCACATAGTTATCGAGGCTTTGTTTAATGCGATCAACACGACCGCCCAATAGCACACTCCAGTGATCATTGAAGAACATTTGATCTTGTAAATTCAATGATGCATAGTCTTGCACTTCGTGAGTATTGGTAAATAATCCCATTTCTTTCGGGTAGTTACCGTATTGAGGGTTGTAGGCATTAATTTGATTCACACAATAGCGTTTTGGATTACTGTATCCACCATTAACACGCCCCGGACGACCATTGTCGCAACGAAGCTGACTTTGATTGAATACCAGTGTGCCAAGCTCTGCGCCAAATAAAACTTCGTGTTTTGCCCATGAACTGTCAATTTTTCCAAGTAGTTCAGTTTGGGCCAAGCGGTCGGCGGTGTAGGTATAACGCTGGCGGCGCTGACGATTTAATGTTTGGGCATCCGCTTCAAAACTGCGCGGCTCGTTAGAGCTTCCAGCAATCTTACCTTGCTTGTAACTGATGGCACTGTTGAGTGTCCAGTCATCATTGAAGCTATGCGCGAGATGTAACTGATAAAACTGATCGCTGACCTTATTTTCATCTGCTGAAGGTTCACCTGTAAAGGTTTTACGATCCATTAAAATCTGACCTTTATAAGCACTAATACCACGATCAAATATGCCTTTTTGGCGCGTGATTTCACTATCAAAATTGAGCTGGGTTTGATCGGAAATTTTCCAGCTTAATTGAGGTGAAAAGAACCAGCGTTCACTGTTGACATAATCACGAAAGCTTTGATTATCTTCATGTGCAACGGCCAACCGATAAGCGACCTGATCATTAATCGGTGCCGTATATTCAAAACTGCCGCGATATTTTTCTTCTGTATTGGCTCTCAGGTTAATTTCACCTTGTGGCTGCCACTGCGGTTTTTTGGTAGTGATATTGATTAATCCTCCCATTTCGCCGCGACCATACAGCGCAGCAGCAGGGCCTTTTAAAATATCGATGGAGGCAATATTGACCAGATCGCGCGGCGCGCTCAAACCACGGTTCACACTTAAGCCATTTCGAATAATAGTGGCGCTCACGTTTGGGTCGGTGGTGAAACCACGAATGGAATAATTATCCCAAAATCCACCGCCGTAATTGTTTTGCGCATAAACCCCAGTCACCAGCTGAATCGCTTCATCGATGCGCTGGACATCTTGTTGCTTCAAAATTTCCTCAGATAAGAAACTACGACTAAACGGCACATCTACAATATCATGCGCAAATTTAGTTGTTGCCGAGGTTTTCTTTTCGGTTTCCTGTTCGGTAGCAGCTTGCAAAGTAATGGTGGAGAGAACGTTACTCGATTTATCGTCGGCCCAAACTAATCCTGGAAAAAAAGAAAGCCCCAAAACAGACGAAATTAAATAAGATGTGCGTTGCATAAAAACGGCTCAATCGTAGAGACAAAATTTAATATTTGTAATACTATAACATTACGGATTTAAGTTTTACAGTCATTATGTCTCACCTTAAAACATTCTCTCGATTACAATCTATCGATGCCCTACGAGGGCTTGTCATGGTGATCATGTTACTCGACCATGTTCGGGAAACATTTTATCTAAATAAACAAGTCACTGATCCGATGAACATTTTGGAAACCGAGCCGGCATTATTTGGAAGTCGTGCTTTGGCGCACATTTGTGCCCCCGTTTTTGTGTTACTTACGGGGCTTTCAGCTTATCTTTATCAAATGAAAAACACGGTAGCCAGTACCCGTAGTTTTTTACTTAAACGTGGCTTGTTTTTGATCGTGTTAGAGCTCACCTTGGTCAATTTTGCATGGACTGCCAAATTCCCACCCGATGTCATTTATTTACAAGTGATTTGGGCGATTGGTATCAGCATGGTGGTGTTGGCCTTATGCGTGGGTCTGCCTAGAAAAGTTCTACTTGCAACCGGATTATTGATCATTTTTGGACATAATCTACTAGACACAATGACTTTTAGAGGCATTTGGGGTTTAGAGCAGCTCTGGTATGTGTTACATGAGCGTAGCTGGATAGAGTTCGGCGCTATTAAAATTCGGACCTCTTACCCGGTTTTACCATGGTTTGGCGTGATTTTTGTCGGCTATGCGTTGGGCTACTTCTTTGAACAACGCTTTAGTCCAGCTCAGCGTCAACGTTATTTACTCGGCCTTGGCTTAGGTAGTATTACCTTATTTGTGCTGTTGCGCTTGATCAATGTGTATGGTGATCAGCCTTGGGTTGATTATGATTCATCTCTCATGACGTTCATGAGCTTTATGAATCTGACCAAGTATCCGCCTTCTTTATTTTTTATTCTGTTCAATGCTGGAATAGGGCTGATGATATTGGCGATATTTGAGCGTCTGAATCACTGGAAAGGTCTTAAACCTTTAGTAGTACTGGGTTCAGTACCAATGTTTTTTTACCTGATTCATTTGTATGTACTTAAACTATTTTACGTGGTGTGCGTGAGTATATTCGGTTATACAGATGGCAATTATTTTGCGGTAGATTCCATGCGTAGTGTTTGGGGGATTACTGCATTACTGACCGTGATGCTCTATCCTGTTGTAGCGTGGTTCTCGGCATTTAAACATCAAAACAAACAAATCACTTGGCTAAAGTATTTTTAACTGAGTAGGCGTGTGCCCTTGTTTACCACTTAATAAGTGAACTTATAGGGCACCATATTTTTGCCACGTTTCGCCATTATGCAGTGAATCGTAATAACCCTTTAAGTAGTCCAATTCATAGTATTGAACTGCAGCCAATATAATAAAAGACATCAATAAAATGGTTTTTAAGGCATTCAGTTTTTTTGGTTCATTTGATAAAGCGGGTAGTCCAAAAAGCGTTAACGCAATGGCAGGCAATAGCGCGACTGCTTTTAAATGACTCAAAAAACCTAAACCATGAGTATAAAGTAACACCGCAACCAGCACGATCAGGCCAAAGCCAGCCAGATTACGCGTATGCTCAGAGGGGCGCAGAGCCATCACTGACTGCACAAATAAAATTACACTCGTAAAAAAGTAAAAGGTCGTTCCACCAATAATAGCCGTATAAGTGGCATTGAGCACACAATACATGCCGATCACGACCAGTACGAGCACATATAAAGTCGAGTAAATTTTATGTGACGTTTCTCTTGTATTGGCCATAAAAAAAGAATTCTCCATTACATGTAAACGTGAATTTAGCATACGAATTTTGACAGCTCATATCTACTTATGAGATGTAAGAAATGTATGTTTATGCTGCTTTATTTTTGATTTGAGTAAATCTCGTTGTGATAAGCCAATTGCGAGTGAAATCATAAGGCAGGCGCCACCACTCACTAATGTAGCGGGTACAACCGTCCATAATCGTGCAAAGAGACTGGCCTGAAAGGCACCGATCTGATTACCTGATGTGACGACAATTCCATTCAAGGCAGCGACACGCCCAAGGAGTGATTTACACGGAAGTAACTGCAACAATGTCTGGCGGATAATCATGCTCATGCTATCAAATGCACCCAGTCCAATTAAAAGCACAAAGGACAACACCAATGAGCGTGAGCAGGCAAAAGTCACAGCACACAGACCAAAGCCGAGCGTTGCAACCAGCATATTACGCCATGCATGTTGTGTCAGATCATAGCGCATCAGCGCAAAGGTCATACACAATGTGCCAATAGCAGGCGCAGCACGTAACAGCCCCAGACCAGAAGCGCCACTTTTTAAAATTTCCTCAGCAAAAATAGGCAGTAATGTGAGTAAAGCACCAAATAGTACCGTACTTAAATCAAGCAGCATGGACCAAAAAATCATGCGATTGTTCAGCATAAATTGAATCGCTTGCTGCATACTTTGAATCATGGGCTGTCGTGCCACAGCTGGAAAGCATCGTGGACCAATCATGGCCACAGCACCGCTACCAACACACAGCAACAGTAAGGCTATGCTCAGTGCAATGTAAATGCCAAACTGTCCCATCATCACGCCCGCAAGAAGCGGCCCAAGCATGGCGCCAATTTGCCAAATCAATGCTGTCCATGTATTGGCATTACTGTAAATTTTCTCAGGAACCAAAAAAGGTCGTAAAGAGTTAAATGAGGGGCTATAAATGCCTCTTAACAGCCCTAAAACAAAAATACAGCCATAAACGCCAAGTAAAAAAAGAGGAAGCTCTATACTCTGTTGGGCGTGTAGAAAAAATAGCAGTGCCAAACATGCCGGAATAGGACAGGTCAGGGCAAAGCCCCATTTTAAAATGGTCTGCCGGTTGAAATAATCGGCGATATAACCGCCCCACAACGACAAGACAATAAAAGGAACGAGTTCGACTAGACCGATCAGACCAAGCATGAGCGGGTTTTTCGTGATTTGATAGAGCGAATAAGCGACAACGACTTCTTGAATTAAAATGGCTAAGGTTAGACACAACTGATTCAGGCTGAGCAGCGAAAAATCTCTGTAGCGCAGTGCAGCAAAAAAATCAGAAGATGATGACATGATAAATACAGCACATTAATCAATGAAGGAGAGGAGATAAAAAAGGATGAGCCATTGCTCATCCTTTTTTTGAATCTTTAAAAATTACTTCGATTGTGATGCAGCAAGCTTAGCAAAGTCTGCTGGTGTCAGCGGTGTATAGTGCAAACCTAAAGTCTGGCTGGTGTACTGACGTACTTGGTCAAGCAATACTGGATCTTCGCTTAACTTCTGTTTGTACGATTTTACCATCTCGTGCAGTTTTGGATTCCACTCACCTTCAACTTGTTGTGGGAAGGCTTTTTCAAGCAAACTCAACATGATGTAAGGAGAAGTTGAAGCCCCCGGAGACGCACCCATCAATGCAGTGACCGAACGATCTTTAGATACAAACACTTCAGTACCAAATTGAAGCTTGGCTGGTTTGCCTTCTTCTTTTTTGATGACCTGAACACGTTGACCACCTTGGTTCAAGCGCCAGTCTTCGCGTTTTGCATTTGGATAGTACTTTTTCAATTCGTTAAAACGGTCTTCATCGGTCATCATGACTTGGCTCACCAAGTATTTCACCAAATCAAGATTTTCCATACCAACAGCAGTCATTGGCAATACGTTGTTTTTATTGGTCGATGCCAATAAATCAAACTGAGAACCTTCTTTCAAGAATTTATTCGAGTAAGTCGCAAATGGTCCGAATAACACATATTTTTTACCGTCGATATAACGTGTATCAATATGTGGAACAGACATTGGCGGCGCACCTAGATCAGCACGACCATACAATTTTGCTGTATGTTCTGCGGCAATTTTAGGATTGTCCGTCATTAAGAATACGCCACCTACAGGAAAGCCAGCATATTGCTTCGATTCTGGTAAACCAGTCATTTGCAGCAATTTAACGCTTGCACCACCCGCACCGATAAAGACAAAACGTGTTTTTACATGATCGGCTTGGCCAGTTTTCATATTTTTAAATGAAACAGTCCAGGTTTTGTCGTCATTTTGGCTGATGCCAGTCACTTCGGTAGATGTAGAAAGCTTGAAGTTTTGATGCTTGTTGAGGTTATCTACCAGTTGCGTGGTGATCGCACCATAGTTTACATCAGAACCAATTTCCATACGTGTTGCTGCCACTTTTTGTGCAGGATCACGGCCTTCCATGGTGAGCGGTGCCCATTGTTTGATCTGGTTTGCATCTTCAGTCATCTGCATACCGTAGAACAATGGATTTTTAATCATTGCTGCATAACGCTTTTCAAGGAACGCAACGTTGTCACCCCATACAAAAGCATGGTGCGGAACTGGATTGATAAAAGTAGATGGCTTGCCAAGTACGTTTTGTTTCACTTGATAGGCCCAGAACTGTTTTGAAATTTCAAATTGTTCTGCAACTTTTACAGCTTTAGAAATGTCCATCTTACCGTCTTTTTCTTCGGTATAGTTCATTTCCATGAAGCCAGAGTGGCCTGTACCCGCGTTGTTGAATCCGTTTGAACTTTCCTGAGCAACTTTGTCTAGGCGTTCGTACATACGAACTTGCCAGTTCGGTTCAAGCTCAGTCAAATAGGTTCCAAGCGTGGCACTCATGATACCACCACCTACCAGAACCACATCTACAACAGGCTCACTAGCAGCGGTTTGAATTTTTTTGGAAGCAATTGGCCTAAAAAGGAAGGCGATCGCTGCAATTAAAAGAACAACAATCAATACCAAAAGGTATCGTAGAAACTTTTTCATGCGATAAAGGACCTTGGGGTAGGTGATTAGCATCGCGTAAAGGCGAAATAAAGAAAAATACTAAATCAAGAGAGAAATCGACTCTGGAAATGATGGCAAATTTAAGTTCAGAGAGAGGGAGTAAAATGTCTTAATCCATACAGCAAATGAATCAATTCACTTTTTAAATTTGACCATACATTTCCATCGGAGGCGTATTGTAGATGAATTGTGTATTGACAATATAATTTTTATTTGAAATGTTGAAATTAGTTTAATAAATATTAGTTATATTGTTAAATAAATGATATCAATTCAATTGCTTATAATTTTTTTAACATTTGGTAAAATGCTTAAATTTATTCAAAAACAGATAAAAAATGCATCGCATCACATATAAAGTGAATTGTAAATAATCAAATAGAGACCTCAAAAATACCTTAAAAGAAAAAAATGTACGCTAGATAGTCAAATATGACGATATTCGAACACGATACAAAATGCATCGTGTTCGAAAACAACTTGAAAAAATTAGCGTTACGATGCGCGATAATACGGAGCAGTAGAACGCGGGAGTGGGGCATGACCACGGATTTGATCGGCAATTTTTTCTGCCATCATAATGGTGGTGGCATTCAGATTGCCTGTAATAATCAGCGGCATGATTGAGGCATCTACAACACGCAAACCTTGCATGCCGTGCACGCGTCCCTGATGGTCCACCACAGCCATTTCATCTTCACCCATCTTACAGCTGCACGATGGATGATAAGCCGTTTCACCATGATTACGAACAAAATCGTCGAGTTGTGCATCTGTCGAAAGCTGATTACCAGGACTAATTTCTTCACCACGATAAGGATCTAGCGCAGGCTGATGCATGATTTCACGGGTAATACGAATGGCAGCGCGGAACTCTTGCCAGTCCTGCTCAGTCGACATGTAGTTAAACAAAATGCTTGGATGCTCAAACGGATCTTTCGATTTGAGTTTGATATGCCCACGTGATGGAGATCGCATCGAACCGACATGTGCTTGAAAACCATGCTCTTTTACTGCATTACTACCGTTGTAGTTAATCGCAACAGGCAAGAAGTGATACTGAATGTTTGGCCATTCAAACTCGTCAGACGAACGAATAAAGCCACCTGCTTCAAACTGATTGCTGGCACCAATGCCTTTGCCTAAAAATAGCCATTCTGCACCGATTGCTGGCTGGTTATACCATTGCAGTGCAGGGTAAAGTGACACAGGTTGTTTGCACTTGTACTGTAAATACATTTCCAAGTGATCTTGTAAATTTTCACCTACACCTGGCAAATCATGAACCACATCAATGTCCATCGATTTTAAAAAGGTGCTTTGACCCACGCCTGAGCGCTGCAAAATTTGCGGTGAAGCAATCGCACCAGCACATAACAGCACTTCTTTATTGGCAAGGACTTTTTTCAGATCGTTTTTGTTGGCGCCTTGAATATATTCCACACCAATGGCCTGTTTGCCATTAAACAAGATCTTATTGGTCATGGCATGCGTAACAATGGTCAGATTCGGTCGGCCTTTGGCCATATCCAGATAGCCACGTGCCGTACTCGAGCGGCGACCGTTTTTGGTGACGGTACGATCCATCGGGCCGAAGCCTTCTTGCTGATAGCCGTTTAAATCGTCTGTGCGTGGATAACCAGCCTGAACACCAGCCTCAATCATGGCATGAAACAAGACATTGTTGTCTGCTTTAGGCGTTGCAACACTAACCGGTCCGCTATCGCCATGATAATCGTTACCACCGATATCGCGCGTTTCTGCTTTTTTGTAATAAGGTAGACAGTCGGCGTAGGTCCAGTTTTCTAAACCCTTAAGCTTGGCCCAGCCATCGAGATCCATTGCATTACCGCGAATGTAACACATGCCGTTAATCAGTGATGAGCCACCAAGTCCTTTACCACGACCGCACTCCATACGGCGGTTATTCATATGAGGTTCAGGCTCGGTGAGGTAAGCCCAGTTGTAGCGTCGGCCTTGAAGCGGAAAGGCGAGAGCCGCTGGCATTTGCGTACGAAAATCTAGACGGTAATCGGGACCGCCTGCCTCTAAAAGTAATACCGATGTATTGGCATCTTCAGTTAAACGCGCGGCCAGTACATTACCTGCAGAGCCTGCGCCAATAATAATATAATCGTAAGATTGAGTCGTCATTGCTATTCCTTAATATTGTATGCGTCACGCTGTGATAGCAGCAGTGACATCAGATTTATGAGGAAACTTTAAAAAGGGCGTCGCGTGTTTTAGAACACGCTTTGGTAATCGCCCATTTCGACTTGAATCGATTTTGTTCGGGTATAGTGGTTGAGCGTCGAGATACCATTTTCACGTCCTACGCCCGATTCTTTATAACCACCGACTGGCATTTCGGCTGGGGATTCTCCCCACGTATTAATCCAGCAAATACCGGCTTCCAGTTGGTGAATAATGCGATGTGCCAAGGAAATATCCTGAGCGACCACACCTGCTGCCAAACCAAAAACAGTACTGTTGGCGCGTTGAACGGCTTCTTCAATTGTCGCATAAGTCAAGATACTCATGACGGGCCCAAATATTTCTTCTTGTACGATTTTCATATCATCTGTACAGTCGGTAAATACAGTTGGCTCTACAAAAGCGCCGTCTTTAAGCGCTGCTTGCGTGGCGCGCTGCCCGCCAATGAGTACTTTTGCACCTTGTTCCTTACCGGAAGCAATATAAGACAACACCTTGTCCATATGTGCAAAACTCACCATTGGACCAAAATTCGTATCATCGTGCTGCGGATCACCCATTCGAATGCGTTTTACACGCTCAACCACAGCGGCTTCAAAGGCTGATTTAAGCTGTTCAGGAACAAAAACACGCGTACCGTTGGTACAAACTTGGCCTGAGCTGAAAAAGTTGGCCATAACGGCAATATCAGCAGCGCGATCAAGCTGGGCATCATCACAAATAATCAGCGGTGATTTTCCACCGAGTTCCATAGTCACGTCTTTGAGGGTTGAGCCTGCGGCACTGGCCATAACTTTTTTGCCAGTTTCCACGCCACCGGTAAATGAAATCTTTTCAATCACAGGATGCTCGGTCAGGTAAGGGCCGATATCGCGTCCTGAGCCTTGTACGACGTTAAAAACACCAGCAGGTAAACCAGCTTCGGTATAAATTTCTGCAAGTTTAAATGCAGTAAGTGGTGTGACTTCACTTGGTTTAAAAATCATGGCATTGCCTGCGGCCAAGGCAGGGGCAGATTTCCATAAAGAAATCTGGATTGGATAGTTCCACGCACCAATTCCAGCCACTACGCCCAATGGCTCACGGCGGGTATAAAAAAAGCTGCTTTCACGTAAAGGAACCTGTTCACCTTGAATGGCAGTGGCCAATCCAGCGTAATATTCAAGGACATCGGCACCTGTGACAATATCGACGCTGCGTGTTTCGCTCAAGGCTTTACCGGTATCTAATGTTTCAAGTGCAGCAAGCTCGTCATTGCGTTCACGTAAAATATCGACTGCGCGACGTAAAATACGAGAGCGTTCCATGGCAGTCTTAGCAGCCCATTCTTTTTGGCCTTGCTGTGCACTTTTCACAGCGGCATCGATATCTTCTTTTGAGGCTTGCTGAATCGTGGCAATCACTTCACCTGTTGCAGGGTTGATACTGTCAAAGGTTTTGCCGCTGGTTGCATCAACATATTGTCCATGAATGTATAAACGATGAAGTTGAACATCACTCATTTTGTCTCTCCTGCCTAATTTGCTTTACCAGCCGTAGCTGAGTCTCGACATAGTCATATGCAATGGTTCGAGCAAGTGCACTGTCAAATTCAGTGTCTCCACTTAAACTGCCACGTAACCAGAGTCCGTCAATCAATGCGGCCAAACCGCGTGCTGCAATGCTGGCCTGATCCTTGGGCATTAACTCCAGAAAGTGAAACTTCAGATTGGAGTAGAGCCGCTGGTCATTGATGCGCTGTAATCGGCTGAGTTCCGGCATGTGCATACTTGCAGACCAGAAATCAAGCCAGATACGCATTGCTCTTTGATTGACCTGACTAATATCAAAGTTTGAATCAATAATTGCTTTAATCATATTCTCGGGTTGTAACTCATTTACTTCAGCTTTGTACTGCGCCGTTTTACGACGTAGTACATTGAGCATCTCTAGCATACAAGCGTTAATGAGACCCTGTTTGTCGCCAAAGTAATGACTGACGATACCCACCGAGAGTTGGGCTTTTTTCGCAATTTGAGCCATGGTGGTGTTGGATAACCCCACTTCAAAAATCACGTCATATGCGGCGTTTACAATTTCTTCACGACGCACGTGCTCGGGTTTTACTCTGCGTTTGTTCATGTATGTCCTTAAAAATATAAGGTTTTGCTTCAATAAATGATCTACAGAACATGATAGCACCTTTTTATGATACTTTTAATTGATTGAACGTTCAATCAATTAAAAGTATCATTATGCAAATTTCCGTTATTTCTATGAATGTACGGAAATTTAAAAGTCGCCAGCATTTAGCAAACTCGTGGGATGGAATTTCATGAGAGATGCGCGCCAGCAGTATCAATAATGACGAATCACATCCGTGCAAGGAGCAATGTTATGTGGTCAAAACGTAACACACAAAACGTCATCTTACCGATTCGCCTGAATCCTTTCGTTTTTTGGAGTTCGGCAATCAGTATCAGTCTTTTCGGCTTGTTGTTTGTGCTATTTCCTAGTGCCAGCCAAAATGGACTGACGTGGATTCAACAGCAGGTAAACCAGTTGTTTGGCTGGTATTACATGCTGGTGGTGGTACTTTCTTTAGGTTTTGTTGCTTGGCTGGCTTTTTCCAAAGTCGGGCAAATTCCTTTAGGTAAAGCACATGACCGTCCTGAATTTGGCTATCTGGCATGGACATCCATGCTTTTTTCTGCCGGAATCGGAATCGCATTACTGTATTACGGCGTGGCTGAGCCCGTCGATCATTTTTTGCGACCTCCTGAAGGGCAAGGCGGCACCGTTGAAGCCGCCCAAAACGCCATGATGTATAGCTTCTTGCACTGGGGCATACATGGCTGGGTGCTGTATGCGTTGGTGGGTGTCACACTGGGTTATTTTGCCTTCAGGCGTGATTTGCCTCTGGCATTACGTTCGGCACTGTATCCTATTTTTGGCGAACGAATTCATGGCTTGATTGGTCATATGGTCGATGGTTTTGGTATTTTGGCCACGATCATTTCTTTGGTGACCAATCTGGGGATTGGTGCGCTGGTTTTAGTGTCAGGAATTTGCTACTTGTTTCCGACGATTCCAAACTCCAGCCTAACGCTCATTACCACAGTTGTTTTAATGATGGTGGTGGCCACCATGACCACCGTGGTTGGTATTGAAAAAGGTTTAGCGTGGTTGTCACGAGTGAATCTGCGCTTGCTTTATCTGCTTTTGGCTTTTGTGTTTTTTACCGGACCAACCAATCATTTGTTAAATGGGCTGGTGCAAAATACTGGAGATTACTTAAGTCACTTCGTGCAAAAAAGTTTTGATCTGTATTTGTATGATAAAAAAGCCACAGGCTGGCTGGCATCGTGGACGATTTTTTACTGGGCATGGTGGATTGCTTGGGCGCCGTTTGTGGGCATGTTTATTGCCCGTATTTCAAAGGGGCGTACCATTCGGGAAGTGGTTTTGGGTGTATGCCTCATTCCGTTAGGTTTTACACTGGCGTGGATTTCAATTTTTGGCAACACGGCAATTGATTTAATTTTAAATCAAGGTCAGGGTATTTTGGGAACTTTGGTACTCAAAGATCCAGCCATGTCTTTGTTTAAGTTACTTGAATATCTGCCTTTTCATCCATATGTGGCTGGAATTGTTGTGGTGATTTGTTTCGTTTTATTTTTAACCCCAGTGGGCTCTGGTACACTTATGATAGCCAACTTGTCATCTCAAGGTGGCACAAGCGATAGTGATTCACCGGTTTGGTTACGCATTTTTTGGTCCGTCACGATCACCATCGTGAGTATCGGACTATTACTCGCGGGCAGCTTTAGTGCCATGCAAAGTGCGGTAGTGTTATGTGGTTTACCATTTTCCGTGATTTTACTGCTTTATATGTTTGGGCTTGCGAAAGCATTAAAGCAAGAAGAAACACACAAACCGCACGCTGAGGCACAGATGACCCAAACGCGAGCATCTGCACAACCAGCCAAAGAAACCAGCTCCGTGTAATTGTAGATGGCAATGTTTTATTCCTGACCGGTTCAGGCAAAAACAACAGTGTAGTTTAGTCAATCCTTGAGCAGCTCATGCAGGTGCTGAAGGATTGGCTTTTGTACTTTTCTTTTTCTTTTATTTTCTTGAGGATTGTATGGCAACAGATAATCCAAGAGCAGTTGATGATCAAACGACTCATCCGAAAGATCGTTTAAATCGTGTGGTCTTTTACGTTTCTGCGCTTATTATTTTAATATTTTCTTTAACGACGATTTTATTCAATGAGTTTGCCAATCACATCCTGAGTGCTGTGCTTGGCTGGGTGAGTGCCACTTTTAGTTGGTACTACCTGCTTGCTGCAACGCTGTATATGGTGTTTGTGATATTTATTGCCTGTTCGCGCTACGGCAATATCAAGTTAGGGCCCAAACACTCCAAACCAGAGTTTAGTCTATTAAGCTGGTCAGCCATGCTGTTCTCGGCAGGGATCGGCATCGATTTGATGTTTTTCTCGGTGGCAGAGCCATTGTCTCATTATATGAACCCACCTGTAGGGCAGGGCCAGACCTATGAAGCAGCACGTCAGGCGATGGTCTGGACACTGTTTCACTATGGACTCACTGGCTGGTGTATGTATGCACTGGTCGGAATGGCTCTAGGTTATTTTAGTTATCGTTATAATTTGCCACTTACGATTCGTTCAGCGTTATATCCTATTTTTGGGAAAAAAATTAATGGACCCATTGGCCATAGTGTCGATACTGCGGCCGTAATCGGGACCATTTTCGGGATTGCCACCACCTGTGGTATTGGGGTGGTGCAGCTCAATTATGGCTTGCATGTGTTGTTTGATTTACCTGAAAACTTATGGGTTCAAACCGCATTAATTTTGGTGGCAGTCATTATCACCATTATTTCGGTAACGTCTGGTGTCAATAAGGGCTTACGGATTTTATCGGAAGTCAATATTTATGTGTCTGTTGGCCTGATGCTGTTTATCTTGTTTTTAGGCAATACTGAGTTCTTATTAAATGCACTGGTACAAAATGTGGGGGACTATTTAAGTCGTTTTCCTACCTTGGCACTGGAAACCTTTGCATTTACTCAACCGAAAGAATGGATGAACAACTGGACGCTGTTTTTCTGGGCGTGGTGGGTGGCATGGTCTCCTTTTGTGGGGCTATTTTTGGCACGTATTTCACGTGGACGAACCATTCGCGAGTTTGTCAGTGGGACTTTAATTATTCCATTATTATTTACCCTGACTTGGCTGTCTATTTTCGGAAACAGCGCACTCCATAATGTCATTTTCGATGGCAATATTGCACTGGCGCAAACCGTTTTAGTCAATCCTGCGCATGGCTTTTACGACTTGCTTGCACAATATCCTTGGTTTCCTTTTATTGCGGGTGTCGCTACCATTACCGGCTTGCTCTTTTATGTCACGTCGGCAGATTCAGGTGCACTGGTTTTGGGGAACTTTACCACTCAATTTACCAACATCGATCATGATGCGCCGCGCTGGCTCAGTGTTTTTTGGGCGGTGGCGATTGGTTTGCTCACGCTTGCAATGCTCATGACCAACGGGATTACCGCACTACAAAACGCCACCATTATTATGGGCTTGCCTTTTAGTTTTGTGATGTTCTTGGTGATGGCAGGTTTGTACAAGTCGCTGCGGCTAGAAGATTACCGGCAGGCCAGTGCGAGTCTCAATGCAGCCCCAGTGGTGGGGAACGTGGACATTTTGAACTGGAAAAAGCGTTTGTCACGCGTGATGCATCATCCGGGAACTTCAGAAACCAAGCGTATGCTGAACGAAATCTGTAAACCTGCGGTTCAGGCAGTTGCCGATGAGCTTGAGAAGCGTGCAGTCACTGTCGATGTGCAGGAGGTTGAACTTGAAGAAGATCCAGAGCTTTATCATTTGGATATCACGATTCACCTTGAAGAGGAACAAAACTTTATTTACCAGATCTGGCCTGTCCGTTATATTGCGCCCAACTTTAGTGAACGCGGTAAACGTGGCAAACAGTTCTATTATCGTTTAGAGACCTATCTATATGAAGGATCTCAAGGAAACGACCTTGTAGGTTATACCAAGGAACAGGTGATTAATGACATTCTGGATCGTTACGAGCGCCATATGACATTCTTGCATATCAATCGTATCAGTCCGGGGAACCGACCACTATTTCCAGACCCTAAAGCCTAAGGGGAGCCGTTGAATGTTGACGCCGTATATTCATTCCTTTGCCTTGTTTTTTTCGTTGCTCAATCCATTTTTGATGAGCATTTACATGATCGGTATGATCCGAAATTCTGAAGCAAAGGTCTTTAATAGAGCATTGATACAAGGTTGTATGATTGCATTTATTGTCTTTGTTTTATTTGCTTGGGGTGGCGAAACCATCTTTAGCAAATATTTGAATGTACGTTTTGAAGCATTCCAGATTTTTGGTGGGCTTATCTTTTTGGTGATTGGTTATCGCTATGTGTTTCAGGGTGCAGATACCATTGGTGAAATGCGTGGTGCGCCTGAACATTTGGCTGGCACCATTGCAATGCCGTTTATGATTGGCCCGGGTACGATCAGTGCGGCTGTAGTGACCGGAATCGGACTTCCTATTGGTGGTGCGGCGCTGATTATTGCTTTAACACTGACCGTGACCTGTAGTTTGCTCATTTTAATGAAATTTGCACATGATCATCTACGCTATAAACATGCCAAATATATCGATCGTTATGTGGATATTGTCGGGCGTTTATCTGCGTTACTGATTGGTACCATCGCGATTGATATGATGATTACCGGAATCACGGGGGTAGTCAAAGACATACCGCTGGGTTAACTGACTTTAAGCAAATAGAAAACGGGAGCGATATGCTCCCGTTTTTTATTGATCAGGATGTATTTCAGATTGACGCCATAGTCTGTTTTATACAAGCGCTGTAGATAGAGGTGAGATGTACATATCTGAAATTCATACACAGATAAGCTTTTGCCGAAACGGACATGGTTATCTCGAGTAAATTGTTTCATAATGAACGCCATAACGTTTTCCCGTGTAGAGCGAAAGAACACTATGTCTCCATTAGATCAAATTACACAAACTTCTGAAGAACAATCTGAATTGACTATGTCGGTCTTGATGACCCCAGATATGGCCAACTTTTCAGGAAATGTCCATGGGGGAACCATCTTAAAATTGCTCGATCAGGTGGCTTACGCCTGTGCAAGCCGCTACTCGGGTAGCTATGTGGTTACGCTGTCGGTCGATAAAGTCACCTTTAAAGAGCCAATTTATGTGGGTGAACTGGTGACTTTTCTGGCCAGTGTGAACCATGTGGGTAAAACCTCGATGGAAATCGGGATTCGTGTAGAAGCACAACATATTCAAAAGCGTACAGTACGCCATACCAATAGCTGCTATTTCACCATGGTGGCAGTCGATGAAAATGGTAAACCGAAAGCCGTGCCAGCCTTAAAGCTCGATACCGAGTGGAAACGCTGTCGTTTTGAGGCAGCAGAGCAGCGGAAACAACGCCGTTTACAAGACAATTCTGGCCCGTCTTGCAGCCTATTTAAAACGAGTCAGCAGGCATAAAGCGCTATGGCTGAGTAGTGGTCTGGTTGTTAGATCACATAAAAAAGAGCTAAACCGCAGCAAGAGGTTAGCTCTTTTTTGTTGCAATCAAGATATGCTAATCAACTCAATTGAATGAGAGGCTTGATTGTTTAGCTGATTATTATTGAGCAGGCTGAGCCGGTTGGATTGGGGCATTACCTGATTCAGCCGCATTTTCAGTGCTAGGTTGTGCCGCAGCTGGTTGTTGTGTTGCAGCCGAGGTTTTCGAAGAGGTTGCATCAGGTAATTCTTGAGTTGACACTACAACTTTTTCATCTGCTTTAGTTTGATGTTTATCGTGAGCTGAAGCAGCAAACGTAGTAGTTGCAGCAGTCAGAGCAAATGTTGTTGCAAGTAAAGTTTTTACAAGTTTCATAGGAGGCATCCTTTGGTAATTTAAAATACACTATGACCATCGCAGCCTATAGTTTAAGTTTGGCTGTCGACTTGTTGATCATGCTAAAAGCCAAATCTGGATATGACAATCAATCCAACAAAGTGAAACAGACTGGATTACACAGCGTTCACACATATAAATCCTGTGTATGTTTCATGTAAAAAAAATAGAAAAAAATCGCCAAAAACTGTTTGAAGATATTTCTTTTTGGTTATTTTTTAATCCGGATATTTACCAAAGCAAAACATGTCACTGTGGGCTGAGCCTACAGTCAAAATTGTTTTTCCCATTAGATATAATTATCTTAATCTTTTTATCCATTTAAATAAGTGATGAAAGTCGCATAGATCTTGCCATTTGGTAAGGCTATAGCAACTTTTACGCTGATTCAAATTATGATCATTTCTATTCTTTCGAAGACAGCAGCAATATATGAAATACGTTAGACTATAACTTTTAGTGAGTGCGTATTCGACGTGAAACTGGTCATTCCTCAAGCGGTTCCGACACATATTATTTCTGGTTTTCTCGGTGCTGGAAAAACGACCTTGCTTCAGCAGCTTTTGCTACAAAAACCCAAGCATGAAGTGTGGGCGGTATTGATGAATGAATTTGGGCAGATTGGTATCGATCAGCAAATACTTCCCAATGAATCTGGCTATGAAGTGAAAGAATTGCTCGGTGGTTGCATGTGTTGTAGTAGTCAGCTGCCCTTACACATCGCACTGGCCCGGTTGCTCAGCGAAACCAAACCTGATCGATTGTTTATTGAACCGACAGGACTTGGACATCCTGCTCAGTTACTTGAACAGCTTTCAGAACCGCATTGGCACAGCAGTATTCAAATGCGTGCATTGATCACAGTAGTTGATGGCAGTCGATTACACAATCAAGCTTGGGTTGAGCAACATTTATATCAAGATCAACTCAAAGCTGCACAATTGGTGGTGGTGTCACATCATGATCAGATGACCCATGCCGATGAGCAAGCATTAGAGCAGTTTCAGCAAGAGTACGCACCTTATGCCCAAACATGGTTTGAGGTATCCAATGGAATACTGGCTTTGGCTGCAATTGATCGGCCCTCACTGGCTACGGTAAAACGCATGCAACCACTTCTGGTGCAACAGCAGCGTAATATCGAGATCAAGCAGGCGCCACAACAGATTAAACAATTGCCGTATCATTATGTTGAAAGTAATGGAGAATATAGCGTGGCTGGCTGGAAGTTTTCACGTCACTGGCAATTTGATTTTGATGATTTATTTGATTTGCTGAGTAGCCTAGAGGGCTGGTTAAGAATCAAAGCGATTTTTCATACCAACCAAGGCTGGATCACCTTAAATTTCAATCCAGCACAGCTCAATTACAAAACAGGGCAGGCCAATACAGACAATCGTATTGAGATCATTACTCCATTGTCACAAGACTGGCTCGCCTTTGAACAAGCCTTGCTGGCTTGCCGCTGTAATGAAGATGATCAGGAATAACGCAGATCTGTGCTATTTCTGATCATGAGTTCAGTTAGAAAACTTCTTGTTAGTGCTTTTGCTCAAGCATGGCCTTGGCTTGAGCATGATCGATGTCTTTTTCCCAATGCGCAATGACAACAGTTGCAACACAGTTACCAATCAGGTTGGTGCATGCACGAACAATCCCAATAAACCAGTCAACCGATAACAACAGCACCAGACCAATGGCAGGTAAACTTGGAATAACGGAAAGGGTGGCGGCTAAAATCACCAATGCTGATCCAGGAATGCCGTGTGCACCTTTTGACGTAACCAGTGACACCAGCAAAATCATAATCAGATCATGCATAGACAGATCAATATTACAGGCCTGCGCAATAAAAATAACACCTAAGGTCAGATAAATAGAGAAACCATCCAGATTAAATGAATATCCGGTTGGAATAACTAAACCGACCGTAGAGTCTTTAATCCCTAATTGTTTCAGCTTTTTCATGATTTGCGGAAGTACCGAATCTGAGGAGGCTGTACCGAGTACAATCGAAAGTTCTGCTTTAAAATAGTTCAAAAATTTGAAAATATTAAGGCCAGTGAATTTTAAAATTCCACCGAGAATAATCACCACAAATGCAATACATGTGGCATAGAATAAAAGCACCAAGTAGCCCAGTTGAACCAAAGAGTCGATACCAAACTTGGCCGTGGTGTAGGCCACAGAACCCAATACCCCAAGTGGCGCCAATCGGATAATCAGTCCCATCATTTTAAAGAAAATTTCTGAAAATGCTTCCAGTGCCTGCCGAACAATTTCTGCCAGATGGCGCGGAACCAGTAACATCCCGACGCCAAATAAAATTGCAATCAGGAGGACTTGTAAAATATCGCCGTTTGCAAAAGCACCAAAAAGGGTTTTAGGAATGATGTGTAAAATGAAGTCTGAACCTGAACTCATTTCATGGGCACGTTCGGTATAAACCGTTAAATCTTTGCCGTCGAGTTTGGACAGATCAATATTCATTCCTGCGCCAGGTTTAAAGATATAAGCAATCGCAATGCCTAAAATTAGTGCAATTGTGGTGACAATTTCAAAATACAGGATCGTTTTTGCACCAACTTTACCCATTTTTTTAATGTCATTTGCACCATAAATGCCAAGCACCACCACACAAAAAACAATCGGTGCAATTAACATTTTAATCAGTGAAATAAAGCCATCACCTAAGGGCTTTAAATTTAAAGAAAAATCATGAAAGCTGACACCAATTAAAATACCTAACACCAGCGCGATGATGACTTGCAGGAACAAGTTAGACTTCAGTTTTTGCCACATTTTCTGTTCATCAATCCAATAAGACTGGTCAGACCAGTGCAAGAAACTCGCCAACTTTGATATTTGCCTGAAATTTTTTGGGGTGCTCATCCTTTCTGGAGTTGAGCTGCGTAAGGGGAGGATAGAAATATCAGCCTATATATAGGTCAGTCATCAAAAATCGAGTATGCTAGGCGCCATTCTGGAGGACGGTTTTTTATGGCGCTTAAAGCTACTATTTATAAAGCAGATTTAAATATTGCAGATATGGATAGCCACCATTATGCAGACTATCAACTCACCTTGGCTATGCATCCGTCTGAGACGATTGAGCGTTTGATGGTGCGTATTTTAGCTTTTGCTCGTTTTGCAGATGAACAGTTGCAATTTACCAAAGATCTATTTGAAACTGACGAACCGGCGCTATGGCAAAAAGATTTGACTGGGCAACTTGAACAGTGGATCGAATTGGGGCAGCCCTCTGAAGATAAGTTAAAAAAAGCCAGTGCGCGTTGTAAGCGGGTTGCGGTCGTAACTTATGGTCAGCAGGTCGACGAGTGGTGGAAACGTAACAGTAAAGTGAAAACATTGAGTAATGTCGAGGTTTGGCAATTGGCACCCGAAACAACGGCCCAAATTCAAAACTTATGTGAACGCACCATGCAACTGCAACTCAATGTCATGGATGGTGAATGGACTTTACTGAACGACCATGAACAGGTTGAGATTTCGTGGACAAAATTGCAATAATGCACCAAGGCTGCTGTCTGAAAGATGGTTTAAAGTATAAATAGGTATCGAAATGAACGAATTAGAAATTATTGATTTAAAAGTGGGCGAAGGCAAAGAGGCTGTGAAAGGTGCTTTGATTACGACCCATTACACGGGTTGGCTTGAAGATGGTACCAAGTTTGATTCATCGATTGATCGTGGTAATTACTTTGAATGTGTCATTGGTACTGGTCGTGTGATCAAGGGATGGGATCAAGGGATTATCGGCATGAAAGTTGGCGGTAAGCGCAAGCTGAACGTGCCTGCACATTTAGCTTATGGTGAGCGCAAAATGGGTAACATCATTCCTGCTAACTCCAATTTGATTTTTGAAATTGAACTATTTGATGTCAAAACACGAGACTAAACAAATAAAAAGCCCGTTTCGGGCTTTTTATTTGTTTATTGAATGAATATGATTTTAATATTCGATTATAATAATATGTAAAATTCTTATAATATGATATTTTGTTATTATAAATTTGCTATGTTTCTGTTTTATTAATTTAAGATTAATTTTTTATTAAAATGTCAAGCAGTTAAATTTAAATAAACATAGTGAATTAGTCGAATATGTTCATCATAAATATTTAATTAACTTCCAAAATTTTTAAGAATTTTTTCAGTTTGTTGCGGTATAAGATAAACTATCTAATCGTCTGATCGCTTTAGTTAATCATCAAATAAAAGTATTTTTAAATGCTTTAAATTGATTGTAAAAGGTATTCAGAAAATATTTTTTTGAAAAGATGGTATATATGCTTACTCGCTTTCTTCTGAAACAACTCGCATTCAGTGTATCCATTGTCTTAAGTACGACAGTCGCAATTGCACATGCTGAGAATCTAGCTTCAAACACTGAAAATCCTGTGGTGAAGGAGATTCCGCTTGTGACCAATCCGCATACTGGTGAAGAAGCTGAAGAAGCACCTAAAATTGATGTGTCTACGCTGACCATCATTGGTTATCATGAAATTACCTCTAAAGAAGCGATTATTCCAGATTACGCCGTAACACCACAGCGCTTTGAAATGCACTTGGATTGGCTGGTCAAAAATGGTTATCACTTTATTAGTGTTGATCAATTAATTAAAGCCAATGAAGGCAAATTAAAATTACCGCCAAAACCGGTTTTACTGACCATCGATGATGGCTATCAATCATTTTATGACTATGCGTACCCGATTTTAAAGGCACGTAAAATTCCAGCCGTACTTGCCGTTGTAGGTAAATGGCTGAACGTCAAGCCAAATCAAATGGTACAGTTTGGTGACGACAAGCTTGCGCGAAACAAGTTATTAACTTGGGCTGAAATCAAGGAAATGCAAGACAGTGGCATTGTCGAAATTGGCAGCCATAGCTTTGACTTGCACCATGGGGTGATGGGTAATCCACAAGGCAACTCGGAACCTGCGGCAACTACTCGTATTTACGATCCTAAAACCAAAACGTATGAATCAGACAGTGCTTATGAAAAACGTATCACCAATGATTTAAAGAAAAATATTGAAACGTTTAAAGAGAATGGTATTCGTGCGCCACGTGTAATGGTCTGGCCGTATGGACGCTATAATCTGGAAACGGTGCGTATTGCCAAAAAACTGGGCATGCCAATTACCATTACTCTAGATGATGGTCCAGATCATGTGACCAAATCGCTCGGGCATTTAAACCGAATTTTAGTGATGAAAGGCGAAAGTACAGACGATCTGGCACAAGACATTATTAACCGTCAAATGAATTTGACCGATAACAATCGTCCGCAAAAAATCATGCATGTCGATCTGGACTATATTTATGATAAAAATCCAGAACAAGTTGAGCGTAACTTAGGTCATTTGCTCGATCGAATTCGAGAAATGGGAGTTAATACGGTTTACTTACAGGCCTTTTCAGACCCAGATGCCAATGGCTCTGCCGACATGGTGTACTTTCCAAACCGCTATCTTCCAATGCGAGCTGATTTGTTCAACCGCGTCGCTTGGCAAATTTCGACACGTACCAGTGTGAATCGTGTCTATGCATGGATGCCATTAATGGCGTGGGAATTGCCAAAATCGAATCCGGTTTCCAAAAAGCTGGTGGTTACACAGCAGCCAAAAAGCTCCGATCATTTAAACATGGGTTATATCCGTTTAAGTCCGTATTCGCCTGAAGCGCGTAAAGTGATTGAAGGCATTTACACAGATTTAGCCAAGTCATCTACGTTTGATGGTATACTGTTCCACGACGATACAACGCTATCGGATTACGAAGATGCCAGTCCAGACGCGTTAAAGGCCTATGCCAAAGCGGGTTTGCCGACTGATCTTGAAAAGATCCGCAACAACGACGCGCTATTATCGAAATGGACTGATTTTAAAATCAAAACCATCGATAATTTTGCGATGAAACTGGTTTCAGACGTTCGTTACTATCAACCTTTCTTGATGACTGCCCGTAACTTGTATGCGCAAGTTGCTCTGTCTCCTTATGCCGAAAACTGGTATTCACAGTCGTTGGAGCAGTCACTCAAGCGTTACGATTTTACTGCGATTATGGCCATGCCTTATATGGAGCAGGCTGAAGATCCGACCAAGTTTTATCAAGACATTGTAAAACGTGTCAAACAGTACCCAAATGGTATCAAGAAAACGGTGTTTGAATTACAAGCAACCAACTGGCGAACCAATCAGCCTGTTCCTTCACAGGAAATGGCAGATACCATTCGCTCGCTTTACCAGCAGGGTGCCCTGCACGTGGGGTATTACCCAGATGATCCGTTTAAAGATCATCCTGACACCAAAACCATGCACGACGTATTTGCGACTAAACCGTCCAAGTTAGTCCCGTAACAGGAATTGACCATGTCAACGACTTTACATCATTTGTGGCAGACAGCGCTGAATTTTGTATTCTATTATCCGCTGTTTATGTCCTATTTATGGATGATGGGTGCGCTCATATTTTATTGGAAAGAGCGCAAAGATCCTCCATATCAACAGCCAAAAGCATTGGAATCGTATCCAATGGTGGCTGTGCTTGTGCCTTGTTTTAACGAGGGCGATAATGCTGAGGAAACCATTACCCATGCACTTGGACTAGATTATCCAAATTTTGAGGTAATTGCCATTAATGATGGTAGCTCGGACAATACTGCCGAGGTACTGAATCGTCTGGCTGAACAACATGAAAAACTGCGTGTGGTTCATTTGGCTCAAAACCAAGGCAAGGCTATGGCCTTACAAGCGGGTAGCTTGCTGACGGAAGCCGAAATTCTAATTGGAATCGACGGTGATGCCTTACTGGACTCACACGCGGCAAGCTGGATGGTGCGTCATTTCCAGCAAGACCCAACCGTAGCCGCAGTCACGGGAAATCCACGTATTCGAACACGCTCGACCTTGCTTGGCCGTATTCAGGTGGGAGAGTTTTCTTCGATTGTGGGCATGATCAAACGTGCGCAGCGTAGCTTCGGGCGCTTATTTACGGTATCTGGCGTGATCACGGCATTTCGTAAATCTGCGGTACATGAAGTGAATTACTGGTCACCCAACATGCTGACCGAAGACATCGATATCACTTGGAAATTGCAGCGTGCAGGTTGGGATATACGTTTTGAACCGAATGCACTGGTATGGATTTTAATGCCAGAAACCTTTACCGGGCTTTGGAAGCAGCGTTTACGCTGGGCCATGGGCGGTGCACAGGTTTTGCTTAAAAATCTGGATGTATTCTTTAAACCTAAACTCAATTTTTTATGGCCGCTGATGTTTGAGCTTTGCCTGACATTGGTCTGGTCGTACTTGATGTTGCTGTTGGCGATCTTGTGGGTGGTGCATTTTGTGTTCCCGCTAGGTCAGCTATCAGGAATCAGCTCTCCATTCTTGCCGTATGGAAGTGGAATTTTGCTTGGGGCAACCTGTCTGATTCAATTTGCGCTGAGCAAATGGATGGACAGCCGCTATGAGCCAAACTTAGGCAGAAATTATTACTGGATGATTTGGTACCCGTTTGTATTTTGGTTGATAACCATTACCGCTACAATCGTGGCCTTTCCAAAAGTCCTGCGTCGTGGAAGTGAAAAACGTGCGCGATGGGTTAGCCCTGACCGTGGTATTCGTATACAAGATTAAGCATATTGCTGAGTAGATGTTCATGAAATCAAATAATTTGATTATCGATTTGCGTCGCCAACTGCCTTGGCATAAACGTTATGTTTCAACGACTACGACTGCCATGATGTGGGCAGGTTGGTTGTTGTTGTGGCGTCCGTTTTTGTTGGTTTGGTTGTTGGTCGAGTTACAAAAAACTCATTTGGTGCACCGTGTCTTTAGTGCAATGAGTGTTGGGGTTGAGCACGGCATTACATCATTGATTGTATGCTGTATAGCGCTGTTACTGTGGAGTAATTTTATTCCAGCAAAAAGTGTAAAAAAGACCAAACAGAAAGAAATTGACGATTATGCGCGTTATTTTGAGTTGACCCAGCATGAAATTCAGCAAGGTAGAGCTCAAAAGGTAGCGGTGATTCATCATGATGAAACTGGACGGATCACACATATCGAGTGATCTGAGCCGAGCTGTTCAGTAGAATTATTCATATCATTATGCCAGTTTACCCCCGTGAGCTGGCATTCATGTTCTTGGCATATCAAAATCATCCTGCATGTGTGCAACAGTATCGCTAACGTTCATCAATGCGGCATTGTGCTGACAGACGAATCGGAAAAGAG
This sequence comes from Acinetobacter soli, assembly GCF_000760595.1. Lineage (GTDB taxonomy): Bacteria > Pseudomonadota > Gammaproteobacteria > Pseudomonadales > Moraxellaceae > Acinetobacter > Acinetobacter soli. The sequence continues at coordinate 201,539 of NZ_BBNM01000003.1, read as the reverse complement.
ACCCACCTTATGCAACACTCAAGCAAATTAAATGCTGTGGAAAGTATTCGCGGTTTAGCCTGTCTGGCCGTGGTATTTTCGCACTTAAGCTTGAGTTTTTATCCGTATTTACATCATTTTGACGACCATGATCAGGCCACAAATGCGCTGGTCTATTGGATTCATCATTCACCGTTTACGTTTTGGTATTCGGGAACTGCGGCGGTTTATGTTTTTTTCGTGCTGAGCGGATTTATCTTATCTTATGTGATTGGCAATAGCCGCGCACCGAAGCAAAAAATTAAATCAATGCTCATCAAGCGTTATCCACGACTGGCCATTCCGGCACTCATTTCATGTATTTTACTCTGGGCTGCGCTGTATTTTAGTGATATTGATAGCTCGCAAGTACAGTACTGGCTACAAGTACTGGCTCAGCAAAACTCAAGTTTTGGGCAGGCTATATACGAAGGCACGATCGGTTCGTTTTTATTTGCTGAATCAAGTGTCAATTGGGTACTTTGGACCATGCAAGTTGAGTTGATTGGGTCTGTGGTTTTGTTTGCCTTGTTGTACCTTAAACAATATAGCTCAGGGTTGTTTTTGACCCTTGTACTGATGTTTCCCCTAAGCTTTGCACTATTTAAAAATATGGATTTGTACTTGGGATTAATCAGCTTTCTTTTAGGATCGCTTATTTTTTTCTATGGGCGCCGTATTGCTTCAAATGCATGGGCAGCGCTACTTCTGGCTTTAGGGTTGTACCTTGCCGGGGCGCATAACTCCAGCTTGGCTTATCAGGGAATTTATCAATTTTTAGGCGATAAAACCTACGATTACTGTAATTTTCTTTCGGGAAGTCTGATTGTGTACAGCATTTTAATGAGTCCGCTATTGTCTCGTATGCTGGATCGGCCAGTTTTTGTTTATTTAGGCAAATTATCATTTTCGGTATATTTATTACATCTGATGTTACTCTATATCGTTTGTTTACCTGTCTTTAATTACTGTGTACAACATGGTTTTAATTACGACAGTGCATTCATGGTGGCGTCTTTGGTTTTTTTGGTTGCGATACTGATTTGCTCTGATATATACAGTCGCGTGGTAGATCGTTTTGCAATTTTTATCAGTAATAAACTAGCGCAATATTGGGCAGGCGCTTAACGACAAGCCATTCGAATGTGCAAGTTAGTGGCTGTTTTTTTCTTTATGGGTGTGGGTGACGATAATGTCTACTCTTGAAATTGTTGCTGTCTTGATCAGTGTGATTGGCGTGACACTGACTGTTTTACGTAACATGTGGTGCTGGTGGTTCAACTTTATTGCATTTTTGCTTTATGGTTATTTGTTTTATACCTATAAGCTGTATGGTGAAACGATTCTTCAAGCGTTCTTTGTGGTGGTCAATTTTTATGGCTTCTACTATTGGCTTAAAGGTAAGCAGACCGATCACGATATTCGCATCGAACCACTTGCGCCGCAAACAGCATTATTTCAAATGTTGATAGCAGCAGTAGCTGGCTTAAGTTTTGGTCTAATATTAAAACATTTTACCGATGCTGCAGTGCCGATGTTAGACGCTCAGTTGGCTGCATTTAGTTTGCTGGCCACCTACTGGACCAGCCGTAAACATATTGCCACCTGGATGTTGTGGGTGGTGGTTGATATTGTTTATGTGGGGATGTTTATTTATAAAGCGCTGTTTCTTACTGCGGTGCTTTATGCTGCTTTTGTGGGACTCGCTGCTTTTGGTTGGTGGCAATGGGAGCGCGTAAAAAGTAAACAAGATGTGGCCAGATCTGCATGACAATTTTGGATTTAGAAGCATACAAGATGCAGCAATTTGAACACATGGCCGAAAAAATCATTAAAAATCCTGGGTATTATTTGGATTTTGATTCGGTTGCAGATTTTTATAAGGCTGTGTGGCTCAACGATTTCCCGCAGGGGACTACTTTTTCAGCGACAGGCTTAGATGATGGCGCTGAGTGTTTTTATGCTGTCATTGAATATAAGCAGAAAAAGATCAATATCAGCATTGATCACGATCGCTATCATGTAGATTATCTAAAAAAAGATTTGATCTAGAAGATAATTGGCAGAGCATTTTATTCATATTTAATGTAATAAAAATATAACTTCTGTGGGTACAAGAAACTAGCAAAAAGCTTGTGAATACGCGGAGTTGCTAAATTTCACGCCAGAAACTACTTCAATCGGTTAAATAATCTGCAAACAAATTTATACCAAATAAATTTGTGATTGATTTCATAAAACTGTGATGTACTGTTAAGATAATAGCGAAACAACAAATAAACATCACACTCAACCATGAGGTATAAATGCCAGTCAAACTTATCGCAGTCGATATGGATGGAACGTTTTTAAATTCAGAGAAGAAATACAACAAAGCGCGCTTTTTAAAGCAATACGTGCAGCTCAAACAACGCGGAATCAAGTTCGTTGCTGCCAGTGGCAACCCGCTCTATACCCTTCAAGCTTACTTTCCCGAAATCGCACATGAAATCGCTTTTGTTGCTGAAAATGGCGTGTATGTGACCGATCAAAATCAAGAAATTCATTATAGTGCATACGCACCTGACACTTTAGAGCGCATGGTGCGTGATTTAGAATCTGAGTACGGCAGTAGCGTGATTTTATGTGCTAAATCTTGCGCGTATGTTCGCTCGGATGTATCGCAAAAAATACTGGATAAATTAAATATCTACTTCAAAAGTATTCAGCAGGTCGATAGTCTCCTCGATGTTAAGGAGCCAATTGGTAAAGTCACGCTGACCACTGTTGAGCACGATTTTGAGAGCATGGAGCAGTATTTAAACCAGCAAGATTATGTGCAAAATCAGCTGACCAAAGCAGTCTCAAGCGGTTTTGGATTTATTGACTTGATTATCCCAAACAAGCACAAAGCATTTGGTCTATCATTTTTGCAAAAAAAATGGGGCATTGCTGATGATGCCATGCTGACCATTGGCGATAACAACAACGACATCGAGATGGTTCAAAAAGCGGGGTACGGCTTTGCCATGCAAAATGCAATTCCTGCGCTAAAAAAAGTAGCCAAATTTCATGCTCGAAGCAACGAAGAAGAAGGCGTGCTCGATGTTATTGATCTGGTGCTGCAATCGAAAGGGTTTTCTGAAGATCTTTTTTGTGAACCCGAGGCGATGTCTTAATGCAGCCAATTTTGCCAGTAGCGCAGCGGGGAGAAGCGATACTTAAACTCAAAGCAGCAGCAGTTGCAGAGTCTGAGTTTAATTCTTCATGGCTACTGCATTTGGCAGAAGCACTGCAAGCGACTATGCTGGCCAGAAACGGCGTCGGCATTGCTGCACCTCAGGTTTATGTGTCGAAGCGCGTCATTATTGTGGCTTCTCGCCCTAATCCGCGCTATCCCGATGCACCTGAAATGCAGCCCGTGGTCATGATCAACCCTGAGATTTATGCACAATCTGAACACCTTTGTCTGGGTGAAGAGGGCTGCTTAAGCGTACCCGATCAACGTGCACAAGTTGCCCGTGCAGAGCAGATTCAACTTCGTTATTTTACTTTACAAGGCCAGCTTATAGAGGCGACGTATACAGGTTTTATTGCGCGCATCGTTCAGCATGAGATTGATCATCTGGATGGAATTTTATTTGTCGATCGTGTTACGAGCAGTGATTAAATTCTGATCTTCCATCATTTCATAACTTTTGAATTGTTGTGGGGTAATACCCAAATGGCGTTTAAACATGGCACTAAATGCACTCGGGCTACTATAACCCAGCGCTTCGGCAATACTTGACATAGATTGACCATCTGCGATTTTACTCAATGCCAGTGCAATATGCATTTGCTGTATCCAGCCACGATATGATAACCCTGTTTGTTTTTTGAATAGACGCATAAGTGTGCGCGAGCTAGTTCCCATTTCGTCTGCCCAAGTGTTTAAATCTTTCGTATGCTGGGGAGATTGCATCATCAGCTCACATATACGGCTTAAACGTTTATCTTTGGGCCATGGAATTTGAATAGGGAGCGAGTTTGCAGTTTGAATCTCATCGAAAATCAAAATTTCCAGTGCATTTAATAAAGCTTCTGCATGAGTTTGTTTGGCTGCAGATTCAGCTTCCAACAGATTTAACCGAATCAATAATTCGTGGAGCAAATCGCTGACTCGGATTAAAAAACATGAATTCCCCATTACTGCCGCAGCTTGTGCATCAATGAGAGCGGTATTGAGTTTAACCTGACTCAAACAAACCATACTGTGTTCTACACGTGCTGGAATCCAGACAGCGCATTTGGGCGGTACGATCCACACCTGATCATTACACAATACCTGAATGGTGCCGTGTGAAGCATACAGGAGCTGCGCACGTAAGTGCATGTGCGGATACGACACTTCTTTATAAGAGCGCTCGGCATATAAGCCAATCACCAGTTTATTAGATTTCATACTTAATGTTTAAGATGTCACTTAGACAACAATTATTGGAAGATAAACGTCTAAATGACAAATTACAATAGTTGTTCTGCTTCTGTTTTTGGAGTTTTTAAGGATGACGTCTTCTGTACAGTTGAAAGACACACCCAATTTAAATACCGCACCGATACAACCACAAAAAATGATCATTCACATTGTGGGTGCCGTGGCGATTGCCCATTTGCTCAACGACTTGATTCAAGCTGTTTTACCTGCAATCTATCCAATGCTCAAGGCCAATTTTGCCCTGAGTTTTGCACAAGTTGGGCTGATTTCGTTTGTTTATCAAATTACGGGTTCGTTGCTGCAACCTTGGGTTGGACTGTACACCGATAAACATCCTAAACCCTACTTACTCCCGATCGGGGCTGGCGTGACCTTAGGTGGTGTATTATTGTTGGCATTTTCACCAAATTTTATGGTGTTACTACTTGCTGCTGCATTGATTGGCGTGGGCTCTGCAACTTTTCATCCTGAAGCATCGCGTGTGGCTCGTCTTGCATCGGGTGGTAGATTTGGTACAGCACAATCGACTTTTCAGGTGGGCGGAAATTCAGGAACGGCAATCGGGCCAGTTTTGGCAGCTTTAATTATTGTGCCTTTTGGTCAGCATGCACTGGCATGGCTAGTGGCTTTAAGTATCTTGTCGATTTGTATTTTATCTCGGGTGAGTCGCTGGTCTATCGAGCATGCCAAATCTAAAGTGGCGACCAAAACCAATAGTACTCTTCACAAATTACATGGGCGTCAGCTTTTTATGGCGATTGGTACGGTGTGCGTACTGATGTTTGCCAAGTTTACGTATATTGCCAGTATTAGTAATTATTTTACTTTTTATCTTATTCATAAATTTCAAATCAGTTTACCAACTGCGCAGCTCCATTTGTTTGCTTTTCTGGCTGCTGTGGCAGTGGGAACTTTCGCCGGCGGTCCGATTGGAGACAAAATTGGCCGTAATGCTGTCATTTGGGTGTCTTTTGTGGGAATGGCACCTTTTGCATTGATCATGCCTTATGCCGATTTATTCTGGACTACTATACTTTCAATTCTTGCAGGGCTCATACTCTCATCTGCTTTTGCCGCCATGGTGGTCTATGCACAAGAGGCAGTTCCGGGGCGTGTTGGCATGATTTCAGGTTTAATGTTTGGTTTGATGTTTGGTGTGAGCGGAATTGCAGCCGCAGGGCTAGGATATTTAGCCGATATCAACGGGATTGAATGGGTATTTAAACTGTGCTCATTTATGCCGCTATTGGGGCTAGCAGCATTTTTCTTGCCTAAAACCAGATAAGACTTGATTTGCTGAGCACCCTTTATTGTTTTGAACAATAAAGGGTGCCACGATAAAAGCTTAATTTTTCAGACCAAATTTAAAGACGGTTTTGCTTTGAAAGCTTTGATCCGGATCTAGACGCGTCGAAGGAAAATGTGCTTGATTCGGACTATCCGGATAATGCTGTGTTTCGAGTGCAACAGCATCTCCTTGTCGGTACAGGACGCCGTTCGCGCCTGCAATTTGACCTAACAAGTGATTGGCAGTGTACATCTGAATACTGGGTTCGGTCGTTAGAATTTCTAAAGTCCGTTTAGATTGAGGGTCGAAGACAAATGCTGCACGTTGTAACTTATCTTGACCTGAATTGATGATCCATGTTTGATCATAGCCATAACCAAACGCCAATTGCTGGTTATTTTGTCGAATATCTTTCACAATGGCTTTGGGTTGTCTGAAATCGAAAGGAGTACCTGCTACACTTTTAATTTCGCCAGTGGGTAAAGAGTTTTTGTCGGTTTGTAAAATGCGATCGGCATTGAGTTGTACGATGTGATTCATCACACCATAAGGGCTATTTTGCGCGCCCGACAGATTAAAATAACTGTGATTGGTTAAGTTAATCACGGTCGGTTTATCTGTTTTCGCTTTATATTCAATTGTAAAGGCGTTGTCATCCGATAAACTATAAATAACTTCTACATCAAGCTTCCCCGGAAATCCCTGATCTCCATCTGGACTGGTCAGTTTTAACGAAGCTTTGACTTCTTTGCCTTTAGAAATAAGCGGTTGAACCTGCCATACACGTTTATCGTAGCCTAAGCCTGCACTATGTAGAGTATTGGGACCATTATTCTTTTCTAAATGATACGTTTTGCCATCTAAGGTAAACGAACCATGCCCAATACGGTTGGCATAACGTCCAATTAACGAACCAAAATGAATGCCTTGTTCAGTATCAACCACTTCATAACCATGTAAGTTATCAAACCCTAACACAATATTGTCTTTTTTGCCTTGGGCATCGGGTGTCATGATGTGAGTAATAACGCCACCAAAGCTGATAAACGATACCGATGTACCTCGATCATTCTGCATGGTATATAATTGGACAGCTTGTCCATCTTTTGTCTTACCATAGGGCTGCTGTGTTAATGTGGCTGCAAAGGTCGTTGAAGCAAACAACAGACTGAACAGATTCAAATAAGCTAATTCTTTAAAAATCACTCGATGTTCCTCTTTTAGATATATTTTTTAAATCAATTTTAGGTGTCAATAATAGCCATGGGTTTTGTAAGATATTCTTATTGGATCAATCCTGTATCAATATAAAAACTGATCAATATATGTTGAAACGCGATTTTAGCATTCAAATTTCTAATAATTTCCTGTCGTTTTGTCATGAATGCCAATAATAACTCTCATCTGAGTCAATTGTTAAATAAATAATTGATAATGGTTATTGTTAATTTTTGTATTATTAATATAATCGGTTCTTATTTCAAGGAAGAATCCTCTTGTTTAAAGTCAGTTTTCAGTATCTTTGTCTCCTATCTGTCGGCATGTATAGCTATACCCATGCTCAAGATCAAATTAATCAATTGCCTGTCATTATGTTGCAGTCACAAAGTGATCAAGCACATACATATCATGTAAAAACATCTGATTCTGCAACTCGAACCGATACTCCACTCAAGGATACACCTCAGTCGGTCAGTGTCATTAGTCCTGCTATATTAAAAGATTTGGCGCCATCACGACTCACAGAGGCGCTTGATGTGGTCGGCGTAGGGCGTGGCAATAATTTTGGAGGACAAGGACTGACCACCTACACCGTACGCGGTTTTACCAGTGGTGAATATTTTCGTAATGGTTTTCCAATTAATCGCGGCTATCCAAACGCGCCTAACCAATATAACGTAGAGCGAATTGATGTGCTCAGAGGTCCTGCATCCAGTTTGTATGGACGAACTGACCCCGGGGGAACATTTAATATAACGAGTAAAACACCTAATACAGAACACACAACAATTCTAGGTGCGGGTTTAGACAGTGAAGGTTTGTATCAGGCTACACTTGATACGACTGGCGCAATGAATACAGATAAGACGCTGACCTATCGTTTAAATATTGCAGGTGAAAACGGTGAGACGTATCGTGATCATGTAAAATCCAAGCGTTTTAGTATTGCACCAGTACTTCAGTGGACACCATCTGACTATACCAAGCTCACATTTGAAGCCGACATATTACGTAACCGTCATCCGCTAGATCGTGGCTTTACCCGATATCCAAATCAGCAAACCACGTATTTTGATTCCAAAGAATATTGGTGGGAATCTGGCAAGCAACGTAATTTACTTTACAACAATAATGATATGTTACAACTCAGACTGGAGCATCAACTCAATGATGACTGGACGTTAAATGTAGGCGGACAATATCTAAATGGTGAGTTATATGGCTATGCGGTTGAAGCCAGCGGGCTCAAAGCAAATACCGATGGTCAGGTGATCAAGCGTAACTATAACTGGAGAAGATTAGACTGGATTGATAAAAATATTCAGGCAAATGTGCAAGGAAAATTTAATTTATTTAACATGCAGCATACGCTGGTCACTGGCGTTGAGGCTGAACAGTACGACTATAAATCTTATATCATTCGCTCATCGGGCAATAATTTTGATCTTGATATTACAAATCCAATTTATGGCGCATCGTTGCCTGCTTTAGACAGCCCAGCACTTGATGATCGCGAGAAATTACGTAGCCTTGCCTATTTTGTACAAGATCAGATTGATTTGAATGACAGACTTAAAACATTGATTGGTATGAGATACGAGCATTATCAACATGAATATACAAATCACTTAAATCAAAGCCAGTGGTCCAAAGATTTTAATGCACTGGTGCCACGTATCGGATTGGTATATTCATTGACAGATCAATGGAATGTATATGGCAATATCAGTCAGTCATTCAAACCGAATACTGGTTCAGACCGTTTCGGACAAGGTTTTGATCCAGAGAAAGGTATGTCTTATGAAATTGGTTCGAAGTTACAATTATTAGATGATCGCTTAGCATTCGATAGTGCTATTTTCTTTGTTAAAAAGAAAAATGTGCTGACACCAGATCCAGTGAATATCAATAAGTCAGTGGCAGCGGGCGAGGTACAAAGTCAAGGTTTTGAGCTCAATCTGAGTGGTCATATCACACCACAATGGAAAGCGATTGCCAATTATACTTATTCAGATACTGAAGTGGTGAAAGACAATATTTTATTGAAAGGAACGCGTCTGGCGAATATTCCAAAGAATACCTTCAATTTATTGAGTGTGTATGAGTTTGACTCGGGTACATTGAACGGTTTGGGGCTAGGAATGAATCAGCGCTTTATTTCAGATCGTAAAGGTCAGACATCGAACACAACTTATAATATGAAAGCATATGCTGTGACAGATTTAATCGCTTACTACAACGTATCAAAAGCACTGCGCTTAAATGCAAGCGTGAAAAATATTTTCGATAAAAAATATGATGATAGTGCCTTTAATGCTTATGTATATCCAGGTCAAACACGTTTGTTGCAGGTCGGATTAAAGTATCAGTTTTAACTCAATCCCGCATTTGTCATCAGGCGCAGCATTCAGGCTGCGCTTTTTTTTAATCCATATAGAGCAATCAGTATATCTGCAAAGAACGCTCGTGCTTGATTGTCGCGCTGATTCAAGTTTGAGGTATAATGGGGGATTGAGTAACGCTACGGGCATAATTTATGAAATCTGAAGTTTATCAGGGCAAAATCAAGCAATACGACGCCACTAAAGGCTATGGTTTTATTGGCGGCCTAGAGCAAGATGTCTTTTTTCATATTTCAGACTTTCCACTTGAAGACGGTGAGCCTAAGCGCAATGAACGTGTGAAATTTATGGTGGTTGAAAATAACGGTAAGTTTAAAGCAGTTAAAATTCAGCGTGTGGTCGATCAGTCTGCAAAAGCCAAAAAATCACGTGCAGTGGAAAATAACACGACGATTACGTCGGCTTTACTCTCAAATTTTAAAAATAAATGATTTAAAAAAAATCCCTCTTCAACGAGGGATTTTTTAACTTTAGTTGATCGAATCATCTAAATTTGGCGCTAACCAACGTTTCGCTTCATCCAGTGTCCAGTCTTTACGTTTGGCGTAGTCTTCAAGCTGATCCTGAGAAATCTTACCGACATTAAAGTATTCAGATTGCGGCAAGCTATAATAAAAGCCGCTGACACTTGAAGGTGGCCACATGGCAAAACTGCTGGTCAAATAGGTTCCAATCTTATCTGTTGAACCTAACCAGTCAAACAACACTGCTTTTTCTGAATGCTCTGGGCATGCAGGGTAACCGGGTGCAGGTCGAATTCCGACATACTTTTCCTTAATTAAGGCATCGTTGTCGAGATTTTCATCTGGTTGATAGCCCCAATATTCTTTACGAATCCGTTCGTGCAAATGTTCGGCAAAGGCTTCGGCAAAACGATCTCCCAAGGATTGAACCAGAATTGCAGAATAGTCATCTCCTTTGGCTTTATATTCATTTGCGAGTTCTTCTGCACCAAAAATCGAGACGGTAAATCCACCTAGGTAATCGGTATGTTGCTCGGCTGGGCTAATAAAATCTGCAAGTGACAAGTTTGGTTTACCTGTCACTTTATCGGACTGCTGACGCAAATGCTCAAAGCGATGTGTGGCGTTACCTTGCATATCATAAACAGAGACCGTGTCATCTCCCGTTCGTTTGGCAGGGTATAACGCAAATACAGCTCGGGCATCAAAGCGCTTATTTTCAATAATATCTTGAAGCATCGCCTGAGCTTGATTATATAAATCAGTCGCGGCTTCTCCTACCACATCATCGGTTAGAATTTTTGGAAATTTTCCGGTCAAGCTCCACGAGATAAAAAACGGAGTCCAATCGAAATATGGCACCAGTTTTTCAAGCGGATACTGGGTAATGACCTTTTCGCCAAGCAGATTTGGTTTAGGTGGTACGTAGGCATTCCAGTCAATATTAAAGCCATTTTTTACTGCTTCTAAATAGCTAAGCTTGGCGGCTTTTGGCTGCTTGTTGGCGAGACGCTCACGAATTTTGGCGTATTCGGCACGTTGTTCTTCAATAAATGTACCGCGCATTTCTTTGGAAAGCAGTGTGGTGGCGACACCCACAGCACGTGAGGCGTCTGCGACATAAATCACGGCATCATTTTGATACTGTGGTTCAATTTTGACTGCGGTATGCGCTTTTGAGGTGGTTGCTCCACCGATAAGAAGGGGAATGCTAAAGCCTTTACGCTGCATTTCTTTGGCCACAAATACCATCTCGTCTAGGCTCGGTGTAATCAGTCCAGATAGGCCAATAATGTCACACTTTTCATCGATCGCAGTTTGCAAAATTTTCTCGGCGGGTACCATCACGCCCAAATCGACAATATCGTAACCATTACACCCCAACACCACGCCCACAATATTCTTGCCAATATCATGTACGTCACCTTTTACCGTGGCCATGAGTACTTTGCCTTTGGTTTGTCCCTCTGCTTTTTCCGCTTCGATGTACGGATTCAGCCATGCCACCGCCTGCTTCATTACACGGGCCGATTTAACCACCTGCGGCAAAAACATTTTTCCAGAACCAAACAGATCACCCACCACGTTCATACCATCCATCAGCGGGCCTTCAATGACATCTAGCGGACGTTTAGATTTCAGGCGTGCTTCTTCGGTATCTTGATCAATAAAGGTGGTAATACCTTTAACCAAGGCATATTCCAGACGTTTTTCGACTGGTTGATTTCGCCATTCAAGGTTTTCGGCTTCTTTGACCTTGCCGCCTTGGCTACGAAATTTCTCAGCCACTTCAAGCAATTTTTCGGTAGCATTTTGACCAGATTCACCCTGATTTTGATTCAGGATCACATCTTCAACAGCATCTTTTAATTCTTTTGGAATATCGTCATAAATGGCCATTTGGCCCGCATTGACAATCCCCATGGTCATGCCTTGCTTGATAGCATGATATAAAAATACCGAGTGAATGGCTTCACGGACGGGTTCATTGCCACGAAAAGAGAAGGAGACGTTAGATACGCCGCCAGAAATCATGGCATGAGGTAAATTCTGTTTGATCCAGCCAGTTGCTTCAATAAAGTCAACCGCATAATTATTGTGTTCTTCAATACCGGTTGCGACCGCAAACACGTTTGGATCAAAAATGATATCTTCAGCCGGATAGCCGACTTCATTTACCAAAATATCATAGGAGCGTTTACAGATTTCGCGCTTACGTTCAGCGGTATCGGCCTGACCGACTTCGTCAAACGCCATCACAATGACAGCCGCGCCATATTGACGGCACAGACGCGCTTTTTCGACAAACTCATCATAGCCTTCTTTAAGCGAAATGGAGTTGACGACAGGCTTACCCTGAACACATTTTAAGCCCGCTTCAATAATTTCCCACTTCGATGAGTCAATCATGATGGGCACACGAGAGATTTCAGGCTCAGAGGCCACCAGATTCAAAAAATGCACCATGGCATTTTGAGAGTCGAGCAAGCCTTCATCCATATTGATGTCGATGATTTGAGCGCCTGCTTCAACTTGTTGCTGTGCAACTTCCAATGCCTCGGCAAATTGTTCTTCACGGATTAAACGCAAAAACTTTTTCGAACCCGTGACATTGGTACGTTCACCGACATTCACAAACAATGAATCGTCATAGATATTAAATGGCTCTAAACCACTTAAACGACAAGCAGGAACTGTTTCAGGCACTGAACGTGGCTGAATATCTTTTACCGCGTTGTAGATTGCACGGATGTGATCTGGCGTTGTACCACAGCAACCACCGGTAATATTAATCAAACCGCTTTCGGCAAACTCTTTTAAGAAAGCCGCCGTTTGTTCCGGTGTTTCATCGTATTCACCAAATGCATTCGGCAATCCGGCATTTGGGTGCGCTGAAACAAAAGTATCGGCGACATCGGAAATGGTTTTAACATGCGGACGCATGGCATCTGCACCGAGTGCACAGTTAAAGCCAATCGAAAGTAAATCGCCGTGGCGTACAGAGTTCCAAAATGCCTCAGCCGTCTGACCAGTGAGAGTACGCCCCGATGCATCGGTAATGGTGCCTGAGATCATGAGGGGCAGTTCACGACCGATCTGCTTAAAGACTTCCTTAACCGCAAAAATTGCCGCTTTACAGTTTAAGGTATCGAAAACGGTCTCGATGAGAATGATATCCGAGCCACCTTCAATCAAGGCATGTGTGGCTTCAATATAGTTGTTTTTAAGTTCATCGAAGGTGACGTTACGAAATGCAGGATTATTGACATCGGGAGAAATGGAACAGGTACGTGATGTCGGACCCAATACCCCTGCAACAAAGCGCGGTTTATCTGGGGTACTGTATTTCTCACACGCGGCTTTTGCCAAACGTGCTGCTTCGCGGTTAATCTCGGGAACCAATTCCTCCATATGGTAATCCGACATCGACACGCGAGTACCATTAAAGCTATTGGTTTCGATAATATCGGCACCCGCTTCAAGATACGCTTCATGAATACCTTGTATAATTTGAGGCTGGGTTAACACCAGCAGATCGTTATTGCCCTTAAGGTCATGTGCCCAGTCTGCAAAACGCTCACCACGATAATCTGCTTCTTCAAGCTTATGGCGTTGAATCATGGTACCCATCGCACCATCAATAATGAGAATGCGCTTGGCAAGCAGCTCTTTGAGGGTGGCTAGCGTCGACATGGAGAACCCCTAACGATTTAAAAATGCGCATTATTGTAACAGAAGCCATGGTATTTGATGTCATTTTCATCAAGAACTGATGCGATCAAAAAAATGTGATGAGTCATTTTTTACTTTAAGCGCTGAAAATTTCATCAAAGTGAAATAATTAACTTTCAAAATGCTTAAACAGGCAGCAGCTTAGCGCTTCATTTAAGTTAAGTGTCATTTTTTTCGGCAATTATGACAAATTAAATTATAAGCCTGTCATAAACTTATTAAAACTATTAAGTTTTTGAAATATAAAAACATAATTTTATTTTGCGTTAAAAAAATAGCGCAATTTAGGCGAAAAATGAAGTTAATTGAGTAAAAATTGACTTCATTAGGGCGTCGTTTGTCATATAATTGTCATAATTTAATTTAAGAATAAGGGGATTTTATTGATCCCCTTGAACCGTCTGCATGAATTCAAATCTTCCCCCTGTTTCGGATTCAAAGCCTGTGGAACCTTCACATGCGAAATCGACGAATGTACACGTACCGACACCGAAGTTTTTTATGCCGGTGTTTCTTACGGTCATCGTTGCGACTCTGATTTATATTGGATTTCAGGTCAATGCTGATTTAGCGCATGTTCCACCTTTAAATTTGTATTCTATTATTCTCCTTTCAACGGCATTGTTTATTGCCTTGGGATTTGAATTTGTAAATGGTTTCCATGACACAGCCAATGCTGTGGCGACGGTCATTTACACCAACGCCTTACCTGCACCTGTTGCAGTGATGTGGGCGGGCTTTTGTAACTTTCTTGGCGTGATGGTGGCCAGTGGTGCAGTTGCCTACGGTATTATTGCGTTACTTCCTGTTGAACTGATTATGAATGTCAGCAGTGGTGCCGGATTTGCCATGGTGTTCGCGCTCTTAATTGCAGCGATTATCTGGAACTTAGGCACTTGGTTTTTGGGTATCCCAGCATCAAGTTCGCATACCTTGATTGGTTCGATTTTAGGTGTGGGCATCATGAACCACATTTTAAATGCATCGACGGGTACCAGCGGTATCGATATGGATCAGGTGATCAAGGTCGGTAAAGCGTTACTCTTTTCTCCTTTAATCGGTTTTGCATTTGCTGCGATCTTATTTTTGCTGGTGAAAAAAGTATTTCGCCGTCAGCTTGAATTGTTCCAGCCACCAGAAGGCAACAAGCCACCACCACCATTGATTCGTGCAATTTTGATCTTTACCTGTACAGGTGTAAGTTTTGCACACGGATCAAACGATGGTCAGAAAGGTATGGGCTTGATTATGCTGATCCTGATTGGCTTGGTTCCTTTGGCGTACTCGCTCAACAAGAACTTGGATGCACAGTATCTTAAATCGTTTGAGCAACTTTCAGGTGAAACGGCAATTGTCTTGCATGCCAACCAAAATGAAATGCAAGATGAAAAGGCGCGTGTTGTACTGACCAAGTTTATCCAGACCAAAGAGCAAACCCCTGAAGTTTTACCGGCATTGGCCAGCATTACAGATCACTTGGGTGAGCGCGTAGGACAGTATGGCGATTTAAAAGATATCCCAGAGCAGGCAGTCAGCGAAATTCGTAATGATATGTACTTGAGCACCACAACGTTTAAACGTTTGGAAAAAGCTGAAGCACTTCCTGCAATGACTCCTCAGCAACAAGATACCTTAAAAGAATATCGTAGCAACCTTGATGGCTTTTTACAGTATATTCCTAACTGGGTGAAGGTTGCGGTTGCCTTGGCACTTGGCTTGGGCACGATGGTAGGCTGGAAGCGTATTGTGGTGACTGTGGGTGAGCGTATTGGTAAAAACCACATGACCTATGGTCAAGGCATGTCTGCTGAACTCGTTGCCATGAGCACCATTGCAGCAGCAGATGGTCTAGGTATGCCAGTTTCGACCACACACGTCTTGAACAGTGCAGTTGCAGGGACCATGGTGGCGAACAAATCTGGTTTGAACTTTGCAACAGTAAAAACCATTATTTCGGCATGGATCTTTACCTTGCCAGCAACTATCTGTTTATCCGGTGGTTTATACTGGGTGTTCTTACAGTTTGTTGGTTAAACTGTTATTCTAAAAAAGGTCACATGGGTGGCCTTTTTTTATGTCGCAATATTTCTATTTTCCGCTCAAACACGTATAAGTTTAAAGCAGATAATCAATAAGCTTTACAGGGTTTTGCCGTCATGATGTCATCTCTTGCATCTGCGCTACAACATGATCAGTTAATCAATGCATTAAAACACTATCAAGAAATCTTTTGGTATCCACCTGAAATCAAGGAGTGTGAGCACGGTCTAAATGGGGTTGGTCTTCGCCGTGCCGATATTGAAGATGCCGAACAGCGTCTAACACGCTTCGCACCTTATTTGGCTAAAGTGTTTACTGAGCTAGAAGCTTCACATGGACGGATTGAATCTGAGATGGTGTCTATCCCTAACATGCAAAAACATGCCTGTGCTACGCTCAATTTACCTACCACAGGGCAATGGTGGTTAAAAAAAGACAGTCACTTACCCATTTCAGGTTCGATTAAAGCACGAGGTGGGATATATGAGGTATTGGCACATGCTGAAAAGTTGGCGCTTGAGGCAGGATTACTTCAGCCAGATGATGACTATACAATCTTTGATTCAGCACCTTTTCGTCAATTTTTTGCGGAGCATCAAATTGCTGTAGGATCTACAGGAAATTTAGGTTTATCGATAGGCATCATGAGTGCCAAACTTGGCTTTCGTGTGAGCGTACATATGTCAGCCGATGCTCGGCAGTGGAAAAAAGACAAATTACGTTCGCTGGGTGTCAATGTGGTGGAATATGCCAGTGACTACGGCGTGGCGGTCGAACAAGGCCGAAAAGCCGCCGAAAACGATCCTTTATGTTTTTTTATAGATGATGAAAATTCGAAAACCCTGTTTCTGGGCTACGCTGTTGCAGGCTTGCGTTTAAAACAGCAACTCAACGATCATCAAATCAAGGTCGATGCGGCGCATCCATTATTTGTTTATTTGCCTTGCGGCGTAGGCGGTGGCCCAGGAGGCGTCAGTTTTGGTTTAAAGCATGCTTTTGGTGAGCATGTGCATTGTATTTTTGCAGAACCGACGCATTCTCCGTGTATGCTCTTGGGTGTTTATACCGGATTACATGACCAAATTTCAGTACAAGATATTGGCCTAGATAATCATACTGCGGCAGATGGACTGGCGGTAGGGCGCCCCTCTGGCTTTGTTGGTCGTGCCATGCAAGATCTGATCGATGCCTATGTGACGGTCTCGGATACACAATTATTTCAGTTTATTCAATTGCTCAATCAAACTGAGAATATTCAGCTTGAGCCTTCAGCGATAGCAGGCTTACTCGGAATTGGACATGTACTTCAAAATCAGGATTATCAGCGAGTACAACAGTTAAGTGACTCGCAGTTGAAAAATGCCACGCATCTCATCTGGGCCACTGGCGGTGGCATGGTCCCTCCCGATGAAATGACCAAGTACCTGAGTATGCATAGCTAAGAAAAAGCCTGTCAGTTTGACAGGCTTTTTTTTATTTTTTGAGCCAGTGCAGAGGCAGTTTATCCGAGGCAAAGCCATAAAGCGCCGCAAAAGGTAGCGCAGTACGTGCCAGATATGCAACCCGCCACAAACCCCCATGGTTAGCGCCTTCCATCATCAGCTCTAGTGGATGATCAATGGAAGTGTGCGGATTCGCTGCACATTCATCATTGCGTAAATCGTGTACCCAAAGCGCAGCCATAATGGCATTGGTGGTTTCAGGTGCAAAGGCTTCAACATCAAACAATGAAGCACCATTAAACGCAGCTTTGAGGATTGGATTTTTGGTGACGGAGTGTGTGGTAGTTGAGGGTGCAATATTGATGCTCACGCGTTGACCATTTTGGTGAGCCCAGATAGCACGCCACTGTTGAATACGTTTTGCCAGTGCATAATTTGGGCCTTGCTCGAGTACTAGACAGTCTGCCACACCATAGTGTTTACCATTGTCAGAGCGAATCAGTGCCTGTTCACTCGATTGAAAAAAGTGTTTCAAGGTCAGGGTCTTAATACCTGCCGTCAAGACTTTTTGTAAGTTTGAGCGTTGCTCTGCTTTTTGATGTGCTGCTTCGACCACTTCTTTAGGAACAGCATAGATGTCGGTTGGCGTACACATAAACATAAGTGAGCTATCTGGTTTGTGTTTACTCACTAGGCTCATGATCGTGTCCATGGCCATAGACACCCGCACATGTTTTTCGCCGTCTAGATAGGCAATCGCAGCCAAATCGAGTGAAGATTTAAATTGATTTAACCACGTGACCACTTCGGGTAACTGGGTAAGTAGATTTGCGCCAAGTTTATGTTTTAAATCAGCAGAGGATACGCCAGCATCCAGATTTTCTACACAAGGTGCTATCAGCTTGGCATTGCCTTTACGCACGGTATTCAGAATTTTTTCCCATACTTTTGGATTGGGCAGATCGACGGCCACGATATTGGCTCGCCATTTTGACAACCAAGTGAGCGGGCCAGCTTCTGAGGCTGCGCCAAACAGCACCATGGTACGGTCAGATAAATCAAACCATTCAGGGTGGCTGCTGGCCAGTCTTAACGCTTTTGCATGGCTTGGTTCAATAATGCCGCGCGTTTCCCAATCTTGAATCTGAGTAAGTAAAGCTTGTCCCGTCAGCTTTTTACCGCCATAAGGCACGTACCATTCAGGATCATCCTGACTTTCACCTTTGATGGTCACGCTATGAAGTGGAGACACGTTTGCCACATTCATGACATCTTTGAGCAGGTATTTAATGCCATCGCGGTAAAATACAAAGCTGTGGTGCGCTTTGTGTAAACCTTGCTGGGCAATGTTCACGCTCTGATGTCGGGTACGAATGCCATGCTCGACCAACGCTCGAAAATACACCGGATACTGCTTGCGCCATTGTTTTTCGTTGAGCGCCTGCTGAGAGAGCTTGTTATCGACAATCGATAATGCTTCTGAAATGATCGCTTTGCCTGTATGAGATGTACTCGGCTTTTGCGTGGTTTCGAGCAGGGGAAATTGTAATCCGTCTAGTGAATTGGACATGCAGAAAGTCTCACGATGTATTTTTAATCAATAGCATTTTGCCATTATCTACCGTATATACCTGCAAAGAGTGGCAATAACTACCAAATTTGAAATGAATCGTTAAATTTAATTTTGATCATGTGAAGTCAGTTGGACTTTATGCGTGCTTTGTAAAACGCTTGGCTTTATTACGTTATCGCCTCATAGTGAGGCGATAATGCGTTAAACCCCTTCATCAGTACATTGCGTTTAGAAAGGCAGTTGGGTGAGTTTGTTTAAAAAGTGCTGAATCAGACGTGGTTCTAATATAATCGTCATGACCACACCATAGGCTGCTCCCCAAAGGTGTGCACTGTGATTGATGTTGGTATTGCCACGTTTGCCAGACCAAATGCTATATGCGACATACAATATGGCAAAGATAATCGCTGGAACCGGGATGAAAAAGACAAAAATCAGTTTCCACGGTTCAAACAAAATATAGGCAAACAATACCGCTGAGACAGCCCCTGATGCACCTAAACTGGCCCAATGCGTATCGTTTTTATGTTTGAGATAGCTGGGCAAAATAGCAATAATTAATCCGCCCAAATAAAACAACACAAAGCCTAAATCAAAGAAATACTGTCTATAGAAGCTTTCGATAATGCTGCCAAAAAAGAACAGCGTAATCATATTAAAAAGCAAATGCGTGCCATCGGCATGCACAAAACCATGGGTGATGAAACGATCAATCTGACCGCGTTGCATAGCAGGTGGCCAAAAAATCAGACGATTCATGACATTTTGGTTGGAAAAAGCCAACAGTGAAACGATCACGGTAATGATGATCAGGGTAATCGTATGATTAAACGGTAAATGCAGCATAAGATGAGAAAAAAGTTTTATTTGATGTCCATCATGCCATTTTTTGAGCATGAATAAATACCAAAAGTAAAACAAATCCGACAAATTTGGTTGATTTTTTTTAAATCCCCCGCATCTTCAGTTAAGATAAGCACTTCAGCTTGAGGATGATTGATATGTCGACTGAGAACACCAACACTGCCGTTGCAGATGAAATTCCAAATCTTTTAATTACACCGACTGCACAAGAGTATTTAAAGGATTTATTGGAAAAGCAAAACACTCCGGGTATTGGCGTTCGTATCTTTGTTGAAAACCCGGGTACGCCACGTGCAGAATGCTGTATGGCCTATAGTGCACCGGATGAAGTGGTTGCCACCGATTACAAACAAGAATATCCAGATTTTCCAGCATATGTAGACGGACCATCTATTCCGTACCTGCTTGATGCTGTGATTGATTACAACAAAGATCGTTTTGGTGGCCAGTTAACATTCCGTGCGCCAAATTCTAAAGTGCCACGCGTTGGACCAGATGCATCGATTGAAGAACGTATTACCTATGTACTCCAGTCTGAGATCAATCCGGGCTTAGCAGGTCATGGTGGTAACTGTGCACTCGTCGAAGTACAAGACGATGCAGAGCACGGCTTAACAGCTGTACTTAAATTTGGTGGTGGCTGCCAAGGTTGTTCTGCAATTGATGTAACTTTGAAACAAGGTGTCGAGACGACTTTACGCCAGCATATTCCTGAGCTTCAGCGCGTTGTGGATCAAACCGACCACACCCAAGCAGAAGGCGCTTACTTCAAATAACTTTTGATAAATTCGCTGTAATGAAAACCCCTGAGTTTCGGCTCAGGGGTTTTTTAGTTTTTAATATTGAGAATTATTATCAATATTGTTTGTAATTTGATTTCTTTTTGCTAGAATTGTCACGCAATTTAAGCTTGATTTAATATTTGTAACAAAGGGGATGTCAATGTGTAAGCCGTTATTTCGTACAGTTTTATCCGCAGCCATACTCAGTAGTATGTTCTCAGTGGCTTATGCAGAAGATACGCAGCAAGATGATCAATCTAACCCAGATGCAACCAAACTTGAGAAAATCGTTTTAACGGCAGAAGAGCAGATCAAGCAATCATTGGGTGTGTCTGTGATTACCGCAGACGATTTGGAACGTATGCCGGTGGTCAATGATGTATCAGAATATATTCGTAAAATGCCCGGGGTAAACCTGACTGGAAATAGTTCAACGGGTCAGCGTGGCAATAACCGTCAGATCGATATTCGAGGAATGGGGCCTGAAAATACCTTGATATTAATTGATGGTAAACCAGTCACTTCACGTAATTCAGTGCGTTATGGATGGCGTGGCGAGCGCGATACACGCGGTGATTCAAACTGGGTACCTGCCGATGCAATTGAATCGATTGAAGTAATTCGAGGGCCAGCCGCAGCACGCTATGGCAATGGCGCGATGGGAGGCGTGGTCAATATTAAAACCAAAAAAATTACCAATGAAACGCATGGTTCTGTCGAACTGTTCAGCAATCAGCCTGAAAACAGTAAAGAAGGTGCAACCAATCGTGTGAGTGTTAATTTAAGCGGTCCGATTATCCAAGATGTGCTGTCTTATCGTATTTATGGGAACTTCAATAAAACGGATAATGATGCAGCGGATATTAATCCACTTACCCCAAGTGGTACGCGAGCTGCTGGTCGTGAAGGGGTAGAAAATAAAGATCTGAGCGCTCGATTTGCATGGCAGGCAACCGATCGTCAAACGCTGTTATTGGATTTGGCTTCCAGTCGTCAGGGCAATTTATTTGCTGGTGATTCACAAAATAGTAATGTGGATCCGATCGCAAATGAAATTCTCTCGCAACTGATTGGTAAAGAAACCAATACCATGTGGAAAGACAGCTATGCCATGACCCATGAAGGCAAGTGGGACTGGGGCGATAGCCGTATTATTGCGCAGTTTGATCGAACCAAAAATAAGCGCTTTGTGGAAGGGACTGCGGGTGCATCAGAGGGTCGAATCAACAGTTTGGATAATCGTACCACGTCGACATTAGATACACTGCGCTTAAATGGTGAGGTGAATATTCCACTCGACTTCTATGTGCCTCAAAATTTAACTGTGGGTACAGAATGGGTTGAAGATCGATTTAAAGACCCAGGAAATACCACTCAAGGAACGGGTGAGTATGCGAATTCATTGACTACTGGCGATCGCAGTAAAATGAATTCACGTATTGCATCGGCATATGTGGAAGATAACCTTAAAATGACCGACAGTACCGACTTTGTTTTGGGCTTGCGCTTTGATGATCACAATAAATCTGGCTCAAACTGGAGCCCAAGCTTAAATGTCACACAGCGTTTAGGCGATTACTTCACGCTCAAAGGCGGTATTGCCCGTGCCTATAAAGCACCAAACTTGTATCAAAATGCAGAAGGTTACTTGCTTGCAACTAAGGGGAATGGCTGTCCGATTGGATTAACGCAATGTGTCCTTCAAGGTAATGACGATTTAAAACCTGAAACATCCGTCAATAAAGAGATTGGCATTCAATTCCAAAAAGATAACGTCAATGCCAGCTTGGCTTGGTTCCGTAACGACTATAAAGATAAAATTTCTTCAGGAACCGAAGTGTCACAGCAGGTTGTCATTGGAGCTACCACGTACAATGTTTTGCAGTGGACCAATATTCCTAAAGCATTGGTTCAAGGGCTTGAAGGCAGTGTGACGCTAGATTGGGGAGATATCAGTTGGACCAATAATTTTACCTACATGATGGATTCGGTGAACAAAGAAACTGGCAATCCGCTGTCGGTGATTCCAAATTACACCATCAACTCGATTTTTAATTATAAGATCACCGATAAAGCCGATGTTAACTTTGTCTATACGCAATATGGTCGTCAGAAACCCCGTCAATATGTCGAAACCAATATTGATAATACAGCTGGTTTAGTGACCGAAAGTATCAAAAGTTATGGCATCGCCGGAATGAACATGGGCTATAAATTTACTGATCAGTTCAGTGGCCGTGTGGGGATCAGTAATGTATTTGATGAGGAAAAACTTCGCGATCTTTCAGTGAGTCAAAGTTATAACGAGCCGGGACGAGCGTACTACGCCAGCTTGAAATATCAATTTTAATAAAAAAAGCCGCATTAGCGGCTTTTTTTATAGCTTTAACAGTTGTTGTGTTTCAGCTGCGTAGTAAAACTTTTCTAAGTAATGTCGTGCTCGTGTCGCCAAGTATTGTGTTTCGAGCATTTGACTCAAAATAGGTTTTAAGAGCGCACTTAACTCATGTTCAATCAGCGGTTCATGGATGTTCAGATCTTGAAGCAATTGATCAAAGGTACGTTCCTGATTACGTGCATACCACGCGTAAATACCATCATGCACCTGCTGTTTTAAGTAATCGGTCTGCCGAAGATGTTGCCAGATTTCATGCCCCATCGACACGGTGTTGGGTAAATCTTCAACTTCAATATAGTGGCGTAAAACACTCAGCGGTTGGAGTTTGATCTTGTGCCATAAATTGGCCTGAAAATGATAGAGCTTATCATCGCTAAAATGCTGATTGAGCACACTTTCACTGAGCTGGCTCAGCTTGGAAATATTCTTGTGCAAGTAATTTGAGACAGTTGCATCTAGGTTTGAATCAGTGACCGATTCAAGTACCGATTTGCCCATTTTCATGAACCGTCCTACACCCGGCACTTTTTTGGCCATGAGTGAATTATCCATGTAATCTTGTATCGCATGTTGAATCAACTGGCTCACCATAGCTGAAAACGCGGGATTGTTGGTGACCCGTTTGATTAATGCCTTGCGGTGGTCACTTTTACTGGCGATGTATTGTGCGATACGATCGATGGTGAGCACTGGAATCACATCTTGAATCAGCGTTTGATCATTGAGCGGGTGAATCAGAGCAAAACGAATATGCTCTGCAATTTGATCAATCAAAAACGCCGTTGCAGGGGTATTTAAAATTTGTTTTTCAATCAACTGCTGAATCTGTTCAAATGACCAGATGTGCTGAAGCTGCTGTTGTTTGAACCAATGATAGAAGCTTGAAAACTCTGCTTGAATGGTCTCGGGTGCAGAAAACTCGTGTTGTAAAAATGCCAGATGTGCGTCGATCAATTGTTCAATCACTGGGTGTTTTTGCATGTTCAGCTTAATTTGAAAAGAATGCCTTCATACTAAAAGATATCCGCACAATTTGAAATGACCCTTTTTATGGAATATGGCAAATGATTTATCTATTTCAAATACACAAATTAAAATATCAACCATATAAAAAGTAATTTAAATTCATTTGTTTAGAACTATATTGATTGCAAAATAACAATATATAAATTTGTTGTAAGAGTTGAGATTTTGTCAGTGACTTTCTATAAGGAGCTGATTAAACTTATCTAAATTTTTAGTTGGATGGTAGAACAAAATGTTAACCGCACAAGAAGCATTGGATCGTCTAAAAGCTGGAAATCAGAGATTTATGAAAGGTGAAACCACCAATCATACTCTCGTGAGCCATCAAGAGCGTGCAGAAATGGCAGAAGGCCAAAACCCTTTTGCGATTATTTTAGGCTGTTCAGATTCACGTGTACCGGCTGAAATGGTTTTCGACCAAGGCTTAGGTGATTTGTTCGTGATTCGTGTGGCAGGCAACGTTGTTGCACCATCGCAAGTAGGAAGTGTTGAATTTGCTGCTGAACGATATGATTGTGCAGTGGTTGTGGTACTCGGTCATAGTCATTGCGGTGCGATACAAGCTACTGTAGATACTTTGCTCAATCCAGAAAATCCACCTTCTGACAACCTGATGTCGATTGTAAATCGTGTACGTCCATCAGTTGAAATTTTGCTGCAAACTGATTTAAAACACGATCACAATAAACTTTGTATGCATGCCATTCGTTCAAATGTATTTGCATCAGTCAATCAATTAAGACACGGTTCTGCCGTACTTGAAAACTTGATTGCTAAAGGCAAAATGATTGTCGTGGGTGCAGAATACTCACTTGAGACAGGTGAAGTTAATTTTTTTGATTTCTAAGTCCTGATACGTCGGCAGACGATTGGGCAAAAGGCGTCTTATAAGGCGCCTTTTACGTATGGATATGCCGTTTTGAGTAAAATAGACTGCGCTTTGGCATTTGGATGAATCTGATCTTTTTGCATTAACGTTTTATTGCCCGCAACCCCTTCAAGAAAAAATGGCAAAAGTTTGACCTTATACTTTTGACTGACCACTTTATAATTATTTTCAAACGCCTGACTGTATGCACTGCCGTAATTCGGTGGAATTTTCATTCCAAATAAAACAACTTTGGCTTGAGCAGCTTGACCTTGCTGAACCAGTTTTTCAAGATTCGCACGAATCAACTGAGGGGGTTGGCCGCGAAGTGCATCGTTGCCACCAAGCTCAACAATCATAACTTGCGGTTTGTAGGTTTGCAGCAATTTGGGTAGTCGTGCGAGTGCGCCGCTGGTGGTTTCTCCACTCACACTGGCGTTAATGACTTTATGCTGTTTAGGATCATCCTGATCGAGACGCTTTTGTAAAAGTGCAACCCAGCCCTGTTCAGGATTGATGCCATAACCTGCACTCAAACTATCACCGACCACTAAAATCGTTTTAGCTGAAACCGCAAATGGCATGATGCTAAATGAACCAATAATTAACCATTTTGTCCATTTTCCTTTTAAAAACATGTTATACAGTTGCATAGTAAGTCGTCGATGCTTTCACCAGAGGGGATACTGACCATCATGCCACAACCAATAATTTCTGCCCATCACCTGACACAATCTGTGCAATTTAATAACAATCAGTTAACGATTTTAGATCAGATCAATTTGGAAATTTTTGCTGGGGAACAGGTGGCAATTACAGGTCGTTCTGGCTCTGGAAAATCTACTTTATTGGGAGTGCTGGCAACCCTAGATAGACCTTCTTCGGGTGAGCTATGGGTGTGTGGTCAGGCAGTACATGGGATGTCGGAAGAGCAGCGTGCGACTTTAAGATTAGAGCATATTGGCTTTGTTTTTCAGTCTTTTCAGCTTCTGCCGCATTTGAGCGCACTTGAAAATGTGATGCTACCACTACGCTTACAGGCATCATTTCACTTTAAAGATGCCGAGATGAAAGCACGAGAATGGCTTGCACGCGTGGGGCTTGAGCGTCAAGTTGAGCAAACACCTAAAGTTCTTTCTGGCGGGGAACAGCAGCGCGTTGCCATTGCACGTGCACTCATCGCCGAGCCAAAACTGGTATTTGCCGATGAACCTACAGGCAATCTAGATGGCCAAACCGCAAAAGAGATTGAACATTTATTGTTTAAACTGAATCAGGAGCTCGGGACTACATTGGTGTTGGTGACGCACGATCAAAAACTGGCCAGTCAATGTCAGCGGCATTTTAATCTGGTCGATGGACGTATCAATGAAGAACTGGCAAAGGTGGAGCATGTATGAGTTCACTTTTAAAACCGTTATTGTTGCAAAGTTTACGAACGGGCGGGCTTTATTTATTGATCATTGCCTTATCGTTGGCGATCAGCGCAACCACTGCTTTAAAATTTAGTAACAATCAGGTCAAACAAGCCGTCAATCTACAAGCTGCGCAAATGCTGGCGGCCGATCTGGTGCTTTCCGATCAAGACCCTTTATCAAACCAGTGGTCACAGCGTGCGACACAAGATGGACTCAAACAATCGCGTGTCACGCTGTTTAGTTCAATGGCACGCACCGAGCAAAACTTTGTGATGGTCAATGTAAAAGCAATTGATTCGGCCTTTCCATTACGAGGTGAACTGCGTATTCAGCCGGCACAAAAAACGCCAGCAATAGGGGAGATCTGGCTGAGCACACGGGCTATGGAATTGCTGAAAGTGAAGCTGAACGACACGGTTTATATTGCCGATGGTCAATTCCGTGTGGCAGGCGTCATTGCGCATGATTCCAATCAGGAGCTGGGTTTTTCTGGTTTTTCTCCGACTGTGATCATCAATCAGAATGATGTCGCGAAAACCAATGCCATTCAGGTGGGTAGTCGGATCGAATACCGGTTGCTCCTTGCAGGCCGCCCAGATCAGACCAAACGCTTTGCAGATGAATTTAAGCATCTGCAACAAACGGACAGCAGCAGTGCACAGCAAGCAGATTCTGAAAGTGCAACCACCTTGCGTCTACGTGATGCCACGCAAGGTAATACTCGTTTGGTCAAACCGATTGAAAATCTAGACACCTTTTTGCAACTGGCAAATATTTTAACCATTTTACTCTGCGGGATTGCCATTGCCCTGACCAGTCAGCGCTATGTACAGCAAAACCAAGACCACATCGCGTTGATTCGATGCTTGGGTGCCAGCAAGGCACAGGTTTTATGGGCTTATATGGGGTTGCTCGCGATTGTGAGCTTCATTTCAATTGTACTGGGCAGTGCAATAGGTGTTGGTTTAGGCTTTGGACTACTGCAACTCATGCTCCAGTTAATGCCGCAGTTACAACTGAATTTTTCAGTCTGGGATATCTGGATTGGCCCATTACCAACGGCCATCTTTACCAGCGTGGTGGTTTTGTTCGGATTTATCTTACCGAGTGTGTGGGAGCTGTTAAATACGCCGCCAATTCGGGTGATTCGTCAGGAAGTTCGGTCTAAGCGCTCACTGGCGCTGATGTTTCTTGCCGGTATCATTAGTCTAATTGTGTTCAGTCTGGTGTTGAGTGATAACCTTCAACTGAGCGCACTTATGCTTGCTGCAATTTTACTCTTAAGTTTGTTGCTGTATGGGGTGGTCTGGAGTGTACTTAAGTTCATCAAAGGCCTTAAAAACGGACTTTCAGCCTATGTGCGCTTACCGCATCAGAGTGCAATCCAAATTACGGCTTTGGCGTTAGGAATCAGTCTGATTACGGTGCTGAGTGTCTTACGGGTCGATTTGCTTGAGCGCTGGCAAGAACAATTGCCTGAAGGGACGCCTAATCAATTTGTCTATGGTTTACCGCCATTCGACATGCCGCAGCTACAACAGCAATTAACCCATAACGGTTGGAAAAGCACGCCGCTATACCCGAATATTCGTGGTCGACTGGTGGCTAAAAACGATCGCGCCTTTACGCCCGAACAAGTCAAACAAAACAATGCACTGCGCCGTGAACTGAATTTAACTCAATCACGCACATTCCCAGACGATAATAAAATCGTTTCAGGGGTAACGCGCTTTAATCAAGTCAATCAAGTGTCGGTAGAGGCTAAACTGGCCGAAGAGCTGGGGATTAAAATTGGCGATAAACTGACCTTTCAATTGCCTGAAGGTCCGTTGTCTGCCCGAGTGATTAACCTAAGAACCGTGGAGTGGGAAAGTTTCAGTCCGAATTTCTTCTTTATTTTCTCACCATCGACCATTGATGAGAATTCAGGCAGTTATTTAGGGAGTTTTTATGTTCCCCCGCAAGACAAAGCCAAACTGGTGGGGCTTATTCAGCAATTTAGCAATACCGTCTTTATCGATGTCAGCTTGATCTTGGAAGAAGTCAAACGACTGGTCGGTGTTTTGGTGAAAATTATTACTGTACTTGCCGTATTGGTCGGTATTTCGGGCTTATTGGTGTTAATTGCGTGTTTGAATCTTTTAATGGATGAGCGGCGTCAGGAAGTGGCTGTGTTACGTTCGTTTGGTATTGCCAAAAGCAAGCTCAAACAATTGCTAATGCTTGAAGTCGGATTAATGGGTTTGTTGTCTGGGATTGTGGCATGTTTATTTGCAGAAGTGATTAGTGCAGTTGCCAGTTACAAGATGAACATTGCAGTTCAGTGGCATCCTGAAATCTGGTTGATTTTACCACTCACAATGATGGTGGTCTGTGCCCTGATTGGGCGTTATCGCCTCAGTTATTTATGTGACATTCCGCCACTGCAAAGTCTAAGAGAGCTGAATCAATCTTGATTCAATGGGCCAGCTTATAGATTAAGCTGGCTTTTCATTTGCATCAGAATGTGTTGCCACAGCTCTAAAATAGGCGCCAACAAACTGAGACAGTATTGATAAGCTAAATAGCACAATACACTCCCCGTGGCTAAGCCGACAAGTTTTGCCACTGTGCTCACGGCGAAGCGCTGGCCCACATACCAGATCAGTGCCAATAATGCGCCCATGAGCATCCCCCCAATATGCGCAGCATTATTGATGCCAGTTGCCATGAAACCAAAGGCCAAGTTAATCGCCATAATGATCAATAACGCTTTTTTGTCGAGAATAAAACGTTGCCTCGGCAATGCAGGTAATATGGCCAGTATTGTGAGTGCGCCGCCAAGCCCCATCACCGCGCCAGAGGCACCGGCTCCCACATGGGGTAGTAAACTTGGATCAAAGTTTTCAAGTAGTGCATAACTGTCACGAATGGTGATATAACCACTGAGCAGACTCCCGGCCAGTCCGGCCAGAATATACAGGTCCAGATAATACCCGCGTCCGAGTAGTTGCTCGGCAATGTTGCCAAACACATACAATGCCCACATGTTCAGCATGAGATGAATCAAGCCAAAATGAAAAAACATGCTGGTAAACAGACGAGCCGGTTGCTCAAGATAGGTGAGCGGCGCAAAATCGGCTCCCCAGTAAATGGCATCGGCTGTGGTGGGGTTACTGGCATCTACGCCATGCATGATCTGCCAGACAAATAAACCCACGTTTATCATGATCAGTACAGCTGTAATCCACCAACTGTAGAGGTCAAGTTTACGATTCATCTGAGGTGGTCTTAGATCAGTCATGCTATGCTTTTGTAATCATTCAATAAGAGCGATAAAGTAGCTTAGCATGAAACTACAAACTCTCTGGAGAAAAGCGCTGACATGAAACGTTTTTTTGTACGTGTTATTTTGGCACTTGTCAGTGTTGTACTTCTGGTTCAACTTTGGATTTTTGCAAGTTTAGTATGGTGGCGCACGCAGCCTGTCAATACCAGCATGTTTATGCGCATTGCATCGTGGTCAGAGCCCTCTAAACCGCTTCAACACCATTGGCGTGACTATGACAATATTAGTAATAATTTCAAGCGAGCAGTAGTGGCTGCCGAAGATGGCAAGTTTTTGCAGCACCATGGTTTTGACTGGGATGGTATTCAGTACGCTTTAGAAAAAAATGAAAAATCAGGTGAAGTGGTCAATGGTGGATCGACTATCTCGCAGCAGTTGGCCAAGAATCTATTTTTATTCAATCAGCGTTCTTTTTTGCGCAAGGGCCAAGAAGCGATTGCGACTTGGATGATGGAGCGAATGTGGTCGAAGCAGCGTATTTTAGAAGTGTATATGAACTCGGTTGAATTTGGTGAACATATTTATGGTGTAGAGGCGGCATCTCAATATTACTTTAACCGCAGTGCTAAAAACTTAAGCCGAGAACAAGCTGCGTTTTTGGCTGCCTTACTCCCCAATCCAAAGTACTATCAAAACAATCGAAACGACGCCAAATTTCGTTTTAAACAGCGCTTTACACTAAAATATATGCGCTACAGTCAAATTCCTTAAGAATTGAGATGTGTATTGAATATAAAAAACGTACTTTTAGTGCGTTTTTTTATGTAATTGAAATAATTTTGAAGCATACTAATTCAATCACGAAGCTTTTGTAGATAGGGTTGGCGCATGAATACTGCGATAACAACGACACCAGTAGAATATACTTATAACGATCGATATATTAATCGTGAATTATCCATTTTAGATTTTCATCTTCGGGTTTTAGAGCAGGCGGTTGATCCGCTCCATCCTTTGCTCGAGCGCATGAATTTTTTACTGATTTTTTCACGAAATCTTGACGAGTTTTTTGAAATTCGTGTGGCCGGTATTTTAGAGCAGCTAGATTTGGGTAACGAAAGCCGAAGCCCCGATGGTCTGACGCCTAAACAGGTACTCGAGCAAATTTCACAAACAGCACATGCCGCGATTGAGCGTCAATACCGTATCTTAAATGAAGAAATATTGCCAAAACTACGTGACGAAGATATCTGTTTCTTGCGCCGTGGCGAACTTACCCCTGCACAATCGGCATGGGTGAAAAAATATTTTCAAGAGCAGGTTGCGCCAGTACTCACCCCAATCAGCTTAGACCCTGCACATCCATTTCCGCGTTTGGTCAATAAAAGCCTTAACTTTGTAATTACGCTCGAAGGTAAAGACGCCTTTGGCCGTCAAATTGACTTAGCAGTTGTACCGGCGCCGCGTTCACTACCGCGTGTAGTTCGTTTACCCGACGAGCTTACAGGAGGTAAAGAACATCATGTGATGTTGTCTGCTATTATCCATGAACATGTGTCTGATCTGTTTCCGGGCATGACCGCAACGGGCTGTTATCAATTCCGTGTTACACGAAATGCAGATTTGGCACTCAATGAAGATGTTGAAGATTTGGCTAAAGCACTAAAAGGTGAGCTGAGTTCCCGCCGCTTTGGTCGAGCCGTACGTTTAGAAGTAACAGAAAACTGTCCAAAACATATTTATAACTATCTGCTCGAAGAATTTGATCTGGATGAAGATCAGCTTTATAAGGTGGAAGGTCCAGTCAATTTGGCCCGTTTATTGTCAAACTTCAAACGTCCACATTTGCGTTATGACTCGCACACACCTGTTATTCCAAAGGTGCTTAAAAAGTCTGAGAATGTTTTTGCTGCCATGCAAAAACAGGACATTTTACTGCATCATCCGTTTGAATCGTTTGCACCTGTAATTAATTTATTGCGTGAAGCTGCGCGTGATCCACAGGTTTTGGCAATTAAGCAAACCCTTTATCGTAGTGGTCCTGATTCAGAAATTGTCCAAGTGCTGGTTGAAGCAGCGCGTAACGGTAAAGAAGTAACGGCAGTGATCGAATTGCGTGCGCGCTTTGACGAAGAGTCAAATATTGCGGTGGCAAATGTGTTGCAAGAAGCCGGTGCAGTGGTGGTATATGGCATTGTTGGTTATAAAACCCATGCCAAAATGATTCTGGTGGTACGCCGTGAAAATAACAAGCTGGTACGTTATGTGCACTTAGGCACGGGGAACTACCATGCTGGTAATGCACGGATTTATACCGACTATGGCCTCATGACCACAGACAAAGAGTTGTGTGAAGATGTACATCGCATTTTTCAGGAACTCACTGGTATGGGTAAAATGGCCAAACTGAAAAAGTTGTTGCATGCTCCATTTACCCTACACGCTCAACTCCTCAATTATATTGACGATGAAATTGCCAATGCCAAGGCAGGTAAGCCGGCGCAGATTATTGTCAAGGTCAATGCACTGACCGAAATGCAGCTGATCAATAAATTGTATGAAGCATCACAAGCAGGCGTACAGATCGATTTAATTATTCGTTCGATTTGCTGTTTACGTCCAGGTTTACCGGGGCTGTCGGAAAATATCCGTGTGCGTTCAATTGTAGGCCGTTTCCTTGAGCATACCCGCGTGTATTACTTTAGCAACAATGGTGATGCCCGAATTTACTGTTCAAGTGCAGACTGGATGGATCGTAATTTATTTAATCGTGTTGAAGCATGTTTCCCGATTGAAGACCCAGCGCTGAAAAAGCGAATTTATCAGCAAGGTCTGGTGAATTACCTCAAAGATAATCAGCAAGCATGGTTACTTCAAGGAGATGGGACATGGATACGCGTACAAGCAAAAGAAGGGGAAGAACTGCATAATGCCCAACAAACCCTGATTTCACTATTTGCTTAATTAATCTCTCATAAAAAAAGGAGCCTTAAACGGGCTCCTTTTTTATTTTAACTGGGTGTATTAATCGCTTAATGACGATGTGATACGTTTTAAGATATCTAAAATCACATCAAATTCGCTTTGAAGCGGTGTGCTCTTACGTGTAATCAATGCAAGAACACGACTTGGTGCATTTTCAATTTCTTTCACCATCAAGTCATCGTTAAACTTGAGCATATGCGTATTGATTGCAATTTCTGGCAATAACGTAAAGCCAAGATTTGAAGACACCATTTCTACGAGTGTAGGAAGTGAACTGGCTTTTAAGCGATTGTCATTTTTACGTTCACCAACCGGACAAGCACTGAGTGCATGATCACGTAAGCAATGACCTTCTTCGAGCAGCATCAAACGTGATAAATCGAGGTCATCGAGAGACTGCGCCGAAGACGCATGCTTATCGTGTTTGTTGCAAACCAAGAACAGGTTTTCTTTGGCAATATCGACAACTTTGAGTCCACGCGTATCGAACGGTAGAGCCAGCACCACCATGTCCAAATTGCCGTGTTCAAGACGTTCAACAATTTTTTCACTTTGTGCTTCGTGTAGATGCAACTGAATTTTTGGCAGTTGCTTATGCACTTCTTCAAGTAGTTGCGTCAAGATAAAAGGTGCAATCGTTGGAATAATACCAAGATGAAGATCACCAGTCAGCGGTTCACTCATTTCACGGCTCAGTCGCATCAGATCTTGAGCATCTGCTAACAGGACTCGGGCGCGTGCAACGACTTGTTCCCCTAAAGGTGTTAAACGCACGTTTTGACGATCTCGTTCAACCAGTACGCCACCAAGCAAGCGTTCTAATTCCATGATACCGCCAGACAGTGTCGATTGAGTGACAAACGAGCGGCGTGCTGCTTCAGTGAAGTGCAATGTTTCCGACAGTGTTACTAAATATGACAGCTGTCTTAGGGAGGGTAATGCAGCCATAATGTCCTAATGCTTATGATCTAAAGTGATTCGCAATTAAGTGACTAAGCTGAGGAATAAAATGGGGCGGAATATCGTGTCCCATTCCATCAATTAATTCAAACTTAGCGCCTTTAATTGCTTTTGCAACAGCCTTACCATGACTAGGAGGTAATAACCGATCTTTCGAGCCGTGTACCACAAGGGTGGGCTGAGTAATCTGTTTGTCTAGTTGTAGTAAGGACCCCGTACATAATATTGCTAAAAACTGTTGAAGTACACCCGCAGGATGATAACTTCGTTGATACAGTTTACGCGCAGTCTGTATTGCTTCGACCTGATTCACATATCCCGGTGATCCAATAATTTCGAATAATCTCAGACTATGATTAATAATACCATCTTCATCGGTGCTTTTGGGCTTACCAATTAGACTAAATAGTTGTTTTGGAAATGGAGGCGGTAATAGAGGCTGATTATTGCTGGTAAACATCAGGACCAACTTTTCAACTTTCTCAGGATATTTGGCAGATAAAATCTGTGCAATCATGCCACCCATTGATGCGCCGACTACATGCACCCGATCTAGATGCATGGCTTCGATGAGCAGGGCAACATCTTCAGCCATATCATATAAAGTGTAAGGTGCACCTTGATTTTCAAGCCCGAGTGCAAAACGCCCCATGAGCTTAAGGGTATTTAGCCGTTTGCCTTTATTGCGAATTTTAGAGGACAGACCAATATCTCGGTTGTCAAAGCGAATCACGTAAAAGCCCTGATCGATAAGGGATTTACAGAAAAAATCGGGCCAGAATAGCATCTGGGCGCCTAAGCCCATGATTAACAGTAGGGGAGGATGAGCCGGATTACCACCCACCTCAACATGCAATTCCAAGTCGTTACTGAGTTTGACTTTGGTTTCATGCATAAAGGCGGTATACGGCGAAGCGCTAAACTGCAAAGCACGATTCATGTTTATTTCCGTAAAGAAAGGACATTCCCCTGAATGCCCTGATAATAAAAATCTAAGCCTGTGCAGGCATTAAGTCAGGTACCAATTTGGTTAAGCTTAGGCGTTGTTTACCAGCAGTTGCTCCAAGCAGAACAAAACCACGTAACGTTTCTGAGCTATCCAACGCTTTAGCGAGCATACCGTCTTCAAAGGTTTCAGTTTCCCAATTCACGTCTACGTCGACTGGCGCAGGTAAAACGGTTAGCGGTGCAGCTGGTGTTTTCACCGCCACAGGCATGGCTGGATAATGCACTTGCGTGGTCTCGCCGTTGAGGGTTTTGGCCAGTGCGCGTGCTTGTTGCATAATCGGCATGACATAAGGCAAGAGCGTCCCATTGACCTCAGCACAGTCTCCAATGGCATAAATATCCGTTTGATTGGTCTCAAGCAAACTGTTGGTTAAGATGCCACGGCTAGTGGTCACTCCCGCCTGTTTGGCTAAATCGATATTGGGCTGTAAACCAATTGCGGAAAGTACAACGTCGGCAAGCAACGTTTGTCCATTGGCGAGAGTTACCATATAGTCTTGATTGTCATTCGTTTTTGAAACTTTCTCAACGGTGGTCGAAAGAACAAACTGAATACCGCTCGCTTCAAGCTTACTCTGAAATGCTTCAGCTACATGTGCAGGTAACAAACGGCCCAATGGACGTGCAGAAAGATCAATCACGGTAACGTGATGCCCCGTATGCTGTAAGTCATTGGCAAACTCACAGCCAATGAGTCCTGCACCTAAAATGACCACACGTTTATCATCACGCTCTGCAAGGCGTTCTCGAAAAGCCCGGTAATCAATCAATGAATTGACCACATGAATATCATCGCTTGCATCACCACCAATCGCCAGACGGATTGGATTGGCACCTACGGCTAAGATCAGTTTGGAATAGGGTTGTTGGCGTGTTTGTCCGTTGTGTTCTAAAGTCAGTTCATGTTGATCTGGATCTATGGCTGTTACAACGGTATCGGACAAAATGTCCATCGAAAGCTGAGCACTCATTTTCGCTGCATCACCTAACGGAATTTGTTCAGGTGCCTTGTTACCTGCTAAGGCATTCGATAAGGTTGGTTTGGCGTAATTGACTGCATCATCCGCACTAATCATGACCAATGCCTGTTCAGGATTTAACTTGCGAAACTCACGAGCAAGGGTATAACCCGCCATGCCTGATCCAATGATGACGATAGGATGCATTCTTTTTCTCCAAAACTTAATAAAACAGATTCAATCAAAAAGACCATGTAAACGGACATGGTCTTTTAAAATAAATAATCAAACTTCGATCATTTCAAAATCGACTTTTGAAACGCCGCAGTCTGGGCAGGTCCAGTCGTCAGGAATGTCATCCCACTTGGTTCCTGGTGCAATGCCGTCTTGTGGCCAGCCTTCAGCTTCGTCGTAAATCCACCCACAAACGATGCATTGATATTTTTTCATTTGATTCTCCAACCTGATAAGTTCGCGTCAGCTGCCTTTCAGTAAAACAATTCCATATGATCTAATCATGACTTTGAATATAAACATTACCGGTGTTCATATTGGCTTAGATTCTTGCGCAGTTCGACATCTAAGTAAAGTGAATACACGAGTTTAAT
Source organism: Acinetobacter soli (assembly GCF_000760595.1). Taxonomy (GTDB): domain Bacteria; phylum Pseudomonadota; class Gammaproteobacteria; order Pseudomonadales; family Moraxellaceae; genus Acinetobacter; species Acinetobacter soli. Next base: position 165,759 of record NZ_BBNM01000003.1, on the reverse strand, counting down.
CTTTCATAATAAAAGTAAAATGGCTGATCAGGACAAAACTGATGTTATTTGGGCAATTCCACCTTTTATCAGGCGGATTTGTTTGGTTTTTATTCGTTACGTTTGTCTATTTCTTTAGCGTAAAGGCTGGAAATACTCGTTTTTAATATGTTCAATGAGCGTATTGAGTTTCGCTGGATGTTCTAAACGATGATGTCCGCCTTCAATGGCATCGACCAACATATAATCTTCGAGCAAATTTTTAATTTCATACATGTCGAGCGTTTCATCTCCAAGCTCTAAATAGGCAATTTTGGGGTTGTCGTTATCGAGTTCTTGTAGAGCCAGCGCTGGATAATCTTCACGAAAGCTCGGCGCAATGCTCGGATTGGCCACAATTGCAGGAAGCTTAAACTGCGAAGACAGTTTTAAGGCCCAGTAGCCGCCCAAATTGTGTCCGACCAATACGTCAGGCTTGATTGTCAGCACAATGTTCTGATAAAAGTCCGCAACAGTTTCATAGTTCAGATTACGGTAGTCAATCGTAATACAGAACTTATTGTCGCTTTGAATGGCATGGAATTTTGTCGATTCACGCGAAGAATCTAGGCCATGCATAAATAAAATTTTTAAACGCGGTAACATCATTATGATTATATAGACTCATGCTAACGAAAGAGATTTCAAGGCATTGGATCTATCCAGACCTGATCGAATAATCATTAGTTTACCGAGTGATGTTTCAAATTTATCTTAGCGTTTGGTCTAAGATTTACGCGATTTTTCAACAAAAATGTAAGCGAAAATAACTTTTTTCATGTGCGGGCGTAAAGAAGACATACGAAATTGTAACGAGTTCTGTTAAGCTATACGACTTCATTTTTTTATCTTATCGAGGCAGAGATGACGCAACCAAACGTTCAATCGACTTCCGAACCTATTATTTCCGAAAACGATTTAATTGCACAGCGTCATGCCAAGTTAAAACAGATTCAAGACAATGCCAAGGCATCTGGCAAAAGTGTCTGGCCAAATACTTTCAAACGTGAGCACTATGCGGCTGACTTGCAAGAACAGTTTAAAGATTTAGACAAAGCGCAGATTGAAGGCGCCGAAAAGACCTACGTTAAAGTTGCGGGTCGTGTCATGCTTAATCGTGGCTCGTTCATGGTGATTCAAGACATGACGGGTCGTATCCAGCTTTATGTCGACCGCAAAGGCTTGCCGCAAGAAACCTTAGATACCATTAAGAGCAACCTTGATCTTGGCGATATTATTGCAGCTGAAGGTTATATTGGTCGTTCTGGTAAAGGTGATTTGTATGTTCACCTTGAAGGTTTTGAGCTATTGACCAAATCACTTCGTCCTTTACCAGACAAATTTCACGGTCTGACCGATACCGAAGCGAAATATCGCAAGCGTTATCTCGACCTGATTGTCAATGAAGAAACGCGTAAGACCTTTGAAATCCGTGCCAAAGTGGTTGCAGGCATTCGTGCCTTCTTAACCAATGAGCGTTTTATGGAAGTCGAAACGCCAATGATGCATGTAATTCCGGGTGGCGCTTCAGCACAACCTTTTGTTACGCATCACAATGCACTCGATATGGAGCTTTATTTACGTATTGCACCAGAGCTGTATTTAAAACGTTTGGTGGTGGGCGGATTCGAGCGTGTGTTTGAAATTAACCGTAACTTCCGTAACGAAGGAGTTTCGACGCGTCATAATCCTGAATTTACCATGATCGAGTTTTATCAGGCTTATGCAGATTATAAAGACCTGATGCAATTAACCGAAAACATGCTGGAAAAACTGGCGCTAGATATTTTGGGTAGCACCGATGTGCCGTATGGCGAAGAAGTGTTTAGCTTTAAAGGTCCATTTAAAAAGATTTCAATGTTTGATGCGATTTTGGAGCACAATCCACAATTCACAGCTGAAAATGTTGGGGATCGCGAGTTCTTGGCTCAATTTGTAAAAGATGAGTTAAAAGAACAGGTGAAGCCAAGTTTTGGTTTAGGTAAATTGCAAACGATTGTGTTTGAAGAAACAGTGGAAACACAGTTGCGTCAACCAACCTTTATTACCGAATATCCAGCTGAAACGTCGCCTTTGGCTCGTCGTAATGATGATAATCCGCATATTACAGACCGCTTCGAGTTCTTTATCGGGGGGCGTGAGCTGGCGAATGGTTTCTCTGAGTTAAATGATCCAATTGATCAGGCAGAGCGTTTCTTGGCACAAGTTGCAGAAAAAGACGCGGGTGATGATGAAGCGATGCATTACGATGCAGACTTTATTGAAGCACTTGAATATGGTTTACCGCCAACCGCAGGTCAGGGAATCGGTATTGACCGTTTGGTGATGTTGTTTGCCAATGCACCAAGTATCCGTGACGTCTTATTGTTCCCGCATATGCGCCGTAAAGATGCCTAAGCGTTTTTCTGCGTAGCAAAAAAAAGAGTTTCTTTGTAGAAACTCTTTTTTTTTCAACTTACTTTTTCATGGCTTGCATATAGCGTTCATTCACTTTATTCCAGTTCACCACAGACCAAAACGCTTTAATATAGTCGGCACGTCGGTTTTGGTATTTCAAGTAATAGGCATGTTCCCATACGTCAAGTCCCAACAAAGGTTGACCCTTGGTTTCGGTCAGATCCATCAATGGATTGTCCTGATTTGGTGTTGATGTAATCGCCAGCTTTCCTTCTGTGGTCACAATCAGCCATGCCCAGCCTGATCCAAAACGTCCGGTTGCAGCTTCATTGAATTTTTGTTTGAAGGCGTCCATAGAGCCAAAATCTTGAGTGATCTGTTTGGTTAAAGCCGCACTGGGTTGTCCTGTTTTATTGGCAGGTGCAAGGCTCTCCCAAAAAAAGGTGTGGTTAAAATGTCCGCCACCATTATTACGTACCGCCGTATTGTATTTTGAAATCTGCTTTTGTAACTGAACCGGATCCATTTTATCCAGTTCTGGATAGGTTTTGATTTGAGCATTTAAGTTGTCTACATACGCTTTATGGTGCTTGCCGTAATGTAGCTCCATGGTTTGCTGATCAATAGCAGGTTGTAGCGCATTGGTCGCATATGGCAAAGGTGCTTGTTTGAATTCTGCCCAAGCAGAAACACTCATGACTGAACCAGCAATAACTAAAAGTGTTGTTTTCAATGTATTTTTCATGAACGGTGAAATCCTTGAATGATCTTGTTTTCACTTTGCATATTAGCGGGTTTGAAAAATGAAATGATTATTGGTTACATTTATACAGCAAAGATTTCAGCTAAAATTAAGCTTATGATCAATTTAAATCTGGCGCTGTATCTTTTGTGTGACGCCGCATGAATATTGTGTAGCTCGGGGTTTTATTTTTTAAACCAATCACCATGATCTTAAGCATAATTTTTGTTGTCATAACTTCTCGTTTAAAGCTGAAATATGTCTCATGCTGATATGCTTATCAATAAAATCGGGTAGGCAGCAGAATAGGGCTACGGCATAATAGGTTTTTTTAATCTGCATAGTGGTTTAAGCTCAAAATTGCATGTTGTATATGATGAATTTAGATATGTTTATGAAAAAACATGCAAAGCAAAAGCTTTTTACATCACTATAATGAATATCTATTCCCAGATCTAGCATAAAGCCAATCTGGTTGGTTCTGTTGATATTTATAAACTGGAGTTGTTATGGCACTCGTTCCTCCATATGGTGGCGCAAGTAGTGGCGAAAAACTACTATGCGACGTGATGAATAAATCGGACTGGAAAGGTGGTGCTCATGACTGAAGATAGATTAACCCATCTCAAGCAGCTTGAAGCTGAAAGTATTCATATTATTCGCGAAGTTGCTGCCGAATTTGAAAATCCGGTAATGCTTTACTCGATTGGTAAAGACTCTGCGGTAATGCTGCATCTGGCGCTCAAAGCTTTTTACCCTGCAAAATTACCGTTTCCGCTATTGCATGTCGATACTGGCTGGAAATTCAAAGACATGATCGCGTTTCGTGACAACATGGCCAAAACACATGGCTTTGACTTGATCGTGCATCAAAACAAGGAAGGCCGTGAAGCGGGAATTAATCCGTTCGATCAGGGCAGCTCGAAATATACCGATATCATGAAAACCCAAGCCTTAAAGCAAGCGCTGGACAAATATCAGTTCGATGCTGCTTTTGGTGGTGCGCGTCGCGACGAAGAAAAATCACGTGCTAAAGAGCGTGTCTATTCGTTCCGTGACAGCAAACATCGTTGGGATCCAAAAAATCAGCGTCCAGAACTATGGAACTTGTACAACGGTAAAGTGAACAAGGGCGAAAGTATTCGTGTGTTCCCGTTATCGAACTGGACCGAGCTAGACATCTGGCAATACATTTACCTCGAAAATATCGACATCGTGCCACTTTATTTCTCGGCAGTACGTCCTGTGGTTGAACGCAGTGGCACACTGATTATGGTAGACGATGAACGTATGCGTCTGAAAGAAGGTGAAGTTCCGCAAATGAAATCAGTGCGTTTCCGTACGCTGGGTTGTTACCCGCTTACAGGCGCGGTTGAGTCTGAGGCAGACACATTGCCTGAGATTATCCAAGAGATGCTTTTGGCCACCAGTTCGGAGCGTCAGGGTCGTATGATCGACCATGATGAAGCCGGCTCGATGGAAAAGAAAAAGCAGGAAGGTTATTTCTAAGCGTTGCTAAGCAACTAGATTTCAGAATGTGTGGAGTTTGAGCAATGTCTCATCAATCAGATCTTATTAGCCAAGATATTCTGGCTTATTTAAAGCAACACGAACAAAAAGATTTATTGCGTTTTTTAACCTGCGGTAACGTCGATGACGGTAAAAGTACTCTCATTGGACGTTTGCTTTACGATTCAAAATTGATCTATGAAGATCAATTACAAGCAGTAACCCGCGACAGTAAGAAAGTGGGAACCACCGGTGATGCGCCAGATTTGGCTTTGCTTGTAGATGGTTTGCAGGCCGAGCGTGAGCAGGGAATTACCATTGATGTCGCGTACCGTTATTTCTCGACAGAAAAACGTAAGTTCATCATTGCAGATACTCCAGGGCACGAGCAATATACACGTAACATGGCAACAGGTGCATCGACAGCCGATCTTGCGATTATCTTGATTGATGCGCGTTATGGTGTACAAACCCAGACACGTCGTCATAGTTTTATTGCAAGCCTTTTGGGGATTCGCAATATTATTGTGGCTATCAACAAAATGGATTTGGTCGAGTTTTCTGAAGCACGCTTCAATGAAATTCAAGTGGAATACGATGCTTTCGTCAATCAGCTTGGCAATCGTCGTCCTGAAAATATCCAGTTTGTTCCGATCTCGGCATTAAACGGTGACAACGTGGTTAACCCATCGGCCAGCACACCGTGGTACAACGGCCAAACCTTGATGAGCATTCTTGAATCGGTCGAAATCAAGCGTGAGTCGAACAAGCACGAGTTCCGTTTCCCAGTGCAATATGTGAACCGTCCAAACCTCGATTTCCGTGGCTTTGCTGGTACTATCGCGTTAGGCGAAATTAATGTAGGCGATGAAATTGTTGCTTTGCCATCGGGTAAAAAATCCAGTGTCAAAGAAATTGTGACCTTTGATGGTAACCTCGACAGAGCTTTTGCTGGTCAGGCGGTCACATTAACACTCAACGATGAAATCGATATTTCACGTGGTAATGTGTTGGTTTGCGCAGGCGAACAGCCACTTATTTCACGTAGCGTGCGCGCGTCACTGGTATGGATGAATGAACATCCACTGGTGAAAGGTAAGTTATACAATGTAAAAATTGGTACGCAAACCGTTCCTGCAAAAGTCACCGCGATTAATTATCGTGTGAATGTGAATACTCTTGAGCATTCTCAGGTCGATGAGCTTGAACTGAACGGGATTGCCGATGTAACAGTCGAGTTCGATGCGGCTGTGGTGTTTGATCGTTACCAAGACTCGCGTTATACCGGTTCATTTATTTTTATCGACCGATTAAGTAACGTCACCGTAGGTGCGGGTATGGTCGAAGCAGCGGTCGAGTGGACTGCACACAGTACACCAGTGACTGCCGAAGACCGAGCTGCGCGTTTGGGGCAAAAGCCTGCTGTAATCGGCATTGATGCTTCTGTACTTTCGCAATCTCAGGCACTTGAAAGCTTGCTGATTCAACAAGGTGTGGTGGCAATTGCCAAGCCTGATTTAACGGCTGAGCAGATTGGCTTGTTACGTGAAACGGGTGTTATTGTATTGACAAATGTCAGTGATGCCACCGACACCGATGTTAGTGCAACCTCACTTGATGAAGTCGTTGACCAAGTGGTTGAGCGAGTTCGTTTGTAATTTAAAACGCATAAAAAAACCTCCTGATCAGGAGGTTTTTTTTATGGAGCCAGATGAAATTAAACCAGACTCACCAGTGGAAATACACCAAATACCAAAGCACTACCTAAAAGTACACAGCAAGTCACAAATGCCCATTTCAAAGTGAATTTCTGATGATCTGCAAACTCAACTGCAGCCAGACCACAAAGAAGGTAGGTAGACGGAACCAGCGGAGAAAGTAAGTGGATTGGTTGTCCAACAATTGATGCACGTGCAATTTCAACTGGCGTAATGCCGTAGTGGCCTGCAGCTTCTGCCAAAATTGGAAGAACACCAAAATAGAAGGCATCGTTAGACATAAAGAAGGTTAATGGCATACTGAGTACGGCTGTAATCGGTGCCATATAAGGCCCCATGCTGTCTGGAATAATAGCAACAAAGCCTTTAGACATTGCTTCAACCATGCCTGTACCAGTTAAAATACCGGTAAAAACACCTGCTGCAAAAATCACCCCGACAACCGCCAATACGCTATCTGCGTGCATCGCGATACGTTTTTTCTGCATTTGAAGATCAGGATAGTTGACCACAAGCGCAATACAGAAACCGAGCATGAACAGAATAGCCATAGGTAAAATGCCTTTGACCAATGCTGCCATTAAAACTATCGTTAAAATTCCGTTAAACCAGCGAAGATGTGGACGCTGTGCTTCTGGGTCTTTTGAAATGGTCAGATTGTCTGCGTGACTGATGTCACCCATTTCAATTACACCCAAACGTTTACGTTCATATTTGCCATACATATAGGCCAATGCAAATAACCATGCTGCTGCTATGACCATTGATGGGATCATTGGAATAAAGACAGCACTTGCATCGACTTGCAAGGCACTGGCAGCACGTGCTGTTGGGCCGCCCCATGGTGTAAGATTCATCACACCACTACAAAGCAGCATTAAGCACGTCATTACCAGTGGATTCATGCCAATACGTTTATAAAGAGGCATCATGGCCGCAACACAAATCATATAGGTGGTCGATCCATCACCATCTAGAGAAACGGTCAAGGTCAGAAAAACAGTACCAAGCGTAATTTTAAGCGGATCGCCCTTTACTTTTTTGAGAATCCACTTGATTGAAGGGTCAAACAAACCTGAATCGATCATCAATGCAAAATACATGATGGCAAAAAGTAACATCACACCAGTGGGTGCGAGCTTTTTGATACCATCTAGCATGGTTTCGCCTAATTTGGTAATTTCAATGTGGCTTAAACTATCAAAATGAAAGCCCAGCCCCCAACCGATGAGTGCGAACAAAACAGGAATGAGAATAAGTGCAACCATTGCACTGAGGCGTTTTGTCATGATCAAGTACATAAAACACATGATCATGCTGATACCTAAAAAAGTAAGCATGTGCGCAATCCTTAGCCCAAAAAATAATACTTATATAATTGTTCAAAATTTTAGAACCTGCGTATATTCATTAATTTTTCTTAAAAGTACAATTGCAGAATGTGTCTATGCGACTAAAGTCTTAAAAAAAATATAAGTCTGTAATTTTTAAAATTATTTTTGCACTTAACTGGTGCGGTTTTGTATCTGAATCTGTGTAAAAGGATCAAAAACATTGATTATTTCGAATGATTCTGCTTATCCATCTTATTTCATTTTTTGAACAAAAACATTGCAACTTCTCGCGTGTACACTGATATAGATTGAAATCATTAAGAGAAATCACTTGAGCGCTTAAAAGATATATTCTGACCAAAGATAAATATAAAAATTTCAAAACGATACACTACGCCGCATAATCTATTGATGAATTTTTCATATTTCAACGTGAAATATGACGTTGAAAAGCGCGTTGAATATACAAAGTGGCGTAATAAACACTGTGCTTTTCCTTTCGTTTTATTCTGTTTTAGAGTGACTTTTATGAGACAATATATCTTTCATTTTTCCCAAGGACTCCCATGACAGAACAGTCTCATGAATCTTTAAGCGATATCGAAATTTTAGATATTTTACAGTCGATGAAAAAAGACGAGCTAGATATCGAAGCGAAAGAGATTATTCGTAACGGGGGCAAAGCAGGGCGACAAGAGGCACACAAACAGGCAATTGTGGCTTTAAATCAAAACTTTGAAGAAAAATTTGTAGAAGCAGTAACGTTAGCACTGGGCCTAAATTCTACACAAGCAAAAAAAATTCGGTATAAAAAAGATCGTATTCGTATTTTAAAAGCACGTGGCATCGATTATATGGCCGTAGATGGTGCACAAACAGCACAAGTCTTGGCGCAAATTGCTCAAGCAATTACGCGTGAAGACAGTATTGTGACCAAAGATTTACACGATATTTTCCCATTTTGGAAACAAGGCTGGCCAATGGTTCAGTTTGATAATGCATATAAAATTTTGGCTGAAGATATTCAGATTCATTATCAGGCACTGATCGATGCATTACTTGCTTAATTGCTATATCTAGAGAAATGTGTCTTGCTGTATTAAACATTCAGGTACATTCATCTAGATTACGAGCGATCGCTTTGAATGATAAAAAAATGCCTCACTTAAGAGGCATTTTTGATTTCTTAGAAACCAGATTAATGATCGAGTAAAATATGCTCTTCTGGTTTTTCAAGAATACGCGTGACCAGCAACTGGTCAATTTTATAGTGATCCACATCGACCACCTCAAATTTGAATCCTGAAAATTCAACTGTATCGGCAGGGCGAGGGATTTTGCGTAATTGATACATCATAAAACCTGCCAGTGTTTCATAGTTTTCTTCATCAGGCATTTCATCGATCTCAAGCGCATGTTTAAGATCTTCAATTGGTGTGCCACCGTCTATAAGCCAAGAATTATTATCGCGCTTAATAATTTGTAGCTCTTCATCCATTGGAGTGACCCAATCACCCATCACAGTAATCATGATATCACTGAGGGTAATGACACCAACAACCCAAGCGTATTCATTGATAACGACCGCAAATTTTTCCTTGGTCGATCGGAATCGATCAAGTACCTCAGAAAGGGTGAGTGTATCGGGAATGGTTAAAACGGTTCGGATGGTATTTTCTTTGAGTTGAATCAAAGATTGATTTTTCAAAATCCGCACCAAAATATCTTTGGCATCTACATAACCAATCACCTGATCGATATGTGCATTACACACCAAAAACTTCGAATACGGATACTCAGCCAGTTTTTGACGAATGCTTTCATCGGTCTCATCGAGTGTAAAATACACAATGTTTTCACGCGTGGTCATGCTCGAAGGAACCGTTCGTTCTTCTAGCTCAAAAACATTCTCAATAAAATGATGCTCTTGTTTTTGTAATACACCAGCCTGCGCACCAGCTTCCATGACTGCTGAAATGTCATCGAAGGTAATGTTGTCATCACGAATGGTATTGACCTTAAATAAACGGAACAACATATTCGCGATCGCATTAATCAGCCACGCCAATGGCTTGCAGACTTTAATAAAGATCTGAATAGGTTCAATAACACTGACCGCGATTTTTTCAGGTGCAATCATGGCCAAGCGCTTTGGCATGAGGTCGGCAAATAAAATAAATAACGAGGTAACAAAGGTAAACGATAAGCTAAAGCCAATGGTTTCGGTCCAAGGGCCGTCGTAGACGCGATCAATCAGTTCGACAAAAAATGGCCGAAATGCGGCCTCACCTAAAATACCCCCGAGTATCGCAACAGCATTTAAGCCTATTTGCGATGCGGCAAAGAAATCTGCAGATTGCGCCTGCAAATCCAACACCTTTTGGGCGCGTTCATCACCAGATTCGGCCAGGATTTTCAGTTTGACTTTGCGCGCGCCCGCTAGCGCAATTTCAGTGAGTGATAAAAAACCAGCCGCAACAATCAGCATCATGATGATGATGGCATTTTGAAAGAGACTCACAGTTCACCTGTTGTATTGGTTATTTTGCGAAAACTTAGATAAAAAATAGTGAGGTAGTCAGACTACCTCTGTTTTAAATTAGTATAAGCGTGAAAAAAGAAGAATTTAAGAAAAATTTCAATTAGTAATGAGAAAACTGTGAGTTATTGGTGATAAATTCACGATTTTCTTCTTCGATCATTTGTCGAGCAACAAAAAGAATCAGTTGGCGTAACCAGCGATGTGCAGGATGATGATGTAATAACGGACACCATGCCATTTTTAATTCAAATTCTGGAATATAAAACGGTGGATCTTTTATCACAAGACGCGGATTTTGTGCTTGCAAACGCGCCATTCGTGTTGGAAGGGTCGCAATCAGATCCACATTTTGCGCCAATAATGCAGGCATCTGATAATGACGGGTAAACACTGAAATTTTACGTTTTTGTCCGATTCGTTCAAGTGCCTGATCAATCCAGCCTAAGCCCGCTTGCTTGTCTGGGTTGACACCAAATCCCACGCCCATACCGGTTTTCGATACCCAGATATGTTGCGCATCGAGATAGCTTTTTAGATTTAAGTGCTGAACAGCAGGGTGCTTGTCATTTAATAAGCAGCTAAAACTGTCACGCCAAACCAGAACCTGATGAAAACTTTGTGGAATTTCATTGAAACGGTTAATCGCAAGATCGACTTTACCTTGCTCCATGTCACGATATGAAACGTCACTTGGTGTGAGAAAGTCTAACACGACATTCGGTGCTTCTGAACGTAATGCTTTGACTAAGCGCGGGATGAGCGTTGCTTCGGCGTAGTCAGAGGTCATGACACGAAACACGCGACTGCTTGTATAAGGGCGAAACTCTGTTCTCGGTTCCAGAATCATCGACAAATCAGATAAGGCATCGCGAATACGCGGCTGAAGTTCGAGCGCGCGCTCGGTGGGTGTCATACCTTCAGATGAACGAATTAACAACGGATCATTAAATAAATTGCGTAAACGGCGTAGAATATTACTCATGGCAGGTTGGGTAACACCCAATTGTTCAGCTGCACGAGTAACGTTCTTTTCGCGAAGTAGTACATCAAGATAAATTAATAGATTGAGGTCAACTCGCTCTAGATTCATAAAAAAAATACCGAGAATAAAAAAAGAAAATTATATTTGATTATGCCACAGTTCATTTGATTTGTGTCAACGTAAACACAAAAAAGACCATATCGAATAAAAGCAGAAATTTCGAGTCATCAACAAAAACATGAACCATCGCGGTACAGATTCAATGACAAGTACATAATGATGATGAGTAAAATACAAAAATTGATCAGTTGCATCTACTACGTGCAACAATTATATCTGATAAAAAATGCAATCGCACTGGCAATTTTGATCGATAATTTGTTTTTTATTTGATCTAAAATAGCGGAGTCGACTTAAGTCTAATATCAAAATTAACACGATAGCGTCATTTTAAATCAGCTTAATGATTATTTTTATTTATTAAATAACAAAAGCTTAGTATGTGGTATTTTAATTATATTACGACTTTTATCTATGTATTTTTTAAATAAATACCGAAAATTAGCTTAGAATATTGGATTAATTTTTTTGCAACTACTAAGCTGTATTCATAGCGAAGAACAGTACAAAATCTAGTCAAATAATTTAATCTGATTTTGAACTGGAACTTCGATCAACCCAAAATGATTATAGGGCAATATCATGACTACATATCAATCAGCTTTAGAGCACGTTCGTACCGTTAAGGACAAATTAGGTGGCACGTGGAATGCAATCCGTGCAGAAGATGCAGCTCGTATGATTGTTCAAAACCGTTTCCGTACAGGTTTAGACATTGCCAAGTATACAGCGTCCATCATGCGTCAAGACATGGCTGAATACGATGCGGACACTAGCAAATATACTCAGTCTTTGGGTTGCTGGCATGGTTTTATTGCACAACAAAAAATGATTGCCAACAAAAAATATTTTGGCACGACATCTAAGCGTTATATTTATCTATCAGGCTGGATGGTTGCTGCACTTCGTTCTGAATTTGGTCCACTTCCTGACCAATCTATGCATGAAAAAACATCTGTTCCTGCATTGATCGAAGAAATCTATACCTTCTTGCGTCAAGCAGATGCTAAAGAACTGAACGATTTGTTCCGTGCATTACAAAAAGCTGAAGCAGCAGGTGATACAGCGAAAGCCAAAGAAATTGAAGCGCAAATTGACAACTTCGAAACGCATGTTGTGCCAATCATTGCCGACATCGATGCTGGCTTCGGTAATGAAGAAGCAACTTACCTTTTGACTAAAAAAATGATCGAAGCGGGTGCATGTGCGATCCAAATCGAAAACCAAGTTTCTGACGCAAAACAGTGTGGTCATCAAGCAGGTAAAGTAACTGTTCCACATGAAGATTTCCTTGCAAAAATCAATGCAGTACGTTTTGCATTTATTGAACTTGGAATTGATGAGGGTGTGATTGTTGCACGTACTGACTCTGAAGGCGCGGATTTGACTCAAAAAATTCCAGTGTCGAAAGAAAAAGGCGACTTGGCATCTCAATACATCAGCTATCTCGATACACAAGAAATCGATATTGCTGAAGCAAGTGATGATGAGATCTTAATCAAGCGTGATGGTAAGTTGCATCGTCCTAAACGTTTGGCGTCTGGCTTGTATCAGTTCCGTGAAGGCACACAAATCGACCGCGTGGTACTTGACTGTGTCACCAGCTTGCAAAATGGTGCAGACATGCTGTGGATTGAAACACCAACACCAAACGTAGCTGAAATTGCACACATGGTGAATCGTGTGAAAGAAGTGGTTCCAAATGCAAAACTGGTCTATAACAATAGTCCATCATTCAACTGGACACTGAACTTCCGTCAGCAATCTTATGACCGTTGGGCTGCTGAAGGCAAAGACGTTTCTGCCTACGATCGTGCTAAGTTGATGAGCGCTGAATATGACAACACGGAATTGGCTGCCGATGCAGACGAAAAAATCCGTACCTTCCAAGCAGATGCTGCACGTGAAGCGGGTGTATTCCATCACTTGATTACACTACCGACTTACCACACTGCTGCATTGTCTACACATGAGTTGGCAAAAGGCTACTTTGGTGAAGAAGGTATGTTGGCTTATGTTGCGGGTGTTCAGCGTAAAGAAATCCGTGGCGGTATTGCATGTGTGAAACACCAAGCAATGGCGGGTTCTGACATCGGTGATGACCACAAAGAGATCTTCTCTGGTGAGCAAGCACTCAAAGCTGGTGATGCAAGCAAAAATACAATGAATCAGTTCTCTGCTCACTAATTGAGTAAAGAAAGAAAAAACCCTGCAATCGCAGGGTTTTTTGATGCAAATTTAACTTTTCTTTTTTAAAACATAATATTCAGCCAAACTACCGTCAATTTTGTTGCCTTCCAAATCAAGTGCTGTTGCAGTATTTTCACCAATAAAGAATTTACGCTGTTCAGACTTCTGATCTAATACAATCATCGATGGATTTTTTGAGTCAAATGTAAAGCTTCCTTTGGTTTCAAACGGCTTACCATCGCCTTTACCTAAATACGTTTCTTTAAGTACATAGGTTTTGTCGTCGTTTAACTGAAGCTCAGTTTGAATGCCTTCGCAGTCGGCACACGGCAATTTACCTTGATAATCACCCGACCAATCCAGTGAATTTTCAGCAGTATGCGTCATATCATGGGCTTGATGCTGGTCGTGTTTAACCTCAGATGCGGCTTGACTATGCTGTTCAGCGGTAGCAGCATCTGTTTTATTTTCAGATTTTGAACAAGCGGCTAAAACCAAACTGGTCAATGCAAGCGCCAATAACGATTTTTTCATGTTTTACCCAATCATTATTTATTTAATGGATGCCCAGCCTATAAAAAAAATCAAGCCAGTTAAATAATTGAAATGTAAGATTAGGTAGAACATTCCCTCATAAGTATCAGTTTATTTCAACTCAGGATTAATACCACCCAATGCCTGGCAGGCTGCTTTATAACGTTGTAATTGTTGTTGTACGGCTTCATCGAGTGGCATTTTAAATGTTGCATCGCCCGATTTAAATTGTTCAACATAGCTTGTGGCCTTGGCTTTACTGGTTGCTAGAGATTGCTGATGAAAGCTGTTGATCGAACTGTGCGGAATTTCGGTAGTTTCGAGATTTTTACACTCGAAATTTTGCAGCAATTTTTCAGCACGTTTCACTTCATTTGAGCTTCCGATTACACAACCAGAGAGTGCGGCACAACTTATTAATATTGTCAGGGTTTTCATTATCAGAACAATTAGGTTAGGGTGGTCGTTAAGCCCGCTATTCTATCGGTATTGTGGCGCTAAAACCTTGTCATTATTTGTGAAAATTGACTAAATTTTGGCTAATCAATATCACAAAATCATCTCAATCACTTGATGGAGAAAAATAACACAAGAAAAGTACCCAAAATTATGCTATTGAAATGTATGTAAAATAAACGTTTAAGCAAGACTTTCAAAAAATTGCCAATTCTTGGTGCAAAAATTGCTTAACTGATCAGACCAGTAGAACATGTCGCATAAAGGAACAGCATGAATCAGCCACAGGACTTTCACATCCAAAGATCCAAAGCTTTGTGGTATGCCCAACTCGAATTAGGCTTTCATGATGATGGTGAGCGCACCATTATGAAGCATAGAAAGCATCACGGACCTGTTCGGGTGCAAAAAATGCTATGGCCTGAAAAAACGGGTGTATGTCATGCAATATTGGTGCATCCACCAGCAGGTATTGCGGGGGGAGATCATTTAACTTTTCAGATATATACAGAAGAAGGCGCACATGCAGTTGTGACGACTCCAGGAGCTGGAAAATGGTATCGAACCAATGGCAAACCAGCTGCGCAACATATTTATTTAAATGCACGAGGACGTTCGATTTTAGAATGGCTTCCTCAGGAAACTATGCTCTACGATGGTGCAAATGCGCAGTCGGAAACCACCATTCATCTTGATCAAGCCGCCAGTTTTATTGGATGGGATATGCTGGTTCTTGGGCGTCAGGCTCGCGCGGAGACATTTTCTGACGGTGCTTATCGCAATATATTTACGTTATATCGTGATCAGAAACTACTGGTTGCCGACACACTGCGCTTTACAGGAAATGATCGCTGGTTACGATCATGTTTAGGCATGAACGGACGCGCCGTAATGGCCAGTTTGTGGGCGGTTGCACCTGAAACACATCGCGCTAAAGTCGATCTTGAGCAGCATGTTGAGCTGATTCGAGAATTGATCATGCGTATGGATGCACCAGTAACACTGACTCTACTCGATGATGTGCTCTGTGCCCGTTATTTAGGTGATGATGTTCGGCAATGTCATGATGCATTTGCTGCCATACGCGCTCGATTGCGTCGCTACTGGCTCAATCTAGATGAAGAATTTCCGCGAATTTGGCGCACTTAATTGTAGGCGGGTAGTGAGTTTGTCAATCAGAAGATAAATAAACAAAGCTTCAATGCCACATGTGTGCACATATTTTGCTTTAAAGACACTTAATGAAACTAGGTATATCGAAATGGAACTGAATCCAACCGAAAAAGACAAGATGTTGATTTTTACTGCAGGTTTGGTCGCTGAGCGTCGTAAGGCACGTGGTTTAAAGTTAAATTATCCTGAAGCAGTCGCATTTATTTCGGCAGCACTGTTAGAAGGTGCGCGTGATGGAATGAGCGTTGCAGAATTGATGCATTACGGCACTACCTTACTCAGTAAAAATGATGTGATGGATGGCGTGGCCGAAATGATTGCTGAGGTACAGGTCGAGGCGACTTTTCCAGATGGCTCAAAACTTGTGACGGTTCATCAACCCATTGTTTAATCATTCAGAGGAGAACATCATGATTCCTGGAGAAGTGCTCACTCCCGATAGTATTATTGAACTCAATGTCGGCCGACCAACGCTCAAAATCAGTGTTGCCAATACTGGCGACCGTCCTATTCAGGTTGGATCACATTTTCATTTTGCAGAAGCCAATGATGCACTTGAGTTTGATCGTGAACAAGCCAGAGGCTATCGTCTAAATATTGCCGCAGGAACCGCGGTTCGATTTGAACCGGGACAAAACCGAGAGATTGAATTGGTTGCACTGGCAGGCAAGCGCGAAGTATATGGATTTGCCGGTCGTGTAATGGGCGCACTGGACTCAGAATGAAAACAATTTGGAAGGCCTTTTAATATGAAAATGTCGCGTCGTGCATACGCTGAAATGTTTGGCCCAACGGTGGGAGATCGAGTCCGTTTAGCCGATACCGAACTATTTATTGAAGTAGAACAAGACCTCACCACTTATGGCGAAGAAGTCAAATTTGGTGGTGGTAAGGTGATTCGCGATGGCATGGGGCAATCGCAGTTACTTGCAGATCAAGTGGCAGACACTGTAATTACCAATGCATTAATTGTCGATTGGTGGGGCATTGTAAAAGCCGATGTGGGCCTTAAAAATGGTCGTATCTGGAAAATTGGTAAAGCTGGAAATCCAGATATTCAGCCAGACATTACCATTCCACTCGGTGCAGCAACCGAGGTCATTGCAGGTGAAGGGCAAATTCTGACCGCAGGCGGAATTGACACTCATATTCACTGGATTTGTCCTCAGCAGGTAGAAACGGCCCTTATGTCTGGTGTGACTACTATGGTGGGTGGTGGTACTGGACCGGCAGCAGGAACGTCAGCCACGACAGTTACACCTGGCCCATGGCACATTGGCACCATGTTACAAGCGATTGACGATTTACCCATGAATATTGGTTTATTGGGTAAAGGCAATATTAGTTTACCCGATCCGATTCGAGAACAGATTAAAGCGGGTGTGGTGGGGCTTAAACTGCACGAAGACTGGGGCTCGACGCCTGCTGCAATTGATAACTGCCTGAGTGTGGCCGATGAGTTTGATGTGCAGGTTGCTATTCATACCGATACACTCAATGAAGGCGGCTTTTTGGAAGAAACGCTCGGGGCATTTAAAAACCGAACCATTCATACCTATCATACCGAAGGTGCTGGCGGTGGGCATGCACCCGATATTTTAAAAGCGATCGGGCAGGCCAACGTACTGCCATCTTCGACCAATCCAACACGCCCATATACTATCAATACCATCGATGAGCATTTGGATATGCTGATGGTGTGTCATCATTTGGATCCTGCAATTGCAGAAGATGTGGCATTTGCTGAAAGTCGTATTCGTCGTGAAACCATTGCAGCAGAGGATATTTTACAAGATCTGGGTGCTATTTCGATGATGTCGTCAGACTCACAGGCCATGGGCCGCGTGGGAGAAGTGATTATTCGGACATGGCAAACTGCACATAAAATGAAGGTGCAACGCGGCGCACTTGAAGGAGACAATGAGTTTCATGATAACAACCGAATTAAGCGTTACATCGCCAAATACACCATCAATCCTGCTATTACACATGGTTTGAGCCATGAAGTGGGGTCGGTAGAAGAAGGAAAGTTGGCCGATTTAGTGCTTTGGAAGCCCGCATTTTTTGGGGTTAAACCCTCGATGATTATCAAAGGCGGGATGATTGCCGCAGCACCGATGGGCGACATCAATGCTTCAATTCCAACGCCACAGCCTGTGCATTACCGCCCGATGTTTGGTTCTTATCCACGTGCTGTACATAACACGTGTATCACCTTTTTGCCGCAAGTGGCGATTGATGAAGGCGTCGATCAGAAGCTGCAACTTAAAAAGTTGATCAGCCCGTGTAAAAACACGCGCAACATTACCAAACATGACATGAAACATAATACTTACTGCCCCGTGATGGATGTGCATCCTGAAACATACGAAGTGCGCGCCGATGGGGAACTGCTAACCTGTGAGCCAGCCGATGTGCTGCCAATGGCTCAACGTTATTTCTTGTTTTAAGGATAATATGACGTGATTTATTTGATTCGGCATGCACAAAGTAAAGCGAATGTAAATTTGAGATGTACATCTCATGCCAATATTGAATTGACCGAACAGGGCAAATTACAATCTGAGCAACTTGCAATTAAACTTCCGCATGCCGATCGAATTTTTATTTCATCCTTTACGCGCACGTTGCAAACTGCAAAGCCTCTTGCAGTAAGAGATCAGTTAAATCCAGAAGTTTTCGATATTCATGAGTTTTCATATTTGTCTGACGTTAAATGTCAAAATACAACACTTGAGGAACGTAAGCCATTTGTAGATGCTTACTGGACGTTAGCTGATCCATATTACAAAGATGCAGAAGATGCAGAGTCTTTTGCTGAGTTTTATCAGCGAGTTGAAAATTTTTCTGGGCTATTGAATGATCTAAAATATCTTTATCAAGTTAAAAACCTAATGATATTTAGTCATGGACAATTTCTTACTTTATTGAAATTGATCGCATTCGAACACCAAGAATTATCTAAAAATCTTATGAATGAGTTTCGTAAGCGTACGATTGATAATCCAATCCAGAACACAGATTTCTTTATTTACGCATAGGGTTTTATCTTATGAAAATTTATACCCAACGTCTGGATGAAATTTCATCAGACCAAACATTTGAAACAGTCGAACTGAACTTTGATACCCGTCAAAAATCTCGTTTTCGTGCAACCTTAAAAGACGGTACTGATATTGGTGCCGACTTGCCGCGCACGGGTATTTTACGCAGTGGCTCATTTATTGCGACCCATGACGGCGATATTCTGCGTGTAGATGCCAAACCAGAACGTTTAATGCAGGTCACGGCCAAAACGGATTTTGAATTGCTCAAAGCGGCTTATCATTTAGGGAATCGTCATGTTCCATTAATGCTTACGCCGTATGCGCTTTATTTCGAACCAGATCACGTACTGGCAGAAATGGTTGAAGGTTTGGGATTGGTTGTTAAAGAAGTTGAACATATGTTTGAACCTGAAAGTGGTGCTTATGCACAGCATGCACACGATCATCGTTTAAGCCCAATCAAGTCATTGCATCATGTCCATTAATGCTGCTCAACTGCTCAAGCTACTGACACTGTCTTCCACGGCATTGCCTGTAGGGGCTTATTGCTACTCACAAGGTGTAGAAAGCGCCATTCAGGTGGGGCTTGTGCATGATGAAGAGAGCAGCAGTGCTTATTTTGAAGAAGTACTTGAGATGTTGCTGGTGCGCTTTGAGCTGCCATTGCTCAAACGGCTGATGCTACATTTTAATGATGATGAGCAGTTTTTAAAGTGGGCGCATCTCTATAGAGCGAGCCGTGAAAGTAAAGAGCTCTTGGCAGAATCCCAACAATTGGCATTTTCTTTGAACGCTTGGATTAAGGCCGTACTCAAGATGCCTGTAGAGGTAAAAAAGCAGTTTGGTTTTGTACCTGTATATGCCCAGTTGTGTGGACGCCTTGAACTTAATCCGGCAGAGGTTTTAACAGCATATACCTTTAGCGTGCTTGAAAATCAGGTTTTGGCCGCAGTGAAAACGGTTCCACTTGGGCAAATGAGCGGCCAGCGAATTTTATGGCATTTACATGAAAAAGTGCCGCAAGCTGTCGAGCAGGCGTTGTTATTGCAAGACGACCAAATCAGTAGTGCATTGCCTCAGTATGCAATGCTAAGCATGCAACATGAAACCCAATATTCGAGACTATTTCGATCTTAACCCTTGATTTGGCAAAGTAATAAAATTGAACTGCCAAATCAAAATGTGACATTTTAAAGGAAATAAACATGACAGAACGTAGCCCATTACGCGTTGGCATTGGTGGTCCGGTTGGATCGGGTAAAACAGCATTGACCCTTAATCTGTGCCGTGCCTTACGTGAAAAATACAATATGGCTGTCGTCACCAATGATATTTACACTAAAGAAGATTCAAACTTTCTGACCCGAAACGAAGCCATGACACCAGACCGAATTGTGGGGGTTGAAACGGGTGGATGCCCGCACACCGCTATTCGTGAAGATGCATCCATCAACTTGGCTGCAATTGATGATCTTTGTGAAAAATTTGACGGTCTGGAACTCATCATTATTGAAAGTGGTGGAGACAACTTGGCCGCAACGTTTAGTCCAGAACTTTCAGATCTGACACTCTATGTGATTGATGTTGCCGGTGGAGAAAAGATTCCACGCAAAGGTGGGCCTGGTATTACTAAATCTGATTTATTAATTATTAATAAAACAGATCTAGCGCCAATGGTTGGAGCGAATTTAGACATTATGGAACAAGATGCCAAGCGGATGCGCGGCGATAAACCGTTTTTATTTTCGAACATGAAAACAGAAGATGGTTTAGCACAAATTATTGAATTTATTGAAAAGCAAGGGCTTTTTAAGGCATAAGGAGGCGCCATGCGCTCAATCACAAAACAACTGCTCATCATCTTGATATCGGCTTTGCCTGTTGCAGCGATGGCACACCCCGGACATGCTTCACAAGCAGGTTTCTGGACAGGATTTATTCACCCTTTCACTGGACTGGATCATTTAACCATGGCAATCGGCTTTGGCGTATTGCTCTGGACAGTTGCAAAACAATGGAAAGTTTTAGGTATTGTGGGGTTGAGTTTAAGCCTCGTTTTTGGTTTTGTTTTGGGCGCAAACGGTATTATCGCTGACGCGATTGCTGAATATGGCATTGTGACATCGTTAATCGTACTGGCTGTTGCACTGTGGAGTAAGTCTTATCGTGTATTGCCATTTGTTGCATTGCTAATGGCGAGCTTTCACGGTGCTGCGCATGGCGTCGAGCTTGCACCTCAAGGCCATGTCATTGCTTTGATCTCTGGTATGGTGCTCGGTATGGCAACGTTGTATACGATCGGCTTGGTGGTAGGTGAGTTGATCAATCGCCACGTACCGTACGGACGTAAAGTCTTGTCTGCTTTAGCCATGTTGGTCGCAATTATCGGTTTAGCCTAAGCGGTTTCATCTTGTCAAAAGGTAGCGTATGCTACCTTTTTTACTATATCTTTTTAAAAAATGATGAGGTTGTCTGTTTTATTAAGACTGACTGTATTGTTGGCATTAAGCTGTTATTCATCCTGGGGACAGGCTTATGATTTTTTCTCACAAGCAATGCCTGACAACACAGTGAATCTGGATGTAAATCTTGAAAATAAAGACTTAAATCAGGAGCAGAAGCACCTTGCCGAGCAACATGATCAAGAAGAAAACAATTATAAAGTGCTTAAAAATCTTTTCTATGCAAATGAGCGAATCAGTATTTATAACTATACGGTGTATAACATGGATGATTTGAAAAGTAAGATGATTGAGGGAGCTCCCGATGCGGTTGGTCTACACGATTTATCTATTTCGTTTGGTTATGGCATGAGTTATCGACTTAAAGATGATACAAAGCTAGGCTACGAGTACGTTTCTAATTTTCCCTATGATCGTGGACAGTTGATCCGTTTTTTCTGGATTCGATCTTTTTAAGATTGGAGATATCTTTTTTTACCTAAGTAACATAAGACACATCAATTGATGATGAAGACACTATAATTTCTTCAACATTATTTAATGGCCTTAAATCAGACTAAACGCACTTATTAACAGTGAAGCAGTCGATGATGCTAAAAAGACTCCGTGTTTTCATTTTTGTTTTTTTAACTGTAACGAGTTTTATGTCGAGCTTATCTGTACAAGCACAAAGCTTTTCCGGATATCAAAATCAACTGTCGAATATGCACCAACCACGCTGGTCATTGCAACCAAGACAACAACTCGATGATGATGACGTCCGAGAGCGCCGTGAAGAGGAAATAGTGCGAGACGTGCGGCCAGTGTGTTTAGATCGCCCTGACTAATCGAATGATTAAACCCATAGATCAAGAAGAGTTCACAATTAAATAATACCGCTTAAATACAAATAAGATTTTGACGCCTTATCGGACGAATCATCGCTATAATTTTTTCTGATAAAGCCCTGCGCGTACTGTTCCGGCTTTGCTCGATTTAAGCAATTGCCATGTGTTGGGAAGTTGCAACTGAGTCAACTCCCGATCTGCTTCGACATAAATATAGGCATTTTCACGGGCCAGAGGATCAAGTAAAATAGCTAATTCTGTCCATAAATCTAGGCTGTAAGGCGGATCTAGAAAGATCACATCAAACTGTTGATTCAGTTTAGGTAAAACCTGCTGTGCGGTGGCGACTTTTAAGTGGCAATTTTTCGCCTCAAGTAACTGGATATTCTGCTTGAGAATTTTGGCCTGTAGCGCTTCTGGTTCGATCATCAGCACCGAAGCTGCTCCACGCGACAAAGCCTCAAAGCCCAGTGCGCCAGAACCCGTACAAACATCGAGCACGGCCGCATTTTGAATATCCCACATGAGCCAGTTAAATAATGTTTCACGAACACGATCTGGGGTGGGGCGTAAACCCTCGACATTGGCAAATGGAAGCTGTCGACGTTTCCATTGCCCACCAATAATACGTAGCTGATTTTTCATTATTCTGAGATCTCTGCTGAGGCAGGTGTAGATACGGCACTGACCGAAGAGGCAGCAGTGTTTGGTTTCTGCTCTGGTTTATTGCGATTTGACACGGCATTTGGATCTGCTTCAAGTAAAGCTCCGCTAGGAAGCTCGCCTGGCTTAATACCGGCTGTCATCAAGCCGCCACTCAGTTGATGATTGGCTGGTCGGATTGGATTTTTCTTGCGGGTCAGCAGCCAATAGTCAAATAATGGGCGCGAAAGCTGAGCTGCCGATCCACCATGTCGACCATTTTCCCACACCACAGCCACCGCAATTTCAGGGGTTTCAGCAGGTGCGAATCCAACAAATAGACCATGGTCGAGTTGGCGCTCAGACAAAATTGACTCGTTGTAGCGTTTGCCTTGCGCAATACTTTTAACCTGAGCTGTCCCTGTTTTGCCTGCAATTTGATACATTGGTGTACGAATACCGCGACCTGTACCACTTTGAATCACATCAATCATGGCATCGCGCATATTGACCCAGTCCTGTTCTGTGCCATTAAACTGGATTTTACCGTCCGGTGCATTGTGTACCTTAAAGGGTTTGGCGCCATGTGCAGAACGAAGTACATGCGGTGTCACATGAGCACCGTGGTTGGCCATAATTGATGTAGCCATTGCAAGCTGGAGTGGTGTTGCAGTAAATGCACCCTGACCAATACTCACAGAAATCGTTTCGCCTTTGAGCCATTTCGATTTACGCGTGCGCATTTTCCACTCTGGATTTGGGTACAGGCCTTCACTCTCACTCGGTAAATCAACCCCTGTTTTTTGACCAAAACCAAATTGACGCATCCAGGCATTCATTTTGTCGATTCCCATCTGATACGACAATACATAGAAATAGGTATCGCAAGAATCGATAATCGATTTATGCAAATTCACCATACCATGACCGCCTTTTTTCCAGTCACGGAACTTATGAGAATCCCCCGGAAGATGGAAATAACCGGGATCATAGATACTGGTCGACCAGTCTACAGTGCCATAATGAATGCCGCCCAATCCTTCCATTGGTTTAATGGTTGAACCCGGTGGATAGACCCCTTGTAAGGCACGGTTATACAGTGGCTGATCGAGATTGTCTCGCAAGGCACTGTAGTCCACATGACTAATCCCTGTTACAAATAAATTTGGATTAAAGCTTGGGCTAGATACCAGCGCCAGAATTTCACCTGTACGCGGATCCATCGCCACGATTGCACCACGACGACCGACTAGTTGTTCGGCAGCCACCACTTGCAAGCCGTAATCGATTGAAAGATAAAGGTCGTTACCTCGTACCGGTTCTTTACGCCCAAGATGACGCAAGATATTGCTGTGGGCATCGGCCTCGACTGATTCGTATCCCGGTGTTCCGTGTAACAAGTCTTCGTAGGTTTTTTCTACTCCGATCTTGCCAATCAGGTTGGTTCCAGCGTAGGTGTCTTTATTGAGCGTTTGAAGCTCTTTTTCATTGATGCGCCCCACGTAACCAATCACATGTGCAAACAGATCCCCGTGCGGGTAATAGCGAGTCATCTGTGTCTCAATTTTTACACCCGGAAAGTTATATTTCTGTTCACTAAACTTGGCAATATCTGCTTCGGTCAGATTAAGTTTAATCGATACGCGCTCAGTTTTACGTGCTGTTTTAATTCGCGTTTTAAAACGATCAATATCTTCTTGTGTAAGGGTAAGAATAGGGGTGAGTCGTTCGAGTGTACCATCGATATCTTCAACATCTGCGCGGCTCATGGTTGCCGTAAAGACCGGATAATTATCGGCCAGTAACACGCCGTTTCGGTCGTAAATGTAACCCCGAGCAGGAGGAAGAGGTTGCAGTCGAATCCGGTTTTTGTCAGAGGCTGTAGAGAACTCATCAAAATGCACAATTTGCAAATAGGCATAACGGCTCATCAACACCAGTAAGCAGCAACACACCAAGCCAATTGCAAAAAAGATTCGCCCTCGATACAGACGCTTTTCTTGCTGGTTATCTTTTAACGGAAAGTGCTGCTTCATACCAATAGACTTTAACTTGAACGACACAAATAAATAGCCGTAAAGTTTACCCTATCACGCTTATAAAACAGAGATAAATTTTAAGTATTCATCCACAATCGAGATCAGTTTTTTGACATTTGCGCCATCAAAATTGTAAGGTGCTGTATATAAGAACGAAACTATTTCTGTTAAAGTCACAAAACAGTTAAAGGAATGCTCTAAATTGAAGATGTTTGGAGAAACACGGAGAAAATAATGAAAAAAATATATTCCTTTCTTGCTCTCTTAACCTTTAGTTCGGTGACATGTGCAAGTGTTCAGGATTATTTGCCTGAAGCAAAGTTGCAAGGCAAAGATGTTAGTCCGTTCAATGTCGGCTTGGGAGTCACCCAGCAACTGGCACATGTGAATGGCGAATGGGTCAATCCTTATGGCATTGCTTATTTAAAGGCAGGCGCCTATCTCAATGGCGATCATACCTTTGGCGGGCAAGTTGGCTTCCGTTATCCATATTATCTCACAGGCAAAAATCAAAATGGATACTACTTAGGTGTATATGCTGGTACGCTAGAAAGCCGCCGAGTCGACAATGATTACACCTCACGATTGGGTGGTGGCGTCGATTTGGCGTATGTTTGGTTAAATAAAGATCGAATCAGTACCTTTAGTGTTGGCATTGGTGCCGCAGAAGCGTTAAAAAATACAGATGGGTCTACTGTAGTTGATACCAAACCTCAATTACAGTTTGCTTATACGCTAAGTTTTGGTCTTTAAAGTGCCGAGATTTCTTCATCATAAATACACCCATCAAGTAATAAAGAAATACGAGAGTAATGGATGTTAGATTTCATCAGTGATTTGTGGCAAACCTTTTTAAATCGACCTGATCATTTGGCGGTGATGAGTATCATCCCAGTGACTGCATTTGTGACATGGGCACATGTGTGGATGGCTTTAAAGATGGTCTTTTATCCAATTAACTTCTGGGGATTTCATCTAGGTCCGTTACCCGTGGGCTGGCAAGGAATTGTGCCACGTAAAGCGGGTCGTATTTCTGGCATCATTACCGACAACACGCTTTCAAAATTGGGTTCGTTGCGTGAGTTTCTTGAGGCCATGGACCCAGAAGATATGGCCAGAATTATTGGTGAGCAAGTCGGCTTTGAACTTGAGCACCTGATTGATGAAGTCATGATTGACCGAAATGCCGTGCTCTGGGAAAACTTACCCTATTCGATTAAACGCAGAATTTATGCTCAAGCCCATAAGCAGTTACCCGGTGTACTCCGAGAATTGGTTACAGAGTTGACTTTAAATGTAGAGTCACTGGTGAATATGCGTGAAATGGTCGTCAGCCAAATGGAAGGCGATCGCCGTTTAATGGTGAGAATGTTTTTAAAAGTAGGTCAGAAGGAAATTAACTTTATCTGGCATATCAGTGCACTAATTGGAATGTTTTTTGGTGTGTTTCAAATGCTGGTCTGGTTTTTGGTGCCATGGCACTGGACAGTGCCTTTCTGGGCGGCTATCTGGGGCTTTCTCACCAACTGGATTGCAATCTGGATGGTGTTTAATCCAGTCGAGCCACACTATGTCCGTTATCCACAGTTTTTCCGTTTAACACAAGATCGTAAATTTCCGTGGGTGGTGCCTGTCGTGCCGCGGATGGGAACTTATAATGTTCAAGGCGCTTTTATGAAGCGTCAAGAAGAAGTATCGGATGTATTTGCAAGTGTCGTCACTGAAGATCTGATTACCTTGAAGTCGATCATGACTGAAATGATGTATGGCAGTAAAAAAGACAAGACCCGTCGTATAGTTAAACGCC
Organism: Acinetobacter soli; assembly: GCF_000760595.1. Lineage (GTDB taxonomy): Bacteria > Pseudomonadota > Gammaproteobacteria > Pseudomonadales > Moraxellaceae > Acinetobacter > Acinetobacter soli. Next base: position 139,220 of record NZ_BBNM01000003.1, on the reverse strand, counting down.
ATATCAATGAAATAATGGAAACTCCATTGGTAAGAACCTCACTTCAACTCTCCTTAGGGCCACGCGAATATGCTAAACTCAAGACAGACTTGATTGATCGCTCAATTGAAATTACGATGGTGCCTGTATGCGACCCTGCGTTCAATGCGAGCCGTGCACAAAAAATATTTCAGATGTTTAAAGACCGTATTCGTGAGTTAACTCCAAAAGAGTTTCAAAACCTTCTACGTCCGGCATTCCAAGAGGATGAGTGGATACTGATTGTGCTTGGTGGGGTCACCGGATTTTTTGCAGGTTTAATACATTTGTTTGTCGCTTTCTTATAATTTAGATGCTGGTAGATGTGACACAAGGTGTCATACTCCAGAGCATCGTGATGATTGTTTTTAATGAGGATGCTTTCTTATGCGCATTATTTTACTCGGACCACCTGGAGCAGGTAAAGGTACTCAGGCTCAGTTGATCTGTAAGCGCTATGATATCCCACAAATTTCAACCGGTGATATGCTCCGTGCTGCAATTCGTGAAGGAACTGAACTTGGTCTAAAAGCCAAAAGTGTAATGGAGTCTGGTGGTCTGGTATCAGATGAACTGATCATCGGTTTGGTAAAAGAGCGTATCGCGCAACCTGACTGTTCAAATGGTTGTATTTTTGATGGTTTCCCACGCACTATTCCACAAGCTGAAGCACTGGAAAAAGAAGGGATCACAATCGATCACGTGATTGAAATTGCGGTACCAGACGAAGAAATCGTAAAACGTCTTTCTGGCCGTCGTCAGCATCCAGCATCTGGTCGTGTTTACCACATCGAATACAATCCACCAAAAGTAGAAGGTAAAGACGATGTAACAGGTGAAGAACTGGTACAGCGTCCCGACGATCTAGAAGAAACCATTCGTAAGCGCCTTGGCTCTTATCACAGCGAAACTGAGCAATTGGTTGGCTTCTATCAAGGTCGTGCGGCATCTGGCGAAAATGCACCAACCTATGACAAGCTTGATGGCTTACGTACAATCGATGTTGTACAAAAAGATCTATTTGCTATTTTAGACAAAACTAAATAATTCGTTTGGTTTTTGCTAATATAAGAGAGTCCTGAGCATTCAGGGCTCTTTTCTTTTTTGAGGATATCTGTTTGCTAAAGATCGCATTAATCTTTTTGGTGGTGATAAGTCTATTGGTTTTGTTGTTTCTGCTCTATCAAAGCCAGAAAATGCTACGTCAAGTGCAAAAACAAGAGCTTGCAGAAAAACGTTTAAATCAGCAGAACAAGCGCAAAATACTGCACCCAAAGCTCAAACAAAAAAAGTGAGTGCATCGCTCATGTAAACACTTTTATTTTGAAAAAAATTAAGGTGTTGCTTGAATGGTCACAGCGCGCTCTGCACCATAAGCATAACGCTCTGGCCAGTTACATACATCGGATACTACACATTCTGCGCATTTTGGCTTTCTGGCCACACAGCAATATCGTCCGTGCAAAATTAGCCAGTGATGCGCATCGGTAATAAATTCTTTTGGAATAACTTTAATTAGACGGTGTTCCACCTCAAGCACATTTTTGCCCACGGCTAAGCCTGTGCGGTTTCCTAAACGAAAAATATGTGTATCGACTGCCATGGTGGGCTGCCCAAATGCGGTATTTAACACCACATTTGCGGTTTTGCGTCCTACACCTGGAAGTGCCTCAAGCTCTGCTCGGGTTTGAGGAACCTCGCCTTGATATTTTTCAATTAAAATTTGACAGGTTTTAATCACATTTTCAGCTTTGGCATTATATAAGCCAATGGTTTTTATATAAGTTTTTAAGCCTTCAACACCCAGGGCATAAATTTGTGCGGCAGAATTGGCCACCGGAAACAGTTTGTCTGTGGCTTTGTTTACACTTACATCGGTGGCCTGAGCCGAAAGCATGACCGCAATCAGTAATTCAAATGCATTACTGTAATTTAACTCAGTTTGTGGGTGAGGGCGCTGTGCTCTAAGGCGCTCAAAAAACGTCTGGATCTGTTTTTTGGTCATGTTTTTAACTGGCATTTAATTCCCCTGAAGCAGATTCAGTTGTTGTTGCAATTGCTCAAGTTGCTGCTGTTTCTTTGCATCTGCTCGAACGCTTAATTGCTTTTCCAGTTTTTTAATTTGGGTGCGAAGCTTGGCAAGTTCAATCGTAATAGATGCATCCTGTTTTGTGACTGTTTTAGCTGCAACTTCAATACGTTCAATTGAAGGCAGTTCATCTATCCACTGCGAAAATTGAGAAAACAATTCGGTGTCAATTTCTGCACGAACAATCGGGCCTTTGCGGTCGATACGGCGGCGTTCTTCACGTTGAATGTGCGCATAATAACGTTGTCGAAGTTGCTGTTGTTCCTGTTCTTGTTGCAAAGCAGTAGGAAGCGGCGCAGTATCTTCAACCAGTTCGATACAATCGACAGGACAAGGTGGGATACAAAGCTCGCATCCTGTACACAGATCCGTCAAAACAGTATGCATCAGCTTGCCGCTGCCAATAATCGCATCGACCGGACAGGCACTGATACACTTGGTACATCCAATGCATTCATCCTCACGAATGATTGCTTTCATACGCTGCGGGCGCCCATCGGACTGAATTGGCCAGACACTTTTTTCTGCAAGCAGTGGCGGGCGGTTGAGTCGAGCTGCAAGAGCATCTGCAACAGGTTGACCGCCCGGAATACATTTATTTGCCGCTTCACCTTCTAAAATGGCCTTTGCATAAGGCAGACATCCATCTCGATGTCCGCACAAACCACATTGAGTTTGCGGCAAAATACGGTCTATTTCGCGTAAAAGTGCAAAAGCGTTATTGGTCATAAGAGAAAAATATTCAGTACAAAAAGGAACGTCAGCTTAAGCCCGGCATTTTAGCACAGAAGTCGCTATATGATCCCGTAATCCAGTAACACTTATTATTCAAAAAAAGGCCTGATCGCAGTGATCAGGCCTTTGAGTGTCTGGATTGAATCATCCGCTGGCTTATTTGGACTTCACCATTTCTTGCTCAACGGTCATGTCATGGATATAGACATATTTAGATTGATCTGCCGCAGGATTTTTTCGTTCATAGCGTTTTACACGAACAATTACGCGTTGATCTGCACGATGTTGAAAGCCCTCGATTTGGTCATAAAATAATGACCAGTCTTTATCAACTTGGGTTTTAATCCCTTTATCGTCATATTTAATTTCGCGAACTTGCAGACAAGTTTGCGGTGCAACACCTGTACACGATTTAGTTTCAGGTGCAATTTCCAAGAAAATGATTTCGCCCTGAGACTGATATTTGGTTTCCGGTGTCATGCTGCCTTTAAACTCAAATGTTTGTCCTGCGGCATTGGTTAACATCAGACTTGGCTGTTCAATTGAGCGAGTATCGAGTTTGAAATGAGTGCTTTTGTCGCTAAGAAGGTTAGCTGCAAACTGCTCATTTTTCATCAGTGCTGGCTCACATGCTTTCATGGTAGAAGCCAGCGCTGAAGTCACGAGTTGCTGATCGTTAAGCTTCCATGTACCACCTTGGTTGTTACACCCTGTATGAATACTCAAGTTCTGATCGCTAAAACTTAAGATAATCGGCTGTGGCGCACCTTCAGGTTGATACGACCATGTATAAGCAGTTAAGGCTTTAGTGGCATCGACTTTTTGTTCTTGTACAACAGAAACAGGCTGGGTTTGATTCATTGATTGGCAGGCCATAAGTGAAAATGGCAAAAGAGCAAGAATTAAATATTTAATTTTCATGGAACAACATTCTTTCAATTTAAGGCCTAAATCCTAACGAATTTATTGCAGAAAAAAAGACACATCTATTAGGCTTTAAGTGTAATAAATGTATCTATTTTGCAACATAGAAGGCACCTAAACTTACAAAGTTTTAATTTTTGCTTAAGTTTAATTCAAATCTATAAGTGATTAATCGAAACGGTAAATGTCCATCCCTAAAGATCCCATCGAAAAACTACTGTGAACGATAGAGAAACGATTCCCAGTACCCATAGCAAAAAACAAGGGTGCAAAATGTTCGATGGTAGGGTGGTTACGCTCGATGTGAGGTAGGTCTGGCCAGTTTAAGATGGCATCATAATCTTGGTGGGTCAGTTTATTCACCACATGGTTTCGAAAGCCAGATGCCCATTCTGGAATATTTTGCAGATTACCTTGCCAGCGCAATTCGGCCAGATTATGAGTGATGCTTCCCGATCCGATCAGTAAAATTTGTTGTTCTCGCAGCGGTGCTAGTGCTTGTCCAACTGCATAAATTTCATCTGAATTGAGTTGCATGGGCAGCGAAATTTCAATGACAGGTATATCTGCCTCTGGATACATATGCAGGAGCGGCATCCAAACCCCATGATCGCGGGGCCGTGTGCTGTTGGCATGCGCGGTCAAATGTGCATCGGCTAAACGCTTTAATATATCTTCTGCCAATTCAGGTGCACCAGGTGCAGGATAATGAATACGATACAACTCAGCTGGAAAGCCTCGAAAATCGTGCCATGTTTGGGGGCGGGTTGATGTGCTGACTTCAAGCGACTGACTTTCCCAGTGCGCAGACATCACCACAATTGCTTTCGGTTTTGGCAAGTTAAAACTCAACCGGTGCAGGGCAGGCCCCACTTGTTCGGGGTCGACTGCCAGCATAGGAGAGCCATGGGAGATAAACAAGCCAGGGAGTGTTTGTGGACTCATATGATGCTGTACCTAGTAGACAAGTCTGCTGCACAGTTTGCTGTACAGCAACAGATTCATTTGAACGACTTATCGGGGCATATACTTAACTGCATTAAGCCCGATGATAAGGATGATTGTGATTAATGCTCATGGCCCTGTATAGCTGTTCGATCAGCAATACACGCACCAGTGGATGTGGCATGGTGAGCTTAGACAAAGACCAGTGCCATGCAGCAGCCTGACGAACCTGATCGGAAAGACCATCAGGCCCGCCAATGGCCAATGCAATATCCTGTCCGTCTTGCATCCAGCCCTTCATGGTCAGGGCGAGTTTTTCTGTGCTTAACTCACGGCCGCCGACTTCAAGTGCAATCAGCACTTCACCTGGTTTTAGGGCGTTTAAAATACTTTCACCTTCGAGTTGACAGTATTTTAAAATATCGGCCTGCGAGTCATTTTTACCCCGTTTTGCCATAGGCAGTTCAATCACTTGTGTTTGAACAAACGGTTGGATGCGTTTGAAATAATCTTCAAAACCCGTGAGTACCCATGCTGGCATTTTTTGCCCAATGGTGAGAAGACGGATTTTCATTACAATACTCACAGGTGAAATCATCGGTACCAGTATAACGATAAAGCCCCGAATGATCATGCCCCGCCGTGCAGATCGTATTCAAATGTTTAGCCACTAAACAACACGAAGAAATTCAGGTAAAAAAACGCAGCCCAAAAGCGTGAAGGACTGCGGTTAAAAGGGCCACCTGTCTGGAGAATCAGATGACCACACTGGAAAAATGAAACAATCATAATAAGTACCCTTAAGATTATTATGGGTATTATTGGTTAATTTTCAACCTATATAATGTAAAAAAAGAGAGCCGAAGCTCTCTTTTTTATAACCAACTGGAATTAGTGACGTGCTGCTTTTGATTCTTCAACAGGCTTCACAATAGGTGCTTTTACCAAAGGTTTAGGCTGTTCTGTCAAAGCTAAAGGTAAGATTTCATCAATGCTTTTCACTGCTTTGATTTCTAAACCTTCTTTAACATTGTCTGGTATTTCAGCCAAATCACGCACGTTATCTTGTGGAATAAAGACTAACTTGATACCACCACGGTGGGCAGCCAGCAGTTTTTCTTTCAAACCACCAATACGCAGTGCATTCCCACGTAGAGATGTTTCACCTGTCATGGCAATGTCGGCACGGATCGGAATACCAGTAAATGCCGATACAAGTGCGGTAGTCAGTGCCAAACCAGCAGACGGACCGTCTTTTGGTGTAGCGCCTTCAGGCAAATGCACGTGAACATCGGTTTCTTCAAAGCGAGAGGCTTCAATACCCAATTCGTCTGCACGTGTTCTCACTACCGTCATGGCCGCAGTAATCGACTCTTTCATCACATCACCAAGCGAACCTGTTGTAATGAATTTACCTTTACCTTTGACGGCTGCAACTTCAATGGTGAGTAACTCGCCACCGACTGATGTCCATGCCAAGCCGTTTACACGACCGACCTGAGCCTCTTCTTCTGCAATACCAAAGTCAAACTTGTGTGGACCAAGATATTCTGGAAGCGTTTCTTGAGTCACATCGATATGCAGATTTTTACTCTTTTTGCTGACCGCTTCTTTAACCACTTTACGTGCAATCTTAGACACTTCACGCTCAAGGCTACGCACACCTGCTTCACGTGTGTAGCGTCGTACAATGTCACGAATCGCTTCTTCATGAACAGTCAATTCACTGCTACGTAAACCGTTATCTTTGATCGCTTTAGGAACCAAGTAACGGTCAGCAATATTAACTTTCTCTTCTTCGGTGTAGCCCGGAAGACGAATCACTTCCATACGGTCTAACAACGCTTCTGGAATGTTCATGCTGTTTGCAGTACAGATAAACATCACTTCAGACAGGTCAAGGTCAAGATCAAGATAATGATCGTTGAACTTATTGTTCTGTGATGGGTCAAGTACTTCTAACATGGCAGATGCAGGGTCACCACGATAGTCTTGTGCCATCTTGTCGATTTCATCGAGCAAGAACAATGGGTTTTTTACACCCACTTTGGTTAGAGACTGCACGATTTTACCTGGCATCGCACCGATGTAGGTACGACGATGCCCGCGAATCTCGGCTTCGTCACGTACACCACCAAGTGCCATACGCACAAACTCACGACCTGTGGCTTTTGCGATCGATTCACCCAGTGAGGTTTTACCCACACCTGGAGGGCCGACCAAGCACAAAATCGGGCCACGTAACTTTTTCACACGCGATTGAACAGCAAGATATTCGACAATACGGTCTTTGACATCATCAAGACCATAGTGGTCTGCATCTAGAATTTCCTGCGCTTTTTTCAGGTTAATGCTGACTTTGCTTGCAGTGTTCCAAGGCGTATCTAGAATCACTTCAAGATAGTTGCGCACTACCGCTGCTTCACTTGAAGCTGGCTGCATTGCTTTTAATTTACGAAACTCAGCTTCTGCTTTTTTGCGCACATGTTCAGGCAAATCTGCTTCAGCAAGACGTTTTTCAATTTCTGCAACATCGTCTTCTGCGCCGCCGTTCATATCGGAAAGCTCGCGTTGAATCACTTTCATTTTTTCATTGAGAAAGTATTCGCGCTGATTCTTTTCCATTTGGCGTTTGACGCTGTCATGCAAGGTCTGCTCTATTTGCTGCTCGGCAGATTGTTGTACCAAGTAGCTGGTCAGCTCTTGCAAGTGTGCTTCAAATTCGTCGTGCTCGAGAAACTTTTGTTTTACATCAATGTTTAATGGCACGCGTGTTGCCACAAAAAACATCAGTTGCAGCAAATCTTCAATTTTATTTGCTGCCGCAACAAGTTCACGAGCATTACGCAGTTTTGCTTCAGCATATTGAGCAAACAAAGTACGTAATTCCTGCAAACGCGTTTCTTGAGTCGCGGAATCGCTATCAACCGTCATGGGGCTCAATTGATGTTCGGCAGTCAAATAACTGTCTTCATCAATAATTTTTGTGAGTTTTGAACGGTATAAACCTTCAATCAAAACCTTGATACAGTTTTCATCATTTTCGTGATTCACAACTTGCACAATCTTCGCGACGGTACCGTATTGATAAAGGTTGTCGTGATCAATTTCTTCTGTGAGAGAATCCTTTTGTGCAACTACAAATACTAAATTGTCACTGTTACGAGCCACATCAACTGCATTGATCGATTTTTCACGACCTACAAATAGCGCAATTTGCATGTGTGGATACACCACCACATCACGTAGTGCTAAGAGCGGTAATACACTTGGAACCTGAGGCTCTAAGGTTTCTACATTCATAATATTTTCAGACATGGGCACTCCTAATGAGTGACAACGAGGTTGCCATGTTTTTATAGTGATGGGTATTTTAAAAATTACAAGGGCATGACAATCGAAAATGTCAAAAAATTGAGCAAATCGCTCAGATTTTTTTTATCAAGCTGATGGTTTTTTTGAATGGGCGTTTGAAAATATAGCATTTTTTTGGTGTAACCAGTGCATCAAGTGATTGATCCCACGGTGCACGTTGAATATTTTCAGCAATATACTGAAACTCATGTGCCAGTCCGAGACGGATTGGACGCTTCGGTGCGATGGATAATGTTTTATCGTAAAACCCGCCACCCATGCCCACGCGTGAGCCTGTAGTGTCACAAATCACCAGTGGCATTATCACCAGATCAAGCTTGGAGATCGGTTGCCCGCGTGTTGCCATAGGTTCGTACATACCTAAACGATGCTTTGTAAAACGATGGTTTTGATATTGATGCTTAGAAATTTCAACCCAAACCAGTCGCTGATTCATGGCGCAGACTTTAGGTAGAAACACCTTAATGTTTCGCTTGAAACACTCTTTAATCAGCGCTTGTGTTCGAATTTCTCCAAAGGCATCTAGGTAAATGCCTGCACGCATAATAGACTGACGAGTTCGATCAAGAAAAAAACGAAACTGAGCCAGTACACGTTGCGCTGCACGTTGCTGTGCAAAACGTGAACTTTGCCGACGCTGTTTGGCAATGTGTCGGCGTAGTTGCTGTAGTGCTGAACCGGAAAGTGGTGCTGTAGCGTGAGGCACAACTGATGTCATTGGATGTATCCCGAGCTTAGGTTTTGATCAGCTTGTCATGCCATATAATTGCTTATAGCTTAGCGGGCTCTTACATAAAATTAAAGTACGTTAAAACTGGATCTGCCACTGAGTGAACAGATCCGTGTATTTATTCATTTTGATCAAGCGTGCCTTTAGTTATGTCATTCATTAAAAATCAGCACATCAAAATTTCGATTATGAATAACCTGTTTGGCTTGTTGCTCAAGTGAATTATCATGCGATGAGCTAATCACAATCATCGGCGCTTTACGGTCAATTGCGCCATTTAATTGCGCTATAGTCCATAAGTAAGCCCGACGCTCTGGTTCAAATTGCAAACCATCCGAGAGTTCCTGTGCGTAATTATCCGATACATTGCTTTGCCAGTCAGTGACCACATATACAGGCTGTTTCAAGTCGAGTAAGAAAGGCAGGTCGTAGTAGTAACGATCGTAAAACACCACTTTGGTATTGGGATGAATGTACGCCGTGAAATTGATTTGATCGTGATTATTTTTAATATCAAAAATGCGTGTAGCGAAGGGTACTACACTACACAGCACAATCAGGCAGGCAGCCACATAATGTGCATATTCGAGTTTATGCCGATGGAGTAGCTGTAAAAATAACAATGGAGAATACACCAGCAGTGCTGCCATTAAAATAATTTGCCACTTTTGTACACTCGATAAATTAAAATCCAGTGGAATGAAGTACAATGTAGCGGCCAGAACAAATCCCAGCAAACCAACAAAAGCTGCTGGCGCGTATTTTTGCATGCGGGTCAGTTGTTGAGTATTTAGAGTTGATTTCTCAAAAGCTACTGCACACAAGATAATCAGTGGTGTGAGTGCCGGTAAAATATAGCCTGCAAGTTTTGACGGTGGAATAGAAAAAAAGATGACAACAGACACCAACCACCAGATCAGTAATTGCCCAACCGGGTTTAATCGCTGTTGGTGCAGTATAGTGCGAAGGCCTGTCCATCTTAAGGTGAGTAACCAAGGCAATAGGCTCACCAGTAAAATGACCAAGTAAAAAAACCACGATTGCTTGTTGTTGAACTGATTAGAATGGAAACGGTTAAATTGTTGATCGATAAAAAAGTAATGCAAAAAATCTGGATAAATTTGCTGCATTTGATACAGCCACGGTAGGGTAAGTGCCGCCAGAAACAACAAAGCAAAAGGATTAAAAAACGCCGGAATACGCTTGTACTGCCGGGTGTAAAGCAGCCATGGAAGCAGAATCATTCCGGGAATTAAAATGCCGATCAGCCCTTTGGTTAAAAAGGCAGAGGCGGCAAAAAAGTACCCCAAGAACAGCATGGCTTTTCGATTGCACAAACTAAAATCGACCAGACAAAATACCGATAAGGTGATGCCTGTTGCCAGCAGTAAATCATGATTAACGTATTGACTGCTCCCAAAGAAAAGCAAATTGGTTGCCATCATCAAGATGCTCAGTTCGGCAATTTTTTGAGAGAGATATTTACGAACAAACAGGTAGGTTCCAATCAAAAGCAAGCTTGCCGCCAGTACAGGAACCAAGCGCACAACCCAGACATGCACACCAAAAATATGCATCGCAATACTGCTCAACCAGTGCAGCATAGGGGGTTTGTGAATAAATGGCAGACTATCTAAACGTGGAACAAGCCAGTCGCCTGACTCAAACATATGGCGGCTGATATCTGCATAACGGCCTTCATCGGGGATTGATAAAAAGCGGACCGTGGCGCATACAAATAGCCAAACAGAAATTAAACCGAGCTTGATCGGTGAGGTACGTAACCATGACGGCATACAGGCTATCCTTCTGGCTGAAAGGCAAAAATTCGATTCAATAAAAAAGTAAAGACTGAGCTAAAACCAATTGCTGTCAATACACTGAAAGCGGTGGGCAAGTGAAAGGCTTCTTTCAGACTAAGTACCAGTGCTTCATTCAATAAAAATCCGCTACAGGCCACCATCAAGAAACGAAACATCATTTGGCGATGCTGGGCATTTGAAGTCGCAAAGGTAAAATAGCGATGTCCAAAATAACTCATCCAAAAAGCCACGCTAAAGCCAGCCAAATTCGACCAAGCAAGCGCAAGCCGTGTCTTTTCAAGTATGATCACGACTGTCACATGAATGGCGGCAGCACACAGCCCAATGAGGCAAAAACGAATAAACTGCGCACTGATATGTTGATTTTTAGGGTTCAGATGCATGCGGTTTAATTTCGGGTAACGTGTGGGAATGCTTAAATTGCGAGAATTCGCCAGACACAATATAGCGTGGGCGGTTTTTAACTTCGGCATAAATTCGGGCAATGTATTCGCCTACAATTCCCAAAAATAACAGCTGAATGCCACCAAGCAAGGTGAGTGCAATGACCAATGTTGCCCAGCCCGGTACACGAACGCCTTCGACCAGTGTTTCAATCAGAATCCATCCACCATAACTCATAGCAATGAGCGCCATTAAAGCCCCTAAATAAATACTCAAACGAAGGGGAAGATCTGAAAACCCGGTCAAACCAGACATGGCAAGACGAAATAATGACTTGGCATTGAATGTTGACGTGCCATGCTGACGTTCTTGTTCTGAAAAATGAATACCAATACTTTTAAATCCAACCCAAGCATACAAGCCTTTCATATAACGATTTCTTTCTGGTAAGCGGCGGATGGCATCGACGACCTTGGCGTCCATCAATCGAAAGTCACCTGCATTTTCAGGAATATCGATTGGAGAGCTAAGATTTAAAACTTTATAGTAGTGATTGGTCAGTATACGTTTTAACCAAGACTCACTGCTTCGATTGCGAATGCCGTACACCATATCGTAGCCATTCTTCCAAAGATTAATCATGGTCGGAATGGCATCTAGAGGATGCTGAAAATCGGCATCGATCAGTAAAGTAATTTCACCAGTCACCCGATCTAAGCCTGCACTCAATGCGGCTTCTTTACCAAAATTGCGCGACAGTTCGAGTACAATCAGTGGATAATGATCCACCATAGATTGCAAGACGTGAAGCGTATCGTCTTGACTGCCGTCATCGACCACAATAATTTCATAATGCAATTGTTGCTGATCCAGCGATTTTGCCAGCGCGGGAATAAATGTTTTTAGGTTCTCTGCTTCGTTATAAGCCGGAACAACACAAGACAAAAAAGGAGAAGTGTGCATTAGATTGCTCCTAATGGACCAAGCTGGATATGGTGATGTCGGCAGTCTTGCTGAAATTGTGCTGAGTCGAAGTATTCAAACTCGCGTACACGTGCAGCATGAATCGGGTCATGACTAGACTGGCTGTGGGAAAGTGCAGGGTGACACATGATTAACAGTTGATCTTGCGCTTGAGCAAGCCACTGCTGGTTCAAAAGCGCATAAGATTGGGCGTCAAAACTATAAATACCGGCAAAGGTAGAATTTTGGTGAATATTGTAATGCTGACACATCTCGCTAAAACGTGTAGCACCGAGTAATTTGAGTAGCGTGACTTTGATTCGCGTATTTGGCGTTAAAACAGGGTGGCGCAGACTGCGTACCCAGCCTTTAAATTGCTGTTGATTGAGAAATTTAAATAAAGCTTCACGAATAACGGGAAACTGATGTACATGCTGGTGCCCATCGACAAAATCAGGCATTCGACCTGTCGCAGAGCAAAATAATTCCCACTGACAAGCAATGCTGTCGCGAACTTTAGTTTGTGAAAGCTGGCCAGTCCATGCGCCGAGCATGAGTTTCGGTAATCGCTCGGTATAATCCTGAACGCCAAAGTTTTGGGTAAAATTTAGATGTAATCCAATTTCGGCAGTTGTATCAAGACTTGTTAATACTTTGGCATCTTGAAACCAAGAGGGTGATTGAGTCATGCATGAGGTGGCATGAATGCGCTCTTTTTCAAGCAACGATAAAATCGCCGATGAAATTTCGGGACGCATAGAAAAATCGTCGGCACAGTAACACACTTTAGCCATTGCTTCGTCTCATCTTAAGGGTCAAACATGTGCAGCAGGGTTACCTGTCATGTTTTGTATAATGATGACTATCGAGGCAAAGACTTAAGCCTAAATTAAGTGCAAAAAATTGAATCTTTATAGAATCTAATGAGAAGTGTTATTTAATTTGATATTAAAGCTGAAATTAATATTTGCTAGTTAAGCGAGCATGTCGCGCTCAATTGAGGAATGATTTAAGGGAATATTGGCTACATACAAAAGGGAAAGGGTTATCGGCTGTATTTGGGTATTGCTGCGATGATAAAGAAAAATAATAAAGAGGAACTAAACGTAAAAAAATTATAATTAAATGATTTAAAAATAAATGCCTCCGAAGATGCCGCTGCCTGTCATTACCCTTGAACCCTTAAGTTCAAGGTGGAAGCGACGCATACTTGCTGGGTTTCCTACTCGCGGTAGGCATACACTCTAAATATGCAGAACGCTATCCTAAAGTGATAGTATCGGCTCAGGGGATTCTGACGCGCTGGCGAGCATCCCAGAGACAGATTCAGTATAACCGATCTGAACTCAATGGCAATTCCCTTGCCATAGTGTTATGTAAACTTAGTTTTCAAGTGGTGAACGTTTGCGCGAAAATGCACAGTTCTATAGGCTTTTTTCTACATCTTGTAAAATTGCGTCTAACAATCGCTCGCAATGTTCATACTCTTGCAATGATTTATTGAGGCTGAGTACTTCTTGGGTCAATTGAAGCGCGACCATAATAACCAGCTTGTTGTGTTCAACGCGCGGCGCACTGCGGCGCATTTCATTAAAACGCTCATTCAGTACTTCAGCAGCACGTTCAAGCTCATCACGTTTTTCAACTGTGGTATTCAGACGAAAAATTTGTTCGATTAAACGTAGTTCGACGACCACTTGATCGCTCATGGGTGAATCTCCTCAGTAGGGTCGGCGAGTTGCTGGATTTCCTGAGCATGTTGATCTTGTGCCGTACCCAAAATTGCAAGTCGTTGAATGATCGCTTCAACCTTTGATTTGGCCAGTTCATTTTTTTTCAGCAACCGATCACGATCTTGTTGTAACTCTTGAATCTCTTGCTGGGTTTGGCGCTGATGTGCTTGTAACTTTTCTTTTGTAACACGTAAGTCGTTGCGCTCTGCCAAAATTTCCTGAAAACGATTTTTCAGATCTGTACAACTTTTTTCCAAACGGCTGTAGCGGTCTGCAAGTGCCGTGGCATCTGTGTTAAGTTGCTTAAACTGGCCTTGAAGTTGGGAAAGCTGATCATTTAAGGTTTCAATTTCCTCTTGCTTGGCCGTAATGATGCTATTTTTTTGCACGATTTGACTATGATGTTGGGCTTCAGTTTCATCTTTCGTCTTTACGAGCGCCTCGTTGTCACGCTCTAAATGAAGTAAACGCGTTTTTAAAACGCCAACATGCGCTTGAAGTCGCTGTAATTGTTCTAACATAACGTAGTCGCACAGAATTGCAATCAAAGGTAATATATACGAAGTATAGAGATTGGATAAGCGAATGCAAGACGATATTTCAGGTTGGAACGAGTGGAACCAAAATTTTGAAGGAATTGAGGAAATTTCAAGCCCTAGTGAGTTACATGGCTTGCTTACAGGTATAGTTTGTGTGACAGAAGCACCGACCAGAGATGAATGGTTACAAATTTTAGCAACGCTAAATGTACCGACTTTAAACGATCAGGCGCTGTCTGTGCTGTCCGATGAAGCTGAAGACGTTGCGCATGCGCTCGCCGAAGATGAGCTGGACTATTTACCTATGCTTCCAGATTCAGAGCACCTTTTGCAAGAGCGGGTACAGGCGCTTGCAGATTGGTGTGCTGGCGTGGTACTCGGCTTTGGTTTGGCTTCTGGGCACATCCGTTCAGATGAAGTTGAATTGATTGAGCATCTCCAAGATGTTGCAGCAGTCGAATTTGACGAATCAGACAACGATGAAGAAGGCGAAATGGGTTACGAAGAACTGTATGAGTTCGTTCGTTTGATTCCGGTCAGCTTATCGATTGGCCGTAAAAAAATCCCTGTTTCACAAAGCTCATTGATTAAAAGTTTTCAGTCAAAGTTGAAAAATACATCTGAATCTGATGAAAATCAGAGTATTGTTGAAATGTTTACACCACATCGTCCAAGCTAATGCTTGGGCGCTGCCTTACCATTTAGACATTATCCATATAGATTATAAGAGCACATGAAACTGACCCAAGCAGATTTTGAACGTCGTCGAGACCGCCTCGCTGAGCAGATGGGGCCAAACAGTATTGCAATTATTGAAACCAGTCCAGTGGCGTATCGAAATCGTGATGCGGATTATAAGTTTCGTGCAGATAGTAGTTTCTTTTATTTAACTGGATTTGCCGAGCCTGAAGCTGTAGCAGTGATTGAAACGGGTGAAAGTACAGCAGATTACACCTATAGCCTGTTTTGTCGTGAACGTAATCGTGAGCTTGAAATCTGGAATGGTTATCGTGCAGGTGTCGATGGTGCGGTTGAAGATTATGAAGCAGACGAAGCCTTTGCGATTGATTTGCTTGACGAAGAAATCATCGAGAAGTTATTCAATAAAGGCGCCATTTATTATCGAATCGGGCATCGAGCTGAATTTGATGCGCGCGTAAGTCAATGGATTAAACAGGCTCAAGATCAAGACAAACGCGGCGACGGTGCGCCGTCTCAAGTGCTTCAACTCGATCGTCTCTTAGATGAAATGCGACTGTTTAAGTCAGAAGAAGAAATTCAATTGATGCAAATCGCATCGGACATCAGTGCTCAAGCGCATACTCGTGCCATGCAAAAGGTTCATCCGGGTATGAAGGAGTATGCACTTGAAGCTGAATTGAACTATGTATTTAATCAAAATGGCTGCGTTCCGTCTTACAACAGCATTGTTGGTGGTGGAGCCAACGCCTGTATCTTACATTATGTAGAAAACAATCAGCCGCTCAATGATGGCGATTTGGTGCTGATTGATGCAGCATGTGAATACCAGTGCTACGCATCTGATATTACGCGTACTTTTCCAGTCAATGGTCGTTTTAGTCCAGAGCAACGCGCGCTCTATCAAATCGTGCTAGACGCACAGTATGCCGCGATCGATCAGGTGCGAGTCGGACGGTCGTATCGTGATCCACATGAGGCCGCAGTGCGTATCATCACACAAGGTTTACTTCAACTTGGACTGATGCGCGGCGCAATCGATGAACTCATCGAAAAAGAAGCCTACCGTCAATTTTACATGCATGGCACCGGACATTGGTTGGGGATGGATGTGCATGATGTGGGTGCTTACAAAGTGGCCGGCAAATGGCGAAGTTATGCGCCAGGTATGGTGGTCACGGTTGAGCCGGGTATTTATATTGCGCCAGATGATGAAACGGTGGATGAAAAATGGCGCGGTATCGGCATTCGAATTGAAGATGATGTCGTGGTGACCGAAGATGGCCCATTGATTCTGACGCAAAATGTGGTTAAAGAAATCGATGCAATTGAAACACTTATGGCTCAAGCGAAACGATAAAAATCGAGTAAAGGAGAAATCGCAGTGCAACATGTGATAATTGTCGGTGGTGGAATGGTGGGATTGAGCCTTGCGCTCATGCTGGCAAAACAAAATATTGCAGTAAAATTGCTTGAAGCCATTCAGTATCCAGATTACGACGACGAAAATCTGGCTCCCTATCACTCAAGTTTCGATGCACGAAATACGGCACTATCACGCCGAAGTGTACAAATTTATCAAAAGTTGCAACTGTGGGATGCGCTACAGCAACACGCAACGCCTATTTTACAGGTTCATATTACCGAAGAAGGCAGTTTTGGCAAAGCAAGACTGGTGGCCTCACAAGAAAAAGTCGAAAGCTTTGGACAGGTCATTGAAAACGCATGGTTGGGGCGTGTACTACTTACACAGGTACGCCAGCATGAACTCATTGAGCTGATTGATGGCGTCAAAGTAACGTCATTAAAACAAGATCAGGACTTTGTCTATTTAAATGCCGAGCGTGAACACGAGCAGCTTGAGTTACAAGCAAAACTGGTCATTGCCGCCGATGGTCGTGATTCATTTTGTCGTCAGGCTTTAGGTGTGGGTGCCGATGTTCGAGATTATGATCAAGTGGCCATTGTGACCACGGTACAAACCTCCAAACCACACGAGCAGGTCGGATTTGAGCGCTTTAGTGCGTTGGGTCCACTGGCATTATTGCCTTTGCCCGGCGAGTCGCGACGCTCTGTGGTTTGGCCCGTAAAAAAAGGCACCGAAGACGAATGGTTGGGTGAGCACAACGATCAGCATTTTCTAGAGGCCTTACAAAAAACCTATGGGGATCGGGCGGGAACTTTTGAAAAAACTGGACGACGTTTTAGTTACCCGCTGTCACAAGTATTGGCACATAAGCAGGCTGTAGGTCGTGTGGTACTCATGGGTAACGCTGCGCATACGATTCATCCGGTCGCTGGGCAGGGCTTTAACCTATGCCTACGAGATGCTGACGTACTGGTGCGCCATCTGTTACAACAATTGAGTGAGTCTGACGATATCGGTGAGCCAGAAAATCTGCTGGCTTATGAACAAGCCCGATTAAAAGATCAGCAACGCGTGATTAAATTCTGTGATTCGGTGGTGCGTGGCTTTAGTAACCAAAATCCGGTACTCAAATTATTGCGAAATACCGGGCTGGTGGCTTTTGATGTTATTCCGGGCATTAAGCCACTAGTTGCCAATTACGCAATGGGGTTAAAAGCATGACACAAATGCACGATGTTGTGATCGTCGGCGGTGGGCTGGTAGGCGGACTGACAGCGCTATTGTTGGCTCAAGGCGGCGTTCGTGTCACCGTCCTCGATGCTGCTCCTGTACTTTCACGTGAACACATTGAGCGTGAAGTAAATCCACGAGTATTGGCTTTGAGTCAGGCCACCATTCATTTGTTAGAGACCGTTGGAGTCTGGAGTGCTATTTCACGTCATATGCCGTATTCGGGCATGCAGGTGTGGAATAAAAATGGCTACGGTGAAATTCAATTCGGACATGCGAGCGAGCAGACACCACATCTGGATCAGGCATTAGGTTCGATGGTGGAACCGAGTATTGTTAATTTTGCAATCCAGCAAAAAATGCGTGAAGTGATTGCAGATTATCGGACGCAGATTCGTGTCAAGCGCATCGAATCTATACATTCGGGCTGGCAGCTTGAGCTTGAAGATGGTTTAGTTTTACAGACTCGTTTGCTGATTGGTGCAGACGGTCCAAATTCGTTTGTGCGCAATCAAGCCATGATTGATCTGGATGTGCTGGATTATCGTCAGGCTGCGATTAGCTGTGCAGTGAAGACAGCGCAGCCACATCAGCATGTGGCTCGTCAACTCTTTTTGCCGACCGGACCATTGGCATTCTTGCCGATGGCCAGTATCGAGCCAAATGAAAAGGGATTTTGGCAGTCAATCGTGTGGACATTGCCAGAAGATTATGCCGAGGAATATGCTGCATTAGGCGATCAGGCATTTGCGGATTTACTTACACAAGAAAGTCAGCATATGTTGGGTCAAGTGCATGAGGTACGTTCGCGTGCAACGTTCCCGCTGATCGCCCGTGCTGCAAAACAATACATCAAACCGGGGTTGGCTTTGGTTGGAGATGCAGCGCATGTGATTCATCCTCTGGCTGGTCAGGGCGTTAATATCGGTTGTTTAGATGCAGCACTACTCTGTGATGTGCTGCTACATGACCGGGCGCGTGGTGTATGGGCACATGAACAAACCTTGCGACGTTATGAACATGCGCGTAAAGGGCAAAACGATGCCATGATGCATGGTATGTCTGTGATTGGCTGGCTGGAATCTCAAACGCTATTTCCAGTGATTGCAGCGCGTAACGCGGGCTTAAAATTTGTTGATGAGCATGAAAATCTGAAAAATGCTTTTCTACAGCAGGCCACAGGATTGAGTTTACTCGCCAAAACCCGTTATGCACATTAGGACTTAAACGGTAATTTTTAATCAGTCATTGATCAATGATTACAAATTAGTTTAAAAAAATACGAAATTGGTGTAAAAGCCTCTTTGCGAATACGCAAGAGATTGTTAAATTTCTTCGTAATTTATGAGTAACGTTCATGATGTATGAATCGGTCATTGAGGGGAGAAAAAAATGACGGATATGAATGAATACGATGAATCAGAAGATGCGGCAGTCGATGAAGATGAAGCCAAAGCTGCTGAACATGGTGCCAACGATGAAGAATCAAGCGGAAACGATGCAGATCTTGCAGAAGCTGAGACACTAACAGTGACAGCCAAGCAAAAGCAAAGACAAGCGCTTGAAGATGAAATTGCGGCATTTCTAGCAAAAGGCGGAAGTATTACCCAAGTTCCGCCAGATGAAGACGCCCGAGATTAATCTGAATCGATAAAAAAAGCATCATGATTGATGCTTTTTTTATGCTTAATCGAGATCGGTCTGGGTCAGTTCTAAAGCGCGTTGATAGGCAATTTTTTTCTTGATGCCGGTCAGGTCGGCGGCAAGCTGAGAGGCAGCCTTCACAGAAAGATCCTGTAAAAGACGCGTCAGTAATTGATCCAGTTTTTCTTGCTCCATGTCTTTTTCAACTGGATTACCGCCTACAATCAGTACAATTTCACCTTTTTGCTGATTATGGTCATGCTCTACAAAGATGACCAACTCACCTAAACTCATTTTTTTTATGGTTTCAAATGTTTTGGTGATTTCACGTGCGAATCCGACAGGTCGCTCGGCACCAAAAACCTGCATCATATCTTTGACACAATCTAGAATACGATGCGGTGCTTCATAAAAAATCAGGGTTTGTGTTTCATCTTTTAGCTTTTCAAGCTGAAGCATGCGCTGAGAAGATTTAGACGGTAAAAAACCCTCAAAACTAAAGCGATCACTCGGAAGTCCGACAGCACTCAGGGCTGCAACGGCTGCACAGGCACCCGGCACGGGTACTACGCGAATCTTGTGCTCTTGAGCAGCACGAACCAGTTTAAAACCTGGGTCACTAATGAGCGGGGTACCTGCATCACTGATCAGGGCAATATTTTCACCCGCTTTTAAACGTTGAATCAGTTCATTAATTTTATGATTTTCATTGTGATCGTGGCATGCTGTCAATGGAGTTGTTATATTATAATGCTTAAACAACTGAGCAGACTGACGCGTATCTTCTGCGGCAACCAAACTGACCGATTTTAAAGTTTCGATGGCGCGATACGTCATGTCATCTAAGTGCCCAATTGGGGTCGCTACAACAAATAACTGAGCACTCATAAGGTTTTACTCCATGCTACATAATAAAAAGACTTGGCTGCTGATGTTTTTTGCAGCTTTTGTTTCACAGGCACACGCCGAAGTGATCGTCATTCTACCTGAAACCGGACCTATGGCGCGAGCCGCGACCAGTATTAAGCACGGTTTTTTGAGCGCTTACGCGCAATCAAACCACAAAACACCCATCAAATTTGTTAACTCAGATCAGCAAAACATGAAGTCTATTTTCAGGCAGCATGTAGGCAAAAAAACTGAAATGGTGGTTGGGCCACTGGCTCGGCAAGATGTTGAAGAGGTGATGAAGCTCAACCCCAAAGTAAAAGTGTTGGCCCTCAATGAAGTGGGTGCTGAAGCAAAAAACGTGATTCAATTTAGTTTGTCCAAACAAGATGACGCAGGCTCGATGGTCGATGTGTTGCAAAAAGATAACATCACGGATCTCTTGGTGCTGCGTCAAAATGGCAGAGAAGCCGATACCGAACTGTATTACATCTCGCTGGTTTCGCAATTTGGTCATCGTGTAGAACCGATTCAAACGTTACCGGCCAAGCTTAAAAAAGGTCAGGGTTTAATGTTGATGGGCGATTCTGCATGGCTCAACCAACTGGGCAAGCTACCCAAACGCGGAGTATATGCACAAGCCATTGCCATTGAAGAAAATAAAGCGATTCCAGAGGGGCTAACCTTTTGTGATGTACCTGCCTTATACGAGCATCAATGGAACGACGTGTACCATGCCTATTTGCAAAAACCTGAACCGATGCCGTATCAGCGTTTAATCGCCTTTGGTGGAGACGCGTGGATGCTGACTGAACAATATGTACTTAATCCTGCCATACAGGATTTTCGACTCAAGGGCCGAACGGGCGATTTAACTGCACAGGGCGATCGGATCAAGCGTAATGTGCATTGTTATCAAAAAACCAAGCGTTCGCTTGTGGTTCTCAAATGACACAGTCTTCACATCATGCTGAGCCGCATGCTCACCACTTGGGTGTATGGGCAGAACAAGCGGCTTTAACCTTGCTGCAAGCCCATGGGTTTCAGTTGGTGCAGCAAAATTTTCGCTCGCGCCGTGGTGAAATTGATTTAATTGTGGCCAAAGGAGATGAGCTGGTTTTTGTTGAAGTCAAAGCACGCACCCAAGGGAGTTATGCGATGGCAAACGAAGTACTCATGTATTCACAACAGCGTAAAATCATTAAGACGGCGCAGTATTTTTTGAATAAGTATCCACATTATCAGCAGTTTTACTGTCGTTTCGATGTGATTTGTTTTGATTTCCCCTACAAAATTGCAAAAACAGTACAGCAAGATTTTTCTAATCTTCGCTATGATCGACAGTGGATCGAAAATGCGTTTACTTTGTAACTGGAGTTATTTACTCTTTGGGCATGTAAATGCCGTAAATGTTCGCCGATTGTTTTAAAAAAGAGTGTATAGGGAGTCTTGCTCAGTGGTTAAACGAATTTCAATACTGATGTTGTGCGTAGCAAGTTTATCGGGATGTGCAAGTTTCATTTCGGGTGGAACAGGTTCAGCACCTGTAGGCACAGAGAGCGGTGCGCGCAGCTTAGGGCAGGTGTTTATTGATTCTTCTATCAAGCGCACAGCGACCATTAATTTGTATAAGCTAGACCCTCGCTTTAAACAGTCACGCGTCAACATTGAAAGCTTCCATAGCAATGTACTGTTGACAGGGCAAGTTCCCGATGAATCATTACGTCAGTTGGCTGAAGACAATGTTAAAGCCATGAGCGATGTCAAAACTGTCCATAACTACATCACGGTTGGCCCGCAAATTGGCTATAGCACTATTATGCAAGATACTGCCGTGACCGCAAACACCCGTGGACTACTGGTGCGTGCACCTGTAGTTTCGGATTCTAAAGTCTTGGTTCAAACCGAAGATGGCGTGTTATATGTGATGGGGCGTTTAAATACTGCTGAAATTAATGATCTGAATGATGTACTACAAAAAGTCGGGAATGTGACTAAAATCGTAACCCTGATCGACAACATTGAACAATCAGCCGGTACAGTCGCCAGCTCGACTGTTGCGACACCACTGGTCAATTCGGTACAGCCAGAAGTACAGACGCCGGTGGCGATTGATCCAAATCAAAGCGGAACCACCAATGCTCAATAAACCGCATCAGCTTTTGGAGCAACTTGGAAAGCAGGTCGAATGGGTGAAAGAGCAATGTAAGTCGGTGCGTGTTTATGATCTTGGAAGTTATGCGCTCAACCGACTTACGCCTAAATCGAGCTATAGCTGTACTGAAAATATTGCTTATGGCTTGAAAGCACGTCAGCGACTCGATCTGTACCGAGCCAACAAACCTTTAGCACATCGTCCACTGGTGGTTTTTGTGCATGGTGGTGCATGGCAGCACGGTGATAAAAAAGACTATGTGTTTTTAGGTGAAAGCCTTACGCGTGAAGGCTACGACGTCGCGATCATCAATTATCATCTGGCGCCACAATCTATTTTTCCTGTGTTTGTCGATGATTTAGCCGTGGCGCTCCAATATCTTGATCAACATCAAGCGCGTTTGAATATTTCAGCGCAGCAGATCATTTTGATGGGCCACTCATCTGGCGCATTTAATATTATGTCGCTGGTGTACCATCCCCAGAGGTTTGCGCTTCAGTGCTATGAGCAGATCAAAGCAATTGTCGGATTTGCTGGGCCTTATCATTTCGATTATAAAGGCGACCCACTCGCTGAAGATGCCTTTGATCAGTCGGTGCCCTATCAGCAGGTCATGCCGTATTATTTTGTGAAAAAAAATCATATTCGGCATTATATGTTTCTGGCTGAGAACGATCATATCGTCAAACAAAGTAATAGCTTAGATATGCAGCAAGTGTTGGTACAAGCTGGAAACCACAGTCATATCAGTGTAATTCCTAAAACGGGACATATCACGATCATTGCAACATTGTCGAGTTTGTTTAGCCGTTATTTCAAGACCAAACGCACGTTACTCAATTTGCTTAAAGAGACACATCCCGTTGACTAAAAACAGCCAATTACATTGGCTGTTGATGAATCACATGCATGATCATGGCGTACGCAATACTGCCTTTAAATGGAATTTCTGGCAGTTCATCAAACTTGAAAAACTGTGCGTCACTAATTTCCTCTTCTTGTAATTTGATCTCGCCCGATTCATATTCAGCCTGAAAGGCGAGCATTAAATTACTTGGAAAAGGCCAAGGCTGGCTCGATAAGTAACGAATATTTTTAACTTTCAGTCCGACTTCTTCAAGCGTTTCACGTTGAACAGCTTCTTCAAGTGTTTCTGCAATTTCTACAAAGCCTGCAATCAGACTGTACATATTGGTCTTGTTATTGGCATTTTTGGCCAACAAAATTTCGTTGTCGCCTCGGGTAATCACCGTAATCACACATGGTTGGATTCTTGGATACTGATTGTAATGACAAGACGGGCAAGTCATTGTGTATTCAGTGGCATGCTGTTCAGTTTCATGCCCGCAACGGCTACAAAACTTGTGATTGCGGCGCCATTCAAGGAGTTGGACCGCACGGCTTGCCTGCAAAAATTCGTCGGTCGACCATGTCGAAACCAGTTGACGAATCGGCACCAGCTTAAATCCGGCAGGAATTTGATCGTCAGTCTTTAAATCCCGCGCAATAACATTGTCGCCCGTGCCCAGCTTTAAATCGCCAGTCATGGCCTCAACGCTAGGAAGTTTATGGTTTTCATCAACGAGAAGTTGTTGATTATGAAAGATGTAAGCTAGTGATAACTCAGACATTAGGCAACCGCTGATTGAAAGTGAGAGGAGTGTCTTAATGCTACCTCAAAGGTGGCACGTAAGACAGGTTGTTTGGTTTTTAAATTATCGATGAACAGATCCAGACAGGCCAAAATATTCAGTAAACGGCTCATATCATCATGTTTTAAATCGCTGTGATTGCTTTGCAGCGCACCCATAAACTGTGCACTGTCATGTAAGGCCTTGTGTAATTCTTTTGCACCTAAAAAGAGTGCTGCGCCTGCAAGCTCATTTAACTGCTGCTGCATGGTGCCAAGGTCCAGTGCTGTAGCCTCCGTGGCTTGCGTCGCTTCTAGCGCATGTGCCGCGGCATTGACCACCAGTTTGGTTTCATGTAACAGCGCGGCATGCGCATCATCTAAACGATCAAGTGAAATATTCATATTGTGCGCACGTAGCTGCAAGCGATTAGAGGTATAGTTCCGCTCTAAAATACCAATCGAATTCATGGCAGATAAAATACTGCGCATTAGCTGCTGGGCATAGCCATCGTGAGTCAGAATATCTGGCTGATTAAGGTGCTCGGCCTGTTGTGCCAGTGCACGATTGGCTTCGTGTAGGTTTAATACTTTAAACACATTAGCCAGATGAGACAGTTGAGCTTGTAATTCCTGAATTTTTTCAGGTGTCATACTTAAATAGTTGTATTCGATTTCGTTGCGAATTTGTGTCATTGATTCATTGATTAACTGGCACACTGCATGAATGGTGTCATAGTCAGGACCATACAAATGTGAACTCAAGACCTGTAATTGGGTATCGGTCAGTTGATCATCTCCAATACGTAGCTGGCGGCGTAATAGTTCGGAAATCGCATCGTCCTGACTCACGCACAGGCTGATAATATTGGCCAAATCGGTGATAGAAGCTCGAAATTCATCTGGCTGTTCAAAGAATTTACCTATATTGCTTTCGAGTTGAATCAAGATTCTTAGACGCGCATCACTCAAGATTAGCTGATCAATATGATCAAGTGCCACATAAACCAGTTGCCAATATTGCTTGGTATGATGTTTTTTAGCGGCGTTGGCCAGATATGCACCAATCAACTTAATTGCTTGTAAATCCAGTGCGGTTTCGCTGTGCTGGATGAGCTTGTGCAAAGCGTGCTTATATAACTGGTGCACGTATTCGGATTGCTCAAGTTTAGGCGGTAAAGGCAGGGATAAATCACTTTTAAATGCATTTAAGCGGGTAATGAGTCGTTGACCTTCTTGCGTGAGGGGTTTGCCAAGAGCAAGCTCAAGTCGATTCAGCGTATCGAGCAGAAATTGTGGTGCTTTAACTTCATGCAAAGCGGTAAATTCGATATAGCGCTTTAACATGGTGGTGCCTTCACTAAGTGCCGCCATCGTGGTGGCGTCGGTGAGGGCAGGCGCTTGCATGATTTTTCGGACCAATAATGAAATATAGCCGATCATTTGCGACAGATGTCCCATATCAATCAGCTGTAAAACTTGTGCACACTGGTCAAAGTGCTCAAGCGTCTCTTCAAGTTCAAACGGAATCTGTTGTTCATCGTGAAGTGTTTGGATTGCGATTTCAACACGCCGAACTGAATCATCAATTTCTTTTTTTATCGTTAACAATGCAGAAGGGTCGAAGCGAATAGAAACTTGTGAAGACATAAAAACTGCACCACTTTATAATGTTATGAGCGTCCAGACGGCGCGACTAAAGGATGAACCTGACTATACCTCAAGTTGATCGGCTTGCATCATCTGTTGTAAAAAACTTTTGGGTTTTATTTTGCAAACAAGCAGGCGGCCCCATTTTTTTCTTCGTAGCGCTGAACCCATTCATTGTGACGTGCCAATTCTTCTTCGGAGGGTTGAATCACTGGAAGCTGAAAATCGACACGTGCACGTTTTGACTGACCTTGCTCATTTTCACTTTGTGATAGGGCATCCATATCAAATGAAACCTGACCACCGGTCATGGCCAAATAGACATCCGACAAAATTTCCGCATCGAGTAACGCGCCGTGGAACGTACGGTCTCTTGCCGGAATTTCGTAGCGTCTGACCAAGGCATCGAGTGAGTTTTTTTGCCCCGGATGCTTATTTTTGGCCAGTGCCAAGGTATCGGTGACTGTACACACCTCAGACAATGCAGGTAATCCTGCACGGGTAAACTCCATATTCAGGAAGTTCATATCGAAGGTGGCGTTATGTGCAATAATCTCTGCACCTTTCAGATATTCAAATAGTACGTCCGCAATCTCGGCATACTTGGGTTTATCTGCAAGAAACTCGTCGGTAATCCCGTGGACATTAACCGAATCGCCTACCGGCTTCTCTGGATTAATGTAAATATGAATCGAGCTGCCCGTCAGTTTACGGTTGATCATTTCGATCGCACCGACCTCAATAATACGATCGCCATCTTGATAATAAAAACCTGTGGTTTCGGTATCTAGAATGAGCTGGCGCGGGCCTTGTGCATGCACCTTTGCAGGCGTGACAACAATAAACGGGTGAACCTGATTTTGCTCGGACTCACTCGGTATGTTGTCGAGTTCTGACTCGTCGTCTGCCTCAATATTCTCTTCAGGTTCTACCTGATCGAGGTCAAAACCGAACGGATCGTCGAGCAACCAGTCATTTTCAGGTTTTTTTTTAGTGTCTTCAGTGGTTTTAGATTGAGTGTGAAGCTCAGCGGCGATCTGGGCTGCCCCTTGGTTTGCGAGCGTATCGGCCATTTCATTTCCTGCGTGGCCAGCGTGACCCTTAATCCAGTTCCACTCAATTTGACGACCTTGACAGATCGCATCAAGTGCCTGCCAAAGATCAGGATTTTTAACGTCTTTCCAGTTTTTCTTTTTCCAGCCATGAATCCATTCGGTAATGCCTTGTTTGACATAGTTTGAATCGGTCCAAATAATCAAGCTGGCATCTGGTGGACAAAAACGAATGCCTTCAATTGCAGCGGTCAGTTCCATGCGGTTGTTGGTGGTGGTTGGCTCGCCACCACACAGTTTATGCTCACCTTGCTCGGTAATGATATACGCACCCCAGCCACCTAAGCCGGGATTGCCTTTACAGGCGCCATCAACATAAAGGGTGATTGTTTGTGACATAAGAACCAGACTCGACACGTAAAACAAAGGAAACAATGGGTATTGTATACGCAAACGAAGCGATTCTCTGCGCTCTAAGGGGTGTTTTTTTAATTTCTTGTAACATTTCCACTCAAATCACGCTAAATTATTGCCTTGTCTCGACGGCATGCTTCACTACAATGGCATATTTAAAGAATTAAACTTTACGCGAGTTGTTTGGAACATCTATATGTATAAATCTACCACAATGATGTGGCCTTTTTCAGTCGCCTCACTTTTCAAATATACGGTTCTTGGTTCTGCAATCGCAGCCATAGGTCTTACAGCCGGATGTTCTTCAACTCCAGAAAAAACACACAGCAAATCGACGCATAAAATGGGTTCAGGCTTTTTAGATGCCAGCAGCTTGGATTCTTTAGAAGATTTACTCTCGGCGACCGACATGCGAGCAGTAGAGGGCGACCGTCTATTAATTTTAAAGCACGGTGACGTTTGGAAACGCATGACCGTCGGATTTAAGATGGACGAAACCCATTGGGACCCACGTATTGAAGCACAGCGTAGCTGGTTTATTTCGCGTCAGCCTTATTTAGACCGCTTGAGTGCGCGTGCCAGTCGCTACTTATACCACACCGTAAAAGAAGCAGAACGCCGTGGTTTACCGACCGAGCTTGCACTGTTGCCGGTCATTGAAAGTTCTTACGATCCAGCTGCGACCAGTAGTGCGGCGGCGGCAGGACTATGGCAGTTTATCCCAAGTACCGGCCGTATTTACGGCTTACGTCAAACCAGTCTCTACGATGGCCGCCGTGATGTTGTTGAGTCGACGCGTGCAGCTTATGAGTTTTTAGGCAGTTTATATAACCAGTTTGGCTCATGGGAGCTGGCACTGGCGTCTTATAATGCCGGACCGGGACGTATTCAACAGGCCATTAACCGAAATCAGGCGGCAGGCTTACCAACCGATTACTGGTCGCTGAAACTGCCTGCGGAAACCATGAACTATGTACCGCGGTTCCTTGCGGTGGCTCAGATTATTAAAAATCCAAAAGCATATGGTGTGTCATTGCCGCCAATTGCCAATCGTCCGCACTTTCGTGAAGTCACCTTAAGTGGTCCGGTAGACCTCAATCAAATTTCAGCGGTAACCGGTTTAAGCCGTACCGAGCTATATGCTCTTAACCCAGGTTACCGGGGTGATGTGATCGATCCGGCCAGCCCGATGCGGATTTTGATTCCGGCCGATTTAAGCCCATCGATTGACACCAAACTCAGAGCGTTAAAACCTTCATCGTCATCTGGTATGTGGGCCGCGAATACCGCAGCACCTCCAGCGTCTGTCACGGTCACTACAACACCAAGAAGTACAGGGACGTCCTCGGTGACCACCTCGACCACCCCTGTATTGACTGCCAGTAACACCAAGCCAGCGGTAAAGAATACGACCACTACAGTCGCTTCAACAACCACGCGCCGTATCAGTACCCCGCGTGGTGCAGACGAACTGGCTGCTTTTGCTGCGAGTGCTGATGTACCGAGTGCACCGCGTATTCCAGTTGCAGTGACACAAAAAGCCAATGTGAAGCCTGTGACTACTGAACCACCAATTTCAAAAACCGAACGTGCTGATATTGTTGCTGCGATTCGTTCTGAAGGTCAGAAGGAGACCGTTGCACAAGCGTTGGAGCCACAACCAACTCAAGCAGAAAAAGATCAAGTGGTTGCCGAGCTTTCTGCATTGGCACCGAAAGGCACTCAAATTGTCGATCCGCTAGATGGTAAGATTAAGCTCACCGCGATTCAGACCAGTCAATCTGTTGCCGATCAGCAAGGCAAAGAAGTCACCAAAGAATTTGCGTATCCGAAAGCATTGGCAGAAACCGTCAGTGCCAGCGATCAGGATGTACAGCGTAATAGCAATAAGCCGTATATCAAAACGGATACCGATATTGTTGTGGTTCAGCCGAAAGGAAAGCGCTCTACCTATACGGTTGTTTCAGGCGATACGCTGGCCATCATTGCCATGAAAAACGGTGTGAGCTGGCGCGACATTGCAAACTGGAACCAGATCGATCCGAATCGTACATTGTATGCAGGCACTACACTGTATTTGTATGATGCCAAACCACAAGCAGAATCTGCTTCTAAAACCGAGACGATTCCAGATACCTATACCGTTAAAGCCAATGACAGCCTGACCGCAGTGGCAGAACAGTTCGGTTTGAGTGTTAAGCAATTGGCCGATCTAAACGAGCTAAGTGTTACCAGTGGTTTGTTTGTGGGCCAGAAACTAAGCTTAAAAGAGAAAAAAGGCAATACTACGACAGCCTCGGCAAAGCACAATAGCGATACGAAATCCACCAAACGCACGCCAACCAAACTCTACACTGTAAAACGTGGTGAATATCTCAAACAGATTGCAGATCGTTATGGACTCTCTAATCAGGAACTAGCGGATCTGACCACAGGATTGAATGCAGGAAGTAATTTATATATTGGTCAGAAAATTAATGTTCCATTGCACGAAGTTGCCGAGGAAGAGAGCAGTGTAGCGGCCAAGGCAAGCAAAAATGCTCCTTCGATTAAAACCGAAAGCTATAAAGTACAGCGCGGTGAAACCTTATCGAGTATTGCCAGCGCTACAAAAACGAGCTTGAGTGAGTTACTTGAGCTAAACAATATGAAATCTGCTTCTGGCTTGAGAGCTGGTCAAAGCATCAAGATTCCGGCTGGTTCGACCACACCTGAAGAATATATGGTTCAATCGGGTGATAGCTTAAATGCGGTAGCGAGTAAATTTAATTTACAACTGGATTACTTGGCAGAGCTGAACGGATTAAACCGTACAGCAGGGCTTCGCGTTGGGCAAAAGCTAAAACTCACGGGCGATGTACCATCAAGCTCAAGCAAGAAATCTGCGGAGCAGGCTGCTCCTGAGGTCTATACCGTTAAATCGGGTGATACGCTGGGCGCCATTGCCAGCCGTTATAACCTCGATGCAAATGATTTGATGAAGCTCAACGGTCTACGCAGTTCTGGCCTGCAAGCAGGACAAAAGCTCAAATTAAGCGGTGAAACTGAAAAACAAGTCAGTGCCAAAGCCGAGCCAAAAGCAAAATCCAATGCCAAAGCCTCGACCAAAACCGAATCTTATACGGTCAAGTCGGGTGAGTCGCTTAATAGTATTGCCAGTCGTTTAGGCATGTCATCTAAAGAGCTGGCCGATTTGAATGACTTGAGTGCCCGCGCGAGCTTACAGCGTGGTCAAACCTTACAAGTTCCAAAAACGATCACGGAGTATAAGGTCAAGCGCGGTGATACCCTGATTGGACTTGCCAGTAAGTATGGCATGGCATTGGCTGAACTGGCCGATCTAAATGATTTACGTCCTTCAAGTTCACTTCGTATTGGAGATGTGATTAAGGTTCCCAATCTATAACTTTACTGGACGATAAATGCACGCCAAGAATGCATATGTAATGAAAGCACTAAGCCTCGCATTGGGGCTTGGTGTTTTTTCTTTAAGTTGTTTTGCCGCCGTTACCACCACACCTTATATCGCCATTCGTACACAACCCAAATATCAAGCGCTAACGCACATGCCTTATGCCAATCCCAAGGCACCCAAAGGCGGAATCTTAATTCAGTCGAGTAATGGCACCTTCGATAATTTGAATAGCATGAATGGCAAGGGCAGTTCGACCGACGGTATTAATTATGTCTTTGACAGTTTGATGTCTAGCTCGTTAGATGAACCCGGGGTGATGTATCCCCTGCTGGCTAAAACGGCCACCTTTGATCAACAGCACCCAAGCTTCGTGATTTTTGATTTAAATCCGCAAGCACGTTTTAGTGATGGCTCTCCTCTGACTGCCGAAGATGTCAAATTTAGCTTTGATACGTATCAAACCAAGGCCAATCCGGGCCTGCAAATGTACATTGCAGATCTGGCCAAAACCGAGGTGCTGTCGAAGTACCGCATCAAGTTTAGTTTTAAGTCCAAAAGTAATCTTGAAATGCCGATGATTTTGGCCAGCCTACCCATTTACTCAAAAAAAGACTGGCAGCATAAGGACTTCACTCGAGTCACGCTCCAGCCGATTTTAGGGTCGGGGCCTTATTTGATTGAGCGCATCGATCCGGGCCGAAGTGTTACGTACAAACGTAATCCTAAATACTGGGCTAAAGATTTAGCCGTGAATCAGGGGCGCTACAATTTTGATCGCTTAAAATATGTCTATTATCGTAATTTAGACATTGCATTTGAGGGGTTTAAGTCGGGCCAATACACCTTGCATGAAGAATTTATGTCGCGTAAGTGGGTGACAGGCTATGACTTCCCGGCGTTTAAGTCCGGCATGATTAAAAAATATGTCTTTGAGCACCGTAATCCCATGACGACACAAAGTATTGTCATGAATACGCGGCACAGACCTTTAAGCGATATCAAGTTAAGACGTGCCATCAGTTATGCCTACGATTTTGAATGGCAAAATAAAGCTTTGTTTTATGGTCAATATCAACGTCTACAGAGTTATTTTAATAACAGTGAACTGGCTGCAACAGGAACGCCATCTGCGGCAGAGCAAAAAATTCTAGCGCCTTTCTTGCCCAAACTTGATCCGATTGTGCGTGAGGGTGTTTTGGCCAATTGGCGTTATCCTGTTTCCGATGCCAGTGGCTTTAATCGTAATAGCTTGCTTAAAGCAAGACAGTTACTGATTGAGGCAGGCTATACGGTTCAGCATCAGACTTTAAAAGACAAACAGGGACGTCCTGTTCAGCTTGAGCTATTGATTCATCAGGACAGTTTACAGCGCACCCTAATGCCTTTTGTTCGCAATTTAAAGCGCTTGGGCATTACGGTGAATATCCGTTTGGTCGATACGCCACAATATGTGGAACGCATGCGCCGCAATGACTTCGATTTAACCACAATGGCCTTGCCACAATCTTTAACACCGGGCAATGAGCAGGCGCAATTTTGGGGAAGTGCAGCGGCCAATCAGGTTGGAAATTATAATTATTCTGGAATTCAGGATCCTGTCATTGATGCGGTGATTCAGCGCGTGATTCATGCCAATTCACGAGATGAGCTGGTGGCCAGTACCAAGGTATTGGATCGGTTGCTTCGGGCTGGTTATTACCAGATTTTGACCTATGGAAAAGCGGGTAACTGGTATGCATACTGGGACATGTATGAACGCCCTAAAGTGAAGCCAGCGTTATCGGTGGGTTATGATTACTGGTGGTCCAATCCTGAAAAAGCACAGCGTGTTGCCCGCTATTTGCGTAAACAAGAATAATCAAGGAGTATGCGCATGGGTGCTTATATTATTAAACGTCTGTTCTTGATTATTCCGACATTGTTTCTGATTTTATTGATCAATTTTGTCGTGGTGCAAATTGCACCGGGTGGACCAGTCGAGCAAGCTATTCAGCAGGCAGAAAGTTTTTCAGGTGTAAAAACCGGGGGAGAAACTGCTTCTGTCAGTACAGATACCCATTATCAGGGTGCGCGTGGTCTGACGCCCGAAATGGTCGAAAAAATTAAGGCGCAATATGGATTTGATAAGTCTGCACCAGAACGTTTTTGGCTGATGTTGAACGGATATTTGCGTCTTGATTTTGGTACCAGTTTTTTTAAAGATAAACCTGTTACGCAGTTACTGTTTGAGAAAATGCCGGTCACCATTTCTTTGGGGTTATGGAGTACTTTGCTGATTTATCTGATTTCAATTCCGCTTGGCATTCGAAAGGCACGCCAGCATGGATTAATCTTTGATAAGTCGACATCTATTTTGCTGGCGATTGGTTATGCGGTACCTACTTTTGTATTTGGAGTGCTGTTGATCGTATTTTTTGCGGGCGGTTCATATTTTCAGTGGTTTCCACTGCAAGGACTGGTTTCGGAAAATTTTCAGAATTTGAGTTTACTCAATAAAATAAAAGACTATTTCTGGCATATGGCATTGCCTTTAACCACCATGTTGTTGGGTGGATTTGCAGGCTTGACCTATCTAACCAAATACGCCTTTATGGAAGAGCTAGGAAAGCAGTATGTGCTGGCAGCACGCGCCAAGGGTTTAAGTGAAACGCGGGTTTTATACGGGCATGTTTTTCGAAATGCCATGCTGATTGTGATTGCGGGTTTACCTGAAGCATTGATTGGTATTTTCTTTGTGGGAAACCTGTTTATTGAAATTATTTTCAATTTAGATGGGATTGGTTTATTGGGTTTTGAAGCGATTACGCAGCGCGATTATCCAGTGATTTTTGGCACGTTGTTTTTATTTACTTTACTTGGGCTGCTGCTCAGACTGGTCAGTGATGTGCTGTATCAAATCATCGACCCAAGAATCAATTTCGACGCGCGAGGAGCAAAATAATGTCTCCAGTGATGCAGCAGCGTCTTGCACGTTTTAAACAAAACCGGTTAGGTTTTATCTGCTTAATTGTTTTTGCAGTGATTTTTGTACTGGCGATTTTCTCTGAATTAATTGCCAACGACAAACCTTTGGTGGTGAAGTATCAACAATCCTATTATTTCCCAGTGATCCAGTCCTATCCAGAAACAACTTTTGGCGGGGTCTTTGAAACCGAAACAGATTATAAAGATCCAGCCGTACAGCAACTCATCGATCGTGATGGATGGGCACTTTGGCCTGTGATTCCATTTTCATATCAAACGCCTAACCTGGAGCTGGCTGTGCCTGTGCCATCGCCTCCGTCGCAGCAAAACTGGCTGGGGACAGACGATCAGGGCCGTGACGTATTGGCGCGTATTTTATATGGCTTGCGCGTGTCTCTTTTATTTGGATTTGCCTTGACTCTCTGTGCCGCCTTTATCGGAATTTTGATTGGGGCACTACAGGGCTATTATGGTGGCTGGGTCGATTTGATTGGTCAGCGGGTGCTAGAGGTGTGGGGCGGATTACCCATGCTGTTTATGGTCATGATCTTGGTCAGTATGTTTACCCCAAGTGTCTACTGGTTATTTGTGATCATGCTGCTGTTTGGCTGGACGGCATTGGTGGGGTTGGTGCGGGCTGAATTCTTGCGCGCTCGAAATTTTGACTATGTACGCGCTGCACGTGCTTTGGGCGTAGCTGATCGGACCATCATTTTCCGGCATATTTTACCCAATGCCATCAGCTCAAGCCTCTCCCAATTGCCGTTTATGCTTACTGCCAATATTACTGCGCTAACGGCACTGGACTTTTTGGGCTATGGTTTACCTCCAGATGCTGCATCATTGGGAGAACTGCTGCTACAAGGGAAAAATAATCTCAATGCACCGTGGCTGGCGCTCTCTGGCTTTTTTACGCTGGCGCTGGTTTTGTCATTATTGATTTATGTCGGAGAGGCCACGCGTGATGCATTCGACCCAAGACGCTAATACTCCATTATTACAGGTTGAGCATTTACGCATTGCGCTAGATGCTCATCAGCTTTTAGTCGATGACTTAAGCTTCGACTTACACGCTGGGCAAACCTTGGCAATCGTGGGGGAAAGTGGCTCTGGTAAATCGATTAGCAGTCTGGCTTTATTGGGTTTACTTCCAGAGCAGCTTCAAATTTCGGGCACTGCACATTTTCACGATCAGAATTTATTTAAGCTCACAACTCAAGCGTTACAGCAGCTTCGGGGCAGTAAAATTGCCATGATTTTTCAAGAACCTATGACTGCACTGAATCCGCTGCATCGAGTTGAAAAAATCGTGGGTGAAATGCTCAGACTTCGTGGCTGGTCAAAAGCACGTGTTCGTGCGCGTGTGATTGAATTGCTCAATAATGTGGGAATCCCAGAGCCAGAGCAAAAGCTTAGACGTTATCCGCATGAGCTGTCTGGCGGGCAACGCCAGCGCGTCATGATTGCCATGGCACTGGCACAACAGCCTGAAATTTTGATTGCCGATGAACCCACCACAGCGCTTGATGTGACCTTACAAGCGCAAATTCTGGATTTGCTCAAGTCATTGCAGCGCCAATCTGGTATGGGATTGATCTTGATCAGTCACGATCTGAACTTGGTAAAACGCTATGCCGATGACGTGATTGTAATGAATCAAGGTCGGGTCGAAGAACAGTCTACAGCGAAAGAATTGTTTGAGCGACCACAAACAGCTTATACACGTCATCTGCTAGATCACGACTTTGGACGTGCGCTTCCGATGTCATCTGATCAAGAAGTTTTAGGCGTTCATCATCTTTCGGTGAAATATCCGCTTCAAAACAGATTATTCTGGCGAACTCAAAATTACTTTAGTGCACTGGCACCGCTGAGTTTTCAGCTTCAACAAGGCAATACCCTTGGGATTGTGGGAGAAAGTGGTTCGGGTAAATCCACACTGGCACTGGCGATTACGCGATTGATTGAAAGTGATGGCGAGATTGTATTTCTTGGAGAAAATCTGAATCAACTGAAAGAAAGCCAACTGCGGCCTATTCGTCAATCGATCCAGATGGTATTTCAAGATCCGTTTAGTAGCCTGAATCCACGAATGAATGTTGCACAAATTGTTGGAGAGGGGCTGGCATTAAAGCGTGTTGCCGCACATGAGCGAGAAGCATTGATCGATGCTGCACTTGAAAAGGTTGAGCTAACACCAGCGTTTAAGCATCGTTATCCACATCAGTTATCTGGCGGGCAGCGACAACGTATCGCTTTAGCAAGAGCGTTGATACTTCAGCCAAAACTGATTGTGCTGGATGAACCGACCTCAGCCTTAGACCGCACCACACAGCGCGCGATTGTAAAGTTGCTACGCCAGCTTCAAGCAGATGAACACATCAGTTATGTGTTTATCAGTCATGATTTACAAGTGGTCAGGGCGCTTTGCCAGCAGGTGATGGTGCTCAAGCATGGCACCGTGATGGAATTTCAAGACACTGAAACTTTATTTGTTTCACCACAAACGGACTATACCCGGCAGTTGATTCAAGCCAGTCAGTATTAATAATTTGACAATATATGTTGTCAGTTTGTCGGTTTTGGCTTGACAGTAGGCCTGTTTAAACTAAATTGATAAGAAAACAGATACAACTTGCCGAGCAATGTCATGAATCAAATCGCTGAGCCACTTAAAATACGCAATACCACTTTTAAAAACCGAATTATCAAAGGTGCGATGAGTGAAGCACTGGCCAATGAGGCAGGTCAGCCAAATACCTTACATTACGGACTCTATGAAGCATGGGCCAAAGGTGAGTTGGGTTGTGCCATAACGGGTAATGTGATGGTTGATATTCGTGCCAAGAATGAGCCAGGCGTTGTGGCCATTGAAAATGAACGTGATCTGGCTCAGCTTAAGCACTGGGCACAAATTGGTAAACAGTATGGCATGGTGCAGCTGATTCAACTTTCGCATCCGGGGCGTCAGTGTCCAAAAGGTTTAAACAAAGAAACCGTAGCACCATCGGCAGTGCCATTTAGCGCCGCATTGGCACCACTCTTTGCAACACCGCGTGAACTTCGCCACGACGAAATTGAAGAGATTATACAGCGCTTTGCCAAAGCAGCTTCCGTGTGTGAGCAAGCAGGTTTTGAAGGCGTGCAACTACATGGTGCGCATGGTTATTTGATCAGTCAGTTTTTATCGCCACTCACCAATAAACGCCAAGATCAAT
This sequence comes from Acinetobacter soli, assembly GCF_000760595.1. Classification (GTDB taxonomy): domain Bacteria; phylum Pseudomonadota; class Gammaproteobacteria; order Pseudomonadales; family Moraxellaceae; genus Acinetobacter; species Acinetobacter soli. Next base: position 102,634 of record NZ_BBNM01000003.1, on the reverse strand, counting down.
GGGGAGGCAGCATTGAAAACCGTATGCGCTTCTTGCTTGAAATTTACCGTGCGGTACGCGCGGCCACATCTGAAGATTTCATTATTTCAGTCAAACTCAATTCAGCAGATTTCCAGCGTGGCGGTATTACAGAAGAGGATGTGATTGCTGTCTTTAAGGCAATTGATGCTGCGGGTATCGATATCATTGAAATCTCTGGTGGGAGTTATGAAGCACCCGCAATGGCCGGAGTAAAAGCAGATAAACGTAAAGCCAGTACCATTGCACGTGAAGCTTACTTTTTAGATTTTGCAGAAAAAATTCGTCAGCATGTGTCATGCAAACTCATGGTGACTGGTGGCTTTCGTACAGTTGAGGGAATGAATGCAGCTTTAAAAAGTGGTGCATGTGATTTTATCGGGATTGCGCGCCCATTTGCAGTAGAGCCTGATTTGACGCAGCGTCTTATTGCAGGGCAGGATGTAAGATATGCAGTGAAACCGATTAAAACTGGCTTACCTTTTGTTGATAAGATGGCCATTATGGAAATTATCTGGTACGCCGCGCAGTTTAAAACCATTGGAAAAGGCAAAACGCCAAATCCAAAACTATCGCCTTTATTGGTCTTTCTAAATTATGCCAAAGGCAATATTAAAGCGGTCATTCAGGGACGTGTGAATTCGAGAAAATCTGCATAAGTCATTTTAAGGGTTTTAGGTCTAATTAAGATTTAAAACCTAAAATAAAAAAAGCCTCACATTTTGTGAGGCTTTTTTTATGATCTTAATGATCGAATTTGGCGTCCCTACGGGGATTCGAACCCCGGTTACCGCCGTGAAAGGGCGATGTCCTAGGCCTCTAGACGATAGGGACTTATAGTGAGGCTGTATCTGAAATTGGCGTCCCTACGGGGATTCGAACCCCGGTTACCGCCGTGAAAGGGCGATGTCCTAGGCCTCTAGACGATAGGGACGTTTCAGAGGTGGGCGTATATTAGGTTTAATTCCTGAGTCTGTCAAACTGTTTTCCTAAAAAAAACTGTAATTTAGCGATGAGTGTTTAAAAATACCGCGTTTCATTTATTTTGAATCAAAAAATCAAACATAATGAATGAATTTTGAGCTGAATATCGTTTAGCGGCTCTGACAACTTTCGATCAGTGCTTTGAGCACCTCAATATTTTGCAAATAACCAAAAATCTCATGTGGATGTGCACTCGATGTCGAAATTTCATGATTCAAAATAGGTGGATCAAAATCGAATGGGGGCTTTTCAAGTGGAAACGCTGTGAGAAAATCATCGTGAGAATAAAAATTATGCCATACACCATGTAGACATTCGGGGTAACTGATCGGCTGTATGAGGTGTTGCTGAATGACACGAAACGCCAGAGGGGAGCCAAGTGTAATAAAGCCTTGGATATTCGAGATATTACACATTTGGCGTAGCAGATTATAGGCAATCACCGATCCTAAAGAGTGCGCCACAATAATACACGGTTGCTGAACAGGAATACCAATACGTATACGTTGATGAACACGTTGCATGAAGCTTTGATTTGCTAAATAACAATAAGTTTCGATCAGAAATGTATGCATTAGCTCTTCATGTAATGTTGGAAAGTGATCTAGAAGTATCATCAGTTCTTTTAAAGATTGATCTTTTGCAGTCAAGCTCTCATCAAGCAATTTCTTCTTTATCATTGCTAAATCAAATAGATATGCATGCCCACTGGTTTGTTTTTCTTTAAAAAGGGCGAATGAGGGAATATGAAGATGAGCAGGCAAGTGAAGTGAGAGCAGTGATTTAGGTAAAAAGGTATCGAGGTCAAGGCGATTGCTTAAATGAAATTGGGTCAGTAAATCGCCATAAAAAGGAAAATGCAACTGATGTGAGTCGAATTGAAACAACAAATGATTCTGGCTTAGCCCATGCTTGAGCACGCTGAGCCAGTGCTTACGTAGGCTCTGTGCATTCAATTGCTGCTGATTCATACCATGAATAAACACAATATGCATAGTGATACTTTTTATGGCCTATAGATTGAGCTTACATCAAAAAAATGTAGCGCTTTGTGTGGCTTGTTGAGTTGAAGTGTTGATTCAAAATCTGGCACTACTATTAACCGTAATCCAGATAAAGCGCCGGATCTGGATAAAGCGGTTCTACAATACGCTCAATGACGGAAGGATGTTGTAGGTAGCCAATAATTTCGTGCGGACGATTGACAAAGGTTGAAATCAATTGATTCTCAATTGGAGGATGAAAATCGAATGGTGCCTGATCGAGAGGAAAGGTGGTGAGATAATCTTCTTGCGAATAGAAATTGTGCCAATCTCCTATAAGCGATCTAGGACGTTCTACTGGCATGTTGAGCTTCGATTGAATCACCTGAAAGGCCAGTGGTGAAGCAAGCGTAATAAAGCGTTGTACGCGTATGTGAGGCAATTGCTGTAATAGGTTGTACGCGATGACTGTACCCAGAGAATGCGCCACAATAATATACTCATCGTCGCTGTCAAAGGCAGATGCAATACGCTTGTGTACATCCTGCATAAAGTCTGGACTCGCCAGATATAAATACGCCTCAATAATCAGTTTTTGAATCACGCTTTCATGTAATTTGGGAAATTTGTTGAGCAGCACTACAAATTCTTTAAGTACGCGATCTTTGGCTAAATGTGAAAAAAGATAAAGTTTTGAAGTAAATGAAAGTTCTTCGTCGGTGTCAGATGTGAGTGAAATGAGCGGCTGGCTGTCATCTACAGGCTGAGATTCATCTGGAAGTAAAAAAGGCAGATGCCATTCTTGCCAAGTATCTCCAAGTAAATTGATCGGCTCAGTACTAAAACTGAGCATGTGCTTAAACAGTAAATCACCATAATAAGGAAAGGAGATATCCAGCGTATCGAGTTCGATGTGTTTTGCAGAATGATTCAGCCCAAGTTGAAAGATATTCAACCAGTAGTCTTGAAGCTGTGAGGCATCCATTTTTTGTTGCTGGGCGCCATGAACAAATACAATTTTCATCGTGATCAGGCTTATTTATTCTTATATTGACTTAAAATCTACAGAAGAATGATGCGCTAAACCAGTGATCTAAATAAAAAAAGTGTAGCGATTTTGCTACACTTTCCAATGAGTATTGTACCTTTTAACCGCTTTAGTTTTGATTACGGTAAAATATGTAGTGACTTAAATAACAACCCGCCACAAAGATCAAACAACCAATAAAACCGGGAAGCATTTCAGGATCAAGCGCCATACTTAAACCAGTAATCAAGCAAAATACAAATCCAAGAATCGGTAAAACTGGAAACAGCGGTGCAGCAAATTTGAGTTCAGATACACTGTGGCCATCTTTATACCATTGACGTCTAAAGTTGAACTGACTCCAGCAAATACTCATCCAGACAATTACCATGGTAAATGCCGCAACGCCCAGTAAATTTTTAAAGATAGTCTCTGGTGCAAACTGCTCAGACAATAGTCCCGGTATCGCACCAAACATCGTTACAATGAGGGCAATAATTGGCGTACCACTGGTGGTGAGCTTAGAGAAAATAGACGGTAATTGCTTTTGGCTCGAAAGCGACCACATCATACGAGAAGCAGCATATAAACCAGAGTTTGCAGCCGATAGCAGCGCCGTGATAATCACAAAACGGATAATATGGTCTGCATACGGAATACCAATATATTGAAATACCGTCACGAACGGACTATTACTCACACCATGATTGCCTAAGCCAGTTGCCTGATAAGGCAACAGTGCGCTAATGACCACAATGGTGCCCACAAAGAAAATGAGCAAACGCCAGATGGCTGCATTAATTGCTTTGGGTACATTGACTGCCGGATCTTTAGTTTCACCTGCCGCAACGCCAATCAATTCTGTGCCTGAAAAGGCAAAGTTAACAATCAGCATGGTCGCAAAAATAGGCATCAGACCTTGAGGAAACCAACCATGACTGGTGAGATTACTAAACAGTGGTGCGGTTTGATAGCCCTCAAAATGAATCAGACCAAAAATGGCCAATAGACCCAATATAATAAAGCCGATCACGGTCAGCACTTTCACCAGCGATAACCAAAATTCAGATTCGGCAAAAATATGCGTTGAGCTGAGGTTGAGTGCAAAAATGGTGATTGCAAAAACACTGGTCCAGATCCACATCGAGATATGGGGAAACCATTCTTGCATGAGTAATGCCGCGGCAGTAAATTCGGTACCTAGCGTGGCTGTCCATGTCAGCCAGTATAACCACGAAATCATGTATCCTGTGCCTGGCCCGATATAGCGTTTGGCATAGGCACCAAATGACCCAGACACTGGCATATGTACGGCAAGCTCACCCAAACACAGCATGACCATATATGCAATCAAACCGCCCAGCATATAGGCGATCACAGCGCCAATCGGGCCTGTTTGGGTAATCACTTCGCCTGAGCCTAAAAACAGGCCTGTGCCAATCGCACCACCTAACGACAGCATGACCAAATGACGAGTACTCATGGCACGTTTTAATGGAGCAGCACTGCTGAGTACTTGTTGGTCTGTAGAGTCTGGCGGCAGCATAGACAATATCGCTTCAAGATGAAAGAAAGCGCTATTTTAGTGAAAAAACTGAAATGTGCAATGCAGCATGAGTCAAAGAATAGACAGTGAGACAAGCAAAAAGAGAAATACAACAGAAAAATAAGATGGCGTCCCTACGGGGATTCGAACCCCGGTTACCGCCGTGAAAGGGCGATGTCCTAGGCCTCTAGACGATAGGGACGTTGCGAGGTGTGCGTATAATAGGAAGTTTCATCTGTGCTGTCAATTTGCATTGCAAAGAAAAAGGCAGAAATATGATTAAGTGAATAAAAAATAGCTAATTGTATGAATATTAGGCAGTTTTTAAAATTTAGTTGGTAGGTGACTGTTCAGTCGAAGTTTTCTTAGGTGCGTCATGCACGATATAAAGATAAAGCGCAGAAGGCAATAAAATGAGTATAGCGATCAAAATCTTTTTCAGCATGACATGTCTCGGTTTGAGCACAGGTAAACAGTATAAAAGAAAATGCAAGAGAGAAAAATAAGATGGCGTCCCTACGGGGATTCGAACCCCGGTTACCGCCGTGAAAGGGCGATGTCCTAGGCCTCTAGACGATAGGGACGTTGAGGATGGCGGTATCTTATTGATCCGCCACGAGTGTGTCAAGTAGATGAGGAGAGAGTTTGTTTAAAATATAGCAAAACAGTTCGGCTGTCTTTTGCGTATCGTATAGCGCAGAATGTGCTTCCTTGCCATCAAACTCAATGCCTGCCTGTATACATGCCTTGGCCAGTACTGTTTGTCCGAACGTAACTGCACTTAAGGTCACCGTATCGAATACCGAAAAGCTATGAAACGGATTTTGATTTTTAGTGCTGGTACGTGCAATTGCAGCTTGCAAGAAGCCCAAATCAAAATGTGCGTTGTGGCCTACCAGTACAGCATGAGTACACTGCTGTTGCTTACGCACTTCATGAATCGACTTGAATATACGCTTGAGCGCTGAACGTTCATCTTCTGCCATGGCCATGCGCATCGGATTAAACGGATCGATCCCGATAAAATCGAGCGAACGACGATCAAGATTTGCCCCTTCGAATGGATTGATATGGGCCTGATAGGCTTCACCCGGTACAAATTGACCGGCTTCATCATAGACGATTGGAATACAGGCGATTTCAAGCAACGCATCGGTATGCGCATTGAAACCCGCTGTCTCGACATCGACAACAACGGGCAAGAAACCACGAAAACGCTGACCAATCACAGGAAGAGTGGAGGTTTCTTGAGTCACACTTTTCTCCATTGAATGGTTTTACCTGCATAGAGTGGAATAATTTTTTCACCCTCAAGATAGTCCAGTTGCTCTGGAATCACTTGATCTTCTTTAACCAAGGTAATGGTCGAGGTGTTGCGTGGCAGGCCATAGAAGTCGGCACCAAAATGGCTGGCAAACCCTTCTAAGCGCTCAATCTTTCCAACCTGATCAAATGCCTGTGCATATAATTCGATGGCTGTCGGTGCACTGTAGCAACCTGCACAACCACATGCATTTTCTTTGGCATCTTTCGAATGTGGTGCGCTGTCGGTACCCAAAAAGAATTTTGGATTGCCGCTAGTAGCCACTTCAATCAAGGTTTGTTGATGCGTTTGACGCTTTAAAATTGGGAGGCAATAAAAATGCGGTTTGATCCCACCAACTAGCATATCATTACGGTTAAATAGCAGATGCTGTGGCGTGATGGTGGCAGCTACGTTGCGGTCTTGTTCTAAAACAAAATGCGCGGCTTCACTGGTGGTAATGTGTTCGAGTACCAGTTTAAGTTTTGGAAACTGTTTGAGTAACGGAGATAATACTTCGTCTAGAAAGCGCTTTTCACGATCAAAAATATCCACATGGTTGTGAGTGACTTCACCATGTAGTAATAGTGGTACCTGATGCTCTTCCATTTGCTCAATTACAGCATAGACTTTGCGAATATCGCTTACGCCATTATCTGAATTGGTGGTTGCACCTGCTGGGTAAAGCTTAATCGCGTTTACAAATTCGGAAGCTTTGATTTTTTTGACTTCGCTCGCTGGAGTTTGGTCGGTAAAGTACAGCACCATACGCGGATCAAAATGAACACCTTCTGGAACATGCGCCATGATTCGTTCACGGTAAGCCAAGGCTTCATCCACTGTTTTTACAGGTGGGACAAGGTTCGGCATACAAATCGCGCGAGCAAACTGGTTAGCTAAATCTGGAACAGTACGTTGAAGTGCGATTCCGTCACGTAAATGCGCATGCCAATCGTCTGGCTGCAGAAGAGTAATCGTATCCAAGGGAATTCAAGCTGCAAAATAAAACAGATGATAATGCAAAAGCCCTGAAAATGGTAACAGGAAATGCTTACAATTCACCTCAAATTGCTTCAAGTAACTGCATCTAAGCGGATTTTTAATCAAAAAGTTGATGCGTGCAGAAAAAATAAAAGCTGTCAGGTGACAGCTTTTATTTGAGATTTCAGACGATTATTTCGTTTTAGTCTCTAATTGTGGTACAGCTGAGCCTTGACCAATCGAGAGCAGGCCCGAGTTAGTATAAATGCCCAATTTTGCGCGTGTATCGGTAATATCCAGATTACGCATGGTCAGCTGGCCAATACGGTCCATTGGCGTAAACATCGAATCACCTTTTTCCATGGTTAAGCGTTCTGCTTCATAGGTTAGGTTTGCAGATTCAGTGTTCATGATGGTGTAGTCGTTACCACGACGTAATTCTAAAGTCACCGTACCCGTAATGGCTTTTGCAACCCAACGCTGTGCAGTTTCACGCAGCATCAATGCTTGTGAATCGAACCAACGGCCTTGATACAACAAACGACCTAAACGTAAGCCGTTGATGCGGTATTGTTCAATGGTATCTTCGTTGTGAATACCCGTCACCAGACGTTCGTAAGCAATATGCATAAGCGCCATGCCCGGTGCTTCATAAATACCGCGTGATTTTGCTTCGATAATACGGTTTTCAATTTGATCCGACATACCTAGGCCATGACGTCCACCAATACGGTTGGCTTCAAGAATCAATTCAACCGGATCTTCAATACGCTGACCATTGAGGGCAACTGGCATGCCTTCTTCAAAAGTAATGCTGACTTGTTCAGGCTGAATTTCAACGTCATCTTTCCAGAACGCAACACCCATGATCGGATCTACAATCTTGATACCGGCATCAAGGTATTCGAGATCTTTCGCTTCATGGGTTGCACCTAGCATGTTCGAGTCGGTCGAATATGCTTTTTCTTTCGACATTTTGTAGTCAAAACCATTATCGATCAGGAACTGTGACATTTCTGCACGGCCACCTAGTTCGTCAATAAAGGTTTGGTCTAACCAAGGTTTGTAAATTTTTAAGTTCGGGTTGGTCAGCAAACCATAACGATAAAAACGTTCGATATCGTTACCTTTGTAGGTCGAGCCGTCGCCCCAGATATTGACATCATCTTCTTTCATGGCAGTGACCAACATGGTCCCAGTAACCGCACGACCAAGTGGCGTGGTGTTAAAGTAAGGTACACCGCCAGTGCTGATATGAAATGCGCCACATTGGATTGCTGCAATACCTTCAAGTGCAAGCTGCAAACGGCAGTCGATCAGGCGAGCTTTAACGGCACCGTACTGCTCAGCTTTCTTTGGAATCGCATCATAGTCATCTTCATCGGGCTGACCTAGGTTTGCTGTATATGCATATGGTTCAGCGCCTTTTTGTTTCATCCACAATAGAGCAGCTGAAGTATCTAGACCACCAGAGAAGGCAATCCCCACTTTTTTGCCTACAGGTACATGCTGCAAAATGGTTGCATTATCAGTCATTACTAATCCTAACGTTTATAAAAAGACCTAAAATGATGGTCATGAGAATTCACAATGGCGGGTATTGTAGCACTTTTTTTTATTGATTTTTTCCGATAATTCACTCGACCATCTGAAAAAAAACAAAATTATGTTTTCGCTTAGAAGGCTGGCAGCAAAGGCTGCGCGGCGCAGGCTGCTCGCGATATTTTATAATAGCCACATTATACCTATGCAGATTTTTAGTTTACCTCAAGAGATTCATTTAACTCGATGAACTGTTTTTCAATCGGGGTGAATACGTGATCATGCCGTGCAACCAAATAGAGTCCAATATTACGATATTGATCTGGAAGCTCTTTGTAATACTGGATGTCGTATTTTTTTAACAAAGATTTTGCAATCATGGAAACACCCATTCCCAATTGTGTAAAATTTATAAGTGCTTGATAATCATAAATATGAACCAATTCGCCTTGGCTTAAATTACGCTCTGTATAAATTTTATTGAGTGTAGTGGCATAGCAGCATTCTTCACAGGCCAGCAGAATATTTTGATGATCAAGACAATCGTCTAGAGATTCATGATTGATCATATTTTTACCAATAATCACCAGTTCATCCTGTTCCTTTAAACGGTACTGAAGATGCTTGTGTTTGGGATGACCCAACACATAACCAAAATCGAGATGGCCTTGTGAAATTTCATCTTCAATAAAACCGGTCGATCCAGTTTTCATGGTCAGTGCCAAATCGGGATAGGCACTATATAACTGATTAAATGCAGGATAAAAACGCATTCCACCCAAGCTGGTATTGGTACCAAAACGTAAAGTGGAGTCTTGCTGTTGAATCTTGTTTTCGGTTTCTTCCCAAGTAAACATCATTTTTTTGTACTGTGTGTATAACTGCATGCCAGATTCGGTCAGTTCAACCCCTTTGGGTTTGCGAATAAATAGCTGACGATTATAGTGACTCTCAATTTTTTTGATTTTTGCGGTCATGTTGGATTGTAAATAATTCATTTTTTGTGCAGCGGCCGAAATGCTTTTGAGTTCAGCTACGTTTACAAAGGATCGGATATCATTAATATCAATATTCATGGCCGAACTCCGCATCAAAAAGAACCTAAGATGTATTTTTAGAGAGATGAATACAATAAGGTATTAAAAAAAATGATGCTCATATTAAAACATAACATTATTCATGATGTCATTTCTTTTCTATAATGACGCATGTTTGTTGTGAAATGGGTGAAAACGTGAATATTCGAGTCATCAGTGCCATCACACTGTTGTGCCTTGTTTGGGGATCATTATGGGGATTGGTCAAACACAGCTTACAGGTGTTTCCTCCATTTTTATTTATTTCCGCACGTTTGATTGTGGCTGCCCTAACCCTGATATTGGTACAGGCTTTACTGAAACGTTCGATTTTGCCTGCACGCCATGAATGGCGAAAAATGATTGTACTCAGTGTCTTGGTTTGTTTTGGATTTTATGCGACCCAAACCTTTGCCATGCAGTTTGTCGACTCAGGATTGTCGGCGGTATTGACTTTTACCATGCCAATTTTTGTAGGTGTTTTGGCGCATTTCTTACTGAATGAACGCTTGAATTTCCAAAAAACGTTGGGCCTGATACTGGGTGTGACAGGGCTGATCGCGATCATGTGGCCGCAGCTTAAACACATTCAATTTAATCTGTCGGTGGTGGGTGAGTTGCTGTTAATCAGTTCGGGTTTCTTCTGGGCCACGGCGACGGTATACATTAAGAAAGAATTTGCCGAGTATGACAAAATCAAGTTGACGATTTGGCAATTGCTTCTGGGGGCTGTGGTATTACTCGCTGGTGCACTTGCATGGGAACCTGTTGATTTGAATGTTTGGCTAGATCCATTGAATGCGTCAATCTTGTTCTATATTGCAATTGTTGGCACAGGATTTGCGTTTGTACTTTGGAACTGGATTGTGAGTCAGGTCGATACCTTTGTTGCTTCAATCTCGATTATGAGTATTCCGGTGTTGAGCTTGTGCTTTGGTGCGCTAATCTGGCATGAGCCTTTAACCATGAATATTGTATTGGGTGCGATTTGCATATGTTTAGGCATTGTGGTGAGCTCATTAAAGCTGGGTTCACAGCGACTTGCTGCCATTCAGAGTCATAAATAAACTCAAAAAACAGCTCTGTACAGCAGGGCTGTTTTTATAGATTTACTTGTAGATCAAACTGAATAATCACCGTTAATATGATGTGATTCGAAACAAAGAATAAAATGTAAACCAACCAAAAGAATGTTTTGATAACTAATAAACTGACACTTTTAACACGTAAAAAAAGCACTCGGGTCATCCCAACCCCGATAAAAAGTATTAAAGTATTATGCAACAAGTTGCAAAGCCAATAACAACCTAAGGATTCGTCATGACTAGCTATGCACATATTTTAAAACCACTGCATTTAGGTTTTACAACAATTAAAAATAGAGTCGTGATGGGCTCTATGCATACCGGCTTGGAAGACCGTTTTTATAATTATCCGAAACTTGCAGCCTACTTTGGAGAGCGAGCGAAAGGCGGTGTTGGCTTAATCATTACCGGCGGCATTTCACCTAACCGACAGGGCTGGCTTTTACCCGCAGGTGGAACCATGAATTCTTTGGCAGATATTCCACATCATCGTTTGGTCACGCATGCCGTACATAAGCATGGTGGAAAAATTTTGATGCAGATCTTGCATGCTGGTCGCTACGGTTATCAACCTTTTGTGGTGTCGGCAAGCCCAATTAAATCACCTATTTCACCGTTTAAACCGCGTCAGATGTCGGAAAGCAATATTTTAGACACCATTGAAGATTATGCCCGCTGTAGCGATCTAGCCAAGAAAGCAGGGTACGATGGTATCGAAATTATGGGCTCTGAAGGCTACTTGCTTAATCAGTTTTTGAGCCGTCATGTCAATCAACGAACAGATCGCTGGGGTGGCGAGATTGAAAACCGTATGCGCTTTGCAGTTGAAATTGTAAAAGCGATTCGTGAAAAAGTCGGTGAAAAATTTATTATTAGTTTTCGTCTGTCTATGCTGGATTTAGTTCATGATGGCAATACCATGAGCGAAGTGGTTACGGTGGCACAGGCGCTTGAAAAAGTGGGCGTTACCTTACTCAATACGGGTATTGGCTGGCATGAAGCGCGTATTCCAACCATTGTCACCTCTGTACCGCGTGCAGCTTTTGTCGATTATACTGCTTATGTGAAACAGCACGTGTCTATACCTGTGATTGCGGCTAATCGAATCAATATGCCAGATGTGGCAGAAGAGATCTTGGCACAAGGTAAAGCCGACATGATTCAGATGGCACGTCCACTTTTAGCCGATGCATTTTGGGTGACCAAGGTGGCTACCAATCGTGTCGATGAAATTAATACCTGTATTGCTTGTAATCAGGCTTGCCTCGATCATACCTTTAAAAACCAGCGTGCAACGTGTTTGGTCAATCCGCGTGCAGCATACGAAACCGAGCTAACGTATATCAAAACCAAAAAACCGAAAAAAATTGCGGTTGTAGGTGGCGGTGTCGCAGGGCTGTCGGCGGCCAACGTTGCAGCCAGTCGTGGGCATCAGGTGACGTTATTTGAAGCTGCGTCTGAAGTGGGTGGGCAATTTAACTTGGCCAAAGTTATCCCCGGCAAAGAGGAGTTTCATGAAACCATTCGCTATTTCAAAGTGCAACTAGAAAAAACGGGTGTAGATGTGCGTTTAAACACACGCGTCAATCGTGAGCAACTCGAGCGCGAGGGCTATGAAGAAGTGATTGTGGCGACGGGTGTTATTCCACGCCAGCTTCGTATTGAAGGCAGTAATTTGCCACAAGTTCTTTCGTATGCTGAAGTATTACGTGGTGCTCCAGTTGGTGAAAAAGTGGCCGTGATTGGCGCAGGTGGTATCGGGTTTGATGTATCTGAATTTTTACTCAAACCTGCGCATCAGATTCAGCCCCAGCCCTTGGCGGATTGGCAGCGAGAGTGGGGGGTCGACTCTAATCCGAATTACATTACCGAAGGTGGCCTGCAACCTGTCGAAATAGAAGTACCTGTGCGACAAATTTATTTATTACAACGTAAAACCACACCGCTAGGAATTGGCTTAGGAAAAACATCAGGCTGGGTGCATCGCGCACAACTGAAAAAACATGCAGTGCGAATGATGCGTGGTGTGCAGTACAAAGCTGTAACTAATGAAGGATTATGGGTGGAAGTAAATGGTCATGATCAGCTACTTCGTGTAGATACGGTTGTGGTTTGTGCTGGACAAGAGTCGGTAAAAGATTTAATGCCTTTAGCACAGGAATCGACACTGGCACGCTATCATATTATTGGTGGAGCGAAGCTTGCTGCCGAGCTAGATGCCAAGCGTGCCATCCGAGAAGGCGCAGAATTGGCCGCAGAACTGTAATTTTGATGAAACAATATGCAAACGAGTGCAAAGCATTAAAATTTTTCTTGAATAAAATAAACGGTCTTTGTATTCTTACGCACATGGAAGCGTGGCAGAGCGGTTTAATGCACCGGTCTTGAAAACCGACGAGGGTGTGAGTCCTCCGTGAGTTCGAATCTCACCGCTTCCGCCAAATATTTAAATAAGCCCTTGTTTTTACAAGGGCTTATTTTTTTACTCTAATTTTACTCCTCAGCTTACCCCACATTAAATTTTGGATTGAGAGGTATTATTTGGTGTTGATTCGGATCACTTAGGACAATTGAAATTTTGAGTTTAAAATTCATTGCACAGTCTAATCATCATCGTTGAAGAATCACATTTGCTCTCTAATTGCTTTAGATTCGATTTAAAGTAACTAAAACGAAAGATGCAGGGGGATAGTTCTAATTTTGCTTTAAGGCGATTTCAAGAAGAATGGGGTGTAGCCTAGAACAATAAGTGGTATGTTTGTTTATCTCCTCATCGTTTAAGTTAACTAGGCTTTGTTGCACAAACCTACCGTTAAAGGCTTATTCAACATTATAATTCTCAAATGAATAAGCCCACACCTAAAATCTAACATACAACCAATTGGCCTTCTTATAATAGAGCATTAATAAATCGAGGAAATATCTCTATTTGGTTTGATCCCAAAACTCAATTGAAAGTCTTAGGTGCACAAAGATTTAAATCGTGCTGGTGATTTGTTGTTTTTTTTTAAGTTTGAACACGATCTCATTTAATCCCTATTGCTGGATTTACAAGGCTTTGAGTGAGTAACCAACAAAATCCCGAATGAAGTTGCGAAACAGACCCAAGATACGGTTGAATAATTTCATTTTTGCTGTATGCTAATTGCAACTAGAAAAATTAGACGGTTAGTTCAATCTTCTTTAAGTATCGTAGTTTTAGTCTTAATCCTTCGTTTTATAGATCTTAAGCTCAATTTGTTCAATTTTTACAGTTAAATAGTCATCTCGCATGACGCTCCACCCTTAAAATTTATAGGATAGATTATGTCTAACACAGCTACTGGTACCGTTAAATGGTTCAACGAAACTAAAGGTTTTGGTTTTATTCAACAAGATTCTGGTCCAGACGTATTTGCTCACTTCAAAGAAATCGCAACTGACGGTTTCAAAACTTTGCATGAAGGCCAACGCGTTTCTTTCAACATCGTTGAAGGTAAAAAAGGCCCAAGCGCAGTGAACATCACTCCGCAATAAGGACATCTGTCCAAACAAGAGCACCTTCGGGTGCTTTTTGTTATTTAGAATGAAGTTTTAACTCGCTCGTAGGAGTGATCCAAACAAGATTAATTGAAATAATTATGCTATTCATAATTTAATTCACTATTGTGTAAATAAATAATCTTTGTTAGTTTGAAAAAAATCAAAAACAGCTCGGAAAGCTGATTTATACAAAATAAAAAGGAAGATAAACATGCAAACGGTTGAATCCGGTCTCAAACAGCCTCCTCATTCCTCTCATGTAATGATCATTACTTTGGTCTTGTGTTTTATTTTTGCGATTATTGAAGGTTTTGACTTGCAGTCTATGGGTGTTGCCGCCCCACGTATGAAAGCAGAAATGCTGTTGTCGAGCGCCGAGATGGGTTGGATCTTCAGTGCTGCTGTTTTGGGGACTTTACCCGGTGCATTAATTGCAGGACGTATTGCCGATGTGATAGGTCGCAAAAAAGTGTTAATTGCCTGTGTCATTATTTTTGGTGCAATGTCTCTCATTACGCCTTTTATGCAGGAATATACAGCTTTATTAGCGATTCGCTTTCTGACGGGTATCGGCATGGGTGGCGCACTGCCAATTGTGATTACCATGGTGTCTGAGGCGGTTCCCGATAAATATAAGGCCACAGCAGTCAGTTCAATGTATTGTGGTATGCCAATTGGCGGTTTTTTGACTTCTGTAGTTGCACTAGGCCTAGATGCAGATCATCAATGGCGACATATTTTCTATCTGGGGGGCGGGGCGCCACTTCTTTTAGCCGTTGTTCTTTATTATTTTTTGCCTGAATCAAAAGCTTATCTGAAAAGCCATCAACGGCAAAGTACAAAATACAGTATGTCTGAGGTGCTATTTTCTCAAGGACGAACCCGCACCACCGCAAGTTTATGGATCAGTTTTTTTGGAACCTTACTGGTGCTGGCCTTGCTACAAAACTGGCTTCCTACACTGATTGCCGGTTTAGGATTAACTAAGCATCAAGCAAGTTATATTCAAATGGGATTTAATCTGGGAGGTTCTGTTGGGGTGTTAGTTCTGGGCCTGATGCTCGATCGTTTCAATAAAATTATGATTGCGATGTGCGCATATACCGGAATCTTCCTGTCATTGATTGGTTTGGCCTATTCGCATACGACTGTTGCCTTCACGCTCTCCGCCGCAGGGTGTGGTATGTTTGTTATTGGGTGTCAGTCGATTTTGTATACATTGGCTGCAACATATTACCCTACAGAAATGCGGGGGACTGGTGTTGGTGCCGCAGTGGCGTTAGGACGAGTTGGCGCATTTATCGGGCCACTTTTCGCAGGCTATTTACTGAGCGTTGGCCAAAGTGAAATCTTTGTAATTGCCTCCAGTATTCCCATGATTTTAATTGCTGCACTCTCCGTACTGTTTTTACTGTACCGACCAAATCATCAACCAGTTACCGACACGGTGGCATCTTCACTTAAATCTTCCTGATCGGTTAAACCTAAAGCTTGACTCATTCAGCGCCTCTTGTGCGCTGTTATGGTCTGTTATAGTGTATTCATCAAAAATTGTATCTACCAGTTTTCTTATGGTCTGCCACACTCTGAAGTGTCATATTCAATCAGGAGTGGACAGCATGAACTTTTTATTTCGTAAAAATAAAGCCTGGTTTGTTTTTTTTATCATTACATTTTACTCATTTCTGGGCTTTTTTATGGGTTATCTGATTTGGGAATATGCATTGAATTGAGTGCAAATTGTCGCTTAATCGACTGTGCGAGTTGTTGAAGTGCCTGCTCAATGGTGGCGTCAATTTCAAACGAACAGTTTAAGCGCAAATGATGCGCATGTTCGGGGCGCTGATTAAATAAATAACTTGGCGCAATTCCAATCTGGTGCTGTAGGAGATCTTGGTACAACTGTTGACTGTCTAGCTGTTCTGGAAGAGCAATCCACAAAAAATATCCAGAAGGATAATAATGTATGTGGCAAGTCGCTGGTAGTCGCTGTGTCAGTATTTCGTAATATTGATCTTTAAGACGTTTTAAGCTGCTGCGCAATTGCTTTAAATGTTTGTCGTAATGGCGTTGAGACAGATATTCGACCAATGTACTTTGAATCAGCGCATTCACAGAGATGGTGCTCATCAGTTGTAAATGCTGAATTTGTGCTGAGAATTGTGCAGCATACACCCAACCTACACGAAATCCTGCGCCTAATGTTTTAGAAAATGAACTACAGTGTATCACTCGATGATGTCGATCAAAGAATTTCATCGAGTGTGGTTTGTGCGCGCCGTAATACAACTCCTCATAGACATCATCTTCAATCAAATACACATCATGCTCGTATAGTAATGCTGCAAGCTGTGCCTTAATTTCATCACACACGGTATAACCAATCGGATTCTGGCTATTGAGCATCAATAAACATACTTTTATAGGGTAGGTGATCAGTGCTTGCTTAAAAGCCTCTAGATCGAGTCCGTATTCAGGGTGATCCGGTAATATGATCACATTTAAACCCAGATTTTCTGCGGCTTGCCAAGCACCATAAAAAATGGATTCTTGTAGCAAAATATAATCGCCTGCCTGAGTAAGCGCGCGTAGTGAAAGATTCAGTGCATCTAACCCACCCGAAGTGATCACAATATCTTCTGGGTCTGTCGGAATACCCTGCATGCAATAGCGCTGCGCTATGTATTTGCGTAATGCATAATTTCCTGGTGGAAGGCTTGGCATTTGCTGATAAGCCGCTTTGTGTTTAGCTTGTCGAGCCAATGTATGCATCAGCTGCGCTGAATAAAGTAAACGGCTGTCAGGAAAGGCACTTCCAAATGGCACAATATGCTCAGACTGAATCGACTTTAAATAACGAAATACCCATGAATTGATTTCGATATTGGTACTCTGAACCATGTTATGTGTGCCCGATGCAGGCACTGGAGGGACAGCAACAAAGTATCCAAGCTTTGATTTGGAATAAATTAACCCTTGAGCTTCGAGCTCCTGATAGGCATTTAAAACGGTCATTAAGCTAAATCCAGAAATTTGGACTTGCTGTCTAAGCGAGGGAAGTTTGTCATGGGCTTTCCATGTCCCTGTTTCGATCAATCGCTTTAAGCTCAGTGCCAGTTGTTTGGATTTTTGCATATGATGGTCATGTGATTTGTCTGGATGACTATAACAGATTGTGTATGGATGCTTAAACCAGCGTTTTTTACTTGGATAATTTGTAAATGCTCAAATGGTTTCAGGCCTTAAGTAAATTTCAAAGATAAGATTATTTGTGTAACAAAAAATTTAAATGACACATTTATTACAGCATAAATAACTTCAAGATAATTGAATTTAAAGCGTTTTTTTATTTTATAAAGATATGAGGATTTTAACTCAGTATTTTTAAGAACTCTTCGTCAGTTTGTAGCTAGTTTTGATAATGATTCTCAGGTATGTTCGCTTGAAATTTGATCATGGATGATCTGGTTTTATCGATAGATCAGCCCATCACATCAACCTCAATTCTACACGGATGAAACATGCGAATTGCTTCTATTTTGCTATTAGTTATTGTGCTTCTGACGTTATTGTTTTTTTATTTTCAACCATCTGAGACAGCTATCCCTTTCAAGCAAAGTACTGCACAAGCTCAAGCAGGGCAGCTTGATCAGCCATCTCATCTAAATAATAATATCACTACTCAAGACGTGACATCTCATTCAGTTACTCAAGCAGAGCAGCAAGCATCCGACAGCGCGCCACTTGCCGATACCAAAAGTGATCTGAGCATTCAGCCCATAGATCCAGAAAAGGACCCGGGTAATCAAATTATTAAACCCTAACGTTTCTTCACCCAACAAAAATGGAATTAAACACATGCATAAGTACATGCTATTCATTGTAAGTATTGGATTGGGAATAACATCATCGCACGCTCAGCTTTCATCTGAACAAGCTCGGGCGAAACTGTCTGCACAGGCACTACAAAAAGTTGCACAAGGTAAAATTAATTTGGATGCACTATTGAATAATGCATCCAATGATTTGATTGTCGAGACGAATCATGCACAGCCATTAACAAGCACATCCTTAATTACACAACTGCATCAACAAAAACAGAATTTAAGACAACGTCTATTCGTACTTGGCGGTGTGCAGTTAATGCGTGATTACAATGCATTGCCTTTGACTTTTTATCGAATTCAACAGCGTGATACTTTGGTAAAGTTGCTCAATGATCCAGAGGTCAAAGCGGTTTATCCGAATACAGCGTCTAAAACCATGGCCAATGAAAATCTGAATCTGATTGGCCAACCAGCAGTAAAATCTAAAGGTTATACTGGTCAGGGAACATCGGTGGCAATTTTAGATACGGGTGTAGATTATCGTTTAAATGATTTTGGAAACTGCACACGTGCCGGCACACCAGCCAGTTGTCGGGTCAGCTATGCTATGGATATGGCGCCAGAAGATAATCAACTTGATGACAGTGAAAAACACGGCACCAATGTTGCAGCGATTGCTGCCACAGTCGCGGCAGATACCAAGATTATTGCCATGGATGTTTTTCGTGGCAAACTGGCGTATGACAGTGATATTGCAGCGGCTTTAAACTGGGTGACCAACAATGCCAAAACCCTCAATATCAAGACTGCAAACATGAGTCTTGGGGGAGATTTAAATACTTCGACCTGTACAGGCTCATTATCAAAAAGCTTTCAAACGCTACGTGAAGCAGGTGTATTACCCGTCGTTGCGGCAGGAAATTCGGCTAAATCCAATGCCATTTCATATCCGGCCTGTTTACAGGGAGCAGTCAGTGTAGGGGCAGTGTACGACTCAAATATTGGCCGTGTCATGTATAGTTCATGTACCGATAGCAGTTCTTATGCAGATAAAGTCGCTTGTTTTAGTAACAGTTCTGCAAATTTAACATTACTTGCACCGGGTGTTCGAATTTCAGGTGGCGGCATTGTTATGAGCGGTACTTCTCAGGCAACACCGCATGTAGCGGCTGCACTGGCCATTATTCGAGCCAATAATGCCTTTGCAAATGATAGCCTCGACGAGAGCGTCAATCGACTCAAAAATAGTGGAACATTGGTGACCGATACTCGAAATGGTTTACGTTTTTCTCGTCTCAATCTGGCCGCAGCATTAAGTAGTTTAACAGGCACTCCAACGCAAAATAACACGGCAACGTTTGATCAGAACAACAGCACAGCTGCGCCTGCGACGCCAACAAAATGCACCAGAACATTATTTTTTACCAGTTGCCGCGGCTAGCCTGAATCATTGAACTGAGTGTGATCGCTCAAAATGCGTGGCGATCACATTTCCTTTTACTCAGCACTTATCGATGTGGATGCCGCAAACTGATGCAAACGATTTTGTAATATTTGTGCCATTTGTGTGGCTAGTTCTGAGATAACGCCATCTTTTTCCCAGCGATAAAGCGATATCGCCATGGCGGGTGCTCGCCCAAAGACGCTGTATTCGCGCACATTGTATCCTTGTGTGGCTGCCACGGGCAAAAGCGAGATGCCTAATCCTGCTTCAATACCGACTAAAACACTGGCAAGGCTATTGCTTGAAAAAGCGACATACCAGTGTTTACGTTCACGTTCAATAAAATCAAACATTTCGTCGCGGTACAATCCACCTTGCGGAAAGGTTACCAAAGGAATGGGATCGGGCCATACTTGACTAAAATGCTGACTTTCAAACCAGGCAATTGCTTCTGGAAATGTTGCAAAATGATCTGCACTGGCCATCGGTTCCTTCACAACCACTATATCAAATTGTCCTGCGCGATAGCGTGTCATTAAATCACGACTTAATCCTGCCGTGACATCAAGCCGGATTGAACGGTGTGCTTCACTAAAGCTATGCAGTAATCTCGCCATTTCCGTATTCATAATATCTTCTGGTACTCCAATACGGATGGGAATACTGCCTGTGGTTGTGCTCAGTACATTTTGTGCTTCAAGTTGCAAGGCCAGAATACGTCTGGCGTATCCCAAAAGCGACTCGCCCGCTGTGGTCAGTTGTAAAGAACGGGACTGGCGCTCAATCAAAGGCTTACCGACAGCGTGTTCTAGCCGAGCCAGTTGCTGACTGATGGTCGATTGGGTCATATGCAGTTGATCTGCCGCCAAGGTAAAGCTTCCCGTTTCAACAATCGCCACAAATGCCCGAAGTAAACGAGGATCAAACATGTGGTGCTCCCAAATCGCTACAACGATCCTAAAAGTAAGTATTTATAATCTTAATGTATTCGATTAAATAATTTAATTTCTAAATATAAAAGATCATGTTTATGCTGAGTAGTGAGAACGTACAGAACGGTTTTGCTGAGCAGTATAAGAAACAAGAATATCTAAAAACTTGAGGAGCATTTGAGTGAATGTGGATCGTGAGTTTTTACGCCATTTGCCAAGCAATCGATGCAAAATTGTTATGTTCCTACTCACCCAGAACATCTCCCAGAGATCTATGCGTACTGGCAATCCATTAACATACCCAATCAAGAGTGAGTAAATCAGGTGACCAATCGAGCTTTATTGATGATAACAGTGGCTTTAGTGGGGTTAAATTTGCGGCCCTTTATGACCAGTATTGGCCCTGTAGTCAATCGGATTAAAGCCGATATGGGCCTTGGTTTACAAGGAATTGCACTGCTGACATTGGTTCCTATGCTGCTCATGGGGATGATTGCGCTGCTGGGCCCGTGGATACACAACACTTTGGGTGAGCGAAAAGCCAGCCTGATAGCTTTAAGTCTGATTTGTATAGGATGTGCGTCTCGATTCATCGCGCCGAATGGTTTATTGCTGATTGGTACGGCAGGCGCAATTGGGCTGGGTGTCGCGATGTTGCAAGTGACATTTCCAAGCTTGATTAAACGAGAGTTTGCCGATCAGATGGGACCTATGATGGGGCTTTATTCTGCCATGCTCATGGGAGGCGGCGCGCTTGGCGCATTTTTAACGCCTCTGATCACTGTACAATATGGATCGTGGCAGTTTGGCCTTGCAATTTTTAGTGTTCCGGCACTGGTTGCGCTGCTTCTTGCGGCACGTTATTTAGCTCAGCCATCACAGCATAAGCTTCAATCAGCTTCGATTTCGCTGTTTTTATCACAACCGCGCACGTGGTTACTGATTGTATGCTTTGGGCTGATTAACAGTGGTTATACCAGCATTGTGGCATGGCTGGCACCTGCCTACCAAGAATTGGGCTGGAGTGCTAAATCAAGCGGAAACCTAATGGCGATTTTAACGCTTTGCCAAGCCATTTCCGCTTTAGTTTTGCCTTATTTGGCCCGGAAAAATCAAGATCGTCGGCTATGGCTCAGTGCGGCACTGGTGATGCAAATTGTAGGTTTTGCTGGTTTGGTTTTTATTCCTCAGATGTTTGCCTATGTATGGGTAATGCTGATTGGCGCAGGTTTAGGAGGCTGTTTTGCATTGATGATGATTATTGTGCTGGATCACTTATCTGATCCAGTCATGGCAGGTCAGCTTTCTGCACTCATGCAAGGAGGCGGTTTTTTAATTGCCGCAATTGCGCCATGGTGGGTTGCCATTTTGCACGATATAACAGCGAGCTATACCATCGCTTGGATACTACAGTTGTTCATGGTGATTGTGGTCACTACTTTGGTATATAAATTTAATCCTCACCATTATGCCGATGTAATCGATGTAGAGGGAAAAAGATGAATTTAAAGCGATGAAAAAGCTACAATCAAATAAAAAATCATATGTATAGTCTTGTATATACAATTAAAGCTAAATCACGCTAAAATATACGAGTAAATATTCTATGAGCCGGAACTGATGTCAAGACCTACCACACACAATGATCTGGAACTCTCGCTGGCACAAGACAGCCCTGTTCCGTTATATCTGCGTGTAAAGCACATGATTTCACAGCGTATTTATGACGGGACTTGGCCTGTAAACAAAAAGATTCCATCTGAAAGTGAATTGGTCAATTTGCTTGGCTGTAGCCGGATGACAGTAAATCGAGCACTTCGAGAGCTGACCACTGAAGGCTTACTGGTTCGTATTCAGGGCGTTGGGTCATTTGTTGCAGAAGGACAAGGGCGAACTGCGTTATTTCAGGTCAATAATATTGCTGAAGAAATATTGGCTCGAAATCATAAGCATCATGCCCAAGTACTGGTGCTTGAGAAAATTCAGGCCAATGCCGAACAAAGTGTGTTAATGCAAATTCGTGAAGGACAGACACTGTTCCACTCGATCATTGTACATTTTGAAAATGATGTACCTGTCCAAATTGAAGATCGTCTAGTCGATCCGGTCATCATTCCTGATTATCTTGATCAAGACTTTCAAAACATTACACCTAATGCATATTTGATGTCTAAGGCCCCGGTAACTGAAGGTGAACACGTGGTCACTGCCATTCTCGCAACAGCACAGGAATGTAAATGGCTCAAAATTAATAAAACTGAACCGTGCCTGCTGATTCGGCGTCGTACATGGTCGAACAAACAATTGGTTTCAAGCGCAAGATTGATTTATCCGGGCAGTCGCTATTTTCTGGAAGGTAAATTTACCCAATGATGAAACATCTTCTGGCCTCAGATTATAAAAAAATGCGCTGGAAGAATGGTTTGGGATATACGCTGGAATTGGCTCGAAGTGCTGGCGATGATCTGGCGCATTTTGAGTGGCGAATTTCAATGGCGGATGTTTCTGCATCTGGTGCATTTTCCAACTTTTTGGGAATGCAACGCATCTTGAGTGTATTAGAGGGTGCAGGGCTTTGTTTGAACATTGAGGGGATTGTCCATCAACTCAATAATGGCCAAAGCATTTGCTTTTCTGGCGAGCGTAACGTATTTGCCGAATTGTTAAATGGGCCGATTCGTGACTTTAATCTCATTTATAACCCAAATCTCTGGCAAGCGCAGCATGTACGCTTGGCTGCAAAGTCGGCGCAAACTCGTCATATTTCGGCAGATCTTATTTTTCTGTTTAATGCCTCGACCGAGCCTCAGGTACTACAAATAAATGGAAAATCCTGCCTGCTTCTGCATTATGAAAGTATACTTTTAGATCGGCAAGAAGCGGTAGAATCTATACTGACGATTTCTGGAATTTTTAAGAATTTGTGCATAATTGAATTAAGAAAGTAAATTTTTGAATGGATCAAAGCAACACATACAGCCCTAGGTTGTATGTGTTTTTTTATGGCGTATAAAAATTAAAACAATAAAAAACATTGTCTTATATATTAATTTCCACAATTTTTAAAAAAGCATCTTTTCATTAAAAAGGATTTGTGTAGTATATGGATGTATATACAAGTTAATACATCACTATACAGTGAAGTGAGATTAAATTTCACTTCAAACTCAAAGGAAGGAGTCCTCTTGTGACCACAGCATCAACCAAATTCCGTGATATCGAAATTCGTGCACCTCGCGGTACAAAGCTCAACACCAAAAGCTGGCTGACCGAAGCACCATTACGCATGCTGATGAACAATCTTGATCCAGATGTGGCAGAAAATCCGAAAGAACTGGTGGTTTACGGAGGGATTGGTCGTGCTGCACGAAACTGGGAATGTTTCGATAAAATTGTCGAAACCCTTAAAAATTTAGAAATTGATGAAACTTTATTGGTTCAATCGGGCAAGCCTGTCGGCGTGTTTAAAACCCATCAAGATGCGCCACGCGTCCTAATTGCAAATTCAAACCTTGTGCCGCACTGGGCCAATTGGGAACATTTTAATGATCTCGATGCCAAAGCCTTGGCAATGTACGGGCAAATGACAGCAGGCTCTTGGATCTACATTGGTAGCCAAGGAATTGTGCAGGGAACCTATGAAACTTTTGTGGAAGCTGGTCGTCAGCACTACAACGGCAATTTGAAAGGGCGCTGGGTATTGACCGCAGGTTTGGGGGGAATGGGCGGCGCTCAGCCACTTGCTGCAACGCTGGCAGGTGCTTGTTCTTTAAATATCGAGTGTCAGCAGGCGAGTATCGATTTTCGTTTACGCACACGCTATGTCGATGAGCAAGCAACAGATTTAGACGATGCACTGGCGCGTATTGAAAAATACACTAAAGAAGGTCAAGCTGTTTCTATTGCCTTGCATGGAAATGCAGCAGAGATTTTACCTGAACTGGTGCGCCGTGGCGTACGTCCAGATATGGTGACAGATCAGACCAGTGCGCATGATCCGCTCAATGGTTATTTGCCTGTAGGTTGGACATGGAATGAATACCGTGAGCGCTCTAAAACCGAGCCAGAGCAGGTGGTTCAAGCTGCTAAAAAATCGATGGCGCAGCATGTTCAAGCCATGCTTGATTTTAAGAATATGGGCATTCCAACCTTCGACTATGGCAATAATATTCGCCAAATGGCCAAAGAAGTGGGTGTACAAAATGCATTCGATTTTCCAGGTTTTGTACCGGCCTATATTCGTCCACTTTTCTGTCGTGGAATAGGGCCATTCCGCTGGGCTGCACTTTCGGGAGACCCAGAAGATATCTATAAAACTGATGCGAAAGTGAAGGAGTTAATTCCTGACGATGCGCATTTACATCGCTGGTTAGATATGGCACGTGAGCGAATTAGCTTCCAAGGTTTACCTGCACGTATTTGCTGGGTCGGGTTGGGCCTGCGTGCCAAACTCGGATTGGCATTTAACGAAATGGTTCGTAGTGGTGAGTTGTCAGCACCAGTGGTCATTGGGCGTGATCATCTCGATTCTGGCTCGGTGGCAAGTCCAAACCGTGAAACCGAATCGATGAAAGATGGCTCTGATGCTGTATCTGACTGGCCACTTTTAAATGCACTACTGAACACAGCAGGTGGTGCGACATGGGTATCATTGCATCATGGTGGCGGTGTCGGAATGGGCTTTTCTCAGCATTCAGGTGTGGTGATTGTCTGTGATGGCACAGACGAAGCAGCAGCACGTATTGCACGAGTTTTAACGAATGACCCTGCAACTGGTGTAATGCGTCATGCCGATGCAGGCTATGAAATCGCAATTGATTGTGCCAAAGAGCAAGGACTAAACTTGCCAATGATCACGCAATAACTTGCTCAAATTGAGGTGATAGATGCTGATACCGAATCAGCATCTGAAATAAATATAGCGCAAACAGGACGCCAAACATGGAACTCTTACTTCAACCGGGCAAACTCACCCTCGCAGATTTACGCCAAGCTTATCATCAGTCGATTAAGGTTAAACTCGATGAGAGCGCATCTGCGGCGATCAATGCCAGTGTGGCCTGTGTCGAAAAAATCGTAAACGAAGGCCGCACGGCCTATGGCATTAATACAGGTTTTGGCTTACTCGCATCGACCAAAATTGCACCTGAAGATTTGGAAAAACTGCAACGCTCATTGGTGCTGTCACATGCAGCAGGAGTGGGCGAACCACTCGATGATGCTATGGTGCGCTTAATTATGTTGCTTAAAGCCAATAGTTTAGCACGCGGTTTTTCGGGTATTCGCCGTAAAGTGATTGATGCACTGCTCGCGCTGATCAATGCCGAAGTCTATCCGCATATTCCCTTAAAAGGCTCTGTGGGAGCTTCGGGAGATTTGGCGCCACTGGCCCATATGTCGCTGGTATTACTTGGTGAAAGTAAAGCGCGCTATCAAGGACAGTGGATTTCAGCAGTTGAAGCCCTTAAAATAGCCGGCCTTGAGCCGATTTCACTGGCAGCTAAAGAAGGTCTGGCGCTGCTCAATGGAACACAGGCCTCTACTGCCTATGCCTTGCGTGGACTCTTTGAAGCAGAAGATCTCTTTGCAGCAGCAGCAGTATGTGGTGGTTTAAGCGTTGAAGCCATGCTCGGATCACGCGCGCCGTTTGATGCACGAATTCATGAGGTACGTGGTCAGCGCGGGCAAATTGATGTTGCAGCAGCGTATCGTGACTTACTGACAGAGTCGAGTGAAATTGGGTTGTCGCACGAAGAGTGCAGTAAAGTTCAAGATCCGTATTCACTACGTTGTCAGCCGCAAGTAATGGGAGCGTGTCTGACGCAAATTCGTCAAGCAGCTGAAGTTCTTGAAATTGAAGCAAATGCAGTGTCTGACAATCCGCTAGTCTTTGCGGCAGAGGACGATGTGATTTCGGGAGGAAACTTCCATGCAGAGCCTGTGGCGATGGCTGCAGATAATTTGGCAATTGCAATTGCAGAAATAGGCTCGTTGTCAGAGCGTCGTATTTCTATGATGATGGATCGCCATATGTCGCAGTTGCCGCCTTTTCTGGTGGCCAATGGTGGTGTCAACTCTGGCTTTATGATTGCACAGGTGACAGCAGCTGCATTGGCAAGTGACAATAAAGCACTTGCACATCCTGCCAGTGTCGATAGTCTACCGACGTCTGCCAATCAGGAAGACCACGTATCCATGGCACCAAATGCCGGAAAACGCTTGTGGTATATGGCCGACAACGTACGTGGCATTCTGGCGGTAGAGTGGCTCGGGGCATGCCAAGGACTTGATTTCCGTGAAGGATTGAAAAGTTCACCAAAACTTGAGCGCGCGCGGCATTTATTGCGTGATCAAGTGCCTTATTACAGCGAAGATCGTTTTTTTGCACCTGATATCGAGCAGGCCAGCGCGTTACTCGCAAGCGGATGCCTAAATGCGTTAATTCTTCCAAAATTATTGCCGAGTTTGTCTGAAGTGTGATCTATAAATCGGTCACATGGAGTGGCCGAATCTAACTGAATTTCCTCAAGGATTGGAGATTAAAATGTCACAACACTCCACATTACAGCGGGGGTTGAATACCCGTCATATCCGTTTTCTGGCCTTAGGCTCTGCCATTGGAACGGGTTTATTTTATGGTTCAGCAACAGCAATTAAAATGGCAGGCCCTTCGGTCATCTTGGCGTATATCATTGCCGGAATTGCAATTTATATCGTAATGCGGGCGCTGGGCGAAATGGCGGTACATAACCCAGTATCGGGTTCATTTAGTCATTATGCCTCGCAGTACATCGGGCCGCTCGCTGGCTTTACCACCGGCTGGACTTATGTGTTTGAGATGGTGATTGTGGCACTCGCCGATGTCACCGCATTTGGGATTTACATGGGGTTTTGGTACCCCGATGTACCGCGCTGGATCTGGATCATGTCATTGATCATGTTTCTGGGCGGGATTAACCTCATTCACGTTAAAGTATTTGGTGAGCTTGAGTTCTGGTTGTCAATTGTCAAGGTCACTGCCATTATCGCCATGATTGTGGGTGGTTTGGGCTTGATGCTTTACGGTTTTCATGCAGATCATTCGAGCTTTACACCGGGATTACAAAATCTCTGGATTCATGATGGCTTTATGCCAAACGGCATTGCAGGACTGATTGCCTGTTTGTCGGTGGTGGTGTTTGCTTTTGGAGGCATCGAGATTATTGGGATTACCGCAGGTGAATCACAAGATCCGAAAAAGACCCTGCCGAAAGCTATTAATGCAGTACCGGTACGTATTTTACTATTTTATGTGCTGACTATTTTTGTATTAATGTCGATCTTTCCATGGAACCAGATTGGCAGCCAAGGTAGTCCCTTTGTACAAATTTTTGAAAATTTGGGCATTGGTTCTGCTGCCACGATTTTAAATATTGTGGTGATCACCGCTGCAATTTCGGCCATTAACAGTGATGTATTTGGTGCAGGGCGTATGCTGTACGGCATGTCGAGTCGTGGACAAGCCCCTCAAATCTTTCAAAAGCTTTCTAAGAACGGCGTGCCATGGATGACCGTGGTCGTTATGGCGGGTGTTTTGTTGGTTGGCGTCATTTTAAATTATCTTATCCCTGAAAATGTATTCATCATTATTGCCTCGATTGCCACCTTCGCGACGGTGTGGGTATGGTTGATGATTTTGCTTTCACAAGTCGCGATGCGTCGTAAACTCTCTGTGGCTGAAATCAAAGCGCTCGATTTTCCGGTAATTGGCTGGCCAATTGCACCAGCTTTCGCAATTATATTTATGCTGTTTATTTTGGCGATGATGGGATATTTCCCAGACTCCCGACCTGCGATTTATGTGGGTGCCGGCTGGCTGATTTTACTCTGGATTGCTTACATGATTTGGGTGAGACCCAAGCAAGATCATGTAGAAGAAGACACCACAGCGCTTGAGCACCGTGCAGAAATGGAACGATAACACTTAAGCAGCATCCGTATCATGTGCGTGTGCTGCTTCAGGAAAAAACAATGAAAACGCTTTGGAAAAACTGTCACATGGCAACTATGCGTGACGGTCAATATTCAATCATAAAAAATGCGGCATTGATCAATTCAGGTAAACATATTGACTGGATTGGTCCAGAACAGGACTTGCCTGATATTACAGATATACAGGTCTGTGACTTGCAAGGACGCTGGGTGACACCGGGACTCATTGACTGCCATACGCACAGTGTTTTTGGTGGCAATCGAAGTCTAGAGTTTGAGCAGCGTCTTGAAGGGATGAGCTACGCAGAAATTGCAGCACAAGGAGGGGGTATTGCCAGCACTGTGCGTGCAACCCGCGCCGCCAATGAAGATGAATTACTGGCTTCGGGCCTCAAGCGCGTTCGTGCCCTGTTAAGAGACGGTGTGACCAGTATTGAGATTAAGTCGGGCTATGGGCTGGACTACACCAACGAACGTAAAATGCTGCGGGTGATTCGTCAAATTGCCAAGCAGCTCCCCATGACCGTGAAGAGTACCTGCCTTGCGGCACACGCCATGCCACCAGAATATAGCAGCACAGATCAAGATGCGTATATCGATCATATCTGTAACGAGATGCTACCCAAGCTACATGCCGAAGGCCTGATCGATGCGGTAGATGCATTTTGTGAATATCTGGCTTTTACGCCAGCACAAGTGGAGCGCGTGTTTCAAACGGCGCAGCAGCTCAATCTGCCAGTCAAGCTTCATGCAGAACAGCTTTCTGCATTGGGCGGAGCCACACTGGCAGCACGTTATCAGGCACTTTCAGCAGATCATCTGGAGTATTTAACCGAGCAAGATGTGATTGCGATGGCAAAAAATAACACCGTTGCGGTTTTATTGCCTGGTGCTTTTTATTTCTTACGCGAAACAAAATATCCACCAGTGGCTTTGTTGCAGCAACATGGTGTGCCAATTGCCTTGTCGAGTGATCTAAACCCAGGAACATCGCCTGCGCTTTCTTTAAGACTGATGATGAACATGGGCAGCACCTTGTTTCGACTAACACCTGAACAGACACTGGCTGGTGTAACCCTACATGCCGCACAGGCTTTGGGCTTACAACATTCACACGGTAGTCTGGAAGTGGGTAAGGTGGCCGATTTTGTCGCCTGGGAGATCGAACACCCCTCAGAACTGACCTACTGGCTGGGCGGAGATTTGTCCAAGCGAATTATTCGTCATGGTCAGGAAATTGAATATTCAGTTTATGCATGAGGTAAAGGGAATGACAATTCACCCAAGCTTTCAGTGGAAAGGGCGTCACGATGGTGATGGCACAGCGCATTTACGCTTTCACCATCTTGTGGGGCAAAGCACGACGGCTACGTATACGCTGATCGGGTTTGCATCCGATGAAGGTGTACGACGAAATCATGGCCGGATGGGAGCGTCGCTTGCGCCAGATGCAATTCGAACTCAGTTCAGTAATTTGCCGGTTCATCAAAGTATTTCGATTTCAGATTGGGGCACGATTTACTGTGAAGATGCTGCACTTGAAGCTGCGCAGGAGCAACTTGCGACAGCAGTAGATGCATGTTTGCAACAGGGCAGTAAACCTGTGGTACTCGGTGGCGGTCACGAGGTGGCTTTTGGAAGTTTTTCTGGGTTATTTCGGCATGTCTTAAATCAAGATTTAAATAAAAAAGTTGGCGTCATTAACTTCGATGCTCACTTTGATTTGCGTGAAGTCACTCAAGTCACATCAGGTACGCCTTTTTACGATGCCGCAATGCTATCTGCAAAACATGGTCAAGAGTTTCATTATTTATGCTTAGGCGTTGCCAAACATTCAAATACTCAAGCCTTATTTGAAACAGCCGAGCGGCTTCATTGCGACTATTTGTTCGATCATGAGCTAAATAGCAGCAATCTTGATGCGGTATTGCGAAAAATAGATACCTTTATAGCGCGTGTAGATGAGCTTTATATCACGATTGATCTCGATGTTTTTCATGCCAGCATCGCTCCGGGCGTAAGTGCACCGGCCGTTAAAGGAATCGATCTGGCTATTTTTGAACCTCTGCTGCAACGCATCAAGGCAAGCGGAAAAGTAAAAGTTTTGGACGTTGCAGAATGTAATCCAAATTTTGATCTCGATCATCGGACAGCGAAGCTTGCGGCGTATATTATTTATCTGTACATGACAGATTGAGGCGGTTTGCTGCAACGCAAAGTTGTTTACATTTAACGCGACATCTGGTGTCGTAAATACATCAAATGCATGTCTACACTGACCGGCGATTTTTTATAATAGCGCTATGGGCAATCGCAGATCAGGTAGACATGCATGACAGATCGTATTCGTGAAAAGCTGCAAATTCTTGCAGATGCAGCCAAGTATGACGTTTCATGTTCATCAAGCGGCAGTGATCGAAAAAACAAAGATAAAGGGTTGGGAAATACCGGATCGGGTATTTGTCATAGCTATACCGAAGACGGCCGCTGTGTCTCGCTCCTTAAAATTCTATTTAGCAATGTGTGTATTTATGACTGCTCTTATTGCGTATCTAGACGTTCAAATGATGTCAAACGAGCTGCATTTACGGTGCAAGAAGTGGTCGATCTGACTATTAATTTTTATCGTCGTAATTATATAGAAGGATTATTTTTAAGTTCAGGAATTTTCAAGTCTGCCGATTACACCATGGAGCGAATGCTTCAAGTGGTCAAAAAATTACGTTTGGAAGAAAATTTCAACGGCTATATTCATTTAAAAACCATTCCGGGTGCTTCACCAGAGCTGATTACCGAGGCGGGGCTTTATGCCGACCGTATGAGTATTAATCTTGAAATGCCGACCGAAGCAGGTTTGAAACAATTTGCACCTGAGAAAAGCCACGCCGAAGTACAAAAAGATTTAGGTATTGTTCGAGACCGCTTAATTCAGTTTAAAGATGAGCGCAAGCTGATTCGCTCTGTGCCAAAATTTGTGCCTGCGGGTCAAACTACACAAATGGTGGTAGGTGCCTCAAATGAGACCGATTATGATGTCATGATGATGGCCGATCAGCATTATAAAGATTACAAGCTTAAACGGGTTTACTACTCAGGTTATATCCCAATTAATGATCAAGACAAGGCTTTGCCAGCGATTGGTTCTGCACCCCCGTTATTACGTGAAAATCGTTTGTATCAGTCTGATTGGCTGATGCGCTTTTATGGCTTTGCTGCCAATGAGATTGTCAATCCGCAGTTTCCTAATCTGGATTTGGAGGTCGATCCAAAGTTAAGCTGGGCACTTCGACATCCCGAATATTTTCCTGTCGATATCAATCGAGCAGACTATCAAATGATCCTACGAATTCCGGGCATTGGGGTACGTTCGGCCAAAAAAATTATTCAGGCGCGTCGTTTTGGTCCACTACGTACCGACCAACTTAAAAAAATGGGTGTGGCCTACAGCCGCGCGCAGCATTTTATGTTTTGTATCGACACGCCAGCCTATAAAAAAGAGCTACATCCGACACAGGTTCGCCAGCAAATTCTGCAGTCGGGTCAATCTAAGTACACCAAACAATTATCACCGCAGTTGGGGTTTGGCTTTTAGCGATGGTGATATATCAGTTTGATGGCACAATGACCGGGCTTTTATGCTGTATCTTTCGTGCATTTCAGTTTAAAGAGTTTGATGTGACGTTGGCACTTGAACATCAGGCTCAAGATTCGTTGCTTGCCGAAACAATTGAGATTGCGAGCCATGAGGCACAGGCCAAACGCGTTTGGGAAGGTTTAAATCAAAAACTCTCAAATGAAGGCCTGAAACGCTTTTATTATAGCTATTTGTCTGAGCAACTGCCGGCTTATCAGCATTTGTTCAATTTTGCTGTCTATGTCTTTCAAAGCCATATTTCGATTGAAAAAAATTATGGCAATCCAGATGTGTTAGGTGTTGCACAGTGGACCAAGCAAGTGGGACGTGAAAAACATCGTATGGAAGCATTTGTACGGTTTAAAAAAACCAAAGAAGGACTTTTTATCAGTTTGGTTCGTCCAGATTTTAATGTATTGCCGTTGATTCAACGACATTTTAAGGCCCGTTACCAAGATCAAGAGTGGCTGATTTACGATGAAAAACGCCACTACGGTATTTATTACGATTTAAATACCATTCATCAAGTCGAACTCAATGCGAGTACCATCGATAAAAATATCGACAATGGCTTTAGTCAGAATTTTGACCTTGAACTGGATGAGCAGGAGATGCTCTACGATCAGCTCTGGAAAGACTACTTCAACAGCGTCAATATTCAGGCCCGTAAAAACATTAAATTGCATATTCAGTATGTGCCAAAGCGTTACTGGCGATATATGAATGAAAAGATCATCTAATGTTGCTTGAGGCCTGATTGATCATTTGCAGCTCAAGATTAAATTGGTCCGACCTGAAAAAATGACCCAACCCAGCTTGAAAAGGCCATCGCCAAAATGCCCCAAAGTGTAATCCGTAAGCTGCCTTTCCATAGTGCTGTACCGGCAAAATAACTCGACAGTGCCCCCATGATTGCCAAAGAGCATACGCCGACAATCAACACCACGATCGACACCAAATGTTCAGGACTCAGCAAAATAGCCAGCATCGGGCAAAGTGCGCCCAATGAAAAAGACAAAGCCGATGAAAACGCGGCTTGAATAGGACGTGCCGCTGTTTGCTCAATAATACCAATTTCATCGCGCGCATGTGCTTCAAGTGCATCTTTCTCGGTTAACTGAATGGCAACTTCTTTGGCCAATTCTGGGCTTAAGCCGCGGCGCATATAAATAATGGTTAACTCTTCTAATTCAAGATGAGGATTCTTTTCAAGCTCTCTTGCCTCAAACTTCAAATCGGCATGCTCAATGTCCTTTTGCGACTGAACCGAGACATACTCACCTGCGGCCATGGACGTTGCACCCGATATCAAACCGGCCAGACAAGCAATAAACAAGGTATGCGAGCTTGCACCACTCGCGGCCATTCCCATGACTAAGCTGGTCACTGAAATAATCCCGTCGTTCGCCCCCAGCACAGAGGCACGTAGCCAACCGGTACGATGAATATAGTGATCTTCTGCATGATGCGAGTAGGTCATAGGCTTACCTGAATACATAAATCGATGAGATGAGTAAAACGGTTTATTCTTAGTTTTTACTTATTCAAAATAAAACAAACGCATATTTTTATTAAACGTTATCACAATATAGCAAGTCAGCTGTTTTTTCTATTTTATTTTATGGCATGACTTGAGTTCAGATTTGAATGGGGGAAAGCTT
This sequence comes from Acinetobacter soli, assembly GCF_000760595.1. Taxonomy (GTDB): domain Bacteria; phylum Pseudomonadota; class Gammaproteobacteria; order Pseudomonadales; family Moraxellaceae; genus Acinetobacter; species Acinetobacter soli. Next base: position 69,098 of record NZ_BBNM01000003.1, on the reverse strand, counting down.
CCAGAAAAACATAAATAGCCTTCTGAAAGCCAACAGATGAGTTAATTATTTTTAAATACTTCAATCGCCTCTGTACGACTGGCTTTTAAATCGACAATCGGTTTTGGATAGTTGAGCTTTGAGATTTGTTTACTCGCGTATGGCTCATGGATTTGAGTATTATCCAAATGTTTGAGTTCGGGGAGCCATTCTCTAAGAAATTTCCCGTCTGGATCGAATTTTTCCGATTGGCTGACTGGATTAAAAATACGGAAATAGGGTGCGGCATCGGTGCCCGTCGAAGCACTCCATTGCCAGCCGCCATTATTGGCCGCAAAATCACCATCGATCAAATGTTGCATAAACCATTGTTCGCCTTTACGCCAATCGATCAGTAGGTTTTTGGTCAGAAACATGGCACAAATCATACGGACACGGTTATGCATCCAGCCTGTTGCCTTGAGCTGACGCATGGCGGCATCGACAATCGGAATGCCGGTTTGACCTTGTGTCCATGCTTTAAAATGCGCGTCATTGTCTTTCCATGGAATGGTTTTGGTTTGATCTTGAAAGGGCTGATGGCGCGACAGCTTTGGAAAGTCAAACATGAGTTGCTGATAAAACTCGCGCCAGAGTAATTCATTGAGCCAAACTTCCTGACCTTTATTTTCTAATAAAAACTGGCCCTGATGTTTTACAAAAATTGCCTGTACACACTGACGAATAGAAACCAGACCAATGGTCAAATACGGTGAAATACAACTGGTTCCTTCAGCGGCCGGATAGTCACGCAGCTCGTGATAGTGATTGATTTTATCTTTTATAAACGCTTCAAGACGCTTATGCGCTGCTTTTTCACCGACAGGCCAGAGGGCTTGGGTTTTTTTATCGATTTCGTCATAACCCAAGTCCGTCATGGAGGGAAGTTTTGAGTCATCTGCTTTGATTTTTGGTACATTCGACTGAGCTTCGGGTTGCGGGAAGCATTGAGGAAGACTGATATTGAGCAGTTCGTAGCAGTTTTTCTTAAATGGTGTATACACCTGATAAGGCGCATCACTTTTATTACGAATACTGCCTAAAGTGAATAGGGTTTTATCTTGATATAGTTTTAAATCTTTTTGAATGGCATGGAGTGCTGTTTGAGCCTGATGATCCCGCTCAAGTTCGTTAATGCCTACTTCGACATTGGCATAAACATTTTCAATCTTGTAGTACTCTACCAGCTTGACTAGCTCATCTGGAATATCTTTCCATAATGGAATGGTGCGTACAATCAGCGGAATATTGAGTGCTGTTAAATCGTCTTTAAGCTGTGCAAGTTGACGTAAATAAAAATCGATTTTTATCGGCGCATCATCATGACGTTGCCATTGTTCAGGAGAGAAAATAACCAATGCAAGCGTTGTACCGGCCTGTGTTGCATGCCATAGCGCAGATTGATCGTTTAACCGAAGATCATTTCGAAACCAGATCAATTGATTCATCTGTAGACCTATTTAAAGTGTTTAAATTTATAAAGTGTGTGAAAGCGAATTGTCTTTAATCTTATAAGTAAAAAAGTGAGCGAGATGTGAAATGCTGTTTAATTTTAGTTCATGCTCTATTTTTATCATTTTTGTGTGTTGGATGCATAAAAAAAGGTAAGACCGAAGCCTTACCTTTTATACTGGATATTTCCAGCTTAGTGGTGGTGACCACCTACACCGTGAACGTGTCCGTGATCTAACTCTTCTTGAGTTGCATCACGAATTTCAACGATTTCAACTTCAAACGTTAAATCTTGACCAGCAAGCGGGAAGTTGGCATCAACAACAATGTTGTCACCTTCAACAGCTTTAACTGTAACGATCTGAACGCCGTCATCAGTTTGCGCTTGGAACTGCATGCCCGGTTGAATGTTTTCAACACCTTGGAACATTTGAGCTGGAACTTCTTGAACGAGATCAGGATTGTACTCGCCATAACCTTCAGCTGCTGGAACATTCACTGTAAATTTATCACCAACAGCTTTACCTACAAGTGCATTTTCCAAACCTGGGATGATGTTACCTGCACCGTGCAAATAGGCAAGTGGTTCGCCTTGAGATTGGTCAAGGGTTTCACCTTCAGCATTCGTTAATTTGTAGTGGAATGAAACCACGTGGTTATTTGCAATAGCAGTCATGTTTGTTGATCCATTCAATCAATTTAAGTTCACATCATAAAGTGAAAAAGCAGATTTGTAGATTAAAAATCGCAAAATCTCACAAATTTCACATTTAAGCGTTCATTTTTTCTTAGTTGGAGACGATTTTTAGCTTTTCAATGCGATTTATCAAATTTTATTGAGTTTTCTGCTCAAAATGTCTTAATTTGAGTTGAAAATGGCATTTTTATTGAGGTTTTTGCAAAAATAAAGGCAGCCGAAGCTGCCTGAATATATCTGACGATTACAACTTAGTGCAGCGGATACAGCTTTGCTGTTTGCTGGTCATGCCCAAACAGATTAAACAAACCCTTTACCCACATAAAGAAACGTTCAAAGAAATTTGCTTCTTCGATATGCACTGTATCGTTAATCTGAATGCTGTGAATCAATTGGTTGTTTTGATAAATCTGAACCGTAGCCAAATTGATTGCTTTCATTAAAGGCGCGGTCAACTGTTGTTCATTCAGTTCTACATTAATACGCGTATTGGTGGTTTGTAAGGGTTCAATCCATTGCTTTTGACCGTTGGCCATTGGCGTAAACAAACGCTGAGAAATGTTATCAAAGTTGTTGAGATCAATTGGCTGTGCCAGATTGTAAAGCGATGTAGTCACAATGGTTGGCGTATGTGTTTCGACCTTAAACATTTTTAAGGTGGATTTCACAACAGGCAGCTCAGCAATCAATTGCTTGTTTTTGATCACTTCTTCATCACGGGTATAGGCGTAGGCCAAATTCATGAGTTTGTTGGCCACTTCGGCACGTTTAAATGCATTTTTAGTGCCGAGTACCACCACGATCAGTCGACGTTCAGGCAAATCGACATTCATGGTTGGGCGCTTCGCAGTTAACGCCAAGTTAAATCCAGCAGCTTTGGTGTAACCTGTTTTTAGGCCGTCAGCAGTAGGGTCCATTTTAAGCGCCAAATTGGTCGCACGATGAAAGCGCTGCTGATAGCGAAAGCTTGGAAGTTTCGAGTAATTTAGATAATCGGGTGTTTCTTTGACAATTGCCTGTGCAAGCAGGCTCAAATCATGCGATGTAGAATAGTGGTCGGTCATGGTGACACCCGCCGGGTTGGAAAAATGAGTATCTTTCATTCCCAGTGCGCGTGCTTCTTGATTCATACGTGCCACAAAGTTGGGGACGTTACCTGAAATTTTTTCACCTAGACTGACCGCAGCATCGTTGGCTGACATCACAATTAAACCGGCAAGCAATTGATCGATTGAAATCTGCTCACCCGGCTTGAGATACATTTGTGATTCATCCCACATCACCATATTGACCACAGGTGTTGCCGTGAGAATGTCATTTTTGTGGAGCTTTCCTGCTTTTAGCTCTTTTAAGGTAATGTAAGCCACCATCATTTTGGTTAAGGATGCTGGTGCCCGTTGTACATGGCTGTTGTGCTCGGCAATGATTTGACCAGATTGCGCATCCACAATACTCCATGCTTCTGCCTCAACACTCTCGGGTGCAATATTAAGCAAATTTGCATGTGCAACAGATGCACATAAAAGGCTAAATAAAGAAATAATGGTCAGTATCAGTCGCACGTGTTCACCTTAGGTTGCCATCCTCTAGCAGGAAATGCCAAAACACACGCATGCTATGCCTTTTTTGGGTTCAAGGCTAGTGACTTTTGCAGACAAATAAGACAACTACGCAAGACTTTGTAAAAAAATGCTAAGCTAAGATCATCTTGCTAATTCTTATGTAGAACTATGTTGCATTATCAAATCGAATTTGACGACTATCGTCAGCATCTCGTTCATGTCACCTTACGTTTTCTTGCAGACCCCAATCAGGAGTTATGGCTTCCAACCTGGATTCCGGGCAGTTACCTGATTCGTGAGTTTGCCAAACATGTTGAGTCGGTTCGTGCATACGATGAAGCGGGTCGTATTTTACAAATTAAAAAAGAGCAAAAAAACCGCTGGAGGCTCTTTAACAACGATCACGAGCTCATCACGGTTGAATATGATGTTTATGCTTTTGATCTGTCGGTGCGTGGGGCCTATGTTGATCAGACCCGTTTATACGTCAATCCAGCTTGTGTGTGTATGGGGCTTTCTAATCAAGAAGAAAAACCATGTGAAGTTGAGCTTTTTCTACCAGATGAGCTCAAACACTTTCAGTTGGCTACGGGTTTACCTGCAAAAAGCTTGGTGAGAGGGCGCTTTACACTCAAAGCCGAAAATTATGATCAGTTAATCGATAGTCCATTTGAATTGGCTGAACAGACGCGCTTTGAATTTGAAGCAGCAGGAATTCAGCATAAAATGGTGATTTCTGGTCAACACAATACCAATGTCGAGCGCCTAAAAGCAGATTTAGAGAAAATCTGTCAGACTGAAATTGCAATTTTTGGCTCGGCACCTTTTAAAGATTACACCTTTATGACTATGGCCACTGGCAATAGTTATGGTGGTCTTGAGCACTGTAACAGTACCAGTTTAATTATTCCGCGTACCGATTTGCCACAGCCGAATGAAGCAGAAGAACCGTCTGAAGATTACCAGCGCTTTTTGGGCTTGTGCAGTCATGAGTATTTTCATTCGTGGCTGGTCAAATTTATCCGACCAGAAACTTTTGCCCAGTATAATTTGCATCAGGAAGGTTATACGTCGTTGCTCTGGATTTTTGAAGGCTTTACATCGTATTACGATGATCTGGTCCTGCTCAGAAGTGGCGTCATTTCACAGGCATCGTATTTAAAATTACTCAAAGCACAGATCGACCGCTATTTACAAAATCCGGGAAGATTTGTTCAGACTGTGGCAGAGTCAAGTTTTGATGCATGGATCAAGTTTTATCGTCCAGATGAAAACTCCAACAATGCCGGTACCAGTTATTACAACAAGGGCTGCTTGGTTGCACTTTGTCTCGATTTAGGCCTGCGCTTACGTGGATCGAACCTCGATGCACTGCTACAAAAAATGTATGCCAATACACAAAATGGTGTTCAGGTGAATGAGCGGACCATTTTTGAATTGTGTGAACAGTTAACTGGTGATAACTGGCTTGAGCAGATTAATCATTTAATCAATACCACAGATGAATTGCCACTCGATCAGCTTTTACCAGAATTTGGTCTGAACTACAGCATTCAGCGCGACAAACAATTACCATTTGGTATGAAGTTGGCTGACAAACCAGAAGGTGTGTTGGTACAACAGGTGAACCGTAGTGCTAGTGCAGCCAAAGCAGGCCTTTCTGCGCAAGATGTGATTGTTGCGATTGATGGTTTAAAAGCGACTGAAAAGCTATTGGCACGTTATGCCAAGGCATCGGGTGAATATGTTGTACATGCGTTTCGTCGAGATGAGCTTATGACTTTTACAATAGGTGCCGATGCGCTTGAACTACAGGAAGTTCAGTTAACTGTTGAAGATCAAAATAAACTGGATAAATGGTTAAAATTCACTGCGCCATAAGCTTATAAAAGATAAACAAATAAAAACTGGTGACAATCACTGGTTTTTATTTGGGTGTGTTTTTTGTTGCGAGCATATGCATATCATGACAACAGCCCGTAAAAAATATGAAAAATAAGAGTTTAAAACAGTTAAATTTCTCAATATGTGCAATTGAACCGATCCAAAATCTGATAGTCGAACACTATTTTTTTTCGAAATGTGGATATCACTAGATATGACGTTGACTGAACAGTCGTGACAGCGGATACTCTCAGGGTTTTTATTAAGCTAATCGGTTTCAGGGAGTGAATCTTGATCATCGCTCCTAAAAAAACTCAATCCAAAGCAGGAGATATATATGGCTGGTGGAAAGTCAACAATCATTTACACACTGACCGACGAGGCGCCGCTATTAGCGACTTACTCACTGCTGCCGATCATTGAGACTTTTACTAAGCCTGCAGGCATAGAAATTGCAAAAAGTGATATTTCTGTAGCTTCTCGCGTTCTTGCAGAATTCTCTGATTATTTAAGTGATGAGCAAAAAGTTCCAAACAACTTGGCTGAGTTGGGTCGTTTAACTCAAGATCCAGACACCAATATCATCAAATTGCCAAACATCAGTGCCTCTGTAGCACAGCTCACTGCATGTATTAAAGAGCTTCAATCTAAAGGTTTTGCGATTCCAAACTATCCTGAGAATCCAACAACTGAAGAAGAAAAAGAAATCAAGGCACGCTATGGCAAATGCTTAGGTTCAGCAGTAAATCCTGTACTTCGTGAAGGTAACTCAGACCGCCGTGCACCTGCAGCTGTAAAAAATTATGCGAAAAAACATCCACACTCAATGAGTGAGTGGAAGCAATGGTCGCAAACTCATGTTTCGCATATGGAAGAAGGTGACTTCTACCATGGCGAAAAATCGATGACACTTGACCGTGCGCGCAACGTTAAAATGGAGTTGATCACCAATCGTGGCGAAACGATTGTACTCAAACCAAAAGTAGCGTTGAAAGACGGTGAAATCATCGACTCAATGTTTATGAGCAAAAAAGCGCTGTGCGATTTCTATGAAAAGCAGCTCGATGATTGCCGCGAAGCAGGCATTTTGTTCTCTTTACACGTAAAAGCAACCATGATGAAGGTGTCTCACCCAATCGTGTTTGGTCACTGTGTGAAAATTTACTACAAAGACGCTTTTGAAAAACATGGCAAGCTGTTCGATGAGCTTGGCATTAATGTCAATAACGGCATGGCAGGTCTTTACGAAAAAATCGAAACATTGCCAACATCGCTACGTGAAGAAATCATTGAAGATCTTCATGCATGTCAAGAACACCGTCCAGCATTGGCAATGGTGGATTCTGCAAAAGGCATCACCAACTTCCATTCTCCAAACGACATCATTGTCGATGCATCTATGCCAGCCATGATTCGTGCAGGCGGTAAAATGTGGGGTGCTGATGGCAAGCAATACGATGCGAAAGCCGTTATGCCTGAATCAACATTTGCGCGTATTTACCAAGAAATGATTAATTTCTGTAAATGGCACGGTAATTTTGATCCGAAAACCATGGGAACAGTTCCTAACGTTGGTTTGATGGCTCAAAAAGCTGAAGAATACGGTTCGCACGACAAAACTTTTGAAATCCCTGAAGCGGGTATTGCCAACATTACCGATCTTGAAACGGGTGAAGTATTGTTGACGCAAAACGTTGAAGAAGGCGATATCTGGCGTATGTGTCAGGTAAAAGATGAACCGATTCGTGACTGGGTAAAACTTGCTGTTACACGTGCACGCAACTCAGGCATGCCTGCGATTTTCTGGCTCGACCCGTACCGTCCACACGAAAATGAACTGATCAAAAAAGTTCAAAAGTATTTGAAAGAACACGACACAGAAGGTTTGGATATCCAAATCATGTCGCAAGTGCGTGCAATGCGTTATACGCTTGAGCGCGTTGTTCGCGGTCTAGATACTATTTCGGTCACTGGTAACATCTTGCGTGACTATCTCACCGATTTGTTCCCGATTATGGAATTGGGTACTTCTGCAAAAATGCTTTCAATTGTGCCGTTAATGGCCGGTGGCGGCATGTACGAAACAGGTGCGGGTGGTTCTGCACCGAAACACGTACAGCAGTTGGTAGAAGAAAACCACTTGCGTTGGGATTCACTGGGTGAGTTCTTGGCGTTGGCAGTGTCACTTGAAGAGTTGGGCATTAAAGAAGACAATGCGCGCGCTAAACTTCTTGCCAAGACACTTGACCAAGCAACGGGTAAATTACTCGATAACGGCAAGTCTCCATCGCGCCGCACAGGTGAAATTGATAACCGTGGCAGTCATTTCTACTTATCTTTATACTGGGCACAAGCACTTGCTGCACAAGACGAAGATGCTGAACTCAAAGCCAAGTTCGAACCACTTGCAAAACTATTAAGTGAAAACGAAGACAAAATCGTGGCTGAGCTTTCAGAAGTACAAGGCAAGTCAGTAGATATTGGTGGCTATTACGCGATTGATCCAGCTAAAGTGAATGCATTAATGCGTCCAAGCGAGACCTTTAATTCTGCGCTTTCAACACTGGCTTAAAACACTTAAAAACTAAAAAAAACCGATGCCTAGGCATCGGTTTTTTTTATCTGTTCAAATTTTAAAAAGATTGCTTTTCTTGTACTCAGTTACCCCGATACGTCGAGTAACCGTAAGGGCTGATTAACAGTGGAATGTGATAATGCGGCAAAGAACCATCGATGACAAAGACCACGGGCACCTCTGGAAAAAAACTACGCTGATTTTTTTGGCGAAACCATTCACCTGTTTTGAAGGTGACCCGATATACGCCTTTATCGAGGGTTTTATTTTCCGGATACAGTGCCTCGATCCGACCGTTATCGTCGGTCGAGCCTGAGTTGATTTCGACCCATTTGTCATTTTGCTGTGCTTCTAGCACCACATTCACGTGTGCCGATGGTAGACCGGTATCTAAATTTAATACATGCACACTTAATGGGTTTTGTGCAAAAACAAATCCCGAAAAACCAAGTCCAATGAGAGGAAGCAGCTTTTTTATCATCTGATTGATCTCAATATTCAAATGGTTATGGTATCGATTCGGCATAAATTCGTGTAGTAAAAAATGTAACATCATAAAAAAAGGATGCCGAAGCATCCTGTTTTTTTAGCAGATTAACGCGCTCGGCGGCCACGACTCTTGGTGTTGGGTCTTGTGGTGCCGTTGGTCTTACGACGTGGCTTTTCACTTTCGTCCATTTGCCAAATACGAGTGGTACCTGATTTCTTTTTCGCTGGATCTTTTTTGTCGCCGTCTTTATTTTTTTGATGCAGCGGCTTGCCTCCTGTGCCACCCGGCTTTTTCACATAAGAACGCGAGCGAAATGGCTTGTCTTCAGGGACATCTTTAAAGTCTGGATAAAGTAACGGTTCAATTTCCTTTTGCTCACCCGGTTGTAGCCCCAAGCGCTCAAGATCAATTGAGCCAATTTTGGTTCGAATGAGGCGTAAAGTCGGGAAGCCTACTGTTGAGGTCATGCGACGAACCTGTCGGTTGCGGCCTTCACAAATCTGGATTTCTACCCAAGAGGTCGGAATACTGGCACGATAACGCACTGGCGGGTGACGTTCCCAGAGCCATTCAGGCTCAGAGACTTTAATGGCTTTCGCCGGAAGGGTCATGCCATCAGCCAGTTCAACACCCTTGCGCAGCTGTTCGAGTGCTTCTTCGGTAATATCACCATCTACCTGAACCAAATAAGTTTTGTACTTTTTATTGTTTGGATGAGTAATGTATTGGTTTAAACCACCATGATCGGTCAAAAACATCAGACCTTCGGAATCGAGGTCTAGACGTCCTGCAATTCGTAAATCTGGATCATTGATAAAACTTGATACGGTCGGATGCTTACTGTCTTCTCGAAACTGCGACAACACATCATATGGTTTGTTAAATACAACTATTTTCATAAAATTTACTGCTTAAATCTTTTGATGTGAAAAAGGTGAGGGAGACTTAAACTTGATCGCTCGATGCGGATGATTTAAGCACTCAGCCCATGGCTTCATGACATCGTTTAAGGGAGTGATCTAAATAACTCAGCCCCATGTCGATCTTTTTGTATGACCTGTGGCAGAGGAGAATACAAATCGAGTTGAGCATACGCGACTGATGATTTGCGTATAACCCTAGATTTGCTTAAATATTAATCGAGACCGTTCGCTGGCTTCAACCTTTGCGGGGTATTAGATGATTCAACTGACATAGGGTAACCAACCGATGTAGTGAGCTCAAAACCAATACATGGATGATAAGGCGATCAATCCTTGGCGCGTAGGTGTTTTGCTTCATGACCAAGATTATAGCGTGTGCCTGACGCAATTGCTATCTAGCAACCACATCGATGCCATAACATTAAAGATTTACAGATGGAATTGGGTAAAAAAACCACATAGTATACGTCTTAAGATCAATCCGTAATATAATCTCGATGAAGAATTAAACAGGGTGGAGTTTAAATATCTAAATAAAAATTATATAGATAACATAATAATTTATATCAGATAATTGAAAATATTCTCCATACTATGCGGCTTTGATTGAATAAAAAAACTGGCGTGGTAGATTCACGCTATGGTCAAATAGTTGAAGTTAAACGTTTTAAATTAAATTAGGAGTAGAGGAATGAATTGGCCTCTAATCGTCAATATTCTTGTTTTTATCGCCGCTTTGCTGCTGCTTGCACAAACCAGAAAAACCAACTGGAGTTTGGCAAAAAAAGTACTGGCAGGTTTGCTGCTGGGTGTCGTATTCGGTCTGGGTTTGCATCTGATCTATGGCGGTGGAAATGTCATTCTTAAAGATTCGATTAGCTGGTTCAATATTGTGGGCAATGGTTATGTAAAATTGCTGCAAATGGTGGTAATGCCGCTGGTATTTGTTTCAATTTTAGGTGCAGTCACCAAGTTGCATGAAGCATCTGCACTGGGCAAGATTAGTTTTTATAGTATTGGAACCTTGCTGTTTACAACCTTGATTGCAGCACTGGTGGGTGTTGGGGTCACCAATTTATTTGGCTTGTCTGCGCAAGGATTGGTTCAGGGTGCAGCCGAAACGGCTCGCTTAAGTGCAATTCAAACCGATTATGTGGGCAAACTGACCGATTTGACTGTGCCACAAATGGTACTGTCTTTTATTCCGAGTAATCCATTTGCAGAGCTGACAGGTGCAAATCCGACCTCAATTATTAGTGTGGTGATTTTTGCAGTCTTCTTGGGTATTGCGGCTATTCATTTAATTCGCGATGACCAAGCCAAAGGCGAACGTGTTTTGCATGCAATTCAGATCTTACAATCATGGGTGATGAAACTGGTCCGTTTGGTCATGATGCTAACACCTTATGGTGTATTTGCCTTAATCACCAAAGTCGTTGCCAGTTCGAACATTGCGGATATCCTCAATTTAGGGAGTTTCTTAATTGCTTCTTATCTTGGGCTGGGCATCATGTTTGTGGTGCATGCCATCTTGTTATTGTTTGTGGGTGTTTCCCCAGCAAAATTCTTTAAGAAAGTTGCACCTGTTTTAACCTTTGCCTTTACCAGCCGTTCCAGTGCTGCAAGTATTCCGCTCAATATCGAGGCCCAGACACGTCGTTTGGGGGTTCCAGAGTCAATTGCGAGTTTTTCTGCTTCTTTTGGTGCCACAATTGGTCAAAATGGTTGTGCCGGTTTGTATCCAGCCATGTTGGCAGTTATGGTGGCGCCAACGGTTGGCATTAACACGCTCGATCCAGTTTGGATTGCAACCTTGGTGGGTATAGTCACGCTCAGTTCAATTGGAGTGGCGGGTGTGGGTGGTGGTGCAACGTTTGCTGCCTTAATTGTGCTACCAGCGATGGGCTTGCCTGTAACACTGGTGGCACTGCTGGTTTCGATTGAACCGCTGATCGATATGGGGCGTACTGCCTTGAATGTAAATGGTTCAATGACAGCCGGCATGGTGACCAGTCAGATTTTAAAACAGACCGATAAAGATGTATTTGATCGTGACGATGTCATGCTCGATCAGTCTTAAATTCAATTCAAAAAGCTCTAGATTGTTCTAGAGCTTTTTTCTGTGCTGGTTTTTTTTAAAATACTGTATCTGTTATTTTTCTTCCTAATTGCGAAAATAGACTAAAACGAACAAGAGACGATATTCATGAAAATGTACCAAGTCGATGCATTTACACAGCATCTTTTTAAAGGAAATCCTGCTGCGGTCATTATTCGAGAAGACTGGCTTTCAGACAGCCTCATGCAATCTATCGCACTTGAAAACAATTTGTCTGAAACTGCTTTTGTAAAAGTTTTGGATCATCAGAATTTTGAAATTCGTTGGTTTTCTCCAATCAGCGAAGTTGCATTTTGTGGGCATGCCACGCTGGCCAGTGCTTTTGTATTATTTAAAGATTACACCACAGCTAAAACGCTCCAGTTTCATGTAAAAGATTTAGGCATTTTTATCGTATCGCAAGCACAAGATGGCAAGATTCAGATGAATTTTCCTGTTCGACCAGCGCAGAAACTTGACGATTACCCGGCTATCTTAGATGAAGCGCTTCAAAAGCCTTTTAAGGCTGTGTATCAAAATGCACAGGCTTATATTGTGGAATATGAAAGCGTGCAAGATGTACTCGATGAAGTGCCAGATTTTTCAAAGTTAAAAACGCTTGGGAAAATCAGAACGGCCATTACGGCATCTGATGCCACACTGGATTTACTCATCACTGCACCAGATACACAGCAATACGATTGTGTATCACGCTACTTTGCGCCAGCCATTGGAATAGATGAAGATCCGGTCACCGGTTCGATTCACACCGCCGTAGCGCCGCTTTGGGCCGAGCGTCTGGGGAAACAGGAATTGGTTGCTTATCAGGCATCGACACGTGGTGGAACATTGTATTGCCGAATTTTAGATGACCAGCGCATTGAAATTTCTGGATACGCAGTGCTGTACATGCAAAGTGACATTACACTCGACGATGCTCAGCACACTTAAGCGTTTCACTTTACAAGTTTTCGCCTGCATTTAAGTTCAGATTAAGCGTGAAAGCTACAAAAGATGTTACACTTTTGTCCAGAACCTGAGCATTCATCATGCGTATTTAAATCGGCTTGCACACTGAGAGATATGAAAATTTTTCCATCGTCGGAATATCGTGAAATTATTCAATATACCGGGTATTGGATTGTGGTTTCGATCCTGATCGGGGTCATCTCTGGGGTTTCGTCGAGTCTGATTTTTGCGTGCTTTGATCTGGCCAATAAAGTTCGCGGTGTTTATCCGTGGTTGATTTATTTTTTACCCTTTATTGGCCTGATGTTGGGCTATCTGTTTTATTACTATGGTACGCCCATCGAAAAGGGCACACACTTGCTCATCGATGAAATTCATCAGCCTAAAGCCTTTATTCCAAAGCGCATGAGTCCACTGATATTTGTCAGTGCCATCCTCACCCAGATTTTCGGTGGATCGGCTGGGCGTGAGGCGCCTGCCGTTCAGCTTTCCGGTGCATTAACCGATCATCTTACCCAAGTATTTAAAGTACCACATGACAATCGCAAGATCTTTCTGATTGCCAGTATTGGCTCTGGCTTTGCCGCAATTTTCGGCTTGCCATTGGCAGGTGCCATTTATGGGCTTGAAATTACCTCGCTTGGAAAACTGCGATATTCGGCAGTTTTTCCGTGTTTTGTTTCGGCAGTGATTGCATCGCAGGTGCCCGAGTTTTTTCATATTGTGCACCCGCATCAGTATTATGTGGTGGCGAGTTTTCCAAAACTCACCAGCGAAGTGATCATTAGCCTGATTGTTGCAGGTGTGGTTTTTGGCATTATTGCACGTATCTTTATTGCCTCGATTCATTTTGTCAGTCAGCGTTTGAATCGTCATATTACCTTCATGCCATTTCGACCCATGGTGGGGGGAATTCTCATCATGTTGATGACGCTCATGGTCGGTCAGCAAACCTTTAACGGTTTAGGCGTGCATAGCATGATTGCTTCGTTTTATCATGAGTTGCCTGTCACCGATTTTATTGGCAAGCTGATTTTCACCGCGACCACCTTGGGCTCTGGTTTTAAAGGTGGCGAAATCACGCCGTTGTTTTTTGTGGGCACAACATTGGGCAATGCTTTAGGGCAGTTTTTACCGCTACCTATCTCGCTCTTGGCGGGGCTGGGGCTAGTGAGTTTATTTGCAGGGGCGAGTAAAGCACCCTTGACTTCTATTATCTTAGCCATTGAACTTTTTGGTGTTGCGATTGCCGAGTACGCCGTGATTACCTGCTTATTGGCCTATTTGTTTTCAGGCAATTGTGGTTTGTATCGTCATCTTAATTTAAAGCTCCACGATGACTAAACCATACACTGGCTTTTGTTTCAAAAAATCACTATGAATAGCGCGGGACATTTTTTAGTATAGTGTCGATTTTTAATGATTCTTATTACGATATTTTTGGAACAATTATGTTAACGCGCTTTAAACAGCTTAGTTTTTCTTTTGTTTTACTGGGTTTTAGTACCCTCAGTTGGTCTCAAGCTGTTTTAGTGAAGTCACAACACAATATTGAAGAATATAAACTTGATAACGGCTTACGTGTTGTTTTGGCACCTAACGAAAAAGCAAATAAAGTATTTATCAACACCATTTACTTAACGGGTTCGTTGAATGATCCTAAAGGTAAAGGGGGGATGGCACATCTGCTAGAGCATTTGGCATTTAAAGGCACCCAAGATGTTCAAGGTGAAGCCTTTCAGCGCCGTCTGGATCAGTATACGCTCTCCACCAATGCGAGTACGGAGTATTACACTACACGTTACACCAATATTGTACGTGCAGATCAGCAGGCGCTGGATCAGGTGTTGTACTTGGAATCGCAGCGTATGAACAAACTGGTGCTGCAAGACAAGTATGTTCCCTCCGAGATCGAAATTGTAAAGCGCGAACGTGAAGTGCGTTTAGATCAACCTTTTGCAGTGTTGATTGATCAGATGTTTAAGGCATTTTACGGCAATCGGTATCTGGGCCGTTTGCCGATTGGAGATTTACCTGAATTAAAATCCATCAATATGCAGGAACTTGAGCAGTTCTATCGTACATGGTATGCACCGAATAATGCTCTCATGGTTATTTCGGGAAAGTTTGACAAATCTTCAATTCTTCAGACCATCGACAAAAACTTTGCTCAAATACCGTCTCGGGCTGTACCCGCACCTGTTCAGGTACCAGCATTAGATCCAGCGAAAATCCAGCCGCGACAATTTTTAGTCGAGAAGGGCAGTGATCTGGCTAAATATAATATTTATAGCAACAAGAGTGAGCCTAAATTACAACCTGCATTAGCCCTTGCACCACTTTTGTATACCATGCAGCCAAGTGGCAGTCTTTATAAAAGTATTGTCGAAACGGGCACCGCAACCAATGTGGAAGCTGCAACATGGCTTGATCAAAATTTTAATTTGGTCTTTTTAGGTGCTGTGTATTCACCTTCGCAAAATGCCACGACCGTTGAGTCGGCATTGGCCAAGCAAGTGGAGCAGTTTAAGCCATTTGATGATATTGAGCTCAAGCGTGTCAAGCAACTGATGCAGACCCAGATCGATCTGATTCAAAAAGATCCGATTGCACTTGGGTCGCGTTTAAGTGACTACATTGCTTCTACGCGAGGTGATTGGGGGCGCTACTACCAAGATGTCGATGATGTAAAAAAACTGGATACCACCACGGTCAATCAGATATATCGTGAGTTTTTTACAGCCTCACATCGTGTGGTGGGAGACATCAAACCTACGCCTGAAAGCCAGAAAAAAGCCATGGCGCAGCAAGCCGCTTCAAGCGTGAAAAAAACGCTTGATCAGCAAACTGAGGCACCTGAACCGCTCAAAGATATTTCAGAATATCAGCGTGAAATTCAGCAGTTTACTCAGCGCTCAAAACAAGAAATTGAAAGCAACGAAAAGAAAATTGTGCGGGGTCAACTCAGCAACAGCATGCAGTACGCACTGTTTCCGACTGAAACCCGAGATGATCGAACCTACGCAACATTGTCGGTCGATTTTGGTACAGAACAATCTCTTTTTGGAAAAAGTGCAATACTTGATTTAACTTCTTACTTATTGCTACGTGGTTCTGAACAATACAACTTGCAGCAAGTAGCAGACAAATCGATTGAGGCTGGTGGTAGTGCGTCAGCCGCCATGTCGGATAATGGTATGGTGATTAATATTCAGGCCAATAAAGATCAATTTAATGATTTCTTTCAATTTATAATTGAAATGATGAAAAAGCCGTCGTTTGAACAATCACAATTTGATCTGATTAAATCGCAAAGTTTGGCCAGTCTAGATCGTCCTTATACCGAGCCTGAAACGGTTGCTGCGCTCACTATGGCGCGCTTGGTTGAAACCTATCAACCTGGAGATTTACGCTACCATTTCGAACCTGAATTGGCTAAAACAGAAATTTCAAAAGCCACTCAAGCGCAAGTAAAAGCACTTTATGATCGCTTTTTTGCTATGAATCACGCACGTATTTCAGTCACTGGAGATTTCGATCCAGTGCGCATGAAACAGACGCTAAATCAGAATTTTGCAAACTGGAATAATCAAGAGCCTTATAAAAAACTGATGTCTGAATACACGGCTTATCCAGCGCAAAAAGTGCATGCTCTCTCTGAGCAGCGTGAATTTGGTAACTACCAAGCACTGTTAACATTCCCTGTGGGTACAGAGCACCCTGATGCACCTGCAATGCTGGTTTTAGCGCAGATATTGGGTGATTCACAAATTTCATCGCGCTTGGCCGTTGCTTTACGTGAAAAAAATGCCTTGGTATATGGCTTTGGAAGTGATGTGGATCTCGATCCAGACCTGAACAATGGCGTATTGAGCATTAGCGCAAACTACACAGCGGGCAAGGCCGATCAGCTTTCATCGCTAATTCATGAAGTGTTGCAAGAAATGATTCAAAGGGGTGTAACAGATCAGGAAGTTGCGGCAGCAAAAGCCAATATCATGAAAAAACGCGTCACTTCACTTGAGGATGAGCGTAATATTCACCGAATGCTCAATGGCCAAATGGAATATAAAAAGACCTTAAAAGATCGCCTGAAACGTGATCAAGAGTATGCCACTATCACCAAAGCAGATGTAGATCGTGTGATTAAAAAATACATCCAGCTCGATCATTTGGTTGAAGTGATGGCCGACCAGTACGGTCAAGCACAGTCAGTTAAACGCTCTTAATTTAAACGGTATCAAAAAAGCCCCATCTGGGGCTTTTTTTAATGATTGTGTTTGTGTGTGTGAAACTCTTCGTTTTTTCTAAAACGTAAGTAATTTTCGAACTGCTCACAATATTCGTCAAAGTTATCTTCAAGCATCATTTGGAATTGTTGCATCAGATACGTCATGATTTGCTCTTTGGCCTCACGCATTTCTTCACCATCTTTAAAGTTATTTGCGGCAACCCAAGTATTAAAACGCGCAGTCGCAAATAACATTGCGGCACTGACTTGGCCACGTAGCTCAGCAGGGTCTGGCTTTTCACCTTTTTTAGGGCGGCAGAACTCATTGGCAAGTTTAATGAACTCATCCGCACGCTCAAAAAATACGGCATTTAAAGCCTCTTCTTCGGTGATATCAGCGGCATTAATCTTTTGAGACATGGTTTTTTCCAACACAAATGAGGCAAACATTATACGTGAAACCCTTGCAGAAACTAAACCTTTGTCATAGTCTTAAATAGCCTAAGCAGAGCACGAGATGATTAATGCAAGATGCCATAGCGGTTCAAAATCTCAAACAGGATATTCATCTGTTACGTCAGCATATCTGGCCACCTCAGTCGCTTGAGGTGGTGGACGGCTTACCCATTTATTATGGCTTACAAGCCGATGTCGAGCGTTATTACCAGCATTGGCAAGAACTTATTGAGCGTGCACAAAGTTTATTTCAGCCGTTTATGGAAGATGAAACAATCGATGCGATTCATTTACCGAGTCATTTGAATTTGCCGCTATTTTATTTTCATGTAGATCGCATCCGGATCAATAAAACCCGTGCCAAAGAATCAAAAACTTTTCGTGGTGTAGCGAGTTTGCAACAAAAGTGCGGTCATTTTGAACTGGATCAGGTACTGGCGATGCAGGAGTGGATCAATAGTGATGATACTGCGGCATTGGTGGCACATCGAGAATTTATCGATCTCAGAACCTATGTGTTTCAGCACGGGCAAAGCGACTATACCCGAACCCGATTTTATATGAATGGCATTGTACTCGGTGTAGAGCCGCACTTTAAACTGATCGATGCAAGAGACAAGCCGCGTAAACAGCGCAATGACAGTTATTCAGACCCCATTGCGGACAATGGTGTCTGGAAAATTTTTGGAAAGTATCGTTAGGTTTTGCTCAACAATCAGGCTCTATTTGGTCTTCCAAAAAGATGGTTGCTGACGAAAGCGCTCGAGTTGTTCACTTGCGTCTTTAATCAGTTGAGATTGTTGTCCGCGGCTCCAGCCTACAGCAAACCAGTAGGTGGGGTCCTCAGTAGTCAGCGCTTCAAAGTAAGTTTCAGTCATATGCATATCATTATACTCCCCCAGAATTTCCTGAATGCTTTGCAGCTGACTCAAGTACTGGCTAACTCTTTTGCTCTTATAAAGACCTGAAACAAATTCAATGCTGTAACGTAATCGTTTGGCTCGCTTGCGTAGGCGGTGGCGTTGTTCGGTTTTCAATGAAGCAAACTTTGAGGCATCTTGAATAATTTTCTTGAGTAAGCGATCAAGTGTATCTGATGCTTGCTTTTTCAGATTTTTCTTCTTGCTTGATTTGTCATTATGAATACTAAACGCCAGCAATTGCAGCAATAAACACACATGTTCAGGTTTTTCAAATGTTTGATACGCCTTGAGCTGACCGTATTTTTCTTTCGGAAGGCTCTTAAAGGGTGCACCCGATTCAACCAGTTTTGGCAAAATCTCATCGCGAAGGACATCTTGATCACGTGATACACCCAGTTCGCGCTGAAGATCGCCAAGAGCAGCTTCCCAACTGGTATCTACATCGCTCGACCAGCGACCAAATGTTTTTAACGCGCTTCGCATTCGACGAATGGCGACTCGTGCTTGATGAATGTGTTCAGGTGCTGCGATATCTTCAGCAATAAATGCAGCATTGGGGAGCAATTGTGCAAGTGCATTGCCAATCATTTGGCGCAGTGCCATATCGTTTGACATTTTTTTATCTAAAACCAGTGCCTTCGCTTTGGTGGCTGGCGAGGTTTTCTGATTGGTCGCGAGCAGATTGCCGCGTTCAGCTTTGCTTCTCACATCGAGCCAAAGTTTATATTTTTTCACCCACTCTTGTGTAAACAAGATCAACGTTTCGGCAGAGCCAGATTTAAGTTCAAATTCGACTTCACATATTTTTTCAGCTCGCTCTGGTGTCGAAACTTCGCCATCATCCAGACAAATTTCAATATGCGTACCGTCAACCTCAACCACGCGGTAGGTGCGCTGAACATCTGTTTTAAATTGCATGCAAAGCGTTTTCACCTGATCGCCCAGTACAGCTTGAAGTCGTTGCATCACCTCTGGATAGGCTTGAAACAAACTTAGGTCAATTTCTGGCTCAGCATTCGACTTGCCTATTTTGACTTCACATTCAATGCGTTCAAGATGTGTTTTACCTGATGCTTTAAAGGTTTGTACCCATTCCTGACCTTCCAAGCGCAATCTTAAAGCTACATGCTGCTGTGCCAATAAACGATCAGGAGTATCGTAGTATTTCGCTTGTAGCCGAATTTTTTCTGCGGTCTTGGCCTTTAAGGCTTGTAAAACACTTTTTTTCTTATTTTCTGGAAGCTGAAATTTTAACTCGACTTCAATCATGATACACCTCCAACGCCTTGTTCATTCTCATCATGTCTTTAAATGAAGCATAGCATTAACGTGGCCATCTACGCTTGATGTTTGTATTGAATTCGCTCGTATCTTTTCACCTTAGATCTGCCACGCTTAGCACTACACTGTTGGCGTAAAACAGCATAAATTTCATCCGATTTTCTACATTTTTGTTTTGAAAAGGCGTATCTTGAATAAAAAAACTCAGGACACTACTCATGAATGCGCCAGTGAAGATGCACACGCTAGCTACGACTCAGCAACCCAACTTTCCCATTCGTAATTATTCCGAATTTTATCGTTTTTATCTCACCGAGCACCGTCATATGGTTAGCCGACGGCTGCATGTGGCAGGGAGTTCAATCGGATTGTATTTCTTTGCTAAAGCGATTCGTCAGCGCAAGCCGCGCTATGCACTTTATGGTTTGGTCTCAGGCTATGCCTGCGCATGGGTCGGGCATTTTGTATTTGAAAAGAATAAACCGGCGAGCTTTAAACAGCCACTGTATAGCTTTATTTCAGACTGGAAAATGTTTGCCGATGTACTCAGAGGGCAATTGAGCTTAAAACATCGTGATCATGACAAAATTCCCAGTTAAAAGTGTTGTACAGATTTTTTGATGAATTAAACGACTACGCAGTTACGAAATTTTGAGTTTTCTAGTTGATCTTTCATGTATTTCTTCTAATATCAAGATTATCTGTAGGGCTGGGATGCCTTGGCCTTTAGATTCAATAAAATAGGACATTTTTTGATGAAAAAATTAACAACAGCACTTTTACCACTTGCATTGATTGTTACAAGTTTTGGCGCACACGCAGCAACCTCAGATGGTAAATCATATGCTGTTTCGGCAGGTTGGGCGCACATTATGCCACAAGGCACTAAGCAAGGTGTCCAGTCAAATAGTAACTTTCCATTAATTCCATCAGGTTTTACAAGCAGTGCTGGTTTTGAGTTAGACAATGCAGACACAGCAGAATTCAAACTTGATTATTTGGTAAATGACAACGTAACCGTTGGTTTGATCTTGGGCGTGCCACCTAAAGTAGATATTCAAGGTAAAGGGAAACTGCTAGGGGATCGTTTAGACCTCGAGAGCTTTAGCAAAGTCGGTGATGTAAAAGTTTATAGCCCAGTATTGACAGGTAAATACACATTTGGCGATATCAACAATAAGTTCCGTCCATATGTGGGTGCGGGCTTTATGTATGCCAGCTTCCGTGATTTTAAATTGAATCCTGAAGTAAATGCTAAAATTGCGCTTCTTGGTGGTAGCATTCGCAGTGTAGATATCGACGACACAGTCGCACCAGTCGCTTTCGTTGGTGCAGATTACAATATCACGCCTAACTGGTTTGCAACGGCTTCTGTCAGCTATGTACACCTCAGCACGCATGCAAATCTCGATATCGTCAGCAATGCATCGAACGCAACTTTGGTTCAAGGTTCAAGCAAAATCGAAATTAACCCGATTGTGACTTATCTTGGTCTAGGTTACCGCTTCTAAGTCATCACGGCTTTAAAAAACCCCGAATAATTCGGGGTTTTTTATTACGAAAATACACGTATAAAAAAAATCAATGAAAGCAAATTTGCTATACTTTACAGGTCAGTACAGTTGAGAACGAAGTTCATGCGCGGTTTATACCTTATTACCAATGATGATCCGCTTGAGTTGTTATTGGATAAACTGGAAATTGCATTATCGACTGGTCATATCGCTATTTTGCAATACCGCCGAAAAAAGGTTGCCAAAACCGATCAATATTTTGAAGTAGAACAAATTAAAGTCTTGTGCGAAGCATATCATGTACCGTTTGTGATCAACGATGATCTTGATCTGGCGGTTCGCTATGGTCTGGGCGTACATCTGGGGCAATCTGATGGTGAAATTTCAGATGCTACACAGAAATTACCGCAAGGCGTGATTATTGGTCGTACTTGTCTGAACTCCTTGGCGCTTGCAGAAAAAGCCATTCAAGATGGTGCAACCTATGTGGCATTCGGTGCGATCTACGCCACCTCAACCAAGCCTGAAGCGGGCAATGTCGGTATTGAAGTGATTCGGCAGGCACGCCAGCAGTTTGATGTGCCAATTTGTGCCATTGGCGGCTTAACGGTTGAAAATGCGCAGGTGGTGATTGAGCAGGGAGCTGACCTGTGCGCGGTGATTAGTGATATATTAGGTCGACCCGTTCAGGATATTCCAGCGCGTATTCAAGCATGGGCTGCTTTATTTGCAGCGCCGTCATCTGCTGTAAATTCATAGTCAAATTTTATTAATCATCGAGAGTATTCATGCGTTTATCTCCAAAGCAAGTGCAATTGTTTGAGCAAGCCAGTAAACATATTCCAGGTGGAGTCAACTCGCCAGTTCGTGCGTTTAATGGCGTTGGCGGAACGCCTGTGTTTATTAAAAAAGCACAAGGTGCATATCTTTGGGATGAAGACGACAAGCGTTATGTCGATTATGTGGGTTCGTGGGGGCCAATGATCTTGGGTCACGCGCATCCAGATATTATTCAAGCCGTACAAACTGCGGCATTAGATGGTTTGAGCTTTGGTGCACCAACTGTACATGAAACTACTTTAGCCGATATTATTTGCGATATCATGCCGTCGATTGAGATGGTTCGTATGACCAACTCAGGTACAGAGGCGACCATGACGGCAATCCGTCTGGCGCGTGGTTACACCGGACGTGACAAGATTGTTAAATTTGAAGGCTGTTACCACGGTCATTCCGATTCATTGTTGGTTAAGGCGGGTTCTGGTTTACTCACACTCGGTGAAGGTGAACCGACCTCAAAAGGTGTGCCAGTCGATTTTGCAAAGCATACCCTAACGCTTCCGTATAATAATATTGAAGCCTTAAAAGAATGTTTTGCCAAGTTTGGCCATGAAATTGCTGGAGTGATTGTTGAGCCTGTTGCTGGTAACATGAATCTGGTGACACCAATTGAGGGTTTCTTACAGGCGATTCGTGATGTCTGCGATCAATATGGCGCAGTATTTATTATCGATGAAGTCATGACGGGTTTTCGTGTTTCGCTGGGTGGTGCCCAAGCTGCATACAATGTTAAACCGGATTTAACCACTTTGGGTAAAATCATCGGTGCAGGTTTGCCTGTGGGTGCTTTTGGCGGAAAGCGTGAAATCATGGAATGTATCGCACCACTTGGTGGTGTGTACCAAGCGGGTACCTTGTCTGGTAATCCGTTGGCCATGCGTGCCGGAATTGCCATGTTTAAGCATCTTCGTCAGCCAGATTTTTACAATAATCTGTTTAAAAAGCTTGAGAAACTGTTAAGTGGTTTACAGGCAGCGGCAGATGAGGCAGGCATTCCGTTTAAAACCCAGCAAGCCGGTGGTATGTTTGGTTTGTATTTTACAGATCAAGAAGATATCACCAGTTTCGATTCGATGCTGGCTTGCGACATTGGTGCATTCAAACAATTTTTCCACGGTATGCTTGAGCGTGGCGTAAATTTAGCACCGTCTGCTTTTGAGGCTGGCTTTATCTCTGCTGCGCATAGCGATGAAGATATCGAATTTACGCTTCAGGCTGCCAAAGAAACGTTTGCCGAAATGAAATAATTGATGTATCTAAAAAGCCCGGTTTCGGGCTTTTTTATTGGAGTAAACCTGATGAAAACGAAACATTACCTGACACTGGATGATGCCGAAATTCTGGTCGATGCCGCAATCAAATATGCACAAGAGCATCAGTTTAAGGTCAGTATTGCTATTGTCGATGATGCCGGTGCACTGTTGCTCATGAAGCGTATGGATGGAGCATCTGCACTCACGGCAGGTTTAAGCCTTGAAAAGGCCAAAGCTTCAGCCTTAAGCCGCCGTCCGACCAAAGCTTTTGAAGATCTGATTCGTAATGGTCAAATGGGCTTTTTAACAGTTGATACCTTTAAAGGCCAACTTGAAGGTGGTGAGCCGATTCTTTATTTGAACGATTTGGTGGGCGCGATTGGAATTTCTGGCGTAAAGTCTTATCAAGATGCTGAAATTGCACAATATGCAATTGCGCAATTACTTGCCCAGATAGAGAGCTAATGCTTGAAAGTCGCTAATCTGCTAAAATCAAGCGCTAATTTATGAAAAAGTTGCTGAAAAACGACAGATATGCATTGTATTTCCAAGCCAAGCTTTTTATTATTGCCGGCTGATTTTTACATCACCTCTGGAAGAAAACATTGAGTAATTTTCTCACTGATCACCTGATCCATCGCGATGAAGATTTCATGGTTGTCCATAAACCAGCAGGCATACTCAGTGTTCCGGGGAAAGGCGACGCATTATTCGATAGTTTACTCACGCGCTTAGTCGAAATCGAACCCAAAACATTACTTATTCATCGTCTAGATCGCGATACCTCCGGGATTTTGGTTTTTGCATTGAATAAAGCGGCACAAAGTGCCATTTCAAAGCAGTTCCAGTCTCGTCAAACCGGTAAAACTTATCAAGCCCTTGTGGTAGGTGAGCTTCACGGAAAAGGGCAGATCAGTGTTCCCGTGGTGTATGATCCAGCACGTCCGCCATTGCATATTGCAGATCCAGATTTTAAAAAACCAGCGCTCACCGATTGGGAAGTGATGGAGCATCTGGAGATTGATGGCGTTGCGGTGACACGTGTGAAGCTCAAACCGATCACAGGGCGTTCGCATCAGCTGCGCGTACACATGCAATATCTGGGGCATCCTATTGTAGGAGATACCCTCTATGCAGAACTTGTGCATCAGCAATTGATGCCACGTTTGTGTCTGCATGCAGAGCAATTAAGTTTTTATCATCCAAAAACTGACGAGTTGATGAGCTTTCATTGTCCCGTTCCGTTTTAATGTGAAAACCCTACAACATTCGTTAAAAGTTCATTTTTTTTGATGAGCTTTATGTCAAAATACATTGCGTAAAGACTACACAAAACGACTGCCATTCATTTTTATGGCCAGCGTAAAATGTAGTGATAACTTGAGATAAAGGTGGAAAAATTGCAGCAGTTTGCTATTGGTCAACGTTGGTTGTCAGACACGGAAACTGAACTCGGCTTAGGTGTTTTAATTGATGTTGATGAGCGCTCTATCAGCATATTATTTCCTAAAAGTGATGAAACGCGTGTCTATGCACGCAACAATGCTCCTTTATCTCGGATTGTCTTCAATGTAAACGATGAAGTTCAAGACCAAGAAGGCGCCAAGTGGCAAGTCGAATCGATCGAAGATCGTAATGGTGTGTTGCGCTATAACGTGATGCGTACCCTTGCAAATGGCGAAGCAGAACGTAAAGCCTTAAACGAAACCCGTATTGGTGCTCACATTCAGCTTTCTAAACCACTCGATCGTTTACTGGCCAGCCAAATCGATTATAAAGAATGGTATGACCTGCGTATTGAAGCATTGCGTTTACAAGCGCATATGCACAGCAGTCCATTGCGTGGTTTGATTGGTGCGCGTGTTGGGCTGATTCCGCATCAGCTTTATATTGCCCATGAAGTGGGACAACGTTTTGCGCCGCGCGTATTATTGGCAGACGAAGTCGGCCTCGGTAAAACCATTGAAGCAGGCTTGATTATCCATCAGCAGTTAAAAACTGGTCGTGCCGAGCGTATCTTGATTTTGGTGCCAGATTCATTGCAGTATCAGTGGATGATTGAAATGCGTCGCCGTTTCAATTTGCAATTTTCCTTGTTTGATCTGACCCGTACTGCTTCTATAAAAGAACACGACCCAGAGCTTAATCCGTTCTTGACCGAGCAATGCATTATCGCCAGCGTCGATTTAATGATTGACCATGATGACCTCAGAGAACAGGCGCTTGAAGCTGGTTTTGATTTGTTGGTGGTCGATGAAGCACATCATCTGATGTGGAGCGAAGAAGAAGGGGGTAACGATCGTTACGACCTGATTGAAGAGCTTGCAGAGCAAACGCCGGGTGTCTTGTTACTCACCGCAACCCCTGAACAATTGGGTGTGGAAAGTCACTTCGCACGTTTGCGTTTATTAGATCCACAGCGCTTTAGCAGCTTAGACCGCTTCCTAGACGAAGAAGAGCAGTATCAACAAACCGCGAAAGTGGCTGAGGTATTGATGTCGGATGAGCCACTGGCTGAAGCGCATATCGGTGCAATTGAAAGCTTGCTCGGACATCGGATTGACGATATTCCAGAGCAACGCTACCGTGCCATTCATGAGTTACTCGACCGCCACGGAACTGGACGTATTTTGTTCCGTAATACCCGTGAAGCAATTCAGGGCTTTCCAGGGCGTGATTGCCAGCCTGCGGCATTGGAGGCACCAGCCGATTGGTCGCTCGACGGTAAATTACGTGAGCAAATGTGGCCTGAAGAAGGTCAGCTCGATGGTGCATGGATGCAAACCGATCCGCGTGTGCCATGGCTCATGGAGATCTTGAAAAAAGATTTAAAACACAAAAAAGTATTACTGATTGCACGTAGTGGCCCAGTGGTCGAAGCGCTAGAAAGTGCATTGCGCTTACATGCGGGTATTCGCACGGCAATGTTCCATGAAGGAATGAGCTTGCTTGAGCGCGATCAGGCGGCAGCGTATTTTGCTGAAGAAAGCTATGGTGCCCAGATTTTACTTTGCTCTGAAATTGGTTCTGAAGGTCGTAACTTCCAATTTGCCAGCGATTTGATTTTATTTGATTTACCGGCCAACCCGGATGTACTCGAGCAGCGTATTGGTCGTTTAGATCGAATTGGACAAGAAAACCGGATTCAGATTCATGTTCCTTATTTGATTGGAACAGCACAAGAACGCATGTTCCGCTGGTACAACGAAGCGCTCAATATTTTCAGTAGTATTTCGCCAACGGCACAAACCTTACAAGAAAACTTCATTGTGGACTTAAAAGAGTGTTTGCTGGCAGATTTAGGGCAAAAGTTTGAAGATTTGCTTGAAGAAGTGAATGTTCAGCGTCAGGCGCTTGAAAATGAATTGCAAGCTGGTCGAGATCGTTTACTTGAGTACAACTCATGTCGACCTGTTGTGGCACAAAAAATTGTTCAAGCACTCGAAGATTACGACGACAACACCACGCTCCCGATGTTTATGAAGCGTTTCATGTCGTCAACCAATATCGATTTTGATGAACAAAGTAACGGTACGGTGATTATTAAACCAACTGACCAGATGCAGGTACAAGGTCTGACCTTAGACGAAGATGGCATGACGGCAACCTTTTACCGTGACCAAGCGCAAATTCGTGAAGATGCACAGTATCTGACACTTGAGCATCCGTTTATCGAAAGCGTCATGGAAATGATCAATACGCAATCATTTGGTAGTACCAATGTGGCGTTGCTTAAATCGAATGCCTTGAAGCAAGGAACAATCTTGCTTGAAGTCTGGTTTAAAATAGACGTTGTGGCTCCTAAATCACTGAACTTGCAAGCGAGCCTACCAAAGCAATTGGTGCGCGTGCTGTTGAGTGAAACAGGACAAGACTTGTCTGAAAAAATTGATCCGGCTATTTTACGTCCGTATTTGCATCACCTCGATGGCAATAGCTGCCGTCAGGTTGTTAAGGCACGTCGTGACGTGATTGAGGAGCGTTATACGCAGGCACTTGGATCTGCCAAAGAAGAGTTGCCAAAACTCAAAGAGCAGGCCAAACAGCACTATAGCCAAAAATGGCAATACGAAATTGACCGTTTGACTTACTTGCAGCAATTCAATCCGAGCATTCGTCAAGACGAAATTGATCGACTGGTCAAACTGCAAAAAGAAGGAATTAGTTTGCTCGAAGAAATTTCGTTGACACCCAATGCGATTCAGGTGATGGTTGTGGTAAAACCATAAGCATCAACCAAAATGTTGGACAGTAAAAATGGGAGCAAATGCTCCCATTTTTTATACGACCTAAATTAGGTGGTTTGATCTTGCTCAATGTTGGCTTCGAGGAACCATAAATACTGGTCTAGATCTTCAAGCGCAGCATGAATGATGTCTTCAGAAATTGGATCTTTGATTTCTTCGATGGTATCACGTAGGTGGTTCGCCACTACGCCATAGCGATCTGCAAGTTCTTTCAAGTGATCTTGTACATCGTGGATTTCAACTGGATACGCCTTAAGGTGCGACGTTTGGGAAACAGCTTGTGTGGTTCCGTAAGCAGTACCGCCAATCTGTACCGAACGTTCTGCAACGTTGTCTAGATGGGTAATGAGTGACGTTCTGAATGTATCAAGCATTTCGTGAACGGCAATAAAGTTACTGCCGCGCATGTTCCAGTGCGCTTGTTTGGTGATGAGAGAAAGGTCGATCAGGTTAGCCAGAATCTGGTTCAAGATTTTTACTGTAGATTCTTTAACCGCTGCATCTAGGTTGTTGCGGGTATATACTTTAAGTACTTTGCTTGTTGACTTAGCCATGAAAAACCTCTTTTTGTTATAAAGTATCAACCGACTCGAAAGTCGATTACGAAAAACACTTCATTAGGTTAATGGATAAATACGCACTGAAATGTTTTGATTTTTAAAGTTTTTGTATAAGTTCGATAAATAAAGCGTCACATCCTGTGACATCACACTTAACGTATTTTGGCTTCATCGAGGTGTCTTGCACCTTCTAAAATCATACGAATCATAATCATGGTTTGTTCAGCCATTGCTGTTCGTTCATCGATTGGTAAGTCAAGCACTTTGGCACCCATGGTAAACACCAGTTGGGTGATGGCACGTGACACAAGATCGGGGTGTGACAAACGGCTATGATTGAGCCGTTCAAGACGGATCAAGTCTTCTTGCAGTTCTTGCTGGAAAAAATTGAGCTGCCGCTCAACTGCTTCTTTATAAGATTTTGAGCCAGTATATGCTTCACGAAGCAGCAAGCTTAAATTGCCTTCATCTGCATCGAGCTGCTGAATAAACACCTCAACAGAGCTACGGATAATGCTGTTTTGCTTTGATGCTTGCAGGCGTGACTCACGAATGATCTGGCGCAACACTAACCCAGCACGATTAATCAAATCGATTGCCAGTTCATCGATATCTCTAAAATGACGATAAAAACTATTGGGTGCAATGCCAGCTTCGCGTGCAACTTCTCTTAAGCTTAAAGACGATATACTTTTTTCAGGGCCAATTAAGTTCAGCGCGGCTTGAAATAACTCTTCTTTGGTGATGGTTGCCTTACGACCCACAGTACGAATTGGCGCTTTCTCAAAAATCTCGGGATTGTGAGAAGGATTGTCGAGCACGTGAGAAAGAGAAGTTGACGCCATATTTTGCAAGAGTTTGGTAAGTTCATCTCATTATAACCACAGCAGCTTACGATTTGAAACGTAAATAAAAGGACAACTGTATATACAAATTTATATACAGGTGTATAATAATTAAAAAAGCGACACATCGAGTAGTATCAACATGCAATCTATCTCCAAGAGAAACACACTCTTACGCTCACTGACCGAATCAGTGTTCGACCCGCATGCGACTGATTTCTGGCTTCAAAAAATCAATCCTATCTGGTCTACACATCGTGCTCTTGCAAAAATTGTGCGTAAAGAGAACGTTGCAGCTGATACAGTGTCGTTGACACTCGAGCCAAACCGCCATGTGAATCTTGGCCAGCCAGGACAGCATCATCCTGTTCGCGTGAAGGTGCAGGGCCGTCTTTATGAGCGTAACTATAGTTTGACCGAGCGCGACAACACCCTTGTACTGACAGTAAAAAAAGTGGCTGATGGCATAGTAAGCCGCTGGTTGGTCGAGGATAGCCAGGTGGGGCAGGTGATCGAGCTGGGCCAACCTTTTGGTGATATGCTTATACCTGCTCAGTCACGCGTGGTGATGCTTGCAGCGGGAAGCGGTATTACCCCAATGTTGAGCTTGATTGAAGGTATGCAGGTCAAAAGTCAGCTTCAGCACACGCCAGTCGATTTGATGTACTGGGTAAAGCGACACGAAGATGCTGCATTCTTAAATGTATTTGAAGCATTGGCAGCACAATATCCATTATTTAAATTTCATGTATTTTATACCCAAGATCAGGAGCATGATTCGCGTTTAAATGTGACTCATCTTGCTGCAATTGATGATCTTGATCAATCGACAGTTTATGCATGTGGTCCTTCAGGATTTGTGGCAACAGCCGAAGACTTGTTTGGTCATGCACAGGTATTTATGAGCGAAGCATTCAGTATGAGTGCCATTGATACCAGTGAAACAGGCTTTATCAATGTAACGCTCACTCAATCCAATAAGACCGTTGCTATTCCGAAAGGTCAGTCGATTCTGGCTGGGCTCGAACAGGCGAATGTGAAACCAACTTATGGTTGCCGTATGGGAATTTGCAACAAATGTGCATGTCAAAAAGCGACAGGCGCCACCAAAAACTTGCTCAATGCCAGCGAAAATGCTGAGCCAAACAATTTGCTTAAAATTTGCGTAAATTCAGCAAAATCTGATCTTGTTATTGATCTTTAATGTGAGTACTCCCATGAATGCACCCGTTAAACTAGAATTTTTTAAAAATCCAAAAAACAGAGAATTAACCGCCGCTGAACTTGAGGCATTTGCGAAAGAACTTGACCAAATTAAACAAGATGTTTTGGATGATATTGGTGAAAAAGACGCACGTTATATCCGTCGTGTCTATTCCGCGATTCGTTACAGCAGTGTGCTTGGGCGTGCCTGTTTATTTGCAGGCTGGTTCCCACCAGCATGGATTTTAGGTACAGGCTTGCTAGGCTTTTCTAAAATTATGGAAAACATGGAGCTCGGTCATAATGTCATGCATGGTCAATACGACTGGATGAATGACCCGAAATTCAATGGTCAGACATATGAATGGGACACTGTAGGTACAGCAGATAACTGGCGTCAGACGCATAATTTTAAGCATCATACATACACCAATATCAAAGGCATTGATGATGATATCGGTTATGGTTTATTGCGTTTATTCCCAGAGCAACGCTGGAAACCCGGATTTTTGTTGCAACCGATTTATAGTATTCCGTTCTGCCTGTTGTTTCAGTGGGGCGTGGCCATTCAAAATCTTGAAATTGGTAAACTCATTTATAAGCGTAAAACGTGGAAACAGTTTGTCGAGGAATGGAAACCAACACAAAAGAAAATTGGCAAGCAATTGTTTAAAGACTATGTGTTTTTTCCATTGATTGCAGGCCCAGCGGCATTGCCAGTCTTTACAGGCAATCTGGTGGCAAACGGTATGCGAAATGTCTGGACTTTTAGTATTATTTTTTGTGGTCACTTCACTAAAGATGTAGAAGTATTTCCAAAAACAGTACTGAAAGACGAAAGCCGTGGTCACTGGTATATGCGTCAGATTCGTGGATCGTCTAATTTGACGGGTTCAGAAGCGTTTCATATTTTGACTGGGCACTTGAGCCACCAGATTGAACATCACTTATTTCCAGATATTCCGGCACGTCGTTATCGTCAGATGGCACCTAAAGTCGAGGCTGTATGTAAAAAGTATGGACTTAACTACAACAATGCCAGCCTGCTTAAACAATATGGTCAGGTATTGGGACGTATCGTGAAATACGCGTTTCCATTTAAAAAGTAATGGTTTAATCGTAAAAAAAAAGCATGCCAGATCAATCTGGCATGCTTTTTTTGATTTAGAGTAATTACAGTGATTATTTCAATTGAATTGAACCATTGGCATTTACGGTAATTTTTGACTCTCCAGCGGCCACATCTTGAGCAGGTGCGGCTTCGGCATTTGAAAATTTGGCTAAGCTTGCACGCATCATCATCGGTTGTGGCACGTAATTACTGGTGTTCAGGTTAAGATTAACAAGGTTATATCCTGATTTGTTCCATGCCTGACTCACCATTTGTGCACGTTGTTGAAAGCCCTTCGATGCTTCAATCATCAGCTCATTTTCAACTTTTTTACGTTGTTCATCGGAAACAGTGAAATTGATCGATTCAGTTTGAAAGTTTTGCTGTAGTTCAGAAATCAGCTGACTGGTTGCCTTAAAGTCTTTGCTTTCAAGACGGATTTCGGCGCGCCCACGCCATTCTTTAAACTTACTGCTGTCGTTATCATAAACTGGATACGTGGTTTGTGTGCCTGTTTCTACCTTAACTTGTGGATATTTACGCGCAATCGCTAAGCCTTGATTCATGGCTTGTGTAATTTGCGTAGACAGTGCTGCTGGCTGTTTGTTACTACGTTCAATAAATAGCACGGCATGCATTTGATCATTTGAAACTTGGCGTGATGCATCTGACTGAATATTGATGACATTATAATTTAAAGCCTCAGGTTCAGCCGCTGAAACATAACCCGAAATTGTTCCTGTAAGAAGCAAGGCTGAGAGTGCTAAAGTACGCATATAAATTCCTTAAAATGTATGTTGTAAAAATTATTTTTTACTTAGAAAACATCTTAGTAATTAGTTTCATATTTTTTGAGAAGCTTTTGTGGTGAGTTTGTAATACTTTGCATCATTTTGCAATTTTAATTGATATAAATTCTATTTAAATACATAGGCTTAATGTTAGGGTTTATATCGAGAGTTCAAAAAAACACAAATCACACTCTAGATGAAAAAAAAAGCGGGTTTTCTTTAGGGTGTCACATAGTATGATGATAATTTAGGCAAGGAAAAACACGATCGTTTTTTTTGGACAAGTTATATGAAATTAAAGGCCAAAAGGTCTTTATTTTTATATAAAAAAGGGTATCATCGCCCTCCTAGTATCATAAAAGCAATCGCTGTTTTACTAGAATCCTACAAGCACCGAGTCAAAGGACCGCAAGTCACCAGACTTATTTCTTTCAACCCTTATCTGAGATGGTAATCCGATATGAGCGTTAATTCCGTAAATCCTGCCACCAATTCCACCAACGAATATTACCTGACTCGCCAAAGTCAGATGGAATCAAATGTTCGTAGCTATCCGCGCAAGTTACCTCTTGCGATAGCTCGTGCACAAGGTTGCTGGGTTACAGATGTTGAAGGTACACAATACCTCGATTGTTTAGCGGGGGCAGGGACATTGGCTCTTGGTCATAATCACCCTGCTGTTATTCAAAGTATTCAAGACACGCTAGCAAGTGGTCTGCCATTGCATACTTTGGATCTTACAACTCCTTTGAAAGATGCATTTACTGAAGCATTGCTGTCTTTTCTACCAGGTGGAAAAGAAGAATATTGCTTACAGTTCTGTGGTCCATCTGGTGCAGATGCCACTGAAGCAGCAATCAAACTTGCGAAAACCTATACAGGTCGCAGTTCAGTGATCAGTTTTTCAGGTGGCTACCATGGTATGACCCATGGTTCACTTGCAATGACTGGTAACTTAAGTGCAAAAAATGCAGTGAATAATTTAATGCCGGGCGTGCAGTTCATGCCGTATCCGCATGAATATCGTTGCCCACTTGGTTTAGGTGGTGAAGCGGGTGTCGATGCACTCACTTACTACTTCGAAAACTTTATTGAAGATGTTGAAAGCGGCGTAACCAAGCCTGCAGCTGTCATTCTTGAAGCAATTCAAGGTGAAGGCGGCGTGGTGACTGCACCAGTAAAATGGTTGCAAAAAATCCGTGAAGTGACTGAGCGTCACAACATCGTATTGATTTTAGATGAAGTTCAAGCAGGCTTTGGCCGCTCAGGTAAAATGTTTGCATTCGAACACGCAGGGATCGAGCCTGATGTTGTGGTGATGTCTAAAGCAGTGGGTGGTGGTTTACCGCTTGCTGTACTCGGTATCAAGCGCAAATTCGATGCATGGCAACCGGCTGGTCATACTGGAACATTCCGTGGTAACCAGTTAGCAATGGGTACAGGCTTGGTTGTTTTAGATACCATCAAAAATGACAAGCTTGCTCAAAATGCACATGAGCGTGGTGAATTTCTACAAGCAGAGCTGAAAAAGCTGGCACAAGAATTCCCATGTATCGGTAACGTACGTGGCCGTGGTTTGATGGTGGGTGTCGAGATTGTCGACGAGCGTAAACCAGCAGATCATATGGGTTCATTGCCTGCCGATGCACAATTGGCCGCAGCGATTCAAACTGCATGTTTTAACCATAAGTTACTGCTTGAAAAAGGTGGTCGTAACGGTACTGTGATCCGTTTACTTTGCCCGCTGATTATCAATCAAGATGAATGTGTTCAAGTCATTGAACGCTTCAAAAAAGCATTGGCGGATGCACTCAAAGCAGTTCGAGGCGAATAATCCATGGTTGATTTTGCAGAACACCGTAAAGCGTTGCTCTGTAACGATGCTGCATCCATTGCTGACTATCAGTCAGCAATGGACGACGCTGTAAAAGCTGTTGCAGCATGGCTACAAAACGACAAGATGTATACAGGTGGAAGTATCAAGGAATTGCGTTCGGCAATTGCCTTTAATCCATCTAAAGACGGATTGGGTTTACATCAGTCTCTTGAACGCATGGTTGAGCTTTTCTTAAATAAGAGCTTGAAAGTACATCATCCGTATTCGTTGGCACATTTACATTGTCCAACAATGGTGACCAGCCAGATTGCAGAAGTCTTGATCAATGCAACCAACCAATCGATGGACTCATGGGATCAAAGCCCAGCGGGTTCATTGATGGAAGTTCAGTTGATTGATTGGTTGCGTAAAAAAGTAGGCTACGGATCAGGTCAAGCTGGCGTATTCACCTCAGGTGGCACGCAATCGAACCTGATGGGTGTGCTACTGGCGCGTGACTGGGCAATTGCTAAAAACTTTACAGACGAAAATGGTCAGCCGTGGTCTGTTCAGCGTGATGGTATTCCTGCCGAAGCAATGCGTAACATCAAAGTCATTTGTTCTGAAAATGCACATTTTTCTGTGCAAAAGAACATGGCGATGATGGGCATGGGCTTTCAGTCAGTAGTCACGGTGCCTGTCAATGAGCTTGCTCAGATGGATGTCGATGCGCTGGAAAAAACCATGGCGCATTTGCAAGCCGAAGGCAAAATCGTGGCGTGTGTGGTGGCAACAGCAGGCACAACTGATGCTGGTGCAATTGATCCGCTGAAAGAAATCCGTGACATCACCACAAAATATGGCGCGTGGATGCATATCGATGCGGCATGGGGTGGTGCACTGATTTTGTCGAACGACTATCGCGAGATGTTGGCTGGAATTGAATTGTCTGATTCAATCACGCTCGATTTCCATAAGCATTATTTCCAAAGCATCAGCTGTGGCGCATTCTTGCTCAAAGATGAAGCCAACTATCGCTTTATGCATTATGAAGCGGAGTATTTAAACTCAGCTTATGATGAAGAGCATGGTGTACCCAACCTTGTGTCGAAGTCTTTGCAAACGACGCGTCGCTTCGATGCATTGAAGCTTTGGATGACCATTGAGGCACTTGGTGAAGAACTTTATGGTTCTATGATTGATCATGGTATAAAACTGACGCGTGAAGTGGCAGATTATATCAAGGCAACTGACGGCCTAGAGTTGTTGGTTGAGCCACAATTTGCATCTGTACTGTTCCGTGTTGTACCGCAAGGTTATCCGGTTGAGTTGCTTGATACCCTGAACCAAAACGTTGCAGATGAATTGTTTGCGCGTGGTGATGCCAATATTGGTGTGACCAAAGTGGGTCAGGTGCAGTCGCTCAAAATGACCACGTTAAGCCCGGTTGCGACACTCGAAAACGTTCAAAATCTTTTGTCATTTGTATTGCAAGAAGCAGATCGCATTAAAGATGCAATTGCTTCAGGTACATATGTTCCAGCAATTGATTAATCGATGCGTATCAAAAAACCCAGTTTAGACTGGGTTTTTTTACGCCAATCTTTGCAGCTCAAGATTTTTAGCACATGATCTTCAACGCAAGATTTTAACACATTGACTTAAACTGCCAGTGGACTAGTCTGACGTTTATTTTTTCCTAAATACTGATTCTGTTCCTTCACTTTTTTTAGCACGATATAAGTTTTGATATGCCCGATTGCTTCACAAGTCAGGAGTCGCTCGGTCACAAAATTAGAAAGATCTTCAAGATTTTCTGCCACGACTTTTAAAATGTAATCGGCATCACCGCTGATAGAAAAAGAATCATGAATTTTTTCTTCATGTTCGATCATCTCGAGAAAAGTGATTTGAGATTTGGCTTCATGAATTCTCAAATTGATATGCACCATCGCTGTGACTTCTAGCCCCACAGCTTGCTGATCGATACGCGCGGTATAGCCTAAAATAATCCCTTTTTGTTCAAGTATTTGCCGGCGACGTGAGCACTGCGATGCCGATAACCCGATCAGATCACCAATCTCCTGATTTGTTAACCGTCCATTTTTCTGTAAAGCACTGATGATTTTCCAATCAAATTTATCCATTGCATCAAATCCTTTTTTGATACACAAAATGTGCGTTTTTATAAAAATTAGTATCCATTATGCATGAAGATCAGTGAGTCGATCACCTATTATTTTTATAGAGACAAAAAAATAGTATCAAGGAGAAGAACAATGTTTATCGAGATTGGACAATTTTTAAATCAACGTTTAAGCGAGTTAGGAATAGATCATATATTCGGATTACCCGGAGATTTCAACCTGTCGTATCTAGAACAAATCGAAGAAGATACATCGCTAGAATTTATTGGAAACTGTAATGAGCTAAATGCCGCCTATGCGGCAGATGGTTACGCGCGTAGTAATGGTGTGGCTGCTCTTGTGACCACTTATGGTGTGGGTGATTTAAGTGCAATCAATGGCATTGCTGGTGCTTATGCTGAAAATGTCCCTGTGATCTTGATTTCAGGCATTCCGCCTCTGCATGCAGTCAATCGAGGGGAGTTAATTCATCACACCTTGGTTGATGGTAATTACGACAATATTATGAACTGCATGAAAGAGTTTACTGTTGCACAAACCCGTCTTACTCCAGAAAATGCAGCTTTTGAAATTGATCGTGTGCTCAAACAGTGTTTGATCTCGCGCCGTCCAGTCTATATTCAGTTACCTTCCGATATCACTCATATCAAAATTGATGTTGATGCAAAGCCACTCGATAAACGCATTCCAAAAAGTGATCCGCAGCTTTTAGAACTGGCATTAAATGAGTTTTGTGCTGAGCTTTATTCGGCCAAACGTCCAGCATTTCTGATCGATCAAACCGCCAAGGTGTATGGTTTAGGTAAAGTTTTGGCTCAAATTGCGGAAAAATACAATATTCCTTACGCGTGTCTTTGTACCGCAAAAAATGTAATTGATGAGTCATCAGATTTGTATGCAGGAATTTATGCTGGAAGTGCAAGCCAACCCAAAACTAAAGAGATCATTGAGCAGTCCGACTGCCTGATTGGAATTGGTGCGCGTTTTAGCGATGTTGGGACTGGCTTTTTTTCACATCAGATTCGCAAAGATCGCTACATTGATTTAAAACAATACGATCTGACGATTTATGATCGTAACTTTGCCGGAATTGAAATCGCTGAATTTTTAACTGCATTATTACAGCAATTAAAAACCCGTGAACGTGAACCAAAGAGTTGTTCAGTTCCCTTGGTTCAAGCGCCAGAATATTCAGAGCAAGATTCGCTGGCTCAAGCTGCGCTATGGCGTGCGATGTCAGGCTTTTTCAAAGCCAATGATGTGATTATAGGAGAGGTTGGCACTTCCAATTCCTCTATTTCTGGTATTTGTTTACCCGCGACTGCTGATTATATTGCGCAGCCAATCTGGGGATCAATCGGCTATACATTACCTGCGTTACTGGGCAGTATGCTAGCCCAGCCAAAACGCCGCCATATTTTATTTATTGGTGATGGTTCAATCCAGTTAACTGTACAAGAGCTGTCCACAATAGTACGTCAAAAACTCAAACCAATTATTTTTGTTTTAAATAACGGGGGGTATACCATTGAGCGTTTAATTCTCGGCGAAAAATCATCGTATAACGATATCCAAAACTGGAACTATACCGAAGTAATGCGGGTGTTTAATGGAGCAGATGCCTACAGCACACATATCGTCGAGACACTAGGGCAGTTGCATACAGTACTGGATCAGCTTGAGTCGAGCCAAACGTTGGCGCTGATTGAGCTTAAACTTCCTGTCATGGATGCACCAGCCAGTCTGACCAAATTTGCCGATGTAGTGGCGCAATACGATTATGGTCATTATAGCTATCAACAACTCAAACCAAAGACCGCCGATATACTCAGCCCGGTCGGCACCTATAAATAAAAGACTATCGGGACACTGTGCGATAACCAATCACCACAGTGTCTTTTTTTATTGAGTTCAATCGTTTAAAGGATATTCATAAGAACTTTATTATTCAAATTCACATCGTAAAAGATTCAAAGGAACGCACAGGAGTGTGCAAATTGAACCATGGAGCACAGTAATGGAAGCACAACAAACGAACGAGTTAAAACAAGGATTATCGAATCGGCATATTCAGTTAATTGCTCTAGGAGGAGCCGTAGGGACAGGGCTGTTTTTAGGTATTTCACAAACCATTAAGTTGGCAGGGCCATCGGTTTTACTGGGTTATGCAATTGCAGGCATCATTGCATTTCTGATTATGCGACACTTGGGTGAAATGGTTGTCGAGGAACCGGTCAGTGGGTCTTTTAGCTATTTTGCTAACAAATACTGGGGCCCAATGGCCGGTTTTATGTCTGGCTGGAATTACTGGGTGCTATACGTGTTGGTCAGCATGGCCGAACTGAGTGCAATTGGTACCTTCGTACAGTTTTGGTTGCCCGAATTACCCACATGGATCACAGCGCTTTTTTTCTTTATTGCCATTAATGCCATAAACCTCATCAATGTACGTTTTTTTGGTGAATCTGAGTTTTTATTTTCCTGTATCAAGATTATTGCGATTTTAAGCATGATCTTCTTCGGTTTATATCTATTGATATCAGGTGATGCTGGACCTCAGGCCAGCGTGGCCAATCTCTGGCAATTTGGTGGCTTTTTTCCAAATGGAATCCAAGGCTTTATCATGTCCTTGGCCATTATCATGTTTGCCTTTGGTGGATTAGAGCTGATTGGTATTACGGCGGCGGAAACCAAAAATCCATCCAAAACTATTCCTAAAGCGGTCAATCAGATTGTGTATCGTATTCTGATTTTTTATATTGGTGCGATCGGAGTTTTGCTGTGCTTATTTCCATGGAATCAGTTGGCTCAAGGCGGTAGTCCTTTTGTTTTGATTTTTCAGTCGCTAAACAGCCACGGTGTCGCCAATGTTTTAAATTTTGTGGTGTTGGTGGCTGCAATCTCGGTATATAACAGTTGTATTTACTGTAACAGTCGAATGCTGCACGGTTTGGCCATGCAAGGTAATGCGCCACGAGTACTACAACGAGTGAATCGTCGTGGTATTCCGGTGTATGCTGCTGGCGTTTCAGCGTCTATTACAGCGCTTTGCGTATTAATTAATTACTTAATGCCAGGCAAAGCCTTTCAATTTTTGATGATGCTGGTGGTCGCAGCGTTGGTGGTCAACTGGCTCATGATTTCTTGGACACATCTGAAATTTCGAAAAGCGATGCAGCAACGACATCATCAAACGACGTTTCAAAGCATCATGAGTCCATGGAGTAACTATTTAACGATTGCCTTTATTTTTGGTATCCTGATCATTATGAGTATCACGCCGGATATGCGACTTGCCGTAATGCTGGTCCCTATCTGGTTGATCGTGCTGGCAGTGGTGTATCAGCTTAAATACCGTAAAAAAGACATCTTGACGGCTGAAGCTCAAACACATTCATAACTATAGCAAACAAAAAAAGAGTTCGCTTTCGAACTCTTTTTTCATGGATATCATCAGCTGATCTGCACGTCAGTGTTGCAGACCAGTCTTTTATTTAAGCTGCACGTTCAACCAGCGTTAAAATATCGTAGGTTGCCACCAGCTCTTCGCGTTGATTTTTTACTTTAATGTCCCAGACCACCACACCGTGCGGTTTTTGCGTTGGGTCGGTGAGTGTTTTTGGAGTTTTTTGTTTACAGGTCAACTCAACCTGAATGGTATCGCCAATTTTTACAGGCTCAACAAAGCGTAAATTGTCCATACCGTAATTGGCAATTACTGGCCCGGGAGCTGCATCGACAAATAACCCTGCAGCAGCGGAGACAATAAGGTAGCCATGTGCCACGCGCTCACCAAACAACGAGTCTTTGGCTGCAATTTGATCCATATGCGCATAAAAATGATCGCCACTTAAGCAAGCAAAATTGACAATATCGGCTTCAGTCACGGTACGGCGTGCAGTTTTTAAACGCTCACCTATTTCTAGCTCATCAAATGTTTTTCGAAACGGATGAACGCGATCTTCCACAATGTGGGCGCCTGCTGTCCAGCTTTGCCCCAGTTGGGTGAGTGCATTTGGCGATCCTTGTATGGCTGTACGTTGCATATAGTGTTTCACCGCACGTAGGCCACCCAGTTCTTCACCTCCACCCGCACGCCCCGGACCGCCATGTACCAATTGAGGCAATGGAGAGCCATGACCAGTACTTTCTTTAGCACTTTCCTGATCTAAAATATGAATTCTGCCATGCCATGGCGCAATTTTTGCAATTAGCGCTTCAATATTTTGATGACTTTCACGTATCACTGACGCGACTAAGCTACCTGCACCTTTGGCAACCAGTACTGCCAATTGCTCCAGATCATCGTACGGCATGAGGGTACATACGGGGCCAAAGGCCTCTGTTTCATGTATGGATGTGGCTTGAACAGGATCATTACACAGCAGTAGTGTTGGTGGGTAAAAGGCACCTAATGTGGCGTCTTCGGCATGAATTAGACAATCATTACGCAAGTGGCTTCCAAACACAATTTGCGCTTCTTGAGCCAATACTTCAACACGAGCTGCAACGTCTTGCTGCTGTTTTTTGCTGGCCAAAGCGCCCATGGTAACCTCTGCTCGAATAGGGTCTCCAACCACAACCTTTTTCAGTTGCTCGATGAGCTGCTGTTGAACTGTCTCTAGCACGGCTTTAGGTACAAAAGCACGTCGAATGGCGGTACATTTCTGGCCTGCTTTACTGGTCATTTCATTGACCACTTGCTGTACAAAAAGTGCAATAGTGGCTTCACTACAATCTTCAGTCAAGATGGCGCTATTGATTGAATCGGCTTCCATGCTAAAAGGAATTGAATGACGATTTAAATGTGGATGCGCTCTGAGCTGCTGCCCGGTTTGTGCAGAACCCGTAAATGTAACGGTATCTTGAGCATTTAAATGATCAAGTAAGTCATGGATCTGCCCGCAAATGAGTTGTAAAGCACCATCTGGCAAGTATCCGCTCGCCAAGATATCCTGTACAACCGCATGGGTTAAAGCGGCACCTTCTGTGGCAGGTTTCACAATACAAGGTACACCTGCCAGTAACGTTGGGGCAATTTTTTCTAACATCCCCCAGATAGGAAAGTTAAACGCATTGATGTGTAGCGCAACGCCAGCTTTGGGATGCAAAATATGTTTAGCACCAAAGTTGCCTTTTTTTGATAGTGGAATCCACGCATCTTCGACCAATGTTGTAGCATCGCTTAGCTCGCGTCGAACGAGGCTAGAATACGCAAAAAGTGTACCGATACCGCCTTCGATATCAATCCAAGCATCTTTACGGGTACATCCCGTGGCTTGTGCCAATGTGTAATAGTGTTCTTTACGATCAAGTAAATATTGCGCCACCTTTTTAAGCGCATTCGCACGTTGATGAAATGTCCATTTCGCAAGTACTGCACCATGTTGTTTTGCATAATCCACTACAGCTTGAACATTTAGACCATCACTACTCACCCGATAAATAGCAGCACCGGTAATGGCATGATGCACTGTGCGAGTATTGGTATCTGAGGTGTAGGATTCACCACACACCAATGAACTTAATGCGGGCGCAAGCGATACATTTGGCTCTGAATGTGTGGAAACATGCGCGTCTGAA
This sequence comes from Acinetobacter soli, assembly GCF_000760595.1. GTDB lineage: Bacteria > Pseudomonadota > Gammaproteobacteria > Pseudomonadales > Moraxellaceae > Acinetobacter > Acinetobacter soli. The sequence goes on along the minus strand of NZ_BBNM01000003.1, from coordinate 27,629 downwards.
TCAACTAGGTACATAGTTAAACTCCATTTATGATACGTTTTCATTCATTTTTTAATTATTGCGTTACTTAATTTCTAATAGAGCTATATAAAAGTCAATTAAAATTCGCTGTTGTAAAAATATTTAAAAAATAAAATTAATATAAAACAAAACCTTGGTCAAATTTCATATTAAAAAATAAATGATACTAAAAATTGATATTGATTTTTATTTTGTATCAAATTAACTTAAGTGTATGGATACTTTTGACGAGTAAGTGAATCATGAGCACGCAACAGGAACGGTTTGATCAGTGCATAAAACAAGACTCTTTTATTGAGCCCAAAGACTGGATGCCCGATGCATATCGCAAAACCTTGATTCGTCAGATTGGTCAACATGGTCACTCTGAGGTGGTGGGTATGTTGCCAGAAGGGAACTGGATCACACGGGCACCCACGCTCAAACGTAAAGCGGTGTTGCTGGCGAAAGTTCAAGATGAAGCTGGTCATGGGCTTTACTTATACAGTGCGGCCGAAACACTCGGTGCAGATCGTGATGACATGATGCAAAAGCTGATCGATGGGAAAATGAAGTATTCTTCAATTTTTAACTATCCGACGCTGACTTGGGCAGATGTGGCAGCCATTGGCTGGCTTGTCGATGGTGCAGCAATTGTCAATCAGGTCGCGCTATGTAGAACCTCTTACGGGCCTTATGCACGTGCCATGGTTCGCATTTGTAAAGAAGAAAGCTTTCATCAGCGCCAAGGCTTTGAAGCCATGATGCAACTGGCAAATGGTACTGAAGAACAAAAACAAATGGCACAAGATGCGGTTAATCGTTTCTGGTGGCCAGCCTTGATGATGTTTGGCCCAAGCGACGACAACTCGCCCAATAGTGCTCAGAGCATGTTCTGGAAAATTAAACTCTTTAGTAACGACGAGTTACGACAAAAATTTATCGATAACACCGTACCGCAGGTTCATCAGCTTGGTCTGACTGTTCCGGATCCGAAAGTAAAGTGGAATGAAAGCACCCAGCATTATGAGTTTGGCGAAATTAATTGGGATGAATTTAATGCAGTGATCGCAGGAAAAGGACCTTGTAATCAGGAGCGTCTAGCAGCACGCCGTAAAGCATGGGAAGACGGCCAGTGGGTACGAGAGTCTGCAGCGGTTTATGCACAAAAACAAACTGCTAAAGTTGCATAACTGAGCGAAAGCACCAATAGGAAAACAAGGAATAACAATCATGGAATATAAAAATAACTGGTCATTGTATGAAGTGTTTATTCGCAGCAAACAAGGTTTAAGTCACCGGCATGTTGGCAGTTTACGCGCACCTGATGACGAAGTGGCACTTCAAAATGCACGTGATGTTTATACGCGGCGTAATGAAGGAACGAGTATTTGGGTGGTGAAGTCTGAGTTAATTCGTTCATCTCAACCTGAAGAGAAGCCAGAATTTTTTGAACCGTCGCAAGACAAAGTCTACCGTCACCCGACCTTCTATACCATTCCCGATGGTATTGAGCACATGTAATGCGGAGACTACTTATGAACACTTCAGTATTTTCACAGTTTTTGCTGCACATTGGCGACAGTCATTTAATTTTATCTCATCGCTTGTCTGAGTGGTGTGGTCATGCACCCGAACTAGAGCTTGATATTGCACTTGCCAATATTGGTCTAGATTTATTGGGTCAGGCACGTACTGTATTGAGTCTGGCGGGAGAAATTGAAGGACAAGGACGCGATGAAGACCGTCTGGCTTATTTTCGTCATGAGCGAGAGTATCGCAACTTATTGCTGACCGAGCAACCGAATGGCGATTTTGGGCAAACCATCGTCAGACAATGGTTGATGGATCATTATCATGCACTGCTTTTTCGTGCCTTAAGTGAGAGTAAGCATGAAGGGCTTGCAGCATTTGCAGTCAAGTCACTCAAAGAGGTGAATTATCATCTGCGTTTTTCAAGCACATGGATGGAGCGCTTGAGTCTGGGTACAACAACTGCACATGAGAAAATCCAACTTGGACTCGCACAGCTTTGGCGCTTTACCGATGAGCTTTTTGATCTGACCCCAGAAGAACATTCACTGGTCGAGGCAGAAATCATTCCAGATCTTGCACCGCTAAAACATATCTGGCAAACACGCGTAACCGAAGAGTTTACACGTTTGGGCTTACACATACCTGAATTGGGTGCGTATCGTCGTGGTGCCAAGCAGGGCTTGCATACCGAGCATCTGGGTTATGTACTGGCAGAAATGCAATATATGCAGCGTAGTTATCCAAATATGGTGTGGTAAAACAGCCATATACAGGAGGTATGACGTGAAACAGATTCGATTACTCAACGATACTTGCTGGGACATATTGTCGCAGATTTCAGATCCAGAGATTCCAGTGCTTTCAATTACCGATTTAGGCATGATCCGGGGCGTTGAAATCAATAATCAAGACGAGATTATCATTAAGCTCACGCCAACCTATAGTGGTTGCCCAGCAACGGATTTACTCAAGGCTGAGATATTATCGGCATTTGAGCAGCAGGGTTTATTACCGGCGCAGGTGGTGATCGATCTGAGTCAAGCATGGACGACAGATTGGATGACAGATACAGGCAAGCGCAAGCTTAAAGCTTACGGCATTGCACCGCCACAAGGTGATGCTCACCAGTGTGGCACGCATGTCGCTTTGCAAGATGGCATCGAGTGTCCACATTGCCACAGCCGTCACACCAGATTAGTCAGTGAATTTGGTTCAACCGCATGCAAGGCGTTATACAAATGTCAAAGCTGCCTTGAGCCTTTTGATTACTTTAAATGTATCTGACGCTTAAACAAACAATAAAAAATAGTGTCACGCTAAAAAGGAATTTTGATATGAACCCGTTTATTCCGCTCACCATTAAAGCAATACAGCATCCAACCGAGCAATCGATTTGTATTTCCTTTGATTTGCAAGATGATCAAAAGCACGCATTTGATTATATGCCGGGCCAGCATTTAACGATTCGCCATCAAAGTGAGCAAGGTGAACTGCGCCGTTGTTATTCGATTTGCAGTGATCATGATGAAGATTTGAGTATTGCCATCAAAAAAATTGATCAGGGGCAATTCTCGACTTGGGCCAATGAACATTTGCATGTGGGGGACATACTCGATGTAATGCCACCACAAGGCATTTTTTTTCAAAAAGCCGCAAAAGCGGGTGGTCGTCACTTTTTATGCATCGCGGCTGGTAGTGGAATCACACCAATTTTATCTATTATCAAATCGGTGTTGAAGCATCAACCTGATGCGTTTGTCACCTTGATTTATGGCAATCGATCTTGGAAACAGACCATGTTTTCAGAGCAAATTATGGATTTGAAAGATGCATTTAAAGGTCGTATGCAACTGATCAATGTATTCTCAAGAGAGTTCAATGACAGCGAGATTTTTAATGGTCGTATCGATGCTGTTAAGCTACAGCAATTGGCCACTGCCGGATTGATTCCACGCGATGCCGATCACTGTTTTGCCTGTGGCCCTGAAACTATGCTCGATTCGATTGAGACCTATTTGCCTCAACTGGGTATCGCGTCAGAAAAAATTCATACTGAACGCTTTAATACGGGCACATCCGCGTCTTTGTCTCGTGAGCAGATCGAACAGCGCAGCGAAGAAAGCGTCAATATTATATTAGATGGTCGTGAGCTAATGATTGAGGTGAGCAAAGAAGATGACAGTATTTTAGATGCAGCTTTGCGTGCTGGAGCCGATTTGCCTTATGCGTGCAAAGGCGGCGTATGTGCAACCTGCAAATGCAAGGTGCTCAGCGGTGAGGTGGAAATGACACTTAACTACAGTCTGGAACCAGAGGAAATTGCAAAAGGGTATGTATTGAGCTGTCAGGCACGGCCAATCAGCGCAAATGTCAGAATGAGTTTTGATGAATAAATCGCTTAGGTTTGCTTAAAAGCATGCCTGATGCCCTGAATAAAAGACCGGATGAAACAAGAATCAGAAAATTGGAGAGTAAAATGGAATTTCAAACCATAATTGTGCAAGAACACAATGCGGTGGGTTATCTCACCTTAAACCGACCACAGCAACTCAACAGCTTTAACGAAATCATGCATCATGAAGTATCAAAAGTGATGCAGCAATGGACCACTAATCCTCAGATTCGCGCCGTGGTAATCACAGGATCTGGCCGAGGATTTTGTGCCGGACAAGACCTCAATGATCGCGTGGTCGATCCAGATGCCGATGCGCCCGATCTAGGTTTATCGATTGAAAAATATTACAACCCGCTGATTCAGTGCATTACCGAAATGCCAAAACCAGTGATTTGTGCGGTAAATGGTGTGGCTGCGGGTGCAGGTGCCAATATCGCGTTGGCATGTGATATTGTGGTTGCGGCTGAATCTGCCACCTTTATACAAGCATTTTGTCGCTTGGGACTGGTACCAGATTCAGGTGGCACATGGTTTTTACCTCGTTTGGTTGGTCGAGCACAAGCCATGGGACTGGCAATGCTGGGCGATAAAGTGACGGCACAACGTGCGCTTGAACTCGGCATGATCTGGCAGGTCGTACCCGATGATCAATTACAGCAGACCACCACAGATCTGGCTGAGCATTTGGCCAAGCAACCGACGTATGGTTTGTCGCTGATTAAAAAAGCAATCCATGCCTCGGCGCATAACCCACTTGAAACACAGCTACTTTTGGAGCGTGATTATCAACGCCTTGCAGGTCGCTCAAATGATTACCGCGAGGGCGTGCAGGCGTTTATGCAAAAACGTGTGCCGCAGTATTCTGGCTGCTAGTAAATTGTAAAGCTTTGCACATGCAACAATGAATGAAAAACACGATACTGTAGCCCAAATGACATTCCATAACGATGAAATGGTCTGAATCAAAATGTACGAGTTTCGGTTTGTGCTTATATTTTTTGGCTATAACCTAATACCAATGACGATTGAATTGATCACAACAACTCGCATGATCGAGATAAATAGCAGTCAGGATGACTGAGGAGCCAGACGGTGAATAAGAATGCATTAGATGCGATTGAAACAGCCTCAATCGATGAATTGCGCAGTGTACAGTTTGAGCGTATGCAAAAAACATTGCGTCACGCCTACCAAAACAGTCCAGCGTACCAAAAAAAGTTTGATGAAGCAGGCGTACATCCCGACGATTTTAAACAACTGGAAGATTTGGCAAAATTTCCATTTACTACAAAAAAAGATCTGCGTGACAATTATCCGTTTGGAATGTTTGCGGTGCCACAAGAACAAATTGTGCGTGTGCATGCCTCTTCAGGTACAACGGGGCAACCCACTGTGGTTGGTTACACCCAGCAAGATATTCATTTATGGGCAGATGTCGTGGCACGTTCTTTGCGCGCTGCCGGATTGACTGCAAAGGATGTGATACAGGTTTCCTACGGCTATGGCCTGTTTACAGGTGGGCTAGGTGCTCATTATGGTGCTGAGCGTTTAGGCGCTACCGTCATCCCGATGTCGGGAGGTCAAACCGAACGTCAGGTACAATTGATTCAAGATTTTAAGCCAACTGCACTTATGGTGACGCCATCTTATTGCCTGAATATTATTGAAGGGCTTGAAAAGCAAATGGGCAATGCCAGAGCGTGCTCAATCAAGACGGGCATATTTGGAGCAGAGCCGTGGACCAATGAAATGCGCCATGAAATCGAACAGCGCTTGGGTATTGATGCACTCGATATCTACGGATTGTCTGAGGTGATGGGTCCTGGTGTGGCAATGGAATGTCTGGAAAGTAAAGATGGACCAACCATTTGGGAAGATCATTTTTATCCGGAAATTATACATCCAGAAACAGGTGAGGTTTTGCCAGATGGCGAATTAGGTGAGCTGGTCTTTACCACGATTACCAAAGAGGGAATGCCGGTGATTCGTTACCGTACGCGTGATTTGACCCGTCTTTTACCCGGTACAGCACGCACAATGCGCCGAATGGATAAAATTATTGGGCGCAGTGACGATATGATGATTATTCGTGGTGTAAATGTGTTTCCATCACAAATTGAGGAACAGATTTTACATATTCCGCAATTGGTGCCAAATTATCAGATCCAGATTTGTAAACATGGTCACTTGGATACCTTGCATATTCGTGCTGAAATGCGAAGTGAGCTTAGTGACGCGTTGGCGCCCCAACTGTGCGTACAATTGCAAAACCGGATCAAAACCATGGTGGGAATTTCAGTAAAAGTCGAGATTTTATGTGAGGGAAGTTTACCTCGCTCCGAAGGCAAGGCTCAGCGTGTGTTCGATACCCGAAAATCGGCGTAATTCAATCAAAATGATCCGTCACGGGATGGATCATTTTTTTCTAAACAAGGTGTAAGCAAACGAAATGAATCAGAAATTAAAACAAATTATCGATGAATTCGTTCAGAAAGAAGCTTTAAGTGTCACCTCACTGATCATGACTATTTTTGGTGATTGTATTTTTCACCGTGGAGGAATGATCAGTCTGGCCAGTTTGATACAGCTCATTGAAACCTTGGGCGTAAATGAACGTTCTGTTCGTACCGCCGTATTTCGTCTGGTCAAAAATGGTTGGCTGGTTTCCGAGAAAGTTGGTCGTACCAGCTATTATCGAATTACTGAAAGTAGCCGTCAGCGCTTTATCAATGCAGACCAAAAAATTTATAGCCTGAGCCACCATGAATGGGATCAGCAATGGGATTTGGTTCTGCTCAGTTCGGTAGAAATTGAAAATAAAATTCAACTAAAAAAAGAGCTGGAGTGGTTGGGTTTTGCCAATATTGCGACAAATCTGATGGCTTATCCAGGGTGTGATCATTTAAAACTGCAAAGTTTACTCATGAATTTGAGCATGACCGATCAGGTGGTCATTTTTAAAGCGCAAACACTTAAATTGTGGCAAGAATCGAACCAAACTGTAAAACGTATGGTCGAAAGTAATTGGCCAGTTCAGGAGTTACATCAGCGCTATGGAAAGTTTATTGGTGATTTTCGTGAGCTACTCGGTATCATTGAAAATGAAGATGCATTAGATCCATTGCAGGCGTTTCAAATCCGTATTTTATTGATTCACCAATATCGCCGTATTTTACTGAAAGATCCAAATTTACCATTTGAGCTACTGCCGTCTCACTGGCTATCACTCAATGCACGTAACCTGACTGGCAACTTATACCAACTCGTGTTTCATGAGGCAGAAAGCTTCTTTTTGCATACTGCACGCACATCAGAAGGGGCGATGCCGTCAGCGCATCCGCAGTTTTATAAGCGCTTTGGTGGACTGGTTCTGGAAAAAAATGAGCCTGTTGCCTAAGTGTAATGGCTGTTTCAGGTAATGGAGCAAAGTGATGCCGTGTTATTCAATTGATGGTGTAATTCCTGTGATTAGTCCGCATGCCTATGTGCATCCTACTGCGGTATTGATTGGGGATGTGATTATTGAAGACGGCGTGTATGTTGGGCCGCTTGCTTCACTGCGTGCCGACTTTGGTCGCATTCATGTACAGGCCAATGCCAACATCCAAGATGCGTGCGTGATTCATGGTTTTCCAAACAGTATTACCCAAGTTGCAGAGCGCGCGCATGTGGGTCATGGTGCGATATTACATGGTTGTACATTGCACCATAATGTTTTAATTGGTATGCACAGCGTCATTCTTGACGGGGCTGTTATTGGGGAAAATACAATTGTTGGCGCACACAGTTTGGTAAAGGCAAAGATGCAAGTACCTGCGAATGTGATGCTGGTAGGTAGCCCAGCCAAGGTCATTCGAGAATTAACTGAGGCAGAAAAAAACTGGAAACAGCAGGGAACACAAACTTACATCGAGTTAGCACAGCGCTGCTTACACAGCATGCAGGAAGTGCAGCCGCACGCACAAATACATTCACATCGACGCGATTATCGCGATTTTTTTTCGCAACATGTCACAAAACATGAATATTTGACTAGGCAGCCTTGATCTCTAATCGAGAGTTCTGAGTTGAGTGAAATTCAGCCATTTGAAGGTGTTCTGAGCGAATCCTTGATTTTAAAAATATTTTTACATTAGCAATAAATTAAGCGCAGATTCTGTTTGATTGAAAAAAATGACAATAAAAATTTATCATCATAAAAGCGTCATAAAGTTGTCACTTAATTGTCATATTATCTGCTCAGAATGCAGTTAACCAAAGTACAACACTTAAATAAAGAAAGCGTTGTCATTAAATTGCACAAATGAGAGAAAACAGAATGCGCTTAAATCCACGTCACATCGCCATCGCATTAGCAGTATCTGGGGCAACTTTAGCGACAGCTGCAAATGCAGCCCGCGACACGATTCAGATTGCAGGATCTTCTACCGTATTGCCATATGCAAGTATTGTGGCAGAAGAATTTGGTAATACATTCCCTCAATTTAAAACGCCTGTAGTAGGCTCAGGCGGTACTTCAGGCGGCTTAAAGCAGTTTTGTCAAGGCGTGGGCGACAACACCATTGATATCGCAAATGCATCTCGTAAAATTAAAGATACTGAGTTGGCAGCATGTAAAAAATCTGGCGTAAATCAAGTCCAAGAAATCAAAATTGGTTACGACGGTATCGTGTTTGCATCGAATTCATCTAAACCAGCTTACAAACTGAAACCAGCTTTTGTTTTCGCTGCATTGGCAGAAAAACTCCCGTCGAATGGTCAGTTGGTTCCAAACCCGTATACACGTTGGAATCAAATTGACAAATCGCTTCCAAACGAACCGATTACTTTAGTCATTCCAGCGTCTAACCACGGTACACGTGAAGTGTTCCAAGAAAAAATGGTTGAAGCAGGCTGTGAATCATACGAATATTTCAAAAAGTTAGATAAAGACGACCAGAAGAAAGCATGTTCGGCATTCCGTAAAGACGGGCGTGTGATCGAAATTTCAGGCGACTACACAGAAACACTTGCGCGCCTTAAAACATCACCAAGTGCGGTGGGTGTATTTGGTTTAGGTTTCTACGATCAAAATCGTGACAAGCTACGTGTTGCAACTGTAAATAACGTGGCACCATCTGAAAAGACCATTTTGAATGGCAGCTACCCAGTTTCTCGTCCGTTGTTCTTCTATGTAAAAGGTGAACACTTAAAATCAATCAAAGGTTTACCACAATACGTTGAGTTCTTTATCAACAAGAAAACCTCGGGTAAAGGTTCTAAACTTGAGAAAGCGGGTTTGATTTCAATGTCTGATTCAGAGCGGGCAAAAGTCTTGGCAGACTTTAAAGCGGGTAAATCAGTTAAGTAATTTGTTTAACATTGGAAAGCTGATGGTGATTCAACAACACCATCAGCTTTTTTCTAGCAAAGTTTTTTCAAAGAATCAAAATTGAAAAAACGGTGGAGATTACATGAATCTGCTATTGATTGGCGTGCTATTGGCTTTGATTGCTATAGCTTATCAAATCGGGTTATCTAAAAGCCGTAGCCTAGCAGGTAAGGGAAATAATTCCGCGTTATTGCACTCACGCCCGGGTTATTACGGTGCGTTGGTGGCGTTATGGTGTGGTATCCCTGCGTTTTTAATTTTAATTGTTTGGAATATTGCTGAACCGCATTTTTTAAAACAAATTGTACTCAATCAGGTGCCTGCTTCCATTTATGCAGGTATAGATCAAGCCAGTGTTGAAGTGCTGCTCAATCGTGTAAAAGCCATTGCATCAGGTTTTGGAGTAACCGATCAGCCTGCCGCATATGAGCTTGCTGCAGCGCAGCAACTGGCAAAATTCCAGACCATTGGCTCTTATGCCAAGCTGGCTGTGGTGTTGTGTGCTGCTATTGCAGGCCTTCTTTTTGCCAAGAAACGCATCGGTCAAAGCTACCGTGCGCGAAACAAAGTCGAGCGTGTGATTAACATTACCTTGGCGCTGTGTTCAGGTGTGGCGATTTTAACCACTTTGGGCATTGTGATGTCGATGTTTAGTGAGGCATTGCGCTTTTTCAGTTTTGTTAGTCCCTTTGATTTCTTCTTTGGTACCGAATGGAATCCGGGCTTTAGCACATCAGGGAATGCCGAAGGGAGTTATGGCCTGTTGCCTTTACTCTGGGGCACCCTCATGGTGAGTGGTATTGCACTATTGGTGTCTGTTCCGCTAGGCCTGATGATTGCGATTTACTTATCTGAGTATGCATCTTCAACGCTGCGCTCATGGGCAAAACCAACCATCGAGATTCTGGCTGGTATTCCCACCATTGTATATGGTGTGTTTGCACTGATGGTGATTGGGCCGTTCTTTAAAGAAGCAGGTGAAATGATTGGTCTTAATATCACCGCAACCAGCGCACTTACAGCCGGTTTCGTTATGGGTATCATGATCATTCCGTTTGTTTCTTCACTTTCAGATGACATTATTACCCAAGTTCCTCGCGCACTTCGTGATGGCTCTTTAGGTTTGGGTGCAACCAAATCGGAAACCATCCGTCAGGTGGTCTTGCCAGCTGCACTACCCGGTATTATTGGTGCATTTTTGCTCGCGGCATCTCGTGCGATTGGTGAAACCATGATTGTGGTATTGGCCGCAGGTAACAGCCCGCTATTGCATATCAATCCGCTTGAAGCTGTATCGACCGTTACGGTGACGATTGTGAATCAGCTCACTGGTGATACCGACTTTGCAAGTCCACAGGCTTTGGTGGCTTTTGCCCTTGGTTTAACCCTTTTTGTGATCACGCTTGGTCTCAACATTATTGCACTCTACATCGTGCGTAAATATCGTGAGCAATACGAATGAGTCTATCCAATACATCTACACCAGTGGATCAGAATGCATTTGATCCACAAGTTGCCGCCGAATTACGTGCGAAGCGCAAAAGTAAAATTCAAAAGTCGCTGGCAAAACGTCATCGCAAAGAAAAGTCGTTTCGTATATTCGGCTTATCCGCAGTGGTCATTGGTTTGCTGTTTGTTGCTTTATTATTCGGCAGTATTTTGGCCAAAGGCTTACCTGCATTTTGGCAAACCAGCGTGACTGTTCCTGTTTATTTCGACCCGACGATTATCAATGCTGGCCCTAAGCCTACTCAAGCAGCAGGTGAGACCCCAGCGCACTTTCAGGAACGCTATATCGATTGGCAAACCAAAATGGGCATGGTCGATTGGGATGCACTCATCGTAAACGGCATGATTGCTAAAGATCCAGCTTTGGCTGCCAAACGTGATGATCTCACCAGTTTATATACCAGTTCGGAAGCCTATCGTTTACGCGATATGGTATTTCAAGATCCGTCATTAGTGGGTAAGCGCGAAGAGATCAAGTTCTTGGCCGATGCCAACATTGATGTCTGGCTGACAGGTAAAATTGACCGTTCTTTACCAGACGATCAACAACAGCTCAGCCCGGAAGTTCGACAGCTGGCCGATCAGCTTGAAGCAAAAGGCATTTTGTCACATACCTTTAATACCAGTTTGTTTACCAACCCAGACTCGCGTAGCTCTCCTGCAACGAGTGGTTTAGCTGGTGCATTCATGGGCTCGTTGTTCATGATGCTGATCGTGATTTTTATCTCTATCCCGATTGGTGTGGCCAGTGCGATTTATCTGGAAGAGTTTGCTAAACAAAATATCTTAACTGACACCATCGAAGTCAATATCAATAACTTAGCGGCGGTACCTTCAATCGTATTTGGTTTGCTCGGGGCTGCCATCTTTATTAACTGGATGCATCTACCACTTTCTGCGCCGCTGGTTGGGGGCTTGGTACTGAGTTTAATGACTTTGCCGACAGTGATTATTACCACGCGTGCATCTTTAAAAGCGGTACCGCCTTCGATTCGTCAGGCTGCACTTGGTCTAGGTGCATCAAAAGTACAAACCGTTTTTCATCATGTTTTACCATTGGCGCTTCCTGGTATTTTAACCGGTGCCATCATTGGTGTGGCACAGGCTTTAGGTGAAACAGCACCACTGTTATTGATCGGGATGAGTGCTTTCGTTGCGAGTGTACCGACTTCTCCACTGGATCAATCTACTGCGCTTCCAGTCCAGATTTTCTTGTGGCAGGGCAACGAGCTGCGCAATTTCTTCGAAGGCCGAACCGCCGCTGCGATTATTGTGTTGCTGGTGATGATGATTGGCTTAAACAGCCTTGCCATTTGGTTACGTAAAAAGTTTGAAGTGCGTTGGTAATTGAGGAACAGATCATGAATACTATGAATACAACCCGTCCCGTAGAAAAGGATACGACAGTGACCTCAGAACAAATGCAGTCTACTGGTACAGATACACCACAAAAACGTCATGGTTCATTTGTGTCAATCGATCCGAACACATCACCTAAAAAAGACGTAAACAAAACCATTAAGATCAGCACCAGCGATGTGCATGTATATTATGGCGAAAGTGAAGCCATTAAAGGGATCGATCTGGAAGTTTACGAAAACGAAGTGATTGCCTTTATCGGACCATCGGGCTGTGGTAAATCGACCTTTTTGCGTACCTTAAACCGCATGAATGACACGATTGATAGTTGCCGAGTGACAGGTAAAGTGTTGCTCGACAACCAAGACATTTATGATCCAAATCTGGATGTTGTGTTGCTTCGTGCTCAAGTGGGCATGGTGTTCCAAAAGCCAAACCCATTTCCAAAATCTATTTTTGAAAATGTTGCATATGGCCCGAAGCTTCACGGTTTGGCGCGCGATAAATACGACCTTGAAGAAATTGTTGAAAATAGCTTGCATAAAGCAGGTTTGTGGGATGAAGTGAAAGATCGTCTGAATCAGCCGGGTACTGGTCTTTCGGGTGGTCAGCAACAGCGTTTATGTATTGCACGAACCATTGCGGTAAGTCCAGATGTGATTTTAATGGATGAGCCATGTTCGGCACTAGATCCGATTGCAACGGCAAAAATTGAAGAACTGATTTCAGAGCTTTCGCATCAGTACACTATCGCCATTGTTACCCACTCGATGCAGCAGGCGGCACGTGTTTCAGATCGTACGGCGTACTTCCATTTGGGTGATTTGATCGAAGTGAACTCAACTGAAAAAGTCTTCACGCAGCCAGATCATCAATTGACAGAGGCTTACATTACCGGACGCTTCGGTTGATGAAACGTATAGGAGAAGGCCTTCGGGCCTTTTTTTATGCCTAAAAATAGGGCGTAAACTTGACTGTTTTCAAAATAGATATTGAATTTTCTAAAGAATGTCCTCATCTTTATCTAAATAATGTGCAATTAGAGAATGGCCGAACTATGTTATTTCATTTACCTAAATTACCAGCCGAATTACGTGTCACACATTTAAATGCACGTGTAAATGAACAACGAAAAAAGATTGCACAAACCACTGCATCTAAACTTGAGCTGTTACAGCTCACACAACAACTTGCCAAAGAAGCCAAAGCACGTAAGAAAAAGAACCAGAAAGTGTATGTACTCGATTTTAAAGGTGATGTACAAGCTTCTGCTGTTGAGCAGCTTCGTGAAGAAATTACGCTCATTCTGGCGACTGCAAAATCTGGTAAAGATCGTGTGGTACTGCGTTTAGAAAGCCCGGGTGGCATGGTGCATGGTTATGGTCTGGCAGCTGCGCAGTTGGTACGTTTGCGTGATGCGGGCTTTCATCTGACCATCGTGGTCGATAAAGTTGCGGCGAGTGGCGGCTACATGATGGCGTGTATTGCGAGTGAAATTATTTCTGCGCCTTTTGCCATTTTAGGCTCGATTGGTGTGGTGGCTCAGGTGCCAAATTTCAATCGATTACTCAAAGAACATAATGTAGATTTTGAGCTGTATACTGCCGGTGAATATAAACGTACCGTGACCATGTTTGGTGAAAACACCCCTGAAGGGAAAGCCAAATTCGAGCAAGAACTTCAACAAACCCATGCATTATTTAAGCATTTTGTAGAAAAGTATCGTCCACAGCTCAATGTTGAAAAAGTTGCAACGGGTGAGCATTGGTATGGTCAAGATGCTCTTGATCTGAATCTGGTCGACAAGCTGCAAACCTCAGATGAATATTTACTGAGCTTGTTGCCGCAGCATGATGTTTTCGTGATTACAACACGTAAAAAACCAACACTTGGTGAAAAATTAGGTCTTCAAGCTGCCCAGATTGCAGATACACTGATTCCTGCTGTAGTGTCCAAACTTACTGACACCTTGATCAAAGCCAATGGTCATTTGGTACAGCTACGCGATCCTAAGCTTTAATCTTGCGCATAATTTTTTTTAAAAAAACGCGTAGTAACTCACGAACGCAATAAAAAAAGCGGAATTTAAATTCCGCTTTTTTTATGACTAGAAGACCAACTTAGAGTTTGGCAATGAGGTCATGAATTTGTTTTGCTTGATCTGCTGCATTACCGGTATAGCTTGCTGGCGTCATTTCAGCCAAACGTGCACGATCTTCACTCGGTACTTGAGTCAATTCATCACCATTGACGAAGTTCACCATCATATCGCGTGTCATGGCTTGACCGCGTGTTAAAGCTTTTAGCTTTTCATATGGTTTTTCAACGTTGTAACGGCGCATTACAGTCTGAATTGGCTCAGCCAATACTTCCTGTGCTTGATCTAGATCTTCAGCAAGACGAGCAGCGTTGAGTTCAAGTTTACCAATACCTTTTAAGCAAGCTTCAAAAGCAATTAGACTTTGAGCAAAACCGACACCCATATTACGCAATACGGTTGAATCGGTCAGGTCACGCTGCCAGCGTGACACTGGAAGTTTCTCGCCCAAATGTGCCAGTACCGCATTGGCAATACCAAGGTTACCTTCTGAGTTTTCAAAGTCAATCGGATTGACCTTGTGTGGCATGGTTGAAGAACCTACTTCGCCATCTTTAAGCTTTTGCTTGAAATAACCCAACGAAATGTAACCCCAAACGTCGCGGTTAAAATCGATCAAGATGGTGTTGTAACGACGTAGCGCATCAAACAATTCGGCCATGTAATCGTGTGGCTCGATTTGCGTGGTGTACGGGTTGAAGTTCAAGCCTAAAGATTCAACAAATGCTTGCGCATGCGCAGCCCAGTCAATCGATGGATAAGCCGACAAGTGTGCATTGTAGTTACCGACCGCGCCATTGATTTTGCCAAGCAGTTCAACATTTTCAAATTGTTTAATCTGACGTGCCAAACGGTAAGCCACGTTTGCCATTTCTTTACCAAGCGTGGTTGGGCTGGCAGTCTGGCCATGTGTACGAGACAACATTGGCTGTTCGGCATGCGTGGTTGCAAGCGCAGCAATTGCATTTAAGATGTCTTTCATGCTCGCCACAAGTACATCACGACCATTTTTAAGCATTAAAGCATGTGACAAGTTATTGATGTCTTCAGAAGTACATGCAAAGTGAATGAATTCACCTGCATTTTTGAGTTCATCGATATTTGCAATTTTTTCTTTCAAGAAATACTCAACTGCTTTCACATCGTGGTTGGTGGTGCGTTCGATTTCTTTAATGCGGTTCGCATCATCTTCAGAAAAATCTGCAACGATTGCGTCGAGTGCTGCATTGGTTTGAGCTGAAAAAGGAGCAATCTCAATGATTTCGGCGTGGTTCGCAAGTGCTTGTAACCAGCGAACTTCAACTGTCACACGAGCATGAATCAAACCAAATTCAGAAAGAAAAGGGCGCAAAGCATCACATTTGCTGGCATAACGTCCGTCTAATGGAGAGAGGGCAGTTAAAGCGTTCATAGAGATTCCTTAAACAGGGAATTGACGTAAAACGAAAATCGCAGCAGCATCAGATCTAGACCATTTGATACTGTAAGCGAGCGAGAGTTTGAATATCTTGAAGCAATTTACGTTTGCTAAAAATCATGTTCCATGAACTACCACCGAGCTGGCGCCACAGATGTGCAAGTTGCAAGCCGGTAAACAAGCAGGCACGAATGCGATTGGTATGATTGGCATCTTTAAATGCTTCTGCATTACCGCGTACCAAAATCCGCGGGTTAATCTGACCTGCGGTATCGACATAGGCTTGGGCAAGATTTGCAATAATGCTGGAGTGTAAGTAGTTATGATCAAAAAAAGACAATTGCTTGAGAATTTTTTGCTGTGATTTTTCAATAATTGCCACATATTCGGGATTGCTATACACCTTTTTTTCAAGATGAAGCAGCGCCATGGCATACGACATAGGCAGCTTGGCGCTTGGCATTTTGGGGATTTTTGTTTTTGGCGTGGGACTAAATGGTTGGTTGATACTGCTTTCAAGCGTTTTGAGGCCAAGAGCGATATCGCCGAGTTGATTGAAAAAGTCCAGTGTTTGTGTTGAGGAGTTCACCGCAGGTCGGATATTTAGGCTGGCTTTAATGAGTTGCTCAAAATAAAAATTCCCGCTTTCCCCAATACTTTGCTGTCCGGTCATGGCGGTCATATGAGTCAGCTGGGTGGCTTGAAAGACACCCGCCAACGCTAATGCACGGTTCTGACGAACATTCAATGATTGAGGCTGTTGAAAAGGGGTATCAACCATGCCTAAGATCCCTTTATATAAAATCAGGTTTTGGGGCGTTGGTATTGAGGATTACACCACCACCCAAACAAATTTCATCCGAATAAAAAACAACACTTTGACCCGGTGTAACGGCGCGTTGCGGTTGGTCAAACTCAACTCTTATACGGTTTTCGTTGTGTTCATCACGGTAAATTGTACACGCTTGATCTGGCTGACGGTAGCGAGTTTTTGCAGTACATCGGAAACCTGTAGCAGGAATTTCCTGTTCACCCGCCACCCAATCAATATTTTCACTCCAAAGTGCGGTACTTTGCATCAAAGGATGTTCATGACCTTGACCAACCACCAAACGGTTGTTTTCCAAGTCTTTGTGCAATACAAACCAAGCACCTTCGCTTGCGCCTTTCATGCCACCCAAGCCAATACCACCACGCTGACCCAGCGTATAGTACATCAAGCCATGATGTTCACCAACGTCTTTACCATTATCGAGTACAATTTTACCCGGCTGAGCTGGCAGATATTGCTTTAAGAAGTCATTGAATCGGCGTTCACCAATAAAGCAGATACCCGTCGAATCTTTTTTCTTGGCAGTGGCTAAATCCAACTGTTCAGCGATCTTGCGAACTTCAGGCTTTTCGATTTCACCTACTGGGAACAAAGTTTTATTAATTTCGCGACCATGTACAGCATGCAAGAAGTAGGTCTGATCTTTATTGTTGTCTACACCACGCAATAACGGTGCATACGTTTCACCACGTGAGTTTTGCATACTTGAACCACGACGCGCATAGTGGCCTGTTGCAATAAAATCTGCGCCGAGTGTCATGGCGTGATCTAAAAATGCTCGAAACTTGATTTCTTTATTGCACAAAATATCCGGGTTAGGCGTACGCCCAGCAGCATATTCTGCTAAAAAGTGTTCAAATACGCGGTCCCAATATTCCATTGCAAAATTTGCAGTATGTAGCTTGATCCCAATTTTGTCGGCCACAGCCTGAGCATCAGCCAAATCTTCTAGTGCTGTGCAATACTCGGTTCCATCATCTTCTTCCCAGTTTTTCATGAAAAGACCTTCAACCTGATAACCCTGTTGAAGTAAAAGTGCAGCAGAAACAGATGAATCTACACCACCAGACATACCGACGATGACACGTTGTTGCATAGGACTAGGCATCCAATTGAGAAGTGAGGGGAGAAGCGAAAGGATGCTCATATACGAGCGATAAAGGATATTTCTTTCCAGCCAAGGCATCTTGAATGGCTTTTAAAACCAGCGGGCTTCGAGCACGTGCCGAAACTTCAAGCTCATCTGGCGTCATCCAGACTGCAGCGACGATATCGGTGTCGAGTTGTGCTTCTGTATCGACATCTAGCACATGCGCCAAAAAACAAAATCGATAATAGGTGTGATCTGGAAACATAGGCGGCGTATAGCTGTAAATGCCAAGTAAATGGTCGATTGCCACGCGATGCGCTGTTTCTTCAAAAGTCTCACGAATCGCAGCATCAATGAGCGTTTCGCCAGCTTCGACATGGCCTGCGGGCTGGTTAAACACGGTATGTACGAAGCCTTCGCTGTGTTCTTCAACCAATAAGAATCGGCCATTTTTTTCGACAACAGTGGCAACGGTGACATGAGGTGTCCAAGCAGTCATAAACAGCACCATGATTTTAAAACGCATATTCTACAAAATTTGCACCTTTGTGGCTAGGCTATAACGCGGTGCAGTGAGCCATTAAGGTAAAAAGCACGCAAAACTCACATTCAAGGTGCATTAAAAATAGTGTTAAAGCAATCTTTTAAGTCTAAATATAGAATCTCCAGCATTTGCTAAGACCTTTAGAATGACTATAGAGTAATGCAAAAACATGAAGGAGTAGACAGATTTAATTTCTATTAATGTTTCAAGTATGATCAAAATGTGATTTTATAATGAAGCCCCTAAGGATTAGGGTATAAATTAAAATAACTGGAATAATATCATGCAAAAAATATTGAAAAAACGGATGCTTGCACTTTCATGCTTATCGGTATTCATGCTGGCGGCTTGTAATGATGATGACAGTTCATCTGGTAGCGTGGGTTCATCTACATATGTATCAGAATCGGCTTACGCAAAGGATTCACTAGGTGAAGCCGCTTCAATCACGGTCATGACGTATAAAATGCAAAGCGTCAGAAATGTCGCTGTCAATGCAACCGCAATGATTTTATTCCCGAAAACTGCGCAGCCGGCAGATGGCTATCGCGTTGTGGTCTGGGAACACGGAACCTTAGGTGTGGGCGATAGCTGTGCACCTACCAATAATCTACTTGGGCCACGCTTTAAAGATCCATTGGCTAAAAGTCTTTTGGCTGCAGGGTACGTGATTGTGGCACCAGATTATGAAGGACTTGGAACGCCAGGAATACATCCTTATTTGCATCTTGAAAGTGAAGCACGTTCTGCAATTTCGGCTGTTAAGGCAGCACAGGAACATTATGGCAGCAAGCTTAATAAACAATGGATGTCGATTGGTCAGTCACAAGGTGGCCAGGCATCATTGGGAACAGCTGAATTTGCTAATAATGACGCTAACTTTAAGGGCGCTGTGGCAGGCGCACCTGCATCGAGTTTGGGTCAGATTATTTTTAGTGTTGCACCAGCTGCACTTGCGGCTGCCGAACAAAAAGAATTAGATGCCGGTGCAAGTTTGGCCTATCGTGCAGAAAATGGCTCTATTGGGGCTTATGCAACTTTACTGACCTATGCTGCATTTGCAGCAGTCGGAATTAAGGCATCCGATCCAAGTTTTAACTACAGAGAAATCTTTAGTGATACGCGCTCACAACTGATTGCTGAAATGGCAGAAGGAAGTACGGGTGAAAACGGATTGTGTCTTGACAGTACAGATCCGGTGAATGCGCCACAAGACAGTCTACGCTATCGATTTGCTCAAGATATTGTTAAGTTTTTAAGTGACAATCCAAGTAAAAAGCTTCTGGATTATCCTGGATTAAATCAGCAGAAATTTGAAGCCAGTGCGCAAATCAAATCATTCTTGGCGGCAAGTCAGCCGGGCACAAAAAAGATTGATAAACCGATCATGATTATTCAGGGAACCGCAGATATGAGTGTGCCGTATCCTGTTACGCTCGCGCTCTATAACGCGATGAAAGCACAGGGAACTAATGTGCAGTTACTCACCGTACCAGGTGCTACACATACCCAAGCGATCGTCGATAAAAACGCCGATGCAGTGAATTTTATTCAGACTTATATGCCGGCTCGTCCTTAAGCAAACATCCCCCCAAGATTTTAAGCGCCAATCTTGGGGGGATAGCTTAGGTTTCTAATTGATTTAAATAGTTATTTTTAACCTTCACATAATGCTGTGCCGAATAAGGCAAAAATGCTTTTTCTTTTTCGGTTAATGGACGCACTTGAACCACAGGGCTACCCACATATAAATAACCACTTTCAAGTCGTTTGCGTGGTGGAACCAAGCTTCCTGCACCAATCATGACATCATCTTCAATCATCGCGTCATCTAAAATCACGGTATTGATTCCAACCAAAACACGATTTCCGATGGTACAGCCATGCAAGGTTACATGGTGGCCAATGGTAACGTCTTCACCAATGATTAGAGGGGAACCATTTGGCTTGGTCTCATTTTTATGGCTTACGTGCAGCATGCAGTGATCTTGTACATTACTGTTGCGACCAATCCGAATCTGATTTACATCGCCCCGAATCACAGCAAATGGCCAGACCGACGCATGTTCAGCCAGTTGAACATCACCAATCACAACCGACATTTCATCGACGTAACAGCTTGAGTCGATTTTAGGTTGATGTTCGAGATAAGGACGTATATTTTTTTTCATTAGTGATCAATATCGTTAAGTTTTATACAGTATAAAAGAAAAAAGGCATTCATGTTTAAAACAAGAATGCCTTCATTTTTATTACAACCAATTAAAACAGGTTGCTAAAAAACTGCTTGATATGGTCGATCAAACGCGAGAAAAAGCCCGCTTCTTCGACTGGTTTTAGTGCCACCAATGGTTTTTCTGCAATCACTTTACCATCAAGTGTTGCAACCAATTTGCCCACAACCTGACCTTTTTGTAGCGGTGCATTCAATTTTGGTTGTACAACCAATTGGGTTTTAATGTTGTCTGCCTGACCTTTTGGCATGGTGACATTGAAGTTTTCTGCCAAACCAATCTGCACTTCATTTTCTTTACCAAACCATACTTTGGCCTTGGCAAGCACTTGATTTGCAGGTTGAACGTTTACCGTTTCAAAGTTTGAAAAGCCCCATGCTAAAAGGGTACGGGTTTGGTTGGCACGCTCATTAACACTGTTGGTTCCGAAAATAACTGAAATCAAGCGCATTGGCCCACGTTTACTCGATGTGGTGAGGCAGTAACCTGCTTCCGAGGTGTGTCCAGTTTTTAAACCGTCTACGCTAGGGTCGGTGTATAGCAATGCATTACGGTTACCTTGCTTAATACCGTTAAAGGTGAATTCTTTTTCTGAATAAATTGGGTAGTACTTTGAACTGTCTTTAATGATGTGCTGTGCAAGCAGTGCCATATCTTTGGCAGATGAATAATGGCCCTCTGCCGGCAAGCCAGTCGAGTTCATAAAGTGGGTATTCACCATACCTAAACGTTTGGCTTCTTGGTTCATCATGTGGGCAAATGTACCTTCATTGCCTGCCACATGCTCTGCCATGGCTTTAGAAGCATCATTACCCGATTGCACAATAATACCACGCAACATTTCAAGGACTGTTGCCGTGCCATTTAAGGGTACATACATACACGATTCTGAACTACTTCCGCGGCACCATGCAGATTCATTCATACGAACCTGTTCGCCTTCGGTTAATTCTCCTTTTAAAAGCTTCTGCTCAATGATGTAACTGGTCATCATTTTGGTCATTGAAGCCGGTGCAAGATGCTCATTTTCATTTTTAGATGCAAGAATTTGACCGGTTTCATAATCCATCAGGACATAGGATTTGTTATTTAATTCTGGTGGTGTGGATAACACAGTTGCTGCATAGGAAAATGAGGGTAAAAGAACGAGTGCAGCAAGGGCGCTTTTTAGAGTCATTTCTAGTTGGTCCAATATCTTGAGTAAAGCAGAAGAGCCTAGCATTTTAGGATAAAGCAAAGCCGACTTCTACGGGAAAGTCGGCTTATTTCACACAGTATTGTAAATACGATTAAATTATGACTTATATGCTTTTACATCTTCGCAAACAGCACGATTTTGCTCATCACCAGCCTTTTTGGCATCAGCACGCGCTTCTTTTAAAAACTTCTGGAAATTTTTTTGTTTGCTGAGTTTTTCTAATGCCTCATCTGGATTACTTTCGTTTGGCATATAGTCTTTCACCAAACGTGAGTAGCCGGTTTCAAATGCAGCTTTGTCTTGTGCAACCAATTTTGGGCAAATTTCATGCAGTACACGGATTGCTGCGAGCTCTTCTTGCGTAATGCCTTCTTGCGGTGTCACTTCAATATTTTCAGACATATCTTTCGCATCGGCAGCGTGAACCACGGGTAATAGGGCACTCGATACAACAAGCAAAGCGGAGGAAATACGTAAAGCAATCGATTTTTTCATTGTTGACCTAAATCACATCTAAAATACAGTAATTTCACTAGAGTACCGTGATCTGAAAAGAATAAAAGTCAAAAATGTATACTTGATGTTGGTTTATCGAAAAATCATACAGATGAAAAGAGTACATAATCATCTTAAAAATCAGCATGATTTTTGCGCAGTGCATCGCTTTGGGGCTTGAATATTGATAAGAACATGGCGATATAATCGGAGCCTTGTTTTCGTTGATTAGATAGAGTCTGCTTGAAGTGAATATTTTAATAGCCAATGACGACGGTGTGTTTGCTCCCGGAATTCAAGCATTAGCCAAAGCATTACGTCCGCTGGGGCGGGTGGTCATCGTGGCACCAGAAAGTGAGCGCAGTGGCTACTCGAGTGCCTTAACGCTTGATCGACCACTGCGTCCGATTCAAATTGCACAAGATGTCTGGGCGGTCAACGGTACTCCTGCCGACTGTGTATATCTGTCAATGAACGGCTTGTTTGATTTTGAGTTTGATCTGGTCGTGAGCGGAATTAACAGCGGCGCCAATTTAGGTGACGATGTACTGTACTCGGGTACGGTGGGTGCTGCATTTGAAGGACGCTTGATGAAGCAGCCAGCGATTGCGGTATCTCTGGCAGGCAGTAATGTGCGTTCTTATGAAAATATCAACGAATATGCCGTTGCTGCACAATGGGTTCATGACTTTATTAAAAAAGGACTGCCAAATTTACCGGCACGTCATATTCTCAATATCAATATTCCAGACGTGCCTGAGCTAAAAGGCGAAAAAGTCACCTATCAGGGGTTACGTGGTCAAGCCAAGCCAATTACCAGTCATGTCGATCCGCGTGGACGTCAGGTCTATTGGATTGGTCTTGCTGGGGAAGCTGTTACAGATCCAAGAAAAACGCCGTCGCATATCCAGTCAGATTTCTTTGCAGTCGCCAATGGTTATGTCAGCATTACCCCGATTCAGATGGATGCAACCAATTATAATATTTTAGAAGACTTACAAACATATATAGGCTAGAGCTATAACTGACCGCGCTGTAAGTGTTGTAACTTTGTGAAAAAAAGGTGAAGAGACTCGTTTCTTCATCCTTTTTTGGTAATCTTAGTGCAACGATTTGTTAGTGTTGCTTGATTCGAGAGGGAGATAAATGCAATTGCTTCGACAACAACGGGATTTTAATGCTTCGGCCCATACTTTCATCAAAACAATAATGTTGTCTGCTGCGGTTGCTGGTACACTTGCAATCACCGGATGTGCCTCAAAACCTCAGATAAATCAGCAAGTTCGATATACGAGTGCGCCAGATTACTATACGGTGCGTTCAGGTGATACATTAAGCGGGATTGCCGCACGCTATGGTTTAAATTATTTAAATGTGGCAGAGCTCAATGATATTGCACCGCCATATCGCATTTATGTAAACCAATCTTTACGTTTGAAAGGCTCCGCAAGCCGTCGCTCTGTGACTACTCAGCCAATGGTTCAATCTGCACCTATTCAACGCCAGAGTATTAATTTACCGACCACAACGGCGCAAACCACTCCACCAAGAACCACCACGCCTGTAAATACTGTACCAGCGCCAGTTGTTCCTGTTTCGCCTGTACCAAGTACTTTGCGCTGGATGAAACCATCGAATGGTCCAGTCATTCAAAGCTTTAATTTGGCAAGTAATATCAAAGGGATACGCTATGGTGGAAACCAAGGTGATCCAGTCTTCGCAGCAGCAAACGGTCAGGTGGTATATGCGGCAGATGGCTTGAAAGAATATGGAAACTTGGTGCTTGTTAAACATGTCGATGGCTATATTACAGCGTATGCACATAACAGCAAGATGCTCGTAAAAAGCGGAGATAATGTAACGGCCGGTCAAAAAATTGCTGAAATGGGTTCTTCAGGTACAAACCGCGTGATGCTTGAGTTTCAGGTGCGTTTAGATGGTAAACCGATTAATCCTGCCAACATTATCCCAATTAACTAATAGGAATTATGAATTAGATAATGCAAAGCATAGATTTCTCCGTATAATACAACGAGTTGCTTTTATCATATTTAGATAAGGAGCATCTCATAAGTTCAGAGGGAAATTTATGTTAGATCAACTTCGAGCAATGGGAGTATTTGCTTGTGTTGTAGAGAAAAGTTCGTTCAGTGGTGCAGCCCGAAATTTAGGTATCACCACCAGTGCCGTCAGTCAGCAAATTCGGTCACTAGAGCAAGAGATGGATGTTACACTGCTACATCGCTCTACCCGAAAGTTAAGCTTAACTGAGGCTGGACAAGCTTTTTTCCACAGTTGTCAAGAAATGCTCGCTGCTGCAGAGCGTGGAAAAATTCGGATCAACGAATTAAGGGATGATTTAATCGGGGATCTTCGCATTGCGACGACACCAGAGTTAGGTGCATTCCACGTGATTCCTGCATTGTCACATTGGATGTCTGCTCATCGCGGATTGTCCGTTCATTTTGAAGCTGATCATCGGTATATAGATCTTATTGAAGGGCGGATTGATATAGCCATTCGGATGAGCCAACGTATAGACGATCAGAGTTTAAATGCCATTCCGATGGCGCGTGTCGATCAAGTATTGGTCGCCTCGCCAAGTTATTTAAATCAATCGGCTCCAATTTCGCGCCCAGAAGATTTGGCGAATCATGATCTCATTCCAATTAATCTGATGAATGGTTATCAAGATTTTTCGTTTCAACACGCATCAAGTGGTGAACGCGTCGATCTTCAGATGAAAAATCGTTTGCAAACAAATAACGTATTTATCGCCAAAGCGCTATGCCAGCAAGGCCACGGCGTTGCCAGAATATTGTATTTGGATGTTCAAAAAGAATTGATCAATGGCTCGCTGGTCGAGGTCTTACCGGATTGGAACCTTCCTGCATTTAATTTGTATGCACTGACTCAAAAGCGCGAACAGCAACCGATGAAAATTCATCGTTGTCTAGATGCTCTCAAACAATATTTTGGCCAGCTTCCAGGCGGTCGTAATTTGTTAGAAGCATGCTAAGCGCAGAATAAAAAAAGCCGCTGATGCGGCTTTTTTTGATTGATTTCATTTAGGCCTTGATAAAATCTGTAATGGCCGGCACTAAGCGCGCCAAAAGGTCATCGGCTTGTTTAAATGTCATATTCAGTGGAGGGAGTAAACGGACTACGTTTCCTGCGGTCACATTGACAATCAGCTTATAATTGTCACGTGCACTATGCACGATATCTGCACATGGCATAGGTAATTCAATACCAATCATCATACCGAAGCCACGCACCTGAACTGAAAACTCTCCGAGACGTTCGCGTAACTGTTCAACAATATAACTGCCCACTTTTTCCGCATTTTCAATGACATTCTCTTTTTGAATGGTATCAATTACGGTGTAAACCACTCGTGAACCCAGCACTGTTCCACCATATGTCGAACCATGGCTACCTGGCCCAAGCAGACCAACAGCTTTGCCTTGCGTCATCACAGCACCCACCGGAAAACCATTGCCTAAGCCTTTAGCGGTTGTCAGAACATCGGGAATAATATTGGTGTGCTGGTAAGCAAAGTACTTTCCTGTACGGCCGTTTCCAGTTTGAATCTCGTCTAACATCATCAGCCAATTGTGTTGATTACACAATGCACGCACTTCTTCAAGATAGCTAAAACCTTGAGGTGCAGTATTAATACCGCCTTCGCCCTGAATCGGTTCAATTAAAATAGCCACGATATCAGGATGATGAAGTGCAGCTTCTTGAATCGCTTCAACATCACCAAAAGGAACGCGTATAAAGCCTTCTACCAATGGATAAAAGCCTTCTTGTACTTTACTGTTGCCAGTTGCAGATAAAGTGGCGAGGGTACGGCCATGAAAAGATTTTTCAGCCACAATAATTTTAGGCTGGCGAATCCCTTGCTGTGCGCCAAACTTACGCGCAATCTTGATTGCGCCTTCGTTGGACTCGGCACCACTGTTTGAAAAGAAAATTTCGTGCATGCCTGAAACTTCAGCCAGCTTTTGTGCTGCTGCCGTTTGCCATGGAATTTCAAAGATATTACTGGTATGTACCAACGTCGCGGCCTGTTCGGCGATCGCCTCGGCAATGACAGGGTGTGCATGACCCAGTCCACAGACCGCAATCCCGGTTAAGGCATCTAGATACTCGGTTCCATCTTCCGTATAAAGATAAGATCCTCGGCCTCGCACAAAACTGATCGCTTGGCGGCCATAGGTTGCCATCAAATGAGTGGGTTGATCAGGTTGTACAGGGGCGAGGGTGATGTGATTCATATCGTACTCTTATCTGTGAAAAGAAGTGAATTAAAAAAGGTATATAAGCAAAAACTCTTCAGGAAAGAAAGTATAAAACGAAAATTAAGCAAGAAATCTTAGGATCAGGCACACGGATTGTATACTTTTAGGTATAATGCCCTGAGAATAGTTGAGGATTTATCTATGACTGAACAAGCGCGTGATACAGAAGCGTTAATTCGTGATCAAATTGCTAAACATGCAGTGTTACTTTACATGAAAGGTACGCCACAATTTCCACAGTGTGGTTTTTCTGCGCGTGCAGTTGAAGCGCTGAGTCAAATTGGGCGACCATTTGCTTATGTCAATATTCTCGAAAATCCAGATATTCGTGCAACATTGCCGGGCATTGCAAACTGGCCGACATTCCCTCAATTATGGGTCAATGGCGAACTTGTTGGTGGCAGCGACATCATGCTCGAAATGTTCCAAAATGGTGAGTTAAAGCCATTAATCGAGCAGCATAGTCCAGCTCCAGAAGCATAATGCTGATATAAAAAATCCCACATTATTGTGGGATTTTTTTGTTTTTATTTACTGTCTTCTTTCACATCTTTCGCTGCTTTCTCGACATGTGCAGCGGCATCATGAGTCGCATCACGTGTTGCAGCTTCAGTTTTTTGAGCTGCATTTTCAGTTGAAGCAGCTGCTTTATCGGCAGCAGCATCGATTTTAGCCGCAGCGTTGTCTGTAGCCGATTCAATTTTTTGAGCTGCGTTGTGTGAAGCATCTTTAATATCGTGGCCTGCTTGATTTGCTGCATTTTCCAAATGTTGGCCTGTTGTTGCGCCTGTCTCAGGGGCTTTTTCTTTACTACAACCCACCAGTGCCACAGCGGCCGCCAAGCTTGCAATCATCATCAGTTTTTTCATTGTATATTTCCTTTTTGTGAGGCATCCGATTGATATCGAAGTTAATTCATTATGCTAAAAATTATGCTATCTACTGATTTAAATTTGTAATTAAAATGTTTAAAAATGCAATAAAAAAAAAGGCTTATCCATCGGGGAAGATAAGCCTTATAAAAAGGTAAAACTACACTTGCGTTAAAAAATTAACCATTGCGAATAATATAATCGAAGGCAGACAATGCCGCTTTTGCCCCTTCACCTGTTGCAATAATGATCTGCTTGTACGGTACCGTGGTACAGTCACCTGCAGCAAATACACCCTTCACATTGGTTTCGTTACGCTCATCAATGATGATCTCACCGCGTGTATTTAAATCCACTGTGCCTTTTAAGAAA
>NZ_BBNM01000004.1 GCF_000760595.1 Acinetobacter soli | reverse complement strand
AGTGGGCATCGAGCCGCGCATCATGGGCTTCGCACCGGCACCAGCGATCAAAAAGCTGCTCAAGCAGGCCAATCTGACGCTTGATCAGATGGATGTGATTGAGCTGAACGAAGCCTTTGCTGCACAGGCACTGGCCTGTACCCGAGACTTAGGGCTGGCGGATGACGATGCACGGGTGAATCCGAATGGCGGTGCAATTGCACTGGGTCATCCATTGGGTGCATCAGGTGCGCGTCTGGTGACGACGGCTTTAAACCAGCTGGAACAGTCGGGCGGTAAGTATGCGCTGTGTTCGATGTGTATCGGCGTGGGTCAGGGAATTGCACTCATTATTGAGCGGGTTTAAGGAATAAATATGCCAGTATTTCACTTTAAAGACACACTAACGGCGCAGGATGTTGCTCTCAATTATGCAACATTCGGTCAGGCGGATCGTCCTGCACTGATCTTTTCAAATTCGTTAGGTACCAACCTGAGTATGTGGCAACAACAGGTAGCGTATTTTCAGGACAAGTATTTTGTCATTTGCTACGACACGCGTGGTCATGGTGCATCATCGACACCTGTTGGCCCTTATCGCATTGATCAGCTAGGTACCGATGTAATTGCATTGCTTGATCATTTGCAAATTCCTCAAGCTACGTTTTGTGGAATCTCGATGGGTGGGTTAACTGGACAATGGCTGGCAATACATTTTCCTGAGCGTTTTAATCAGGTGATTGTAGCCAACACCGCAGCAAAAATTGGAGAAGCTCAGGCTTGGCAAGCACGTGCGCAATTGGTGCGTGAGCAAGGGTTAACGCCGGTTGCTCAAACTGCGGCAGCACGCTGGTTTACGCCAGGCTTTATTGAAGACTCACCAGAAATTGTAGAAAAGCTGAGTCATGATTTAGCTCAAGGTAGTGCCGAAGGCTATGCCAGTTGCTGTGAAGCGTTGGCAGAGGCTGATGTGCGCCCTCAACTGCAACGTATAAGCATACCGATACTGGTGATTGCTGGTGCACAAGATCCAGTGACCACAGTAGCCGATGGTCAGTTTTTATGTGAGCATATTGTACATTCAACACTTGAAGTGCTGGAGGCATCGCATATTTCGAATGTGGAACAGCCACAGGCATTTAATCACGCAGTCGAAGCAGTAATGAAGCGCTTCAATTGATTTAATCTTTTTGACAGATAGAGATTTTAAACCTTTATCTATGAATTTTCAAAACGCCGCGCGTTCATGCACGTGGCGTTTTTTTGTATCGGCTCAGAAAGCGATTTTATATGAAAGCAAAAACAGATACTATTCCCGTTCAAGAATCACACAAGCAAAATTCAGGTAGATCATTCGCTTTTTTGCCGTGGATTTTACTGCTTCAGACACTGCTAAACTCACCAGTACTTCAGTGCGTACTATCAATACAACTTACATCAAATTGCGTAAAAAAATTACTATTTAGTATGAACGAATATCTCTTTTCAATGATGTTGTTGAACTGGATGAATTTTATTTCTGAGTCAATCGTGTACGAGGTAAGCACGGTCGAGGTGCATTAGGTAAAACCGTTGTTTTTGGACTACTCAAACGGGGTAGGAATTTATATAAAGGAATTGTCCCTCACTGCTCCCAAGCTACGCTAAAAGGTATTATTCGTGGACATATTGAGCTTGTTCAGTGACTTATGCAATAGGCTGGAGAGGCTATGATGGTCTAGTTGAAATTGGTTTTGGTAAATATCTAGGAGTTAATCATGGAGACAATGAATTTGCTAATGCTGAGCGTCATATTAGCGGCATAGAATCATTCTGGAACTATGTTAAAAAGCGACTCAGTAAATTTAATAGAATTGACAAAAAGATATTTTACTTGCATCTTAAAGAAAAGGAGTATTGCTTCAATCATTGGTATTGTAATTTATACCTCGATTTGCTTAAATTAATTCGTAATAATTTTCTTTAACTTCCTGATCCCCAAAATTAAAATAGGGAAAATTATGAAATATAAGAGTTTATATTTAGTATTATTATTATCTATACCATCATTTAGTTTTGCTGGAAATTTAAATTTAAATCCATATCTAGAAAATCCATCTACGTTATCTAAGATTGATAGTGACTCACATATTCAGAATGAATTAGCGGCTGTATTAGGCGAAGATTACATTAAATTTTCGAAAAATTTTGAAGTTTTATCAACACCATATAAGTTAAAAATGGCAAAAGCTATTTATTCTGAAGGTAGAACAAAAGCAGGTAGTGATGCTTCTGCAATGACTTTGTATGCAGATGGTCGTATTTACGCAGCTCACTATAATTCACAAAAACACACTGTCAGATATTTTACAAATGATAAGTCGTGTTCAACGGTACTTCATCCCACAATCCAAGTCTTTACAAAGCATTATCCGAATGTAAAAGTTGAGTTTATAAGCTCGAATAATAGTGTTCTGAAATATAATGGTGGTAATGGGTTAGGGTGTTCTAGCCCAACATCCCGTACAGTTCAAACATATGCCATTGCGTCCGATAATCCAGCTCAAGCTGCTGCACGTGAGGTTGCCTCTAAGATATGGACACAAAGTATAGCTAACTCATTAGATATGAATAATGACGTGGGGGTTGTCATTTCTAATACAGTAAAATCAATTCTTACCTGTTCTGCAAATTTTAATTTGGTTCCAAAACCACCTGGTGTTGGAGACATAATTCCTGGTACATCATATTTTGTAAAACCAGGATTAGATTATTTGAAAGATTATTTTTATGAAATCATTCCTTATTTAGCTGGATTAAGCGGTGCTCAACCAGTTTATAAAGCTTGTATAAATGTAGCAGCAGCAAATAATAGATCTGCATTAGAGATGGCATCACTAGGAATCTAACGAATGTCTACTTCTCTATGGATATTAATTTATTTATGTTTTAGCTTGGTTTGTAAGTGGATTCTTTCATGGGGTGGGGCTAGTTATATTAAGGGTTGGAAAAGTATCTTTTTTTTAGATACAGAATCTAGCTCATGGAATGAAGAACAAGTAAAAATGATGACCTTGTTTTTATGGGTTGGTTTTTCTATCTTATTTGTAATTGGTTTAATTTATCCAGAATACAGATTCTATAAGCTTAAAAATAATTTGTAGATTACTAGTAAAATAGAAAAATAAGTTTTTATCTAATTTAAATGCAAAGTCCTTGTTTCCATAAGGGCATTCAACTTACATTTCTGGCGTTACACTTAAATGATGGTTAGAAGAGTTGTTTAATGAAAGCTCTGTAGAGTTACCAACTCGTAAAGATATTCACACAAAGCCTTATATATAGCAGTCAAATCTTATGCTAACCCGAATCGCGGATAAGAAATTGACTTGAAAAATAAGAGGACTAGAGCTATCAGTTGAGTTACCACACCAAACTCACAACTCTAGTCCTGATGTTTAATAGTACCGAATTATTCTGCATAATTGATGATTTTTTTCTTAAATTTGAAGCAACTTATTAGGAGTTTCTCAAACAAAATCGTGGTTCCTTAAGAATCAGAACTGCTCAACTTACAATTTCAGAAATCTGCTTTATTGTTATTTGGTACAAATGCTCTCATTTCAATAATTTCAAAGCCTTTTTTACTTGGTTAAAAGAAGATAAAAGCCATTTATTTAAGTACTTGCCTTGCTATCAAAGGATGATTCATCTGATCAAAAGGCATGAATTAGCTCTACACGCTTTAAATGTGGCATTGATGAAAGGCCAAGATACACAATATTTATGGATTGATTCAACCACTCTGCCAGTTTGTAAAAATCAACGTATTCAGCGTCATAAATCATTAGTCCAAATTGCATCACGTGGTAGAAGCTCAATGGGCTGGTTTTATGGCTGTAAATTACATATTGCGATGAATCAATTGGGTGAAATTGCCTGTTCTGCTTTATCGAATGGACATGTTGCTGACATGAAAAATGGTTGAGCAATTAGTTGATGGTCTAAACGGAAAACTTTACGGGGATCGAGGTTACATCAGCCAAGAATTAAAAATTAGATTGAAAGATCAAGGTATTGATTTAATTACTTATCATCGTAAGAATATGCAGGCTATTCAACTCTGTGCATCAGATGAATATCACTTAAGACAACGCAATAAAATAGAAACATTATTCAGTTTATTGAAGGGGCAATATAATTTAGTGACGAGTAAAGCACGTAGTCTTCATGGATTTCTGAGTGGAATTTACGCCTCACTATGTGCATATCAATTAACCCATCGAAATAAGCCAACAATTCAAATTATGAAATCATCGGCTTAAACAGGATTCGGGTTAGTTAATATGTTTAAGTACTTATGTGATGGCTAACATTTAAACTATGTTGTTAAATATCTTTTTGGTATATAAAATCTAAAAATTCAAAAAAATTATACACTTTAGTCAATCAAAAGGTAAAATTATGAAGAAGTTCTTCTTATCAAGCATTCTAATAGCTCAAAGCTCACTAGTTTTAGCAGCAGGCAATCCTGTTGCAGTAGGTGATGTTTTAGGTCGAGATCTATCTGTTTCAGGATTTGGGTATTTAGGACACTTAGGTGTTTTAGCTGCAAAAGATAATGTGGCTCAAGTAATGAATGCTACGCCGTATGTTAATGTAGTCCAGAATGTAACAGTTAACGGATTTAAAGTTGATACGTATTGGGGTGCTAAAGCTAAATCAAGCTTTACTTGGAAGTCTCCATATACTTCAGCAACAAGCCAAATTAATACGCTTTCAAACCAACAAAAACCTCACGTATCTTATAACTTGTGGTCTTCAACACCGAACCCAGCTATTCAAGTTTGTTCATCTTATAATTCATCAGGAGCTTGTACGGCGTATACTTGGCAAAAAGGCTCGTTCAGATGTGATGCATTCGTTAAATGGATATTTACACAAACAGGCAATGGAAATTTAGGTGGTAGTCTTCCAAGTTCGACTTATGGTAGTTCATTATTAACAATTACCAGAACATAGTTTAATATTTTAGTACATGCCCTTAATTAAAATAGATTAAGGGTATTTTAAATTTTTAAGAAGGCTTTATGAAAAATAGTAGAAATAAAATAATCCTTGTGATTATAGCACTTGGCCTTGGTTTAGTTGGTTTATATCTTTTTACTAATAATGATGATAATCAAGTAAAAGAAGAGGGTACTAAATCTGAGTATCAAACAACGCAACAATCAGTTGCTTCTGATACTAGCGATATAAAATTTAGTCAGGAATTACCTGATAATATATCACCGCCGAGATGGGCTCAAAAAATGTTGAATATTTTAAATAATTCAGCTTTACCAAGAGAGCAAAAGATTGATCAATTAGTTGGATTGTTGAAAGAAAATAATTCTGATCCACAGGCTTTAACTGACATTCTGGTGTCACTTACTGCATTAAACCCTATTGAGGCAGCTGACGAAATTATACCTTATTTAAAGAATGGAAGTCCTCGGGTTCAAAGTGCGGCTTTGGGTGCTTTAAATAATGCATCATTATTAACTGAAGAAGAACACCAGCTTAAAAAAGCTTTACCAAAAAATGATCTTGTTCGTAAACGAATTGCTGATGCGGTCAATGATATCAATGCAGATCCACACACCTCAGAGGAAGTTAGACAGGCATTGATCTCAACTTATTCTTCAACAAATCCTTCAGCAGAAGATTCAAAAAAAATGAATCAAAATATATTGAGTAAGGATAATGTTTCACTTAATGAAGCGAGTTATGTAGCTACTTCAGTGCTAAATGGAAAAGAAGTATCAACAACACTCGCTACATTAGGTTCAAAGGATAGAGAAATGAAGGATAGTGTCATTAGTAGTATAGGAGCAAACCTACTAGACAATCCTAATGTGGTTTCTTTATTGTCAAAAGAACAACGTAAACAAATATATACCTTCATTTCAAATAATCCACCATCTACAACTAACCCAAATGATTTTAGTTATCAAAATGATCAATGGAAAAATACATTGAATCTGTTAAGTAATGAATAAGCATCGATATATCGAATGTACTAGGTGAATAGCCACCAAAATTCTAGATACACATAGCCCGTTTGAAATGGGCTTTTTCATACTCTAATGGAGAACGCTGACCATTGGAACCATGTCTGCGTTTTGAATTATAAAACATCTCAATATATTCAAAGATATCGGTTCTAGCCTCGGATCTGTTTGAATAAATTTTCTTCTTGATGCGTTCGCGCTTTAACAACTGAAAGAAACTCTCAGCAACAGCATTATCATGACAGTTTCCTCTGCGACTCATACTACATTCCAGATTATGTTGTTTAAGGAATACTTGCCATTCATGGCTGGTATATTGGCTGCCTTGGTCAGAGTGGATCAGAACCTTATTCTGTGGTTTTCTCCGCCATAGCGCCATTAATAATGCAGTTAGCACAAGATCTGTAGTCATTCTCGATTTCATAGACCAGCCAACAACAAGACGTGAAAATAAATCAATCACCACAGCAAGATATAACCAACCTTCATGTGTACGAATATACGTAATGTCAGTTACCCACCGCTGATTAGGCTGAGTTGGGTTAAACTGTCGTTCCAAGGTGTTTGCGGAAACAATACTGGGCGTACCTGCATAAGTTCTAGGCTTGCGGTAGCCGCGCTGTGATTTAAGCCCATTCGCTTTCATTAACCGATGTACAAGATTGATACCGCAATTTTCGCCAGCGTCTTTCAAATCACAGTGAATCTTGCGATAGCCGTAGACTCCTCCAGATTCCAGCCAAAACTGTTTAATTAAGCCTGCAAGCTGTTGCCGTTTCTTTATAGTTTTACTCGTGGGTTGCTTTAGCCATGCGTAATAACCACTATGATGAACATGTAAAGTCGAACATAAACGACGAACAGACCATATGTGCTGATGGTCCTGAATAAAGGCATACCTCATTTGGACTGGCTTGCGAAGTACACCGCGGCTTTTTTTAATATGTCCCTTTCTTCTGTAACCCGTTGCAGCTCTTTTTTTAGTTTTGCCAATTCTGAAACTGCATCCCTAAAGTCTATGATTTTAGGTTCTTGAGGATCATAACACTTGATCCAGGCATAAAGACTATGCGTGGTTGTACCTAAACGTGTGGCCACTTCAGACACACTATGACCTTTTTCAGTCACTTGCTTTACTGCTTCAATTTTGAATTCTTCAGGGTATCGTTTACTGCTCATAAGCACCTCGTTAATTAGCCATTTTATCTAACTAAAAGGTGTCTACAAAATCGGTGGCTATCCATCTTTTATAAAAAATATGAATACGGTTAAAATAATAAAGGATAATAAGACATACAGAATATTTTTTTTCATAAGTAATCTATCAATGTTAAAAGAATTCCTCATTATGATTTAATGAGGAATATATTAAAAATTATGCACGAGTTATCGTTAGAAGAGAGCTATTAAAAGTACCGTTAGAAGTATTTCCACCTAAGTTCCCATTTCCTGTCTCTGTATAAAGCCATTTTGTAAATCTGTCACAACGAAAGCTACCCTTTTGCCAAGTATAGGCTATACATCTACCGCATGAATTATAAGATGAACAAAAGTGAACTTGTTTTTGCTTTGTTATAAAACACATTTTTATCTTTAGAATTAAGATAAAACAATTGCATACGAATATCCTCACGATTTAATTCATACCATTGTTTGTATGATAGTTATTTTGATTAGCATGACATTCTAGTGTTAGATGCGATACGTAGTAGTTTACTGAAGCATATAGCAATCCGACCATACATCGAATTCGTGAATTTGACATCAAATGACAACTTTCGCGCTTTAGTGTCAAGTTTCTTTCTTCAAACTTGAACAATATAAGTCAAACAGCGATATATACATTCGAAAGAACATGGCCGGATTTGATTCGATTTCAAGTGTGCCATTTTGAATTATTTAAATACAGGAGTCATTCATGGTTACACGTTCAACCATTATGGATACCAATAGTTTCCGCGCAGAACATGCAGCCGCACTGGATGCTGAAACCCGAAAATTAACAGATAAACGCAGCCAAGTGCTCGGTGAGTCTTATCGATTATTTTATCGTAACCCTGTGCATTTGGTAAAAGGGCAAGGACAGTATCTTTGGGATGCTGCGGGCCATAAATATCTCGATGTATACAATAATGTAGCCAGTATTGGGCATTGTCATCCTGCTGTCATTGAGGCAGTGAATGAGCAGATGAAAATGCTCAATACACATACACGTTATTTGCATGAAAATATTCTGAATTACACCGAAGAGCTTTTAAAAACAACACCAAGCGAAATTGACCGTGCCATGTATATGTGTACAGGTTCTGAAGCCAATGATTTGGCCATTCGAATTGCCCGTGAATATAGTGGCGGAACAGGTATCATTGTTTCGCAAGAAGCTTATCACGGCACCAGTGAGTTAACTTCAGGCTGTTCTCCTGCATTAGGTTCTGGTCAGGCTTTGGCAGCTACAACTCGTTTGGTTCCTGCACCGGATGCATACCGAATTGCAGCAGATGATTTAGGTGATTGGTTTGCAGCGCAAATTCAACAGCAAATCGATGACATGAACGCCAACGGTATTAAGTTTGCAGGCTTTCTGGCAGATTCAATTTTCTCTTCAGATGGTGTAATGCCAAATCCGGTTGGATTTTTGAAAAAAGCAGTAGATGTGGTTCATGCCAATGGCGGAATATTTATTACCGATGAAGTACAACCTGGGTTTGCACGTACTGGAGACTCATTTTGGGGATTCGGTCGCCATGGTGTAGTGCCAGATATTATTACCACAGGTAAACCGATGGGCAATGGAATCCCGGTATCTGGTCTACTTGCCAAAAGCGATGTATTGGCAGCATTTAGCGATAATATTCCATATTTCAATACTTTCGGTGGAAACCCAGTATCGATGGCGGCAGCTCAAGCTGTTCTCAAGGTAATTCATGATGAAGACTTACAAGCACACAGCAAATATGTGGGTGCTAAACTTCAGGCCGAACTTAGCAAACTCATGGATATACATGAATGTGTGGGCGATGTACGCGGTGCGGGCTTGTTTATCGGATTTGAACTGGTGAAAGATCGTGACAGTAAATCGCCAGATAAAGCCTTGGCACTGAATCTGATTGAAGAATTACGTAATACTCACCGCGTATTGACTTCTGTTGCTGGCCCATATGGCAATGTACTGAAATTACGTCCACCGCTGGCATTTCAGGAACACGATATCGACTGGTTGGTCAGCGCACTCAATCAATCTATTCGTAAACTCAAAGATTAAAGCTCAGCTAATCTTTAAGCCTTATCATTCGATAAGGCTTTTTTTATCCTGCCTGAGCTGTAATTTCTGTGTGCTGCTCACGCTCATTATGCTGCTCAGTTTCACTTTGATGTGGTTTTCCATACAAATCGATATGCTGATCGCCCCATTCTTTTAAAGCAATTAAAATAGGCTTTAAGGTTTGACCTAGCGCAGAAAGCTGATACTCAACCTTAGGTGGCACTTGCGGGTAAACCGTTCGAATAATGAGTCCGTCTTGTTCAAGCTCGCGAAGCTGATTAGTGAGCATACGCTGAGTTACATTTGGAATACGGCGCTTTAGCTCATTAAAACGTAATATTTTTTCGGTAAGTAAATTCCATAAAATTAAACTTTTCCATTTACCGTCGAGTAGGCCAATCGCAGCCTCGACCGAGCAGCCTGGATTACAATTAAAGCGTGAATGTTTTACCTTACTCATAACAGTATCCTTTTTGACACTATGTGCGAAATTTGTCTGTATATACGGTGATTAAGCTTAAGGTATGCTACCACGCAATACAAGTGAGGAACGTCAAGATGAAAGCGGTAGGCTATAAAGAACAAGGTGAGATTACACGTCCAGATGCATTGGTGGATATCGAGATCGAGCAGCCCGTGGCGCGCGGTAAAGATATTCTGGTCGAGGTAAAAGCGATTTCAGTGAATCCGGTTGATACCAAAGTTCGCAAACGTGCAGCAGCAGAAGCAGGACAGTGGAAAATTTTAGGTTGGGATGCAGCTGGCGTTGTGATCAGTGTAGGCGACGAAGTCACCGAATTCAAAGTAGGCGATGAAGTCTGGTATGCAGGTGATTTAACCCGTCCGGGCAGTAATGCACAGTTTCAATTGGTCGATGCGCGCATTGTGGGGCATAAACCGAAACGCCTTTCTTTTGCAGAAGCGGCTGCTATGCCTCTGACCACCATCACTGCATGGGAAATGTTGTTTGACCGTTTAAAAATTGAAGATCCAGTATCAGGTGGAGAACGAAGTATTCTAATTATTGGTGGGGCTGGCGGTGTTGGCTCAATCACGATTCAATTACTCAAAGCAAAATCAGATTTGAAAGTTATTGCGACAGCATCACGCGCAGAGACACAAGCGTGGGTGAAACAGCTCGGAGCGGATTACGTGATTGATCATTCAAAACCACTTAAGGCGCAAATGGATGAACTGGGTTTAAAGGCACCTAGTTATGTTTTTTCTACCAATTATACCGATCAATATATGGAGCAGATTGCTGCATTGACCGCACCTCAGGGGCGTTTGGGCCTGATTGATGATCCAGCCGAACTGAGTATCAGCCCACTTAAAACCAAATCGATCTCTTTACATTGGGAGTTTATGTATACCCGCTCAATGTATCAAACGGAAGATATTGCACAGCAGCGTGAACTGTTAAATGCAGTGGCCAAACTGGTCGATGATGGCGTCATTCAATCCACATTGACTGAGGTCTATGGCAAGATCAATGCCGAAAATCTCAAAGAGGTGCATAGCCTGATTGAAGGTGGTAAAGCCAAAGGCAAAATTGTGCTTGAAGGGTTTTAAATCGAATCAATCAACAAATAGCCGGAACCGCTTAATTGCGTGTTCCGGTTGTATTAGTTACGCCATTGTCTTGGATTAACACCAAACCAGCGCTTAAATGCACGAGAAAATGCACTCACCTCTGAGTAGCCCAATAAAAATGCCATTTCGGAAATCGGGATATTTTTTTGTTTCATGTAATGCTCTGCAAGCTCACAACGCACTTTATCGACCAGTGAACTAAAGGTTAATCCTTCAAGTTTAAGCCGACGGGTGAGTGCACAGCTGCTCAAATCCAAATCGTGTGCAATTTTTTCCAGATTAGGTTCACCTGTGTTCAGCTCAATTTGAATATGTGAGCGCACTTGATCGGTTAGGCTTTGTCTGTGTACATGGGTATTGAGCAAGCGAAGAGTATCTAGAATTACGGTTAATAGCAGCGGATCATGATTGGGCATCGGGTGCTGCAAATCTTTTTTTGACAGTAAAATTGAGTTGAATGGCTGATCAAAATAAACAGGTGCGTTAAACAATTTGCTATGTTCTTGCCAAAACTCAGGCCGCGTATGCTCAAAATGAATTTCACGTGGTGAATAATGCCCGCCCAGCACGCCACGAATCACATTCATGAACATGCCTAAGGTCAATTCGGCATCTTGACGTCGGGTCAAGATCGCACCGTGATGCACCTGATAGTCTAAGCGCCAGCAATCTCCTAAATCGACCATGCGGTTCAGCGTGTCTTTCTGGTGCAAATAAAAGTGATTGGTCATATTGACTAATGCGCTTTCAAGCGTTGCAGAGCATAGTCCGATGTAGCCAATTAGACCTAAAGATTTGGGCTGAAATTGCTGACCATAATGTAAACCGAAATTGTCACATCCTGAAAGTTCAGCGGCCTGTTCTAATACATGACAGTAATTGGGAAGTTGTAAACTTAATGTCGGACTGGCCAGTAACTCGGGATTGATACCACTGATACCAAAGACACGATCGACGTCTGCACCTTTGCTGCTAATGAAATCACTCAAGCCTGATGCAGCTGCTGACAACACGCCCTGATTGCACATGCTGGTGCCCAATAGTTGTGCCGTATTCATCTGAAACATGTGAAGATCTCACTTAATACCGATATATACAAGAGATGAAGCAAGATGCATACCAGCTATAGCGTAGTTTTTATATGTACGGCTAAAATTAAAAAACCTGCGCTTGAATTGATCAAGCACAGGTTAAAACATAACTCAGTGGATTGGATTTATTGAGGTTTCAATGCTTTTGGTGTGCTCGATCCGTAACTGATACTGTTGATTGACGCTGTAAATTGTCCTGTGTTTGCATCACGGCCCTGTAGTAAAAATTTCGGATTAGTCTGTCCATAGCTTTGAACAGCCAAAGCTGAAAACTTCCCAATATCT
This sequence comes from Acinetobacter soli, assembly GCF_000760595.1. GTDB lineage: Bacteria > Pseudomonadota > Gammaproteobacteria > Pseudomonadales > Moraxellaceae > Acinetobacter > Acinetobacter soli. The sequence continues at coordinate 286,320 of NZ_BBNM01000004.1, read as the reverse complement.
GTGGTGGGTTTACGCAGACGATTTACAATCAGCACCTTTTTCGTATCTGTGAAATCCTGCATCATGTTTTGATCGCCTTCGCTGTCGCCAGCAATGAAGAGCGGCCCATAACCATATTTAGATACCAAAAATTTTTCAATTGTGCGCGTTTTGCCTTTGCCTTGGGTCTGATCATAACCTTTACGAAATTCAGGCAAAATGCGTCCTTGTGAATCTCGCTCAAGTTCCATGGCATAAGCATGGCTGTCTGGAATGTTAAAGCCCACGTTGGGATTAGAAATAATTTCTTTAATCACATCGATATATGAAGCCGAACACACATAAACATCGATGCCGTTATTTTGAAATGCCTGAAATAAGTCCTGCATTTCGGCATAAGGGCGTAAACCATTTTCCCACGTTACACTGATCACACCGGCCTGACCTTTTAAATCAGATGGGGATGTCCATATCACCGGGCCAATGGGCTGAGATTTTTGCCAAGCAACTGTTTTTTGAACCAAATCACGTACTTCTGCTTCGGTCATTCCGGCAAATAAATAGGTTACCCATGGATAAGACACATCATGATCGAAAGTATCTCCAATAGCCGCATACAAATAACGCATTTTGCTGATAAAGTTTTGATAGTGCGGGCTCGTTTGGATTTGCGCTAAGGATTGATTGCCTTTTAAGCCTGAATAGTGCGTATATAGCCATGCATAGCTTTGCACAATATCGGGTGCAATCTTGTCGATATTAACTGCTTGACCTTGGCTGTTATTGTAATCTGCAACAAAATTTTGCGTACTGATTCCCTTACGAATAATCGTATTGAGCTGTTCTGGCGTTACGGCAAATGCAAGCTGTTGAAGTTGATAAATTAATGTCGCTTCCTCAATATCTAAAAAAACCGAGGTATTGTCAAAATCAGTCACAATATAGGGCCGTTTTAACGGATTATAATTAGGACTGTCTTTGCCGTATTGTGCAATTAATTGATTGAGCTGATCGCGATTAAACGCATCCCAGCGACCTTGTGCCAGATACTCCTGCTTGATCGCGGATGCCAACACCTGTGTATCGTGCTTTGGCATTTGGGCACAGCCTCCCAACGCTAAAACACCTGCGATTAAAGCTCCAATTCCGAGTAAATGCATGTTTCTTTTCATATCTAATTTAGCCCCAAATTACGAAATACAACTCAATGAAAAAACAGATAAAGTGAACAAGTGCTTTGTTTTACTTAAGCGTTGCTACGTCCGACTGGCATTTCACCATTTAAGTACTTCTTACATAAGCGCACGGTTTCATTCGACCATTGATCACCTAAGCTAAGCGCCATTTCGGTATGTGCATGTGAACCATTCCACGCCATCATTTGAATGCGACGTTGCATAATAAATGTAGGAATCATGACGTAATCATGATTTTGAACATGACCTGTTTTTTCATAACCTGTTAGCCAGTGCTCTACCCATTGCGGTGCAGCATCTAAATGTTCATTAAAACTAATCGCGGCAGCCAGATCATGCATAAACCAGCTCATACCGCAGTCGTCAAAGTCAATCACACCAATTTGCTGATCTTGCAGCAGTAAGTTGGTGAGCCTTAAATCGGCATGAATCAGACCATAGCGATCTTCACCGGCACCATACTGGCATAGTTCAGTTGAAATACGTGCAATCGCTTCTTCCACCACAGCGTGGTCGGCTTGATCTAAATGCGGTGCATGTTTCCAGTTGCCCCAATGGCCTTGAGCACCGACCATGGTGTCATGATTCCACACAATTCGATTAAACTGTTCTGGGCGTTTCCAGCTTTTACTGTGTTGATGTAGTGCGGCGGTAATTTGTCCCAGTTGTTGAAAAGCGGTCGGATCGACATCGGTGGTGGGCATGCTGCCATTGACCCAATTGAAAAGCACTGCGTAGCGCGAAATGCCTTCGGCCAGTTTCAGGGTGATCACACGTTGACCATCCTGATCGGCAATCGCCAGTGGAACTTCGATTCCACTTTGATTAAGCGCATCTAACCACGCCAGCTCACTTTCGATATCTTGCAAGTGATGATAATTCGGTCGATGGATTCTAAGTGCGTATTTTGCCTGCGCTGTGGTCACTAAAAAAGTGGCGTTTTCTGACTGACACAGGAGTTTAACTGAACCTTGATATTCGTTTGGATATTGCTTGATGGCTTGTTCTGCAAGAATTTGAAGCTGAACTGAGCTTAAAAATTCGTTTTGTTCGACCGTCATGATTCGACTCCTTCACTCTAATTTTAGATACATCGTAAGTACCGATTGGCCTGATCTTATAAAAGAAAAAATGAATCAACTTGACTTCAAATGACCTTGCTCACAATTTGCGGTCAAGTTTTGAAATGGGCTTTTACGCAACATGAATGAAGTCGGTTGGATCAATAGAGTGATTGAATACAATGAAAGATTCAGAATTAAGCCTAGACAATGGCGCAACTCGTGATGTTGATTATTTTGCAAAACGCCAGCTCAAAAAGGGTGCAGTGGGCTGGTTATTATTGGTGGGTTTAGGAGTCTCTTATGTGATATCTGGAGACTTTGCGGGGTGGAACTTCGGTCTGGCTCAGGGCGGCTGGGGCGGTTTATTTATTGCTACGGTCATTGTCGCCTTAATGTACCTGTGCATGAGTTTGTCTATGTCTGAAATGTCGACCATGTTGCCTACCGCAGGTGGTGGCTACAGTTTTGCTCGTGTCGCGTTTGGCCCATTAGGAGGCTACCTCACCGGAACCGCGATTTTAATTGAATATGCCATTGCACCTGCGGCGATCGCGGTCTTTATTGGTTCATATTGTGAGTCACTGTTTGGGATTGGTGGCTGGAGCGTTTACTTACTATGCTATCTGGTCTTTATGGGTATTCATCTTAAAGGTGCGGGAGAAGCCCTTAAAATCATGTTTGGAATTACCGCAATTGCCTGTGTGGCTTTACTGGTATTTATTGTGGCCATGATTCCACATTTTGAAAGCGGTAAATTATTTGATATTGCGGTCAGCAATAACGTTGGGGCCAGTGCATTTTTACCACTCGGTTATTTAGGAATTTGGGCAGCGGTACCCTATGCCATTTGGTTCTTTTTAGCTGTGGAGGGCGTTCCACTGGCGGCAGAAGAAGCCAAAGATCCAGTTCGTTCTTTGCCGCGTGGCCTCATTGGTTCGATGCTGATTTTGGCGGCATTTGCGCTATTGATTTTGTTTTTAAGTGCTGGTGCTGCGGGGTCAGATGCGTTAAAAGCCTCAGGTGCACCTTTGGTTGATGCCTTGATTGCGGTGTATGGGCAGCATACATGGTTGGCCAGTTTTGTTAATTTTGTTGGATTGGCTGGGCTTGTAGCGAGCTTCTTTTCGATTATTTATGCGTATTCGCGTCAGATTTTTGCACTTTCACGTGCCGGATATTTACCAAAAAGCTTGTCATTGACCAACAAAAACAAAGCACCTTTTCTTGCGATTATTATTCCGGGGATCATTGGCTTTTTGATGTCATTGACTCATGAAGGTGATTTGCTGATTTTAATGGCTGTCTTTGGAGCAACCATCTCTTATGTGCTCATGATGCTGTCACATATTAAATTACGGATTTCACATCCAAACCTTGCACGTCCGTATAAAACGCCGGGTGGTGTGGTTACTTCAAGTATTGCATTGGTTCTGGCTGCAATTGCAGTAGTGGCTGGGTTAATGGTCAATCCGAAAGTATGGTTGCTCACCGCAATGATTTATGTGGCTTTTATTCTGTACTTTATTTTGTATAGCCGCTTCCATCTGGTGAAAGGAACGCCCGAAGAAGAGTTTGCGCGCTTGAACGAAGACTAACCACATTTAAGTGAAACCCAAAGGCATGGTATCTACTGATTCCATGCTTTTTTTATATCTGTCGCCTGTACTAGAAGGTGTGTTTTTTTAAAAATTATGCTATTTTCGCCGCGCTTAGGTATTAATTTTTTTGCGATGCATAAATTGGGTGTGGCCTTTGGCCTTTTGGTGATCTTGTTGCAGAATCTTGTATTCTGGCAAGCGCTATTGCCTGTATCGATGCAGCAAAATCCGGTCTGCGTGGAAATTATGCAGATGACTGAGCACAGTGTAATGCATCATGATGCATCGCATACCACAATGTCTGCTGTCAAATCGTCTGCAATGTCATTACATAGCGATTTCAAAGCGGATCATCAGCATTCGATGCATCCAACTCTGGATTGTCATTTTTGTCATCTGTTTCATCATATTGCACCTACGCCGACAACGGATATCACGCTGATCGAGATCGGTCAGGTTTTTAAACTGATTTTCTTATCGGCGATGGCATATATTCTCTTTTGCCTGCGCCGTCTCTTTCTTTGCCCGCAAGGTCGAGCCCCGCCTGTAAATCCTGTTGTGATCTAAATTCCGACATTTTTGTCCAATTTTTGTCTTACAGAGTTTTACTATGTCTAAATTTTATGTTCATCCACTTGCGTGGAGTATTTTACTTGCCCAGAGTTCAATGGTATCGGTGGCTTTGGCGGCTGAAACAGACACTCAAGTTCAAACTGCGCAGCTTTCAACCTTGACGCTAACCGCAGAAAAGCAAGATGAGCGTCATGCATCTTCTCAGGCAATTACCCAGTTTAATCACGATCTGATTGATGTGCCGTTCACCAAATCGCATGTGTCCGAACAAGATATCAAAAATCAGAATATTCAGCGCGTGAGCGATGCATTGGCCTTGGTTAATGGCGTGGTTTATCAAGACAGTTATGGCGGTGGCTTTTGGGACAATTACTCGTTTCGCGGTTTTAGTACCGACCCAAACATGGGCACGATTTACATGCGTAACGGCTTAAGCTCTTTAAGCGGCATCCATGCGCCACGCGATATGGTCAACATCCAGTCGATTGATTTTCTGAAGGGGCCAATGGCTGCCATGTATGGCCAAGGCGCAATTGGGGGGATTATGAACATCACCACCAAACAGCCCGAATGGCAACGTAAGAGTGAATTGACCTTAAGTGGCAGTACACTTGAAGAATACCGGACAGCACTCGATACCACTGGCGCAATCAATGATCAGCTTGCGTACAGACTGGGGCTCGCTTATGAAAACAATCAAAGTTTTAGAGATCAGGTCGATAGCCAGCATTATTATATTGCACCACAGCTGGCTTGGAAAATTTCAGATCGTACTCAGTTGAATCTGGATACAGAATTTGCCAAAAATCAAGGCGTGTTTGACCGTGGCGTACCGATGGTCAACGGTCAATTTGTGGTCAATAAAAAAACCTTTCTAGGCGAACCAAGTGATGGCGATATCAAAATCAACGATCAGATGTATCAACTGCGTCTGAATCATCAATTCAATGACGACTGGAACCTGACCACCGCGTTAAGTCATGAGCAGGGTGAGCGCGAAGGAACTTCAACTGAAATTTCATCGATTGCAGCCGATGGACAAACTGCAAATCGCTTTCGTCGCTATCGATGGTTTGATACCGAAACCACGCAATTTCAGGCAATTTTACGTGGGAAATTGAACACAGGAACCATTAAGCACGAGCTGGTGGCTAATGTTGAAGCAGGGCATTACACCATCGACCAGCTTCAGCGCAGAAGTGCAGTGGGTGCTTTAAGTACGATCAATATTTACCAGCCTGTATATGGTGTAAATGTATTGCCACTCACGCGAGTAACCAAAAACAGTAAAGAAACTCAGGATATGCTGGGATTCAATCTGCAAGATCAGATTTTCCTGAATGATCAGTGGAATATATTGCTGGGCGGACGCTTTAACCGACTAGAGCAGCAAATTGCAGATTATCGAAGTAATACACAAAGCAAGCAGGCCTTTTCGCCGTTTACGCCGCGTGCTGGTATTAACTTCAAGCCCACCGATCATTTATCTTTTTATAGTAACTGGGGAAAATCATTTGAGCTAAATACGGGGTTAAATAAAAATAATCAACTGTATGACCCTGAAAAAACCACCAGTTGGGAAGTTGGTACCAAATATGAATACTTGCCACAAAGCTGGCTGGGATTCACGTATTTTGATCTCGATAAACGCCATTTACTTACCGAAGGGATTACAGACACTTATGTGGACAGTGGCCGCGTGCAAAGCCATGGTCTTGAGTTTGAGCTACAGCATCAGGTCTCTGAGCATTTACGCCTTAATGCAAACTACACCTATACCGATGCCTCGGTGGTCGAAAGTGAAGTCGAAGCCAAAGGTGCACGCCTAAAAAATATTCCTAAGCATACGGCAAATTTAAGTGCGGATTATCAATTTAGTGCGTGGGGGAAAGATGCCGGTGTTACGGGCAATATCAATTATTATGGCAAACGAAGCGCCAATTACATCGACAATGGCACCAGTTTACCTGAATTTACGACCGTAAATGTCGGGGCATATATCAAGCTCCGTCCAGATTTACGTGCCCAGCTCAATATCGACAACCTGTTTGATAAAGACTATTACGTTTCAAGTTATACCAATTACTGGGTACAACCTGGTGAACCACTCAAAGCAACATTGTCATTGAGCTGGAATTTCTAAGAAAGATCGGTCAGCGTTGTATGCTCAGGCAAGCAGCGCTGTAAAATAATCATAATGAAATCAACTATTCGCTATCGTGATCAGATACAGATATGCACCCGCCTGAAATAGACATGCTCATTTTAAAAGCATTATGCGCATTTTTTGCTCATTTGGGTGCGCCGAGCAGACTCATAATATGTTGAATTCAGCTTATATTTGATTCATATATTCATTATTTGAGAATTCAAATATCAAGAATTAATACGAAAAAATGGGCTTCGAGTACACCCAAATCTGTAAAAGCTCAAGATATATGATTAGATGCGTTGCAATGGTGCGTGTATGAATGAATGACTGCACCATGTTTGAAACCGTTGAACAGCGTTATGTTAAATAGAATGACTCGAAAAATACACACCGGCACGTTGCGCAGCACCCACAATATGTAAGCGCATGGCTTTTTCAGCGGCAGCGGCATTGCGTTGACTAAGTGCCTGTAAAATCTGTTCGTGTTCTTGAACAGTTTTATAGGCCAGATTGGGTTGTACAAACGGCAGGATCTGGCTTTGTTTCATCCAGTCAGTTTGATTTTTTAAGCTTTGAATAATGGATTGATTATTGCTCAATCCAATGATGAGCTGATGAAATAAAAAGTCATGCTCGGCAGCTTCAGTCCAGTGATGTGCTTCAATTGCAGCTTTAAGTTGCTGAAAATGCTGGTTGAGGGTTTCGATATCATGATCAGAGATATATTCACAGGCCAGAAGTGCGCTAAAGCCTTCTAAAATATAACGAAGCTGATAAAAATCTTTAAGTGAAATTTTAAACTGGATATTCCATTGCTCGACTGGCTGGCTTTCAAGCGCAGTCACATATGCACCTTTACCCGCCATAATGTTGAGCAAACCTAAGGCAGCCAAACGCGTGAGTGCTTCTCTGAGCGAAGCACGGCTAATGCCAAGTTCCGACGACAATTCGCGTTGCGAGGGCAAAGCCGACCCCACTGGATAGATTCCGTTTTGAATCCGCTCATGAATAATTTCAACCGCTTGATCGGTCACTTGAGAACTAGAGCGTTTAACGAGTGCAGTCGATTTCATAGAGCTTTGAGATTCAAGAAAATAATTGAACGAAAGATTCATTGGTATTATGCCATTTTTTGAGTTTTACTCGTTTTCCTTCAAAACATCTAGCCCAAATACTCATCAAGACAGTTAGATGCATTCATATGCTGCTTTTGTGCGCAAGTTTAGGGCAGATGTTTCATGTGCTCCTATTTCGCATACAAATTTTGAGCCAGTTTTAGAGCCGATATGGTGCTCTTTTTGTTGGCATAGCTCTTGCTTAATCAGAACCTGAGTATAAGCGGTTAGTGCGATCATTCGCATGGGACATTGCTCTACAGCGCAGGCTGTTCCTCTTAGGGGGACAAGACAGATTTTTATGCTGTCTTGAGAGTATGAATGATCACACAGGTATACTCCATTCTCCCTTTGTATGAATAGCTGTTATGGCTTTCACCTATTCATCAGGGAGTTCATCATGAACAAATATCATGGGTTAGGCAAATCGCGTTTGGCTGTCGTTGCCGCATCACTTCTATTTCTTACATCTGCTCAAGCCAACGATAAACTCGTCTTACAAACCACATGGTACGCACAGGCCGAACAGGGTGGTTATTATCAGGCTTTGGCTGAAGGCATTTATAAAAAGTATGGTTTAGATGTCACCATCAAGGTAGGTGGCCCGCAAATCAATAACATGACACTGCTTTTGGCCAAGCGTGCCGATGTGATTATTAACTATGATTTACAGGTGCTCAAAGGCATTGAAAGTGGTTTCCCCATTAAAGCGATTGCTGCGCCATTTCAAGTCGATCCACAAGGACTGATTACCCATGCCGATGTAAAATCACTGTCCGATCTTAAAGACAAAACCATTTTAGTCTCAACCAGTGGGCAAGCCAGCTGGTGGCCATGGTTACGTGGCAAATATAATCTCAACATTGCTCAAGCCCGCCCATATACTTTTAATATGCAGCCATTTTTAGCCGATAAAAATGTTGCACAACAAGCTTATGCCACCTCTGAGGTGCTACAAGCCAAAAAAGCAGAACCATCGAGTAAATTTTTCTTGTTTGCCAAAGACGGCTATCCAGCTTATGGCGGTATTTTGGTCACCCGAAATGATCTGGTTCAAACCAAGCCAGAGGTTTTACAACGCTTTGTCAAAGCCTCAATGGAAGGTTGGAAAAGCTATCTGAAAAATCCTGCATCAGGCAATGCCCTCATTAAAAAAGAAAATCGGAATATGGATGATGCATTGCTGGCATTTGGTGTCGCGCAAATGAAAAGCTTGGGTTTAATTGAGGGTGGAGATGCCAAAACCATGGGGATAGGCGTCATGACCGATGCCCGCTGGAGTAAAACACGAGATTTCATGGTGCAGTCCAAGTTACTTAAGCCTCAGACTCAGTGGAAATCGGCATATACCTTACAGTTTGTACAGCCGAAATCCAATAAAAACTAAATATCTCATCGAGGTAGAAACATAAGCAAAACAATAATAGGGGGAACCTAACATGAATTCAGCCGTCTTTGTCTCTCAAAATCCAGAGCCACAAAATACTGTAGCACCAATGCTGATGGCGCGTGGTGTAGAAAAAGTTTATCCAAACGGCACACATGCGCTGCAACGCCTTGATGTCGATGTTCAGCGTGGTGAAATCGTATCGCTTTTAGGGCCCTCGGGCTGTGGTAAAAGTACACTTTTAAAGATGTTTGCAGATCTTGAACAACCCAGCGCAGGGCAAGTACGCTGGCATGGTAAAACTGATCTACAGTCTCAGTGCAAAATGGCCATGGTGTTCCAAGAGGCCACTCTCATGCCGTGGGCCAATATTGCAGAGAATGTTCGGCTTCCGCTCGATCTACGTCTTGTACCTAAAAAAATCAGTCAGCCTAAAGTACAAGCAGCTTTAACTTCGGTTGGATTAGGTAATTTTGCTGCATCTTATCCAAAAGAGCTTTCTGGAGGCATGCAGATGCGTGCTTCTTTGGCCAGAGCTTTGGTGACAGAACCTGATTTATTACTCATGGATGAACCCTTTGGTGCCTTAGATGAATTTACGCGGCACCGCCTAGATCAAGATATCCGTACATTATGGGCAGAGCGAGATCTGACGGTCGTGTTTGTCACGCACAGCATTTATGAAGCTGTATTTTTATCTTCCCGAGTGATTGTGATGGGAGCTCGTCCGGGGCGTATTGTGGCGGATATTGCGATTGAAGGGCCGGCACAGCGTGATGACCACTTTAGAGCTTCAGAACGATTTATGACGCAGTGTGCAGAACTATCCAATATTCTGGAACAAGCAAGTGGAGGGCATCACCATGGTTAAGCCATTAATCGAACATCCACAAGTACGTCGGCTCTTGGCGCCGTTAACACTGGGTGTGTTGCTGCTGCTGGTGTGGCAAATTGCGCTTCAGCAAATGAACGTTCCGATTTATCTTATTCCCAAACCATCCGATATTGCTCATGCTTTGGTTGCACAAGCAGATTTACTGTTCGGTAGTTTATGGATCACCTTAAAAATTACATTACTGGCGTTTGTCTGCGCCGTGCTAATTGGGACTTTGATTGCATTTTTGTTTGTACAAAGCCGGGTGATTGAGGCGTGCTTTATGCCGTATGCCATTTTATTTCAAGTTACGCCAATTGTAGCCATTGCACCTTTGGTAATTATTTGGATTCATAATACTACATTGGCTTTAGTCGTTTGTGCCATGCTGGTCGCGATTTTCCCGATTTTAACCAATACCACGTTGGGGCTACGTAGTGTCAATGCTGGGCTGTTACATCTGTTTCAAATCAATAAAGCTTCACGTTGGCAGGTACTGCTCAAGCTGCGTGTACCCAATGCATTGCCCTATTTTTTTGGCGGGCTCCGTATCTCAAGTGGCTTGGCGCTGATCGGTGCGGTAGTTTCCGAATTTGTTGCGGGTACAGGGGGCAGCAGTGCCGGATTGGCCTATCAGATTTTACAAGCCGGATTCCAGCTCGATTTGCCATTGATGTTTGCCGCATTATTTTTAATTACCTGTACGGGACTGATTCTATTTATGCTGATGTCACTGCTCAGCCGTATCTTCTTGAACAAATGGCATGAAAGCGAGCAAGTCTAATGAATTATCTGATTAAAAATATACATGCCATCATGACCGGACAAGCCAATCAACAAGCACGATCTTCTGCAACTTCAATCCGCATTTCAAACGGCGTGATTACCGAGATAGGACATTTAAGGGCCCATTCAGATGAAACTGTTTTAGATGCGCAAGATGGTGTGGTGTATCCAGCGTGGGTGAATACCCATCACCATTTATTTCAGTCTTTGCTTAAAGGTGAACCGCAAGGATTAAATCAAAATCTGACGCCTTGGCTCGCGGCAACACCTTATCGTTTTCGTGGCGCATTTGATGAAGATACCTTTCGACTCGCAAGCCGAATTGGCTTAATTGAATTGCTCCAGTCAGGCTGTGGCACAGTGGCCGATCATCATTATCTATACTGGCCAGACATACCCTTTGATGGCGCCGAAATTTTATTTGACGAAGCGGATCGACTAGGCATGCGATTTGTACTTTGTCGAGGCGGTGGCACACTCACCAGAGGGCTTGAAGCTGAGTTGCCACAGGCGCTTCGACCTGAAAAATTTGAACACATGATGTACGATGTTGAGCGCTTGGTACAGCGCTATCATCAAGCCCAGCCCGATGCCTATAGACGAATTGTGATGGCGCCCACCACGGCACTCCACTCAACTACACCGCAGCAACTTCGAGAAAGTGCAAAACTCGCTCGCCATTTGGGCATTCGTTTACATTCACATCTCTCTGAAACCGTTGATTATCTGGATGCGGCAAAAGCCAAATTTAATTCAACACCAGTGCAGTTTTGTGCCGAGCATGACTGGGTAGGTGAGGATGTCTGGTTTGCACATTTAGTCAAGCTCTTACCCGAAGAAATCAAGATTTTGGGGCAAAGTAAAACCGGAATAGCACATTGCCCACAAAGTAATGCCCGACTGGGTAGTGGTATCGCCGATCTGGTCACGCTTGAAGCCGCAGGGGTGGCCATTTCAATCGGCGTAGATGGTGCAGCATCCAATGAGGCTGCCGATATGTTGTCTGAAACACATGCAGCATGGATGCTACAGCGTGCCCGAAAAGGAATGCTGGCACAACCTAAATATGCAGGAGGTACTTTTGAGGGCGGTGCAGACGCTGCAACCATCGAAGATGTGATCCGCTGGGGTACGCAAGGCGGTGCACAGGTACTCGGGCTTCCCAACATTGGAACACTTGAGATTGGTCAACAGGCCGATCTGGTTATTTATAACCTCAATGATCCGCGATACATGGGATTACACGATCTTGCCATTGGCCCGGTAGCAAGTGCCGGACAAGCCAATATTCGGTATATGCTGATTGGCGGTAAGATCGTAATGCAAAATAATCAGATTCCAGATCTAGATTTGAATGAGCTAGCCTTTGAGGCACGTCAAGCCGTCAAAAAATTACAGGTTCGTGCAGAGCAAATGGCGCTTGCATCCTAATAAGTGCTGTAAAAAACAACAGCTCTCTACGGAGGGCTTTTTTATTTGATGCGGATATGTAGTTGATGCTTGAATCCAGTTGGTCAGCCGAGCTAGTCTTATTGGTATAGCGATAAATATATGGAAATCTTTATGATATTAAACAGCCACATTGTTGAATCAGATCATGCCACAACCAATGCACCTCTTGTGCTGTTGCACGGTTTATTTGGTAGTTTGTCAAATTTAGGGGTGATTGCGCGGGCATTAAATACCAATCATAAAATTATCCAGCTCGATTTACGCAACCATGGAGCTTCTCCACACAGTGCCGAAATAAACTATGAAATTATGGCGCAGGACGTGATCGATACACTGGATGAACTGGGTATTGCCGAGTTTTCCGTGATTGGTCATTCAATGGGCGGAAAAGTCGCCATGAAAATTGCTGGATTATATCCAGAACATATTGCGCATCTGATTGTACTTGATGTGAGTCCTGTGGCTTATGAAGGGCATCGTCATCAGGCTATTTTAAATGCACTGAACGCTGTTCGTGCTGAACCGCACGAGCTGAGCCGTAAACAAGCTACCGAGATCATGAAGCAATATATTCATGAAGATGGCGTGATTATGTTTTTGCTGAAATCGTTTAATCAAGGCCACTGGCTTTTTAATGTCGATGCGATCGAACAGCAATATTCTCATATTGCAGGTTGGCATCCGATTCAGCCATGGAATAAACCGATGTTGTTGATTCGTGGTGGATTATCAGAATACGTCCTGCCCGAGTATCACGATCCAATTACAGCACAGTTCCCGCAAGCAGATATCCAAAGTATTGATGGTGTAGGCCACTGGCTGCATGCAGAAAAACCCGATGTTGTAATTGAGATGATTCAGGATTTTTTACATCAGCAAGGTGAGTCACGAACGCACTGAGTTTGGTGACGTCATGACTGCTGTAAACAAAAAAACTCGAGCTTCAATGCATCGAGTCTTTTTGTTTTACCCAATTTGTTAACGTATTATTCAGGATCAGTCGCAGAATAAAATTTAACACCGAGCTTAATCCGATCACGTCCCTGACTCATCCGCCAGCGATTGGTATCGCGTAATGAATATACACAACCACAGTATTCCTGCTGGTAAAATTCTTCGCGTTTGCTAATCTCTAACATTCGCGTTGCACCGCCATTTTTACGCCAGTTGTAATCCCAATAAGTAATTTCAGGATAATGTGAGGCAGCGCGAACACCACAGTCATTAATCTGATTCATGTCTTTCCAGCGGGAAATACCGAGCGAGCTGCTAATCACTTTAAATCCATTTTCATGCGCATACAGGGCGGTACGTTCAAAACGCATATCGAAGCACATGGTGCAGCGTATCCCTTTTTCAGGTTCATTTTCCATGCCTTTGGCACGTGCAAACCAGTTGTCGGTGTCATAGTCGCAGTCGATAAAGGGAATATTGTGTTTCTCGGCAAATCGAATATTTTCCTCTTTGCGAATCAGATATTCCTTAACAGGATGAATGTTAGGATTATAAAAAAAGATCGAATAATCGATACCCGATTCAAGTAGCGTTTCCATCACTTCGCCTGAACAGGGTGCGCAGCAGGAATGCAGAAGCAATTTATCTGCATTGTTAGGAAGTTCAAGTTTAATTCTAGGTTTAGTCATCAAGTCGTAAAAAGTTATCGCATTAAAACCATATAATTTACTCGATTTCACCTTTAATGGCATGAGTTAAGTGTGATAGCGTTTTAAATTGGATGGTTTTTATGCAAATGACAGATCATATAAAACGAACAATTAAGCTTTCGATGAAGAATAATTCATCTCTACCGACACATGAATATTGGCAATCTGATACTGGTTACGACCCTTACTTTTTGCCGTGTACAATGCATGATCTGCGCGAGATACAAATGATGAAATACTGTCATCAACTTGCGGAATCATGGTCGCGACCCCAACACTTAATGTCACCTGAGACGAAATATCGCTTGAGGGATGTTGAATATCGATCTTACGAATTACATTCATGAGGCGTTTGACCTGAATGAGTGCTTCAGATTCATTGGTCATTGGAAACAACAATAGAAATTCTTCACCGCCATAACGTGCAGCTAAATCGCCACTTCGTGAAGTGAGTGACGTTAAGGCTTTGGCAATTTCACGTAAACATTCATCGCCTTTAATATGCCCCAACGAATCATTATACGATTTAAAAAAATCCAGATCGATCATCATGATGGTGATGGGCATACTGTGTCGAACCGCACGGCGCCATTCTTTTTCAAGCACTTCATCTAGATAGCGTCTGTTGGCTAAGCCAGTGAGTGAATCTTGCTGTGAAAGTGTTTCCAGTAATTCGGCCTGTTTAACCAGTTTGAGCCGATTGAGTTCAATAACGCAGTCACTTAAAAAATTTTCACGATGCTGACGATCGGTAAAGTAGGCCAGCGCCATACCTAAGAAGCTGCTAAAGGTATACGTGCGATTTAAGTAAGTCCAATCAATCGAGATGTTTGAATTAATACTAATCGTAAAACCAATTAACCCACCGACCCAACCTGCAAACAGGGCAGTATAAAAACGAAGACCAACAAAGCCGTAAATAATAATCACGGCATACATCATTGATGCATGCAGTAAGGCATTGTTTTGACCGCCTTCTAGAATATTAATGAGCGTAAATGTGATGGCAACAGCGGCAGTCGAGCCGAGGCAAACATAGTAATCGAACCATTTATCAAACGATTTAAAAAAAGAGAGCAGCCAGGCACTGGTAATAATTACACCAACCCAAGCATAATTAATCAGCCAGAGTTTAATTTCAGATTGTGGAAGAACCTGAAAAATACCAAAGCTGAGTAAACTATATAAAATGAGAATAATCGGTGCACGAAAACGAAACTCATGGGCAGCTGCTTGTCGATATTGAGTGCGATAAACTTGTTCAAGTGTTTTAGGAAACCAGACAAAATTTAAGCCACGCGATAAAAGTAAGTCTATCTGCTCCTGACTTAAAATATTTGAGCCTTGTAACTTCATCGGCAGATCTCACTGTCTTAACGCAATCTCAAAATATTTTTTTAAAAGTGATTTGGATTTAAATATTGTATTCAAGTCATAATTATCATACGTTGAAATTTTAAGGATGAAAAGTAATATCTATTTTTTATCTAAAACTTTATAAAACAATATGTTATTAAAATAATTATTTATTTGTAAAAATGTGAAATATAAATGTGAATGATTTAAAAATGATAATTGGTCATCATTTTTAAATAATATTAATTCATTATAATTTGATAAATTGTCTATTAAATCACATTATTATAAAAATTGATCTTTATTTAAATATCGCTTAAGAATTATAAAAAATAGTCAATTAAAATGAGATTTAATTCACACAAATGATTTGAAGACGTCTAGAAAAGTGATAAAAAATACAGTATTTTTCTAAATTGTATATTGTATTATCAATGCAGCATAAATGAGTTCACTGGACGAAACAGTAACAGGATTTTAAGAATGAGTGCTTATACAAAAGGAACAGCTTTAGAAATAACGTCGCATAGTCCATGGGCTCAGCAATTTTGGGACGAACTCATTCCGTATAAAGATCGCGTGAGCCAGCATCCTTTATTTCAAAATATGGCCAGCGGACAATTGAGTCTGGACTGCTTTCGTTCGGCCTTGCTTAACTTTTATCCTTTGGTCGCGCATTTTCCTTCTTACATGGCGTTGGGGCTGTCTAAAGCGATTGATTTTTCTGCTCAAGGTGTGACTGAAACCCGCAATTGGCTGATTCAAAACATTAAAGTGGAAGAACGACACCTAAATTGGTATCAAGACTGGGCAGGAGGCTTTGGCTTGAGCATTGATCAACTCAATCAAGTTCGTCCCCCAGTCGCCATGAATGCAGTCAATCACTTTTTATGGCATACCAATACCACAGGTTCTTTAGCTGAGTGCCTTGCAGCAACCAATCTGGCGATTGAATGGGCGACAGGTGATTGGTCAGTTCAGGTCTATAAAGGTATACATGCATATATTGATCACCCTGAAGTGAATATCAATAAGCGCTCTCTGGCATGGCTACGTGCGCATGCGCATTACGATGATTTACATCCCTATGAAGCCATGGAACTCATCAAACGATTGTGTGCAGATCAACCAGAATTACAGCAAAAAGCTTTTCTTGCTGCAAAAGAAGGACTTGAATACTATGCATTGGCACTTGATGAGTGCTACAAACTGCAATCTAAAACTGCGTAATTACTTGATTTGATGCTGCTGAAGGTGCAAGCGCAGAATCCGACGTAACTCAAGCAAAGCTTCTGGTGTTTCCTGAATTGAATGCCCGCCTTTAATAATTTTTTCAGATACAGCGCCGTCAAGATGGGCGCTGCTATACGGAACGATACCATCTGTAATTTGATCAGGTTCCTGACTTTTAGTGATGTTGCCCATAATTGAGTGAAACACGTAGCCTTTTGGTGGCACAACATCTTTAGTTAGTGCAATAAATTTAGATTTGTGGCTTAAATCACTTGGACCATTTTGAATGAGTCCACCGTTGATGCCATTGGTGAGGTCCTTGGCCTGATCGGTCGCATCGTTAGTGAGGGTGTCGGTCAGTGCGCCTAAAAAAGAACTGGGCAGGCGAATAATTTTACGTGCTGCCAAGGTAAACCATCGGTCTGCATAATCTGTACCCCGGTGAGGTGCAGACATAAAAATTGCGCGGTCAAAATTTTCAATGGGTTGAATTTTAAAGCGGTTCAAAACATTTTGATCTCGCTTAAACCGTTGACGTTGATTGGTATTCAGCATCTTAAAGGCTTTATCTGATAAATCAGCCTTACTCACCAGTAATCGGCTAATAATGCCTCCCATACTATGACCAATCAGTACCGCATTGTGGTCTGCGGCATCTTGAGGGTCAAGTCCATCAAATGCCTGCTGTAACAACGCATAAATTTGATAACGGCTTTCCAAAATTGGCATATTGGTTGAGTAAAAAATTTGCCAGACTTGATAATGCTCGCGTAGTACACGATCACCCATAATATCGTTGGTGAGCCCAATCCATGCCTCAGGGCTACTGGCCAATCCATGTACCAATACAATAATTTTTTTATTGGGATTATACGGTTCGAGCTTATACAGATGCGGCATGCTTAAACGTTGATCGCGATCCAATAAGCTTAAATAAGCCAAAATTCCAAGATTATTTTCCGCCAGCCATAAACCATATGGTGCCGAAAAATTTGCTGCTAAGGGGTAGCTTTTCCCCGCGACCTTAATATTCTCAGTATTGTACGGATCATAAACTTTAATCACAAACTGAGGATTATTTAAAATCTGGTCGACATTCTTGGGCTTGATCTGAGGCTCGACGACAAGTGTAACTGCCAGATAGCGCGCGTCGTGAATATTTGGATTTTGTCCACTCTTAAAGTTGTAATGTAGCGGGTCGACAATATATTTTGAAGATTCTTTACGATTTGATGGCGGGAAAACTGCAACAAACTCTGATCCAAAACCATCTCGGCGATTAATTGTGCGAAGCCCTGAAAAGTTCAGGTTATAACTCGAAATAAACTTCTCAAGAGGTTGCTTTGCAAGTTGTGGAAAATCATCAAAATTAATACGGTAAGTATTGTCACCGAGTTGAATCTGGGTTTGTACTTGTTTTTGTGGATTGCGAAGCGCATACAACGTCACTTGTTTCGCAATAGCTTGATTATAGAAATCTCGAATTTGAACTTGGCGGTTATCAAATATTCGATCTTGCGGTTTTCTTTGTGTCAAAAATAAATAGGCATAACTATAGCGAATGCTTTTATCGAGCATATTCATTTGACGATCTAAACAGTTATTTTCCTGATTCGACAAATTTAGTTTTGTATTTGATTTAGCTATAGAAGAAGGTGTTTTACAATCCGACGAGCGTTCAAGTTGCATCGATTTAGCCAGATAAATTTCGCTTGCGGCAGACAGAAATTGCTCTTCACCAATTTGTGAAATAGTTTTGAGTTCTGCAATACATGCATCGGGGTCGTTTGTACAAACGTTTGCTTCTCGGCCCGACATCGACAAGACATTCAGACTGGCCTCACTCAATGCATCTTGCATCAGAATACTATTGCGCTCATTGGCAATGGTAATATTTAACGCTTGCTGCTTTACGCTCACCACTTGGCAACCACTGAGTAAGAGGGTGAGGCTTACACTCAGTAGGCTAAGTCCTTTTAGCAATGATGGATTCGGTCTCATAGCAAATAGTTCTTTTTAGATATGGTGAGTCGGCACATCATAATATGTGCAATCAATCTGGATCAAATTGAAGTACAGGGTTCTAAGAAACAACCATAAAAATAGGCTGTTGGTCAGCCTATTTTTATATACAAGAGTGAAGTATTACTTCGGTGCAACTGCCGGGTTGGTCATGACTTGCCACACATTCCAGCGACCTTGCTTTTCGATCTCTGTAATTAAACGATCTGCAACCTCAGCTTCGTCTGGATATTTGATTTTGTAATTTTTGAGCGTTTGGACTGCATTTTTCTTTTGCTCCATTGCAATATAGTTATTTGCACTGACCAAATACGCTTCCTGTACGCCGCCTTTCATGGCTTTTTCCAAATATGGCATTGCTTCACGTTGACCACCACCTTCAGATAAACCAAAACCAAACCAGAAATTGGCTTCCGGATCATTTGGATTCATTTTGAGTAAACGTTGAGCATAAGTCAGTGATTTGGTGGTATAAGCAGAACCTAAATCGAGGTTACGGCCAAGCACACTGGCTTTAAATGCACGAATCAGAACATCAAATGAAGCATCTGGATTGGCTGCTAAAGTATCAAGTTGCGCTGAAACCTGCTTTAACTTACTTTCATAACCACGACGCTCCTGGCGATCGGTAAAACGTGGTGGATAATGGCGAGCTTTACCTTCAACAAGCTGGATAAAGTCATCAATTTCGGTGACATCCAGTTCATTTTCACCAGCCAATGCGGCATATTTCATGCTACGCGTATTATTTTTAATTGTTGGAACAATCAGTTTATTGACATCGAGCACGATCGTTTGTGTCGGATCATCCGAACGTTTTACCACCATTTTTGTTACAGGTTGAGCTGCTGCTTCTTTAAGTGCAACTTCAAATGCAGGAGGTGCATCGTAGTTAAATGGATTTAATGAATAAAATGGCGGCGAAATATCCGGCTCGGTGAACACATAAGGTTGTGTGCTTTGCTTATTTTCTTTGACAGGAAGAGGGCTACATGCGGTTAAAACTGAAGCTGCTAACATGGTGTATGCCAAAGGCTTAAACATCATAGAGTCATCCGTAAAATTGTTGTATGAATAAAAGATCGTTGTGTAGCCAGTCTAAGAAAACCTGAGCAAACATGCAATGAGTGCCGTGTTACAGTATTAAACTAAATGGTCAAGCATCACTCATCTTATGCTGTGCTTCACATTCACGTCGGACTTCTTCAATAATTTTAAGCTCTTCATCACTAAATGGATGCTGATCATAGTTTTGTTTTTTAAATGTCGGATCAAGTGCAGTCAATCGCTTGCATAAAGTATTCATACGCACTTCATTTTGCTGAATACGGTCAAGCAGTACTTTCATACCTTCGAGTAAAGGATCGGTCTGGTCGCGAGTGGCTGCATAAGGTTCAAATCCAATACTTTGTGCATAGCTTTCACGGCGCATTTCTTCGGCATTTTTATCCAGATCTTTTTGAATAAATCGTGCTGCACTGCCTACAGCAGTCACACCCGCAGGAACAGGCTTGGTCACAACAGCATTTGAACCAATTTTCGCCCCTTTACCAATGATCAATGGCCCTAAAATTTTTGCGCCGGCACCGACCACTACACCATCTTCAAGCGTCGGGTGACGCTTGCCTTTATTCCAAGTTGTACCGCCAAGCGTTACGCCATGATAGAGCGTGACATCATCGCCAATTTCGGCAGTTTCACCAATTACGACACCCATGCCATGATCGATAAAAAAGCGACGACCAATTTTGGCGCCAGGATGAATCTCAATTCCTGTCGCAAATCGGCTCAGAGAAGACAGCGCACGTGCAGAGCCTTTCAAGTCTTTTTTCCAGAGCTCATGTGCAACCCGATGCATGATCAGTGCATGAATACCCGGATAAGTCGTCAAAACTTCCAGGGTATTTCGTGCTGCCGGATCACGCGCAAATACGGCTTGAATGTCTTCTTTAAGCTGTTTAAACATGGGGCTGATCCTCATCCTGTTGTGTTTTTTTCCATTTGCCCTGACTGAGTGCTTGCACGCGGCTAAACACACCACGTAACAAATGATACTCCATTCGGTCGAGTTGAATACGACCAAACAAACGGCGCATACGAAGTGGAAGCAAACGCGGATTTTGTGGATCTAAAAATTCGATGTCGACCAGCATTTTTTCAAAATGAGGATAAAATTCTTCCATTTGCTGATGAGTGACCAGTGGCTCATCCCAGTCCATTGCGACACCTTCTGCAACCTGCATTTGCGCATTTGTCATTTCAGGAGATGATGTGGTGGTTCGTTCGAGTGTAGCCATTCGCATTTCATAGCACACCACTTGAATGGCTTGCGCTACGTTTAACACGCCATAGTCGGTATTGACCGGAATCGTGAGGTGATAATTGGCCAATGCCAGCTCTTCATTGGTCAGACCGCGATCTTCACGACCAAATACAATCGCGACTTGCTGTTGTTTATTCAGCACGGCATCTATCGATAATTCAGCAGCCGGGCGTACATCGAGCAGTGGCCAAGGAATGGTTCTGCTACGCGCACTGGTTCCAAATACAATATGACAATCTCGAATGGCATCTTCAAGCGTATCCACAATCTGAATTTGCTCGATCAGATCTTGTGCACCTGCGGCAAGGGCATCGATATCGGGATGTGGATAGGTTTTGGGTGCAACCAATACCAGTTTTGACAGTCCCATGGTTTTCATTGCACGTAACGCACTTCCAATATTGGCTGGAAGCGTGGTATTGACCATGACAATTCGTACATGCGCCAATGATTGATTCACCAACGCATTGTCAGCATTATTCATAAAGTATCCGATTCAAATTTAAGAGTATTGAGAGACTTCTGCGTGATACAGATCCATTGCTTCATCCATCGACATATCTTGCGGTAGGGCAATATTCGCTTTTACTGGCTCTGCCGCTTTGGCTGCTTTTGACTTCACCTGATATTCAATGTAAATCGCTTCTTTACCAAAATAATCGCGCAGTTTCACCAGTAGTTCGTCTAGTGGCGCAACCTTCCAGTTTTGCCCAAGCTGCACTTCTGCACTTGCGTAAGGCTGATCGATACACATGATGACAGGAATATGCTGGCACATATCAATATTACAATAAGGCAAAAGAATCTGTTGCAGATCGCGCGCTAAAGCAGGGGTCATCAAGTCGTCTGTTGGCTGGATGCGAATATGATTGGCACGTTTTTGACGAATTTCATTCAGACTAAATGCTTTGGTCAAGCGTGCCATCGGGCGGTCGAAGCCTTCGCGCTCGTAAATTTCGCCTTCAATCACCACCACTTGCTCAATTGCGACAATATCTTTAAAGCGCTGAAAACGTTCATGGTTACAACTGACTTCAACACGCGCAGTTCCGTCATCGAGCGTAACAACAATGCGGTTCGGGAAATTGGCAACGTCGAGTACCAGTCCAGCAAAGACCGTAGTGACTCCACGGCGCGTAGGTGTCAGTTCATTTAGTTTAGCTGGAATAAACGATTTTAATTCGGTGCGATAAACATCAATCGGGTGACCGGTCAGATACAAGCCCAAAGTGTCTTTTTCACCTTTTAAGCGAACTTCGTCTGACCACGGCTTAACAGGTTTGGCAGGTTTGCGCTGAACTTCTTCAACTTCACCAAACAAATCCATAATACCAGTTTCACGGTTTTGGCGTGCTTGCTCCGCGGCCTGAACAGCCTCAGGCAACTGTGCCATGAGCGTTGATCGTTCAATTTGCAGACAGTCGAGAGCACCGGCACGAATCAACGCTTCAAGTGTACGCTTATTAATTTTTTTCAAGTCGATGCGGTGGCAAAAATCGAATAAGTCGGTATATGGACCTTGCTTAATACGTGAGTCAATCACCGATTGCATTGCTTGTTCGCCTACACCTTTAATGGCACCTAAACCATACACAATGGTGCGTTCATCACTGGCATGAAAATGATACAGCGACATATTTACAGAAGGTGGCATGACTTCAAGTGCGTTATTACGACAGTCATCAATCAAAAATACGATACTGTCGGTATTTTGCATTTCCGACGATAAAACCGCCGCCATAAATTCGGCAGGATAATGCGCTTTTAACCAAGCGGTATGATAGGCCACCAAGGCATAGGCAGCAGCATGCGATTTGTTAAAGCCATAGCCTGCAAACTTTTCCATATAGTCAAAAATATGGTTGGCTGTGGCTTCATCAATATCTTTTTGCGCAGCACCTTCAATGAAGATTTTACGCTGCTTGACCATTTCTTCAGGTTTCTTTTTACCCATGGCGCGGCGGAGCAAATCTGCGCCACCGAGCGTGTATCCCGCACAAAACTGTGCAGCCTGCATTACCTGTTCCTGATACACCATAATGCCATAGGTCGGTTCGAGCACACTTTCAAGTAATGGATGCAAATACTCAAATTCACCGCCGTGCATCCGGTGAATAAAGTCGGGAATCAGATCCATCGGGCCCGGACGGTAAAGCGATACGAAGGCAATAATTTCTTCAAATTTACTTGGGCGCGCTTCCTTCAGCATTTTTTTCATGCCGACGGATTCAAACTGAAACACCGCAGTCGTATTGGCGTTGGCGAACACCAAGTAGGCATCTTTATCATCTAAAGGCACATTGGCAATTTCAAGCGGTGTCTCAAACTGGATGCGCTTATTGATATTTTGCACCGCATCTTCAATTACGGTCAGGTTTCGCAAGCCCAAAAAGTCGAATTTGACCAGACCGGCTGCCTCAACGTCATCTTTATCGTATTGTGCAACGCGGTTTGTACCATCGGCATCGCATAGGACTGCCGAGTAATCGGTAATTTTTCCGGGTGCAATCACCACACCACCGGCGTGTTTACCTGTATTACGCGTGATACCTTCAAGCTTGAGTGCCATTTCCCAAATTTCACTGGCATCGTCATAATCCGGATTGGACGGGTTGGTGACGATGTCTTTGAGTTGTGGCTCCATGTCGATGGCCGTCGCCAGATCCACCCCGAGTGGTTTGGTAGGCACCATTTTTGAAATACGATCGGCCAAACCGTACGATTTACCCAGTACGCGCGCAACATCCCGGATCGCGCCTTTGGCCGCCATCGTACCGAATGTCGCAATTTGCGATACTGCTTCACGTCCATAGGTACGAGAGACGTAATCAATTACTCGGTCTCGCCCTGCAATGCAAAAGTCGACGTCAAAGTCGGGCATTGAAACTCGTTCTGGGTTCAAGAAACGCTCGAAGAGCAAATCGTAACGAAGTGGATCCAGATCGGTAATTTTTAAACTATACGCTACCAATGAGCCTGCACCAGAACCACGGCCCGGACCAACCGGAACACCATTACTTTTGGCCCATTGAATAAAGTCCATCACGATAAGGAAGTAACCCGGAAATCCCATTTTAAGGATAATGCCCACTTCATACTCAATACGTTCATCGTAAGGTTTACGAATTTCAGGCCAGTCTTCATCGCGCATCTCTACGGGATACAAATGATTAAGGCGCTCTTCAAGACCTACTTTAGACAAATGCTCAAAATAGGTGTCGATGGTAAAACCATCTGGAATTGGATAATCCGGAAGGAAGTAAGTTCCAAGCTGTAGCGAAACATTACAGCGCTGCGCAATGTAATAAGTATTTTCAAGTGCACTTGGAATATCTGAAAAGAGTTCCACCATGTCGGCGGTGGTTTTAAAATATTGCTCGGGGCTGTAAATTCGGGGTCTGCGGTTATCAGCAAGTACGTAACCATCTGCAATACAGACTCGTGCTTCGTGTGCATCAAAATCATCACGCTCAATAAAATGAATATCATTATGCGCGACGACACCAACATGATACTTGGCCGCCAATTTAACCGCTTCACCAATATAATCTTCTTCACCCGGACGATCTGTGCGAGTTAAAGCCAGATAAACACGATTGCCAAATTTTTCTTGCCATGCTTCAAGCAGCGGCTCTGCTTTTTGTGGATTGGACGAACACAACATTTTGCCAACATCACTGTTTTGTCCGAGCAATACAATAATGTCGTGATGTTGTTCCAAGATCCATTCTTTTTGAACACAAGGAATGCTGAGTTGCTGGCCTTCGATATGACCACGTGACACAATTTCGGTTAAGCCTTTCCAGCCTTCATTGGTCATGGCGAGCAAGGTAACTCGTTGGTCGGGCTCATTGAGCCGAACCACACTGCCTAAGATCGGTTTGATGCCTTTACTTAAACACGAGGTGTAAAACTTCACGGCCGCATGTAAGTTAGATAAGTCTGTGAGCGCCAAAGCAGGCATATTGTCTTTGACAGCAGCTTTGATGAGATCAGGTATGCGAACAATCGATTCAGTAATCGAAAATTCTGAATGAATACCAAGATGAACAAACTGCATAGACCTATCCTTAACACGACCGCCAAATATTCTAACACGCTCTGTCTGAGACAGTTGTCTAATATTTTGGCATTAAAACATCTTCGTAAAGACAAATCAGATTATAAAACAAAAAAACCGATGTATAGACATCGGTTTTTTTAGGCTAATTGCGCTTAGTATTGCCAGAACATACGCTGAATTTCTTTTGCGTCATTGGTTTTGGTCAGTGCAAGTGCAGTTAGCAAACGTGCTTTTTGTGGATTTAAGTCATGTGCAACCACCCAGCCGTATTTGTCGTCTGGTTGTTCAGCATTACGTAGTACAAAGCCTTGCGGTACACGTGATGAACGTACCACTTGAATGCCTTGCTCATCATGCAATTGCTTTAATGTTGGCACAATATAGTTACCTACAGAGCCATTACCTGTACCCGCATTTACAATTCCTTTTACACCAGCCTTGGCATAGGCAAGGTAAGCATCTGGAATCATTGAGTCAGAACCATATACGATTTGAACCAAAGGTAACTGGTCGCCTTTAATATTTTCGATATTAAATTCTGAAGCATTAGTATGGCGCTTAACAGAACTTCTAAACCAGTAAGGCTTACCTTCAACCAGTGTACCCAAAGCACCCCATTGGCTGCCAAAAGCATTGGTATGAATGTTGATTGCTTTGGTTACATCACGTGCAGCAAAGATCGAGTCATTCATCATGACCAAAACGCCTTTGTTTTTTGCTTCATCAGATGAAGCTAGAGCAACTGCGCTATAAAGATTGAGCGGACCATCAGCAGAAAGTGCTGTAGATGGACGCATTGAGCCAACCAGTACAATCGGCTTGTCTGTATGAATGACTAAATTTAAAAAGAATGCAGTTTCTTCTAGCGTATCAGTACCATGCGTAATGACGATACCGTTTACAGATGGCTTTTTGACAAGATCATTCACTTGGCGAGCAAGGGAGAGTAGTTCTTTGTCGGTAATGCTTTCAGAAGCAATTTGTAGCGCCTGAACACCAGTGACATTTGCTAAATCTTTGATTTGTGGCACTGCATTGATGAGTGCATCGACTGGGACTTTTGCTGCTGTATATGTTGCGCTATTGGTTGAGCTTGCGCCAGCGCCTGCTATCGTTCCACCTGTTGCAACGACCACTACATTATTTTTTGCATATAGTGATACAGATGCTGCAAGAAGCGTTAATCCTAAACCGAATGATTTAATAGCCTTATTAATCATTTATGACAATCCTGTGTTTTGATCTTCCATCGAATAGCAATGTCTATGCCAGACATTTCGGCTATTATTTGAATTTTGATCAATTAAAGCATTGGCATTTTATTTTTTAAATTAAATTAAAAGAATGCATTAATTTTAACAAGAAATACATCAATCTTATCTATGCTATTTCGAGCGTACTGATAAAAATAAAGTGAAAAAACAAAGTATTTAGCCTACAAAAAGTATTTTTGCACCAAATTGGAATGTTGTTGCTTTATCTTGGTGCGTAAACGGCTTTTTTATAAACCGTATAAAAAATAAAAAAGCAATGTCGAACTTCGACATTGCTTTAAATTTTCTTAATTAACGACGATTTGCTAAAAAACGAGATAGACGGGTAATTGCTTCTCTTAACTCATTTTCTGCAGGCAAGAATACCAGACGGAAATGGTCAGGAGTCGGCCAGTTAAAACCGGTACCTTGAACCAGTAGTACTTTCTCTGCACGAAGAAAGTCTAGCATCAGTTGTTCATCGTCTTCTACGGGATACATGTTTGGATCGAGTTTTGGGAAGCAATACATGGCACCTTCCGGTTTTACACAACTCACACCCGGAATTTCATTGAGCATTTCCCACGCAATATTGCGTTGTTCGTATAAACGACCACTCGGGCGAATCAAGTCGTTAATCGATTGATAGCCCCCTAGCGCAGTTTGAATGGCATATTGTGCCTGATGGTTGGCACACAAGCGCATTGAAGCCAGCATGTCTAGCCCTTCAATATAATCTTTCGCGCGTGATTTATCGCCTGTAATAGCCATCCAGCCTGAACGATAGCCCGCAACACGATAAGATTTTGATAAGCCGTTAAATGAAATGCACAACTGGTCGCCAGCAAGTGCAGCAACAGACACATGTTCAATGCCATCGTAAACGATTTTATCGTAGATTTCGTCTGCAAATAAAATCAGGTCATATTTTTTTGCCAATGCCACAATTTGTGCCAAAACATGGCGTGGATAAACTGAACCTGTCGGGTTGTTTGGGTTGATAATCACAATACCGCGTGTATTGGGTGTGATTTTACTTTCCATGTCGGCAAGATCAGGATACCAGCTATTTTCTTCATCACATTTATAGTGAATGGCGGTTCCTCCTGAAAGGTTTACCGCAGCGGTCCAAAGTGGATAGTCTGGCATAGGCACGAGCATTTCATCGCCGTCGTCGAGCAAGCCTTGCATAGCCATGACAATCAGTTCTGATACGCCGTTGCCGACATAGACATCGTTGACATGCATATCACGGATGCCTTTTTGCTGATAATACTGGCAAATGGCTTTGCGTGCAGGGAAGATACCTTTTGAGTCGGTGTAACCAATCGCATTAGGTAAATTTAGTGCGACATCATTAATAATTTCTTGTGGTGCTTCAAATCCAAACGGAGCAGGATTGCCAATATTGAGCTTAATAATTTTATGTCCCTGTTCTTCCATTTCATTGGCCGCTCGTAACACAGGACCACGAATGTCGTAGCATACATGCTCGAGCTTAGAAGACTTTTTAATTTCTCGTGGGGTTTGGGTCGTGTTCGTCATTTTGAGGGTCTCAGAAGGAGGAGGGTTCACTTTTGCATAACGATATAAATAGCTTTTAAATGTTTCAGTTGTAACCAAATCAAGATCATGCTGGTCTTTGAGTAAAGTCACAATTTTTTCATGCGTATAACCGAGCTGTTGATATTGTTTAATCACAGGCAGTAGGTTTTTAAAAATAACGCTCTTTTTTTGAGACATTTTTTTATCCTTAGCAAGAATGGACAAAGATTAACATGTATTTTGCTTACAATGAAGCGTTGGTTACATAACTACTGCTTACTTAAAAAATAATATTGCTTACTTTTTGCTTTTGGTTCAATTATACGTGTTTTGTAAATTGTGCATGAAACACTAGAAATTTTAGATTGAATGACGTAAATATAAGATTATCCTATTTTAAACAGCAAAATAGCTAGGGAAACTATCATGGGAAAACTCAACAAAACAGAACGAGAATGGCAAAGAGAGTTATCACCAGAAGAGTACCGAATCACGCGACAAAAGGGCACTGAGCCTGCTTTTACAGGTCAGTACTGGAATACAAAGCAATCGG
Organism: Acinetobacter soli; assembly: GCF_000760595.1. GTDB lineage: Bacteria > Pseudomonadota > Gammaproteobacteria > Pseudomonadales > Moraxellaceae > Acinetobacter > Acinetobacter soli. The sequence goes on along the minus strand of NZ_BBNM01000004.1, from coordinate 258,132 downwards.
GTACCTATGTATGTCGTTGCTGCGGTGCAGAATTATTCTCTTCAATCACTAAATATGATAGTGGCTGTGGCTGGCCAAGTTTTTATAAACCGATTAACACCACCGCAATAGAGGAGCATGACGATTTATCGCATGGAATGGTTCGAACAGAGATTGTTTGTCATCACTGCGACGCTCATTTAGGGCATGTTTTTGAAGATGGACCACAGCCGACAGGATTGCGATATTGCGTAAATTCGGCGTCATTACAATTAAAAACCGACGAGAAGAATGATGAGGAAACTTATCCATGACCAACCTTTATCAATTTGAAGCAGATTTACTTGAGGGAGAGACGAAGTCACTTGCTGATTATCAGGGCAAAGTACTTTTAATCGTAAATACTGCAAGCAAATGTGGTTTTACGCCACAATTTGCTGGTTTAGAAAAAATTTATGAAAAATACAAAGAACAGGGTTTTGAAGTTTTAGGTTTTCCATGCAACCAGTTTGGAGGGCAAGATCCAGGTTCAAATCAGGAAATTGGCTCATTTTGTCAACGCAATTATGGCGTAAGCTTCCCGATGTTTGCCAAGGTTGATGTTAAAGGCCCAGAAGCACATGCGATTTTTCGCTATCTTACCCGTGAAGCGAAAGGGATTTTGGGCAGCGAAAATATCAAATGGAACTTTACTAAGTTTCTTGTTAGCCGTGACGGGAAGGTGTTGAATCGTTATGCACCAACCACAAAACCAGAAAGCCTAGAAGAAGATATTGAGAAAGCTTTGGACAATGCATAAGTTTAATGCTTGGCTTTTTTAATGTTGAGTCATTCAGGTAATCTGTTCTGGTCAGATGCTCGCATGCCTTATGTGGAAACGCGTAAGGCATGTACCAGTCGAACTTGCTACAAATCGCATAGTCATGAAACTTTTTCGATTGGTGCTGTTGATGCCGGTTTTAGTTGCTTTAGTAGTGCCTTTCATCAATTCGAGCGCTTAACTCCAGGTAGTCTGGTGGTTGTGCCAGCATTTACAGAGCACTCGTGTAATCCATTACCCAATCAGGACTGGAGTTATCAAATGATGCACTTAGATGCATCGTGGCTTTCAGCTCTTATTGAAGAGGGTTTATCGAATAGCATCGAACAGAAAATACCTGTTTTAAAACCTGAAATTATTCGAAAATCTGAAGTGTATCAATCGTTCTGCAAAATGAATGAGACACTATTTAATCCAAATTTTACTGTTTTAGAAAAAGAGCAACAATTAATAGACACGCTCATTCAATTTATTTTCCCTTCTATGTCTTGGCGGTTTTTACACAATAAGCAGTATTTAAGAGCGGCTTTAGATGAATTGATAAATCTTCTTAACCAGCACCAAACCTTTCTTTCCCTTGAAGAACTTGCTCAGTCGAGTGGATTGAGCCGCTTTACAATCATACGATTATTTAAACAAAATTTAGGGTTAACTCCACACGCATTTCAGTTGAATCTTCGTATTCATCAAGCTCGACAACAACTTAAAACAGGAAAGTCAATCACAGCAATTGCTTATGATTTAGGTTTTAGCGACCAGAGCCATTTTCATCGGGTTTTTAAGCAGTTCGCTGGTGCGACGCCTGGACAGTATCAACTATCTATGACGCGCAATTTTATACAAGATAATACACATCTAAATACTTAATCTCGTGTTGATGATTTATAGCGAGATACCTTGTGGAACTGTTTATTGCGATTGCGCTCACTCACTTTATTGCCTTACTTTCTCCAGGACCAGATTTTTTTCTCATTTTAACAACGCTATTGCGCCATAATCGAAATGCAGCCATTTTAGTCTGTTGCGGAGTAGCGTTGGGAAATGCGGTCATTATCGCTTTGGTATTTATTGGATTACAATTACTAATCAATATCGATAAAAGTATTCTCGTAGCCATCAAATGGATTGGTATTTTATATTTATTCTATCTCTCTTATTTATGTATCCGTTATGCCAAATCACCGTTGAATTTGAGACGTGAAAATAATTTACACATCCGTAAGGAAAAAATACATTTCATCAAAGGTGTTCAATCTAGCCTAGTTAATCCAAAAAATATACTTTTTTACAGTAGCTTGAGTATTTTAATAGCTGAGCAGTTCGATTGGTATGAAAAACTTTCAATTTCAATCTGGATGGTAGTGGTCGTTTTGGTTTGGAACCTTTTTTTGGTTCGAATGTTGACATTCGATCAGTCATTAAACTTTTTACAACGGAATTCTTGTAAATTGTATTATCTATCCGCTGGAGCATTTTGCATTTTTTCAATACTTTTGATTGGTTATGTATAGCTCTTTTTTTGAGTTTGGAGATGTGTACTCTAAGAATCACAATCATAAAGGGCATAATTAGAAAATATGAGAATGAGTTTTATTTAATAATAATTCTTTTAATTATTTTTATTCTCATTTAGTATTTGTGTAAATTTTTCTCCCTGAGTCAGCCATGCGAAAAATCAAACCTTTGGTCATGCTTATGGCCTGTGTATCTGGTACGCAAATTATTCATGCTGAAGTACAAGCTTCACTAGATGAATCTCAACAAAAATCCACAACTGTAACTGCACTTGAAAGCATCCGCGTGGTCGCAAGTGCAGATGCATCGGCAGATGGTCTTATGGATGCTTATGCTGGAGGTCAGGTTGCATCGGGAGGGCGAATTGGTATTTTTGGAAATCAAAAAAATTTGGATACGCCGTTTAGTCTAAGTGCCTACACCAATCAATACATTCAAGAGCGGCAAGCAAAGAGTGTTGGTGATGTACTTAAAGCCGATCCAAGTGTGCGGGTGGGGCGTGGCTTTGGAAACTTCCAAGAAAACTATTATATTCGCGGTTTTAATCTTGGCTCAGATGATACGGCGTATAACGGCTTGTATTCTATTTTACCACGCCAATATATTCCGACTGAATTATTCGAACGTGTGGAATTACTAAAAGGCGCTTCTTCATTTTTAAATGGGGCGATGCCAAGTAGTGGTGGTATTGGGGGTGCAATAAATCTGTTGCCTAAACGTGCTGGAAATGAGCCTTTAAATCGTGTCACGTTAGGAACCGATTTTAATGGAGGGTATGTTGCTAGCGATGTAGCCCGACGTTTTGGAGAGGATCAACAGTTTGGTGTGCGAGTCAATACGGCTTATCATGGTGGTCATACCGCGGTTGATCATGAAAAAAATACGTTAGGTTTGACTGCGATAGGGCTAGACTATCGAGGTGAGCGTTTGCGTCTATCGGGCGATATGGGATATAGCAATAATAGACTAGAGGCGACTAGACCCAATGTAACATTAGGTGCTGCTGTAACGAGTGTGCCTTCTGCGGTTAAAGCATCAAGTAATTATGCGCAAAAATGGACTTATTCAAATGAAGAAAATTATTTTGGAAGTTACCGTGCAGAATATGATCTGACTGATGCTGTTACTGCCTATGCAGCCTATGGTTTTCGTCATGGTGAAGAGCGTAATAGCTTAGCTAATCTTACACTGAGTAATGCAAGTACGGGTGATAGCACATTTTATCGGTTTGACAATGCTCGGGTAGATATGGTCAATACAGGAGAAATCGGTCTACGTACCAAACTGAATACTGGCGACATATCGCATCAATTCGTACTTGCAGCATCGGCATTTCAATTGAATTCCCGTAATGCCTACATTATGGATTTTGCGAATCAATATACCAACAACTTATATATGCCAGTGCAATACGATCAGCCACTTGCAACATCGCCTGTATATTCTGGAAATGAGTTGAATTCACCCAAACTGACGACACGTACACGATTAAGAAGTATTGCAATTGGAGACAACCTAAAGGCACTTGATGATCGACTTAATCTAATGTTTGGTGGGCGATATCAAACGATTATGCAAGATAATTATGCGTATAGTAATGGGGAAAAAACCGCCTATGATGAAAGCAAATTTACACCAGTATTAGCTGTTTCATACAAGTTAACACCAGAAATTTCGGTGTATGGTAATTACATTGAGTCGTTGGCCAAGGGTTTAAGTAATACCAATAATGGCACCACAACTACATTAAAGCCATTTGTTGCAAAACAAAAAGAAATTGGAACAAAGTATGAAAATGGAACTTTCGGTGCAAGTTTGAGTCTATTTGATATCAACAAACAGCGTGCTGTTATTCAAAATCAGGTATTTAGTGATGCAGGTGAATATGTTCATCGAGGTGTTGAATTTAATACTTATGGCAAACTTACCGATGCAATTACAGTATTAGGCGGTGCAACATGGATGCATGCCAAACAAGAAAATACAGGGTCGATTGCTTATGATTCAAAGGATGAGGTGGGTGTACCTAAGTTTCAGGCTAACATTGGGGCGGACTGGAAACTACCAATTGCAGCAGATATTTCGCTTAATGCCCAACTGGTTTATACCGGATCAAGTTATGCAAGCCTAGACAACACACTTAAGGTGAAAGACTGGACTACGCTCGATTTAGGGGCAATTTACAAAACTCAATTAGGGCAAACGCCAACCACATTTAATTTCAAAATCAATAATGTCTTTGATCAAAACTATTGGGCATCGGTAGGTTTGTACGACAATATCAATAGCAGTTCCAATACCAATAATGGTTATTTGGTTGCCGGATTGCCACGTACATTTATGCTCAGTGCAAGCTTTGATTTCTAAGAAAAAAGCCTCTCAATAGAGAGGCTTTTTTTAAGCTTGATTGATTATAAAATTTTCTTTAATCGTGCCACAACTTGTTCACATTGTGCCAGATCTGCGACCAATGCCATACGTACATGATTTTCACCCGGATTACCTGTTGAAGTATCACGCGAAAGATAACGACCTGGCAAAACCTTGATGTGGGCTTTTTCCATCAGCATTTTGGCAAAGGCTTCATCGTTATCGACTTGCAACCAGTAATAAAAACCCGCATCAGGCTTTTGAAGCGGTAGCAAACCGCCCAATTCTGACTGAAACATGTCGAATTTCGCGCGATATTGCTGGCGGTTTTCTTCAACATGTACTTCATCGTTCCATGCGTAAATAGAAGCCAATTGATGTTGAACCGGCATTGCCGCACCATGATAGGTACGGAACTGTAAATAAGGCTTGAGCAATGCTGCATCACCCGCCACAAAACCAGAGCGCATACCCGGTAAATTTGAACGCTTGGATAACGAATGGAAAACGATACAGTTTTTATAGTCATCGCGCCCAATTTCGGCACATACTTCCAATAAGCCGACAGGTGGCTGGTCAAACCAGAGTTCTGAGTAGCATTCATCTGATGCAATCACAAAATTATACTGATCTGACAGTTCAATCAGTTTTTTAAATTTCTCTTTTGAGAGTACTGCACCTGTTGGATTTCCAGGTGTACACACAAATAGCAAAGCTGTTTTTTCCCACACTTCGGCAGGAACGGCATCAAAGTCACCTAAATAGTCATTTTCTGCTGTACAGTTGATGAAATACGGTTTTGCGCCGGCAAGTAATGCTGCACCCTCATAAATTTGATAAAAAGGATTAGGCATGACCACATAAGGTGCTTCGTCACGATTGATCAGCGCCTGTACAAAAGAAAAAATTCCTTCGCGTGTACCTGTGACCGGTAAAATCTGTGAGTCTGCACTGATCTGGTTTAGTTTAAAACGACGCTGTAGCCAATTTGCAATACTGTCACGTAGCTCTGGCAAACCTTTACTGTTTGGATAGGTTGAAAGATGATTAAAATGTTCCACGATTGCTTGTTTTACAAAAGCTGGTGCAGGATGCTTTGGCTCCCCAATCGATAATGGAATTAATGGGAGGTCTGCGGGCGTAATATCCTTAAAAAGGGCATTCAGCTTTTCAAATGGGTAAGGGTGCAGTAAAGACAAGCTAGCGTTCATGAAACAGTTACCAGTAAAAATATTAATGTTGAATCGCGATTTGGCTCGAAGCCTCATCTAGTGCAGATTTTAGTTGCGCTGCAAACAGAGTGGCTTCATCGGTAGTCATCGGTTGGCCATCTTTTTTGGTGACAAAGAAAATATCCTCAGCGCGCTCACCCAGTGTCGCAATCTTTGCTGAATGAATATCTAATCCTTGCATCATAAACAAGCCACCTACACGAGCCAATAAGCCCGGCTGGTCAAGCGTTGAGATTTCCACCATATTTTGTTGCAGTGCTTCATTGAGTGTGACATCTACTGTATTTTCAATGTCAAAATGGCGTAATTGGCGCGGAATACGGCGCTGCATTAGTCCAGGATACTTGTCAGATTGACTCAGTGCCTGCACCAAAGCCGATTTTACAGTGTGCTCCCGGTCTGGATCGGTGAGCAGGGTGCCAAAACGATCTAACACCAAGTAAGTATCTAAACTAAATGCTTTGGTGGCAGTAATAATCCGTGCATCTTGTACATCCAGATTCATGCGATCTAACACTGCCACAGTGGTGGCAAAAAGGTTAGGCTTATCTTGTGTATAAATAAAGATTTGTACGGCGTCTTGTGCAGATTGGCGGTGTGCACGAAGCAACACCAGTGGTGCGGAGTTATCGCCGTGAAGCAAAATAGCACGCGTATGCCACGCGATTTCATCTGCTGACTCTTTGAGGAAGTATTCATCACCAAGCTCTTGCCAAACCCGTTCGACTGCATCAAGTGAAAACTCATTGACCAGTATTTCACTCGCAGTAAACTTGGTGTCTTCAATCAGCATTTGATAGTCGACTGGGCGACCCAAACCTGAACGAATCACATCACGCGAATACGTGTATAACTGACGCATTAATGAGGCGCGCCAAGTATTCCAAAGCTTTGGATTGGTGGCATTAATATCAGCGACGGTAAGTGTATATAAGTAGTCAAGATGTTCCATGTCACCGAGTTTTTCAGCGAACTCTTTGATGACATCTGGATCTGAAATATCTTTTTTCTGTGCAGTGAGCGACATTAACAAGTGGTTTTGAATCAACCATGCGACCAGTTTGCATTCACGTTCGGTGAAACCATGCGCTCGGCAAAATTCGATCGCATCTTCTGCACCCAATTCACTATGATCACCGCCACGGCCCTTGGCGATATCGTGAAAAATAGCAGCCAGATAGACAATATCACGACGTGCCAAACGCTGGAATACGGAGCTTACCACTGGAAAGTGCTGTGCAAATTCAGTTTCTTTGAATCGATTAAGATTACGAATCAACAATAAAGTATGCGCATCGACGGTATAGATATGAAATAGGTCGTACTGCATGAGGCCCATGATTTGACCAAACGCAGGAATATAATTACCCAAAATTCCATAACGTTTCATATCGACCAGTGTGTCGTATAGGCGGTATGGCGAGCGGATAATGGCCATAAACAGGGCTTGATGCGCTGGATTGTCTCGAAATTCTTGATCAATACGCTTTGCGGCCATAATTAATAAGCGCAAGGTTCGCGCACGAATTCCTTCTATTTCTGGGCGATTGGCCAGCAAATAGAAAAGCTCTAAAATAGCACTCGGATTCTCAGAAAAAACTTTATGATGCTGAACGGCAAGTTTTTTGTCTACGAGCTTAAAGTTTTCATTAATTTCTTCGATTTTACGCTCGTAATTGGGAAGTCGAGGCGTAATGACTGATTCATTAAAATAAGCCAATAGCATTTCATTGAGTGTAGAAATTTGCTGGGCAGTGCGGTAATACCGCTTCATAAATTGTTCAACCGCATAGTTGGCTGGCTGACCTTCTAGGCGGGTATACCCAAATTTGGCTGCAATTTCACGTTGATGATCAAACAGTAGTCGGTTTTCATCACGTTTGCTGAGTCGGTGCAAGTGATGACGAATTTCCCATAAAAAGCTTTCTGCTTCCTCAAGAATCTTGAGTTCGTACTCGGTAATAAAGCCCAAATGCACCAAATCATAGATCCGATTCACACGGAAATGGCGTTTTGCGATCCATCCAATTTGATTCATATCGCGAATGCCACCAGGTGCATTTTTAATATCAGGCTCAAGGTTGCTTTCGGTGTTATTGTGCTGTGCATGCCGTTTTGCTTGCTCTGCCATTTTGGCATCGAAGAAGGTTTTGTCGGTCCAAGTTTGTGAAACAATTCGGCGGGGCCATTTAGCTAAATCTGGATTGCCGGTAATAAGTCGCGCTTCAATCAGCGTGGTTGCAACGGTCAGATCATTGGTGGCCTGTTCAACGCAGTTTTGAATAGTACGAACGCTGGTGCCGGGTTTAAAATTTCCTACATCCCAAAGCGATGAAATAAATGTCGAGATCTGTTTTTCTAGCTCTGGATCAATTTCATCTTCTGCCAAAATCATGATGTCGACATCGGAGTAGGGCAGCATTTCCTTTCGGCCATAGCCACCCACTGCAAAAAGCCCCAAACGTGATTGATCAAGTCCGGCATGTTTCCACAAAAATATCAGGGCTTCATCAATCAGATTAGATCGTGCAATGACGACATCACGAATGGAGTGTCCATTTTCATAATACTCCTGAATCTGCTGTTCGACATCTGCACGCCATTGATTAATTGCCTTGATATCGTGATGACTGGTGACATAATCCAGCAGCGGTGAAGTAATAATCATAAAAATGGACTCATATTAAATTGAATGATTATTCAGGAAGTACAACATGAACCTGATCGGCTGCTTGCTGTGCCAATGTGCGAGCTGCGTCAGTCGTTTCAGCGCGTGCAGTGGCAACACCCATACGACGACGTTTAAAGCCTTCTGGTTTACCAAAGAGGCGCAAATCCGTATCTGGATGCGACAGTGCTGTATTGAGCTGATCAAAACTTAAATTATTTGCATCTGTACCTGCATAAATCACGGCACTTGCCGCTACGCTGTGGCGCGCTGTGTTTACAGGCAGCCCTAAAATGGCACGCGCATGTAATTCAAATTCGCTTTGAAATTGTGAAGCAAGCGTAACCAGCCCGGTATCGTGTGGACGTGGTGATACTTCGCTAAACCAGACATGATCACCTTTGACAAACAGCTCAACACCGAAAATACCGCAACCGCCAAGTGCTGTGGTGACTTTATTTGCAATGCGTTTAGATTCTGCTAGCGCCGCATCTGTCATTGGTTGTGGTTGCCAGCTTTCAACATAATCACCTGCGTCTTGGCGATGCCCAATCGGGTCACAGAAATGTGTTTCGATTTGGTCTGTTTGAGGGTTTTTGGCACGTACGGTGAGTAGGGTAATTTCAAAATCAAAATCAATTTGAGATTCTACAATCACTTTGCCCTGATTTACCCGACCACCGGTTTGTGCATATTCCCATGCAGCATCGACTTCTTCAAAGCTCTTAACTCGTGATTGACCTTTACCGGATGACGACATGACAGGTTTTACAAAGTTTGGATAACCAATGTCATCGCAGGCTGCCCTGAAGCTTTCTAAAGATTCGGCAAAGCGGTAGGCTGAGGTTGGTAAACCTAATTCTTCAGCAGCCAAGCGTCGAATGCCTTCACGGTTCATGGTCAGGTTGACTGCTTTTGCCGATGGAATAACGGTTGCAGTTTGATTACGCTCAATTTCAAGCAATACTTCAGTGGCAATTGCTTCAATTTCAGGCACGATCAAATGCGGTTTAACGTCTTCGATGAGTTTCTTAAGTTCGACCGGATCGGCCATATTGAGCGTATAAGAATAATGCGCTACTTGCATTGCTGGTGCATGATCATAACGATCTGCCGCATGAACTTCGACACCAAGACGCTGTAATGAAATCACAACCTCTTTACCAAGTTCTCCCGAACCTAACAGTAACACTTTAAATGCAGAAGATTGAAGGGGAGTACCAATTGTGACGCTCATGCGAATCATCCATGCAAGAAGTAGGGCTTTTAAGCATAACAGAACTTTTACTGGATTGACGCCTTGATTCACATAAATTAGTGACTTTTGTTGTCTAATAAATAATCTAATAAAATGAGCAAATTCAACACTAAATTAAAAAATAGTTCAGACGTTTACTTGATAATTTAATTTCAGTTCATCAGCAGTTTTTCCTCGAATTCCCCAGTTTTCTTGTGGTGTCTCAAAAATAGTGATTTCAATATCCTGTGGGGAGATTCCACTCTCAGATTCAATGTTCTTAAAAATTTTATTGATCAGTTGTTTTTTACTTTCAACACTGCGCCCGCTAAACATCGAAATTTCAATGATGACATATAGATCGCTTCGATCTGAGGGATAAATAAAATCTTCTTTTTGCATTTTAATAAAGCGTTGGAAGCATTTTTCAACAGGATATTGCAGTGCTTCGACAAGTGCGTCATGTATAGCTTTTGATAATTGAGATCGATATTTATCGATTGTATCTGCTAGAGCATAGATTTTAATTTGAGACATAAAAATAAAAAGACCTTGTTTTAATTAATCTAAATGATTGATCACATATTGATTTTTAAACCTTATAAGGTCTTAGCTTGCCTTGCAAGCGTATGTAATTGCAAATAAAAAATCAATGATTGAGTATTATCGCTGAATTCACTAGCATAGAGCCGAATGTTCAGATGGATAATCGTGGATAATGATCTCAACGCTTAAAACTTCTGGTTTAATTTCATGTGTTTTATTTGGACTGGTTGTGTCTGGTTGTAGCCAAGACCATACATCAGGTTCAAAAGAAAAAGTTGAAATTAAAGCTGCACCAAAATTGACCAATGATGCAACAACCTATGCAAATGAAGCGTGGAAGCTGATCAATCAAATCGATCCTATTGTTTATGATGGCAAAAAAGATGAGATTGAAGAGCAGGTAAGAAAGCCATTGCGTAAGCTTAGTACCGACTGGCGCATTAATGTCAAAATGACTGACTCAGTTACAGAGGGCAAGTATGCTTTATGTCGCAAAGCGCTGACTTCACTGGATACATGGTCACGTGAAGTGATCACGGGTAGCTCCACACTTGCGCAGCGACAAGCTGATTACGAGCGAGACAAAGCACAATGTAAAGATGCGATAGCTAATCCTGCATTGGGTAATACAGATCCGAAGCGATAAACGATATAAATAAAAAAGCGAGTTGATCTCGCTTTTTTATATTCAATATGTTGATTAAGATTTGGTTTTTGCTGGTTCAGTTTTAGCAGGCATTGCCGTTGTCATTGGTTTGCTTTTTTCAGCCATCATTTTCTTGTCGGTTTTCGCGGCCATTTTTTTACCGCTAACTGCTACACATTTTCCACCTTTATGGTGTGGGCCAGTTCCGCCTTGTAATTCAGTGCCTTTAGGACAAGCAAAAGCGGTGGCACTTAACATCGCGAAAGAAGCCGCAAGCAGTACCGTTGAAATCTTTTTCATTGTATATCTTCTATTCATGGGGCGTTAGTGCCTGTTTTTGAGCTTAATCTGTTTTATTCATAATTAAATTAAAAATTTGTTGATCAAAAGATAAGTTTTCTTGTTGTTTATTTGTCTTAATTTTGCTTTTAATATCAGGTTAAGCTTCATCACGTTTGATGTGAAGTTGGCTTTCAAATACTTTATATTTGTTTGTCAAAAAGTTCGCTTATACATAAATTAAATACGTTCATGCAGCGAACGTATTCGCTACATGAAAGTAGTTTACTATCAATGACCATCAGCTTGCTTTGGCAATTTCGATCACTACTTTGCCTTGTGTTTTGCCGTGCTCGGCCTGATGCAAACCATTTTCCAACTCATCCAGTGTGATCACGTTTTGAATCATCGGGTCGAGTTTGCCATTTGCCATAAGGGTAGCTAAGAATTCACCACCAGCAGCAATATCACGTAGATTTTCATCATCGCCGTGTTGATAGGCAAAACCTAAAGCCACTTCATGAATTGAAATCGCTTTGGTAAAAGAAGGAATTGGATTCTGATCAATCCGTCCTGATACCGAAATCAAATGACCGTTATGACGCAGCACTGTTGCAAGTTGTTGAGAGGTTTCAGATGAAATCAAATCAATCACCGCATCCACACCACGACCTTGAGTGAGCGCATGAATACGTTCAACAATATTGTCTTGTTTGTAATTGATGATGTGGTCGGCACCAAGTGCTTTGATGCGTTCTGGTTCGCTTGAGGCAGTAGCATACACTTCCAGACCCATGAGCTTAGCCAGTTGCACAACAAAACCACCGACACCGCCACCCGCACCATTCACCAAAATTCGCTGACCTGCATGAAGTGGTACCTTACGATATAACGCTTGCCAAGCGGTAATACCGGCACATGGAATAGTCGCGGCCACATTAAAATCAAGCTGTTCCGGTATTGCACTGATACTATTTGCATCAACCACGACATATTCTGCAAAACCACCCCAGCGCCATAAATTGGTTAGACTGATGACTCGATCGCCTTTTTTCCAAGTGGTGACGTCATGCCCTACAGCATCGACAATACCAGCAGCATCAATTCCCAAAATATGGGGTAACTGAAGAGTTGTACCGTTTTTAGCAAACTTGTAGTCGACCGGATTAATACTCGAACTCATCACTTTGATACGAACTTCACCAGCAGCGGGTTCGGGGATCTCGATATCGGTTTCGACATGCAGCGTGTAAGGCGTTCCGACTTGAGTTAAAACTAATGCTTTCATGTGATTTTCCTTGGTCTTAAGTAGTGACTATCATTCATTAAAATTCTCATGGGAGTAGATAGCACTCCATTAGAGTGCTTTTTCAAGAATTTGACGACTGATTGCCAAAGTCACATCACTGTGTTCGCCCAAAGCGGTCATACCATGATGCTCAAGTTGAGCCACAACCTTGTCGATTGCTTCATGACCTAAGTCATAATCGCCAAGTTGAGTTGGAATTCCCATTGCTTTAAAAAATGCTTTGGTTTGCTCAATGGCAGCATCAATACGCGCTTGCTCTGATCCTTCACGGATCTGCCATACACGTTCTGCATATTGCAGTAACTTGGCCGCTTTACTTTCGCGTCTTACACTTAGGTTTGCTGGCAACACCACGGCAAGTGTACGTGCATGGTCAATCTCGTACAGTGCGGTGAGTTCATGACCAATCATATGTGTCGACCAGTCTTGCGGGACACCTGCACCGATTAGACCATTCAGTGCAAGGGTTGCTACCCACATTAAATTGGCACGTGCTTCATCGTCTTTTTCAGCGCTTAAAACACGTGGGCCAATTTCAATCAGGGTTTGTAACAATCCTTCAGCCATTCGATCCTGAATATAACCGCCTGCTGGATAAGTCAGATATTGTTCCATGACATGGGTAAAGGCATCGACTACACCATTGGCCAATTGACGCTCTGGCAAAGTATAGGTTTTAAGCGGATCAAGAATTGAGAACTGCGGAAATACATGGGTACTGTTAAAAAACAGTTTGTCTTGAGTTTCACCGCGGGTGATTACAGCGCCCGCATTCATTTCAGAACCAGTAGCCGGTAGCGTCAGTACACAACCAAATGCCAGTGCTTGTTCTACGTCGGCACCCTGATTTTTGAGGATGTTCCATGGTTCGCCCGTGTACAAGGCTGCCGCTGCGATAAATTTGGTACCATCAATGACAGAACCGCCACCCACAGCAAGCAAATAATCAATATCGTTGCTTTTGATTAGCTCTACTGCGCGCATAAGTGTTTCATAGCGTGGATTTGGTTCTACACCACCAAATTCCTTTACAATACGGTGCCCTAACACATCACGAATTTCTCTGAGTGTTCCTGTTTTTTCCGCACTTTGTCCGCCATAAATCATCATGATGCGCGCGTCGGAAGCAATTAACGTCTCAAGCTGTTCGACAGAATTTTGACCAAATACAATTTTTGTTGGGTTGTAAAATGTGAAATTTTGCATGGAGATTCCTCTAGATTTTAGGTGAGTGTTGGGTTTGAGTAGCAAGTGCTTTAAGTAACGCTTGGGCGAGCGCATGGTCTGAATATGGGTTTTGACCCGTAATCAGTTCACGGTCAATCACAACATGTGGTTGCCATGCCTTGGCAAACTGCATATTGCCGCCTGCTTTTTTCATCGCGTTGGCTGGGTAATAGCGTAATTTGTCGCCGTGAAGTGAGTTTTCAAACACGTGTTCTTCTTCATTCGAGAAAATGGTCATTTGATAACCATGATAGATCCAACCCTCAGCATTCATTTTTTGATTTTGGATCAGTGACTGTTCAAATGCCTTAGGATCTTTTTGCGCAGCTAATAGGGTAATCGGGCCATGACAAATCGCTGCGGTTGGTTTGCCCTTGCGATGAAAGTGTTGCAGGGTGGTACCCACCATCGGATTATTCGCTAGGTCAATGAGTGGTGCATGTCCACCCGGAATAAAAATAGCTGAATAGCGATCAAGCCCTTGTTGCATCACATCTTGTAATGAACGTACGTTCTGCGCTTGAGTCAATTGTTCAGTCAATTTTTTGATTCGCAGCATTTCATTGCGATTTTTTCCAAAATAGACAGGATCAATCGAGCGGACGTCTGGCTTGGGTACATTGCCTTTTGGAGTGACAATTGTCAGGGTGTATCCTGCTTTGATGAGGGCATCGGCTGGCACACCAAACTCATTGACATAATAACCCGACGGAAACGATTTCTTTCCTTGTAGTGGAAGCTCGGTTTCACTCGAGAGTAACACCAGAACTTCACCTTTAGATGCGGCGTGCGTGAATGATGCCGCACCCATCAGCAACAAGGCAAAAATACGAAATAAACGTGACAGAAACATGTTTTCTCACTAACCAAATACGTTGCAGTTATTTCAGCCTTAAATCAGGCATCTTTTGTAACTGCAACTTTATTAGAGTGATAAATAAAGATAAATTAACCGAATGGTAATTTATTTATTACATCAGAGAATAAATGCGACATTTTGATTCGGTCCAATTGGCCAGCATAGAATTGTTCTGTAAAGCGGCAGAGCTGGGGAGTTTTACCGCTGCGGCAGAAGGTTTGGGCATTACACCGGCTTCAGTCAGCCGTTCTATCGGACGCTTGGAAGCAAGGCTCGGTGTGCGCCTTTTTGCGCGAACTACACGTAGTATTAAGCTAACGTGTGAAGGGGAGCTTTATTATCAATACTGTCAGCAGGCACTGGAGCAAATTTCAGAAGTAGAGCGCATGATTACAGGCGATCAGCACAGCCCAAGTGGTACATTAAGGATTAGTGTTGGAACACCGTATGCTCATTATCGGCTTCTGCCTCTGCTGCCTAAATTTCAGGCAAAATATCCACAAATTGAAATTGAGCTAAATATCTCCAATCGAGTCATCGATTTTGTGGAAGAAGGTTTTGATCTGGCCATTCGTTTGGGTATTCCCAAAGACTCCCGACTCATTGCGCGTACGCTTGAAGATGCAACCTTGGGCGTTTTTGCTGCTCCTGAATATTTACATCAATATGCGGAACCTAAAACGGTTGCAGCGCTTGATCAGCATCAGTGCATTCAGTTTATTCTGCCCAGTACAGGCCGCGCCATGCCATGGATTTTTAAAGATAGCCACGGCAATGATTTCAATTACGGCTTTAAAAGTCGTCGACGGGTTTATGATGATGTTATGGGGTGTTTGACATGGGCAAAAGCAGGAGGTGGTTTGTTTCAGATTTATCACTTTATCGCACAACCAGCAGTTGAGCGCGGCGAATTGGTTGAGGTACTTACCACTTTAACGCCTAGGACTCGGCGCTTTTCTATTTTGTATCCACAAAATCGGCACATGTCTGCAAAAATCCGTATATTTGTAGATTTTTTAATGCAGGAAATTGCAGCACTCCAGCATCATGTATCATGAAAATTTGCATAGCTAAGCTATTCTATTACGCCTTCTTTTAAATTGAAGCTATAAAAGCTGGACTGCATGATGTTTTATTGCATTTTGAAGCAGCATAAAACAAATCGCAATCCAGCACAGAGGATCAATCGCTCACACTAAACGAAGAATTAAAATTACCAGTCCTGTGATTAAAATCAAAATACCAAGCAGCAATCGAAACACATGAAAAAGGGGCATTTCATACAGACCTGTTGTTGTGTACAAATGAGTTAACTCCTTATTTCAATGTATCCTGATAGCGATGATTGACTTCATCCCAATCAATCACTTGATAAAATGCCGCGATATATTCAGGGCGACGATTTTGATACTGTAAATAGTAAGCGTGTTCCCAAACATCTAGACCCAAAATAGGCGTGTTGCCATGCATGAGTGGTGAGTCCTGATTGGCGCTGCTTTCAACCACCAGCGTTTTTTGTGGTGTCACACTGAGCCATGCCCAACCACTGCCAAAGCGAGATAACGCGGCTTTGGTAAAAGCCTCTTTAAATGCATCAAAGCCACCTAATTGTTGTCGTATTGCATCGGACACAGGGCCATTGGGTTCACCACCACCTTGAGGGCTCATGATCGTCCAAAACAGACTGTGGTTGGCATGACCGCCAGCGTTATTGATCACGGTATGTTTTAAATCGCTTGGCACCTCATGCACCTTTGTAACCAGATCTTCAACTGACAATTTTTCCCATTCAGTGCCTTCAATCGCAGCGTTAATATTATTGATATAAGTTTGATGATGCTTGGTGTGATGAATCTGCATCGTTTTGGCATCGATATGCGGTTCAAGTGCGTCATAGGCATAATTCAGTGCAGGTAAGCTATAGGCCATGGGGTGTTGTCCTTTGAGATATTTTAAGTCGTTCTTTCCATATGAGTTTAGGCGATGGATTAGAATATGTAAATATATTGATAATGATTATCATTGTAATTATTATTTAATAAATGTTTGTAAATTTAAAAAAGGCCAGCATGAGCTGGCCTTTTTTGAACGAATACTTTATACGTTAAAACGGAAATGCAGCACATCACCGTCTTGAACAACATAGGTTTTACCTTCAAGACGCCATTTACCCGCTTCTTTGGCACCTGCTTCGCCGTTGTACTGAACGAAGTCGTTATAGGCAACACATTCTGCACGAATAAAGCCTTTTTCGAAGTCGGTATGAATCACACCGGCTGCTTGAGGTGCAGTCGCACCTACTTTTACGGTCCATGCACGTACTTCTTGTACACCGGCAGTGAAGTAGGTTTGTAAACCAAGTAGGGCATAACCTGCACGAATTACAACATTCAGGCCTGGTTCTTCCATTCCCATAGCTTCTAAAAATTCGGCACGGTCTTCATCTTCTAGCAATGAAATTTCGGCTTCAATCTGATTGCATAGCGGCACGACAATCGCATTTTCTTCTGCTGCTAATTTTTTAACGGCATCAAGATGCGGGTTATTTTCAAAGCCATCTTCAGCAACGTTCGCAATATACATGGTTGGTTTTAAGGTCATCAAACCAAAGCCACGAATCAATTTACGCTCATCATCGCTTAAGTCGGCTGCGCGTGCTGGCTTGCCTTCATCTAACAATGGCTGAATTTTTTCTAGCACGGCTTTAGTTGCAAGTGCTTCTTTATCACCACTTTTTGCAACTTTGGTCAAACGTAGCAAAGCTTTTGCTACAGTGTCTAAATCGGC
This sequence comes from Acinetobacter soli, assembly GCF_000760595.1. Lineage (GTDB taxonomy): Bacteria > Pseudomonadota > Gammaproteobacteria > Pseudomonadales > Moraxellaceae > Acinetobacter > Acinetobacter soli. The sequence continues at coordinate 240,658 of NZ_BBNM01000004.1, read as the reverse complement.
AAGTGCAAGTTCGGTGTTGATGGTGGCAATATCGTCTAGCGGATCGATTTTACCATTCACGTGAATGACGTTTTCATCTTCAAAACAACGTACCACGTGCGCAATTGCATCAGTTTCACGAATATTTGCCAAAAACTGGTTACCCAAGCCTTCACCTTTCGATGCGCCCGCAACCAAACCAGCAATATCCACAAACTCCATTGTGGTTGGAATAATACGTTGTGGTTTTACAATTTCTGCAAGTTTATCTAGGCGTGCATCTGGAACAGGAACAATCCCGGTGTTTGGTTCGATGGTACAGAACGGGAAGTTTTCTGCTGCAATCGCTGCTTTGGTCAATGCATTAAAAAGCGTTGATTTACCGACGTTTGGTAGACCCACAATACCGCAATTAAAACCCATGAAATGACTCACAAAAAGTGTAATGTAAAAATTGAGGCTGATTTTACATGAAAGCCATGACAAAGTCAGGTCATGGCGAAGTGTGAATCATAAAGAAGTTTAGATTTTGCGTTTGTCGAGCTGGTTGGAAAGCGCATCACCTGTGGCTTGTATCAGCATCACCAATACAATCAAAACTAAAATAACGGCAAACATAATGGTGAGATCAAAACGCTGATAGCCATAACGATAAGCGATATCGCCTAAACCACCTGCACCAATGGCACCTGCAATTGCCGAAGAATTAATCATGGTAACCACAGTGACGGTAAAACCCGCCACGATGCCAGGCATGGCTTCTGGTAGGAGTACATGCCAGATGATCTGTTTGCGATTACAGCCGATGGCCTGTGCAGCTTCAATCAGGCCCTGATCGACCTCACGCAAACTGACCTCGGAAATGCGCGCAAAGAAGGGGATTGCAGCCAGTGTAAGTGGAACAACAGCCGCCCACACACCATAACTGGTACCGACAATCCAGCGCGTTACTGGAATGAGCGCCACCATTAAAATTAAAAAGGGAATGGAGCGGGTAATATTAATGACCCAGCCAATGGGCTGATTAATTTTAATAGAAGGATAGATCCCATGTTCAGAGGTCATCACCAGTAAAACGGCGAGCGGTAAACCAATCAAAAATGCCAGTAAAGCGGATACGCCTACCATCAGTAAGGTATCCAGTGTACCTGTGAGTAATAAATCAAGAAGTTGGTTGTGCATAACCAATCACCTCCACATCAAAAACAAAATGAGACAGTTGTTTTAGTACCTGCGCATCAAAAGCTTGCTTTGGTATGGCTAAAATTAATGTACCAATTAAGTGATCCTGAACAGTATCGACATGGCTCTGGTACAAAGAAGTATGCGACCCGAGTAATCTCAGCAAATCTGTTAAGTTTGGAGGATGCTTAAGATCGGTTTGATAACGAACTTTAATGATTCGATGCGTTAGGTGATCTTGTGGCGCTTCATAAAGCGTAAAAGGTAAATTGAGTTGTTCAAGATTCAGCAGTTCTTGAGTGATTTTTTGCTTTGGATTTGAAAAAACTGACCAGACCAAACCAGACTCCACAATTTCCCCTTGATCTATAACCACCACTTGATCACAAATTTCACGAATGACCTGCATTTCATGCGTGATCAGCACCACCGTAATGCCTAAATCCCGATTAATCTTTTTTAACAAGGAGAGAACAGTGGCGGTACTTTCGGGATCTAACGCCGATGTGGCTTCATCACAGAGTAAAATTTCAGGATGATGCACCAGCGCTCGGGCAATCCCGACACGCTGCTTTTGCCCACCGGAGAGCTGTGATGGATATTGCCCGGCTTTATGTGCCAGATCGACCAAGCCCAAAACTTCATCGACGCGGCGTTGAATTTCTGCTTTATCTAGACCTGCAATTTTAAGTGGTAACGCCACGTTGTCCCACACTGTTTTAGCCGACATCAGATTAAAATGCTGAAAAATCATGCCAATTTTCTGACGCAGATGAACGAGCTGTGCGTGATCAAGTGTGGTTAATTCATCTTGATGAATTTTTATAGAGCCAGAACTCGGTGTTTCTAGTCCATTTAGCGTGCGTAACAAAGATGATTTTCCAGCACCACTTTTTCCAATCACGCCTAAAATTTTGCCTTGCGGAATATCCAGATCAATAGCTTTAAGCGCCTGCACAGTCTGGCCATTCGATGTATAGGTTTTATTGAGTGCACGAATCTGAATATGTGGCGGTGAGAAATCGACCTGTGATCCAAAACTAACCATGATTAACCTCCTAGACCCAACCTGGGAACCAAAGTTTTGGTCCAATATCTTCATCGATGGCTGCTTTTACCGCCGGTGAATTTTGATAAATCTCAATAAATTTTTTCAGCTTATCGTCTTTATCTTCATAATCATCTCGGACCACAAACAAGATGGCATAACGTTTATTGGTTGTGTCGTCTAAAAGTAGGGCACTATTTGGATCGGCTGTTTTAGCCAAACGCAAATAGTGTGGATAGCCAAATGCCAAGTCGACATCATCAATTGCACGTGCAGTTTGAGGGCCTTCAACTTCAATAAATTTTAAATTTTTTGGATTAACTGTGATATCACTTAGTTTAGACAAGTAATTGTTTGGATCTTTAAGCTGAATCAGTTTGGCTTGCTGTAGTAAGAGCAAAGCACGCCCTTGATTGACTGGATCATTCGGAACCACAACACGTGCATTTTGCGGTAGTTCATCCAGTGACTTATATTTTTTGGAATATAATCCGACGTGAGATGCTGCGCCCACACCAAAAGCTTTGAGTTTATAACCACCTTCTTTAATTGCATTGCTTAGAAAAGGCTGATGTTGAAAGAAATTGGCATCAATGTCGCCATTATTTAAAGTGATGTTTGGCGTATTCCAGTCGGAAAACTCAACCAGCTTGACATGAATCCCTTGTTTTTCAGCTTCTTTGGCTGCTGCTTGCAGCGGGTGAGCAAAAGGAGGGCTAATACCGATCACTAACTCTTGATGCTGACTTTGTCTATTCTGATTCCAGATTACAAGCCCAACAATTAAAACGACAAATAATGCCCCAAGAATAATGAGTTTTTTTGATGAAGATGACTGTGCCATCGAAGACTCCAAGAATTATGCTGTAATTTTTTCGTGTTGATTTAAATTGAATGAATGTGTGGAAGGTGAACATCGGTATTGCTCGACGGGATGCGTCGACGGAAGCAAATCGCCGTGTCCTGAAATTTTTTGACGTAACGAGCCTTCGTTATATGCAGTTTTAAAACGGCCTCGTTGTTGCAGCTCAGGAATCACGTATTGAATAAAGTCATGATGTGACTCTGGTGCGACGGTACGCGTTAAATTGAATCCATCTACGCCGGTTTGATCGACCAGCTCAATCAGTCGTTTTGCCACGTCTTCACCATTGCCAACAATCAGTGGGTAACGCCCACCTAAAACGTGTTGATCTTTTAAATCCTGAATGGTGATTTGTTGGGTTTTAAATTTTTCATTTACCGAAGCGATGCTGTTACTTTTTTGATAGGGAACCACCTCATGATCGGCATATTTCGATAGGTCGATACCGACCGAACTTGCATAATGGGCAAGCCCAGCTTCGGGAGAAGCATAGCGACGATACTCCGCCAGTTTATCTTGTGCTTCAGCCGTTGTTGCGGCAGTGACCACGGTAATGCCGACAAAAATCTTGATATCGTCTGGATGGCGCCCATGCTGTTTGGCGCGCTCACGAATTTTATCGACATTTTGTTTGATCTTGTCGGGTTGGTCGCCACCAATAAAAATGCATTCGGCATGGGCAGTTGCAAAGGCCATTCCTCTTGAAGAGGCGCCTGCTTGAAACAACACTGGCGTGCGCTGCACCGAAGGTGCAACTTGAAATACACCTTCACTTTGATAAAACCGCCCAGAGTGATGAATCGAATGTACCTTGTGTGGATCTGTAAAAACTCGATGTTGTTTGTCCTTGAGCAATGCATCGGACTCCCAAGAGCCTTCCCAGTATTTGTAGCAAAGTGCTAAAAACTCTTCTGCCTGATCGTAGCGCAGATCGTGATCTTTAAGCGCAGACTGCCCAATCAAGCGTTGCGCACTATCAAGATAGCCTGTAACAATATTCCAGCCAATACGCCCTTGCGTGAGATGGTCGAGTGAAGCAAAGCGCCGTGCAAACTGATAGGGCGTTTCGTAGCTCAAATTCACCGTAACCCCAAAGCCTAAATGTTGTGTGACGGCTGCCATTGCCGAGACCAACGTCGTTGGATCATGGCTGGGGAGCTGAATTGATTCTCTTAACGTGAGATCGATATTGCTTTGATAAACATCATACACCCCTGTGATGTCGGCTATAAATAAGCCATCAAATAATCCGCGTTCGAGTGTTTGTGCCAGTTCTGTCCAGTAACTCAGCTCATTAAATCGATGCGACTGATCACGCGGATGAGTCCATAAACCATGATTGATATGGCCGACACTGTTCATGTCAAAAGCATTCAGTAAAATGTGTTTGTGTGTTTTATTTGTCATTACAATGTCCCTCGTCGTGGAGGAGAAATTTGATTCAATGCATAATTGCCAATAAAAAAGTATTTCCAGCGCGCAGCATCATGTAGCGTGTGTACCCGTGCATTACGCCAAAAACGGTCGAGTCCATCTTGACGCTGACTACCACGACTCCCTGCAAGTTCGATCAGTTTCGAACTGGCTTTAAGTGCGGTTTCAGTACTATGCGCTCTGACCTTCGCAACCGCCAATGAAGCTAATGCAACATGCTCTGCTGTGGTGTCCAAACGTGCCGTATCGATTGATTGAGCTGCACGTTTGAGTAAGACTTCACTTGCTCTTACATCAATTGCAATACGTCCAACATCGTAAATGGTGAGTGGGTCCTGAGCCGCGGTATCAACATTTGAATCAATCCAAGGACGGGCTTGATGGACGCGCTTTAGCGTTTCTTCGAACGCGGCACGGGCAATTCCGACTTCAATCGCGGCATGCATGATTTGAGCAAAAGGGCCAACCAGTGTCGGGTGATCAAAGGCTACATCAAAGGGAATAACATCGTCATAAGCAACAAAAACACGATCAAATTTTACCGCACCACTGCCTGTCACACGTTGTCCAAAGCCACTCCAGTTATCAACAAGGCTCAATCCCTGACTTTCACGTTTTACAAAAGCCAAATATTCGCGACCATGCGCATCTATGACCAAAGTTGGAATACGATGTGCAAATAAACTGCCTGTGCAATAGAACTTTTCACCCTGAATCAAATAACCATTCTCGGTGGCTGTAATCGTTGTATGTTTCTGAGCCGCTGTTCTGGGTTTAAATTCTGCAAGTGCATTGCCAAAACGTGCGCCTTGCAATACTTCTTTATAGAGCTTCTGCTTTTGTTGCTCGGTACCAGTATTACGAAGTACCTCAAGGGCGTAGAAGTGATTTTGAGGAATCTGTCCAATCGAGCCGTCAACGCCACTAAACAGTGCAATGATTTTTGCCACTGTCAGGCTAGAAACATCTGCACCGCCAAAGCGTTTTGGTACGGTAATTGCCCAAAGGCCAGACTGACTAAATTGCTCAATTTCCTCAAAAGGCAAAATCCGCTCGGCATCACGTTGCACACTTTTTTCTTTAAAACGCTCACTCAATGTGGTGGCAATCGAGAGTGCCTCGGCATCGTCTCGGATAATATGTGCCTGTGTGGAGTTTGATGAATTAAAAGATGCGATTGCTTGATAAGATGTCATGAAGCTCTCCTTAAATCCATGCATGACGTGCAGGGAAGACGCCATTGAGGTAATAGTTGCCAATCGCATGGATTTTCCAGCGCACAGGATCATGCAGCGTATGTACACGGGCATTGCGCCAGTGCTGATCTAAATTGTGCTGACTTAAACTGGCACGACTACCACCAAGTTCGAGTAATTTTTCAGAGATAGTTAGTGCTGCATCATTGGCATAGACTTTGGCTTCTGCCACCAAAATAGAGGCGCGGGCAGCCTGTGCATCCGTCACTTCGAATTGTGAATCCAGTTCATCCAGATACTCGGCAGCATCATCAAGTAATGCAATCGCGGCATCAAGTAAGACTTGAAGCTTGCCTGTTTCCTGAATGGTGAAATGTTCTAAACAGGCTTTTTCAACATTGGCATCGATAACTGGGCGCGCTTTTTTTACCGCTGATATAAGATCAGTAAATGCAGCTTCAGCAATTCCGACATCGATTGCGACTTGCATCAGTTGCGAATAGGCACCTCTATAATTTGGAGCTTGTGTCAATAAACGCTCATCAAAAATAAGTGCAGGATCGATGTGTACTTGATTGAGTTTTATCGTACCACTTGCGGTAGTACGCTGACCAAATCCATTCCAATCATCTTCAATTTCGATCCCATTTGTAAAGCGATTAACCAATACCAGAACCACATGACCTTCTGGGTGAAGGGCTTTAATTGCCAGCCAATCTGCAAAAATGCTACCCGTAGAATAAAATTTTTCGCCGTTTAAGACCCAAACTTCTCCATTTTGTATGAGCGTCGTATGAACGGTTTTACTGTCTTTACTCTGGCGCTCAGGCCCGCCGTTGGCGAGGCGTTTACCTGCCAGTATTTCGCCAAATACACGTTTTTTTTGTTCTTCATTTCCCATTAAATCAATTAAATTTAACAAGCTGATTTGATTTTGTGGGATTTGGCCAACATTAGAATCGGCTTTACTTAAAATACGAAACACCTGAGCTAAAGTTTTATTTGATACAAAAGCACCACCATAGCGTTTAGGAATTCGAATACCGCCAAGGCCTTTTTGACTCAAGTGTTCAATTGCCTCATACGGCAAAATACGTTGTTGATCTCGTATGTTTCGGTTTACAAGTGCTTCATCAGCAACTTGATAGGCCGCGTTTAATGCTTGTTGGTCGTTTTTAAGTATGTGAACCGAGCGTTTAGATAATGAACTTAACTCAGACATATTAATACCCTTATTTGATATCAATACTTTAGGTAAAATTCTGTGCTTTTCTAAACGATGTATTTGTCAAAACTAATCGATAAAAATGCTAAATTTTATTTCAGCTAAGAAAATCACTTTTTTATATTTAATAAGTTTTTTAAATTCAATTGCTTATATTAATTCATCTATTAAATTACATCTTAAATATCTATTTTTATCGATCCACTTCATATGCTTTGAATAAAAATTCATAGTTTTTATATCGCGGCAATAGGTGATTTAGACAGAGATTTGGCACAAAAAGTACATTGTTTTCAAGCGCGCTTAATTCTAAAGTAACAAGGCAAAACAATGTTTTTTACATTTGGTTGACTAAAAAAATAATTTGGAGTTTTTATGCGGGTTTTATACCAGTTCCCTTTGTCTCATTACTGTGAGAAAGCTCGCTGGTTACTGGATCACAAAGAGCTTGATTATGTTGCTCATAATTTGATTCCTGGTTTTCATCGTGCGTTCGCACAGTTAAAAACAGGTCAAAATAAGTTACCCATTCTAAAAGATGATGCAAGATGGATTGCTCAATCGACTCCGATTGCACTGTATCTTGACGATACTTACCCTGAACATTCGTTGCTGAGAAAAGATCCTGCACAACGACGCGCAGCCTTAGAAATTGATCAACTTGCTGACGAGCTTGGGATTCATGTTCGCCGTTGGTCATTGGCACATGCGTTGTCTTACAGTGATGAACCGATTGAAATCATGATGGGTGAGCAGGGCTACTTGCGTCAATTTGAAAAATTTTCAAAACCAATTCTTAAGACACTGGTCAAAAAAAGTTACGAACTCGAACAAGATAAAGTTGCCCAGTCTAAGGCGCATCTAGATGAGCTTGTACTACTACTTAATGATCGTTTAGTCGAAAACTACGGACGCTATATGGTAGGTGATCGTCTTGGATTAGCTGATATAGCGGTATGTGCCATTTTGGCACCTTTACTACATCCAAATGGCACACCTTGGGAAGTGGAAAATACTGAATTTCATTCGCCCGAACTCGATACCTACAAAACCTACCTGCTAAGTTTGCCTTTGGGGCAATATGTACAGCGAATTTATGAAACCGAACGAAATGCCAGAGTGGATTGGCGTGGTATGTAATGCCAATCCAAGAGGGCACATCAAAAATAACGAATTTCTACTGAGTTAAAGATTTAAACGTTTGAATACAAAATCAATAATATTTTTGTATTCAATCATTTGTACGCAAATGATTTTGCTTTGTGCTGCTTAATAAGCTTAGCTTAACAATGAATGAAATTTATTTTCATTATTTTATTTTGTGATGATGGTTTTCCTGATATTTCGTTCACTTTATATGCAAAAAATGCATAGATTCAAAATGATGCATGCTGAATATAGCTGGCACTAAAAAGATGCAAATAATTTAATTTAATGTGATTTAAATCACATTTTTTTTAAAATAAAACTTTAAAAAAAAGATTTTGGCGTTAAAATAATCTAAAGCAATCAAAGCTAAGACTAAAGTCTAGCGAAAAACTGTATGAAGTGCTTTCAATTAGGATAAGAAAGCATGTAAAAATAGTGGAATCGGTCGATGATAAGCAACAATTAAAAGTTGGCTTGATAATTGCTTTAAACGAAAGGAGAGCTATTTTTTAGGTAGGTTGAATAATATACAACTGTCTTAAAATTTAGCGAAATATAATCAAGGAGTTTTTATGAAACATTCTGCAACCTCACTAATTGTATCGGCATTGATGATTTGTACAGTTGGAGGAGCAACTCAGGTTCAAGCTGCGGATACTTTGGCTAAAATTAAAAGCAGTGGAAAAATTATTATTGGACACCGTGAGTCATCGGATCCTATTTCCTATGTTGTCGCAGGTAAACCAGTGGGTTATGCGGTAGATATTTGTAATGCTTTCGCAAACGACATCAAGAAAGAGCTTAAAATGCCGAATTTGAAAGTCGAATACAAAGCAGTTACATCGTCTACACGTATTCCAGAACTTCTTGCAGGCAATATCGACATGGAATGTGGTACAACCACTAACTCCAAACAACGCCAACAGCAAGTAGGATTCTCTACAAACTACTACGCAACAGAAGTGCGTATGGCAGTGAAAGCAAATTCAGGTATTAAGAGCTTGGCTGACCTGAACGGTAAAGCTGTCGTGACCACTCAAGGCACAACGTCAGATAAATACATCAAAATGAATGAAAAAGGTCAGTCTATTAATGTGCAAAACATTTATGGTAAAGACCACGCAGACTCATTCTCTATGATGGCATCTGGTCGTGCAGCAGCATTTGTGATGGACGACAATATTTTGGCTGGTTTGATTGCAAAATCATCTAACCCGAAAGAATTTGCAATTGTTGGCCCTGTATTATCTTCTGAGCCATATGGCATCATGATTGCAAAAGATGATCCGAAATTCAAAGCGGTTGCAGATCGCACCGTAACTGGTATGTGGAAATCAGGTCAAATGGATAAACTTTATAAAAAATGGTTCCAGTCTCCAATTCCACCTAAAAATACCAATCTGAACATGGCACAAAGTGCTTCTTTCAAGAAATTGAAAGCACATCCGACTGATGAAGGCATTTAAGCCCTAAAACTCTTTTGATTTGCAGCTAACCATTTTGCATACAGTAACTTGTGTACTGTATGCATGCTGTATTTTTAATATTTTAAAAAGGGGCATTTATGTCAGTCGGCTCATTAAACTGGACTGTATTCTGTGCTGAATCGAACGAATTTAGTGTCGAAAAAGCAGCTTGGGCGGAATCGGTCTGTAAAGCGATAGGCAGCTCAAGTTATTCTCAATACGCCGATGCACCAACATGGCTTCAAATGTTAGGTTCAGGTGTTTTAACCATGATATGGACTGCAATTGCTGCATTCTTTATCGCATTCTTCTTGGGTTCTTTACTTGGAATTATACGTACCTTACCTAATAAGCCATTGGCTTTGATTGGTGATACGTACGTTGAGATTTTCCGTAATATCCCATTAATTGTTCAACTTTTCTTTTGGGCTTTCGTTTTTCCTGAACTTTTACCAGCCACACTTAGCTCTGGGAGCGGAGAAGTTGTTGCCGGCGGATGGTGGAAAAACCTGCTGAATGATCATCCTGCGGTTATTGGTGTTTTTGCACTCGGTTTATATACTGCTGCGCGTGTATCAGAGCATATTCGTGCCGGAATCAACACAGTATCACGTGGCCAAAAATTTGCAGCATCTGCAATGGGTTTTACCACAGGCCAAAGTTATCGCTATGTGATTTTACCCGTTGCTTATCGCACGGTATGGCCGACGATTACCTCTGAAGCAATGAACGTGTTTAAAAACTCAGCCGTTCTATATGCGCTAAGTGTACTCAATTTTTTCGCTTATACCAAAACCATGCGCGAAGAAACGTCTCAAGATATTATTATTTTGATTCTTTCAACGCCTGTATACCTGATCATCACTTACACCATCAAATTTATTATGGCGTGGATTGAAAAACGTATGGCAGTTCCTGGCCTAGGTTCGGGAGGGAAATAACCATGGATTTCAGTCTTTTACAATCTCCTGATGTTATCAATGCACTTAAAGAAGGTTTTGTTTTTACCTTAACCGTTACAGTGCTTGCGATGCTAGGCGGTATCATCATCGGTACACCTTTGGCCATGATGCGTCTATCGAATAACGTTGTGGCAAGTAACTTTGCTAAATTCTACGTGGATCTATTTCGTGGTATTCCACTGATTCAGGTTATTTTTATCTTTTACTTTTTACTTCCAAAAGTATTTGAATTCCAGTCTGATACGTATTGGGGGCCACTGTTTTCGAGTGTCATTACGTTTGCAATTTTTGAAGCTGCGTTTTTCTCGGAAATTGTGCGTTCAGGTATTCAATCCGTTTCGCGCGGACAGGTCAACGCAGGTTATGCACTCGGTTTTACTTATGGTCAATCGATGAAATATGTGGTGTTACCACAAGCATTTCGTAACATGCTACCTGTACTGTTGACCCAAACCATTATTCTTTTTCAGGATGTGTCATTGGTCTATGTAATTAGTGCACCAGACTTCTTAGGTCGTGCCGACACGCTTGCCAATACTTATGGTCCTGAAACAAAAGCAACCTTTTATTTAATTGTAGCAGTGGTTTATTTCTGTAGTTCGTTCTTGCTTTCAAGACTTGTAAAACGATTACAGCAAAAAATTGCCATTATTCGCTAATTGGAGATTTTAAATGCCAATGATAGACATCCAACATATCTCTAAATGGTATGGTGATTTCCAAGTACTCACTGACTGTACAACCAGTATTGAAAAAGGCGATGTGGTAGTAGTATGCGGACCATCTGGTTCAGGTAAGTCAACATTAATTAAAACCGTGAATGCATTAGAGCCAATTCAAAAGGGCGATATTTTTGTTGATGGTACTTCTTTGCGTGATCCAAAAACCAATCTTGCAAAATTCCGTTCGCGTGTGGGAATGGTGTTTCAGCATTTCGAGTTATTTCCGCATATGACTGTGCTTGAAAATTTGACTGTGGCACAAGTTAAAGTTTTAAAGCGCTCGAAAGAAGAAGCTCGCAAAAAGGGATTGGGATATTTAGACCGAGTAGGGCTTTTGGCACACAAGGATAAATTTCCGGGTCAGCTTTCTGGTGGTCAGCAGCAACGTGTTGCAATTGCACGCGGTCTTTCAATGGACCCAATTTGTATGTTGTTTGATGAGCCAACTTCCGCACTCGATCCAGAGATGGTGGGTGAGGTGTTAGATGTAATGGTTCAACTCGCTAACGAAGGAATGACCATGATGTGTGTGACACACGAAATGGGCTTTGCGAAAAGAGTTTCAAACCGATTAATTTTCATGGATCAAGGCATGATTCTTGAAGATTGCCCAACATCTGAGTTCTTTGGTAATCTTGATGCACGTCATGAACGTGCCAAATTATTCTTAGACAAGATTCAAGCCATGCATTAATCTGCTTAGCACAAGCATTAAAAAAGCCCAGTCAAGTGACTGGGTTTTTTATTTAGAAAGTAACTTTGCAAATCTTAAAACAGAATTTTGTTCGCAACTTTAATTTGATTGCAGCTTTTGATCGCTTAGCTAAATCATAAATAAAAATATAAGCTTAGTTAAGCGATTTGATTTGAGTATTAAAGCGTTTATAACGTATACATGAGATAGATGAATCAAAAGGCAGTTTAGTTGTAATTATACGTCTTATTTTATGAGTAACTTGATTATCTTCATAGTTTCGTTTTAAAGCGTATTAAAAAACCCTGCATATGCAGGGTTTTTTAGATGCTCGTTTAGCTTAAATTAGAAGCTATACTTCGCCATCAAGTTAAGACGTGAGTAGTCGCCTTTTTGATCAAGGAAAGTTTTACGTTGACCATAAGTGTATTCAACACCTAAATCAACGTTCTTCACTGGTGTGTAGAATGAGTTAATTAGGATGTTGTATAGGTCTTTATTTAACGAGGTACTGCCAGTGTTTACAGCAAAATTAGCATATGCACCGTCATCTTTATACCAGATCCCACCGGCCGCAATTGTTGATCTCCACTTAGGATTCCAAGTGCGTGAATAACCTACAAGTGCAGAATCAAACTCACTTTCACCAATATTTAAGCTGCCGTCAGTGTTCTTTGATGCAACGTATGCTGGATTTGTGTAGATCAAGTAGCGGCTATCGCCTTTTACGTGGTAGTAGTTAGCGAATAAAGTGTCTACGTCAGTCACTTTATATTTTGCACCTAAACCAACACCCCAGCCTAGTTTTTCTTCATCATTGCTGTCATTGGTTGAAATACGGTTTTCGTGTAAAAGCGCGTGAGCTTGACCCAAGAATTTATTGTCTGCAGTTTTATAATCATAACGTGCAGTTAGAGCTGGGAAGCGGTTACCGCCAGAAGATGTTACACCAGCTGCGTTAACAGTTGAATTACCTGTAGTAATGTTATCTACATCACCACCTTCCAATGCTAATAATACTTTTTGGTTAGCATCGATTGGTTGTGTATAACGCACCTGTACCGTACGTGTAGAGCCATACCCCATAGGGCCGTTAAAGTCAACTGACTCTGGCGCTGTATCTACGTTTACAAATGGTGAAGTGGTTTGACCTGCCAACCATTTACCTAAAGAAACGTAAGCATGACGAACACGTAGTGCGCCATTACCGTTGGTTGTTTGTGAACTATTACCAGAAATACCGCCGGCAAAGTCGGCTTCGATTTTACCGTTTAATTCACCCAAGCTTGTTGGGCGTGAAAATTCAACACCCACTCGTGTTGGTGCAGCAGATACATTTAGCGCATCCTGAGTTGCATTAACAGAGTTTAATGGTACTTTGTTTGTAGGATTGTTAATATTAGTTGTATCGCTACTTGTACCTTCAAAGTCATAAGTTGAGTCAGCACGGATACTGCCGTAGAATTTAACTTGTGTTTGACCATCAGGTAACGTGAACCAACCTGGTTTTGCATTACTTGGTGCTTTCGGTGCTGGTGCTGCGGCAACCATTGGCGCTGGAGCTGGTGGTGGAGCCATCACGACAGGTGCAGCTTTTTGCTGTGTAGATAATTGTTGAACCAACTGTTTAAGTTCATTGACTTCTTTACGTAAAGCATCCACTTCAGTGTTGCTCGCTGCGTAAGCAGGAATGGCGAGAGAGGATAGCCCGATAGTACCCATGCTAAGGGCTAAAGTTTTAAGTTTATTCACGATAACTCCGTTAATTATTAAAAAAAGTAAAACTTACTTTTGGGATTTACATAACAAAAAGAATGCCAATTCCTTAAAAATTGTTAATAAACGTTCCCTTTTGTCTAAAAAAACTACTTCAATGTAGCTTCGCTTAATAATCCTGTATTTTATTGTTACAAGTCAATATTACTAAGGTCTAAAAAGAAGCAATATTTTGAAATATTTTACTTAAAGCACAAAAAAGATACTTAACTTTACACTTTCAGGTCAAGCATCGTCTTAGATGAAATTTTTACAAGCTCGTTCAATTTTTTTATATGTACTTTTCACTATAAAGTGAATGTATTTTTTGAGAATGCTCAAAACTACAATACAATGGCCAGAAGTCATTAAAATCATGAAAGATAAGTGGGGAGCAGTTATGGAGCTTGATCGTTACGACAAACAGATTCTTGAGATATTGACCCATGAAGATCTCAACCTGAATGAGTTGTCAGAACGGATTAACCTCTCGGTCAGTTCAGTGCATCGACGGATCAAGCATTTAATTGAATCCAAAATCATGAGTAATCTCAAGCGTGATATTAATTTTGTTAAGCTTGGATTTTCTTTACATATTTTGCTTCAAGTTTCTTTAAGCAAACACGATACCGAAACTTTTGATAAGTTTTTAACTGAACTTGAGGATATCCCGGAAGTCACCAATGCGTTTTTGGTCACAGGGCAGAGCGCAGATTTTATTTTAGAACTTGTTGCGCGTGATATGGATAATTACAGTGATATTTTGCTACGCCGTATTGGTAAAATTGATAATGTCGTAGCCTTACATTCAAGTTTTGTGATTAAAGAATACAACGTCTTTAATTGTTATAAGCTACTCAATAAAGTTTAAAAAAAACGCACCTGTGCGGTGCGTTTCATATTATTTAGGCATCAAGTTGAGCCAAAACTTCGTCTGAAAATTCAACGTTTGTATAAACGTTTTGAACATCGTCCAGATCTTCAAGCATATCGATCATTTTTAAGATTTGTTTCGCTTGGTCGATATCGGTAATTTCAGCTTTGGTCGATGGACTCATCACTACTTCTGCATTGTCAGATTTCAGGCCTGCTGCTGCAAGTGCATCCTGAACATCACCAAAGCTCTCTGGTGTTGTGATGACCAAAATGCCATCTTCTTCCACTTCGATATCTTCAGCGCCCGCTTCGAGTGCGATTTCCATGATTTTGTCTTCTAAACTGACATCTTCAAAGCTGATTTCACCACGCTTGGTAAACAGATACGAAACCGAACCGTTAGTCCCCAAATTACCGTTGGTTTTACTGAAGCAGTGACGAACATCTGGTACTGTACGGTTAAGATTGTCTGTCATGGTTTCGACCAGAACTGCAACACCACCGACACCGTACCCCTCGTAGGTTACTTCGTTCAGATCATCATTGTCTTCACCGCCAGCACCACGCTGAATCGCACGGTTGATCGCGTCACGTGTCATATTTACAGATAAAGCTTTTTCAACGACCGCACGTAAACGAGGGTTGCTGGCTGCATCACCACCGCCTAGTTTTGCCGCAGTTACAATTTCACGAATATATTTTGTGAAAACTTTAGCACGGCTTGCATCTTGTTTTGCTTTACGATGCTTGGTGTTTGCCCACTTGGAATGACCTGCCATGTTGAAATATGCTCCTTACAGATTGGTACCATTACCAGATCAAATGTTTGTAATTCTACCATAAGCATATTTTTTGAAGAAAGTGCCTGTTGATAGAGAAAATAATCGATTGGTCAGATAAAAACGTAATAAATACAGCTTTGATCGTTAATTTGATTGTTCTGGAATACAGATATCTAAGCCGACTTTTTCTTTATAAAGTGCCTGAATAAGCTTAAGGTCTGCTTCAAGATTTTCTGGATAAATTTTGCCTAAAATACCGCCTTCTTTAGTAATAGGATTGGCATACATCAACACAATTGGAACATTTGCCGCACGCGCGATGTGCCAGAAACCAGTACGAATCGGTTTGCGTGTAGAGCCGTCTTTTGCTCGCGTTGCTTGAGGTGCAATCACCAGATTAAATCGATCATTTTGCTCAAATAGCTTGACCATTTGCGAGACGATATCTGATTTTGAATGGCGATCAACCGCAATACCGCCGAGTTTTTCTAAAAGTGGTTTGAGTGGTCCCTGAAAGAGCTCTTTTTTAATCAGGGTATGAATTTTAATTTCTAAAATTTCAAACAAAGCAACTGAGAGTACAGCATCAAGATTAGATGTATGTTCAAATCCAATAATGACCTGCTTATTTTCAAGAATCTCTGGCTCAATGTGATAGCTCCAACCAGACAATTTAAAAATCATTTTTGCAATTTGCTTTTTCATAAAACTCACGCCCAAATCAGTGCGCATAGTTTAATGTCGTTAAGGTGAAAGACAAGAGATTTTATCTTAAAGTTTGAACACCGAGTGTAAACACACCTCAATTACAAATAAGACATGAATAGACTCGGTATTTAATGTTTGTTTATCCAAAATCACTTTGGAGTGATCTACTGACTGAACAATTAATATTTAAATTTGACCGTAAAGTTAATTTGACGTGGATCACCCAAGGTCACCATATTGGCATTGAGTAATCCTGCATAATAGTCTTTATCAAACAAATTTTTAATCGACAATTGCGCGCCCCAGCGTGTTGCTTCGTAACCTGCTTCGGCATCGTAGAGTAAATAAGATGGTGTGTGTACATCGAGTCCTTTATACGATTTTGAGCTTTCACCTCGAATGCCAGCACCGATGAACCATCCCGATATTAAATCAGTCAGATAATAACGTGATGAGAGACTATAGCTATTTTGAGGGACATTATCGAGTGCTGCACCTACATTGCTCGCAACCGAATCTTTGGTAATTTTTGAGTCAAACATATGGCTAAAACTGGCTGTTAATCGCATGCGCTCAATGACCGTGGCACTGAGCTCTGCTTCAATACCACGGGTTAATTGCTCGCCATTAAGCACGTAAGCAGATGTATTATTCGGGTCGCTGACTGCAACGTTTTGACGACGTAAATCGTATAAGGCCAGACTCCCTTGAACCAACTGGTTCGGGCTTTGTAGTTTTACACCAATCTCAGCCTGCTGACCAGTTTCTGGTGCCAGAATGCTGCCATTGACATCGGTACGCGTATTCGGAAGAAACGACGTGGCATAACTGGCGTAAGGAGCCACGATATCATTGATGCTGTAGAGCAGCCCCACATTTCCGGTAAACTTGTTATATGAGTTTCGATCGGTCAGTCCTTTGGCTGCAACTCCTGACTTGGAGACATTTTGCGTTGATACCTCGGCCCAGTCTTGACGTCCTGCAAGGCTAAGTACCAGTTGATCTGTTAGGTTAATACGATCACGCACATATAAACCGCTATAGCGTAAACGGTTAATATCTTCGGTACTATTTATTGCTACATATTTAACTGCTTGCCCATACACAGGGTTGTAAACGTTTAAATTTCCTGTGGTATATCGATCATTGATATAATCGTCTTTTGACTGCATGGCATCAACACCAATGCTGAGATCATGCTGCATACCCAGTAAATTAAACGCGCGCTGGAAGCTGTTATCTAATGAGTAAGTCAGTGTATCATGACTTTGATAACGCCCGTTATTGGTTCGATTAAGTGTGGTATAAGCAGGTGTGGTATTGACCCAGAAGTTTGTACCGGTTTGTGTAAACACAACCCGACCAGTCGATTTCAGTTGCTGAACCGCTGCATTTTGATTAAATGTCCAGCCGTTATCAAACTTGTATTTATAATTCCAGCCAGTGCGGTAAACATCTGCTTCATACCCACCAAAAGTTGGCTCACCTAAATATAAGCTTCGGTCAATCGCGCCATTCGGATTGGATTTTAAGGTGCCAATCAATGGTAAACCTTGTTGACGTAAATATTCTCGATGTTGATAGCTGGCAATCACCGATAGTTCGGCTTTATCGCCCAAATCGAAATTATAAGAAGGCGAGATATAAAAGTTTTTAAAGTACACATAGTCGGTTGGATCGTCTTGATCGGAAACACGACCTGTCAGTCTGAATGCACCTTTTTCAGTTTGCTTTGGCGCATAGTTCAAATCAAATGTGGCTTGTTTGAAGTTGTAGCTTCCGTAGCTCAGATCAGCAGTTGCAAAATTTTCGGCTTGTGGACGTTTAGTCACTAAATTGACCATGCCACCTGGTTGCACCAATCCAAAGTTCACAGACGCTGGCCCTTTAATGACCTGAACTTGATCCATACCAGATAAATCGACTGCAACACCATCTAAGGGTGACTGGCTTTGTCGAAGTCCATCGATATACACTTGATCAGACGAATTTTGACCACGAATAATAAAATCGTCCCATCCTCTACGCCCTAAATAGCCAGCACTGACCCCAGCAACACCATTGATGGCTTGTGAAAGTGTAGTTGCTTGCTTTTGATCGAGTTGTTCTCGCGTAATGACACTAACAGATTGCGGGGTTTTAAATAACGGTGCATCAGATTTCAGTGCTGAACTTGCTTGGGTTGCAGCATATTTTTTCTGATTCGAATCTGCCTGTAATGAAATAGTGGGTAAAATATTTGAAGATGTAGCAACATCTGATTGCGTTATTTCTTCTGCCCAAGCACTTGTAGATAAACCTGTAAAAAGAACGATATAGATTGCATGCGATAAACAATTCAATTTGTGCATGATGATGCTCAGGCAGTCGCTGTTAAAAATGATTCTTATTATCTTTATTTCGATTTGATTAGCAAGCAGAATTTAAGAGTGATCTTATATTTTTAATTTGAAATTAAAATCTTAGAATGAGATAGGGTGCTTTACATCAACCACCATCCTAAAAGACCCCCTAAAAAAACCACCAACCATACTGGAAGCCGCCAAACCATCAGTGCAAGGAGCGCAAGAAGTGCCAGACTAAAGTCTTTTGAGGTATAAATACTATTGGTCCAGATCGGTTGATACAAAGCTGCCAACAGCAGGCCCACCACGGCTGCATTAATTCCTTTGAGCGCAGCAATCATCCATGCAAGATCACGAATACTTTGCCAAAAAGGTAAAATGCCGATAAGAAGAAAAAAAGATGGACTAAAAATTGCCACAATACACAAAATACCTCCTAGCCAAGGCGTGATCATGTGAGGCATCGAGGCGCCTAAGAAGCCAGCAAAAGTAAATAATGGGCCGGGCACCGCTTGAGCCAGTGAATAACCAGCTAAAAAGGTATTTTGCTCAATCCATCCAGTTGCGACGACTTGGGTGTTTAATAAAGGTAAAACAACGTGCCCACCACCAAAAACCAATGCCCCAGTACGATAAAAGGCATCAAAAATCGCAAGGGCTGGGTTTGAAAACGTAAAACTCAGCACAGGTAGCGCAATCAGTAATCCAAAAAATAGGATCAATCCAGTGAAACCAATATGACGAGAATTTGCTGTCGATACTTGTTGTTTTTCTGTGCTTTGCGATGATCTGAAAATCAATGTACCTAATATTCCCGCCACAATAATCACCACGAGCTGAGTCCAGAGCGAGGGAAGCATTAACATCATGAATGTGCTTAAACTCATGAGGGTGATTCGGGTTGCATCTGGGCATAAAGTTTTTGTCATTCCCCAAAGTGCTTGTATCACCACCGCTACAGCGATAATTTTCAAGCCATGCAAAATACCAGTAAGTTGCATGCTTTGCAGATGATCAAAACCCAGTGCAAATGAAATTAATATGATGGCTGAAGGGAAGGTAAACCCTAGCCAGGCAACTAAAGCACCTTTATAGCCACCGCAATAGTAGCCAATTGCCATACCCACCTGACTACTGGCTGGCCCAGGTAAAAACTGGCACAGTGCAACGGTATCGGCATACTGAGCATCGTTTAACCATTTACGGCGGATGACGAACTCATCACGGAAATAGCCAAGATGCGCAGTCGGACCACCAAAGGAGGTGAGTCCTAAGCGCAAAAATACAAGAAAAATTGTCCAAAGTGACTGGGTGGAGATCATCATAGGCATCTGTGATACTGATTATTTTGAATCTAAAGTATCAGAAAGCGTATGAAAGCATCATGAATATGCATGATGATTTGTTTTATTTCAAACGAAACCAGTAATCCAGACTGACATAACGCCCACCGCCCAATTTGATTAGTGCAAGTAGCATGATCAGATAAGTGACTGCAAACTCGATTCCATTATTTAAAATCACAAAATTTCCACTTGAGGTCAACCAGTCATAATTGCCATGTTCGGTCAGAATTTGTCGTGCTCGCTCTAACTTTTCAGCAGAAGCAAGTACCTGAGCATTTGCAAAAGGCGCCGAAGGATCGGCAATTGCTTGCCAACCGTTTGGCAAATGAACAGTCAAGATTGCAACCAGCATGGTGATGATCAAGGGAATGCTGATCCAGCGAGTGAATATACCTAAGCTTAGACAAACTGCGCCAGCCAATTCAGTTGAGGTTGCAAGTGCAGCCATGACATAGGGGAAGGGCAAGCCCAATCCCCAGTCAGTATTGCCAAACCACTCTACAATATTGCTAAAGTGCATTAATTTATTTGTCCCTGCCATCCAAAAGATCGGAACTAAATACAATCGCAGTGCCAATGCGGGTAAGCCATCAAACGGTGTGCTCGCTTTTTTTACAATTAAATAGAGCTGATTGATTTTTTTTGTATAAATATTCATCATTTTTTCACATCCGATGCGATTTAATTCACATTAGTCGAAAGGATCTCGATTTTCTTACATAAAAAAAATTTTTTTTAATGTGTAATAAATTCAGATGAACTGCGTCTAACACCAAGTACACCCCGTACACACAATCAAAAAATGTAAAAAGGAATCGATCATGAACAAATTAAACTCTATGACCACCGTGACTGCGCTATTGGCTTTGTCTGTCCTTGGCCCAACTCAGATTGCAACAGCTGCAACCTCATCTTCTACGGAAACCCATGCCAGTAAGGCAGCAGATGGTAAGTGCGGCAGTGCTAAATGTGGTGCGGATCATGCCAAGAAAGGGCATAAGTCGGCAGATGCAAAATGTGGTGCAGATAAAAAAATGGCAGATGCAAAATGTGGTTCTAAATAAACCGATCAGATATGTACAAGATCGGCTCATTCAATGGATGGGCCGATCTTGATTTGGATAAGGAGCTTGCTCATGATTGAAACTTCACACGTTGGGCTCGGTTTAAGACGAGAGTTTATCGATGATTTTTTAAGTGCAGCTTATCCGCCTGATTTTATCGAAATTGCACCTGAAAACTGGATGAACTTTGGCGGTCGACACGCAAAACTTCTTGCGACCTGTGTTGAAAAGTCTCCTCTTGTTTGTCATGGTCTTTCTCTCTCAATTGGCGGGCCACATCCGCTCAACCTTGAGTTTATTCATAAAATCAAAGCATTTTTAAATACTTATAATGTCAGTATTTACTCTGAGCATTTAAGTTATTCTCATGATGGCGGATACTTATATGACTTGTTACCCATTCCAATGACTCAAGACGCTGTTCGTTATGTTGCGGAGCGTATTTTACGTGTGCAGGATATTTTGGGACAAAAACTGGTCATTGAAAATGTATCGACTTATTTAATGCCCGGTGCTGAGATGACCGAAGCAGAATTTATTGTAGAAGTAATCAAGCAGGCGGATTGCGAATTACTTTTAGATGTAAACAACGTATACGTGAACAGCATAAATCACGGCACTGATGCTCAAGCGTTTATTTGTGCGATGCCTCAAGACAAAATACGCTATTTGCATATTGCAGGTCATGCGCAAGTAGAAGATCATCTGATCATTGATACACATGGTGATGCGATTACGGATTCTGTATGGCAACTTCTGGCGTTTACTTATCAACAATGTGGAATTAAGCCAACATTATTAGAACGGGATTTCAATATTCCGAGTTGGGAAGAACTCAATAAAGAATTAAAAAAAATTAAGACCATTCAAGCCATGGAGAGTGGATATGAACCAAATTCAGAAATCATTTCAGCACACGCAGCAACAATTCTGTAATTGGATTCGCCATCCACATTCTGATTTGGCTAGCGTTTACGATCATGAGCGCATGCAAGTGTATCGTGATTTGGTATTTAATAATATTAGCTCGTTTATCAATCTGGTTTATCCGATTACGCGCAGATTATTGCTCGAATGTCAGTGGCAAGCACTATTACAGGATTTTGTCGCAAATTCGAAATGTCAATCTCCGTACTCAAACGAGATAGCGCTAGAGTTTCGTGAGTATTATTCTTATCAAGCTCATCCCATGTTTAGTCAATATCCTTGGCTAGCTGAGCTTCTACAATTTGAGTGGCTTGAATTGTATTTAGACACTTTGGTTATCGATCAACCGGTATGTATAGAACCTTATCAATGGCAGTTAAAGCAGGCCGTATGGGTTTTGGTTTATCAATATCCTGTGTATGAATGGACACTCAACACACAACCGAATGACATTCAGCTTGCACCTGGTGTGATTATGGTATGGCGTGATGAAATTGATCAAATCCGTTTAGAGCGATTATCGCCGTTATTTGGATTGCTCATCGAACATCTGGTCGAACATGGTGGCGCTATGCAAGATACGCTTCATGATTTAATCGTTTCGATTTTGGGAGATCAGCCTAATGACGTGGCTGAAAACCAATTAAATGAACTGAAATCGTTACTGCTTAAGTTTGATTTGGTCTCTATTTCTGTGTCTAAGTGAGAATTCTTCATGACCATAGCTGCGTCGACTCAAGCGGATCACATTACT
This sequence comes from Acinetobacter soli, assembly GCF_000760595.1. Taxonomy (GTDB): domain Bacteria; phylum Pseudomonadota; class Gammaproteobacteria; order Pseudomonadales; family Moraxellaceae; genus Acinetobacter; species Acinetobacter soli. The sequence goes on along the minus strand of NZ_BBNM01000004.1, from coordinate 218,179 downwards.
GATCAGTTGAATGATCCTATTTTTATTGCCGATCTTAGACATCAAATGATTAAGTTTGCCGTGTTACAGATGTCTTCTATCCAAAGCGCCGAAGATGTCGTGCAGGAAGCGCTTATCAGCGCACTAGAACATGCCGCTTCGTTTTCAGGTCGGTGTGCGTTTAAAACGTGGGTATTTGCAATTTTAAAAAATAAAATCATCGACTTTATCCGTAAGCAATCACGCTTGATCAGCATGACAGATTTATTCGATGATGATTCTGAAAAAAGCATCGATACATTGTTTAATGACAAGAATCACTGGCATGCACATGAAGCACCACAGGCATGGCCAAGTCCAGACCAGATGCTTGAACAAGAAGACTTCTGGGTAATTTTTGATGCCTGCCTCAATCATTTGCCTGCACAGCAGGCACAAGTGTTTATGTTGCGTGAAATGATTGAGCTAAGCTCACAGGAAATTTGCAATAAGCTAGGGTTAACTATTTCAAATTTTAATGTATTGATGTACCGCAGTCGAACACGCCTACGAGAATGTCTCGAAAATAAATGGCTTTTAAAGGAGGAATGTTCATGCTGACCTGTCGAAAAGCGACTCAACTACTCTCGGAAAAACAAGATCGTTCACTTGCATTAAATGAACTTACACATCTTCAATTACATTTATTGATGTGTATATCCTGTCGCCGCTATGCAAAACAAATTAAAGTAATTTCAATATTATCAAGTAAATTTAAACAATTAAAAGATGATGAATTAAATAATGATTAAATTTAAAAAACGTGAAGATCATTCATGTTTTATGACGCTTTTTTTGTGGCTTTGGTCTGAAGTTTAAAATATATAAAAATTAAATTAAACTAATGTAATGATAAATATAAATAAAAAGTAATAGTTTGATTATTTGTTTTTTAAGTTGTTGTTTTTAATAAAATTAAATTTAATAATTTAAATTTTTAGAATTTATATTTATTTATATTTAAAATATGCAAATGATTTTCATTTAATTAAATATTTTGTATATGAATAATCCAAATTTTACAATAAAAATTATGTGAAATCAGATTGCATAGCAAATACTTGACTTCACAAAAATATTGATTTCATCCGTTATTTTCAAAATGATCACATAATATTCACATTCTCTCCTATATGTTAGTATGGTCCCTCATAATGATTTAAAACAATGTAGGGATAAAAAATAAAGTAATAACGATGAAATTAAATATTGGTCAAGGAGATAGCCAATGAACAATCGTATCGCACTAGCGATGGCATTAATGGGGTTAAGTGCTTGTGCACTTGCATCCAGTCACCGCGAAGCTCCATCCATCACCAAAACACCTAAAGTAGATGCCACCGATTTTTATATGTTTAAAAGCTATGAAAGTAATCGGGGCGACTATGTCACCATTTTAGCTAATTACCAGCCACTTCAAGATGCTTATGGTGGCCCGAACTACTTCGCTTTAGACCCTAAAGCGCTTTATGAGATTCATATCGATAACAATGGTGATGCGCAAGAAGATATTACTTTTCAATTTAAATTTGATCAGGAGTTAAAAGATCTACAAGTACCTGTAGGTGGCAAAAATATCTCTGTACCATTGTCAAATATTGGAAAAATTACCAATGATGGCAGTTCTGCTCAAAATACGGCTGAAACATATACCGTGACCATGGTCAAAGGTGATCGACGTAAAGGCGATCGTAACGTGTTGGGCTCCTTTAAAAAACCTTTTGATAATGTGGGCGCAAAATCAATTCCCAATTATCAGTCTTATGCCAATAGTTTTGTGCAAAATATCAACTTTGGCAGTTGCGGATCAGGCAAAGTATTTGTCGGCCAGCGCCAAGATCCATTTGCAGTCAATCTTGGCGAAGTCTTTGACCTTGTGAATATCAAGATTCCTGCTACGCAGCTTGCACCATCGGGTGTGAATGCTGAAGATCAGGGACTTAATACCATTGGCAATAAAAACGTGACGACCATTGCACTTGAAGTACCACAATCATGTTTGGTGTCTTCGGGTGAAACAGTAATTGGTGGTTGGACCACAGCCAGTTTGCCTCAAGCGACCTTACTTAACCCGACTCCAGAGAGTAATTTGACCAGTGCATCTAAAGTGGGTGGGGCATGGACGCAAGTTTCCCGTTTGGGTATGCCTTTGGTCAATGAGGTGGTGATTGGTTTAAAAGACAAAGACAAATTCAATGCCAGCAAACCAGTCAATGATGGTCAGTTTGCCGATTATGTTACCAATCCAACATTACCAACATTGATTGAAGTGTTATTTAAAGACGCTACAGGCGGTGCCGTGGTTGCGCCAACCAATTTCCCACGTACCGATCTGGTCAATGCATTTTTACTTGGAGTACCGGGTCTGAATCAGCCTAAAAACGTGAAAGCCTCTGAAATGTTGCGCTTAAATACTGCAATTGCAGCGCAAACCAAAGATAAGCAAAATCGTTTAGGTGTGATCGGTGGAGACACCAGCGGATTCCCAAATGGTCGCCGTCCGGGAGATGATGTAGTCGATATCGAGCTACGTGTTGCGATGGGTTTACTATGTACCATTGATGGTGTGAACACCGCAGTGGGCTGTAAAGCGTCGGATGCGAAAGCAGGTACGATTGGATTTACCGACGGTGCATTGCAGTCACCTCAGCAGTTTGGTACCACTTTCCCGTATCTTAACACTCCAGTTGCGGGTTCACCATTCAATACTGCCAGTAAGTAATGAGGAGTCATTACCATGAAAAAAATAACCTTGATGTTCATGGTTGTTTGGGGATTGAGCGGTTGTGGTGGCAGTGGAGATGATCATGCTTCTAATAACACCCAAACGCAAAGCGATCCTGTGTTACGAGAAACTTTGACGTTAACCAACCAATCACAAAGTAGCTTTAGTCAGTCTGAACCCAAATCTCTGAAAGATATTTCAGAAGCTTCGATTGATAACAAAGCAGAGCCGCTTGCAGTTAAATTTTAAGGATTTGCGCCCTAGGTGTTGAGCCTCGGGCGTATTTAAGAGGGATACCCAATGTTGATGCGTAAACTGTCGTTCGCCATAATTTTAATGATTCCTGTAAGTTCGATTTATGCTCATCCAAAGCACCATCATAGCTATAGCGGTAATACTGAAAAAAACCAAAATGCCAAAGCCACTTATAGTGACGCAACGCGTAATCAAATTGTGAATGTATTACTTGAAAATGCCTACGCCAAAGGTGACGGTGATTCACTCGAAAAAGCTGAACAATTGATGCAAAAAAGCAATGATCCATCAGATCTTGAAAATCAGTTGCTAAATACCCGCATTGAGCAAGCGAATCATAATTTTTCGGCTGCAGAACAGCGTTTAAAACAGCTTTTAAAAACTCAACCCAACAACAGCGATGCTATTTTACAGCTGGCCAATATTTATCGTTTGCAAGGAAAATACAGTGCGTCTACCCAGTTATGCCAACAGCTGACGCAGCCTGAAGTCATGCTTTATCGTGCAGGATGCGAGTTGCAGGTTGATGCAATGACAAAGTCTTATTCACAGCTTAAACCTCAAATTGATCAGCTTCTTTCGCAAACACCACGTATGAGCCGTGCAGATCAACAATGGTTGGGAAATATCTTTATTGAACTTGCCACACGGTTTAACGATCCGGCACTTGCAGATAAATCTATGTTATTGCTGCAAACCAATAACTTACCCAATACATTAGCAAAAGCGAATTGGTACATCGCACAACATCAGTATCAAACCGCACTGAAGCTTTTAACACCTTACCGCTATCATGACGGTGCGATGTACCGCATTATTTTGTGCAAACAAAAACTGAATGATCCAAGTGCCCAGACTGATCTCAATGAGCTAACCCAGCGCGTACAAGATTTACTCGACCATCATGACCATATTCATTTACGTGAGCAGGCACAGTTTCTCTGGATATCTAAAAAATACAACGAAGGACTCAAAATCGCGGCTAAAAACTGGGATATGCAACGAGAAAATGATGATTTTGAAGTGTATGCAGCACTTGCTATCGCAGCTAAAGATACTGATATTTCTAAAAAATTACTAACTTGGAGTGAAAAAACTGGTTATCAACATCCAGAATATATTCCTCAATTACAACAGATCGTGAATCAGTCATGATGTGAAAATTTAAACTGAACCAGCCTATAAAAACTTAAAAATAACTGACTTTATAAATGAGATAAACATCATGAACAAAACAATGTTAAGCGTATTACTGCTGAGTAGTTCGGGGTTTTATACCAGTCAAACGGTCTGGGCTGGGGGAGAATACATTGCCAATTTACCTACCATTACCATGCAGGCATCAGGCGATAACACAGATCCTTTAAACGGTGCGTTTACTGCATCTCAAGGAACAATTACACAAGAGCAGATCGAAACGCGTCCTTTATCTCGTCCGGCTGAAGTACTAGAAACCATACCTGGCGTCATTGTGACGCAGCACAGTGGTTCCGGAAAAGCGAACCAGTATTTTCTACGCGGTTTTAATCTGGATCATGGTACAGACTTTGCCACATCAATAGACGGTCAACCGCTTAATATGGTGACACATGCGCATGGGCAAGGTTATACCGATCTAAATTTTTTAATCCCAGAACTGATTCACAATATTGATTATCACAAAGGTGCAACTTCTGTGGATGATGGTGATTTTGCCTCTGCTGGAACAGCAAAAATTTACACCCTTCATACGCTGGAGCGTCCATTTGCACAGGTAACATTGGGTAATCATGATCTACTACGGTTTTTAGGTGTTGGGCATGTAAAAATAAATGACGGTGAGCTAATTGGTGCCTTTGAAAATCAAAGCAGTGACGGGCCTTGGACAAATCCTGAAAATCTGTCTAAACAAAATCTCTTTTTAAAATATTTTAAAGGCGATGAAGATCAAAACACATCGTTTGGTCTTCAGCATTATCAAGCAAAATGGGACGCCACAGATCAGATTCCTGAACATCTGGTTCAAAATGGGCAGCTTGATCGTTTCGATAGTCTAGACCCTTCCGATGGTGGAAAATCTAAACGCACAGCATTGTGGTTCAATCGCAATCAGCGTGCAGATCGTGAGTTTTCACAGTTTTCTGCCTACGCGGTCCGTAGTGAACTGAATCTTTTTTCAAATTTTACTTACTTTTTAGATGATCCGCTGCGTGGCGATCAGTTTGAACAAGCTGAAAAGCGCACCTTACTGGGTTTGAAGTTTCAAAAGGGATGGAGTGATCGATGGTACGATAAAGAAATGCTCAATATTGTCGGGTCATCTCTTCGTTATGATGACATTGATGGTCTGGGTTTACATCAAACTCAAAATCGTCAACGATTTAATACAATACGTGAAGATGATGTCAAACAAACCACGCTCGGCGTTTGGGGGCAAAATCAGATTGCATGGCAACCTTGGCTACGCTCAATTATAGGTTTACGTGGTGATCTTTATCATTTTAATGTGAATTCGGATCGAAATGAAAATAGTGGCCGAAAGACAGATCACATTCTGAGTCCGAAATTCAGTTTGATTTTAGGGCCATGGAAAAATGTCGAATATTACATCAATTATGCCTACGGATTTCATAGTAACGATGCAAGGGGCGTTACGACAAAGCTCAATGTAGATCCGCGTGACGCAAATTACTTACAACCACTTGATTCGGTTTCCCCACTAGTACGTACAGTGAATAAAGAGCTGGGTTTAAGAGCACATTTGATTGATAACCTCACCACAACACTGGCATTATGGCGCCTGGATTCTGACTCTGAACTACTGTTTATTGGTGATGCGGGCACCACTGAGCCTAGCCGGCCCAGTAAACGCCAAGGGATTGAGCTGAGTAATTTTTATCAACTCAATGATTGGGTGATGATTGATATTGATGCGGCATGGTCAAAAGCGCGCTTTAAAGATAGTAGTGAAGAGGGCTATTTTATTCCTGGAGCCATCGAAAAAACACTTAGTGCGGGTATAAGTTATAAATTAAATGACCAATGGAGTTTTGGCGGTCGTTTACGGTATTTCGGCCCTCGAGCATTGATTGAAGACAACAGTGTTCGCTCGGACTCATCGACAATCGTTAACTTACTAGCCAGCTATCAACTGAATAAAAATATCTTCACACAAATAGAACTACTCAATGTATTGGATAAAAAGGTGAATGATATCGAATACTACTATGCATCGTGTGCTACACAAGATTTCAATACTGCGGCATGTGCGCCTAGTTCTGCTGAAAGAGAAGGAATTTCAGATAAACATATCCATCCGAGTGAAGGGCGTAACCTAAGATTCACTTTAAGGTATTTATTTTAAATCGCTGGGGAGTCAGCTATGAGACTTCATGACCAATCCAAGATTTCGCCTGTTGCTTTATTTTTCACTGCAATATTGCATATTGGATTGGTCGTGTTTGTTATTTCTCGTCCAGTTGAGCAAACGCCAGAAATCAAAAAAGGTATGAGTGTTGTCTTCATGCCAACAAGCGCTGTTGGACAAAATGATTCGTTGAGTTTTAAATCCGCCGTAAAAATACCACCCATGCCAGAAACATTGATTGAAACGCCTTTTGATCAGTATGATACGCAGAGTTTGGGGCAAACAGCCCAGTTAAATGTGCTGGAGTTTAGCCATGAGGCAACAAAGGGAAATCAAGCAATTGATCCTTTACTGGCGGCCCAGCTTAGAGCCAAACAAGCCATTCGTCGTGCTAAAGTCACTTCAGATCAATATCAGTTGAATCCTGAAAAAATTGATCCCGCTTTGCTATCACAATTAAATTTAGAGCCCAAGCATCCCGATACATCACATGTTAAGAATGTTCAAGCGCCTCAAAATAGTGAGCTTGTCCAGATCATCGAAATATATCCCTTTATAAGCGATCAAATAGAAATTGAGCAATTTACTCAAGCATTAATGAATCAGCCCTATACTCAAGAACAGATTTTTCAAGAGAATCAGTTGAAACAGCAAATTTTGAGTAAAACAGAGAAACAAATACTTCAAAGCTTTGCTCAACATATCGATGAACTCGTTTTCCTGATTTTACCTTCACAGTCTCGCGTTATATTGGTTCAATATACTGCCGATTTAATTCCCTCCGACGATGTTCAATCATTTTTAAAAACGCTCGATATTGAGCCACTCATTCAGAATAAAAAAGCTAAACCCTATCTGGTGAAAGTGAATATCAACGAGTTGATGAACATCACAACACAAAACGGTGTTTAGCTTTTTTGTTTATTGCATAACCTATCGAGAGTAGGGCTGCACCTATTTTCCACTCTTTTGAATGATAGGTAACCAAGCCTATTCAAATCACGCGATTGAAAAGATCAAATCACCATGCCATTTCATGACCTTGAAAATCAATAAATTTGTGTTGGTTGCTGCCGATAGAAGCCTGTATTACCTTTACCAGTCCCGCAGTACTTTCTTTGACCGTAACAGGCGCTTGGCTTCCGCCCATCTCTGTTTGAACCCAGCCCGGATGTAAATTCAACACACCGATATTCAGTGGAATCGCCTCATTTTGTGCAAAACCACGGCTGATACTGTTTAAAGCGGCCTTGCTGGCACGATACAACTCCATACTGCCATCGTCATTGAGCGCAACACTGCCCATTCTTGAACTCATAAATGCAATAAGGCTGTTTGCTTTCATGAGTGGAAGGAATTTTCTGGCAATGGTCACAGGTGCAATGCTGTTAACCCAAAACAGGTCTACAATTTCATTTGGCTGTGATTGTTCGACGCGCTGATGTTCTGGCCCCGCTATACCAGCAGACACTAAAAGCAGATCTATTGAACCTTCTGAATATTTGCTGGTGATCATATTGGCAGTATCTAAATGACTCAGATCTAGCTCAGCCAATTCCAGTTGGTCTGGATATTCTGCAAGTAATTGTTTGAGGTCATCGGGTATACGAGTTATATCTCGAAGTGTCGCAATAACGCTCCACTGCTGAAGAAGTAATTCCCGAACCAGTCCTAAACCAATTCCTCGTGAAGCACCCACGACAATAGCACGCTGATTTTCTTTCATTATGACTTTTCCTGTTCGATTTTGACCGCGGCTTGCCAGCTTGGCAGTAAACTCAAGCCCTCAACATAGCGTTGAATATTTGGATACTTTTTACCTTGTTGCATTTGATGAACTAAAGCATGTAATCCAAAGCCCATCATAAAGTCAGCACCAGTTAAACGCTGATCAACAAAGTACTTTTTATCTGCCAAATAGTCATCTAAGAAACCAAATACTTTTTCAAACTCAACTTGCGTATAGCGTTCTAAAAATACCAATTCTGTGCCTTGCTTTGTTTCCATTGCATTAAATGTTTTTAACAAAAATGGCAACATGGCAGAGCTTTCAGAAAAATGAATCCATTGCAGGTAATCTGCATAGAGATCTTCACTTGAATCGGGTGCTAAATGTGGTGCAAGTTTGGCAATTAAAAGCTCAACAATCGCACCAGATTCTGTAATCACTTTACCGTCCCATTCTATGACAGGCGATTTCCCTAAAGCATGGATTGATTTTAACGAATCTGGAGCTAAATGCGTATTCAGATCACGATAGTAGCGTTGTAACTGATACGGCTGTTGGATCTCTTCAAGTAACCATAAAATACGAAAAGAACGTGATTGATCTAAATGATGCAGTGTAATCATAAGGCTTCCTTATTAGAGTTTGACCACGACTTTGCCAAAGTTTTCACCCTTTAACATGCCATTGAAAGCGTCAATCACGTTATCTAAACCTTGCACCATATGTTCTTTGTATTTGATTTTACCTTCTTTTAGCCACTCAGACATTTGCTGATTAAATTCAGGGTAATGGCTACCATAATCATCAAAAATAATGAAACCTTGCATGCGAATTCGTTTTTTTAATAGGGTAGAGATAAAACCAGGCAGGCGATCTGGCCCTTGTGCTTGTTCGGTCGCGTTATATTGAGCAACTACGCCACACAAAGGTACACGTGCAGCCGAGTTAAGTAATGGCCATACAGCCTCAAAGACTTTTCCGCCTACATTTTCGTAATAGATATCAATGCCATCAGGAACAGCCTGTTTTAATTTCTCTGCGAAATTTTCATCACGATGATCAATACATGCATCAAAACCGAGTTCTTCGACAGCATAACGGCATTTTTCCGCTCCGCCAGCGACACCGACCACACGACAACCTTTAAGTTTACCAATCTGTCCGACTGTTGCACCTACGGGGCCAGTGGCAGCGGCAACCACTAAGGTTTCACCTGCTTTAGGCTGACCAATGTCTAAAAGCCCCATATAAGCGGTAAAGCCAGGCATTCCTAAAATACCTAATGCCCAAGCAGGATGTTCGGGCTGCATGCCCAAACTTTGACACGCCGTGCCATCTGAGATCGCGTAAGCCTGCCAACCATTTCCAGAAAGAATCCATTCACCTTCTTTAAACTTTGAGTTTTTAGTGGCAACAACTTGACTCACTGTTCCACCAACCATTACGCCACCAATTTCGACAGGTGCCGCGTAAGAGGGAGCATCACTCATACGACCACGCATATACGGATCGAGTGATAGATAAACGGTTTTTAACAAGATTTCGCCTTGTTTAAGCTCAGGAACCGGAACTTCCTCAATTTTGAAATCACTATGTTTTGGTTCACCGACTGGTCTTGCAGCTAAAACAATACGTTGATTGGTAATATTATTCATTGATTTAACTCCATATTCTGCATAAGAAACACTTCTATACAGAAATTAGAAATATTGATTGATGACCTTAAAATTGATTGTAGGTAAGTTATGATTAAAATCAAGACGACTGGTCTATTTTTTAACAATAGAGAACATAATTGATATGAATCTATGAGTTTTGATTACGTATGAGACAGACTCTGACATTTCAAAAAGAATTTCTCTAACGACCAACTGATTCATCGTATTTGGTTTTTTCTCACAGTAGTTGATTTATTAGTATTGAAAAATGGAAGTGAAACACTTCCATTATAGTTTTACACAAAATATTTATATGAAATTCAAAAGTCTTTTGTGGTGCATTTAGATTTGTTTTGACGAACTCAAATCATTTAAATGCCTATTGCAAGAGAAATCGTCATTTCACTATCTTTTAAAAAAGTAAATCCACAATTTTTTAAACTTTAACTCACTGACTAACACGCCCAATAAAACTAAAATCCCTCCAAAAATCGATAATATTGATAGTCGCTCCCCAGCCAAACGGCCAAAAATTGCAGCCCATACAGGTTCTCCAGAATAGATAATTGCAGCTTTTGATGGATCTACCGTACGTTGTGCCCAATTCATTGCGAATTGAATTAATGCGCTCGCACATCCTAATGCACCGACAATCAGCATAAACTGCCACGAAAGATTAGGAATGTATTCCGATTGGCTAAAAGGAATTGCTACGAAACAGGCAATGGAGGCCACAACAAGCTGAATAAACGTTACCTTGCCTAAATTCACTTTACCCGCAAAGAATCCAATTAAAATAATCTCCATGGCAATTCCGATCGCACTGCATATGGTCATGATCTGTCCGTAACTTAAATCTATTTGAGACATACTATTCCCGGTAAGCAAAAGCAGACCAAAAAATGCCAGTACAACTCCGATCCAGATATTAAACGCAGGTACTTTTTTAAAAAAAAGAAAAAGCAATATCGGCACAAAAGGGACATAAAGCGCCGTGAGGAATGCCGACTCACTACTTGTGATCGTTTGCAGGCCTACCGTTTGAAATACATAAGAAAAGGCGATAACGATACCAATGAAAAAACCGGCAATCACTTCTTGACGGCTGAAATTTTTGAGCTGCTGATAAGACACCAGAAATAGAACAGCTGCCGCGATACCGAAGCGTGTACCTACAAAAAAAATTGGTGAAGTAAAGTTCAGAGCATAATGTACGGCTAAAAAAGTACCACCCCAGAGAATTGTAATGAGGATCAATACAATTTCAGGAAATTTTGAAGACGAAGTGATTGACATAGTGAAAGACCAACAGAATGTGCAATATATTGCCCATTATTGCATTAAATTATTTTTTTGTGCAATATACTGCTCAAAACATTCAATAGATAGCATATGACCAACAAGGTATTAGAGTTTGTAGGGCAGAATATTAGGCATTTCAGAGAAAAAGCCAGCTTGAGTCAGGTTGAATTGGCAAATTTAGCCGGATTAAGTAGGCGCACAGTGATAGCTCTGGAAAGTAATCAGATGAATATTAGCTTGGCTAAGCTCGATGCAATTGCATCTGCTCTTAAAATAGACTTTGTAACGCTTGTAAGTGATCACGCTCATGATCTTCCAAAATTAACGAATGTCTTGGCTTGGAAAGGCAGTCAACCAGAGAGCTATGCAACTTTAGTGGGTGCAATGCCATCAAAACATCAGACAGAAATGTGGGTATGGTGTTTGAGTACAGGGGAAAAGTATGAAGCAGAACCCGATGCCGATGGATGGCATGAAATGATATGGGTGTTGGAAGGCGAGCTTACTCTTCAAATTAACGATACAGCGCATATTTTAAAAGCAAATGAAAGTTTGGTATTTCCAAGCTCTACTCATTACACCTACATCAATTCAGGATTAAATACGGTTAAATTTATCAGGAATGTAGCGCATTAATTTCGTGAATTTTTTGACTGGAAGTATTTGTTTGGCTTTTACGAACAACGCTGATGCATTTATTGTTTATATCTTAAATATCTCTGCCATTTGAGCCTAAAATAGTCAAGATTATCCGAAAATTTAAAATTAAATAGAGATTATAAAAATTATTTAAATGCTTAAATGAGAAGCGTTAGACAGCATCAAAAATAGCGTTATCGCGTCTAAATTTTTAATGCTTAGTTTCTAAAATTAAAAACGCCCTGTAGTGATGAGCTTAATTTAGGAGTATCTCAGCATCTATTTGATACATTGTGGACCGGCAAGCACAAGCAGTGATTCCACCAAGATAAAATGCGAAGTTATCGAAAGATAAAAAGACGGGCTCGCTAAAACGCAATAAGTTGCTTCAAACAGTTAAGCGTTTAGAAAGAACTATTTGGAAGAAATAGTCAGGCTATCACTGGTGGAGTTTAGTTGAAACCAACATATATTGCATGAAATTGCTAGGGGATAAACTCAGTGCGAGAAATTTTCAAAGCCAAGTCAATAAGATTCATGCACGAGCAGCAGTATTAAATAAATTTACAGACTTAGGTAGACCACATACCCGAGTTGTAACTTTACGTATCTCTCCACACAATCTCAACACAATATTGGCAGAAATTTGAAACTAAGTTTTAACAATACCAACTGTCACTAATTTTGTTGTAGTTAAAATGAACAAACACTTTCATCTTAAGCTTTGTGTGTTGGGGATGAGTGCAGCCATGCTTATGGGTTGCAAAAAAAATGCTGAAGAAATTCAAACTGAACAGCCACCAGCGGTTGTCAGCGTTTTTACTGCACAGCAGCAACCAATTCACCTTATTGAAAATCTACCTGCACGCGTAGCAGCGTATCGGATTGCCGAAATTCGTCCACAAGTCGGAGGAATTGTGGAAAAGGTATTATTTACACAAGGTTCTGATGTCAAAACAGGTCAGTCTTTATTCAAAATTAATTCCGATATCTTGCAAGCAGATGTAGAGAGTAATCAAGCTACATTACAACGTGCTCAGGCTGAAGTGATACGTTTAAAATCGCTTCTTGGCCGTTATGAACAATTATTGTCAAGCCATGCCATTAGTCAGCAAGAATATAACAATACTGAGACAGCTTATCATCAAGCGAAAGCCGATGTTGCTCAACTAAAAGCAGCATTAACCAGACAAAAATTGAACTTAAAATATTCTACGGTCACAGCACCTATTTCTGGTCGTATCGGTCAGATTTTAGTGACGGAAGGTGCATTGGTTGGTCAAGCAGATACTAAAGCGATGGCTGTCATTCAACAGATCAGTCAAGTTTATGTCGATGTGAAACAATCTATTAGTGAATATGAGAAATTACAAGAAGCGTTACAACAAGGAACAGTATCTGATGTGCAACCTCAAGTCGTTATTTTAAATAGTCAGGGCAAGCCTTATCAGGCAAAGGGAAAATTACTGTTTTCAGATACTAATGTTGATCCTGATACCGGTGATGTCACAATCCGTATTCTCGTCAACAACAGCCAGCAAGAACTTCTACCGGGTATGTATGTGCGGGTCAATATCAATCGTGCTGTAATTGACAACGCGATTTTGATACCGGAACGAGCAATTCAACATGATATCAGTGGAAAGACCAATGTTACGGTTATCAATTCACAGGGACAGGCTATTGTTAAACCTGTTCAGTTAGGGCAGCGTTATCAAAGTAATTATGTAGTAACCAGTGGCTTGAGTGCTGGTGAAAAGGTCGTGGTTGAAGGTGCGGAACGTATACAACCGGATCAGAAATTAAAAATTAAAATCTGGCAACCATCTGTAGCTACCTCTGAAAAAGGAGCACACTAAGATGTCTCAGTTTTTCATTCGTAGACCAATTTTTGCTTGGGTGATTGCACTATTTATTATTTTATTTGGGGTATTGAGTATTCCTAAATTACCCATTGCCCGTTTTCCAAGTGTAGCACCGCCGCAAATCAGTATCACCGCAACCTATCCTGGGGCGACGCCTAAAACACTCAATGACAGTGTAGTCACATTGATTGAGCGCGAGATGTCAGGGGTTAAAAACTTACTATATTACAGTTCAACATCGGATAATTCAGGAAGTGCAACCATCACGGCCACCTTTAAGCCTGGTACAGATGTTGAACTTGCTCAAGTCGATGTACAAAACAAAATCAAAGCAATTGAATCAAGGCTGCCACAGTCGGTAAGGCAGCAAGGTTTGATGGTTGATGCTGCATCATCTGGTTTTTTGATGATTGTGGGACTTAATTCTTCAGATAATCGTTACTCTGAAGTTGATCTGAGTGATTACATGGCTCGCTTTGTGATTGAGGAGCTTAAACGGGTCAATGGCGTAGGTAAGGTTCAAAATTTTGGTGCAGAAAAGGCGATGCGTATCTGGGTCGACCCTGATCGCTTGGTTGCATATGGACTTAGTATTAAAGATGTCAATACAGCCATTCAAAATCAGAACATTCCGATTTCTCCCGGTCGAATCGGAGATTTGCCTGCATCAAAAGATCAGCAAATTACCATTCCATTAACCGCCTTAGGTCAGCTGGAAAATATCGAACAATTCAAAAATATTAGCCTCAAATCAAATAAAAATGGGGCGAATGTAAAATTATCGGATGTTGCTCGAATTGAAATTGGTGCGCAGTCTTATAATTTTGCCATTCTGGAAAATGGTAAACCTTCTACAGCTATTGCTATTCAAATGAGCCCTGGTGCCAATGCAGTGAAAACCGCTCAAGGGGTTCAAGAAAAACTCGATCAGCTCAGTGCTTCTTTGCCACAAGGTATGAAATTTTCTATTCCATACGATACAGCTCCGTTTGTAAAAGTATCGATTGAAAAAGTAATTACCACTTTGCTAGAAGCAATGGTTCTTGTCTTTATCGTGATGTTTTTATTCCTTCACAATATTCGCTATACCCTCATTCCTGCGATTGTTGCACCAATTGCCTTACTGGGAACCTTTTCAGTCATGCTGATCGCAGGGTTTTCAATTAATGTGCTGACTATGTTTGGCATGGTGCTCGCCATCGGAATTATTGTGGATGACGCGATTGTGGTGATCGAGAATGTTGAACGGATTATGGCAACAGAACACTTATCTCCTGTAGAAGCGACCTCAAAAGCCATGACCGAAATTACCAATCCCATAATCGGGATTACCTTAGTCTTGGCTGCGGTATTTTTACCGATGGCATTTGCTGCAGGCTCTGTGGGAATTATTTATCGTCAATTTACCATGACTATGTCGGTTTCTATTCTGTTTTCAGCATTCCTGGCGCTGACATTAACGCCTGCCTTATGTGCAACGCTATTAAAACCTATTCATGCACATCAAGAGAAAAAAGGATTTTTTGGCTGGTTTGATCGAAATTTCGAAAAACTGAATAATCAATACGAAAAAGTACTGTTTCGAGTCACCCGGCACCTTTTACCTGCGATGTTCATTTTTGTTGGCATTGTGGCTGTACTGATCTTCAGTTTTAAAATGGTGCCAACGGCATTTATGCCAGAGGAAGATCAAGGCTGGTTTATGACTTCCATTCAGTTGCCGGCAGATGCCACTCAGCAGCGCACTCTTAAAGTGGTTAATGAATTTCAGCAATTTCTTAATCATGAAAAAGGCATTAAAGATAATATGGCGATTTTAGGATTTGGATTTAGCGGTTCAGGTCAAAATACTGCCATGTTTTTTACCAATCTGACCGATTTTAAAGAGCGAACGATCACTGCACAGAAAGTTGTGAATAATGCCAATATGGCCATGACCGATAGCTCAGAAGGGCAAACAATGTCTGTTTTACCTCCTGCGATCGATGAGTTAGGAACATCGTCTGGTTTTACTTTGCGTTTACTAGATAAAGGCAACATTGGTATGGATGCTTTGATCAAAGCACAAAATCAGCTCATTACACTTGCTACGCAAAATAAAAAACTTACTGGCGTATATGCTGAAGGTCTACCGGAGGGGAGTACGGTACAACTAAAAATTGATCGTGAAAAATTACAGGCATTAGGTGTCAACTTTAGCGATGTCACGGATATTATTTCGACTTCTATGGGGTCTATGTATATCAATGACTTCCCCAATCAGGATCGTATGCAGCAAGTGATTGTACAGCTAGATGCCAAATCTAGAATGAGTATTGAAGATATTGGTAAAATTAAAGTGAATAGCCAGAGTGGTAAATTGGTATCGATGGCTGAAGTGATCACACCAGTCTGGCAGCATGCCCCTCAGCAGTTCAACCGTTACAATGGTCGACCGTCTTTAAGTATTACGGGGAGTCCCGCAACAGGATTTTCTTCTGGGCAAGCGATGCTTGAAATGGAACGTCTCATTACGCAACTGCCTAAAGGTGTCGGTTATGAGTGGACGGGAATTTCTCTCGAAGAAAGACAGTCTGAAGCACAGACCACATTCTTATTGATCTTATCGATGCTGGTGGTGTTTTTGGTCTTGGCTGCACTGTACGAAAGCTGGTCAATTCCTTTATCGGTGATGTTGGTGGTTCCTCTTGGCATGGTCGGGGCGTTTATCGCGGTGATGGTACGAGGCATGCCCAATGACATTTTCTTCAAAGTGGGTTTGATAACCATTATTGGTCTATCTGCAAAAAATGCGATTTTGATTGTTGAGTTTGCCAAAACATTAAGACAAGAGGGTATGAGCTTGGTTGAGGCAACCGTCGCCGCAGCAAAACTAAGATTACGTCCTATTTTAATGACATCTCTTGCATTTACCTGTGGTGTAATTCCCTTGGTAATCGCAACAGGTGCTAGTTCGGAAACGCAAAAAGCCATTGGTACAGGCGTGTTTGGCGGTATGATCAGCGCCACCATTCTGGCAGTCTTTTTTGTTCCTGTGTTCTTTATTTTCGTGATGAACATTGTAGAAAAATTCTCTCAACGAAAACATTCTCACAAGTAGTTCATGTCCAATATAGTCATGAGATAAGGCGTGTCCGCTTTATCTCATTGGATAATGTTGTTGAGTATTCATATGAGGTTGATGTAATGCAAGTAAGAATTGAAGCATCACGATTGATTTTGCGAGCATTTGAAATTGAAGACGCAAGTGATTTGCTAGCTTATCTTTCTCAGCCGAAAGTAAATTGTTTTATTGACGAACAAATTTTAAAGATTGAACAAGCGATTGAAAAAATAAAAACAAGACAGCAGAGTAAAGATTATCTTGCAGTTCAGTTAAAACAAACCAATCAGGTCATTGGGGAGCTATTTTTTATTCATGAAGAACCAGATACCTACTCTGTAGGATGGAACTTCAATACAGCTTTTCATGGCCAAGGCTTTGCCTATGAGAGTGCTGATGCATTCTTAGATCATCTTTTCAAGCAGCTCAATGCACGAAGAATCTACGCTTATGTCGAGGAAGATAATCATGCTTCACAAAAACTGTGTGAACGGTTAGGTATGCGTAAAGAAGGATGTTTTGTCGAATATATTTCTTTTGTTCAGTATGAAGATGGAACGCCAAAATACGAAAATACTCTCCAATACGCTATATTGAAAAAAGAGTGGTTAGATAAAACTAGAGTTTGAGAACTCTATTTGGCGCTATGACTTTTTCAAGAGAATGGTAAAACAGCTACCACCTAAATCTGTTGATGTCGTATAGGTGATTTGTCCTTGATGTGCCTCAATAATGGCGTAAATCACTGCAAGCCCCAGACCAGTTCCACCTTCCGAGCGTGATCGAGATTCTTCTAAACGATAGAAGGGTTTGAATAAGTGTTCGAGGTGCTGCTCATCGATACCTGGGCCTTGATCTTCAAGCATCAAAATCCAATGGTCTTGGGTTGTTTTGGTTGTAATGGAAAGTTTGCCAGCGTCCGCATAACGTGAAGCATTAGAAAATAAGGCAATCAACACCTGTTCCATACGTGTTACATCACATCGCGCTGTTTCATGGGTCAAATTAAAAACTACATGCAATCCTTTGTGTTCAAAGCGATCTTGAAACATTTGAAAGCACTTAAAAATACTGTTCTGAAGGTTTGTTTCTTGGATATCTAAACGAAATTGTTGGTTTTCAACCAAAGTCAGCGTACGTAAATCTTCAACCAAGTAAGATAATCCTTCTACTTGACTGAGCAAGCTTTGATGTAACTGCTGATCTGCTTCAAAAACACCATCGACTATTCCTTGTAATCGACCCTGTAAAATAGTGATCGGGGTGCGAAGTTCATGTGCAATTGCCGCATTCCAAAGAGTAGAGTTTTTGACTGAGATCTCGAGCTGATTGGCCATGGCATTAAAATTCTGGATTAATGACATAAGTTCATGTGGAATGTGTGCTTGTTGCTGTTCAATTCTTAATGAAAGATTTCCTTGCTGGATTTGTTTTACGACATTGGCCAGTGCATTGATGGGCTGAGTGTAACGTTTAGCGTATCTGAAAGCTAAAAAAGTGGATAGCAAAAAGCCCGTCAACACGACCAAAAAAGTCCACAGATAGTCTACTGAAGTAAAAGAAAAATTATCAGGGCAAGCGTTCTTGAGATCGAGTAAACCTTTTTCTGTTGCCCAGCCATAAACCAAATAACCTAAACCAAAAGAGAAAATAGTTATTCCCAGATTCAGTACGCTCATCATAATCAGTAGTTGAGCGCTAATACCAATCGAATTTTTATTCAGTTTAGTTCTCATGATTTTGATCTAATCGGTAGCCTACACCACGTAAATTGATGAAATATCCCAAAGCGCGTTTTTGTTCAAGCTTTTTCCGTAAGTTACTGATATGGCTGTCTACGGTACGATCAAGTGTCGTTTTTTCGGGCATGCACTTCTCAATTAATTCAGTCCGGGTAAATACCTTATTCGGACTTTGCAACATCAACTTTAGAATATTAAATTCAGTCAGCGTGAGATTCAGCATTTGCTTTTGATCATGTTGAAGGACATACGCCAAATGTTGTTCAAGATCAATTTCAATGGATTTATAGTTCAGATATTTCTTTTGTTGCTGCTGTAAGGTACTGCGCCGTAATACGGCTTCTACTCGAGCAATCACTTCATTCGGATTAAAGGGTTTCACCACAAAGTCATCGGCACCCATTTTTAATGCCATGATTTTATTATCGAAATCGTCCATAGCGGTGAGCATAATCACAGGAATATTGCTGTACTGTCTTAAAACGGTTAATACTTCCCAACCATTTTTTTTTGGCAGTTTAATATCTAAGATCACGAGATCAATAGCATGGACTTTTAATAATTCTAGTGCCTGTTGACCTTGTATAGCACGGATTACATGCATATTTTCTTTTTTTAAATATCTTTCAAGAATATCACCAATGTCAAAGTCATCTTCGACTACAAGAATGGTTTTATTGGATAAATCACAGGAATGATAGGATGTGTTCAAGGGAATAACGAAGCGTACTAAAATTAAGGTCATGAATGTTTTTTAAAGTATAGTGATTTTATAAAAATGTCTAATCGGATAGCGGATATTTTTATTAGTTTTAATGGCCATCTAACAACTTTTAAGCGTTCTTGATGAACGTTAATGAAATAGAAATAAAAGCACTGAATTTGAGATTTAATTGAATCGCTAAGACCTATAACTTGGATATAAGTAAAGAATGATCTATGAAAAACGTCTAATGTATAAGATAGAATTAGATAACTTAGATCAAAAACTTGATCAGATATGCTCTGATCAAGTTCACTTTAACCAATAAACTTCAAGATTAACTGAATGACTGTTGCATTGATAAGGTCCACAAAAATGCGTCGCAGAGTGGAACAATCAAAAAGGCTTTATGCGACGGACCATACATATTGGTAATTGCTTGCATATTAGCAACGGAAGTTGGTGTTGCACCCATTGCTAAACCACAATGACCTGCTGACAGCACCGCAGCATCGTAATTTTTTCCCATAACTCGGAATGTTACAAAGGCTGCATACAGTGGAATCGTTAATGTTTGCGCACCCAAGATCACAACCAGTGAGCCAGCTAAATCAGTTCATTGCCATAATTGCAGTGATAATAGCGCCATTGCTAAATATAACGACAATGAGGCATTACCAAATACATCTACTGCACGATCAAAAATTCTGACCTTAAAACGCCTTCTAGAGCATTTCTAAGAATCACGCCACCTGCCAATGTCCAGACAAATGTGGGAAGTTCAAACCAAGAACCTTTACTAAATCCAGTCATAAAATCTGCAAATGCTAGACAAGCTGCAAACATCCCCAGTGTGGTAATGGCATTATCGGCAGTAATTAAGCGTACTTGATGAGGATATTCAAATTGAGTAAATTTAATTGGACTTGATTCAGATCGTGGTGTTGTATCACGTTGTGTGATTTGCTCACCGGTACTTGGTTGTGCCAATTGATAGCGGTTAATCAATATCTTAGCTAATGGACCGCCGATGATTCCTCCAATAATCAAACCAAAGGTTGCACTGGCCATACCTAAAGCTAATGCACCTTGAATACCATGTTCAACTTCTAAGATTTCTCCCCATGCACCTGCAGTACCATGGCCACCAGTTAATGTAATTGAACCAGCAATCAAACCTATAAGGGGATCAATTCCTAATAATGTAGCTAAACCTATTCCCACAAAATCTTGTAGAATGATAAAAGAAGCAACACACACTAAGAAAACCACTAAACCCATTCCACCTTCACGCAATTTCGAAAAGTTTGCGCTCAAACCAATTGATGCGAAGAAAATGAGCATAAAACTTGTTTGTAATTCATTACTTATCGTGATGCTTAGCCCCCAAATATTATGCAAAAACATAGATATAATAGCGGCAACCAGACCACCCGCTACAGGTTCAGGAATGTTATAACGATTTAAGAACTTGATTTTGTTGACTAGAAATCGCCCTAATAAGAGAACGATTACAGCTGATATAAGGGTATAAAATGCATTAAATGTTATTTCCATTTCTACCGTCCATATTATTTGGATTCTGTTAATTTCATTATTATGATATTCGGTTATATAGTCTAAAGATTAGGTAAATGCAAAAATACAATAAATGTAATACAGTAAAATCAATGAGATAATTAGTTTTGATCAGATTCAAAGCTTCAGCTAGACCAGACATAAAGAAAAAGCTTTATGCTTTGAGGAGTTCAGATAAATGTGATGTCTTAAATTTTATCTTTTAGGAGTAGTCCAATTTCTAATCTGGAATAGCCACGTTCCTTAAGGATCAGAACAATAGCTTGCCTATAGTCATCAGAAATAGACGTCTTATATTTACTTATTAGCTCTAATTCAGTATCAAGTTGAAGGTCACTTTTTAAGATCAGGACATTCGTAGAAATTTTATTGAATAAATTTAGATTAAACATGTGGGCGTGCTCTATGTAGGCATTGCAGCGGCCCGACTGCAACAATTACCTGCCTTAGCATTGCTAGACACCCACCAATAATCATTACAAATAAAAAGTAGATCTGCAAGTATTTACTCATATCGCTAGGATTGAGTTTACCCGAAGAGGCTAAATACAATATTAGGCTTGACAAATAATGAGCAATTTCAGCATATTATTCTGAATAAATACAAACATAAGTAGAGAAAATAAATGGATATTCTGTTTTCAGAATTTTTAGATAAACCGGTGTGGATGTGGTTATTTTTCATTGTCATCGTTCTTGTCTTACTTGTTCTAGACCTAGGGGTGTTACACCGTAATGTTAGAGAGATTGGTGTGAAAGAAAGTTTGGTCTTTCAGCATTTTATATCACTCTAGGTTTGTTGTTTGGTGCATGGGTCTGGTGGTATATCGGTCCCACGGCAGGACTCAACTACGTTACTGGCTTTGTTATTGAGAAATCACTGGCGATAGATAACATATTTGTCATTGCCATGATCTTTACCTATTTCTCTATCCCTAGAATTTATCAGCACCGGGTTTTATTTTGGGGAATCATCGGCGTTATCATTCTCAGAGCCATAATGATTGGCTTAGGCGCAACCTTAGTGAGCCAGTTTTCTTGTGTACTTTATATCTTTGCTGGCTTTCTCATTTTGACCGGAATAAAAATGTGGCTGAGTGTCGATAAACAGTATGAAGTTGGAAATTCACCGATCTTAAACTTTATCAAAAAGCGCTTTAGAGTGACAGATCAACTTCATGCAGAAAAGTTTTGGGTTAAACAAACCGATCCAAAAACAAATAAATTAGCATGGTTCATGACTCCACTATTTTTGGCCTTAATCATGATCGAGTTTGTAGATTTGATTTTTGCAATTGATAGTGTACCTGCAATTTTTGCGATCACCACTGATCCTTTTATTGTGTATACGTCTAATATCTTTGCCATATTAGGCTTAAGAGCGCTGTACTTTGCTTTGTCGGCTATGGTAGATCGCTTCCACTATTTGAAATACGCTTTAGCTGTATTACTGGTTTTTATTGGTTCAAAGATCTTTATCGCAGTTGGCCTGGATATTGCTAAAATTCCTCCAGCACTATCACTTTCCATTACCTTTGCCATTTTATTTATCGGTATCATGTATTCATTATGGAAAACCAAGAGAAGTGAATGAGGATCGATTTTATTTGAATATCCAAAATTAAATAGAGATTATAGAAATTATTTAAATGCTTAAATGGGAAGCTATCAACATCATTAAAAATGGTGTATAGCTTCCAAATTTTTAATGCTCTGTTTCTAAAATTAAATATTTTTCTGATTGACTCGTTTCGACAGCTCTTCCGCAGTTTCAACACGTTCAGAATAACGATCTGTTAAATATGCGGACTGTCCTCGAGTTAAAAGGGTAAATTTATACAACTCTTCCATAACATCGACAATTCGAGAGTAATAAGATGAAGGTTTCATACGTCCTGACTCATCAAATTCTAAAAATGCTTTTGGAATAGAAGACTGATTTGGGATCGTGATCATACGCATCCACCGACCCAGAATTCGCAATTGATTGACTGCATTAAATGACTGTGAGCCACCACAAACTTGCATCACTGCAAGAGTTTTGCCTTGAGTTGCACGGATAGCGCCAGCTGCTAACGGAATCCAATCGATCTGCGCTTTTAAAATCGAACTCATAGCGCCATGTCGCTCGGGTGAGCACCATACCATTCCCTCAGACCAAGCTAAAAGCTCATGCAATTCTTTAACTTTGGGATGTGCAGCATCGCTGTCTTCGGGTAAAGGAAGTTCTTTGGGATGAAAAATTTTTACCTCAGCACCGAAGTGCTCAAGAATACGTCCTGCTTCCAACACTGCCAATCGACTGTATGAACGTTCTCGATTTGAGCCATAAAGCAAAAGTATACGTGGTGGATGGTCCAGTGCTTTGGCTTGTACTTTTTCTAAAGTTGGTTGGTCGAGAAGATTTATATCTATATTTGGGAGAGACATCGAAATTACACCTCAGGTTTGAAAAACTTCTTTTTAAGCCATAAAGATATGCTGACCAATGCGATCAATACGGGAACTTCAACCAAAGGTCCGATCACTGTCGTGAATGCCACAGGAGAAGCTAAACCAAAAGTTGCGATTGCCACAGCTAGCGCTAATTCAAAATTATTTCCCGCAGCGGTAAATGAAATTGCGGTGGTTTTAGAGTAGTCATTTCCCATCCATTTACTCATAAAGAAGCTAATAAAGAACATCACAATAAAATAAATCGTCAAAGGGATCGCGATGCGTAATACATCCAGAGGTAAGCTCACCACCTCGTTTCCTTTGAGGCTAAACATCGCCACAATCGTAAACAATAAAGCAAGCAAACTGAGCGGGCTGATCTTGGGCAAAAAGACTTGTTGATACCAAACTAAACCTTTGGCTCGAACCAATATGAATCGGGTGATAAAACCGAGTAAGAACGGAATTCCTAAATAAACCAATACCGCATGAGTAATCGTCCAGAAATTAACATCAATAACTTGACCTGCAACACCAAAATAAGGAGGTAAAAAAGTGAGAAACAGCCAAGCATACGTACTAAAAAATAGAATCTGAAAGATACTGTTGAAAGCCACCAATGCGGCAACATATTGATTATCGCCACAGGCCAGACCATTCCAAACCAGAACCATCGCAATACATCTTGCTAAACCAATCAGGATCAAACCCGTCATGTATTCAGGGTAGCTCTGCAAAAAGATAATCGCCAAAGCAAACATCAAAACAGGCGCAATAATCCAATTTTGCACCAACGACAGTGTTAAGGTTTTTTTATCTTTAAATACTTGCGGTAAAGCAGCATAGTCCACTTTGGCAAGCGGTGGATACATCATTAAAATCAGTCCCAACGCAATTGGAATATTGACTGAGTCAACGCTCATTTTATCCAAAGAAACAGAGACCTGCGGGAAGAAAACGCCAATACCGATTCCTACAGCCATGGCAATAAAAATCCATAGCGTAAGATTACGATCTAGAAAAGACAGTCTTTGTCGAGCCATGATGTTCTCATTCAATATTTGAGATCTGATTAATCGCTGCGATCAATTCAGTACGCGTCATATTTGCGCTATCTAGTGCAAACAAAGCATCCAAACGACGATGAATATGTTTAACCGTCACTTGGAATGCTTGTAGTTTTTCTTCTTTAGGCAAATCTAAATGTGAAGGATCAGCCAAGCCCCAATGTGCTTTAATCGCTGTACCTAAATACAGTGGACAAGGTTCTTGCGCTGCTGAATCACAGACTGTGATCACAACATCTGGCTGGTATTGCTCGCAGTCATCAATGGTTTTACTCCATAATCCATCAGTTGAAAGACCCATATTTTCTAGGGTTTCGATAGTGAGAGGGTGAACCTGTCCTGATGGTTGGCTGCCTGCACTATAGGCTGTCCAGCCTGCTGGAGCCCGATGATTGAACAGCACTTCAGAAAGGATACTGCGGCAACTGTTTCCGGTGCATAAAAACAAGAATTTCATTCGTGCTTACTCGCAATGAGTTGGGATGGATGATTGTGCATTGGCTAGATTGATAGAGTGATCAGACAGATTTGACAGGATATTCAGAATATCCTTGGCCCATTCTGGAAGGTTCGGATTTAAGCGGTAATACACCCATTGTCCTTGTCTTTGATCCAGTAAAATGGAAAGGTTGCGAAGCAGGGCTAAATGTCTGGAAATTTTGGGTTGACTGAGTTGTAAATGTTCTGTCAGTTCACACACGCAGACATTGTGCCGAGCCAAAATCAACTTAAGAATATCGAGTCGAGTCGGATCGGAAAGACACTTGAAGAAATCAGATTGATTCATACGTTGTCGCTTATATATTTGATATTTCGAATATACGCATATGCATATGTGAATGCAATATTTTTTAGCATTTTATGGAGTAAAAATTGAATAAATTTGAATGATCAATGTGAATAAAACTTAAATAAAGCTAATTTTAAAAAGACTGAACTGATTGCAAATATATTTTGACTTCAAACTTCGTCAATTTCAGGGAAGCTCCGCTAATAGCTTAAACAAGCAAAATTATAATCTCCATATTTATTTCCTAGCAGACTGATACGGCAATCAATGAGTAAGATGGTGAGTACATATAGCATTTAGATTGTTGCTTTAACGTTATCAAACCGTATCATATGCAAAAAAGTACTTAATTCTCAGATACTATCTTGAAGTCTATAAATATCATTCACAGTTTTTGCATTTTTAAAAATACGAACTAGGAAAAATACAATGAGCAGAAAATCCAATAAGGACAATGCCAAGATCACACAATTCGAAAATGAAAGTTATGTCGATCCTAAAGGGAAGACACTCACGAGTTCACTGGGTGTTCCTGTATCCGATAATCAAAATAGTTTAAAAATTGGCGATCGTGGACCAACGTTACTGGAAGACTTTCTGCTACGAGATAAATTAATTCATTTTGATCGTGAACGTATACCAGAGCGAGTTGTTCATGCTCGTGGCTTTGGTGCACATGGTTATTTTGAAGCGTATGAAGGAAATGAGAAATGGACGAAGGCTCAGTTTCTTACAGATACAACTCACCCGACACCAATCTTTACCCGTATTTCAACGGTACAAGGTGGACGTGGATCAGCAGATGTCGTCCGAGATGTACGTGGATTCTCAATTAAATTTTACACGCAAGAAGGCAACTATGATTTAGTTGGGAATAATATTCCGGTATTTTTCATTCAAGATGCGATCAAATTTCCTGATTTTGTTCATGCTGTTAAACCTGAAGATCCAAACGAAGTTCCTACAGGGCAATCTGCACACGATACGTTTTGGGATTTTGTTTCTTTAAATACTGAAACCGCGCATATGACGACTTGGGTCATGTCTGACCGAGCTATTCCTCGTAACTTACGTTCTATCCAAGGCTTTGGTGTACATACATTCAGATTGATTAATGCGCAAGGCAAAGCGCATTTGGTTAAATTTCATTGGACACCAAAACAAGGCGTCGCTCAGGTTGTTTGGGATGAAGCATTGAAGCTAAATGGTAAAGATCCAGATTTTCATCGCCGTGATTTGTGGGATGCAATTGAAAATGGAAATTATCCAGAATGGGAACTAGGAGCCCAAATTTTCACTGAGGAAGAGGCTGCTCAGTGGGATTTTGATGTATTAGATCCGACAAAACTTGTGCCTGAAGAGCTAGTACCGGTAACGCCATTAGGTAAATTCGTACTTAACCGTAATACAGATGATTTCTTTGCTGAAACAGAGCAGGTTGCATTTAGTCCTGCAAACATTGTTTCAGGAATCGATTTCAGTAATGATCCTTTACTTCAAGGGCGTTTATTTAGCTATACAGATACGCATCTCCACCGATTAGGCACAGCCAATTTCAATCAGATTCCAATCAATAAACCTGTATGTCCATTTCATACTAACCGACGTGGAGGTTTTGCCAACCATGAAGTTTACAAAGGAAAGGCAAATTATGAGCCAAATTCAGTAGATGAAAATTGGCCACGTGAAGCTGAACAAGAAAAAGGTGCGTTTAGCTCTTATCCAGAACCTGTAGAAGCAAGCAAATTGCGTGTGCGTCCTGAAAGTTTTGCTGATCATTTTTCTCAAGCTACGCTTCATTACAGCAGCTTAAAAAAACATGAACAACAGCATATAAAAGATGCTTATGCATTTGAATTATCAAAAGTACAAGATGAAGCAATTCGTCAGCGAGTTATCGATCGAGTTCTAGTGAATATTCATAAAGATCTTGCCACATATGTTGCAAATGAACTCGGCTTAAAGCCATTAATGCAACCTGAAACAGATCAGCAAAGTCAGGTGAAAATTTCTGAAAAACTGAGTATTGATGCTTTTAAAGCACCGGATATTAAACAACGAAAAATCGCAATCTTGGTACATAATGGCGCAAATGCTAGTTCGGTAGATGCAGTCAAAGCATGGGCTGAAGGTGAAAATGCTGTTGCGGAAGTTCTTGCTCCAAGTGCAGCTCCCGTTAAATCTAAAGATGGCAAAGAGATTGCAGTTGATGGTCGCCAAAATGGAGAACCATCTGTCACTTATGATGCTATTGTTGTGATTGATGGAGATAATTTAGATACTTTTAAAGCCGATGGCGTAGCAAAATATTATGTTTTAGAGACTTACAAGCATCTGAAACCCATCTATTTGCTTGACGATAAAAAGTCACTTCTCGATTATTTTGGTATCCATCAAGATGATGCTATTTTCATTAGTGAGTCTTTTAAAGATCAACAGGATAAATTTAAATTAGCCATACAGAATCACAGACTTTGGTCTCGAGAAGATGTAATAGCAAGCGTTCCAGTATAAATGTAGGAAAAAGTCTAGAACTCATTATTGATTCTAGACTTTTTTGGTTCTCATCACATTGTAGGTCGTAATGATCTCAATTAACTCAATCTGCTTAAACAAATTTTGAAAAACGATCGTAATAAATACTATCTTTGGGGATCAGTTCAAGCAAACGTTGCACGGCATCGACTCGCTCTGGTAAATAACCGATAATTTTTAGTAGTTGATCTATATCCTGTAGTTGATAAATTAAATAGCTTAAACGAGCATCAAAACTTTCTCTCCATGCACAAAGATAAGGACTTTCAGTTTTAGATAGAAAACTTCCTTTATATAAAGAAAAAGTGCTCGCTAAAAATCCGGCACTTAAAGAATGTTCAGCTTTTAAAAAATCACATTCAACTTCACAAGTTAATTTATATACTCGGGAATCAATGCAGTTAGGCAACAGATTACGTAATTGAGATAATTCTGATTTAAGCGTTTTGACACTAACGTCTCGATCGCCATACAAAGCATAGTGTAGCTCATCCAAACTGATACCTTTTGGACGTAGAACCAGAATGCATAAAATTTCAATTTGGCGATGAGTTAACACTAGGGGAGTTTGATTAAATATAATTCTTGGTGTTCCTAATGCATGAATATATAAAATATTTTTTTGTTGAGTTAACAGCGATTGACGTACTAAGTCGGCACAACGCTCAACAGCTAAAACTCCCAAAGGCGTGTGTTTTTTATACTTGGTCGATAAATTAATAACACCGTGAAAATGATTAGATACTGGATCAATAATAGGGGCTGCATAGCACACCCAGTCTCGTACACTATTCATCTGATTTTCATGAGAATGTACACAACTCGAACGATGGCTATTGAGCGCCATACCGATGGCATTTTTACCCACAGCTTGAGTAGACCAGTGACCACCTTCAATAAAATTGACTTGTTCTGCAGACGATAACATCGTTCGACTACTCCAGGTCCACAGTAATGTACCTTGATGGTCAGTTAAGCCTATTGCCATTTCGGAGTCATAGGCGATTTTTGACAGTTCATCACAGGTTTGGTGTATAGATCGATCAAATATAGAATTATGTTCTTCATCACGCAAAAGAAGAATCGGGGCTGCATTTACATCAATCTGATTAACTAAATGTGTTGTTTGTAAAGCTGAATTTATTTTTTCCAAATCATTCATTCCATATTCCTTTATGGTTGAGCAACGTATTCGCTTGAGTAAAGCTATTTATTATTCCGACACCGCCTATATCAACACTCTATTGGGTTAATTGATTTGCAGACATTTAATTCCATATGAAAAACTCTAATAGGAAAGAATTCTTTTTTCTATCGAATTTTAGTAAGTTTTGACCATATAGTTTTTTACTCAGGTTGAATCCAATTTCATCAGTCATTTCGATTAAGTTGGTCAGATAGTTGCTGTCCGTAGTACTGCTTTTCAGCAAAGTAACTCGATCTGACCAATGGGCCGCTCCAAATATTTTTAAATTTTAGGCGCTCTCCATGGATCTGATAATGTTTAAATTCTTCTAAGGTAACAAAGCGGTGAATGGGGGCATGAGATTTAGAAGGCTGTAAGTATTGACCAATAGTGACATAGTCTACTTGGTAATCTTTTAAGTCATTTAACAATACAATTATCTCTGCCTCCACTTCTCCTAAACCCACCATCAATCCGCATTTGGTGGGAATGTCTGGACAATAGTGTTTGAATTTATTCAGTAGATCCAATGAATGCTGATAGTCAGC
Source organism: Acinetobacter soli (assembly GCF_000760595.1). GTDB lineage: Bacteria > Pseudomonadota > Gammaproteobacteria > Pseudomonadales > Moraxellaceae > Acinetobacter > Acinetobacter soli. The sequence continues at coordinate 188,954 of NZ_BBNM01000004.1, read as the reverse complement.
GCCTGGTCGCATAGCTTTATACAGACGCGGAACGGTTTCAATATTGTGGTTAAAAACGTCAGGTGGATTTTGACTCAAGATTTTAAGCGCAATATCAGCACGGCCACGAAAATCAGGAACTAAAATTTCAATCAAAGTATCTGGGCTGGTTTCACGAATTTCTCGAATGCAATCAGAGAAGTGTTGTGCGCCGCCATCTTTTAAATCATCTCGATCAACCGAGGTAATCACCACATACTTTAATCCTAAATTCTTAACCGTTTCAGCCAAATTCTTTGGCTCATGAATATCTAAAACTTGAGGACGACCATGAGCCACATCGCAAAATGGACAACGTCGAGTACATATATCTCCCATGATCATAAATGTTGCCGTGCCACTGCCAAAACATTGCGGCAAATTAGGACAAGCTGCTTCTTCACACACCGTGTGAAGCTTTTGTTGTCTTAGTAAATTCTTGATCATTCGAACTTCTTCAGGCTGACTCATTTTAGTTCGAATCCACTCAGGTTTCTTTGGCGTAATTTCTGTTGGAACAATTTTAATTGGAATACGTGCTATTTTTTCAGCGCCTCTTAACTTATTTCCAATTAATATTGTGTTATTTAAATCCATTTTAAATGCTCCATTATTTAAAAATAATTAATATAAATCCCGATCTTCATTCTCTATTTTTATTGCGCCAATAATATAAAACTGGGCAAAAAACATATCATATAAAATAAAGGTTGGTTAAAGGTTTGTTTTAGCATGTATATGAATAATATAAAAAAATTACAAATTTTTTTGATTGTTTAACCTTTTGTTTTTTATGTTGATCTTACTGATTTAAAAATTAATTTTTTTTAGTCTAATATAAAATTAGAGAAAAATATTCTTATATAAATATACGGTTTAAAAATCTGATTATTCAATTTTGGATTTCTTTTTTAGCGTAATCAATAAGGAATAAATATATGCAGTTAACGGAAGAGCAATTGCTAGCAGCATACAAAAGAATGCGTGACATTCGTGAATTTGAGGATCGGCTTCACGATGAAAACAATACAGGTGATATCCCAGGATTCATTCATTTATATAGCGGTGAGGAAGCAGTTGCTGTAGGTATTTGTGAAAACCTAACAGACAAGGACTTTATCACATCAACACATCGTGGTCATGGACACTGTATTGCGAAGGGGTGTGATATCCACGCCATGATGTTAGAGATCTTTGGCAAAGATGAAGGCCTGTGCCGTGGTAAAGGCGGCTCAATGCATATTGCAGACTTAGATAAAGGTATGCTTGGTGCAAATGGTATTGTGGGCGGTGGCCCACCTTTAGCAATTGGGGCTGCTTTAAGTGCCAAAACACTTAGAACGGGTGGTATTGGTTTGTCGTTTACAGGCGATGGTGGCTCAAATCAGGGTTTAACTTTCGAAGCTATTAATATGGCGGTGGTGTTGAAGCTTCCTGTCATTTTTGTTTTTGAAAATAACGGCTTTGGTGAAGGCACGGCACATGACTATGCTGTAGGCAGTAAAGATATTGCAGGCCGAGCAGGAGGCTTTGGCTTACCTGCTGAAAAAGTAGATGGAACAGACTTTTTTGCTGTGTATGAAATCGCACAAAAAGCCATTGAACGTGCCCGCCGTGGTGAAGGCCCGAGTGTGATTGAAACGGTAACCAACCGGTTTTATGGACATTTTGAGGGTGATCCGGGGCTTATCCGTTCTAAAGAAGAGCTGGATTATGTGAAAGAACATAAAGATCCATTGAAAATATTCCGTGAAAAAGTCAAAGACAAAATTGACGAAGCCAAACTCGATGCGATAGATGCTCAGTCTAAAGCCAATGTAGACGATGCCGTTGCAAAGGCACGTGCAGCTAAGTACCCAGAAGTTTCTCAGTTACTTACCGATGTATACGTCTCTTACTAAAGGAATAGTAGAAAAATGCCAAATAAAAGTTATCGAAACGCAATTAAAGAAGCAATCGAATTAGAAATGCGCCGAGATCCAAGTGTTATTGTGGTTGGTGAAGATGTTCGTGGTGGACATGGCGGTAAAAATACCGATGACAATAAGCTGGAAGGTTTTGGCGGAGTACTTGGTGTAACCAAAGGCCTATGGACTGAATTTGGCTCTGAACGAGTCATTGATACGCCAATTACAGAATCTGCGATTATCGGTATGGCGGCAGGTGCTGCTGCTACAGGTTTAAGACCGGTAGCAGATTTAATGTTTATGGATTTTTATGGCGTGTGTTATGACATGCTTTATAACCAAGCGGCGAAATTCCGCTATATGTTTGGAGGGAAAGCCAAAGCACCACTCGTTGTACGCGGCATGATTGGTGCAGGTTTTTCAGCAGCAGCACAGCATTCTCAATCACCATATAACGTGTTTGCGTCGGTACCTGGGTTAAAAGTGGTGGTGCCTTCTAGTGCTTACGATGTCAAAGGATTATTGATTCAAGCCATTCGAGATGATGACCCAGTGGTCTTTTGTGAACACAAAATGTTATACGACATTAAAGGCGAGGTACCCGATGAAGCCTACACCATTCCTTTTGGTGTCGCAAATTACACCCGTGAAGGCACAGATATTACAATTATTGCCTTAGGCCTGATGGTACATCGTGCCAATGACGTTGCCGACAAGCTAGCAAAAGAAGGCATTTCGGTTGAAGTGGTTGATCCTCGTACCATTTCTCCACTAGACGAAGATGGCATTTTAGAGTCCGTAGCTTCAACAGGTCGGGTGGTGATTGTAGATGAATCTGCCGCGCGTTGCGGTTTCGGACACGATGTGGTTGCACTTATTGCCCAGAAAGGCTTTCATTATCTTAAAGCACCAATCGAGTTAGTCACTCCACCACATTCACCCGTACCATTTTCACCTGTATTAGAAAAAGAATGGCTACCAAGTGTAGAACGCATCGAGCAGGCTGTACGTAAGACATTGGAGGCTTAGGATGAGCGAAATTAAAACCTTAGAAATCCCAAAATGGGGTTTGTCCATGGAAGAGGGCACAATTGCCCAATGGCTGATTCAGGAAGGTACGCAATTTAGTAAAGGACAGGAAATTTGTGAAATTGAAACCACAAAAATCGTCAATGTTATGGAAGCACCTTTCGATGGCTTGCTACGAAAAATTATTGCTAAAGATGGTGACACACTAATTGTAGGTGGAGTCATTGCAATTTGTGCAGACGCTCAAGTTTCCGACGCAGAAGTTGAAGCATTTGCACAGTCCTTAAGTGGAACACCTGCGGTAACTGAAAATAAAGCGGTAACAGCAGTTCCTGAAAAAGTAGCTGTAGCTCAAGTTGAAACCAAAATACAAGCTGCTCCTAAACAGAACAGTGTTGGTAATGGATCCAAAGCGGTGACTCAGGGCGGATATTCTATTCCTGCTGCGTTACAAGGCTACCAGCAAAGCAATGATATTTTTGCAACGCCACATGCCTTGAAATTGGCTCAAAAGCACAATGTAGACTTGTCTCAGATTACGGGTTCTGGGCGTGAAGGTCGTATTAGTGTTCAAGATATTCAGACCGCAGTTCAAGCTGCTGGTGGTTCATGGCCAGATGTACGTCATCAAGCCAGTACCAAGGCCGCTAAATCTAAAGCAGATGATAGTCATGTTTTGGCAACACCTGTTGCTCGCCGCTTGGCCAAACAATGGGACATCAATTTGCATGATTGCCGTGCATCGGGTTCACGTGGACGAGTCTGCAAGGAAGATGTTGAAGCTGTCTATCAACGTGAAAACCCTATAAATGCTCAACATGATCATGCGCAACCGACAGAGTCCGCACAATTTACCACTGTAGCGATGAATGGTATGCGCAAAGCAATCGCTTCAAGGTTACAAGCGGCAAAACGCAATGCACCACATTTTCGCTTAACAATAGACCTAAATGTTGAATCGGTTCAGGCTTTGCGCCAGCAAATTAACAATACGGTGCCGCAAGTTAAGCTGTCTATCAACGATATGCTGATTAAAGCTGCTGCTGCCGCACTGATCAAAGTTCCGCAGGTTAACGTTCAGTTTGATGAAGAAAATCAGCAAATTCTACAGTTTGAACAAGCTGATATTTCGGTTGCTGTGGCCATCGAAAACGGACTGATCACACCAATTATTAAAGCAGCGAACCGTAAATCTTTGACGCAAATTTCCAATGATATGCGTGATCTGGCGACACGTGCCAAAACTGGAAAATTAGCACCTGACGAGTTTCAAGGCGGTAGTTTTAGTATTTCCAATTTGGGGATGCTGGGTATTCAACAGTTTGATGCCATTATTAACCCACCTCAAGGTGCGATTCTGGCCTTAGGTATAGCAGAAAAACGTGCTGTCGTCGAAAATGATGAGATTATTGTTCGTGAAATGGTGACAGCGACTTTATCTTGTGATCATCGTGTCATTGATGGTGCGTTGGGTGCTCAATTCTTATCGGCATTGAAGCAGTTTGTCGAAAATCCTGCATTAATTTTGGTGTAGGAGGAATAGCCATGTCAGATACACGATTTGATCTTGTGGTTATTGGTGCTGGTCCTGGAGGCTATGTCGCTGCGATTCGCGCAGCACAACTGGGATTAAAAACGGCAATCGTTGAAAAACAACACTTAGGCGGAGTCTGTCTGAATTGGGGATGTATTCCAACCAAGGCATTATTGAGCGGGGCTGCGCTTGCGCAGCAGTTCAAACATGCAGGACAGTTTGGTTTTACGCTTAACGCGATTGATTTTGACATTCAAAAACTGGTCCATCATAGCAGACAGGTTTCTGAGCAGCTGGTGCAAGGTATCGGTCAATTATTGAAAAAAAATCAAATCACTGTTTTAAATGCAACAGCTCAATTTGTTGCCAAAGAACGATTAGAGCTTACAGATGCGAATGGTCAAAAACAGCAGATTTCTGCACCGCATATTATTGTCGCAACAGGTGCACGTGCAGCCAATTTGCCTCATATTGCTGTAGATGGCCATCAGGTCTGGAGCTATAAAGAGGCTTTGGTTCCAGAACAATTACCAAAGTCTTTACTGGTCATTGGTTCGGGTGCTATAGGCAGTGAGTTTGCAAGCCTATACCAAGACTTAGGCTGCCAAGTCACCTTGGTTGATATTGCCAAGCAGATTCTCCCTAGCGAAGACATTGAAGTTGCGAAGTATGTACAAAAGCAATTTGAACAGCAGGGTATGCAGGTTTTAACCGAAGCAACTGTAAAAAAAATAGAAACTGGTCAGGCTCAATTACATTGTCATATTCAAACTGCCACAGGTGTGCAAGTCATTAGCGTTGAAAAGGTACTTTCAGCTATTGGTGTGAAACCAAATACTGAAAATCTGGGACTAGAAGCTTTAGGTGTCGAATTAGAGAATGGTTTTATTAAAGTCGACTCATGGTGCAAAACTAATATTGTGGGCGTATATGCAATTGGTGATGTTGCAGGCGCACCGTGTTTGGCACACAAGGCCAGTCACGAGGCTATTCTTTGTGTAGAGAAAATTGCAGGTTTAGATCATGTACATGCTTTAGATCGTACACAAATTCCGGGCTGTATCTTTACCCATCCGCAAGTGGCCAGTATTGGTCTGACAGAACAGAAAGCGAAAGCTGCGGGCTTGAATATCAATGTGGGTAAGTTTCCTTTGCAAGCCAATGGTAAGGCATTGGCTTTAGGTGATAGCACAGGATTCATTAAAACTATTTTTAGTCAGGAAACAGGTGAATTGTTAGGTGCTCACATGGTTGGGCATGAAGTTACCGAACATATTCAGGGTTTTGCCATCGCAAAATACCTAGAAGCGACAGATGAAAGCTTAGCGCAGGTCATTTTCCCTCATCCTACTTTGTCTGAAGCGATGCTTGAGTCGGTTTTATCTGCAATGCAACGTGCAATTCATATTTAAGGAGTCCGCAATGTGTCTAGAGATTTAAACAATAAAGTTGGATTAATTACGTTACAGGTCAGTTTATTTTGACAGATGGTGGAATGGTTTAGCGTTAGTATCAACATAAGGAATACATGATGAAAGCAGCTCGTTTTTATGACCGAGGGGATATTCGAATTGAAGATATCCCTGAGCCGAAAGTACTTCCAGGCACCGTTGGAGTTCAGGTTGCATGGTGTGGTATTTGCGGTACAGATTTACATGAATTCATGGAAGGGCCAATTTTTATTCCACCATGTGGTCATCCACATCCAATTTCAGGAGAGTCGGCACCTGTAACAATGGGACATGAATTTTCAGGTGTGGTTTATGCAGTTGGTGAAGGCGTAGATGATATCGAAATTGGACAACATGTCGTAGTTGAACCCTATATTATTGCTGACGATGTACCAACTGGCCCACATGATAAGTATCATTTATCAAAAAATATGAATTTTATTGGTTTAGGCGGGAGGGGTGGCGGTCTTTCTGAAAAAATTGCAGTTCAACGCCGTTGGGTACATCCTATTTCAAATGATATTCCTTTAGACCAAGCAGCGTTGATAGAACCTTTATCTGTTGGTCATCACGCCTATGTCAGAAGTGGTGCAAAAGCAGGTGATGTAGCATTGGTTGGTGGAGCTGGCCCAATAGGCTTACTTTTATCCGCAATTTTAAAGGCCAAAGGTCTTACGGTTATCATCACTGAGCTAAGTGCAAAGCGTAAAGAAAAAGCGATAGAGGCTGGTGTTGCCGATTATGTACTGGATCCATCTCAGGTTGATGTGGTAAATGAAGTAATGAAAATTACTCAAGACCGCGGTGTAGATGTTGCTTTTGAGTGTAGTAGTGTGAATAAAGTTATGGATACACTCGTCGCAGCGATGAAACCAACGGGTGTCGTTGTAATTGTTTCTATTTGGAGCCATCCTGCCACGATTAATGTACATAGCGTAGTAATGAAAGAACTAGATATTCGTGGCACGATAGCTTACGTCAATGACCATCAGGAAACTATTCGTTTAGTTGAGCAAGGCAAGATTAATCTAGAACCTTTTATTACCCAACGGATTGCTTTAGATGATCTTGTTTCTAAAGGCTTTGAAACATTGATTCATAATAATGAGTCTGCTGTAAAAATTATTGTTCATCCTTAAATGAATATTGCATATGAAATAAAATTATTTTTTTGCTACTACATTTTATCAATTCATATAGTTTATTGATCTAAATTAATTTTGATTATTCGCCCTGCTTAGGCAGGGTATACAAATAAGATCAAGAGTGAATATCAAAATATGAATGCTAGAAGCAGGAATAACCAAGAGAACTAACAGCAGAATTAATTCTTATTATGAATACTAATTGATCTAAAATGAAAAATTAATACGAGAAGTAATTTTTAAAAAAAGTAAACTGATCAACCTTATTTTCATACAGATGTTGCATAAGCAACTTATTATTCGTCTTCCCAGTACTCTTTTATTTTTAACTCATTCAAGAGAAGGAAAGTACGAATTTCCTATGCGATATTGCCAAAACTCTTAACATGCATGAAGCCAGACCGTAAAGAATAAAATATGGTGCGATGATCACATGATTTCACTTCAAAATACATCATAACATAGGTAATTACCAGAATTCGCGTATACTTCTCCTATCCAAAACTTGTAAGCATAAGAAAAGCTTATGGCTCTATTCATTTCCCCTTATTTTGCAAGACAATTTCTTATCCACGATTCGAGGTTATACATAAAAATTTCATAAAAGCCATTGATTGAAATTTATACAACTTGAATTAAGTTACTAAGAAATTGGAAAAAATGAACTGATCTGTACTCAATAAAATTGTACAAACATGTTGTATTTTGCAATGGAAATGTATATTAAGTCTCGTTAATTTTTTATGATTAGTAATAATTCTCAATTAAAAATATTTATCATTACTAATTTTTTGATTAAGAAATTGATTTTTATAAATTTTTTTAATTTATGGCAAAACTTTTTAGAAAAATATCACGAATCTTTTATTTGTTAAAATTTACTTAAAAAATACGTTTTTTTTTCGAGAAGTCATTACTTGTCAAATCTACTTAGAGTAATCTTTCCGTAATTAAAAGCACAAATCTCCCAAGCAAGCATTTGTATTATTTAATTTCTTTAAAATTATGTTAGATCGAGATAAGTATGAATGATGCAAGAATGCTGTATGTAAGTAAGTTGAAAGAGTGTGATAATCCAATGAATGAATTATTCAACATTTTGACTGAATCAATGAACTATAATGCCCCAAATGCAATTTGTGGTGCACTTTACTACGGAAATGGTTATTTCGTTCAATGTATTGAAGGTGATAAAACCAGAATTAATGAGCTTTTTCATAACAAAATCTTAAATGATCGACGTCATGAAAATTGCGAACTGATGTATTGCGAGGACATTAAAGAAAGACTATTTTCTCAATGGCATATGAAATATGCGATTTTCCACAAAGATATCGTGAATTTTTTCTCTCAAAGCAATGTTGATCAGTTTAATCCATATACGCTATCGTTCGATACCATTCCTGAATTTATTAATTTGCTTTCTAAACAGAAGGATAGCTACTATACGCTCAAGCTCAACAATATGTAGATCTGATCTTTATAGTATGCTGCTGAAAGCCTTGATTGGAGGCTTGTTTATATAAAGCTTACGAAAATTTTATGCTGACTCAAAATGATCTAGCATGTGTTTGAGAATCCATCATTGAGCTACTTCCATGAGTAGCTCTGCGTAGTCATTTCGACTCTTAAAGAAATCATAAAACGAAATACCCATTTTTTCATCTTCTCATTCTAATTTTTTAAGTAAATTATTATCTAAAGTAAGGGTTAATAAAGGTTTTCTAAAAATTTTCAAATCGGAATAAATACATTTATCATACTTCACCGAATAATTTTGTCTGATAATATCCTTTTTCCTCAGCTAGTTTATGATCTTATGAAAAAAACCCTAATTGGAACACTAGCCTCATCACTTTTGTTCACTGCATGCACATCTAGTGGTATTAGTAATACTAATAATATTAAATCAATTGGTATGGCCAATCCTGCCAATGTTCATTGTGAAAAAATAGGTGGAAAATCTTTCACCAAAAAAAATTTAGCTGGTGATGAGTTTGCATTTTGTAAGCTTTCAGATGGTTCAGAAGTAGATGCATGGGAGCTATTTAGATCTGCTCATCAACAAGATCATACTAACTTCATAGTTCATTATGATGCTGCCAAGAAGCAAAAAGTTTTGAGTAAAATACAGAATCAAAAATTAGAAACAGTATATATATTAGATAATTTAAGTATCATTGTAGTCTCTGTTCCTCAATCTAAGGTAAAAGAAATTGTTAATGAAATAGAAAAGACAGATGGTGTATTCGGCGTTCAAGAAGACTCAGTGAATCAACTTTATTAATAAAATTTGATATTATTTCCAGCCAATGGATTTAAATTAATTAGAATTTAAAATTAGTGAGTATAGAAATTTCATGCAATGACTGAGTAAAACTATCTCGCTAATTTTATTTTGATTTAACAAAAGTCTAAAAATAATATTTTAGTCATCTAGCTGACTTGTCATACTCTCAACATACAACTACATGTACGACGTTTTCTTTCATGAACCTAACTTCAATAGCTACTAATTCTTGACTCACAAAGTTAGTACTCATTAATAAATAAGCGTCTATGATTAATTTTAGTAGGGGACATTGCTCATTGCCTATTGCTCTGTAGCGAGGTAAAAGAAGAGAGCATCATAATCTTTAATGAGCCAGAAAAGATGAACTGGTTACATAGTGCTTGCATGAATTTCAAGCATTAAAAAACCACTTAGGATTAATGCACCTAAGTGGTTGTTTTATATGGTGGGCCCACCGTGACTCGAACACGGGACCAACGGATTATGAGTCCGCTGCTCTAACCGACTGAGCTATAGGCCCTATATCGCAAGTTATTGTATTTCAAACAATTTGCGTTGAGCGCAATCTTAGCGAATTTCAAAATATATTACAAGTTTTTTATTAAGTAGAAACAGAGTAAACTCTCAAAAAAATTGCAAAAAAAACGCTATATTGCAAAACATTCGGATTCTAGCTCATGTCATCTTGTTGAGTAAAGCAATCAAAGACAATTATTAACCAACTCGAATTGTTTTTGGCGATTTATTAATAAATTGAACGGGTAAGCTCTATTTTAAGCTTTAATGACTCCGAAAGATGCTTGTTGTAAAGGAAAGATAATACACAGTATGGCATATATACTTTGATTATTTATAGATCAATCACTCCAACAAAGCCCATTGGTGAATGTAAGAGATTTGAAGTAGATAAAGAACATCCATCTAGATCAGAGCATCAAAGCATGAGTTAGCAATAAGCGTGGGTACGGTATCAAATTTGCTAAATGATATCGAGATATCCGTAAATGGAAATTTAGGAAAAGTGATATGAAAAACTTTTTTTGTATGAAATTCAATCATTTATAGTGGGTATAAATTCAACAGATCTGCTAAGGATAAAATAAAAATATGTATCAATTTGCAATAGAATTGTTAAATTTGTCACACTTTTAAGGTGTGGAATAATATTAATTAATCTCTGTAAGTTATCAATAAATCTACATTATTAGAATAAGTGTTTGTTTTTAAATATATTTTTAATATAACGGCAGATTCTATCAATATTTGTTAAAAGTTGATCAAAAAAGAATATTTTTCATTTTAGTCATTACTTATACAAGAAGTTTAGAGTATTCTTTAAGTGATTAAAAGCACAAATCCCTTCAGCAAGTATTTGTATTATTTTAATTTTTTTAAATTATTATATATCGAGACAAGTATGAGCGATGCAAGAATGCTGTATGTGAGTAAGTTAAAAGAATGCGATAATCCAATGAATGAATTATTTAATATTTTAACTGAAGCATTAAATTTTAATACCCCAAATGCTATTTGTGGTGCACTTTATTATGGAAATGGCTATTTCGTTCAGTGTCTTGAAGGTAACAAAATCAAAATTAATGATCTTTTTCATAACAAAATCTTAAACGATCCTCGTCATGAAAATTGTGAATTAATGTATTGTGAGGATGTAACAGACAGATTATTTTCTAAATGGCATATGAAATATGCTATTTTTCACAAGGAAATTGTTAATTTTTTCTCTGAATATAATATTGATGAATTTAATCCATATACTTTGTCAATTGGTAATATTCCTGAATTTATTAATTTACTTTCTAAGCAGAAAGATAGCTTTTATACACTCAAACCAAACAGTGTTTGATTTTAATTTTTATAAGATAAACTAGATATAGAAATATATTTAGTTGAAAGGTGGGAAACTCGTTTTCCATCTTTGATTTTTACATATAAATTTTAATAAGAGAAAAATTAAAGAATACGTACTTATCCAATTAGCATTAAATGCTACACTTTATTTTATGTGGATTAACAATTATGATTATTCTTGAATATTTTTGGATTTGTTAAAGAAACGAAATGTCAAAAGTCGACCATGTAGTAACGCGAGATTTGAGTGAAACCATTATCTGGTTATTTCATCATCCTGATATTTTTGATTCACTACATTATGATACAGCAACAAACCAATTACGGGTATGTCACGCACTAGGTGAAGATCTGATTCGAGAAGGAATGTACTTAACTGCAAAATATGGAAATTTAGTGACATCAATATAAAAAACCCTCAAATGACTTGAGGGCTTTTCGTACCAACTGAACTTAAGCTGACATTGCATCGACAGCCATGGCACGTACAGATACTTTTGGTTTTTCTGCAACAAGGCCTAATTTTGCAAACAAGATCTGATCTTTACCTTCACCAGCGTTTGGTGTAGTGAGAAGTTTGTCACCGGAAAATAGGGAGTTTGCACCTGCCATAAATGCCAATGCTTGATCTGAATCACTCAAAGATTCACGGCCTGCCGAGAGACGAATATAACTCTGTGGCATGATAATACGTGCTACAGCAATGGTACGAATCCATTCAGTCACATCTAATTTTTCAACTTCTGCCAATGGCGTGCCTTCAATTGGCACCAGCATATTAATTGGCACAGATTCAGGATGAATTGGAAGCGTTGCAAGCTCATGTAACAAACCGATTCGATCTTGTTTCTGTTCGCCCAAGCCCACAATACCACCACTACACACTTTCATGCCTGCACCACGAACGTGATCAAGCGTATTCAAACGATCATCAAAGGTACGGGTACTGATAATATTGTTATAGTACTCGCGTGATGTATCGAGGTTGTGGTTGTAATAATCTAATCCAGCATCTTTTAAACGCTCAGCTTGGGACTGATTCAGCATACCAAGTGTCATACATGTTTCAAGGCCCAGTGATTTTACTTCGCGAACCATTTCAAGCACATAAGGCATATCGCGTTCGTGCGGATTACGCCATGCAGCACCCATACAAAAACGTGAAGAGCCAGATTCTTTAGCAGCTTTCGCTTCTAAAATAACTTTATCGACGGCAATACGCTTTTCTGCTTCTAATTTAGAATCATAATGTGCAGATTGAGAGCAATATTTACAATCTTCCGGGCATTTACCTGTTTTGATTGAAAGTAACGTACTTACTTGAATCGTGTTGGCAGAAAAATGCTCACGATGCACTTGTTGTGCCTGAAATACCAAATCTAAAAAAGGTTGATCGTAGAGTGCTTGGATTTCGTCACGAGTCCAATCATTACGTAATGTCATTGTCATAGTCCATGATGATTGCATTTACTAGTTCCTAATCATACAGAATTCGTGCCAAAGCCGAAGGGCAAAAAACATCATTTTTTAATGGATCTGGTATTGTTTTTTCAATTGTTGTTCAATTGCCCAATCAATATGAACTTGTACAATTTCATCATGCTGTTCGCGCGCCATTTTTAAGGCCTCGATGACTTCATCTGAGTAGGGTGCATTTCCCAAACCAATCGCAATATTGCGTTTAAATGATTGAAAGCCAGTTCGCCGAATTGGGCTACCTTCAGTATTTGCCAAAAATGTGGCCTCATTCCATGTCCATATTTCAAGTAGTGAAATATTATCTAATCCATGTCGCGGGTTGAAGTCCGGAATTGACGCTATTTTTGCAAAACTGTTCCACGGGCAAATGAGCTGGCAATCGTCACATCCAAAAATACGATTACCAATACCAGCTCTTAATTCTTCAGCAATGATGCCTTTATATTCAATGGTTAAATAGGCAATACATTTGCGTGCATCCAGCATATACGGTTCTACAATCGCTTGGGTTGGACAAATATCAATACAGGCGGTACATGAGCCACAATGTGCTGTGGCAGGCTGATCAAAGGGTAATTCCAAAGAGGTAAATAGTTCACCTAGCACAAAAAAAGAGCCAGATTTTTTATGAATGAGTAGGGTGTGCTTGCCCGTCCAGCCCATTCCGGCACTCTCCGCCAGTGATTTTTCAAAAATTGGCGCAGAATCGGCAAATGGACGTGATTCAAACTCACCAACGCGCGCTTTAATGATTCCAGCCAATGTTTTAAGGCGCCCACGCATGACCTTATGGTAATCGCGCCCACGTGCATAACGCGCAATAATGGCCGAGTTGGGTTGATCGGGCACATATCGAGGCTTGGGGCTTTCCACTAGATAATTCATGCGCACACAAATAATGCTTTTGGTGCCCGGCACCAGTAGGGTTGGGTCGGCACGCTTATCGAGATTTTCTGCCAGATAATGCATATCGGCATGATAACCACGTTTCAAATACTCTTTAAAACGTGGCATTTGGTCTTGAGCATCTGGTTTAGCGATGACACAATCAGAAAAACCCAGCGCTAAGGCCTGCGATTTAATCCAGCTTTTGAGTTCTTCTGGATCATCTTGGGTAAGGGGAATGCTGCCATGCGGCTGATCAAGTGGCATAAATTAAAAAATAACGGAGAATTCAAAATGCATGCAGCAGTTTATCACAGCCAAGAGATCCGAGCATGGGAACAACGATGGTTCCAAAAGCAAAATTCATCGCTCGGGCTTATGCAACAGGTTGCATGGTCGATTTGCAATAAATTAGATCATTTCATTCAAAAAAATAGCCTAAGTGTTCGTAAAATCGCGGTTTGGTGTGGAATGGGGAATAACGCAGGTGATGGTTATTTTCTGGCGGCTTATCTTCAGCAAGCGGGTTATCAGGTTACTATTTTTGCTGCCCCGGCAGGTGAATCTCCAGATCTTGCGCAGGCCGTACAAACTGCGCGTAGGCATCAGCTTAATATTCATTCATCTTTCGATGTACCCGATGTATATGATTGTCATATCGATGCGCTATTTGGTCATGGTTTAAATCGTAACCTCGACTCAGACTGGCAGACGGTGATTAAGCACTTTAATCAGCTTTCGGGGTTGAAAGTGGCGATTGACTTACCTAGTGGCTTAAATGCAAATACGGGGCAGTGCTTACCTATAGCAATTAAAGCAGATATTACCTATACCGTGCTTGCCCACAAAATTGGACTGCATACAGGGCAAGGTTCTGAGTTCTCTGGACAAGTTGAACTGATTAACTTGCTTCCACCTGACGTTTCGTTGCGAGCGACCGCACTTTTAAAGTCTGCCAAGATTATATTGCCTAAACGCCAAGCCTTTGGACATAAAGGAACATATGGCCATGTACTGGTTGTTGGTGGCCATCGTGATATGGGCGGCGCGGTGATTATGGCAGCAGAAGCAGCCTTTCATGCTGGCGCCGGAAAAGTGACTGTGGTTTGTGATGCGACTCATCATGCTGCTATTTTGGCACGAGCGCCCAACATCATGATTAAAGACATTCAAGCTTTAACTTCAGATGAAATTCTGACTCTACTTCAGCAAATCGATTCGGTTTGTTTTGGTATGGGGCTTGGCCGTGATGAATGGTCAGAAAAACAGTTTATGAAATGGTGTCCTGTATTACTGAAACGCACTGAATTACATCTAGTCATCGATGCCGATGCACTCTGGTTTTTAGCTGAACACAGTTTCACATTTTCACAAAACGTATATCTCACCCCTCATGCTGGCGAGGCGGCGAGATTACTAAATACTTCTGCTAAAGAGATCGAACAAGATCGAGTGACTGCCATTGAGCAGCTTTATCAGCGATTTTCCGGACAATGGGTACTCAAAGGTGCTGGTAGTCTTATTTTGGAGCCAGATCAGCTCTGGATCTGTACAACTGGCAATGCCGGCATGGGCACGGCGGGTATGGGGGATGTACTGGCAGGTATGATTGCCAGCCTGAAAGCACAACTCGATACACATATTTCGTTATCGGATATTGTGACTTTACACGGACAGGCAGGTGATCGACTGGCGCAATCGGGCCAACGAGGGATTCAGGCGCACCAAATGCTTGATGCGATCTATCAGGTTGTTAATCCTTAGATTTCATTTTAACGACGCCGGCTACTGTATCTGCTGCGGCCTCTGGCCATACCGCCAAGTGCATTGAGCACTGCAAATTTACTCATATTGCCCGATGCATGGGCATGGCAAATTGCAGCAGCCAAGGCATCCGCAGCATCTGCTTGTGGTTTGATGGTTAAGCTCAAAATACGCATGACCATCATTTGCACTTGCTCTTTGTCGGCTGCGCCATATCCAACCACCGATTGTTTGATCTGACGTGCGGTATATTCAGCCACGTCTAGATCTAAATTGACCAATGCAGCAATCGCAGCGCCGCGTGCTTGACCGAGTTTTAAAGCAGAATCTGGGTTTTGTGCCATAAATACTTGCTCAACCGCAGCTTCGGTTGGGCCATGAAACTTTACAATGCGTTCAACGCCAGCAAAAATTCGTTTTAATCGCTCAGGCATTCCTTGGGTTTCGGTGCGAATCGTACCGGCATCGATAAAACGTAGGTCATTTCCATTTTTTTCAATGATTCCATAACCGGTTAAACGCGAACCTGGATCAATTCCGATGATTAATGGCATAAAAGACTTTAAAAATAAAATAATGCCCATATTTTTACATAAGCGCATGAAAAAAGCTTGATTCTCTTTGAGTCGGTCTTGATACTGCATAAAACCTTTAATTTTTTGAGATAGACATAGTTTTAAATGAATTTACTTCTTATTGTTGTTCTTGGCGCGATTCTGGAAATTGCTGTATGGATTGGCATTGCTCAATTCATAAGCGGCTGGTACGTGTTTTTCTGGTTTATTATCGCTTTTTTCATTGGTTTGAACATGTTACGTTCAAGTGCATCCACCATCATGCCACAACTACAACAAATGCAGATGTCAGGTCAGCTTGGTAACGATCCAGCGGTCAGCAAGAAACTTGCAACGGCGATGGCTGGCTTTTTACTAATGATACCGGGTGTGATTTCCGATATTTTAGCGTTATTGATTTTAATTCCAGGGGTACAAACATTCTTCCGTAATGCCTTAATGAAAACGCTCGCTAAGCGTCAAGAAGCCATGATGAACAAAATGATGGGTGGCATGATGGGAGGTGCTGGCGGAACGAATGGCCAAAACCCATTTGAAGATCTCATGCGTCAAATGCAAAATATGCAGAATCAGCAGGGTGGTGGATCTCCATTTCAAGATTCAAATGTAATTGATGGTGAAGCGCGCGAAGTGAAGCCAGATCAGAAACAAATCGAGCACAAAGATCAGAAATAAACGATTTTCTGAGTTGAAAAAAAGCTGAATGATATTTTCATTCAGCTTTTTTATTGTCATCAGTTTTATCAGAAGTCTTTTGATCTGATGTGAGGCCAGAAGCTTCAGTACCGTGATTGGGTTGATATTTGTTGGGAAGGAGCGCAGTTTGGCGATTTTCAGACTGCTGATAACCACGGCTGCGGTTCGCGCGCTCACGGAAACCACCTTTATTAATAAGTTGAGCCATATGATGAGATTAATTGCTGCATGACATTTCACATTTTAACAGTTGAAACTTTTTTTCACTAGCAGTGCTAAAAATGTAACAATTTTGGCACTATTGAGTCATTTGATTGAAATGGTTTGCTGTTGAAATATCGTACACATTGTCATAGTATGCAATTAAAGATCCATATTTGGTTCTTAATTATGCAAACGAAACTAGAAAAATAAATCAGCACTAAGACAGGGGGAAGCCCATGCTGTATCAATATCGTTGTGCGTGTTGTGACAAGGTCGTTGCATCAACAGACAAAGAATGTCCTCACTGTGGTTCGCATCATATCCGTAGTCCTTACGGGTGGTGGGTATTTTGCTTAGTGGGTTGTCTAGCCGTAGTGATGGTGGTTAAAACCTTTCATTTCTATGTTGAGGCGCAAGATGACACACCCAATCAGCATACTTTGCTGGACATTTTTAATCATGATAAACCGACTAAATCGAATCAATAACGCGTAATTAAAACCAAAAAAAATGTCCGACTTGTGTCGGACATTTTTTTAATCAATTACTTAGCAATTAAAGGCCAGATGCATCTTTGAGCACTTGTACTTTATCTGTTTTTTCCCAAGTAAAGGCAGTATCTGATCCTTCGCGACCAAAATGGCCGTAAGCAGCAGTTTGCTTATACATCGGTTGAAGCAGGTTAAGCATACGGGTAATACCAAATGGACGAAGGTCGAAGTGTTCGCGCACCAAGGCCACGATCAATTCGTCATCTACTTTTCCAGTATTAAACGTATTGATTGAAATCGAAGTTGGCTCAGCCACACCAATCGCGTAGCTTACCTGAATTTCACATTTGTCTGCCAAGCCAGCTGCAACAATATTTTTTGCCACATAGCGCCCTGCATAAGCAGCAGAACGGTCAACTTTCGATGGATCTTTACCAGAGAATGCACCACCACCGTGACGTGCCATACCGCCGTAAGTATCTACAATGATTTTACGACCTGTTAAGCCACAGTCACCCACTGGGCCACCAATCACAAACAATCCCGTTGGATTAATGTGGAATTTAGTTGCGGCATGGAACATGTCCGCTGGAATAACTGGCTTGATAATTTCTTCAATAATGGCTTCTTTTAGCTGTGCTTGAGAAATTTCAGGATCGTGTTGAGTCGATAAAACGACCGCATCCAAGCGAACAGGTTTGCCATTTTCATAAGCGAATGTTACTTGGCTTTTTGCATCTGGTCGTAACCATGGCAAAACACCAGAGCGACGAAGCTCGGCTTGACGTTCCATTAAGCGATGCGCATAAGAGATTGGTGCAGGCATAAGCACGTCAGTTTCACGGCTTGCATAACCAAACATCAAACCTTGGTCGCCAGCGCCTTGATCTTCAGGTTTCTGACGATCTACACCTTGTGCAATTTCAGGTGATTGCTTGCCGATCATGTTAATGACCGCACAGGTTGAACCATCAAATCCGAGATCAGAGTGATGGTAGCCAATACCGTTTACGGTTTGACGAACGATCGCTTCAAAATCAACATTCGCTGTTGTGGTAATTTCACCAGCCAGAACCACAGCACCTGTTTTTACGAGTGTTTCACAAGCAACCCGTGCGTATGGGTCTTCTTTTAAGATCGCATCCAAAATAGCATCACTGATCTGATCTGCCATTTTATCGGGATGACCTTCGCTTACAGATTCCGAAGTAAAAACAGCGTACTCGCGCATGAAAGTCCTATCACAGTTAATTCAAAAGACGGGATATGTTACATCGACTTAGACTTCAGGACTAGCTTAAGCTGACTAAAATCAATGAATTTATTTCAATTCATATAAATTTTAATTTATATCAATAGAACTTATAAAGCATAGTGTTTTGTCTAAGTTTCAGTTATACAATAATCAATCTCAGATGAAATTTATGTGAAATCATCCGATTCTTTTCACCGAAGTGTATTAAATCGAAAACTCTATAACTGATTGAAGCTAACAAAGACGTATATAAAGATGAATAAAATTCACTTTCAACAAGATTGAGTGTTTAAATTTATTGCCTTTAGATTTGTTCATCAGATTTGAGCAATTTAAAAATCATCGAGAATCAGTTAATTTTTAAACATTTTGTGCCTGAATTCAAAAAAACAAACATGAAACGTCACTCTAGGCTTTACCCATTCAGTTTTTTTTAAGACAATACTCACAGTTTGAATTCTGATTCATTTCTTCTTCCTTATCAGCTTTAATTTGGATACTGACCTATGACGACCCCTTTAAACGAACGTCGTATTGCAAACGCAATTCGTGTATTGGCTATGGATGCTGTGCAACAAGCAAACTCAGGGCATCCTGGTGCACCAATGGGGATGGCAGATATTGCTGATGTGGTGTGGCGTGAATTTTTAAACCATAATCCAGCAAACCCGCAATGGGCCAACCGTGACCGTTTTGTACTTTCTAATGGTCATGGATCAATGCTGCATTATGCTTTGTTGCATTTAACTGGTTATGATCTTTCAATTGACGATTTAAAACAGTTCCGTCAGCTTCATTCAAAAACACCGGGTCACCCAGAATATGGTTATGCACCAGGTATCGAAACAACAACAGGTCCTTTAGGTCAGGGCATTGCAAATGCTGTTGGTTTCGCACTGGCTGAAAAAACACTAGCGGCTCAGTTCAATAAAGACGATTTAACAGTCGTTGATCATTTCACTTATTGCTTCTTGGGCGATGGCTGTTTGATGGAAGGCATTTCACATGAAGTGTGTTCATTGGCGGGTACATTAGGTCTGGGCAAACTCATTGCTTACTATGACGACAATGGCATCTCGATTGATGGTGAGGTTGAAGGTTGGTTCAGTGATGATACTGAGCAACGTTTTAAGGCTTACGGTTGGCAAGTTCTTCGTGTAGATGGTCATGATGCCGCTGCAATCCGTCAGGCAACGATTGAAGCAAAAGCAGAAACTACTAAACCAACTTTAATTATCTGTAAGACAATTATTGGTTTAGGTTCTCCAAACAAGCAAGGTAAAGAAGACTGTCACGGTGCGCCATTGGGTGCAGAAGAAATCAAACTTACCCGTGAAGCACTGGGTTGGAGCGATGAAGCATTTGTTATTCCGCAAGATATTTATGCCGCATGGAATGCCAATGAAAAAGGTCAAACTTCTGAAGCTGCATGGAATGAAGTATTTGCCGCATATCAAGCAAAATATCCAACTGAAGCAGCAGAATTATTGCGCCGTGTAAATGGTGACTTGCCAGCAGACTTTACTGCACAAGCCGATGCATTTATTGCGCAGGTGAATGAGAAAGCAGAAACAATTGCAACCCGTAAAGCGAGCCAGAACACCTTGCAAGCGTTTGGTCCGTTATTGCCAGAAATGCTAGGCGGTTCAGCAGATTTGGCAGGTTCTAACCTGACACTTTGGAAAGGGTGTGAAGGTGTGCAGGACAACCCAGCAGGAAACTACGTTTACTATGGCGTACGTGAATTCGGTATGACAGCCATTGCTAACGGTGTTGCGCTGCACGGTGGTTTTGTTCCTTATGTTGCAACGTTCCTGATGTTTATGGAATACGCGCGTAATGCTGTACGTATGTCTGCATTAATGAAGCAACGTGTGATTCATGTATATACCCACGATTCAATTGGTTTGGGTGAAGATGGTCCAACACATCAGCCAATCGAGCAAATCGCGTCACTTCGTGGTACGCCAAACCTCAATACATGGCGTCCTGCTGATACAGTTGAAACAGCAATTGCATGGAAATCTGCGCTTGAGCGTAAAGATGGTCCAACCGCATTGATCTTGTCTCGTCAAAACTTGCCATTCCAGTCACGTACTGAAGCACAAATTCAAGATGCTGCGAAAGGCGGTTATGTATTGGCACAAGAAAAAGGCGAATTGAAAGCGATCATTATTGCAACAGGTTCTGAAGTATCTATCGCGATGGAAGCCTACGCACAGCTTGAAGGCGTTCGTGTGGTATCTATGCCTTGCGCAGAGTTGTTCATGACTCAAGATGCAGCATATCGTGAAGCGGTATTGCCTGTGAGCATTCGTGCTCGTGTTGCGGTTGAAGCGGCGCATGTCGATTACTGGTGGAAGTTTGTAGGTCTAGACGGTAAAGTGATCGGAATGACCACTTATGGTGAATCTGCACCTGCAAAAGATTTGTTCCAGCACTTTGGTATTACTAGCCAAGCTGTAATTGAAGCGGTACAAAGCTACTAAGTTTTAGCGCTTTAAAAGAAAAGCCCTTGTTTGCAAGGGCTTTTTTTGCCTGTAATTGTGATCGATTGAATCAATAATGTAGCTTTTTGTCTTTTAAAATAAGATAAATTCTTCAGAGCAACTTTTATTGCATCCTCTAAATGTATAATTTAAATAAATAAAATTTAAAATTATTAAGAAAAATTAAATTTAAAGTGTGGTGTTTCATCCATGCAACATATCGTTTTATAAATCAGAATGATTTAAATTGTTGAATGTATAGACTAAATAACATGATTTAAAAGGAAAACATCGAATGAAACTTCAATCATTATCTTTAGGTTTGGCGGTTGCGATCAGCAGTACATTGGCACTTGCAGCGCCAGTAGATTATAAAATTGATCCAACGCATACAGCAACCGTATTTAGCTGGAACCATTTTGGTTTTTCAACACCAAGCGCGAACTTCAGTGACATCCAAGGTGTCATTAAAGTCGATAACGCTAAACCTGCGAACTCATCGGTAGACGTGACGATTCCAGTCAGTAGCGTAAATACCAATGTGCCAGCTCTAGATAAAGAATTCCAGCAAGAAGGCTGGTTTAATGCAGCCAAGTATCCAAACATTACCTTCAAAAGTACTAAAGTTGAAACCAAAGACAAAAAACACTTCAAAATTACAGGTAATTTAACCGTTAAAGGCATTACCAAACCTGTGGTGCTTGATGCTGTACTTAATAAACAAGGTGAGCACCCAATGGCAAAAGTTCCAGCGATTGGCTTTAATGCAACTACTTCGTTTAACCGCTCAGAATTCGGTATCGGTAATTATGTGCCGAATGTGGGAGATAAGATCACAGTCAACATCACCACTGAAGCAACTGCTGCTAAAAAATAAGTAATGACACAATAAATGATTCAAAAAGAGATGCTGAGGCATCTCTTTTTTTATTTAAATTCATATTTACAAAGACTTAATTTAAATATTTTAATTATTCCATAAATTAGAAAATTTAAATCCAATTCCCATCATTATGTGATTGAAATCGCTCTAAATATAATCTGATTGTAGATCACCATAAAAACAGCAAGATCAAAAGGATAAGTCTTTTCAAGCATTATTTTAAAACGTCTAAAATGAGTATGCTGCTGTATTTTATTTATAGGCACATTACCATACGCCAAATATCTAAAGAGTATAAATATAAAGAAAGTAAGCGTGAGCAGAAATATATCGAATAGATCGCTTTGATAATAGATAGCTATAGCAATTAAGATTGACCACACGACGATTGAAGAAGGGATGAGTCTGATCATTGTTGTCTTCGAGATTTTTAAAGGATTAATGAAAATAATTAATTTTTATTCAATTTAGTTTAGATGAGCTTTGCTTAAATTGAAAGCAAGATTTAATACTTGATGTATAAGGCACTGGTTCAGAATGAAATCAATATGATTGAAATAAGATAGATCGTTTTATCGCTTTTAGTACTTCGTGTTTTCATAACAGGCTCAATCGCACCTCGTGATCACAGTTCCTTTAAATGCATACCATCTTGATCTTATAAAGCTTGGCAAAACAAGGTATGATAACGCGTTTTGCATAACAACCTTTTGGAGATCCCTGAGTGGAGCGACCGACAATCAGCCCTGAACATTTACAGGAAGCAGCAGAAAGTTTAAGCACAATTCGTGATTTTATTCGTTTTGGTGTGACTGCATTACGTCAATATGATGCTCATTTAGGACAAGGGACAGAAGATTATTTTGCTGAAAGCTCAGCATTGGTATTGCAAACGTTGTCACTTGAATGGGCGGCAGACTCAGAAATTCTAGATGCCAAATTGCTGCCAAGTGAAAAAGCCGAATTTTTGAGTTTACTCGAACGCCGTATCAATGAGCGTACGCCAACGTCATATTTGCTGAATCTTGCTTATTTTGCCAACAAACCGTTTTATGTCGATGAGCGTGTTTTAATTCCTCGCTCACCGGTAGCAGAGCTGATCGAACAACGTTTTGCGCCGTATTGCCTCGATGAAAATGGTCAAATGCGAGAGGCACAAAACAATCTGCCGGAAAATGCTGCGCCAAAAACACCGCACCGAATTCTAGATATGTGTACAGGTTCAGGATGTATCGCGGTTGCATTGGGTTATGCGTATCCAGATGCAGAAGTAGATGCAACAGATATTTCAAAAGAAGCACTTGAAGTGGCTGCGCTGAACGTTGAACATCACAATAAGCAATATCAAATTGCACTTATGGAGTCGGATCTTTTCGCAAAAATTCCTGCTGAAAATCAGTACGATTTGATTGTCAGCAACCCGCCTTATGTTGACGCTGAAGATATGGCTGACTTGCCAGAAGAGTTTTTACATGAGCCTGAACTGGCTTTGGCAGCAGGTCAGGATGGACTAGATTTGGTGCGTAAAATGCTCGCTCAAGCGGCTGATTATTTAAGCGAAAACGGTCTGATTGTGATTGAGGTGGGTAATTCTGAGTGGGCGATGCGTCAAAACTTTAATACGGTCGATTTTCACTGGTTGACATTCCAAAAAGGTGGTTCGGGAATCTTTGCATTGACTGCTGAACAGTGCCGTCGTCATCAGAAATTATTTCAAGCATCATTAGAGGGATAAGGAAGAAACGTTATGGCAGGGAATAGTATTGGACAGCTGTTTCGAGTCACCACCTGTGGGGAATCGCATGGCGTCGGCTTGATGGCAATTGTAGATGGTGTTCCGCCGGGTCTTGAACTTTCTGAAGCGGATTTACAACAGGATCTTGATCGACGTAAACCAGGTACTTCAAAGTTTGCAACACAGCGCAAAGAGCCCGATCAGGTTAAAATTATTTCGGGTGTGTTTGAAGGTAAAACTACGGGCACATCGATTGGTCTGTACATTGAAAATACGGATCAAAAGTCGAAAGATTACGGCAATATTGCGCAAACTTTCCGTCCTGGACATGCCGATTATACCTATACGCAAAAGTATGGTTTTCGCGATTATCGCGGTGGCGGACGCTCAAGTGCACGTGAAACGGCCATGCGTGTCGCTGCTGGCGCGATTGCGAAAAAGTTTCTTGCAGAGAAGTTTGGTATTGTCATTCGCGGGCACGTAACACAAATCGGAACTGAAGTAACAGAAAAACTCGACTGGAATGAAGTTTCTCAAAATCCATTTTTTTGTGGTGATGTTGATGCCGTTCCACGTTTTGAAGCTTTAGTTACGTCTTTACGTGAACAAGGTACAAGTTGTGGCGCCAAACTCGAAATCGTAGCAGAAAATGTTCCAGTTGGTTGGGGTGAACCTGTATTTGATCGACTTGATGCCGATATTGCACATGCGATGATGAGCATTAATGCAGTAAAAGGCGTCGAAATTGGCGACGGTTTTGCTGTTGCTGGCCAGTTTGGGCATGAAACCCGTGATGAGTTGAGCGCTGATGGATTCTTGGCGAATCATGCAGGGGGTATTTTAGGCGGAATTTCAAGCGGTCAGGATATTCGCATTGCGATTGCCTTGAAGCCAACTGCGAGTATCACTACGCCAGGTAAAACCATTAATATCGATCGTGAAAATATCGATGTTTTAACCAAAGGTCGCCATGATCCGTGTGTTGGGGTTCGGGCAACGCCAATTGCAGAAGCAATGCTTGCGATTGTGTTGATGGATCATTTTATGCGCCATCGTGCACAAAACGCAGATGTGATTCCGCCTTTTGAGCCAATCGCGCCTTAAGATGCTACTTTAAAAAACACCTCACACCATCGATGGCGTGAGGTGTTTTTTTTATGACTTGTTATACACTTCGATAAAGTTTTTATAGGCGCTTGATTGTTGTCCATCTTTATACATGGCACGTTTGATTGGGCCATGATCGGTATTGATTTGTACTTCAATCGATTTTGCGTTTTTAAATTCAGATAAAAAGCTACTTGGTACCACAATATAGTTACTCGAACGTCTAGGCTCTAAACGATTCACATAACGTAAGACGGTAGGCTGTTTGGGTCTGTAAGATAAATGCTTACCATCAACAATAAAAGTCACCTTTTTGATGTCGTAATACAAATACGAGCTATTGAGGCGAACATCGATTCTTAATTGGCTCTTATTTTCCGGATTCCAGCGTGCACTCATAATTGGGCACTGTTCGGTCGGTTGACACAAAAGCAGTCCCGCCGTTGCCACATCATCCGGTGGAGCCGTATCTTGAGGAACAGTTGCACAACCATGCAATAAAAAGAGTGCTGTACACCACCCAAAAATTCTTTTCATGTTTTTCCTCGTTCATCCAATTTTGAGAAACTTTCGACTTAATCGTCTTTACCTAAAAAATGAAATGGGGTTGATGCTTTAAACTGACTGGTTGCATCTCCCGCATAGACATTTTCCTGATTTTTTCCTAAATCCAGTTTCTTTGTTATACCATCTTTAAAGTTAATCTTTTTTAAATCTATCCAAAAAATATTGGGTGAAAGAGCCGATTCAAAAAAGTACATTTTATGTTTATGGTCAACCACTGTTCGCCATCGGGTCGATGAAATATTCGGTTCTTCTTCAGTATTTAAGCCATAAGGAACAGATACGTTTCGAATCACGCCAAATACAGAAGCAAGACTGGCTTTTGGATCTTCAGTTTTGGGAATGGCATTGATATAAAACGATGCCCGAGCAAATCGGTCAGCTGCTCGATTGGTTCCCGGTAAAAATGTTGTTCCCCCTATTTTTTTCCAATATTCATTTAAGGCAAGCTGCTCTTCAAAAATAGGGGAATTGGTCATCACCTGATAAGTCTTACTGTGATGAATCACTTGCTTGCCATTAATATATTCAACAATAGCGCTGTCGCCCGTGGCATCGGAAAGTGACAAATGTAAGGTGGTTAGTCTTTGTTCTCCGGGAACTGCATCACTGACAATAATAAACGGCTCTTTTTCTAAAGCTGTAACCGCTTCATTTACGGTTGCAAAATTATCGAGCGCATATTGTGCCCACGCGGCAATGGTTAATTTAGGCTTGTTCGAGGTTTTTTCGTCTGGATATTGTGATTCCACCAGCCACAATAGATTGGCGTTGAGTCCTGCTTCGTTGACACCGTCTGTGGTTGCAACATCATAACCAGTAGCAACAACGCTTCCGTATTTAGACGTCCACTGGATGGAGTTTTTACCTGAATTGCCACTGCGTTTGATACCGCTAGGTAGAATCCACAGATTGGTACCTACATCACTTTTCCAATCCATGGATCGGGCAGTGAGAATATTCTGATTGTTACCTTGATATACCACACGAGTACACGCCTGAGCAGTGTAAGATAAAAGAAAGGTCGAAGATGCAATAACAGAACTCAAAAGTATGTGCTTAAACATAATTTTGTCCTTTAATTCAAACTATAATTTTTAGAATGCGTTAATTTTCAATTAAAATTTAATGTACGATCTGCGTTTAATTACGCAGTCTGTTGTCCTGAATGTACTCGATTTAGGCAATAAAAACGAGTTTAATTACAAAAAGTAAGTTTTTAATTCACTTGGGCTGAATGAGTTCAACTTATTGGCCATCGACTATGATATTTGTCACTAAAATTTAGCCTGTATTAGCATGTCGGATAAGCTACACATCTTGCGCATCCTCATTGATTCGATATGATGAGAATATTTAACAAACTGACACGGAAAAACATACGCCCAAGTCAGCGTTTTAACTAAAACCAAATCAGGCCATTAAATACACCAGAAGATAAAAACTGCTCAGGCTTATACAGATTGTGGCTAGTGTATGTCGAATAACATAGGCAACCAATATGGTAATCAGTGTGGCAATAAAGTAGGGGTTTATAATGTGCTCTCGAAAGACATGATTATCCATCAGAATAATCGGAACGCAAATCGATGAAAGAATACAAGGTGCAGAATAGCGCAAGGCACGATTAAGCCAGTCGGGAATTTTGATCGGAAAACGAGGTTCTAAAAAAATATAACGATTTAAAAAGACAATTCCCGCCAGTAAAAGCATAAATGTCCATGTCATTCTTTTTTCTCCTTAGATTCAGACCATGCCGCTACGCACATCCCAATCAGTGCAGCAATTAATCCACCCATCAAGATATTTAAATATAGGATTAGTGCTGTCAGAACAAGCGTGATGATCACCCCGATCAGAGCATGTCGGTTTTGAATGAGAGGCACAATAATGGCTATAAACGTCGCAACAATAGAAAAATCCAGATGCATGTGTTCAAGTTGTGAAAATGATGAGGTCAGTAGCACACCAAAAAAACTAAACACAAGCCAGCAGAGATAAAACCAGATTCCTGCGCCGAGTAGTACACGATAGTTATAGTGTGGTTGAGTGCTACTGATTGCAAAGAGCTCATCGGTTAAAACAAATCCAAATAATACACGTTTGCCGAAAGATTCATTTTTCACAGATGAACGTAAGTTGAGCGCGTATAGGTAATGTTGTGAGGTGATCAGAAATACAGACAAAACAATACTAATGAGTGGAGCGCCCGCCATGATCATACCAAGTGAAACCAACTGAGCTGCACCAGCAAATACAAAAGCAGACATCCCGATGGCTTGAGCAGGGGAAAGTCCAGCCTGAATCGCCATCGAACCGGCCAGTAATCCCCATGGTAAAACAGCAATGCACAAGGGAGTAATTTTTAAGGCGCCCGTAACTAAATCACGTATATGGGCCAAGTTAAAATAATTCGATATTACATTATTCATCATGATTGGATTTTACATCTCAAAATAACAGTACGATTTTAGCCACCTAAAATTGATCTTGATTGCATAAACTTGCTTATTTTAAACTTCGAATATAACCGCCGGGTGTGATACCGAGTGCATTTTTAAAATGTCGCGTGAAATGACTTTGATCTGAAAAACCGCAACGTTGCGAGACATCTGAAATCGTCAAATCTTCACGTAATAATTTTTGTGCTTTCATAATACGACATTGAACAAGCCACGCATGCGGAGAAAAACCTACATGTTTTTTAAATTGTCTTAAAAAATGCCACTGGCTTAAATGTGCAAAGCCTGCGAGTTCACCCAGTGAAAAATCATGTTCGGGATGTGTTGCGATCATTTCTTTGATTGTAAGTATTTTGCTTTTGGCATCACTTAAGCTCAATAATGACGGCTTTGTTTGACTATAGCGTGTAGTCAACCAAGCCATGGTAGATAGAAAAAGTGTTTCTTTAAGTAAAATATTCTGTGGCTGCTCAAGAAGATCAAATAATAATCTGAGCTGCTGGGCAAGACCTTCATCATGAACCACAGCATGCGTAAACCAAGGAATGAAACGCTGGGTAGAAAACAAATCCTGAGTAAGACGGCTCAATAGTTCAGGGGTTGGATAAATTGCTCGATAGCGCCAACCAGTTTCAACAGCCGAAGAACCTGTATGAATTTCATCTGGATTGACTAAAATAATATCGCCTTTGGGTGCAACATGGTGAGCACCAGTACGGAAAAAACGCTGCGCACCTTCTTCAATTACACCAATACAAAAGCCTTCATGAACATGACGAGAAAATGTTTGCTGATAGTATTGCGCGCTCAGCATTTCTAATCCACCTAACTCCTTAAGATGCAGATAATGAACCTGTTCACGCGGTCTTCGGGACATAATAAACTTACCTGTAACGCATGCCGTAGAGAATGATAAAACGTGATGGTGGTTTATAGAACAAAATTGCTGCTTTTTAGTTTAAATTTCCAATAAAAAATGATCATGTAGTCTTTAATTTTTTAAAATTAATCAAAGTGTAAAGAAATCTAAGTACTTTAAATAAGTATCAAAGCTGAAAGAATAGATCTGATGAAAAAAGCAAATGTTGCATATCTTGATCAATTAATTGAAGATTTTAAACATAATGGGGAAAAGCCATCCAAGATTGTGATTGGATATAAAATCTATTCGGAGTTGATGAATGATACAACTTTTTCTAATGAGGTTTTGCACTCAGCACTCGATGCCAGTAAGCGTAAATACAAAAAGCTCAAGATTAAAATTAGCCAAGATGAATTTCAGCTCAAAATTGAATAGCGACGCTGGCTGCAATTAAGCTGAGTATTAAAAGCGCATAAGTGTTTACAAAATCTAAAGCATCACAGTGCAATATTTAGCCATGTGATGTTTTTTTTCGATAGTATAAAAGCCTACTCAAACAAATAAGGAAAATAAGAAATGTTAGGCGCTTGTTTGTGTGGTGCAGTGCAGATTGACGTCGAGGTCAATTCTGAGGAAATTACAGTGTGTCATTGCAGCATATGTAGAACATGGGGAGGAGGCCCAGCTTTAACGATTGAATCGACTCAAAAAATCAAGCTTACTGGGCAGCAATTTGTTCGAAAATATGACTCATCGGAATGGGCAGCGCGATATTTTTGCCAGCAGTGCGGCACCAATTTGTTTTACAAGCTGAACGAACGAGAGTATTACAGCATTAATGCCGAATTATTCGATTTAACTTCCGATGCCAAAATCCATCTTGAGATTTATGCCGATCACAAGCCAGATTATTATCAGTTTCTAACGAAGTCACCTCAAATGACCGAGCAGCAAGTGATCGATCAATTTTCCAGTGACGAATAAAAGATCAGAAATAAAGCTGACTTATACTAGGTTAAGCTGCTTGAGATAATCTAAGAGAATCGAACGTGCCACGTGAGATAAACCTTGAGCATAGCGTGCGGTATCGGTGCGAAGCGCTTGAACTGAAAAATTTCCTTGTCGAAGCTCAGCTGTATGCCCGATGAGCCAGCGTTCAAAGTTATCACCACAAACTTCCAAATGAAACTGTAAAGCAAGTACATTCGTTCCACATGAAAAGGCTTGATGCGGATAAAGTTCTGAACTTGCCAGCAGCGTCGCTGACGTAGGTAAATCAAAGGTATCACCGTGCCAGTGTAAAACCGGTTGATCGATCAGCCCTTGTAATGGATTCTCTGATGTGGCCTTGATGTCTAAGGTACTCCATCCAATTTCTTTGTGCTCTCCAGCATAAACTTTGGCACCGAGTGCTTTTGCAATAAGCTGAGCACCTAAACAAATTCCAATCGTCGGCTTATTCGCCGCTAAGCGCGCTTTAAGAAGTGCCGTTTCTTGTTCTAAAAATGGATAGTCGGCTTCTTCATACACACCGATTGGACCACCTAAAATGACGGTAAGGCCATCATGCTCAAAGGCAGGCTTGAGGTCATCTACACCTGCTTCAAAATAACGCACCCTAAAACCGAGCTCATAAAAAAGATCTTCAAGCGAGCCGAGATCTTCAAAGGCCAAATGTTGAACTGCATAAATAGTTTTCATGGCGTAAATTACACAATATTAAAAAGATCTCATGCGATCATACCTGAAGTATGCATAGAACAAAATGCAGAGCCATACCTCGATATTGCTAAAAAGAAAGGCCCATCGTGGGCCTTTTTTGGAGTAGGTTACAACGTGATTAGAAGAAGCCCATTGGTTTAGTTGAGTAGCTCACCAACAAGTTTTTGGTTTGCTGATAATGATCGAGCATCATTCTGTGGTTTTCCCGTCCAATACCAGACTGCTTATATCCTCCAAATGCGGCATGAGCAGGGTATAAATGGTAACAGTTGGTCCAGACTCGACCAGCCTGAATTGCACGGCCCGCACGATATGAGGTGTGTGCAGAGCGAGACCATACACCGGCACCTAAGCCATACATGGTGTCGTTGGCAATCTTGATGGCCTCGTCAAAATCTTTAAATGTGGTGACCGATAGTACTGGCCCAAAAATCTCCTCTTGGAAAATTTTCATGCTGTTATCACCTTTAAAAATAGTCGGTTCAATATAAAAACCACCATCAACATCATGACGTGGATCGCCACCCGTCATCAATTGCGCGCCTTCGTTTCGACCAGTATCGATGCAGCCAATAATCTTATCAAACTGTTGTTTAGATGCTTGAGCACCAATCATGGTGTCGGTATCAAGTGGATGACCGGTTTTGATTTTTTTAACCCGTTCGACTGCCAATTCCAGAAACTGATCGGCAATACTTTCCTGTACCAGCGCGCGTGATGGACATGTACATACTTCACCTTGGTTCAGTGCAAACATAGCAAAGCCTTCAAGTGCTTTTTCAAGATAGTCATCTTGCTGTGCCAGCACATCTTCAAAGAAAATATTAGGCGATTTACCGCCCAGTTCGAGCGTAACCGGAATAATATTTTCAGTCGCGTATTGCATAATCATCTGGCCAACTTTTGTTGAGCCGGTAAATGCAATTTTTGCAATTCTCGGGTTCGTCGCCAGTGGACGACCAACTTCGGCACCGTAGCCATTTACAATATTGAGTACACCAGGTGGAACTAGATCTTGAATCAATTCCATTAATACTAGGATACTTGAAGGCGTTTGCTCGGCAGGCTTTAATACAATGCAGTTACCCGCTGCAAGTGCTGGTGCAAGTTTCCACGCGGCCATTAAGATTGGAAAGTTCCACGGAATGATCTGTCCAACCACACCGAGCGGTTCGTGAAAATGATAGGCAATGGTATCTTCATCAATTTCAGAAATTCCACCTTCTTGAGCGCGAATACATCCTGCAAAATAGCGGAAATGGTCAATCGCCAGTGGAATATCTGCTGCCAGTGTCTCGCGAATCGGTTTGCCGTTTTCCCATGTTTCTGCTACGGCAAGTAACTCAAGATTTTCTTCTAGACGGTCTGCAATTTTAAGCAGTAAATTTGAACGAACAGTCGGTGATGAGCTGTTCCAGTCGGCTTTCGCTTTATGCGCTGCATCGAGAGCAAGCTCGATATCTTCAATACTAGAGCGTGGAATTTGAGTGAACACCTTGCCATCTACTGGAGAACTGTTGCCAAAATACTCGCCTTTAACAGGAGGTACCCACTGACCCCCAATAAAATTTTCATATTGTGCTTTAAATTGAACTTTTGAACCGGGTTGGTTTGGGTCGATGTATCGCATATCAGTATTCCTTTGCTTATTATTCATCTATGATTGAAGCATCTACAGCTTTGGTATAAGGTACTTTTGTACATTATTTAATTAGCATAGAAGAAATAAGGTTGGAGAAAGGTTGGAAATAATGAGAATTTGCAAGGGAACGACAAATGTTTACAAAACAGGATTTACTACACCAGCGGCATACCATTGATAAACTGAGAAATCAAAGTGTACTGACGCCGCAACATGCTGAAAAAATTGAACAAAGTATTGCGAGCTCTTGGCAGCGATCTGCATCTGCCGATATTCCTAAAGAGCGCTTAGCTGCACCTTTGCTCAAACCTGCCTCAAACAAAAATCCCAGTGTCTTAGATGTGGCGATTCAGGCGTGTCAACATGATCTTAAACACGTCGCGGAGCAATCATCGATGGTGATTGCGGTGGCAGATATAGGCAGCACGATTTTATGGGCAGCGCCAAGTGCGCAAATGCGAAGCGCTGCTGAGAAAGTCCATTTTGTTGCTGGTGGTCAGTGGAAAGAAGAGCTTGTAGGGACGAATGCTTTGGCTTTGTCACTTAAAACCCGGCAGTCGAGTTGTGTTTTTTCCAATGAACATTACATGTCTTCTGTGCATGATTGGGTGTGTTACGCTGCGCCAATTTTAGATCCTTATACACAACAACCTGTGGGTGTTGTCGATTTATCCGCCACTTGGAAAAATCACAATGCTTTAGGCATGTTGGCGGCAGAGCGTTGTGCTGCCATCATTCAAAATGCGCTTATCGAGCATCAGCGACAGCACTTATTTATTCGTGCTTTTTCTACGCCGCAGATATTATTTAACGGCAAAGCGCTCGTCTTAACGCCACGACAAGTTGAAATTTTAACTATTTTAACTTTATGTCCACAAGGGCTGAATCTGGAAAAACTGCATCATGCACTTTATGGTGAGCGCAAGGTCAGTGTAGGAACGCTCAAAGCTGAAATGTCTCAGTTGCGTGATATTTTGGGTGGCTTGCTCGGATCGAGACCTTATCGCTTACTGGCACATGTAGAGGCAGATTTTTTACAGGCAGAAGATGCGCTTAATGCAGGTTATGTCGCTATGGCCTTAGAACTGTATACAGGTGTGCTGTTATCCCGCTCGGAGAGTCCTTTTATTTGTACATGGCGTGACTGTCTTGAATCACGTCTGAGTGATGCAATTTACAAAGCAAAAGAGCCTGATATGTTGCTCAAACATCTAGCACGCTTTCCAGAAGCCATAGATGCTGTACAACGATTAACCGAGCTGCTTCCACTGGATCATCCGGCACACCAATTATTGGTCAAATATTATGA
Organism: Acinetobacter soli; assembly: GCF_000760595.1. GTDB lineage: Bacteria > Pseudomonadota > Gammaproteobacteria > Pseudomonadales > Moraxellaceae > Acinetobacter > Acinetobacter soli. Next base: position 155,584 of record NZ_BBNM01000004.1, on the reverse strand, counting down.
AGGATAAGGTCAGTATGAACTGATTTTGCTGTTAAGCCATTGAAATAACTTTTGATAGACAGCTTCACGTACAGCGGGCGCTGATAAGACCAGATCATGCACACCATTTTGGATGCTCTGGATTGTCACATCGCCCTTGATTTTTTTAGCGTATTTGCGAATGTCTTTTACATTTAAAATCACATCACTTTGTGTGACGCTCTTATGCCAGCGTTTCGGATTTTTAGTTTGATGTGAATGCATCACCAGTACAGGAATATCAATATACACACCTTTGTGAATTTCTTTTTGGGCACTATGTATAGCATGTACAAAACTAAGTAAAACGGTCGGTGCAGATACTGGCTTCCAGTTCAGATCAAAATCCCATTCACCTTTTAGGCTTTGATGCAAACTGGTAACGTACCATCGGTTGAGTTTGTTCGGAAAAGGTTGACGCGGCAATACTCGACCAACCTGACTCAACAGCGGAATTCCCAGTTTCTTTTCGGCAAGACTCAAATTGAACTCATAAAATGGACTGTTTACCCAGAGTGCTTTGATCAGTGAATTCTGACGATAATGTGCAGCATACAAAGTGGCAATTAGCCCGCCAGTAGAGTGACCTGCAAGTAACACTTGATGATGAGATTCTTGCTCGATTAGCTCAAGTGCCCGACTAATTTCGGCATCGTATTCGCGTAAATCGTGCACATTAAAAAATGTTTGATGGGGGAGTTTAGAGCGGCCATATTTGCGTAAATCAAGAGCGTAAAAATCATAACCATGTAAGTTAAATTGCTCGGCCATTTCTTTTTGAAAAAAATAGTCAATATAGCCATGAATATATAGCACAGCCTTATCAGTAGTATGATTGGCTTTTTTTCTTACCAGTGTGGCGATCACTCGACCTTCATAATCGTCAGGAAAATTCAGGATTTGCTGTTCATAGCCTTCACCTAAGAGATCGGCGCTGTAATCTGACATTCTTGTTTTTTCTATTGAATCATAATGTCTTCATCGTTATCTGAAATTTAAACTTTGTCAATTACGACATGTGAATAAAAAAAGGGAATATCCATGATGGAGATATTCCCAAAATCCGAGTAAGTTGGTTGGATAAAACCTACTCAGAAGAGGATTTTTACTGTTTAAGCCAGTTACAATGCTGCTTTAAACATCTCGACCACTTGTGCATGCGTTGCTTTACGTGGATTGGTAAGCATACAGGCATCATTTTGTGCATTTTCTGCCATAACTGCCAAATCTTCTGGTTTAACGCCCAATTCTGTTAAACCAGATGGTATACCAATTGAAGAAGACAACTCACGTATCGCATTAATCGCTGCATATGCCGCGGCAGTGGTACTCAAGCCTTGAGTATTTACACCCATCAGTTCTGCAATTCGGGCATAACGTTCAGGGCACGCAATTAGGTTGAATTCACAAACATGGGGCAATAAGATCGCGTTGCATACGCCGTGCGGCAGATTATAAAAACCACCTAATTGATGTGCCATGGCATGTACATAACCCAATGAGGCGTTGTTAAATGCCATACCTGCCAGATACTGAGCATAGCTCATGGCATCGCGCGCCTCGATATCTTCACCGTTGGCTACTGCGGGTCTGAGCCATTGACTGATCATGCTAATAGCTTTTTCTGCACAGGCATCGGTAATGGGGTTGGCTGCTGTCGATACATAAGCTTCAACCGCATGTGTCAAGGCATCCATCCCTGTGGCAGCGGTCAAGCCTGTCGGTTTAGCAATCATAAGTTTAGGGTCGTCTATGGCAATCAATGGTGTGCAGCGCCAATCGACAATTGCCATTTTTACGTGCGTATCTGTATTGGTGATGATACAAAAGCGTGTCATTTCAGAAGCGGTGCCTGCTGTAGTATTGACGGAAATCAGCGGCGTCATTGGGACTTTGCTTTTATCAATTCCTTCATAGTCACGGATGTGACCACCGCCGGCAGTCACCAGTCCAATGCCTTTGGCGCAGTCATGTGATGAACCGCCTCCTAAAGACACAATAAAATCACAGTCATTGTGAGTATAGGCCTCTACACCACGATGTACATTGATGTCGGTCGGATTAGGTTCTGCACCTGAAAAAATATGACTTTTTACACCGGCGCTATGTAGATATTCTGCAATTGTGTCGGCTACACCAAATTTAAAGAGGCCTTCATCGGTCACAATCAGAGCTTTTTTTGCTCCTAAATCAATTGCTTTATTTCCAATTTCTTTGGCACATCCTGGACCAAAAAGTGAAACGCTCGGGATGAAAAAACCGTTGGTTTGATCTGCAATTTGTTTAAACGCCATTGAGATATTCCTTATTCAATCTGTTTATGTCTTGTTATCTAGGTGTCCTTCACCATGTCACTAGTATTATCTGAGCGTAAAATAATGTGTACCTACCAAACACCTACCAAGAATTTTTGAATTAAGATTTTGTATTTTAAGTGATATTTTAATCGATTGAGCTTTAGCATTTTACTTTTATGTCAAAGTCGTTAAGCTATGTGCTCGTTGTTAGAAGTCGTTGGATTATGAAGCAAGAAACTGCACTGAAGTTATTAAAAGCCGGAGAAAATGTATTCCTAACGGGCTCGGCCGGTGCAGGTAAAACCTATACACTTAATCAGTACATTCAGTATTTAAAGGCGCGTAAGGTGCCCGTTGCCATTACAGCCTCAACAGGTATCGCGGCGACGCATATGAATGGTATGACCATTCATACATGGGCAGGTATTGGCATTAAGGATCATCTATCCGATGATGATCTGAAACGTATGAAAGAGCGCAAGTATTTAAAAGAACACCTTGAAAACGCTCAAGTGCTGATTATTGATGAAATTTCAATGTTACATGCCAAACAGCTTAATCTGGTAAATCAGGTACTGAAATACTTCAAAGAAAGCGACGAAGCATTTGGCGGTATACAAGTCATTGTGGCCGGTGATTTTTTTCAGTTGCCGCCTGTTGGTAAAAATGATGAACGCAACCGCGATAAATTTTGCTTTATGTCGGATGCGTGGGTTGAGGCAAAATTTCGGGTCTGTTATTTGACAGAGCAACACCGTCAGGACGATGAAATTTTAAATCAGATTTTAAATGCCATTCGAGCGCAAAATATACAGCCAAATCATAAGCAAGCCTTATTGGCATCGCGTCAGCATGATATTGGGGATACGTTTACACGGCTTTACACCCACAATATGGATGTAGACGCGATCAATTTTCAACATTTGAATGAAATTGAAAATGATGGCCATCAGTTCAATGCCACATTAGATGGCAATGAAAAATTACTTGAAACATTAAAATCGTCGGTACGCGCGCCCGAAGAGCTTACGCTTAAAAAACATGCCAAAGTGATGTTTGTAAAAAACAACTTTGATATGGGATATATCAATGGCAGTTTAGGCGAAGTGATCGGATTTGAAGAAGACGACGAATTTGGCTTACTGCCCAAAGTAAAAATGACAGATGGAACCACGTTGCTGGTAGAGCCTGAAACATGGTCGATCGAAAACGAAGCCGGGAAGGTGATTGCAAGTTTCCAGCAAATTCCATTACGTTTGGCTTGGGCGATCACCATTCATAAAAGCCAAGGTATGACTTTGGAAGCCGCAGAAATTAATCTAACCCATACGTTTGAAAAAGGTCAGGGTTATGTGGCTTTATCTCGGCTCAAGTCATTAACGGGTTTGCGTTTACTTGGTTTTAACGAGCAAGCTTTGGAGCTTGATACCCTTGCGCTTAAAGCAGACAAGCGTTTTCAGGAGTTGTCTCAAGAGGCAGAAGATCATTTTGCAGAAATTGATTTAACCGATAAGCACAAAGCGTTTATTCGACATTGTGGTGGTACGCTCAATGAAACCGAAATTGCCCGTAACGAGAAAAAACTCGCCAAAGGTGAAAAGCAAAATTATGGCTCTGCGACCTTAGATGAAACTCGTGAGCTATTTGAGGGCGGGTACGACATTCAAGATATCGCCCAAGAGCGAGGGCTTACACCGGCCACCATTATTAATCATCTGGCGCGTTTACATCGTGAGCAAGGACTGGATATTTCGGTGGCCCACCCGGGTGATGAGGTAGTCGAGCAAGTACGTAAATTGTTTAAACGTGTGCAAAAAAGCAAACGGCCAGAAAATTTTAATGACGATGGTTCAATCAAACTCAAACCGATTGTGGATCTTACTAGCCCGAGAATGGGCTATGATCAGGTACGTCTTGCACTGTTATTTATAGAATAGGAAGTCAAACCGCATGCCCCATATTATTGTGGATTATTCGGCCAATATTGAATATTTCGATCCGAAGCAACTTTTATTAAAAATTAACAATACATTGGTAGAAACGGGCTACTGTCAAGCAATTGATATTAAATCTAGAGCGCGTAAAGACGATGTTTTTGTGATTGGATTGGATACAGAGCAGCAGGCTTATGTGCATGTTAAAGTGTATCTATTGTCTGGACGTAACCAACAACAAAAAACAGAAATAGGTCAAAAAGTATTTGAGACCCTAGTTGCAGATCAGGTGTTAAATCATCAAAAAATTTCTGTACAAAGCTGCGTAGAGTTGATTGAAATGCCTAAACAGGATTATTTCAAACAAGTGATTAAATCGCAATTTTGATCAGGATCGGCATGTTTAATCATTTCATAATATATCTATCAAATGAACATGTATTAAAGCTATGACGGCTTATGATCTGAAATTAAAACGCGTGTGTGATTACATTCAACAACATTTGGATGAATCTTTAAATTTACAACAATTGAGTGAAGTTGCTGGATTATCCAGATTTCATTTTCATCGTATTTTTTATGCACATCTGGGCATGAATGTAATGAAATATACGCAAATGTTGCGATTAAAACGCGCATCATTTCAGCTTGTATTTAAACCAGAAGTAAAAGTGATCGAGATTGCTTTAGATGCTGGTTTTGATAGTCCAGAAGCATTTGCAAGAGCATTTAAACGTTCATTTGATCAAACGCCCAGTGTCTTTAGAGTTGAGCCAAACTGGCAAAATTGGCACAGGAAGTTTGTTTATTTCACCCCTAAAAGTGAGCTAGAAATGAACGTTACCATTATTGAACGACCTGTCGAGAAGATCGCTTATATTTCTCATCAAGGTTCACCTGAAAAAGTATTTGAAACTGCAGCCAAGTTTATCGAATGGCGTAAAAGAACAGGGTTGTCTCCCGTTAAAACATCGGCAACCTATGGTATTCCTTTTTCGGATCCTGAGCAGACGCCTGAACAAGAATTTCGCTTCGATATTGCAGGATCAATCACTAAGCCGATTGATCCTAATCATGAAGGCATCGAAATGAGTGAAATTCCCGCGGGACGCTATGCTATTGTTCGGCATTTGGGAAGTCATGATCATATACGTGATAGCGTCTATTTTTTATTTAGAAACTGGTTACCAGCGCAACAGGAAGAAGCGGGCGATTATCCAGTATTCTTTCATTATCATAATTTTGTACATGAAGTGAAAGAAGCTGATTTGGTCACCGATATTTATTTGCTACTGAAATAAACCTATCTAGGGACGATTAAAATCGTCTCTAGATATTTTAAAAATATAGAACTGAGATTTTCAATCATCAGAAATTAATTCAATACGCGCATACTGTTCAATTAAGTTTGCATCGAGCATATGGATATAATCCATAAACATAATATTAAAACTCCCCACCGTTTGGGCTTGATCAAAAGCAAGCTTTCCAGCAATTGCAAAATGCACATGCGCAGTAATTGCCGCCAAATGAACAGGTGCAACAGCACAGTATGCTGCGACTAAAGCACCAAGTGCACAACCTGTTGCAGTGATGCGTGGCTGTAAATGGCTACCACCTTGAATTTTGACAATGCAGGTCATTGCATTTGACAAGATATAATCGGTTTCACCTGAAATCGCCACACAACTGGTTTTAGTTAAAAGGTGCTGGGCGTGATGAAACATTTCATCGCTTTTGAGGGTACTATCTACACCTTTAGATTGGGTCAGGCGCCCTGCAAGGGCACTAATTTCAGAGGCATTACCGCGAATAACCGAGGGGTGATACTGTAATAGCGCATCGACAGCGTCACTTCGCCATTTGAGAATTGGCCCGTATCCTACAGGATCGAGCACCCAAGGAATGTGATGTTTGTGCGCCGTTTGAGCCGAAATCATCATGGCCTGCATCTGCTCTGTGGTCGGGGTACCAGTATTGATGCTAAGTGCGCCACTAATTTGGGTAAAACTCTCAGCCTCAAATGGATTGTCAATCATTGCAGGTGAGGCACCCGCTGCCAGCAAAACATTTGCCGCATAGTTGGCTGCCACGCTATTGGTAATACATTGTACCAGCGGTGCTTGTGCCTGTAATTTTTCCCAAGTATCAATAACATGTTCAATAATGTTGCATGAGTTATACATGGTTGACCCCTAAAAAGAAAAAGCTTACTTGGTAAAATAATGATCTTGATGTTTGCAGTTTCGGCAAATTAACGACACATAATCTGTCGCATCATAATCGACCTCAAGGTCGTTTGAACCACAATTCATACACCGTTTTAAAGAAAAAAAGTTAAGGCGCGGCTCAATCTTGCGCCATGCTTTCCATATCGGTTGTATAAAGATGCGTTCATCATAAGATAAAAACCGATACAAAAATATCTGACTCATTTTACTTAAAGGTAAATTCATGGGCCGAGGTAAAGTTGAGGTTTCCCATCGTTCTGTAATGGCACGCTCTCGATATTGTTCTAGCGTTTTTTTTAGTAAATTCGTATTGATGAAGCTTTCATTACGTGGCTGAAGCGCTTTTTGGGTATACAAATACTCTAATGCAGTCTGGATCAGATAGTAAATCTGGCCCACTGCCAAACCATCAAGAAGTTTATAACAAAATTGCTGGAAATGACGGTTGCCTGCAATTTGTATATTCCATGTGCGACAGTACATTTGCATAAATTGCACAATTTCTTGATACAGCAATTCAAACAATACGTTTTTGACGTCTTCTGTCGTTTTATAAGGAATTCCCATACTTAGATTTTCATAAAACCAATGTCTGAGCTGTTGTACGACACTAAACAAGCTAGGGTCGGAGTAGCCATCGAGTCGAACCCTTAAATAAGCAATCTGTTGTTGTTCATCAAGATGTTCAGGAATAACCAAAATACCTAAATGCAGCAGCTCTTTATACAATGCATTGTTGAAAAGATAATGTGGGCTGATGCTGTGGTACTTAATGGCATGCCAATGTACAAATTCATCGTGCGGAATATTTTCCTGCACATGATCATCTAGTAAAGCCAACAAAAACAGTTTATGCATCAAGCTCAAGTCTTCAAGATTGAACACTTTGTCATCTTTAATCTGGTTTTTTTTCTGCTCTTGCTGACGAGCTTGTTTAATCATTTTTTTGCGTTGTTCGGTACAGCTTATGCAATGACACACACGCTTGTGATCTTGAAATACACGATGCTGACAGTGGCTGCATTCTTGAAATTGAACATCCTGCTCATACTCTTCTGCCTCAACCCAAAACATAGCGGCTTGGCACAGTGGGCACTGACTACTTTCATCAAGTTGTTTTTGCAGAATATTCAAAATAACACTCAGGTAAAGAACGAGAGTTGAATTATATCGCGTCTGTTCAAATTGCGACATCCAGATTTACAGATCAAATGATCAGATCAAAGCTCTCTATAAATAGAACACACAAAAAAGGCTCAAAGTTAAATCTTTGAGCCTTCTACTTTATATAAATTTAAACAGGGCAGGGCAAAGATTCGTCGTGTTGGCCAAGTTTTTTGGCTGCAATAAGGGCTTTGACCTTGCGCGAAGGTGCTTTTTCTTTACCCAAAGCATCGTAAGTATTCACAATGGCTGTGACATCTTGTGCGCTAAGTTCAATTCCTTCTGCGGTCATGAACACCGCAATAACATTGGGACAAACGCCAGCCCTGTGCAAATCATGAATGGCTTTGATATTTTCAACGCGATGTAAGTGTTGTGTGAGTTCCATATCGATCACCTCTTCGACATTATGTATTTTATATTGGCCAACTTGGTCTTGCTAATACAAGCAAAAAACGTGCACAAAATGTAATCGAAACTTAAAAATGTAAGTCGGCGTTACAATGAAATAGATTGTCTTACTTTCAGCCAAAATTAAACAAAGCAAAAGAAAGAGCTAAAAAACTCAAGCCAAACAAAACGTTTTTTGAGCATTTGTACGTACTTACAATTGAAAAATAATTCGATAAGACGCATCTTAATTTTAAATTGAAACTTCGCAGACACATTGATTAAGTTGGCGTATGATCAAATGCATACACAATAATGACTGATGCCATGCATAAGGGCAAAATAGGAAAATATATGAATATTGCGGCAAACCCTCATATTTCGGCAGATCAAACGGTTTATCTTAAAGATTATCAACAGCCATCTTTCTTGGTCGATTCGATCAACCTTGATATTCAGGTACACGATGATCATACGCACGTGTTTTCTACACTGGTGATGAAACGAAATGCTGCTGGTGATTTGGTACTATTGGGTCGTGATCTTGAACTGGTATCGATTAAATTAAATGGCGAGTCGCTTAACAGTGAAGATTACACGCTTGATGATGAGCAATTGGTGATTACCAATGCACCAGATCAACTCACACTTGAAACCCAAGTGGTGATTCATCCAGAAAGTAATACCCAGCTAGAAGGTCTATACAAAGCTGGCGATTTGTTTGTCACGCAAAATGAACCAGAAGGTTTCCGCAAAATTACCTTTTATCCTGACCGTCCAGATGTATTGTCAGTATTCACTACACGTGTTGAAGCCGATAAAAAATATCCTGTATTACTGGCTAACGGTAACTTGCTTGAAACGGGTACCGTGGGTGAAGACCGTCACTTTGCCATCTGGCAAGATCCAACTAAAAAACCAAGTTATTTATTTGCCTGTGTGATTGGTGATTTGGCTGTACTGAAGGATCGATATACGACTTCCGAAGGCCGCGATGTTGCACTTGAAATATATGCTATCGAAAAGGATATTCCAAAATGCAAAATTGCCATGGAAGCACTCAAGCATTCTATGCGTTGGGATGAAGAGCACTATGGCCGTCCATACGACTTAGACAATTATATGATTGTAGCGGTCAGCCAGTTCAACATGGGGGCTATGGAAAACAAAGGCTTAAATATTTTTAATACCTCTTGTGTGCTGGCCGATGAAGAATACACCACCGATGCCGCGATTATGCGTGTACAGTCCGTGATTGCACACGAATACTTTCATAACTGGACTGGAAACCGTATTACTTGTCGTGACTGGTTCCAGTTGTGCCTTAAAGAAGGTTTAACCGTTTTTAGAGATCAGTCATTTTCTGAAGACCTTCAATCTGCTGCGGTACAACGCATTGACGATGTCGCGGTACTCAAAGCGCATCAATTTCCAGAAGATGCTGGCCCACTTTCGCATCCACCACGTCCAGATCATTTTGTGGAAATTAATAACTTTTACACCGCTACGGTGTATGAAAAAGGTGCCGAAATTAATCGAATGATGGCGACACTTCTTGGCAAAGAAAAGTTCCGCCAAGGCACCGATGAGTATTTTAAGCGCTTCGATGGTCAAGCAGTTACGGTTGAAGACTGGATTGATGCACTTTCAGCTGGATCGGGTGTCGATTTATCCGCCTTTTTGATCTGGTACAACCAGCCGGGAACACCAAAGCTCGAAGTTGAGAGCGAATATCACCCTGATCAGCGCATCTATCGTTTGAACTTTAAACAAAGTCTTAAAGCGCATCCTAAATATCCAAATTTAAAGGCCGTGCCTATTCCTGTTGCTTTGGCGCTGTTTAACCCGCAAACAGGTGAACAATACACCTTAAATAGTCCAGATTTGTTTGAAAATCAGGTGAAAGACGGTGTGTATTTATTTGATCAAGATCACGCAAGTATTGAGTTTTCAGGTGTCGATCAGCCGCCTGTCGTTTCGTTACTACGTAACTTTTCTGCACCGGTGAATCTGGTCTTTAATTATACCGATGAAGAGCTGGCATTTTTAATTCAGCACGAAACCAATGGATTTAATCAGTGGCAGGCGAGTCAAACCTTACTTGAGCGCATTTTATTGCAGGAACACTCGGTTGAGCCTTATATCGACGCCATTCAAAAAACGTTACCTACGCTAGTACGTCAGGATCCATTATTGGCGTCACGACTTTTTGATGTTCCAACAGAGGGTTATTTGGGAAGTCGTATCGATCACGATTATCAGCCTGAGCAAGTGCAGGAAAAGCGTAATTCTGTTTTAGAAACCCTAGCACGTGCATTAAATGGGTTCTGGAAAGAAACCTATTTAGCGTTAAATCCAGCACTACAACACGATTTCTCTCAAGCAATGGGAGAGCGTGCGCTTAAAAATATCATGCTCAGCATGATGGCGCGCCAAGGTGATGATGAGGTGTTCGAGCTCGCTTATACCCAGTATCAAACAACTGGCAACATGTCAGAGCGTTTAGGTGCGTTACGCGTACTGGTCTGGAATGATGCGCCTCAGGCACAGCAGGCACTTGATGACTTTTATAATCGTTATAAGGATGAGGCGCTATCGCTTGATCAGTGGTTTATGATTCAGGCGGCGAATCCTAATGCTACAGCAGAGACCATTCGTACACTTACTCAGCATCCTGATTATGATTTGGGAACACCAAACCGTGTACGCTCGGTGAGTGGTGGTTTGAGTAATAATCCTGTCAATGCATGGAGTTATGGGGTAGAGCACTATATCGATTTGGCTCAGTATTTTGACGAAAAAAATCCGATTTTAGGCTCACGCCTCTTACAAGTATTATCTCGCTGGTACACCTTGGCCGAGCCGCATAAAACGCGTGTAAAAGAAGCACTTCAAGCACTACAACCTAAAGTTAAATCCAAGAACGTAAAGGAGACACTCAATAGTATTTTGAGTGTCTAATCGTATCAGTTGTCAGTGAAATGATAAACGGGACTTCCATTCTTGTGAGGTCCCATTGTAATTTGAAAGCTGGATTTTCATAAACAACAACGACTTTTATTCAAAAGGATATTATTCAATGAAAAAGAATATTTTATGGGCTGCTTTAATGCTGCCATTAGCAGCATGTTCGTCTTATCCGCATTCAGGTGAAAAAATGCCAAAAATCGGTATGCCTAATCCGGCCAGCCAGTATTGTGTTGAGCAAAAAGGAAAGCTGGAAATTCGCAATGGACCAGAAGGGCAAACGGGTTATTGCCACTTGCCAAATGGACAAGTCGTTGAGGAGTGGGCATTATTTCGTTCTCAACAAAAAAACTGTATGCCAGATGAAGCCCAAAAGCTTGTTGGACAGTCGGGTTTGACTGATGAACAGATTAAACAGGTATCACGTGCACAAATTGTGCGCAATATAGCACCCGGGCAGCCAGTGACCATGGATTATCGTGAAAATCGTGTCACTGTGGTTACCGATCCTTCAACCAAAAAAATTGTAAAGGTAAGTTGTGGTTGATTTGACCTATTTTTAATGTTTTAAAAATAATTAAATAGTCATGCAATCTTTGAAATATAAGACTGCGTGGCCTTTATAATCTATCGACCTGAATTATTCACTCGAATAGTGGATAGGAAGAGATAGATATATTTTACGAAGCTATACTTGGTTTCAGAATAAATGTTTCATTATATTTAATAATTTGACAGTCATTATACAGAGTTGTTTATATTGAATGACCAATTGACTCAACTACTTTTTTGTTTAACTTATAAGCATATGCCATTTTGAAATGAATTTTTCGCTATTAGGCATAGCAACATTGCCAAAGGAATGTTCAATTTTACTGTGACAGGTTACATAAGCTAGGACGCAGCGCTGTTGTCGATAGGATGCACTTTCAACAATTATCTTAGTGATTAATTTTTTGGAGGTCAGATGAATCATCTACAGTTTTTGCTGTTAAAACTTTCTGAGGAATGTCATCAAATTGGAAAGATTGCATCAGATAGCGCACAATTGGGTTTGCTCAATGCCAATCCTGAACAAGGAGAGCGTAATAAAGCATGCTTACACAGCAGGTTGAATCACTTAAATGCCATCCTTTTGTTGTTGAATGAATCATACAATCTGGATTATCGCCCAGATGTAATGCAAATGAATAAATCTCAGGTCAAAATCAATAAAGATTTAAATCATGCGATTGGTTCAGGTATGGTCACTTTACATGTGCCATTTCAACAATGGCACGATGCCGAATTAAAACGACAAAAATGAAAAAGCCCTGAATTGATCAGCGCTTTTATAAGTTTGAACAAAAAATTATTTTTTTACAATCATCACAGGGACCACACTTTCACTGGCGACTTTTTGTGCGACACTACCTAAAACAAATTTTTTCAGCCCTGATCGGCCGTGAGAACCCATAATAATCAGATCGGCATTTACTTCATCGGCAATATTCAAAATGCCAGTCGCAGTTGGTTCTTCACGAATGATTTTAACGTCTGTGTCGATTTGATGTGCGAGAAACTGTTGCTGAATCTGCTCAAGATGCTTTTGAGCATGTGCTTCGGCATCCATGAAGTGATTGGTAATCGCGGGGGCTACCTTATAAAAATCGACACCAACAAATGGATCGACTGCCACAACACTCATGACTGTAACTCGACTGCCAAAAGCTTGAGCAATAAAAAGTGCATGCCGGGTAGCAATTTCTGAAAGTTCCGAATCATCAACGGGAACAAGAATGTGTTGGTAGCTCATATTATTCTCCTTTATTACTCTTTTTAAAACTTAAATTACGTTTTTAGCTTAACATACTGTCTAAAAGATAAAGTCTATTTAGAATTTTTTTAGAGATAAAATTTCATATAATCAACAAATTAAACACGAATTACCAACACTAAGTTTTGTTATATACATCTAAAAAAAAGCCCGCAAGTAATCCTTAACGGGCATCTTTTACTGCGCAAAACGCAATTAGTTTTTGAGGGCAGGTGTTGCTGCTGCAATCGCATCCGCCACCGCATCATCTTCACTACGGTTTTGTTTGGTGGTTGAACGAGCTGGCTGTTCTTCCGTATTCGCCGTTGAAACTTCCGTTTTCGGTTCGGCTTTTGGTTCTTCTTTCACTGGCGTTTCAACAGGTTTTGCGGCATGGTGCTGCTCACGACGAATCTCTGTTGTGGTATTTGGTGTTTCCATCCGCTCAATTACGACGGTCTGTTCTGTGGTCGACTGTTGGCTTTGTGCCTCTTGAAGCGGTTTAAGCTCAGTTGGTTGCTGCTCCTGAGAGCTTGTTTCCATTTGAGACTGATTTTCATCTTTTGGTTGTTCTTTTTTTGAACAAGCCGTTAAAAATAAGCCAGCAGCAATCAATCCACAAATTAAGAATTTTTTATTCATGTGTGTACAAATTAAATCTAGAAATAGGTGCGCCTATTATAACAATAAAAATCGCTATGAAAATCCTCGTTACAAAGTCTAATTTTCCGATAAAAATGCTGCTAGAATAGCCAATTGTTTATTGTTCTAACATTTGATGCTGAATGACTTTGCTTTATAGGTGCAGAGTAAAGTAAAATTGCCCAGCATTGCATGCCGATTTAGGCTCGATTGTACGAGAAACCCAATGACCCATTTTATTTTCGTAACTGGTGGTGTTGTTTCATCACTAGGTAAAGGTATTTCAGCTGCTTCAGTTGCTGCACTTTTAGAAGCCCGTGGTTTAAAAGTAACCATGGTAAAAATGGATCCATATATTAATGTTGATCCGGGGACAATGAGTCCATTCCAACACGGTGAAGTTTTTGTTACTGAAGATGGTGCCGAAACAGATTTAGATTTGGGCTATTACGAACGTTTCTTACGTCGTGCGAAAATGACCAAATTGAACAACTTCACCAGTGGTCGTGTTTATCAAGACGTTTTAAATAAAGAACGTCGTGGCGATTACTTAGGTGGTACGGTTCAAGTTATTCCACATATTACCGATAACATCAAAGAACGTGTTCTTGCAGCCGGTGAAGGCTATGATGTCGCGATTGTCGAAATCGGTGGTACGGTTGGTGATATCGAATCTTTACCATTTATGGAATCTGTACGTCAGTTAATGGTCGAACTTGGCCATAAGCGTACGATGTTGATGCATTTGACACTCCTCCCATATATTCGTTCAGCAGCAGAGTTGAAAACCAAACCAACTCAACATTCTGTGAAAGAATTATTGTCAATTGGTATTCAACCGGATATTTTGATCTGCCGTACAGAGCATGACGTAGATGCCGACACCAAACGTAAAATCGCATTGTTTACCAATGTTGAAGCACGTGCGGTTGTGGTCTGTAAAGATGCGAAAACCATCTATCAAATTCCGCGTAACTTCTACGAGCAAAAAGTAGACGACCTCATCTGTGAGCGTTTCGGCTACAACGATTTGCCACAAGCTGATCTTTCAGATTGGGATCAGGTATGTGAAGCGTTATTTAACCCTGAATACATTGTTCGTGTCGCAATGGTAGGTAAATACGTTGAACTTCCAGATGCTTATAAGTCTGTCAATGAAGCTTTACTTCATGCGGGTATTCAAAATCGCGTAAAAGTTCAGATCGACTATGTCGATGCAGAAACGCTTGAAACCCAAGATATCTCTATTTTGTCTACGGCTGACGCTATCCTTGTACCGGGTGGTTTTGGTGAGCGTGGAACAGAAGGCAAGATGTTGGCGATTAAGTATGCGCGTGAGCAAGGTATTCCATTTTTAGGAATCTGCTTGGGCATGCAGCTTGCGGTAATTGAATACGCACGTAATGTTGCAGGTTTGGCAGAAGCTACATCGACTGAATTTAACCGTTCGACCAAGTTCCCAATCATTGGTCTGATCACAGAGTGGTTAGACGAGCGTGGTGAACTTCAACAGCGCAGCGTTGAGTCGGATCTTGGTGGAACCATGCGTTTGGGTGCACAAAAATCTGAACTGGTCGAAGGCACTAAAACACGTCAGGTGTATGGTAAGGCTGAGATTGTAGAGCGTCATCGTCACCGCTATGAAATGAACGACCGCTTTATTGAGCCAATTGAAAAAGCGGGTATGAAAATTTCGGGCTATTCAACTGCGCAACATTTGGTTGAAACAGTCGAAATTCCTGAACATCCTTGGTTTATTGCTGTACAATTCCATCCTGAATTTACAAGTTCGCCACGTGATGGACATCCATTATTTGCTAGCTTTATCGATGCTGCGAAAAAACAGCACCTTAAAACGAAATAATACGACGCATAAACTAGGACTGTTTAAATGTCACAATTAAAACCCCAAGAGATTGTACGTTTAGGCGATATACAAATGGCAAATCATTTGCCATTTGTATTATTTGGCGGAATGAATGTACTTGAGTCGAAAGATCTTGCATTTGAAATTGCAGAAACCTATGTAGATATCTGCAAACGCCTTGAAATCCCTTACGTTTTTAAAGCAAGTTTTGATAAAGCAAACCGTTCAAGCCTACATTCGTTTCGTGGTCCTGGCCTCGAAAAAGGTATTGAATGGCTCGGTGAAATTAAAAAACATTTTAATGTTCCAATTATTACCGATGTGCATGAACCGTATCAGGCTGCTCCTGTTGCAGAGGTTGCCGATATTATTCAATTGCCTGCATTCTTGAGCCGTCAAACGGATCTGGTTGAGGCAATGGCAAAAACTCAAGCCATTATTAATATTAAAAAAGCACAATTCTTGTCGCCGCGTGAAATGAATCATATCTTGAACAAGTGCCTTGAAGCGGGCAATGACAAGCTGATTTTATGTGAGCGTGGAACCTCTTTTGGCTACAATAATCTTGTTGTCGATATGCTTGGTTTCGACACCATGAAAGAGATGAATGTGCCAGTATTTTTTGATGTCACGCATGCACTTCAAACACCTGGTGGTCGAGCTGACTCGGCAGGTGGACGCCGTGCACAAATTACGACATTAGCTCGCGCAGGGATGGCGACTGGATTGGCTGGATTGTTCTTAGAAGCACATCCAGATCCTGAAAAAGCCAAATGTGATGGTCCTTGTGCGTTACGCCTATCACAGCTTGAGCCTTTCTTGGCACAATTAAAAGAATTGGATACTTTAGTTAAAGGATTCAAAAAGTTAAATACTGATTGATGCAAATGATTGCATCTTATTTTTCATTCAATTGAGGAATTGTTCATGAGCCAAATCGTTGACATTCGTGCACGTGAAATTTTGGACTCTCGTGGTAACCCGACCATCGAAGCAGACGTAATCTTAGCATCTGGCGTAGTTGGTCGTGCATGTGCACCATCTGGTGCTTCAACTGGTTCTCGTGAAGCGTTAGAACTTCGTGATGGCGATAAAGCACGCTATTTGGGTAAGGGCGTTAAAACTGCGGTGAATAACGTCAACACTGTTATCCGTGACGCTTTAGTGGGCAAATCAGTATTTGAACAAAAAGACATCGATAACACGATGATCGAGCTTGATGGTACTGAAAATAAAGAAAAATTAGGTGCGAATGCAACTTTGGCGGTATCACTAGCTGCTGCACGCGCTGCTGCCGATGAAAAGAAAATCCCTCTTTTCCAATACATCGCAGACTTACGTGGTCAAACCATCTTGACGATGCCTGTACCTATGATGAACATCATCAATGGTGGTTCGCATGCAGACAATAACGTTGATATTCAAGAGTTTATGATTGAACCTGTTGGCTTCACTTCATTCTCTGAAGCATTGCGTGCAGGTGCTGAAATCTTCCATTCTCTAAAATCAGTTTTAAACAAAAAAGGTTTAAACACTGCTGTGGGTGATGAAGGTGGTTTTGCTCCAAACTTGCGTTCTAACGAAGAGGCAATCACTGTTATTCTTGAAGCGATTGGTCAAACTGGCTACAAGGCGGGTTCTGACATCATGCTTGCACTTGACTGTGCATCTTCAGAATTTTATAAAAATGGTCAGTACATCTTGGCTGGTGAAGGCAATAAAGCATTCACAAGCAACCAGTTCTCTGACTATTTAGCAGGTCTTGTAAACCAGTATCCAATTATCTCTATTGAAGATGGTTTAGATGAGTCTGATTGGGAAGGTTGGTCTTACTTGACATCGATTCTGGGTGACAAAATCCAGTTGGTGGGTGATGACCTGTTTGTGACCAATCCAAAAATCCTTCAACGTGGTATCAATGAGAAAGTAGGTAACTCTATCTTAATCAAGTACAACCAAATTGGTACGTTGACTGAAACGCTAGATGCAATCTATTTAGCGAAAGACAATGGTTATTCTACAGTGATTTCACACCGTTCAGGTGAAACTGAAGATTCAACTATTGCAGATCTTGCAGTAGGTACTGCTGCGGGTCAAATCAAAACAGGTTCATTGTGCCGTTCTGATCGTGTATCAAAATACAACCAGTTGCTTCGTATTGAAGAGTTAACTAAAGCGGCTTACCGTGGTAAGGCGGAATTCAAAGGTTTAAATTAAGCTTTGAATGTAATTGCAAATCATCATCAGTCTTGAATTGAAGAGATTTGCAGGCAATAAAAGGTGCTATGTTTAATAGCACCTTTTTTATTTTAGAGTGATATTTTCACATTTAGTGATTCATACACGGCACAACAGTTTTTGAAATGAGTTGCTAATTTAAAGAGTCCGGAAACTGACTATATTTCTCTATTGAGCAATGAAAAGTGGCTGAATTACATTTAAAGCATCCAGAAGAATTGCAAAAAATAGCATAAAATTAATAGCAGAAAGTTGCCTTAGTTTTGAGTAGATTACTCAAATCATACCCGATAGACCCTTTTCAATTGAGATGAACTTTGACAAAATGAGACGCGTCAAAAAGGTCAATAACGTTATGATTGGCTTTTAATTTTTTTATTTAGATTTGGCCACAATTGTGCATGCCAAGTTTCAAATTGTTATATCATACAAAACATTAAAGGATGTTTTAATTGAAGTGCTCAAGACTATGTTAGAAGTTTTTAAGTCTACTTCGAGCAAACTTATATTGGGGCTTGTCATCATTTTGGTTGCAGGTCTTCAGTACAGTTTCTGGTGGGGTGAGGGTGGTTATTTTCCGCATCAAGCCTTAACACAGCAAATTGCTCAACAAGCTGAAATCAATCAAGAATTAAAAGAGCGAAATCGAATTCTTGCTGCTGAAGTCTATGATCTGAAAAATGGCACAGAGGCGATTGAAGAACATGCACGTCTCGATTTGGGTTTAATTAAGCCTCATGAAACCTTTGTTCAAATGAGTACGATTAGTACCCAGTACAAGCCGATTTATATCGATCCAAATGCTAAAGTAGATATGCAAACCAATGAAACCCCACCAACACCCGACATTCCAGACTAAGTTATGGGCAATTATTCCTGCTGCTGGAAGCGGGTCGCGTTTTTCTAAAACCGAGTTAAAACAATACCAGTTGATTGATGATAAAACTGTTTTAGAACACACAGTTGATCGATTAAATGGCTTACCCCTCGATGGTTATGTTTTGGCGATTGGTCAAGATGACAATATTGCCCAGACACTTCCTTTAAAGAATCGCCATAAAGCACATTTTTGTTTGGGCGGGAAAGAACGAGCCGACTCAGTATTAAATGCGCTGAATCATCTTTTGCGCTTTGCTTCAGAAGATGACTATGTTTTGGTGCATGATGCTGCTCGTCCATGTGTGAGCTTGCCCAACCTAGAGGCACTAATGACACATTGTACAGCGCATGATGTACATGCCATTTTGGCAACGCCTGTCAGAGATACGCTTAAACGAGTACAACAACAGCCTAAAATTGAGAAAACTGTTGATCGGAGTTTCCTCTGGCAGGCACAAACACCACAAATGGCAAAGCTGGGTATTTTAAAGCGTTGTATTGAGTACGCTTTAATGAATCAAATTCCGATCACAGATGAAGCAAGCGCATTAGAATATATGGGTGAAACTGTAGATGTGGTTCAAGGGCGTTCTGATAACATTAAAATTACTTATTCAGAGGATTTACAACTTGCTCGCCTGATTCTAAATGCACAGCGGCAGAGTTGATTTGAGTCAATATTTTTTAAAGCGCTTGTATTTGAAAAGATACAGGCGCTTTTTTTATACACTACAATTCATTAACGATAATAAGTTGATTTTATACTGAATTGGCATATACATTGCTTTTATAAACATAACGATTATTGCAGGAGAGATGTCCTTTTAGGATACGCCGAAGGAGCAACGACCCCGGAAACTCTCAGGCAAAAGGACTGTAGTGATCGATAAGTAATCTGGAGAGAAGTATCTTAGTATACTCACCGAAGGGGATGGTCGACAGATTTATGGTAAATCTAGTCGCATCGAAGCTCTCAGGTACCATGACAGATGGGGCAACTTCTGAAATGTTGTAACATTTCAAAGGAGCAATTATGTCTCATATTATTGTGATTGGTGCGGGTATTACAGGTGTTACATCGGCCTATGAGCTGGCAAAATTGGGGTATCAGGTCACGGTGATTGACCGACATTTGTTTCCAGCCATGGAAACATCATTTGCCAATGGTGGACAACTTTCAGCGTGTAATGCAGAAGTCTGGAATCAAAAATCTACAGTGGCCAAGGGCATCAAATGGATGTCTCACAAAGATGCACCGTTACTGTTAAATCCTTCATTTAATTTGCATAAATATAGTTGGCTATTTGAGTTTTTATCGCAAATCAAAAATTATGAAAAAAACACCATCGATACAGTACGATTGGCACTTTTAGCCCGCCAACGCCTGTTTGAAATTGCTAAAGATGAAAATATTGATTTTAATCTGGAAAAGCGCGGTATTTTGCACATTTATCACAATGAATCGGACTATATCGTTGCCAAAAATGTGAATGATCTGCTGGTTAAAGGTCAGCTTGAGCGCTATGGTGTCACGCCTCAACAAATGAAGCAGATTGAGCCGACTTTGGCAGGTGAATATTTTGGTGGGTATTACACGCCTGGAGATGCAACAGGCGACATTCATAAATTTAGTGTGGGGTTGGCCGAGCGCTCAAAAACGTATGGCGTGAATTACCAGTTTGGTTGGGATGTCAAAGATGTTCAGTTAAATGAGCATATGGTTCGTGTAACGTGTTTGCCAAGTGATGAAAACATGTCGCAACTATCAAAAGAAGAGCTTTGTATTGAGGCCGACGGTATTATTGTCTGTGGTGGTGTGGGAAGTTATCAGCTTGCACATATGCTGGGCGATCGAGTAAATGTATACCCAGTCAAAGGATATTCGATTACGGTGCATTTGAAAGATACGAAAAGCATTGCCAACGCGCCTTGGGTGAGTTTACTCGATGAGCGTGCCAAGATCGTGACATCACGCTTAGGAGAAGATCGCTTACGTGTAGCCGGGACTGCCGAATTTAATGGCTATAACCGAGATATTCGGGCAGATCGTATTCAACCTTTAATTAACTGGGTGAATGAAAACTTTGATCTTTCCACCGAACATGTAGTGCCTTGGGCAGGCTTAAGACCTATGATGCCCAACATGATGCCGGTTGTAAAACAGGGCAGACATCCACGTGTATTTTACAACACTGGACATGGCCATTTAGGATGGACACTTTCGGCCGCAACTGCTTCCATGATTAGTCAAGAAATTGCGATGAAGGTTCCTGCCTAAGCATATACGCACGGCATGCATTCAGGTGTATGCCGATTTAATCGTAAAGCCGATAAATACCTGTAAAACGCTCACAGCCTTTTTGCTCGGTTTTAACAACTAAAAGGCTTTTTTGAAAATTAAATGTATACGCACAGTCGTGCTCGTTATCGACAATCTGATTTTTCTTCTCAGGTGAGGTATAAGCTAAAAAAGGCACAGTTTGGGTTTCAGATCGATTGTTCGGATTTCGATATGCAATTCCTTCAATCTTGATTTTATCTTTGCTTAATTGATGAACTTGTAAATGAACTGGCGATGTGGCTAATGTTCCATTGTCATATTTGAGAAAATGCTGTGTAAGCGTTTGATTTAAAGATGTATAAGTATTGAGTTCATCGGAGCGAACATCAAATTGTTGCTTGATACATTGAGAGGTTTTGCAAAGTTTGGTTTGATTCAGCCACAAGGTGTGAGTGTCTTTGAGCAACTGAACCGGTGCATCTGAAACCAGATAAGCGGTTAAAAATTTGCTGTCGAGTGCTTGGCGTGAGCTTTTAAACGTACCTGAGCAGATCTTTCCCTCAAGCGGTGTATCAGATTTTGCATCACAATTGCTCAATGGAAAAGCTTGGGCAAATGTACACCATCCACCAATCATTAGAACATAAGCTACGTTTTTTAAAGGAAATCTATCTGTATTAAACGGCATGATCGCTTATACTTTCATTTGACTTTGCTTCACGTACTATAGCGAAACCGCAAGCCAGAATACAAGATGAGTTGTTTATTTATAGAAGGAATGAATAGTGGTTGTACAAGTTCGAATTGGCCAGGGATTAGATGTGCATGCCTTTGAAGAGGGCGATCATGTCACACTGGCTGGAGTCAAGATTCCGCATTCACATGGCTTAAAAGCGCATTCAGATGGTGATGTCGTGTTACATGCATTGTCCGATGCACTTTTAGGAGCATTGGCATTAGGCGATATTGGTCAGCACTTTCCAGATACAGATCCAGCATTTAAAGGTGCGGATAGCCGAGTATTGCTTAAACATGTCTATCAGCTTATTTTGGATCGTGGCTATGTACTCAATAATGCGGATATCACGGTTGCCTGTGAGCGACCTAAGCTAGCCAAGCATAATCTTGACATGCGTCAGAGTATTGCTGATGTTTTGGAGGTTGATGTGACGCAGATCAGTATCAAGGCCACTACAACCGAACAGCTAGGTTTTACGGGACGTCAGGAAGGTATTCTGGCTACAGCAACCGTATTGATCTCGCATCAGGTAAAATGATCGGATTGATTCATGGTATTTTGAATATCGCGTGTTGCTTTACGGCCTTGAAGCTGTAAAGCAATACTGTGAATAATGCCCGTCCAAGTTTCGTTGGGTTGCCACACTTCTTCAAGTTGTGTTTGGGCCTCTGAAATATCAATATCCATATAATATTGACGATATAGGTACATCAAACAACTGACCCGATAATTTTTAGCACAATGAATCCAGACCATTTCATTACCGACAAGATGATCAATCAGGTCTAAAATTAACAAGCCTTGTTCAGCATTTGGCATATCCCATAACATAGGCAAATGGATATAATTGAGCCCAAGTTCGAGACAGATTCGATCTTCATGATTTAAGTGTGGATCAGCATCATTTAAGGCCAGATTAATGACGGTACTAAAGCCATATTCTTTAATACACTTAAGCTGTTCAGCGCTTGGCTGACCAGAACTAAAAAGATGTGCATGGATAGGTGCGAAGGCTGGAATTTCAGCAAGAGATTGTTCTAAAGATGTCATAAGCGTTTTGCTGAGTATTCATATTAAAGCTTAAAAATCACTTATAACTAATTCTTTATGACAAATCCAGACAATTTCGCTTATTCGTGACGAATCAAAAAATCAGGACATAAAAAAAGAGAGGATAACCTCTCTTTTTTATAACACGTATAACTTAAGCTTTCTGTGCAACCAAAGGTGCTGTTTCACGGCGCTTGAGTAAAGCGTAGCTCAGACCTGTTACTAAGCTGCCTGCAGCAATCGCAATGAGATACAGCCACGCGTGGTTGATTGCATTTGGAATCAGCAATACAAATACGCCACCATGCGGTGTAACCAGCTCGCAATGAAATAGTGCAACAAGCGCACCTGTGACTGCACCACCAGCGATACAGGTTGGAATTACTCGCATCGGATCTTTTGCTGCAAATGGAATTGCACCTTCAGAAATAAAACACAAGCCCAAAACAAATGCAGCCTTACCGGCATCGCGTTCGCCCGTATTAAATTTATTTTTCGCAAAGAATGTAGCCAGCGCCATTCCGAGTGCAGGTACCATACCGCCCGCCATTGTGGCAGCCATTGGCATATACGTATTGGTGGTTAAAAGGCCTACAGTAAAAGCATAAGCTGCTTTGTTGATTGGCCCACCCAAATCGATACACATCATCGATGCCAAAACAATTCCCATCAACACAGCGTTGGTTGTACCCATGTTGTTCAGGAAGTCTTTCATCATTTCAAAGATTTGAGCAACCGGACTACCCACAACATAGTACATGATCAAACCAACCGACAATGTTCCCAATAATGGAACAATGAGGATTGGTTTTAATGACTCAAGGCTGGTTGGCAACTTGATTTTTTTGGCCAAAAACAACGCGATATAACCAGCAAGGAAACCTGAAACAATCCCGCCTAAAAAACCTGCTTGCAACTGGGTCGCCAATAAGCCACCAATCAGTCCTGGTGTTAAGCCTGGGCGGTCGGCAATTGAATAGGCAATATAGCCAGACAACATCGGCACCATGAGTGTAAAGGCTGTTACACCAATTTGCTTCAAAATATAAGCTAAACTTCCGCTTTGTTCAGCAGCATTTAAACCAAAACATAGCGATAGTGCGATAAGCAAGCCACCCGCAACCACCATAGGTAGCATGAAAGAAACACCTGTCAGTAGGTGTTTGTACACGCCAGCCTTTTCTTTTGTCGCTGAGCCAGACGCTGCGGTTGCAGCTTGCTTGGACGATTCAAGAACCTTAGCTTCGCTAATCGCTTGTTGAAACGCCTTGTCAGTTTGTTTTAAGGCAAAGCCTGTGCTGCAACGATAAACGCGTTTGCCCACAAAGCGGTCGGTATTCACTTCAATATCTGTTGCCAAAATGACAATGTCGGCCGCTTCAATCGCTTCTGCTGTCAGAATGTTTTTTGCGCCAACAGAGCCTTGGGTTTCAACATCAATGATATAGTCGTGCTTGGTCGCACCTTGTTGTAAAGCCTCAGCAGCCATAAAGGTGTGCGCTACACCCGTTGGGCAAGCTGTGATTGCAACAAAGCGTTTTGCCTGATTGCCAGTTGAAGCTGTGAGTGAGGCAGACTCACTTGCAGCTTGAGCATTGTTTAAGGCATGACTGAGTAATTCATCTGTATTCTTTGTGGCATCATCCAAACGAATTTGTGCGACCAAGTTTGCAGGGTACGCAGCAACATTACTCGGTAGATCACCCAGAAACACCACAACATCGACATTATGCTGTGGAATGTCATCTTTTGATGCAATAGTCGTGCTGGTATAGCCCAATTTGTTTGCAGATTGAGTCAACTTTTTTGCCAAAATCGAAGCATTGACGTACTGCTGCGTACTATTGATCACAAATAAGAGGGATTGAACTGTCTGCATCAGATTAACTCAATGATTTGATAGTGGTTTGTTGTTTAAGATTCAACAGCTTTTCTTCTGTTGGTACGCGAAAGCCAATTTGGCTCACAGCATTACTTGCAATTGCAGTTGCCGTTTGAAGTGTTTCTTCGGCAGAGAGCTTGCTGACCAAACCATGTATCATTCCTGCCAACAATGAATCACCTGCACCTACTGTACTTTTCACTTCTACTTTAGGCGGCAACGATTTTAATGCTTGAGCAGGGTTGAGCCAGTGCACGCCGTCTTCACCCATCGAAATCACAACATGCTCAATACGGCTATCGAGCGCTTTAAACAATTCGATTTGTTCAGACAGTTCGGTGAGCTTCTTACCATAACTTTCTTCAAGTTCATCGGTATTGGGTTTGATCATCCAAGGATGCATTGAAATCGCGGCGACAAGTGCTTCACCACTGGTATCAATTGCGACCAGTTTATTGGCTTTTTGCAACATATCCATCAATGCTTTTAAATCGTCTACTGAAAATCCTTGTGGCAAACTTCCACCAATGACAACGCATTCGACTTCTTGAGCAGCCTGATGAATCTGAAGCATCAAGCGTTGCTTATCACTTTCGGAAACCAGAAAACCTTTACCATTAATATCTGTCATGCGGCCAGAGTATTCTGCAATTTTGACATTCTGGCGTGTTTCGCCCGGAATATAGATAAACTGATTTTCAAAGTGCATTTCTTCAAAGTGGCGATCAAAAATCTCTCGATTTCTTACCCCTAAGAAGCCCGAAACAATGACATCATGCCCCAAATCATGTAAGACCTGTGCAACATTTAATCCTTTACCTGCAGCATGTAGTTGTACATGCTGCTGACGATTGACTGCACCGACATGAAGTGTTTCAAGTTCGATAGTGATATCAATAGCTGGATTTAGAGTAATAGTTAAAATTTTTGCCATGGGTTATTATTCCGCCAATTCACGAACTGCAGTCGCACTATCGCAAAGCAATGCTTTTTGCGCGAGTTTTTGACACTCAGCATAATTTAAGTGGCGCACTTGAGCCTTAACCAGTGGAATGCTAGAAATTGACATACTGAGCTCATCAACACCAAGTCCCATTAAAATGGGTACAGCTTTAGGATCTGCGGCAAGTTCACCACAAATACCCACCCATTTGTTATTTGCATGTGCAGCACGTACCGTTTGATCAATTAAAAGCAGGATACTTGGGTGAAGTCCGTCTGCTTCAGCCGATAAAATCGGATGACCACGGTCAATTGCCATGGTGTATTGCGTTAAGTCATTTGTACCGATACTAAAGAAGTCGACCTCTTTAGCTAAAATAGGGGTCAAGAGCGCTGCGGAAGGAACCTCAATCATGATGCCGACTTCAAGGTTTTCACACGGATACTGCTGTAGTACTTCGTCTAAGATGCCTTTAGCAGCGCGCCATTCTTCAACTCGACCAACCATTGGAAACATAATGCGCAGTGGGCGATTATCTGCCGATTTAAGCAATGCAATTAATTGCTGACGCAGTAATGTTGGTTTGCGTAAAGTCAAACGAATACCGCGTAATCCCAAAAACGGATTTTCTTCGGCTGCAATCGGTAAGTATGGAAGTGGCTTGTCTCCACCTACATCAAGTGTACGAACGACAAGTGGACGGCCTTCGAGTGCATCAAGTACATGACGGTAATCTTTTTCTTGAGCTAATTCATCTGGTGCGCTGTTATGCGACATAAACACCAGTTCAGTTCGCAATAAGCCAATGGCTTCTGCGCCGTTTTGAACAGCTTTAGCCGTATCGACAATTTTTCCAACATTGGCAGCAATTTCGATTTGATGCTGGTCTGTGGTAATCGCTGGCTCGTGTGCAGATTTTTCAGCTTCTTCACGGCGTAGACGCTGTACTTCGCGTTCACGAATTGCATGTTCAATCTGTTCAGGTGAAGGATTCACTTCGAATTCACCTGTGTCACCGTTAATGAGTACAACTGCATGCGAATCAATGTTCAGTACAGCATCACCTGCACCCACAACAGCCGGAATACCTAAAGCACGAGCGACAATGGCACTGTGGGCACTTGCACCACCAATCGATGTCAGAATACCTGCGACACGGTCTTTGTTTAGGCGGGCAACATCGCTCGGACCTACATCATGCATAATCAGGATATAAGGCTGTTCTGGCTCTTCCACTTCAGGCTCATTACACAAAATGGCCAAAACCTTATCGCCGATATCACGCAAATCAGCAGCACGTTCTGCAAGCAGTTTATCCTTCAAGCCTTCTTGTGCCTTGGCTGCTTTTTCAATATGTTCATGCCATGCAGCGGCCGCACTTAAATTGTGATTTAACGCCAAATGAACTTGTTGAATCAGATCTGGGTCATCAAGCATTTCAAGGTGAGCAAGAAAAATTTGCTTGATGTCTTTCGATGCAGATTTTGAAATGTATTGGTGAATGGTGTTTTTAACCGTACGAATTGCAATTTCAAGCTTTTCTTTTTCTTCTTTTAAACTGCCTGCATAACGATCGTAATTAAATTTTTTCGGCTTAATGACATGCGCAGGGCCAAATGCTAAACCAGAAGAGGCTGCAATACCGCAATGGGTAATTTCATACTGTTCGGTTTCAGCCGAGCTGTCCTGATCAAGTGCTGAATTTAAAAACAGATTTTCTTCAATTGGCTCAACCTCTTCACCTAAACCATCACGTACAGCCTCGACAATCTGATCGAGTGCCAAAATTGCATCTGTATCAGGTTCTGCAATAAAGGTTAGGCGTTGACCACGTTGACAACCCAAAGACAGGAGTTTAGTCAGGCTTTTTGCAGAAACAAAACTACCACCATCTACTGATACCTGAAGATCACCACTAAAGGTTTTGGTTAGGTTCACCAGTTGTGTTGCCGGGCGTGCATGTAAACCATGGGCATTGGCAAGTAGAATATTGCGTGAAGGCCAGTCTGGAATCGTTTCTGCACCAACAAGTTTGGCAATTTGATTGCTAGATTGCTCATCGTCTAGCTGTTGTTGTACTTGTGGTTGAAACAGCACATCCATCAAGCGGTTAAATTGTTGTGTATCGAGCTGTTCATTTTCAGCAATACAAATCAGGGTTTTGATGGTACTGCCTTGAAAAGCCAATGGTTGTTTAGCTTTCACAATACTCACGGCAGGTTGTTTTACATAACCTGAACCTGAAATTGACCAAAGATCATCTTGAATTTGAATCGTATTTTTAGGATTAAGTTGACTAATAAAACCAGGTTCAACCAATTTTTGTTGTTTGAGAAGCTTACTTGCATTCCAGAAGAAGTCTTCGATATCGTCAACCTGTGTATCGGTTTGAATTAAATTTTCATGCAAGACCAATGATTGGGGCTGTGCTTGTAAAATTTCGATAATCTGTTCTGCTGTTGTAGCAGACTTAACCAACTCATGTACATCTTTACTCAACGCACGCGTCAGAATTTGTAAAACCTGCAAATGTTCATCTGATTTTGCTGCAATAACCACAGCCAAGTAAATAACATTTTCACCGTCCCAGACAACGCCGTCTGGAAAATGTGCTAAACGAACACCTGTGTTTAAAATAAATTCTCGTGATTGTGGTGTTCCATGTGGAATCGCAATCCCTTGACCCAAATATGTCGCGCTTTGCTTTTCACGTGCCTCTAGTCCAGAAAGATATTCAGCAGTTACGAGTTGGTCTTCAACCAGAATATTTATTAAACATTGTAGCGCTTCTGCTTTATCACCAGCATGTTGATGCATGTGAACATGTTGGGGCTCAAGTACTAACATAAAGCTTCCTTTGATAATTTTAATGAAGACCTTGAAATGCTCAGGATATAAAAAAGAAGCCAATTCATCGTCATTTTAAATCAAGTTAAACTTAAAAATAGGACTTAGCTTCCGGTGAAACTTTAACAGAACTTCATAAAATTATCGATATGATAAAGTACCAACTCACTTATTTTTTAGTCAAAAGCTCAAACAAAAATAGAAACTTTTCTGCAAGTTACATATAATTCGTCAAATTGATTTAGTAAGCGGATGCGGCTATAAAAGCGGGTGACTTTAAACGCAAGTATTAAGCGGGAGTAATGATGCGAGTAATTGAACGTATTTTAAAGCGATAAGTCATGATATTTTGAATAGAACATATAAGATTAAATAAGAGAGAAGGGCAATTGGCAAAAATGGTCAAAAAATAAAAATAATAAAAGTGAGTAAGTAATTTAAGCTCAAACAGATGAAAAAAATGGATGATTACTCATCCATTTTTTCTAATTTAGATTTGGCTCTTTCGGCACCCAGTTTTCGAAACTTATGGTCGACGAAAGCCCATACACAGAAGGCGAAAGATACGATCAAGGCATAGCCAAAGTATTCGGGCTTTAAGTTACCCTTAATCATGCCTTGAAACATGATCGTAAGCATCAGAGCAAACGTGGTTACTCCATATACGACCATATTTGAGGTCTTCAGAGTGTTAATGAAGACTTGCTTATTGAAATGTATTGATGACATCTCCACCCCTCCCATGTTGTTTATTTACGTTTAAATCACAGTAGCGAATTGCTATATCATTTGTTGTACTGCGATTTAGATTCTATTTCAAGAGTTGATACTATTATTTTTTCACTCGATATACAAAAATGATAATACACTGCATCATTATTCAAGAAAAATAATAATATTTAGCTCGAAAATATTAAAGCATCTTAAAGTGTAGCTTCAGTATACGATAGGAATAACGCGATCAATATTCGACAAAAGTGTCACGTAGATGCTTCATTATTGTTAAGCAAAAAATGAGCCAGAAAAGATAGTTTTAGAATTTTTATCAGTATCAAATAAAAAATGCCTGTTTTGGGTAAAAACGACGGCATTTTTATTGATTGCAAGATGCGGCTTGGATAAAGCACGCGCTTACATTGACGATGGGTGAAAACGATTAATTTTTCACTTTATCGATCACAATAGAAATGACGAGTACCACTAAAGATGGGATCAACCATGCTAAATTTTGCTCATTGAGTGGCAAATGTTGCACAAACGATGGAAGTGCATCTGTGAAACCGGCTGTTTTTAAGCCTTCTATAATACCAAACAAGAATGAGCATGCAGTTACAGGGCCTACAACGTTGGATGGTTTTTTCCAGAATTTCCAGAAGAAACTCAGCATAATCACCACAATTGCAGGTGGATAAATTGCAGTCAGCACCGGTACCGACACCGCAATCAGTTTAGTCAAACCAAGATTTGAGATAATAAGCGAGAAACCGACCAGCACAAATACAAATAATTTGTAAGGAAGTTTGGTTAATTGCGCGAAATACTCAGCACATGCACAGGTGAGGCCAATCGCGGTCACCATACAGGCAAGGAAAATCAGGCCAGATAAAAACCAAGTACCTAGGTTTCCAAAGGCATGCTGCACATAAGCGTGCAAAATCACAGCACCGTTGCTCGCATTTGGTGCAACTTCATGACTACCTAAGCCGAGTTTAAACAAGCTTAAATAAACCAGTGTTAAACCAATACCAGAAATAATGCTGGCAATGACAGCATAACGTGTAACCAGTTTCGGATCACGTACACCACGCGAGTAAATCGCCTGAATAATGACGATACCAAAAACCAGCGCACCCAAAGTATCCATAGTCAAATAGCCATTTACAAAACCTTCCGACACCGGGTTGGTGACGTAGTTGTTGATGGCTGGTGGGATATAACCTGATGGAATTGCAACCGCAGCAATACCTAAAATCGCCAAGGCGAAAATCTTAAGAGGCGCCAGTACATGGCCAACGGTATCGAGAAGTTTGTTTGGATACAATGAAACCAAAGTCACTACAGCAAAATACACGATACTGTAGATCAGCAAACTGCTTGCAGATGTGCCAAAAAACGATGAAAAGCCAATTTCATACGAAACAGTGGCAGTTCGTGGAGTAGCAAAAAGTGGACCGACAGACAGATAACACACAACGGTCAAAATTAAGCTGAAAACACGTCCAAGTGGTGAGCTGATCATCGCGATTGAACCTTCCATACGAGACAAGGCCATAATCGTGATGACTGGTAGACCCACTGCAGTGATCAAGAATCCTGCAGCAGCCAGCCAGACGTGTTCACCTGCTTGTTGTGCAACAATCGGTGGGAAGATAATATTGCCAGCCCCAATAAATAGAGCAAAGGTCATAAACCCCAATGCAATAATATCTGAAGTACGAAGACTAGTCATAAAAAAGGTGAGACGCAGTAAAGAAGCGCGAATTTTAGAGCAAAAGGAGCCATTTTTGTGCAATTCGCACGGCCCAAAAATTAATAAAAACACCTATTTGCTGCCTGATTGTTTAGTAAAAAAGCACACTGTTTAATTTATATACTTGATATCTTTGCCAACATTTTTAATTTCAAACTTTTATTGCGAATAAAATTTTTATTCATTTATTCATCAAATTTACATTAAATGTGCAAATATTAATCTATTTTGAGTTTTTATTGTGTTGTGCCGAATTGGAAATTGAACCATTCCATGATAGTTATGTTAATGATTCTCAAAACTAGTATAATAAGTCGGATACGACCGAGGGTAATTACATGCGTGCATCAACTGTAACGATTAAAGACCAGCAAGACTTAGAACATCTACGTGTATCTGGGCGTTTGGCTGCTCAAGTGCTTGAAATGATCGGTCAATTTGTAAAGCCTGGCGTGAGTACAGATGAGCTTGATCAACGTTGTCATGATTTTATTGTAAATACGCTGAACGTAATTCCAGCAAATGTCGGCTATCACGGCTTTACCAAGACCATCTGTACCTCAGTCAATGAGGTAGTCTGTCATGGTATTCCATCGCCAAGTAAAATTTTACAAGATGGCGATATTATCAATATCGATGTTGCGATTATTAAAGATGGATATTTTGGTGATACCAGTCGCATGTATCTGGTGGGAGATGTACAACCAGAAGCAAAAAAACTGGTGATGACCACTTATAATGCGATGCGTGCCGGAATACTCAGTGTCAAACCTGGCGCTACTTTGGGCGACATTGGTCATGCCATTCAAAAAGTTGCCGAAACTGAAGGTTATTCCATTGTGCGTGAATATTGTGGTCATGGAATTGGAAAGGTCTATCATGAACAGCCGAATATTCTGCACTATGGTCAACCGAATCAGGGCATGGTATTGCAAAAGGGGATGGTATTTACCATTGAGCCGATGGTAAATGCGGGCAAACAGCATGTGAAAGAATTGAGTGATGGCTGGACTGTGGTAACTACGGATAAATCTTTATCTGCACAATGGGAACATATGGTGGCGGTGACTGATACAGGTTTTGAGTTACTCACGCCGTGGCCAGAAGGAACCGGAATTTATCCTGAAATTGAACAATTAACATAAGTTGTAAACAGACCTCAACATGTGTCTAAAGCTTTTGAGGTCTGCACAAATAAGAAATCATGATCATTTTTAGTTTAAAAAATCTAAAACACAATAATGAGACATCATCATGACCTATAAATATGAATATGCGGGATTTTGGTTGCGTGTAGGTGCAACAGTTATTGATACCTTGATTATTTTGCTTGCAGTGATTCCTGCGGCTTGGATTTTTTACCATGGCGATATGGATTTGATCTTTTCGACTGGATTAAGTGATCGACAATCTTCGCCTTGGTTTGATGCAATCATCAACTACGTTTTTCCATTTATTTATTCCATTTTGTTTTGGATTTTTTTAAAAGGAACACCTGGCAAACGTTTGATGCGCTTAAAAGTACTCGATGAACAAACGGGACATCCCTTAACATGGGGGCAAGCTATTTTGCGCTATATTGGTTATTTTCCATCAACTTTGGTTTTATTTTTGGGCTTTTTCTGGATCGCTTTTGATAGCAAGAAGCAAGGCTGGCATGACAAAATGGCCAAAACAGTGGTGGTTCGCGAGCTATAGACCGCTAAAATTTTTAAATGCACGTCTTGTAAATTAATTTTAGAGAAATATAATACGTGCAAATTTAATACGAGGAGACCCTAAGTGGGAAGTTGTTCGAGGTTGTGCTGTCAAACGGTTAAGCGCGTTATTCTCTGAGCAAGTTAGTACACATTTAGGGTGGCTATCTTGCAATGAGATAGCCTGTTTATCATTTTTCATCATGTTCTTCTTATCCGTCTGCATTTTTTGCTGGGCAGAATGTCGTCTTCTTGCTTAGGCCTCCTGTGATCTGGGAGAAGCCTATGTGGTTACATGCTTCGTTACTAAAACTCTTGAGCATGCAATGCTTATGTGCGTGGCTGTGTATTTTGTTTGTGCAATATGTACACGCAAGCCCGCTTTTAAATACTGATGATCCTGAGATCACAGCGTATGCCCATTGCCAGCTTGAGACTTCTGTTGTGGCATCTAAGCCATCAGCAACTGTTTCACAGTTCAATACAGCCTGCCAAGTAGTGAAAGGCGTAGAAACATCACTTGGATATGCGAACACCTCTGCCACAGCCAACTCGACAGCATGGTCTGCGCAAATTAAATCGGTATTGGTGCCCATGCAACGCTGGGGGCTTGCCGCAAGCCTTAGCACAACAAAAAATGATTCACCGGTAGGGGACCAACGAGCTTGGTTTCTCAATTTTCCTTCTGCTGTTTCACTCAATGATGGACACATCCATTTGTATAGCAATATTGGCTATCAAAAGGTGCAATCGCATGACGATTTGATGCGTTGGAGCACAGCAATGGATATTGGGCTCACCCAAAATACAGGAATCAGTTTAGAGTTTTTTAATCAAGACCGTCAGGCGCCACTTACTCAAGCTGTTATACATCATGTTTTTTCAGATGTTTTGAGTTTAGAGTTTTTATTTGGCCAGCGCTTACAAGATTTTCGACAGCGATGGTTTGGCTTTGGCCTGAGCTTTACGCCTTAATTTTTATTTTCTTTACATTGTAAACACATCTCTAAACAAACGGCTTTTTTACATAAAAAAGTCACGACTTCGTATGCCTGAAAAAAGGAGATCTTTTATGAAATATGATCTATGGCAACGTCTATTTACTCGATTTTTGCAAACATTTCATCTTAAGCGTTTTTTTGAGCGACATCGTTCTTTTAAAGAAATGCATCAATCAAGTTATGCCAAAGAAATTGGACAGGCTTTATCGCAACAGCTGAAGACTAATGCTCAAATGGAAATGAGTCAGCTTTTAGAAAAATTACATACAGCGCAAGATGGTTTAACAGAAGCGCACGCGTATCAACAGCAACAGACACATGGTTTGAATGAAGTTGCTCAGGAAAAGCCACTCACTTGGTGGCAGCATGTATGGTATTGCTATCGTAATCCTTTTAATGTGCTACTTAGTCTTTTAGCGCTTGTTGCTTTTTTAACTGATGATTTCACTGGTGGATTAATCATCACTATTATGGTGTCACTATCGACCTTATTACGTTACTGGCAGGAATCTAAATCCAACAAGGCTGCTGAGTCGCTTAAAGCAATGGTGACCAATACGGCTATGGTGCTGCGCCATAACGTCAATACTCAAGATCAGATTTTGATCAAGCAACGTTATGGCGTTGAGGTGAAGCAATTAAAAAGTATTCAATTTGAAATACCGATTCAGTATTTGGTGCCTGGCGATATTATTTTACTTTCAGCTGGCGATATGATTCCGGCCGATTGTCGAATTTTGACGGCAAAAGATTTATTTGTTTCGCAAGCAGCCATGACAGGTGAATCGATGCCTGTGGAGAAATATGCAGCTGCACATACATCAGACATAAATTCTCCTTTAGAACTCGACAATTTACTGTTTATGGGTACCAATGTTGTCTCCGGAACAGCGCGTGCAGTGGTGATGAGTACAGGCATTCAAACTTATTTTGGTGCGCTGGCGCATCGCGTGACGGCAACTGATTATGCAGTGACTTCTTTTCAGCTAGGGGTAAATAAAGTCAGTTGGTTACTGATCCGTTTTATGTTGGTAATGGCACCGATTGTTTTGTTTATCAATGGCTTCACCAAAGGGGATTGGGGTGAGGCTGTGCTGTTTGCTTTATCTGTTGCGGTGGGTTTAACGCCTGAAATGCTTCCCATGATTGTGACGTCAACCCTTGCAAAAGGAGCAGTGTTTTTATCGCGTAAAAAAGTGATTGTAAAACGACTAGATGCTATACAAAATTTTGGTGCTATGGATGTGCTGTGTACAGACAAAACAGGCACATTAACGCAAGATAAAATCTTTCTTTCGCATCATGTTGATGTGCTTGGTAAAAAATCGCATTCCGTATTAATGCAGGCATTCTTAAACAGTTATTACCAAACGGGGCTTAAGAACCTGTTGGATGTGGCCGTATTAGAAGCGGTTGATCAGGACATGAAGTTTGAAAAACTACGCTTTAAAAAGCTAGATGAAGTACCTTTCGATTTTGAACGCCGTAGGATGTCTGTTGTTGTGCGTACGCCACAAGCCCAAGTGCGTATGGTCAGCAAGGGAGCCGTTGAGGAAATTTTAAAAGTATGTTCGCATGTTGAGCTACAAGGCGAGATTAAACAGCTTAGCCCAGCGTTACGCCATGAG
The DNA here is from genome assembly GCF_000760595.1 of Acinetobacter soli. Taxonomy (GTDB): domain Bacteria; phylum Pseudomonadota; class Gammaproteobacteria; order Pseudomonadales; family Moraxellaceae; genus Acinetobacter; species Acinetobacter soli. The sequence continues at coordinate 120,624 of NZ_BBNM01000004.1, read as the reverse complement.
ATACAGACCATAACGCAAAACTACAACCGCGAAGGATTGCGTGTTGTAGCAGTTGCATACCGTAATATTGATACGCATCAAGAAAGTTTTTCTGTGGCAGATGAATGTGATCTGATTCTGATGGGCTATCTTACCTTTTTAGATCCACCGAGAGAGTCAGCTCGACCTGCCATCCAGCAGTTACATGCACATGGTGTAGCTGTGAAGGTATTAACGGGCGATAACGAGTTCGTCACACAAAAAATATGCCGTGAAATCGGGATTGCCCATGACAAGGTACTTCTTGGTGGCGAAATCGAAATGCTATCCGACGCGCAGCTTAAAGTTGCGGTTGAGCAGCATACTATTTTTGCAAAACTAAGTCCTATTCATAAAGAACGTATTGTCGATCAGCTAAAAGCGAATGGACATGTGGTCGGATTTTTGGGGGATGGAATCAATGATGCTGCCGCAATACGTGCTGCAGATATTGGCATTTCAGTCGATTCAGCAGTGGATATTGCCAAGGAATCTGCCGATCTGATTTTACTAGAAAAGAGTTTGATGGTGCTTGAAAACGGTGTGCTTGAAGGGCGTCGAACATTTGCCAATATGCTCAAATATATCAAAATGACGGCCAGTTCAAATTTTGGTAATGTTTTTTCGGTATTGGTTGCGAGTGCTTTTATTCCATTTTTACCTATGCTACCGATTCATCTACTGGTACAAAACTTACTCTACGATGTATCTCAGATTGCTATTCCGTTTGATCATGTGGACGAAGAACAACTAAAAAAACCGCAGCGCTGGCAGCCTTCTGAAGTTGGGCGCTTTATGGTGGTATTTGGTCCGATTAGCTCCATCTTTGATATTCTGACCTTTTGCATGATGTGGTTTATTTTTCATGCCAATACGTCAGCGCAGCAAACCATGTTTCAATCTGGCTGGTTTGTCGTGGGACTACTCACGCAAACCATGGTTGTGCATATGATTCGAACCAAAAAAATACCGTTTATTCAAAGTTGCGCAGCTCCGCCACTGTTGATCATGACGGTAATTATTTGTGCAATTGGTATTTTTTTACCAATGGGACCTCTGGCAAGCTACTTAAAGCTTGAAGCATTGCCTTGGATTTACTTTGTATATTTGCCTTTTATTTTGTTTGCTTATATGTGTTTGACTCAATTCATCAAACAAATTTATATCCGTCGATATGGCTGGCAATAAGAGAAACAGCATGACTTTACAATTTTTACAAAATACCAGTGTGTCCAATATGGCCGATACCTTAATTAGTCTGGCAGCCGCATTTATTTTGGGTGGATTGATAGGATTCGAGCGACAATACCGACAGCGTACAGCCGGGCTGCGAACCAACGTTTTGGTTGCGCTTGGCGCTGCAATTTTTGTCGATATTGCAAATAACCTGTCAGCGTCGGATGGCGCTGTGAGGGTCATTGCTTACGTGGTGTCAGGGATTGGTTTTTTAGGTGCAGGTGTAATTATGCGCCAAGAAGGTAACATTCATGGTTTAAATACAGCGGCTACACTTTGGTGCTCAGCCGCTGTGGGCGCAGCCGCAGGAGCTGATCTGATTGTGGAGGCATTGGTCGCGACAGCATTTATTCTGGCCGCCAACACATTACTGCGACCCTTGGTGAATATGATTGATCGCCAGCCGCTAGATGCAGAATCTGAAGTGACGCATATCATTTACCTAACGTCTAATAAAAGTCATCGTAAATTGGTGATGTATAAATTGACCGAAATCTTGCATCATTTTAATTATCCATTAAAAGACCTAGATGTCGAACCCTTTGGCGAAAATGACATTGAAATTGAAGCGACACTGATTGCGACCTCGATTGATCCAGTTGAAATGAATGAAATCATTAAACAGATCAATCAGGTGCCGCAAGTACAACAGGCCTATTGGGATAAAAATACCATGGCATAAGCAGCATACATATGATGAGGTTTAAGATAGACTTTTCTTAAGTTTTAACTTAAAGATGATCATCACGATGATGCCTACAATTAAACCCCAAAAGGCAGAGCCGATACCAAAAAACTGAATTCCCGAGGCGCTGCATAAAAAAGTGAGCAGTGCCGCCTCGCGGTCATTCACATCGTGAAATGCCAGGGCAATGTTGTGACTGATCGTCCCAAACAGTGCAATACCCGCCAATGCAATGATAAATAACGAAGGAAATGACATCAGTAAGCTGGTTAAGGTTGCGGCGAACACGCCCATCAATATATAGAAAAATCCACAGCTAATGCCTGCAATATAGCGCTTGCTTGGATCTGGATGAACTTGATCATCTAGACTTACCGCCGCACTGATGGCGGCAATATTTACAGTGTAGCAACCAAAAGGTGCAAGAATGGCTTGGGTGGCACCGGTCCATCCAATCAGTTGATTAACGTGAGGTGTATAGCCATAGCTTTTGATCATGGCGATACCCGGCAAATATTGCGATGCCACATTAATTACAAAAAGTGGTAAGGCCAAACCCAAAATGGCAGAACCTGTAAAATGTGGCGTGATCCATTCAGGTTTTGCTAAATCCCAATGCAAAACAGGTGGATGGAAAGTCATAAACAAAGGACACAGAATTACACCAACGACCACGGTTATGACGATACAGTAGCGTGGCCAGATACGTTTACTCATAACATAGATTGCGAGCAGACTGATAATAAACTGCCAGTCGTTTTGCATATTGGCAAAGAGTGCAATCCCGAATTTAAGCAACACACCGGCCAGCATCGCGCTGGTGAGGCTTTGTGGAATATGCGCCAGTACTTTCTCAAAGATACCTAAAAAGCCTAATAATGCAGTTAACACACCACATAGCAAAAATGCGCCAATCGCTTCATGTAAGGAGTAACCGCTGCCAGTCGCTATGATCAGTGCCAAGCCTGCGGTCGACCATGATGTCGCGACCGGATATTTAAACTTCCAAGATAAAAACAGACCAGAAGCACCGATTCCAATGCCCAACGCCCAAAACCAGGAGGTAATCTGGCTCGTGGTGGCCCCTAAAATCTGTGCGGCCTGTATCACTAATACCGAGGATACGCTAATCCCGATGAGAAAAGTGACAAATCCTGCAAAAGCAGCCGGAAGAGTAAAATCACGAAGAAATGTACGCATGATTCAATATTTATCATCTGTTTGTGAGTGAAGTGTCTTTCATAGAGACACATTAAATTTAAAACTCAGTGTAACTATCTCATTGAACAGAAAACAGGTTCAAAGATTACAATGTTGATGTGGCAAGCCTCAGTCCAAAACCAAAAAACAGCACACCTACCAGAGCAATGCAGATAGCGGATGTTTTATGTTTTGATTTAAAAAAATCAGAAAGTCGAACACCTGAAAAAATTAGCGCCGTTAAATAGCCTAAGCTAATGCATTGTAAAATAATTGCAAGAGCAATAAAGCTAATCGCCGGGTAGGGATAATCCGGATCTACAAACTGGATAAAAAAAGACAAAAAGAACAAGATTGCTTTGGGATTGAGCAGGCTGATACTCAGCGCAGTTCGATAAGGGTGAATCTGATCGAGTTTTGGTAGGTCAGTCATTTCAGGCATTGAAATATGACGATTTTTATAACGTAGATAGCTGGCTTGAAGCAGCTTAAAGCCTAAGTAGGACAGATATGCTGCGCCTATCACTTTAAGCGTTGTAAAAATCCAGGGAAAAGCATGCATCAACGACGCTGCGCCCAGAACCGTACACAAAATTAAAATTGCATCGCCTGTGACAATACCCATTGCGCCTCGGTATCCAGTTTGAATACCATAACGTGATGCAATGGACATCACATATAGGGAATTTGGCCCCGGCAAAAGAACAATAAAAAGCGTCCCTATGATATAGGTTGTTAAATCCGTGATCCCCAACACAACACGAAGTCCATAAAAAACCAGTTTTTGTACTATAACAAAAACTGGTCAAATTATGTGAATATTCACCTATTAGGCTTGAATTTCAGCATCGATTCCAAATGATTGACGCAATAGGTGAGTCAACTGTTCACGTGCTTTAATAAAGCCATCGATACCGCCTTGAAGTAATTGAAATGCCATTAAGTCATGTTCAAGCTCTTCTCTAAAGCTTTGTTCGGTTTGTGCAGAGCGTTCGACTGGATCTGCTGCCTGCGCGGCTTCAATTGTGAGTGCTGGCTTAATTTCACGGGTATCCGATTCAAGCTGAGCCAAAAGTGCAGGGGCAATGGTCAGTAAATCACTACCAGCGAGGCCAAGTACCTGATCGGTACTACGGAAGCTCGCGCCCATGACTTGAGTTTTGATACCTTGTTGCTTGTAGTAGTTATAAATTTTCTTAACTGAAAGCACACCCGGATCTTGTTCGATTGGGTAGTGATCGACATTTTCAGCTTTTTTATACCAGTCTAAAATGCGTCCAACAAAAGGCGAAATGAGGGTTACATTGGCATCTGCACAGGCTTGTGCCTGATGTAAACCAAACAGTAAGGTAAGATTACACGCAATGCCTTCAGCTTCTAAAACTTTGGCTGCCTGAATGCCTTGCCAAGTAGATGCAATCTTGATCAGTACGCGAGACTGATCGATACCATACTGATGGTACAAGGCAGAAAGTTCGCGCGCTTTTGCAATTGTTGCTTCGGTATCGTAAGACAACGAAGCATCAACCTCGGTAGAGACACGACCTTCGATGAGTTTTAAAATTTCAACACCAAACTTAACAGTCAAAATATCAATGGTACGTTCGATGAGTTCATCGTTTTGATAGCCTTCTTGCTTGGCTTGATCAAACGCGGCTTCAATCAACGCTTTATTGTCAGGAATGCTGGCGGCAGCCGTAATCAGGGAGGGATTTGTGGTTGCATCCAAAGGACGAAATTTTTGAATTGCATCAAGATCACTACTATCAGCAACCACTGTAGTCCATTTTTTTAATTGATCGAGGGCAGATTGTGTCATTGTTTCAAGCGTCTTTATATAAGAATTCGGATGCATTTAGTTATAGCATAATCTTGCGTGAACCCAATGACTATTTAATCTTTTGCTCGTTTTCTCTGCAATTGCAAGTGATCAATCAGATAATGTGCAGCCACGCCAAGACTACTTTCGCGGCTCCAAACCAAATCGATATAATATTCAAATTTAGGCGTGAAATCTAAAATATTTAATATTTTTAATTGATTAGATAGCTTTGGATTTTCAATAAACATTTCACTAGGTAATACACCCCAGCCCAACTCACCTAAAATCATCATACAGGCCGAGTGGTGGTTATCTGTACGCCAATACTGCTTGGAAAATAACAGTTCGGGTTTGATTTTACTATCACGACTTGCCACCACAATTTGCCGCTGCTGCACCAGATCTTTGAAACTGACCTGATCAAGTTGCGCCAAACAGTGTTCATTTGCAGCGACAGCAACCAGCGCTTCTTTTTTAATTTCTACAAATTGTTCACGATGGTCTAGGTGTTCACGTTCAAACATAAAAGCCAGTTGCGCGCTTTGATCGAGTAGCATGGCCAGAGCATCTTCTTGAGGCGCTGAGATAATATTAATTTGTAAAGTCGGAAATTTTTGTTCAATCAGGCGTATATAGTCGACCCAATGCGTGTGTAATAGTTCAGACACAATCACAATATTCAGTGCCGATTCCAAACCAGTACTTAAGGCAAACGCCTGTTGCTTCCATTGATTCATCTCAATCAAAAGCTGTGCTGATTTTTCATATAAAACATGTGCCTGAGGTGTAGGAACTGGTTCGCGTCCTTTACGTTCAAACAAATTTAAGTTGAGGTCAATTTCCATATTGGCAATCGACATACTTACCGCGGATGGAACCTTGCCCAATTTTCTGGCTGCTGCTGAAAATGAACCGGTTTCCATGACGCTTTGAAAAATGATGAGTTGTTCTTGATTAATATTCATCTGTCAGAAAAGTTGAAAGAACCTAATTAGATTTATCAGAATTATAAAAATAAAATGCAATCTATCCAAATAAAAGAGTGTTTAAAAATGTTGATTTCCAAAAGAAGACTTGTTCATGCATTTAGCTATGAAGGGATCTTGTTGGTCATCATTGCGATTGCATTAAGCTTTATTTTTGATATGCCTATGGAAGTAACCGGAATGCTCGGTATTTTTATGGCGGTGACGTCGGTCATCTGGAATATGATTTTCAACCATTATTTTGAGAAAGTTGAACATCGGTTACAATGGAAGCGGACAGTTGGTGTGCGTATATTGCATGCGATCGGGTTTGAGGGTGGACTTCTCATTGCTACGATTCCAATGATTGCTTATATGATGCAGTTAAGCCTGCTCGATGCATTTATTTTAGATTTAGGTTTGACCTTGTGTATTTTGGTGTATACCTTTATTTTTCAGTGGTGCTATGACGCGATTGAGAAACGCTTAGGTTATGCACCGCAGCATTCATCGTAAAAAAAAGCGCCTGTTGTAGGCGCTTTTTTATGTTTATTTTTCAACGATCGCGACAACGCCTTGACCGCCTGCGGCACAAATCGACACTAGAATTTTGCCAGAACCTTTCTGATTCAAGATTTTCGCTGCGGTCGCCAAGATGCGTCCACCCGTTGCGGCAAATGGATGCCCAGCAGCCAATGAAGAACCATGAATGTTCAGTTTGCTACGGTCAATCGAGCCTAAAGGAGCATCAAGACCTAAACGTTCTTTACAGAATTTTGGATCTTCCCATGCTTTAAGGGTCGAAAGCACTTGAGATGCAAAGGCTTCATGAATCTCGTAGTAATCAAAATCTTGTAATTTCAGACCAGCGCGTTCAAGCATACGAGGAACAGCATAAGCCGGTGCCATGAGTAAGCCTTCTTTTTTACCCACAAAATCAACGGCCGCAGTTTCTGAAAAGCTTAAATAAGCCAGTACTTCATGACCGTTGGCTTTTGCCCATTCTTCGGATGCCAGCAAAACTACAGATGCACCGTCTGTCAGTGGTGTCGAGTTACCCGCAGTCATGGTGGCGGTTTCGCCCTTGCCAAATACAGGTTTGAGTTTGGCCAGTTTTTCTACTGATGAATCTGGGCGTAAGTTATTGTCACGCGTTAAACCCATAAACGGTGTGATCAGATCGTCAAAGAAACCAGCATCGTAGGCTTTGGCCATTTTATGATGTGAAGAGGCGGCAAGTTCATCTTGAGCCTGACGTTCGATGCCCCACTCAAGTGCGGTAATGGCCGCATGATCTCCCATGGACAGCCCAGTGCGAGGCTCACCGTTTTTAGGAGCATCCATCAAGTCTTTAATGTTGATTTTAGCCAATGCCTTTAAACGATCTTTCGCTGTTTTGGCAATGTTGAGCTCAAGTAAAGCCTTACGTAAGCCATCACCAAATGCAATCGGGGCATCGGATGTGGTATCTACACCGCCCGCAATACCGACCTCAATCTGACCCAACGCGATTTTATTTGCCACAGCAAAAGCTGCCTGCAAGCCAGTGCCACAAGCTTGTTGTAAATCGTAAGCTGGTGTTTCAGGAGCCAATTGAGTATTAAGTACGCATTCACGGGTCATATTAAAGTCACGGCTATGCTTTAAAACAGCGCCTGCAACCACTTCGCCCACACGTGTGCCTTGAAGCTTATAGCGTTCAACTAAACCATTGAGTGCAGCAGTCAGCATGTCAATGTTGGACGCTTTAAAATACGCACCGTTAGAACGTGCAAATGGAATACGATTACCACCAATAATGGCGACGCGACGGATAGAAGTTTGGCTCATGATGCGATCCTGTTGAGCAGACGTTTTTTTAGATGTTGAAGTATTTGCAGAAGATTTGGCTTGTGTACCTGCCGAAGCGGTTTTAGCACGTGAACTGGCACGCTTTGGCTTTGCTGTCGCTTCAGTACTTTTTTTAGCTGTCGACGAGTCAGCCGCAGATGAGGTTCGACTGGTACGACGTGTTTGCGAGGTGCTTCGCGCTTTCGGTTTTGATGTATTTGACACATCATCCTGAGTAGAGTTTTCGACTGCCGATTTTTCTGGAGTTGTTTTACTCATAAGGCTTTTCCAAGCATGATTATGATGTTATTGACGGTACATTAACATAATTAAAATAGACCTGTATTGACTAGAATGACATTGTAGATTGTATTCGGGTCAACACATATCAAGATTAACTCAAGTATTATTTTATTCAAATCCACAATGCGATCGAGCTAACACCTTTACAACACAATGATGTGGAACGCGTAGCTTGTGAACATGTTTAAAAATTAATTTGCATGAGAGATTATTAAGATGATTGATCAATACCAAGCATTTACTCAATCGCCAATCGGTAAATTCGTTGTGAAGAATCTCGGCTTGCCATCGCCCGTGGTATTGGATCGTTTCGAGCAAGGTCAGCCAGTGATTCGTGGTGCTGTATTGGTTGGTGCAGCACCTGAAGGTGTTTTATCTTCTGCTATAGCCAATGTGCTCAGTATCATTCATGCAGACAGTTATGCAGGCAACAATACCGATATTCAGCAGGCTGCTGCACAAGTGGGCTTAAACTTACGTGCTTTTAATTCTGGAGATAAAGAATCTCGATTCAAAGCCGTTATTTTTGATGCATCAGGAATTCAAAACTCAGAACAATTAAACGAGTTACATAAATTTTTTAATCCGATTGTCCGTCAAATCGAAGGTTCAGGTCGTGTGATTGTCGTGGCTACCACACCGGAGTCTGCCAAAACGGTGAAACAGGCGATTGCGCAGCGAGCTCTTGAAGGCTTTGTAAAATCTGTAGGAAAAGAGTTTAAAAAAGGAATCACTGCGCAACTGGTTTATGTCGATGAAGGCGCAGCCAACAATCTTGAGTCTACATTGCGTTTCTTACTTTCGCCGCGATCTGCTTATGTATCTGGTCAGGTGATTCGTATTTCTAAAGCAGAAGTTGTAAAAGTTGACTGGAACAAGCCACTTGCAGGTAAAACTGCTTTGGTGACGGGAGCAAGCCGTGGTATTGGTGAAGCAATTGCCCATATTTTGGCACGTGATGGTGCGCATGTCATTTGCCTTGATGTGCCACAACAACAGGCTGATTTAGACCGGGTTGCTGCCGATATCTCTGGTTCTGCTCTCGGGCTTGATATTACGGCAGCCGATGCAGGCGAAAAAATAAAAGCGGCTGCACAAAAAAATGGCGGCCTTGATATTATTGTGCACAATGCAGGTATTACTCGCGACAAAACGCTGGCCAACATGAAACCAGAGCTTTGGGACTTGGTAATCAATATTAATCTGAGCGCAGCAGAGCGAATCAACGACTATTTACTCGAAAATGATGGCTTGAATGCAAATGGTCGAATTGTCTGTGTTTCTTCAATCAGCGGGATTGCAGGCAACTTGGGTCAGACCAATTACGCAGCGTCTAAGGCTGGCGTGATTGGTTTGGTTAAATTTACTGCACCAATTTTGAAGAATGGAATCACCATCAATGCAGTGGCGCCAGGATTTATCGAAACACAAATGACAGCCGCTATTCCGTTTGCTATCCGTGAGGCTGGGCGCCGTATGAACTCGATGAATCAGGGGGGCTTACCTGTTGATGTTGCCGAGACAATCGCATGGTTTGCATCAAGTGCATCCACTGGTCTGAATGGAAATGTAGTTCGGGTTTGTGGTCAGAGTCTGCTCGGTGCATAATGAGGGTTAAAGAGGGATGTAAGAACATCCCTTTTTCATAAACACAGACTTAAAAACAAATACATTTTAATGAAAAGGTTCGTTATGAATACGCGTCATTTTAGTCAACTGCCGAAAGCCTATTTGGCTTATCCGAAAGTCATACAAGGTTTGGTATTTAAAAAACCCAAAGGCGAGCGTGTATTGCCTAAAGTGGAATATGTTGTCGACTCCTTTCGAATAGATCAAGATCATTTAAATGATTACAATCAAGTCTGTGGATTTAAAAGCGACGATACAATTCCGGCAATCTATTTGGCAGTGTTGTCACAAAGTTTGCAAATGCACATGATGACGACAGAAAACTTTCCTTTTGCGATTCTGGGTTTGGTGCATATTCGTAATCAGATCAAGCAAACTCGTCCAATTGGCGTTAATGAAGCACTGAGTCTTTCATGTCGATTTGGCGATATTCAGCCACATGATAAAGGCCTGCAATTTGATTTTATCACCACAGTGAAGGTGGGAGCAGAGACGGTGATGGAAGGAATCACGACTTATCTTTCTCGCCAAAAAACATCAAGTAGTACAGCCGAAAAAACCAAAGAAGCTCAATTACCTGATTATGAAGTTCAAGATGTCTGGACGGTTGCTGAAAACACAGGGCGCCGCTATGCCAAAATCTCGGGTGATTATAATCTGATCCATATTCATGCGATGACAGCAAAGGCATTTGGCTTTAAGCAAGCAATTGCTCACGGCATGTGGAGCAAAGCACGTGCTTTGGCCAGTATTGATTTACCTTCGGCCTATGAAGCAGATGTTTGGTTTAAGTTGCCGCTATTTTTGCCATCGACCGTTGAGTTTTTAACGGCATCAAATCCTTCTGAAACCGATTTCTTGATTCGGAATCAGCGTTCTCAAAAGCCACATGTTTCAGGCCAAGTGAAAAGCCTTTAAACAATTCTTCCCGGTACATATCGTGATGTGCCGGGAATGTAACAATAATAAAAATAGGGACATACAGTGAATACACTAACTCAATATTTCTCAGCCGATACTCAAAATTATCACGGTATTCTAGATGAGCGATTCCATGATCTGGCAGTGCATTTTAGTCGTTTACAAGATGCCCGAACTGATCAAGGAGGAGCGGCACTCGCCGTTTATTTCGGAACACAAAAAGTTGTCGATATTTTTACGGGTAAAAAATCTCGTGATGAGTTGTGGGATGCCAATACGCTTTCTGTCAGTTACTCAACGGGTAAAGGCGTACTTGCAACATTGGCACATATCCTCGTGAGTGAGGGTTATTTGGAATATGACCGACCAATTGCCTATTACTGGCCTGAATTTGCTCAGCAGAACAAGCAAAAGATTAGCTTAAGAGATGTTCTGAGTCATCAAAGCGGTTTATACGATATTCGAAACTCGATCCAAGATGCCAGTGAAATGCTGGACTGGCCGCATATGCTAGAAGTCTTTGAAAGCACAGCACCTCGATTTACAGCGACCCATGCTCAAGCTTACCAGGCATTAACATTTGGTTGGCTGGTAGGCGGGGTGCTAGAAAAGGCAACAGGGGCAACACTTCCAGACTTGATGCAAAAATATCTAGTCGAGCCGTTGAAATTAGATGGTGCTTATTTTGGCGTACCAGTTTCTGAACTTTCGCGTGTGGCAAGACTCATTGCGCCAGTAAAGTCTGTAGAAAAAGTCGGAACGCCAGTACACAAAACATCTCACCAGCAAAAGAAAACGAGTGTAATGGATAAATTGGTGACATGGACAGGCCAAAACCCGCAAGATTTTCAAGATGCCATGATGCCTAAAGGAATGCGTCATTTCAGTTTTTTTAGCGATGAAGGTTTACAAGCCATCATTCCGGCTGCTAATGGTGCTTTTACTGCAAATAGCCTAAGTAAGATGTATGCAATGCTGGCTAATCAAGGCCGTTTTGAAGATAAAACACTGATCAAACCTGCGGTTTTTAAACAGCTCAGCACAATTCAGAGTTTTTCTAGAGACAAGGTCATGCCAATACCAATGTATTGGCGATTAGGTTATCACCGCGTAATTACACTGGGGAAGCGAGCCAAACATGGATTTGGACACATTGGCTATAACGGTTCTGGTGCATGGTGTGATCCAGAACGCAATCTCAGTTTCGCATATGTTCATAATTTCAAAATCGGATCAATTACAGGGGATTATCGCTTGTGGAGTTTGACTCAAGAAACCTTACGCTGTGCGGATTTATTTTTAAAGGGTAAAAAAGGCTGGTTTTAATGTTTTGAAGCCAGTAACTCATAGTCCAGCATAATCTGTACATGATGTTTAAAGGAGCTTTCTTCAAAACCTTGCAAGCCAATTTTAAATATACCGTCTAGCCCACAAACAAATGCAATCAGACGCCATGCCACTTCATGAATTTGGGGCATGGTTAAATCTTTGAATTGCTTAAGCATAACACCTGTTTTGATTTCTTTTATCAGTGCTGCATGCCAGTGCTGCATGGTCAGTTGATAGGCCAAGCGGATCTGTTCATCTTGTTGCATCAATACTTCAGCTTCGTTCCACAATCTGAGATATGCCTGAGTCTGTTCAGTATCTTCATAGCCTAAGATCAAGCGAATTCGTGCCATTTGATTACTGGTTTCGATGCCATCTTCAATTTCATTAAGCTGATCCATCAGTTCGACAAAAACCTCGGCCTTTAAGTGAGAGCTAGACTGAAAATGATGATGAACTTGACCTGTAGAAACCTGCGCCTCAGCAGCCACGCGTCGAACCGTTAATCCACTTAGTCCATCTTGTAGGGCCACCTGTTTTGCGGCACTTAAAATCATGGCGCGTCTTTCTTCTCGATTTAAATAATTCATGTCATCCATAGTGGTGAAACATACAAGTCTTATCATAAATAAAGTTGGACATATGTTCAAGTTTGAATATAATAAGATCAACTTGAACAAGTGTCCAACTTTAATTTGGGTGAGTTATGTACCGCAAATGGATGATCTTGGCGATCATCGTCCTTATTTATTTACCAGTATCGATTGATGCAACAGTATTGCATGTCGCTATTCCAACGCTTAGTGCAGATTTGGCGCTCACGAGCACCCAAATGCTGTGGGTGATTGATATTTATTCACTCATTATGGCAGGTTTAATTTTACCAATGGGGGCGTTAGGCGACCGAATGGGATTTAAGCGCCTCATGCTGGTCGGGGCTTCCATTTTTGGTCTTGCATCTTTACTGGCTGCTTTTGCAAATTCTGCAGCACTGCTAATAGCAGCACGGGCGCTTTTGGGCTTAGGTGCAGCTATGATTTTACCTGCCACGCTCTCAGGATTAAGAACCACATTTTTAGATGAAAAACAGCGTAATTATGCGCTAGGTATCTGGGGAACAGTCGGAGGAGGAGGTGCTGCATTTGGACCATTGCTCGGCGGCTTTATACTGGAGCATTTCTCTTGGGGCGCAGTATTTTTAATCAACGTTCCAATTATTATGACAGTGATTCTACTCACGGCTTTTTGGGTGCCTAAACAGCACATACAACACAAACAAGCCCTGAATCTATTTCAGGCGTTGATCTTGGTCGTGGCTATTCTGACATTAATCTATGCCGCCAAAACCGCGATGCATGCACCAAGCATGACAATTTTTATGGTCATGCTTGCAGGTTTTGTACTCCTTGCTGGCTTTATTCGTCATCAACTAAAAACGCCAGCGCCGATGATTGATGTACACTTATTTAAGCATCCGGTGATTTCAACCAGTGTCATCATGGCGATGGTGGCCATGATTGCGTTAGTCGGATTTGAACTACTGCTTTCGCAAGAGTTGCAATTTGTGTATGGCTATTCACCCCTTGAGGCCGGTTTGTTTATTGTACCGTTTATGGTGGCAATTAGTGTGGGTGGGCCTTTTGCCAGTGTTTTGATGAACCGTTATGGTTTAAGGCCAGTGGCAACACTCGGAATGCTGTCATGTGGGTTTAGTTTTTTTGGTCTAGCGTCAATCAACTTTGATACACAACATATGCAAGCTTGGGCTTGGATGGTGATAATGGGAATTAGCGTTGAAATTGCACTACTTTCTTCTACGGCAGCAATTATGTCTTCTGTCCCACCTCATAAAGCCACTGCGGCGGGTGCAATTGAGGGTATGGCCTACGAGTTAGGAGCCGGATTAGGCATTGCAATTTTTGGCCTTATGCTGTCATTTTTCTACACGCGTGCAATCGTTTTACCAGAAAATCTGCCTATACAGTGGGTAGAAACAGCGTCAGCTTCGGTTGGAGAGGCAGTTCAAGCAGTAAAGATGCTCGAACCTACTTTGGCACATGATGTAATGGCTGCGGCTGCAAATGCATTTACTGCATCGCATAGTATTGTGCTGAGTATTGCAGGCGTGATGTTCGTGATTTTATCTGTTTTTGTATGGATAACCTTGCCCAAAACAGCAACTGTAGTACCACACAAAATATCAGAGTAAATTCTCTGCTGCCCATAAGCGTCTTTAAATACGCCGAGCAACTGCTGCACTTTAAAGCAACTCTGAACGGATATTGTGCTTATTCATTCACTAACGTTCAAAAAAACAGTATGCTTATGGACAAACCAAGGAGCATCCATGTATCAAGTACTGGCCAGAAAATATCGTCCACGAAACTTTATCGAACTCGTGGGTCAAAATCATGTGTCTCGTGCGCTTACGAGTGCGCTTGAACGTGGCCGCTTGCATCATGCCTACTTATTTACCGGAACACGTGGCGTAGGTAAAACTACAATCGCCCGTATTCTGGCGAAGTGTTTAAACTGTGAAACTGGCATTACCTCTACACCATGTGAAGTTTGTACGACCTGTAAGGCTGTAAATGAAGGCCGGTTTATTGATTTGATCGAGATTGATGCTGCTTCTCGAACCAAAGTAGAAGACACTCGAGAGCTGCTGGATAATGTTCCTTACGCACCGACTCAAGGGCGCTTTAAGGTGTACTTGATTGATGAAGTGCATATGTTATCGACGCATTCATTTAATGCCTTGCTCAAAACACTTGAAGAGCCACCTGAACACGTCAAATTCTTATTTGCCACCACCGATCCGCAAAAGCTTCCGATCACGGTGATTTCAAGATGCTTACAATTTACTTTGCGCCCGCTGGCAGTCGATGAGATTACATCGCATTTGACCGAAATTTTAACCAAAGAAGATATTTCAGCGGAAAAAGACGCTATTTGGCAAATCGCTGAATCGGCGCAAGGTTCTTTACGTGATGCTTTGTCACTGACCGATCAGGCGATTGCCTATGGTCAGGGTGAAATTCAGCATCGAGATGTTAAAGAAATGCTAGGGTTGATTGATCGTACTATTATTTATGATCTGATTCTGGCAATCCATCAAAATGCCCCGCAGCGTGTCAGTCAATTATTAATGCAATTTCGACAACAAGCGCTCGATGTATCGTTAGTGCTAGATCAATTGATTTCGACATTACACGAGCTGGCATTGCTTCAGTATTTGCCTGAGCTAAGCTTAAAATATAGCGACGAAATTAATCAAAAAATACTTGCACTGTCGAAAACTGTATCTGCACAAGATTTGCAGCTATATTACCAAATCGCCTGTAAAGGACGTGCCGAACTTCAGCTCGCGGTGACTCAGGAGCAGGGTTTCGAGATGTGTGTACTACGCCTGTTGGCGTTTCGCCCATTGGCCCTCGATGAAATTGTGGTGCACGATTCTGCACCTACCACTCCGGGGCATTCTACACACAGTACGACCACTGTTTCAGTTGAATCAGCTGAAACGGATGAACCAAATGTTCATACACATACCCCCTTAGAATCTAAGCAATCTATACAAGAAATAGAAGCAATTGATGAGAGTAATGAACAGCGCTTAATTGAAGCGCCGTCAGCTCAAGCAGAGCCAACACCAATACCAGATCATTTCAAAGAATCAGCGCTCGACGTTGAGTCGGATGACGTGGTGCTCAATCATACAGTTTCTGAGCAAGCTCTTATAACTGAACCTGAAAATTCAGATGTTTTGGTTTTTGATATTGAAACAGATGGATTAATCGGTCTAGAACCTAGCACAGTTGAGCCCGCACTGAGCGTACAAGATATGTCGCTTTTTCCAGTAGAAACCGAGCTTCAGCCAGAGGAAAATCTTGAACAACCAAAATTACAAACCTTAACTGATGTAGCGTCCGATGTACCTACTGATTTATTTGGTCAGCCTATTGAAGACACTTCTGCGCTTGCTGTTGAAGAGTCAGATCCAAGCAACATTGAGCCAGTGCTAGAAAATGAACCTCTTCAAGCCCATGGAATTAACGCGGATGTGAGTAGTGAAGCGCTTGAGCCTAATAACCTAATGCCTCAAGACATTTTGAAACTTCAAGAACAGGTACTTGAAGGTGAGTGGACACTTGAAAAATGGGAGTTTTGGTTTAGAGGCAGTCAACTTTCACCTGCAGTGCAAGAGCTCGCTCAATATGGATTGATGACTGGGCAAATTGATGGCACCAGTATTTTTATTATTCCTCAGCAATATGAAGGGATGTTGTCTCAATTACAACATGCGCTTGAATCTGAGTTGATCACTCGTTGGCCAAACACACAGTTTAAAGTGCAATATGGTGAAGTGGCCTCAATTACGCCGTTTATCAAACAGTCAGAGCGTAAAGAAAAAGCTTTCCAACGTGCGGTAACCTTGATGAGTGAAAACAAGGTCGTCAAATCACTACTAGATACTTTCGATGCCGAATTGCAGAACGTTAATCTTAAGCTATAAAAAGGGGCAAACGTTTATGTTGGTGCCCATTTTTTTATTTAGCTTTGATTTAACTGATAGGCTGTAAGCGCCTCACGCATCGCATCGGGAATTGTGGTACTTTTTCGTGTCTCTCGATCAACAAAAACATGGACAAAGTGTCCTTGTGCACAAGGTTCAAGCTGGTGTTGCTTAAATATTGCGAGTTCATAGCGTAAGGAGCTTTGCCCAATTTTTGAAATTGCAACACCCACTTCAATGGTATCTGGAAAGGTGAGTTCCTTAAAAAAACTGCATGCCGAGTCAACAACTAGTCCGATGATCGGTGACTGACGAATATCAAAGCCTGCATGTTGAATCAAAAGTGAGTTAGCGGCTGTATCAAAATAACTATAATAAGTCACGTTGTTTACATGACCATAAATATCGTTATCTGCCCAGCGTGTCTGGATATTTAAAAAATAATGAAACTGGTCACGGCGTTTGGGTATTGGTTTCATGCGTAAATTGCCTCATAAATCTGATACGCAGCCTGATGTGTCATTTCGCGTGGGTTATTTTGTAATAGGCGGGTTTGCAATAATGCATCTTGCGCCAGTGTTTCAAGGCTAGAGTGCGGTACATTGAGTTGGCTCAGTTTTAAAGTCAGCCCACTATGATCAAGATGATTTTGCATATGGTCGATAAACAAATCGCACAAGCCGTCTGCACAGCCATTACTTTTAGGGTCAAGCCATTGCATTAATTCTGCATATAACTGTTTAGCATGTGGCGCGTTGTATTTTAAAACTTCGACCAATACCAACGCATTGGTATGTCCGTGAGACAAATGAAAATGACCACCCAATGGATAAGCCAGCGCATGTACAGCCCCTACAGGTGCATTTGCAAATGCTTGACCTGCAAGCATTGAGCCAAGCAACATGTTTTGACGTGCATCCATGTCATGTCCATTACTCAGAACTTTAGGCAGATTATCATTAAGTAAACGCAGTGCATGTTTTGCCAGCATATCGGCATAAACATTTTTTTTCAGTTTACTGGTATAAGCTTCAATCGCATGCACCATGGCATCAATTCCGGTGGCCGCGGTGATGTGTGCTGGTAAATCACGGGTAAAGTTCGCATCTAATATCGCAACATCGGCATACAAAACTGGAGATACAATTCCGGTTTTAGTTGTTTCACCTGTCGTGATGATCGAAATCGGTGTGACTTCGGAGCCGGTTCCTGCTGTAGTCGGAATCAAGATCAGCGGTAATCGGGGGCCTTTGGCATTATTTACGCCATACATGTCGCTTAACTGTTGTATTTGATCAGGATGGGCAAGTAACGCAATCACTTTTGCGACATCCATTGAGCTACCACCGCCAAAGCCTAAAACGGCATCAACTTTCTCTTGTTTCGCATAGGCAGCCGCATTTAAAACAATCTGCTCGGGTGGGTCGGCTTGAATATCTGAATAAATAACATAATCAATCTGAGCTGCGTCTAAACACTTAATGACAGGTAAGTGATACTGATGGGCAATCATTCCTGGATCCGTCACCAGCAAAACTTTTTGATAGTCTCGATCAATCAAAATAGTTTTAAGCTCAGCAATTGATCCCAATCCTGAAATGATGCTTGATGCGCTCTGAAACTGAAAATATCCCATCGTTCCGTCCTTATTTAATTTACTTGTCGATTACAAATCATTGTTTTATTGAGTTAATCCATCATTTTATTGTGAAGCCGCATCAAAAGAATGCTTTTTGATCGACAAATCATTTGATCACGAAACTCTTAAGAGATTCTATAGGATTCGTGAATTAAATCACTTAACATAACAGTTATTCATCGTGATCTGTTGCTGAGGTTTGATATGTCATCTCAAACGCCTTATAAGGTGTTATGTGTCTGTTTAGGTAATATTTGCCGCTCGCCAACGGCTGAAATCGTATTAAGACACGCGTGTGATGCAAATAATCTCAATATAACTGTCGATTCGGCCGGCACCAGCAATTATCATCCCAATAAAGCGCCAGACGCGCGTTCTCAAGCACATGCTTTAAAGCGTGGCTATGATCTATCTTCACTGCGTGCTCGCCAGATTCAGCTTGAAGACTTCATTGAGTTTGATCTGATTTTGGCGATGGATCATCAAAATCTTGAAGACATTCAAACCCTAGAGCGTCAGGCGATTAAACGTTTTGGAAAATCACGTGTACGCTCTAAAGTGGCTTTGATGAGTGAACATGATCCTAAATACAAACACAAAGCCATCCCAGACCCTTATTATGGCGGCGCAGATGGATTCGAACGTGTATTGGATCAATGCGAATCCAGTGCTGCAGCATGGGTAGCCGAGTTTAAACGTGAACACCACGGATAGTGGATCAAAACAGGATTTAACGTGATACACATTCAACAACAGATTCAACTCAAACCATTTAATACGTTACAGCTTGATGTGATTGCATCGCACTATGTCAAGATCAATTCTGTGCACGCACTAATCGATGCACTCGAATATGCCCATACTCATGATCTCAATGTACTCGTGTTATCTGGCGGGAGCAATATGTTGCTGCCACAATATGTGGATGCGTTGGTGTTTCATATGGATATTCAAGGATATGAAATAATCAATGAAAGCGCCGAGCATGTACTGGTAAATGTGGGTGCAGGCGAAAACTGGCATGAATTTGTTTTAAAAACTACCGAAAATGGATGGTATGGACTTCAAAATCTGGCGTTAATCCCGGGATTGGTGGGTGCATCTCCGGTTCAGAATATTGGAGCATATGGTGTTGAGGTTGGTGAGTTTATTGAACAGGTTCATGTGTATGATCGTAAGCTTCAGGCTGTAAAGTCCATTGATGCTCAAGACTGTGAATTTGCTTATCGGCACAGTATTTTTAAAGATGATCCTGAGCGATATGTCATTACACATGTCAGTTTTAAATTACTCAAAACGCCGAAACTGAAGCTAAATTACGGTGATTTGCTCAAAGCGGTTGGTGATGACAAAACGCCCGAAAATTTACAAAAACAAGTGATTGCGATTCGTCAAAGCAAATTGCCAGATCCTAAAGAATATCCTAATGTAGGTAGTTTCTTTAAAAACCCGGTGATTTCATCGCAGGAATTTGACCAAATCCACACAAAATTTCCTACGATTCCTCATTACCCGCAGCCAGACGGACGTACCAAAATTGCAGCAGGATGGCTGATCGATCAGACTGGCTGGAAAGGTAAAAAGCTCGGCTGTGTAGGAATGTTTGAAAAACAAGCACTTGTTCTGGTGAATTATGCCAATGCAACCTTGACCGATGTGCAGCACACTTACCGAGCAGTACAATCAGATGTCGCACAAAAATTTAATGTTCGACTTGAGCCTGAACCCGTGCTGTTCAATTCAAACGGTTTGATTACTTCACATTAGGAACAAAACTGTATGACACAAATACATTGGATGATCCGACTTGTTCGAGCAGTGGCTATACTGTTCGTACTTGCCGCATGTCTAATGGTTTTTATCTACACGCCGTTTTATTCAAAAATGATCGTAAAGGGACTGAATTACTTTGTACCTGTCGAAGTGAATCAAGTGGCTGCAAAGAGTCAGCAAAATGCATCGCTTAGCGAGCATGAAAATCTAGAGCCTGGTTCAAATCTCTGGATTGCACGTCAAGCCTATTTGCGGTTAGTCGAAGAGGCCATGAGTCAACAGAAGTTTGAAGAACTTGGTCTGTTACAAGCGCGTTATCGCGCACTACAACACCGCATTGAAGATGAGCAACTTAAAGAGCAGCAAGAAGACGAAAAAAATGCAACCAGTGTGCCTTTACTGGCCAAGAAAGATGAGACGACTCACGTAAAAGATGCTGCCAAGCATGAAAAAGAGAATCCAGAGAATCCAGCATCAGCCTCAAGTGTAATTGTGAGCCAGTTGTTTGATTTAAATCACTCTGAAAATAAGGCACTACGTGACAAATATATTGTTTTTTTAAAAACACATCCTGTTGCAACACCAGAAGACGAAGCCAGTAAAAATGAAATTACCGAGGATATCGAGTTTATTAGACAAAATCAAAGTGATCTCAGAGCTTCGTCTTATCATGCCAAACCATATGCCATTGTGGTTTTAGGTGGTGGCTTAACACTCGCAGATAATCGTAAAGATATTGTAGTGAATGCCTACACCAAACTTCGCCTAGAAAAAACTTTGGAAATTGAAAAAAAATACAAATTACCGATTGTATTGAGTGGTGTTGAGGCCCCTTATATGCAAGCATGGTTAAAAGAACGAGGCGTAGAAGCAAAATTGCTTGAAAACCGCAGTATGAATACCTGTGAAAATTCGCGATTTAGCTCTTTATTGCTTCAGAAAAAAGGTGGAGCACCGACTGTGATGCTTGTAACAGATGTATATCATATGCCGCGAACACGGCGTCTTTTTGCATTGAATGGAATTGAAACCATTCCAGTTGAAGCTCCAATGCCTACTCAATTAAGCGCTTGGCAGCCGAGCCAGCAAAATTATGATCATAGTCGCCGTGCCAATTACGAACTTTTGGCCACAGTACGGGATATGCTTTTTGGCTCAAGTGGTTGTCGTGAGGTGCCCTAAATGTCAGATATTCCATTTCTAAATCCTACAGTATTACAGCAACTTGACCTGCCAGTCCCGAATCGTGAGCAGACTCCACAGATTTTGCCACAACTAAATCTGAATCACGAAATGCAATCATCTCGGGATTTACTGGCCTATAAAAAACTGTACGGACTCGATCAATTGTCTGCGAAGCACTGGCAAGGCTACATTCAAATGCCACTGTTTAAATTGCATGTTCAGGTGTTTCAGCCTGAGCGTGATGTTCCATTAGGTACTGTCTTTTTACTGCATGGTTATTTAGAGCATAGCGGCATTTATCAGCCGATTATCCGAGAAATTCTGGATCAGGGTTTTAGTGTACTCACTTACGATTTACCCGGTCATGGTTTGAGTGATGGCTCGCCGGCGAGTATTCAAAATTTTGATCATTACCAACACGTGTTGCTAGCAGTTTATCAGTACGTGAAGCATGCAAACCAGCTGCCAAAGCCTTGGGTCGGTATTGGACAAAGTACGGGTGGTGCAATCTGGATGCATCATTTACTCGAATATGCACAGAAACGCCAAGATCCTATTGTAGATCGGGTGTTATTACTTTCACCTTTAATTCGTCCTGCCAAAACCGCATGGTGGCATAATCCGGTCGGGCTTGGCATTATTCGCAGAATACGCCGTCAAGTACCAAGACACTTTAGACGCAACAATCATAATCCTGAATTTTTACGTTTTGTGCGTCTTAAAGATCCGTTACAACCACGTATGATGGGGATGGACTGGATTCTGGCAATGTCTAAATGGATGTTTGAAATGGAAGAGCGTCCACCTTGCAGGATACCGGTTTGGTTAGCACAAGGCGCACTCGATCAAACTGTCGATTGGCGCTATAACATTGAGTTCATTCGGCGTAAGTTTCGTTTGCAAACCTTACTCATGCTTGAAGAAGGCTCGCATCAGTTAATTAATGAGCGAGCGGATATTCGCGCTGCACTCACGGGGTTAATTCCTGCATTTTTGCATGCTCGTCCTAAACATCACTATTATTAAGTCTTTATATTTACTTTAATTAAAGCCAGCCTCAAGCGCTGGCTTTTTGCTATAGCAAGCAATGGAATTTGAATATCTTTTGTAATTACAATGTGTATTCATTGTATGTGTATTCTCTATCTAAAATGATTAAATTTAATAGTTTATCTATTTCATTAATCTATGATGTTTTGATAGTTCGAATGATAAGCACAATGTGATTTAAATTTGTGCTACATGAGATATCAAACATTAAGTCTCGCTGATATGAACTTTCATTTTAAATAGAATGATTAAGTCAAAAGCGAAAGATTTTAAGTTAAATAAGATTTTGCAGCGTAATTTTTATTGTTTTGAACGAGCAGATCAATTGCGATAAGACGTACTGTGTTATTTAAGTCGTCATACCTTGATATCTGTACCTCTAAAAAAGTAAGGCGCAATCAAATCAAGTGATTAGATGCGCCTGATGGATGGTGTGCTTTTTAAAAATGATCGGCCATCGCCATATTCCACATTCTGTAGTAAAAGTTTTCGTCATCTTTTTCATGGCAGTCGAGAAGTTCTCCACCTTTGAAAAAGAAGTGTAACTGAGCATAGTTTTTGATCTCGCGATCATTCACTCGCTGTGCTAAATGATGTGCCTTAATTTCTGACGGATGTTGTAAACCAGAAGCTGCGATAATTTCGGCCAGTGCATGCAAGGTATTTTTTTGAAAGTTAAATACACGTTCAGCTTTAGTCGGTACATGGATGGCTTTTTGACGATCTTTGTCTTGGGTTGCGACGCCTACGGGGCATTGATTCGTATGGCAACTTTGGGCCTGAATGCAGCCAACGGCAAACATAAAGCCACGCGCAGAGTTGACCCAGTCTGCTCCTAATGCAAGCGTACTGGCAATATCGAAACCACTGATAATTTTTCCACTGGCGCCAATTTTAATTTGATCTCTTAATCCTGCACCGACCAAGGTATTGTGTACAAATAAAAGGCCTTCTCTGAGCGGTGTACCAATATAATCACTAAATTCGATCGGTGCCGCACCTGTACCGCCTTCAGAGCCATCCACCACAATAAAGTCTGGCACAATTTTGGTTTCCAGCATTGCTTTAACAATGCCCATAAATTGCCAAGGCTGACCAATACATAGTTTGAATCCGACCGGTTTGCCGCCAGAGAGTTCACGTAACTGCTGTATGAAGTGCATCATTTCAATAGGTGTATTAAACGCAGAGTGTTTTGGTGGGGAAATACAATCTTGGTCGCGAGACACACCACGAATTTGTGCAATTTCTTCAGTAATTTTATGCTTAGGTAAAATGCCACCATGGCCGGGCTTTGCGCCTTGAGAGAGTTTGATTTCAATCATTTTAATTTGTGGAAGTTCGGCCTGTTGTTTGAATTTTTCAGGATCAAATTTTCCATCAGGCGTACGGCAACCAAAGTAGCCGCTGGCAATTTCCCATACAATGTCACCCCCATATTCAAGATGATACGGGCTTAAACTACCTTCACCGGTGTCATGATAAAAGTGACCCATTTGAGCGCCTTTATTGAGCGCACGAATTGCATTGGCGCTCAAGCTGCCAAAGCTCATCGCAGAAATATTCATGATCGATGCGCTGTAGGGTTGGGTGCATTGAGCATTACCAATGTTAATACGAAAACTTTTGATATCCGCAGGTGGGCATGGAACCAGTGAATGCACCATAAAGCGGTAATCTTTTTGATAGACATCGATAATCGATCCAAACGGTTTATCTGCATTTTGGTTTTTGGCGCGCTGGTAAACTAAACTTCGCTGCATGCGTGAAAAAGGCAAGGCATCTTGATCTGATTCAATAAAATACTGACGAATTTCAGGGCGAAAATCTTCAAATAAAAAACGAAAATGACCCATGATGGGATAATTTCTTAAAATAGAGTGTTTGCTTTGAAGTACATCGTATAATCCAACCACACTTAAAATGCTGGTGATGACCCAGATTACATTTAAAACAGTATCGGAAATAAAATAATACAGATAATGGGGTGTGTGGGTGAAATGGAACCATGAAATACTGATTGCAACCAGCATACATAGAAACCAGACAGAGTGCCGCGAGAAGAAAGTATTGAGTAATTTATGACGAATGATTTGCGCCGGGCTAGCCATTTCAAGCAATTTCCTTGATTTTTGTTCTATGTTTAACTTGCCAAGAACAATCAGGAAGCTCAAGTAACGAATTGTTAGTGCGAAGAATTATGTCAATTCTTCGCACTTTTAATTTTATTCTTCTTCAGGTGGTAGCAGCATTAAGACCGAATCATTTAACAACTGTGCTAGATCTTCAAGAAATTCATCATGATCAAATTGCGCATCAAACGTTAATACCTGACCATCTGCAAGTGCTTTTAGCAGTGGGGCAAACCTATCATCGATACAACACGCTTCACCATTGGCCCAAAACAGTAACTGATCATCCTGTTGGGTATAAAGCAATCGAGATGCAGGCTCCAGACATAGCTCATAACCCGTTGACAAAATTTCGCGTAAGTCATCGGCTTCAATTTCGTCAGGTTCTGGAATGTTATCTGGATACTTAGGTTCAGACATCAGCGCAACTAAGGCGTGTTCAAAGTCGCTTGAATGCTGAAGCTGATCGAGTACTTTGGCCTTTAAGTAAGCCAGCTCGTTACTGGTCATTTCTCCAATCTGGCCCACCTGATCTCGCATGATATCAATCACGGGATTTTTGAGTAAGGCGTTGTCTGCAAATCGATCGCTCACTCGATCCATCATGGTCGCAACGTTTGGCATACGAAAGCCAAACGAAAAAGTGAGGCAGTCATCTTCTGCAACGCCATAATGCGACAGCCCAGGTGGTACGTACAGTAAATCGCCTGGCGCTAAAACTTCACCAAAGTGAACATCCATTTCTGGTAATAACTTGAGGGGCTGACCTGCGACAAACGCTGTGTTTTCATCGCACATTTGCCCAAGTTGCCAACGGCGATGACCGTATCCCTGAACCAGAAAAACATCATAAAAGTCGAAATGCTGGCCTACTGAGCCACCTTTAGGTGCGTAAGACACCATAATGTCATCTCGTCGCCACTGTGGAATAAATGGAAATTTTTTCCAAAGTTCTGCCAGATCAAAAGAATAATGGTCTACAGCCTGAACCAACAGTGTCCAGAGCTTTGGTAATTTCTGAAAATCACCCTTAATCAGTGGAGATGATTTGACACTCCATTGGTTTGGATCTTTATCTTTTTGCTTAATGAGACGAGCACTGACTGTTTCCTCTAGGGCCAGTTCTTTCACATCATCAGGTTCAAGAATATTGATAATTTCAGGCATGGCGTTGCGAACCAGCAATGGTTTTTTTTGCCAATACTCATTTAAAAATTGTTCTGCGGTGATTCCGCCTAAGACCTGAAGTGGGCTGGACATTAATTGCCTCGATAAAAATGTTTATAGAATACAATCTGAAGAGATATGTAACTGTGATAGATATTTTACATTAACTAAATTTTTCAATCGTACAAACTTTATGCATTAGCTCAAGGCATTTACGTTTTTCTAAACAAATTGATATTTTTTGCTTATCACAATAACCATTCGTATATTAGTATTTTGATTGCTTTATTCTATTTTAAGCATATTTTAAGTTTTTTATGATTTGGGAATATTGGTTTTATAGGATGTAAATATGCTAACGCTGATTGGACTGTTGATAATTATTACAATTGTTGCCTTACTGATGACGGGTAAATCTAACCCTATTTTGGCCATGTCAATTATTCCACTGATTGGAGCTTTAATTGCAGGATTTTCCATAAGTGAAATTTCTACTTTTTTTGAAGCGGGAATGATGAAGGTGACAAAAGTTGCCGTGATGTTTTTATTCGCAATTTTATTTTTTAGTATTTTAAAAGAATTGCATATTTTTGATCCGATGATTCGGCATTTAGTCAAGTTAACACGTGGAAATGTGGTTTTAGTTGCCATGATGACGGCACTGATTGCAGCAATTGTTCATCTTGATGGCTCAGGTGCTGCTACATTTTTGATTATTATTCCAGCTTTATTACCTTTATATAAAAAGTTAGGTATGAGTCCTTATCTAATGCTACTGCTCATGGCGGGTAGTATGGGAATTATGAACATGGTGCCTTGGGGTGGACCACTGGGACGAGCTTCTGCGGTTACAGGAATTGAAGCCTCTATATTGTGGCAAAATATTATTCCAGTACAAATTGTTGGAATTATTGGAATGATAGCTTTTGCCGCAATCATGGGGCTACGAGAGAAAAAGCGTATTCAGGCGGCCGCGATAAATGGAACCACGCCATTTGAGCAAGATTGTACTTTAAGCGACTTGGCAGAAGATACAGATGATGGGGAAGCTCGTAAACCTAAAAATTTTTGGTTTAACATTGCGCTGATCTTGATTTCAATTATTTGTCTGGCTTTCGGTTTATTTTCAGCACCCTATGTATTTATGATTGCATTATCTTTAGTGCTGTTGGTGAATTTTCCAAGACCAAGACAACAAGTTGAAGTAATATCACGTCATGCACCTCAAGCCTTAAATATGGTTGCCATTATTTTTGCTGCAGGCGCATTTCTTGGAATCCTTTCAGAGTCGGGTATGCTCAAAGCGATTGCCTTGGATTTAATTCATATATTACCTCCGACTTGGGTTGGAAGCTTGCATATCGCTGTCGGTCTTTTGGGTGTGCCACTCGATATTTTTACCAGTACAGATGCTTATTATTTCGCACTATTACCCGTAATTGGTGAAGTAACTGCGACTGCTGGTGTATCTATTGACTCTGTTGTTTATGCAATGGCTATTGGCAATAATGCGGGGACATTTGTAAGCCCATTTTCACCGGCAACATGGCTGGCGATGGGACTTGCTGGCACAGATATGGGGAAGCATCTTAAGTATTCATTTGGTTGGATCTGGCTTGTCGGATTATTTGTCGTTGCTGTAGGTTATTTTATGGGGCTTTATTAAGCATATATTTAGACCTAGATCTAATCTATGAGGAAAAGCATTCAGAAACGATGGTTTCTAAATGCTTTTTTTGGTTTTAAATCTGATTTAGGGCAACTGAATATTCAATTGACGTAAATATTTACAAAGCGTTATTAATGGTAATCCCATCAGCGTGGTTTGATCTGATCCTTGCATCGATTCAAATAAGCTGATGCCTAGTCCTTCACATCGAAAACTCCCTGCACACTGTAAAGGTTGCTCGGTGGCGACATAGCGCTCGATTTCAGCATCGGTCAATACTCTAAATTTTACCTGATAATGCTCGATAAGCGTGTGTTCAAAACCTGAAGCTCTATGTTGTATGCTCAAACCTGTACTAAAACACACCGTTTGACCCGAATTTTGCTTGAGCTGTGCAATGGCATTTTCAGCGCTCAGCGGCTTTCCGATAAATTGATCGGGCTGATGAATACGCCATGCAACCTGATCTGAACCAATCACTACAGCATTTGGATAGTTTTTTGCAATATGCTGTGCTTTCTCGTAGGCCAAACGAGATGCGAGTTGATCGGCATGTGTTTCGCCACGTGGTGTTTCGTCAATATCTGGAGATAGGGCAGTATAGGTGATGCCCAAACGATCCATTAATGCTTTACGGGTCTGACTGCTCGACGCCAAAATAATTTGCTGCATGGTGCTTAAACCGCGTAGTCGAGCAAGATATCTAAGGGAACATAACTCAGCACCGATTGATGACACGCATGTAATTTCACATTGGGCGCTTTGCCTGCCTGATAGGCTTCCACCCAGCGAGACACACAGATACACCAGAAATCACCAGGTTTTAAGCCCGGAAAACCAACTTCTGGTAGCGGCGTAATCAAATCATTGCCGACTTTTTGTGAAAAGCTCAAAAACTCCGAGGTCATTTCTGCACAAACAGTATGTTGACCGAGGTCTGTTGTGGCTGTATGGCAAAATCCATTTCGGAAATACCCTGTAATTGGATCGAAACAACAGCTTGCCAACGGTTCGCCAAGTACGTTTAACTTATTAATTTTTGGATCTGGATGAATAGACATAAGGCTTTGCATCGTAATTTCGTAGTACAACTCCATCTATCATAATGAAAATGAAGACGTTCGACAGCTTTTCTATAAAAAAACTCACTTTTTTTATCATAATCATTTAAAATGTCGCCATTTATAATTTTCATAAGAGTAAAAGAGAGCACTCAATGAACTTTAAGCGTATGACGGACCTCGACTTAAATACAAAACGAGTATTAATTCGTGAAGATTTAAATGTACCCGTAAAAAATGGTCAAATTACCAGTGATGCCCGTTTACGTGCTGCATTGCCTACCATTCAAGCTGCATTGGCTCAAGGTGCTGCAGTCATGGTGTGTTCTCATTTGGGGCGTCCTGTTGAAGGTGAACCTAAAGCCGAGCAATCGTTGGCTCCAGTCGCTGAGTATCTTTCTAAGGCGCTTGGGCAAGACGTTAAACTTTTGACAGATTACCTCGAAGGTGTTGAGGTCGCGTCAGGTCAAGTGGTTTTGCTTGAAAATGTGCGCTTTAATCATGGTGAAAAGAAAAATAATCCTGAACTTGCTCAAAAATATGCAGCACTTTGCGATGTATTTGTAATGGATGCCTTCGGTACAGCGCACCGTGCAGAAGCGTCGACAGAGGGCGTTGCACGTTTTGCACCGGTTGCAGCGGCAGGGCCATTGTTGGCAGCTGAACTTGACGCTTTGGGCCGTGCTATGGAAACTCCTGAAAAACCAATGGTCGCAATTGTAGCGGGTTCGAAAGTGTCGACGAAGCTTGATGTGCTCAATTCACTCTCTACTATCTGCGATCAGTTAATTGTAGGTGGTGGTATTGCCAATACTTTCCTCGCTGCAGCGGGCTACAATGTAGGCAAGTCACTTTATGAAGCTGATCTGATTGAAACGGCAAAAAGTATTGCCGCTAAGGTGAGTGTGCCATTACCAACTGATGTGGTCGTAGCAGACGCTTCACAAATTCATTTTGACGATTTCCTAGGCTCACTTGCCTCAGCACAAGCGACGATCAAGCCAGTAAGTGATGTTGCTGACAACGACATGATTTTAGATGTTGGCCCAGACACAGCAAAAGCATTTGCTAAAATTTTAGAAGCGTCTAAAACCATTTTATGGAATGGCCCTGTGGGTGTATTTGAAGTCGATCAATTCGGCGAAGGCACCAAGGCTTTATCTACAGCCATTGCTGAATCTGCAGGTTTCTCGATTGCAGGTGGTGGTGATACATTAGCAGCAATTGACAAATACAACGTTGCAGACAAGATTAGCTATATTTCAACAGGTGGCGGTGCCTTCCTTGAGTTCGTTGAAGGTAAAACTCTACCAGCAGTAGCTGTATTGCTCGAACGCGCTTAATCGCTCACTTGCTTAAAAAAACCGGCCTGAAGGCTGGTTTTTTTTCATATGAGATTCATCGAACTGTCATATATCTGCAATAAAATCTGTCCAACGAATCACCCGTGATGAGACAATCTGATGAAGTTAAACATTCTACTCGCTGCGTTAATTATTGCACCATTAACATTGACTGCATGTTCTAAAAAGAACGATGCACCGGCAGCACAGCAAGGACAGTCAGCACCAGCAGATGAAAAAGTGACACCAGAGCAGCAAGCTGCAATTGATGCTTTGGATAAGCCCGTTATGGATGAAAAAAATACAGATATTCCAGAGTCTGTTTCGAATGCGCCGGCAGATGCAGCGACACCTGCTGCTGAAAATGCTGGAGCAACTGAGCAGAATCAAGAAAAAGCCAAGTAATACGCTTTGATTTTATAAAAGTCCCTGCAAATACAGGGATTTTTTTTTGAAATTGTGTGATTTGTTGCTGAATTGAAATACATGACACTGTAGAATAGGTGCCACTACCTGGGAGGATATTATGGCACTTATCTCATTGCGCCAGCTCTTGGATCACGCTGCAGAACATAACTACGGCGTACCAGCGTTTAATGTAAACAATCTTGAGCAAATGCGCGCGATCATGTTGGCAGCGGATGAAACCAACTCACCTGTAATTGTTCAAGCTTCGGCAGGTGCACGCAAATATGCAGGCGCTCCATTTTTACGTCACTTGATTTTGGCAGCAATCGAAGAATGGCCACATATTCCGGTGGTAATGCATCAAGACCATGGAACCAGCCCTGATGTATGTCAGCGTTCGATTCAGTTGGGCTTTAGCTCGGTCATGATGGATGGATCACTTGGTGCAGATGGTAAAACGCCAACGTCTTATGATTACAACGTCGATGTAACACGTCGTGTTGTTGAACTCGCGCATGCGTGTGGCGTATCTGTAGAAGGCGAAATCGGATGCTTGGGCAGTCTTGAAACTGGTCTTGCTGGTGAAGAAGATGGTGTCGGTGCAGAAGGTGTATTAGACCATTCACAGCTTTTGACTTCTGTTGAAGAAGCAACTCAGTTTGTTGCAGATACCAATGTCGATGCTCTTGCAATTGCAGTAGGTACTTCACATGGTGCTTACAAGTTTACCCGTCCACCTACAGGCGATATCTTGGCGATTGACCGCATTAAAGAAATTCATGCTGCGTTGCCAAATACACATCTTGTGATGCACGGTTCAAGTTCTGTACCACAAGACTGGTTGAAAATTATCAACGATAACGGTGGACAAATTGGCGAAACTTATGGTGTGCCAGTAGAGCAACTTGTTGAAGCAATCAAGCACGGTGTACGTAAAATCAACATCGATACCGATTTACGTTTGGCTTCAACTGGTGCAATTCGTCGTTTCATGGCGGAAAATCCTGCCGAATTTGACCCGCGTAAATATTTTGCAAAAACTGTTGATGCAATGAAACAAGTATGTATCGAGCGCTATCAATCATTTGGTACAGCAGGCAATGCAGACAAGATTCGTCCTATTTCTTTAGAAGCGATGGTAAGTCGTTATAAATAATTAGCTCGACGTTTTGAAAAGCCCACTTGTTGGGCTTTTCTTTTTTTATGAGGTAATACCATGGGATTAATTGTGTTGGCAGCATGTTGTAGCGTGCTGGTGTCTGTTTTACTCAAATTGCTCAAATCGAAAGGCTTTGAACCGCTTCAACTGATTGTCTGGAATTATGTAAGTGCCAGCCTGCTGTGCTTTTTATGGTTTCAGCCAGATATTGCGCATCTTTCTATTCAACACACGCCGTGGTGGTTAATTATCGTGTTAGCAATGGCATTGCCGAGCGTATTTTTATTACTTGCCAAGTCGTTACAGCACGCCGGTATCGTAAAAACTGAACTTGCACAGCGTCTTTCAGTGGTGTTGTCGTTGCTGGCCGCTTTTTTTATTTTTCATGAGGCCATGAGTACCTTTAAAGTACTTGGTATGGGATTAGGACTCATCGCGGTTGCCTTGATTGTGATGAGCAAAACCGAGCATGTTTCAGTCAACCATCGAAAAGCATGGAGCGGGTTGGTTGGTGTTTGGGCCGGATATGCACTAATTGATATTTTACTTAAATATACCAGCAGTTTAGGCCTGAAATTACCAATGACGTTGAATCTGGTATTCATCTTGGCATTCGTATTTTCCTTTGTTTATGCCTATGTATTTGCAAAACAAAACATGCAAATTAAAAATGTTTTGGGTGGTTTGCTACTTGGAGGTTTCAATTTTGCCAATATTGCGTTGTATGTTCAGGCACATGTGCTGCTCAAAGACAGTCCTGCGATTGTATTTGCAGGCATGAATCTGCTCGTTGTGGTATTTGGTGTGTTAAGTGGAATGATCATATTTAAAGAGCGTACCGATTGGAAAGCTGTGCTTGGTCTGATCTTGGGAGTTCTTGGAATTCTGTGCTTAGCGAAAGCCATGTAAATTGCTACATCGGACAGAGTGTTTTGCCCGATGAGCACTAGGTATCATTAAAGTGTGGTAAAAATAACTGCGTCATCGAGGCGAGATTTAGGTAATTGGGCATTGAAATCGCTTTCACTACGATAGCCTAGTGACACAATGACAGATGGGCGCAATCCTTTTTCAGCAAGTGCAAATTCCTGACTGATGATTTCTTCGTCGAATCCACCCATCGGCGTGGCATCGACGCCTTCTAAACCTGCCGCTAGTAAAAGCTGACCCAGCGCAATAAAGGTTTGATTTTCCATCCAGCCATAAAGATTTTGCTGCTCGTTTCGATAATATTCGACATAGCCTGCGCGAGTTTGACCTTGAGCTTCCTTGGCTTTTTCGTCTTTAAAACGTCCGTTCAAATCATCTTGTTTGAGTAGCTGCTCTAGATGTTCCTGTGTGACATCGGTACGCGTACAAAAAATAATGCTATGTGAAGCATCTAGTACCTTAGGTGCATTATAGGCATAACGACCTGTCAGTCCTTTGGCGATTCGTGTTTTGGCTTCTATGTTGTCTGCAATTAAAAAATGCCAAGGCTGAATATTAACCGATGACGGTGTTAAACGAAGAATTTCGAGTAAGCGTTGAAATTGGTGGTCTGGAATTTTTTTTGAAGCGTCGTACGCTTTTGTGGTGTAGCGCATTTGTGTGGCGTTTAATACATCCATCATTAAAACCTTTTAGTTACACTCAATAAATATGAAGCGAATCAAGGTTTTTAGCATAGCCTAAGCAGTTTTTCGTTTAAACCACTAAAATAAAATTTAGTGTATTGTCCACTCAATAAACTCATATTGTCCGTTTTCATGGACTTCTAAAATCATGGCGCATCCTTCTTTTTCACGCCAGTCACCCAGCACGATGCGAGTTTTGTCATAGGTATGATGGATTTGAGGACGGTGTGTATGTCCATGAATGAGAATATCGGGATATTGGAGTGCCTGATGAACGGCGGCATCGTTGACATCCATAATGTCATAGCTTTTTTGTTGTTTTTGATCGTGGCTTTTTTGCCGAAATCCATTTGCGAGTCTTTGTCTAAAGCTTAAAGGTGTACGTTTTAAAATCGCGATCAGTAAAGGATTACGGATAATCTTTTTAAAGCGTTGATAGGCAATATCATCGGTACAGAGTGCATCGCCGTGCTCAATTCGATAATGAACCCCTGCAATGTTTAATTCATAGACATCGGGGAGTAAAGTACCAGCAAATTGTTTTAAAAATTCAGCACCCACTGCAAAGTCTCGATTTCCAGCCTGAAAATAAACCTGATTTCCAGCTTGGTGAAATACAATCAGTGCAGCGACAATTTCATCTAGCCAAGGTGCGCTGTAGTCATCGCCAATCCAGGCATTAAACCAGTCGCCCATAATATAAAGCTGGGTGTTGCGGTCTTGATAGTGTATCAATAAATCTAAAAACCCTCGAACGAGTCGAGGGTGTTCAGGTGACAGATGCAAATCTGAGATAAACAGATAGGTCACGAATAGATCCGTCTAAAATTATTCAGCGATAATTTTAGCAGATTCAATCACAACATTTTCAAGAGGAACGTCGGCGTGGTAACCACGATTACCAGTACGAACACCTTTGATTGTGTTTACAACGTCTAAACCTTCAACAACTTTACCAAACACCGCATAACCCCAACCTTGCGCAGTTTTACCTGTATGGTTGAGGAATGAGTTGTTTTTAACGTTGATAAAGAATTGTGCAGATGCAGAGTGAGGCGCTTGGGTACGTGCCATAGCAATCGTGCCTTCGTCATTGCTCAAACCATTATCTGCTTCGTTTTCGATAGAATCGCGAGTGGCTTTTTCTTTAAAGTTTTCGTCCATGCCGCCGCCTTGGATCATAAAACCATCAATGACGCGGTGAAAAATCACGCCGTCATAGAAACCATCACGAACATATTCCAAGAAGTTAGCAACTGTTTTAGGCGCTTTTTCAGGGTTAAGCTCAAGAACAATACGACCTTTATTGGTGTTTAATTCGACTTGAGGAAAACTCATTACATAATCTCCTAATCATGGACACGAAAGCCATGGGTTTTTTGGTTGAGAGAAGCATAAGCAAACTGTAAACTACATGGCAAGTAAAAACGTAAAAATCTTTGTTAAAAAACAAAGATTGCTTTACATTCATTCAAAATTTAACGTGTAAGAAGTGAAATATCTATATGAAGCCAAATGATGTTGTTTCAACTGTGCCTAACTCTCCGACATCTACGCATGCACCTGTCGATTCTGCGCAGCAAGAACAACAGGCAGGCTTAGACTTTGTAAGACAAGTAATTACAGAGGATTTAAATGCTGGTCGTACCGAAACGGTGGTGACTCGTTTTCCGCCTGAGCCAAATGGCTACTTGCATATCGGACACGTCAAAGCCATCTGCTTGAACTTTGGTGTAGCAGAAGAGTTTGGAGGCTATTGTAACCTTAGATTTGACGATACCAACCCAGATGCTGAAGAACAAGAATACGTAGATGGGATTGCCAACGACGTAAAATGGTTAGGTTTCGACTGGCAAGGTGAGCCACGCTATGCATCGAGCTATTTTGATCAGCTTTACACGTGGGCCGTGCAACTGATTGAGCAAGGCGATGCTTATGTCGACTTGCAAACCCCTGAAGAAATCAAGCTAAACCGCGGTAACTTTGTTGAACCTGGTAAAAACTCACCTTATCGTGATGCAAGCGTTGCAGAAAATCTCGAACGTTTTGAAAAAATGCGTGATGGAACATATCCAGAAGGTCATGCAGTGTTACGCGCCAAGATTGATATGACTAGCCCAAATGTACATATGCGTGATCCGATCTTGTACCGAATTTTGCATTCAGAGCATCACCAAACAGGCAATACATGGAAAATTTATCCAATGTATGACTATGCGCATCCGTTGTCAGATGCCATTGAGGGTGTAACGCATTCACTATGTACGCTTGAGTTTCAAGATCACCGCCCATTTTATGACTGGATCATTGAAAAAGTTCACTCAAACGCAGTTCCACGTCAGTATGAATCTTCGCGTTTAAATGTGGATTACACTATTACATCTAAGCGTAAGCTTCGCCGTCTGGTTGAAGGTGGCTTTGTAAATGGCTGGGATGATCCACGTATGCCAACGGTTGTGGGAATGCGTCGTCGCGGGTTTACACCAGAAGGCTTACGTGATTTCTGTAAACGTGTGGGTGTGTCTAAAACAGACGGTATTGTTGATGTGGCCATGCTCGAGTTTTGTATTCGTCAGTCACTTGAAAATACTGCTGGCCGCGGTATGGCAGTGCTCAATCCATTAAAGGTGACCTTAACCAATTTGCCTGAAGCATTGGATCTTGTGCATGCCCGCCATCCAAATGTGGATATGGGTGACCGCGTGATTCCATTAACTTCTGAGCTTTACATTGACCGTAAAGATTTTGAAGAAGTACCACCAAAAGGCTTTAAACGTTTGGTACCAGAGGGCGAAGTGCGTTTACGCCATGCTTATGTCATTAAATGCGATGAAGTCATCAAAGACGCAAGCGGCGAAGTGATTGAGTTGAAATGCTCGATTGATCCAGATACTTTAGGTAAAAACCCTGAAGGGCGTAAGGTAAAAGGTGTGATTCACTGGGTATCTGCAACCAAAGGACTTCCTGCCGAAGTGCGTATTTATGACCGTCTGTTTACCGAAGCAGATCCTGAAACGGGTGATGATTTCTTGGAAAACCTGAATCCAGAATCACTAAAAGTAATGCAAGCTTATATTGAGCCCGCACTGGCAGAGGCTGCACCGGAGCAACGTTTCCAGTTTGAACGTGAGGGTTACTTTGTTGCAGATCGTTATGATCATACGCCTGAAAGACCAGTCTTTAACCGCATTTTAGACTTAAAAGACAGCTTTAAACCTGAGAAAAAATAAGGCGATAGCCTTATTTTTTCGCAAGGCTCCGCAGGGTAAAGTGATACAGCCTTATTTTTTCGCAAGGCTCCGCAGGGTAAAGTGCGACAGTTTTAGATTAAAAATAAGCTACTTTAGGGTAGCTTATTTTTTTGCTCATCTTTTAAAAGCAAATGATAGGGCGCTTTCATTTTTGCACGTTCACGCAATTTCTTTTTAATATACAGCACGATTGCAAAGCAGGTGGTCGCAATGGTCAAGAAAAAACTGTTCATATAACTCATAATTGAGCTGATATAGCCAATCGTGGTGAGTCGATTCATCATT
The DNA here is from genome assembly GCF_000760595.1 of Acinetobacter soli. Classification (GTDB taxonomy): domain Bacteria; phylum Pseudomonadota; class Gammaproteobacteria; order Pseudomonadales; family Moraxellaceae; genus Acinetobacter; species Acinetobacter soli. The sequence continues at coordinate 84,432 of NZ_BBNM01000004.1, read as the reverse complement.
TTTACAACTTGCGGACTGTCTTCAATACCGGTAATGGCCCAAGAGCATAAATGCTCGCAATTATTGAGTATGAGGTGATAGTGATTTTCATGCATGCGTGAGCGCATCCGCCTCACGACAATACGGCCTTTATATCGGGCGTGTTCGTAGTGACGGATATGAATTTTTTTACCATGAGAAAAATGACTTAAAGTGGTGATCTCGATCGGCTTTTTTTTAAATAGGTGAGCAAAGCCTGAATAATGGATCACGCGTCCACGTCCGGCATAAATACCATGGTGACTGTATCCAAAATGATAAACCACAAGATGCGAACCAATTGGATAGCGTTTGTTTGTGCGCTGCATGTGCTCCTAAACCAACAAAAATCTGTACATAGACTTAGGTGTGCCCAATTATAACCAAAAAAATGTGTCACTATTGTAAAAGCTGCAATACTTTGACGCTATATTCAAATCATTTGAGTCACTACATAGCAGTTGTAATCGGGAGCTAATTTAGATGCGATTTAAAAAGAAACAAATGATTTATATTTTTTCTTTTGTATTCATGTGTCTGAGTGTTCCCGCTTTTGCAAAGCTTGTACCTACCTATCGAGAAATACATAGTCAGCTCGGTGTTGATGCCATCGTCATACAGGTGAGCGATCTATCTAAGCTATCATTGGCATTAAATGATCCAGATACGCTCAAAAAATACGGCTCATTTTCTGCATTACAAAACAGTTTGCCAGCTTGCCAACATTTAGTTTTTGCAATGAATGCTGGTATGTATCATCGCGATCGTGAACCTGTAGGGCTTTATATTGAGGCAAATCAACAAAGAACTGCTTTAAATACCCAAGATGGATATGGCAATTTTTTTCTTCAACCCAATGGTGTGTTGGCTTGGAATGATCGCGAAGCAATTATTAAAACAACATCCGAGTTTACGAAGCGTGCATTTCATACAAAATATGCGACTCAGTCGGGGCCTATGCTTGTCATCAATGGAGACATTCATTCTAAATTCTTAGCAGATTCAGATTCTTTGAAGATTCGAAATGCAGTGGGTGTGAAAGACAATCAACTTTATTTTGTGATCACGCGTAATCGCGTCAATTTTTATGCGCTAGCTCGGCTTTTTAAAGATGAACTACAAATCGATAATGCGTTGTATTTAGATGGTTCAATTTCTAGTTTGTACTGGGCCGCACAGCAACGAAATGATCGCATTACACAGCTTGGGCCTCTACTGGCCTGGATTGATCCGGCGCAATGTGATTTTAAGAATCTGCATTAAATACGATATGAAAAAAGAAAGCCCGAACTCGCTCAAGTCGGGCTTTCTGTTTACTCATTAATTAGGGATCAATAAGTTTGATGAATTATACGCATTAAATGTTAAATGTAAAGTAAATCACGTTTTTTATGTTTTATGTTAATTGTATTGCTTCCTTTGTGATCTGATGAAGTGAAAGTATCACTGCATTAATCGGCATGTTAAGATAGTGTAAAGAGGCTCTTATGGATTAAAAACATCAGCAAGAATAAACATATAACAAGAAACTAAAAATGAATGGCATGTAACGCATTAAAACCGTTTAAGGAGTGAACAGTGATGCAACAGGTTAAAATTTTTGAAACCAAAGTGTTTAGTAAACTTGAAACCGATATCAATCACTGGATTGAATACGAATACAGTAAAAACAGGCGTGTCGAAATTAAATCGATTAGCCATGCTTATGTTGCATCCCATGAAGATTTTTATCATTACACCGCAATAGTGGCATATGACCTAAAACATGAGGGCGAATAGCCGCATCAAGTTTAGGTATAAACTGAAAAGCGCTCATTACGACAAAAGCTTGCCAAAGTTAGACCTGAACGCTTAGCTGTTTCTATAGCCAGTGTACTTGGTGCAGAAATAGTGGCCAGTAATGAGATATCAAGCTGGATGCATTTCTTAACCAGTTCATAACTTGCACGGCTGGTCATGACGACAAAGCCTTGGTTTAATGGAATCTTATGCTTGACCAAATAGCCAATCAGTTTATCTAGTGCATTATGCCGGCCAGCATCTTCAAACACCATAAGTACATCACCTTCACACACCCATGCTGCTGCGTGTGCACCACCAGTCACGGCACTAATGGGCTGTCGTTTTTGTAGCGAGATCATGGCTGCGGGAATCAATGACAGCCACTCTGTAGGAGCAGATATGGTAATTTTTGCTAAAGACGCATCCACTTGTTGCAGACTTTCAATACCGCAAAGTCCACAACCGGTTTGACCAATCAAAGAACGTCTATGTGCTTTTAATTGTGCAAAAGCTTCAGAAGCAATGGTGATGTGTATTTGATAACCCAGCGGACTTTTCTCAATGTCTAGATCATAAATCTGACGTACATGCTGAATAATGCCTTCGCTCAGACTAAAGCCAATTGCAAACAGATCCAGATTGACGGGAGTCACCATCATCACGGCATGTGATATACCGTTATAAATTAAAGCAACGGGATATTCTTCAACCACTTCGTCTAAACCCGTACTAATTTCATGATGACGATAGCGTGTCACCGAAACCGATTGATGGCCTTGAGAAAAAATGGATTCTCTCAAGGCGTCGATTTGATTAGATTCATCCATTGGCATGTTCGGGATCGACTTCTGCCGCCAGATTAAAGTTTTCAGGTGGTTGACCCGCATGTAAAATCACTGGAATGCTTTTCGATGCAGGAATCCGGGCGTGTTTATCGTGGCTACTTAAGGCAACTAAAGGGTTAGTTTCAGGATAATACGCAGCCAAACTACCGACAGGTACGTTATATGGCACAATACGGAAGCTTTTCACAATACGTTTTTGACCATCGGAAAACACACTTTCGATATCGACCCACTGATCTGCTTTGAAACCAGATGCTTGAATATCCTGTTCATTCATAAACAAAACACGGCGCTGACCAAAAACACCTCGATAACGATCATCAAGACCGTACAATGTCGTGTTGTACTGATCGTGAGAACGGGTAGTCATCAGGGTATACACTTTTGCATCCGGATAGGCATCGGCGTACTGGTGTTCTTTATCGGCATAAATTTCACTGAGTGGTGAAATGATAAACTGTGCCTTACCGCTGGCAGTATTCCATGTGTAGCTATTTGCTGGATGTTCGAGATGAAAACCACCCGGCTGATAAACGCGTTTATTGAAATCATGAAATTCATCAAACACTTCTGAAATTGCATCGCGGATACGATCGTAGTTTTCAATGTACCAGCGCCATTGAACAGGCGTTTCTTTGAGTGTCGCTTCTGCAATGCGTGCCACGATATCTGGTTCAGACAATAGATCAGATGAAATAGGCTGATTTGGCCCCGAAGATAAATGCACATTACTCATCGAATCTTCAACACTGATCGCTTGAGGTCCGTGTTTTTGCATGTCAATTTCAGTACGTCCCAAACAAGGCAGCATCAAGGCATCTTCACCGCACACCAAATGGCTTCGATTCATCTTGGTGGTAATATGTACGGTGAGTTTACACTTGCGTAGTGCATCTTGAGTAAAATGACTGTCGGGTGTCGCAACTGCAAAATTGCCACCGAGGGCAATAAAGACTTTTACGCGGCCATCGGCCATCGCTTTGATGGTTTCGACAACGCCCAATCCGTTTTCACGTGGGCTTTTTATTCCAAACACGCGATCTAAGCTATCGAGTAGTTTAGGTGCCGGACGCTCATTAATGCCTACCGTACGGTCACCCTGTACATTACTATGCCCGCGAATGGGTGCGAGTCCTGCTCCCGGCTTACCTAATAGGCCACGGCATAACACCAAGTTGGCAAGTAAATGAACGTTGGCTGTACCATGTCGATGTTGGGTAATGCCCATTCCCCAGCAAAAGATTGGGCGCTCAGATTGAATATAGAGCTTGGCGAGCGATTCAAGGTGGTCTGGGCTCAAGCCGGTATAACGATGAATCTCTGCCCATTCGGTACGATCTAGCTCGGCAAGCATGTCTGAAAAACCAATCGTTTGCTCCTCAATAAATGCTTGATCGAATAAACTTGGCTTTCCTTGTGCGACGGCTTGTTTATTCCATTCATGAGTATGTTTTAACAGACCAAACATAATCGCGTAATCCCCCCCAATACTCGGCTGGAAATAATAGCGACTGATCGGCGTGCTGCCGTTGGTCATCATTTCAAGTGGGGCTTGAGGGTCCTGAAAACGTTCTAGTCCGCGTTCTTTAAGCGGATTGAGTGCAACAATGGTGCCTCCACGTTTAGACACTTCTCGTAAAGTTGCGAGCATTCGCGGGTGATTGGTCCCCGGATTATGTCCAAAACTAAAGATCGTATCGGCCAGATCAAAGTCGTCTAGCGTTACAGTGCCTTTACCCAAACCAATGGCATCTTTTAAGCCCACACTGGTCGGCTCATGACACATATTGGAGCAATCTGGAAAATTGTTGGTACCGAAGCTACGTACAAAAAGTTGGTATAAAAAGGCGGCTTCGTTACTGGCGCGCCCAGAAGTATAGAAGGCAGCCTCGTTAGGGTTGTCGAGTGCTTGCAAATGTTTGGCGATCAGTTGAAACGCATCATCCCAAGAGATTGGCACATATTTGTCTGTTGCGGCATCGTATCGCATCGGGTCGGTAATACGCCCAACGTCTTCCAAATAGAAATCACTTTGTTCAGATAGCCAGCTTACAGTATGCGTTGCAAAAAACTCAGGCGTTACGCGCTTACTGGTGGCTTCAAATGCCACAGCTTTGGCGCCGTTTTCACAAAAGTTAAAAGTTTGCGTATCTTTTTTTTCTGGCCATGCACAGCCCGGACAGTCGAATCCGGTCGGCTGGTTAATATTGAGCAGAGAAATCGAACCTTTTTTAAAAGTTTCCTGCCGCTTCAGATTACGTGCAACACTGAGTAATGCGCCCCAACCACCAGCAGGCTGATCGTATGGTTCAATACGGGCATAGTTTGGATTATTTTCATCTGCCAATTTTTCTCTGCTGTCCATATCCTCGTCCTGATGCTTTTGCTAAGTTTTCATACTAAATCCATTTTTAACATATCGTTGCTAAAATTTGTAACGACTGCACACACATTCAACAAACTAACCCTTTGAACTACTGTTAATTAATTTGTTTGTGTCGAATAAAATGTACGTTAGTCTTCAAGTAATTGTCTTGCTGCCATGTGACTTTTTAAATCGATACATTGCTTGCTCAAGCGCTTTAGTGCTGTCTGCTCTAGATTCAAACCTTGCCAAGTTTGCATTTGTTCAAATAACCATTGCATATCGCTTTGTTTTGGCGCTGTATGGTCTAGAACCAAATGTCGAATAATTTTTTCTAGAGCATGGTATTTCTGTACATGAATCTCTTCGTTACATTGAAAGCGAATTACATTAAAGTCGATGAGCATTTGCCAGACCGGTTTGAAGTCCTCCAGTATTTCAAGCTCACGCTGAGCCTTGAGAATAGCAGCAGTAAGTGCACATAAGGTATTTGGATGATGTGATGCCCATTCATGCGTGACTGCCAATACTTTATCTGCAATTTCGGGAACAATATCGCGGCTGTGCGCTACAATTTGGCTCACACCTTCGACTTCACCTTGGGTATTCCATGGTTCACCTACACAAAAACCGTCTATGGCATGAGAAGAAATTGCCTCGACCATATACGGTGGCGGTAGGGTTTTTAACACAATATCTTGTGCCACACTTGGATCTGCAAGTGCAATCCATTCTCTTAAGCAATAGTGATGAATCGAATGATTAAACACATGCGCCAGATGAACCGGATGTCCTGCATGAAGATGCTGTACCAGTTTGTATGCCGATTGAAGCGGCGTATCTGCGGGTTGAATGTGTAAATCATGACTGAGCTTCTGGCTTAAGCTGATATAGGCACGATTAATACTTAAAACTAAAGGTGTTTTGAGCTGAATACCGATTTGGTCTTCGCCTACTGCCGCAGCAGGGAGCATGGCAGATAAACAATGTGCGGCATCTAAAATGCCAAAAGCCAGACGATCCCGCAAACTTGCCCATGAGGCTTCCTTAACCAAAGTAACATCAAGTCCGAAGTCATCAAAAAAACCGCGCTGTTTCGCCCAAAGTAGTGCAATACAATCCAGTAAAGGAATATAGCCAATATGCAGTTGTGTTTTTTCCAAGTGGCTCATGTTAGTCCTCTTTTAACTGGCTATTGAGTAATTGCTGGGCATCGATCAGCCGCCGTGCCATTTCACCGATCGTGATACGGTGACTCATGGCATTTTTGCGTAGTAACTGAAATGCGGTGTCTTCGGTCAGGCTGTGAAGCTGCATCAGAAGCACTTTGGCTTTTTCGATATCTTTTCGGTCTGCTAGCTTGAGCTTGGTTTCTTTTAAATCGCTTTCGAGCTGCTTATGCTTTTTAAACTGTTCAATCGAAATTTCAAGAATGATTTCCAAGCGTGCAGGGTCAATACCATCCACAATATAGGCAGTTACACCGGCATCGATGGCCTGTTTAATGGTTTCTTTGTTGCTGTTTTTGGTAAAGAGTACTGTAGGCAAATCAAAGTGACTGACGCAGCTTTCAATAATGTCACGATGTGGATGATCCATATCCAGTAAAATGACATCGGCCTGAAGATTTTCAAGCTTAAATGTATTCAAGTGGTCTAGCGGTAGACATGCCACCACATCAAAATCATGCGCACGCAAGTTTTGTTGAACAAATTCAGCGCGTTCAAGATCGTCATCAATCAATGCAATTTTTAATTTTGGCATAGGTCGTAGGGCATAATTTTTCGCATTTGCGAAACAGTGTAAGCGAAAATAATTGAAAAATTGCATAGCAAGATAAGTGCCACCTTAAAAAGAGTAAAATTTGGTGGTTATTTGTACTTCGATCTTATGAAGTGATCTGTTGTGGTGCATTGGCGTCTCGTCATGACGCATGTGCCGACTATTATTCGTTAAATAAGAAGCAAAAATCGACTGTTGTTCTTGTTTAAAAAGGTGAGCCATCAAAAAGCGAGCTTAAAGAAACGATTTTTAAATAAAAAAAGCATAAAACGAAAAACTGGCACATGCTTTGCATAGATATTACTGAGTCAAAGACGACTCTGTTTTAAAAAATTTGTAAGACGGCCAACGACGTCCGTTCTGATCGATTGCCAATACAGCGCAAGCTGTTTAGCCCATATTACGTTCAGTTCAGGAGAAGGCCATGTCTTCAAATTTAGATTTAACAGCAAAAAAAGCGACGAAAATAAATCTATTTAGTTTTAAAGTTCCAGCGATGCGAGCCTTCCATATGAGTTGGCTCGCTTTTTTTGTCTGTTTTTTTGCTTGGTTTGCATGTGCACCACTTATGCCGGTGATCGCAGGTGAATTTCACCTCACTAAAGATCAGATTGCCAATATCAATATTGCCGCCGTTGCGATTACCATTTTGGTTCGCCTTATTGTCGGGCCGCTGTGTGACAAATACGGCCCACGTAAAACCTATACTGCTTTATTGCTGATTGGCAGTATTCCTGTTTTTGGTGTCGCTGCTGCAAACAGTTATGAATCCTTCTTATTCTTTAGATTACTCATTGGTGCCATCGGGGCAAGCTTTGTCATTACCCAATATCACACCAGTATCATGTTTGCTCCAAATGTAGTGGGCACGGCCAATGCCACCACTGCGGGCTGGGGAAATGCGGGTGGTGGTGCTACACAAGCGTTAATGCCGCTTTTGCTTGCTGCACTGGTGATGTTTGGCGTAGAGCAAAGCATGGGCTGGCGTGTGGCCTTACTGGTTCCGGGTATGATGATGGTGATTGTAGGCCTGCTGTACTGGAAACTGACCCAAGACTGCCCACAAGGTAATTTTAAAGAACTTCGCGCACAAGGAGTTGCAGTCGGGAGCGATAAAAAAGGCGGTATGGCGATTTTGATGCATGCTGCACGTAACTATCGCGTCTGGATTTTATTTGGTGCCTATGCGGCGTGTTTTGGTATTGAAATCTTTATTCATAACATCGTAGCCATGTACTACGTCAATAACTTTAACTTTGGCCTTAAGGAAGCTGGATTTGCAGCGGGTATCTTTGGTTTGCTGGCTTTATTTGCCCGCGCACTCGGTGGCATTGTGTCCGATAAAGTAGCCATGAAAAAAGGCCTCGACGGTCGTACGAAAGTACTTTTTGTCATGATTTTGTGTGAAGGTCTATTTCTGGTTTTATTCTCTCAAATGAATACCCCGATGCTGGCGATTTTAAGTATGACCGTATTTGCATTGTTTACTCACATGGCATGTGGTGCAACCTATGCATTGGTTCCGTTTATCGATCGTGACGCGCTGGGTGGTGTTGCAGGCATCATTGGTGCTGGCGGTAACGTCGGTGCGGTTGCAGCGGGTTTCTTGTTAAAAGGCATGGTGGATATTCAAACCTGTTTGATGGTGTTGGGTGGTCTGGTGGTGGTGGCAGCAGGTTTTGTGATGCTGATTCGTTTTTCGGTCGAGCATAAGGTGAAAGAACAGCTTCTTTTTGAGCAAGCCGTTCTTGAACGAAACAACCTTGCATAACCAGAACTGACCTATCTTATATCTATTCGGAGAATACCCATGAAACTTGTCATGATTGGCCACGGTATGGTCGGGCACAAATTTATCGAAAGCTTGATGGAAAAAGCAGATGATGAAATGGAAGTCACCATTTTGGCCGAAGAGCCGCGAATTGCATATGACCGAGTGCATTTGAGCGAATACTTTAGCGGTAAAAGCGCCAAAGACCTTTCCCTTGCGCGCATGGATTTTGCCGATGCCTACGGTATTGATTTACGCTTAAATACTCGCGCAACCGCAATTGACCCTGTTGAAAAAACAGTGACCACATCTGCCGGTGATGTCATTGCTTATGACAAACTCATTTTGGCAACTGGATCTTATGCATTTGTACCACCAATTGCTGGAAATGACCGTTCAAACTGTTTTGTGTATCGCACCATTGAAGATCTAGATGCGCTTCGTGCTGCAAGCTTGAAGGCTAAATCTGGTGTGGTGATTGGTGGCGGTTTATTGGGGCTTGAAGCCGCCAAGGCATTACGCGATTTAAATCTTGAAACACATGTGGTTGAGTTTGCGCCGCGGTTGATGGCGGTACAAATCGACGACTTAGGTGGCAAGGTACTACGCCGTAAAATTGAAAACTTGGGGGTAAAAGTTCATACGCAAAAAGCTACGCAGTCAATTGAAGAGGGTGAAACCAGTCATCATGTGATGAAGTTTGCAGACGGTAGCTCACTTGAAACCGATATTGTTTTGTTTTCAGCCGGTATTCGTCCACGTGATGAATTAGCCAAAGCGTCTGGGCTTGCTGTTGGTGAACGGGGCGGTATCAAGATTAATCAATACTGCCAAACTTCAGATCCAAATATTTATGCCATTGGTGAATGTGCGCTTTGGGACAACAAAATTTATGGTCTTGTTGCGCCGGGGTATGATATGGCGCGTATAGCTGCCAAGCATGTACTGGATGAAAGTACTCATGGCTTTGCTGGCGCTGATATGAGTACTAAGCTCAAACTCATGGGTGTGGATGTCGCTTCGATTGGTGATGCACATGCCATGACACCCGATGCATTGAGCTATTTTTATGCCGATGAAGACGCACTCATTTATAAGAAAATTGTGGTCAATGCTCAAAAAACCAAACTGCTTGGCGCCGTATTGGTGGGCGATGCCAAAGAGTACAATGATTTATTACAAATGATGCTTAACGGTCTGGATTTACCAGATCAACCCGAAAGCTTGATTATCCCGGGATATGCTCAATCCGGTGCAGCTAAGGCAGGCGGCAGTGGTGTCGACTTACTTCCAGACAGCGCAACCATTTGCTCATGCAATAATGTGTCTAAAGCCGATATCTGTCAGGCCATTGAAGACGGCGCGACATCATTAGGTGCATTAAAGAAATGTACAAAAGCAGCTACAGCTTGCGGTGGTTGTGCCCCTTTAGTGACACAAGTACTTAAATCAGAGTTACAGCGTCAGGGCGTTACGGTGAATAATCACATTTGTGAGCATTTTGCTTACTCGCGCCAAGAGCTGTATCACTTGGTTCGTGTCAATGAAATCAAAACTTTCGATGATCTGATCCATCAGCACGGTCATGGATTAGGCTGTGATATCTGTAAACCGACGGTTGCCAATATTTTAGCCTCATGCTGGAACGACTTTGTCTTAAAACCGACTCATGCAGGTTTGCAAGACAGCAACGATTATTATTTGGGTAATATTCAAAAAGATGGCTCGTATTCGATTGTACCGCGCATGGCGGGCGGTGAAGTTACTCCAGATGGGTTAATTGCAGTCGGGCAAATCGCCAAAAAATATAATCTTTATACCAAGATCACCGGTGGTCAGCGTGTGGACATGTTTGGAGCACAGGTACATCAGTTGCCATTGATTTGGGAAGAGTTGATTGCGGCGGGTTTTGAGTCGGGTCATGCTTACGGTAAATCGCTGCGCACGGTCAAATCGTGTGTAGGCAGCACATGGTGTCGCTATGGTGTGGATGATTCGGTTGGTTTGGCGATCTTTCTTGAAAATCGTTACAAGGGCCTGCGCTCTCCACATAAATTAAAAATGGCAGTTTCTGGGTGTACTCGTGAGTGTGCAGAGGCCCAAGGGAAAGATGTCGGCGTCATTGCCACAGAAAAAGGCTGGAATCTTTATGTGTGCGGTAATGGCGGAATGAAACCACGTCACGCAGAACTACTGGCTTCGGACTTAGACACCGATACATTGATTCGTTATATCGACCGTTTCTTCATGTTTTACATTCAAACCGCAGATCGTTTACAGCGGACCAGTGTATGGCGCGACAACATGGAAGGTGGTCTAGATTATCTCAAAGCGGTTATTGTTCAAGATTCACTGGGTGTAGCGGACGAGCTAGAGCGCCGTATGTCGCATGTGATCAATACTTATCAGGACGAATGGCGTACAGCTGTGGAAGATCCTGAAGTACGCAAACGTTTCCAGACGTTCATCAACCAAAAAGAGCAACACGATCCACACATTCAGTTTACCCAAGAACGAGGTCAAATCCGTCCGCTTAAAGACAGCGAGCGTCATGAAGATCGTATTCCCATGGTTGAAGCATAAGGAGACAAACATATGACCAGTTTAAAAGCCTTAAATCGAGTGAATGATGCAGAATGGATCGAGATTTGCGCACTAAATGATATTACGCCCAATACGGGGGTGGGTGCGCTTCTTCACGAGCAGCAGATTGCACTGTTTCGTGTGGGACACGAGCAACGAGTGTATGCGCTTAGTAATACCGATCCGTTTAGTGGCGCAAATGTGATGTCTCGCGGGATTATTGGCGACTTACAAGGTGAGCGTGTTGTCGCATCTCCAATCTATAAGCAGCATTTTAGCTTGGCCACAGGTCGCTGTCTGGAAGATAAAGACCAACGACTATTGGTATTTCCAACCAAAGTCGAACAAGGACGGGTTTATGTTTCGCCCATAGCGCAAAAGTCGTACATTACCAACAACGGAACTGCGCAAGAAAAACTGAAGCTGGTATTGGTCGGAAATGGCTTGGCAGGTATGCGCTGCCTAGAAGATTTACTGGATATGAATGCCGAGCGCTATGAAATTACCGTGATTGGTGAAGAGCCATGGGGCAATTACAACCGCATCATGCTTTCGCCTGTTTTATCGGGTGAAAAAACGGTAGAAGACATCATGTTGCATTCGCATGCGTGGTATCAAGAGCGTCAAATGCGGTTTATTGCGGGCGATCCGGCTGTGAAAATTGATCGAACCCGTAAACAAGTGACAACACAACAAGGCCAGATCGTCGACTACGACCGCTTGATTCTTGCAACAGGATCGAAACCGTTTATTCCACCGATACAGGGGAATCAACTCAAAGGCGTCATCAGCTTTCGGGATATCTATGATGTCAACACCATGGTGGATTACGCATCAATCAAAACTCACGCCGTTGTGATCGGAGGTGGCTTACTGGGCCTTGAAGCTGCGTATGGGTTAAAGCAACGTGGAATGCAGGTGACTGTGCTGCATTTGATGGATCGAATCATGGATCGCCAGCTTGATCAGCGAGCCAGCGAGCTACTTAAAGGCAGTATCGAGCACAAGGGAATCCGTATCCTTACCCAAGCCAATACCGAGGCTTTAATTGGCGATGAACATGGTCATGTTCAGCAGCTACGCTTGAGCGACGGCACTTTACTCAATGCTGACCTCGTGGTGTTTGCGGTAGGTATCCGCCCAAATATTGAGCTGGCCCAACGAGCCGGACTGCGATGTAATCGTGGAGTTTTGGTCAATGACACCATGCAAACCTTCGATCCGAGTATTTATGCCGTTGGCGAATGTATTGAGCACCGTGGTCAAACCTTTGGTTTAGTCGAGCCACTGTGGGGACAAGCCTTTATCTGTGCCAGTCATTTGGCAGAACATGGCAGCTTAACCTTTAAAGCGCCGACTGTGCCCACCCAGTTAAAAGTCAGTGGCGTGGATGTATTTTCTGCCGGTAATTTTCAGCCACAAGATGATTATGAAGACATCATTTTAAATGACGAAAAGCGTCAGATTTACAAGCGTATCATCATTCAACACGACCAGATCATCGGCGCCGTTTTGTTTGGTGATACTGAAGATGGTTCATGGTATGCAGAACTGATTGCAGATCAGACTCCAATTGGCTCAATTCGAAACAAATTGCTGTTTGGTCGCGATTTTGCACTAAGAAAAGCAGGTTAATCTGAAGGAGCCGCCATGAATACGATTCCCCTTGTGCAACTCCAGAGTGATACATCCAACTTAATCCGTCATACCCAAACTACATGTCCATATTGTGGTGTAGGATGTGGCGTGACCGCAACGGTTGAAGAAACCAAATCGGGTAAAAAAATCTCGGTGACTGGAGATGAAACACATCCTTCTAATTTTGGTCGCTTATGTATCAAAGGGAGTCGTTTGGCCGATACACTGGGTTTGGAAACACGTGTGTTACAACCTATGTCGGGGCGTGGTGCAGCCCGTCATGCCACTACATGGGAGCATGTGACTGATGAAATTGCAAAACGCTTTCAAGCCTGTATCGATGAACACGGTAAAGACAGTGTGGCGTTCTATGTGTCGGGGCAACTCTTAACTGAAGACTACTATGTGGTGAATAAGTTTGTAAAAGGCTACTTGGGCACAGCCAATATCGATACCAACTCACGTTTATGTATGTCGTCGGCAGTAGCGGCGCACAAACGCAGTTTCGGTGAAGATCTGGTGCCTGCCAGTTATACCGATTTTGAGCAGACCGATCTGGTGGTACTGGTGGGTTCGAATACCGCATGGTGTCATCCGGTTTTGTATCAACGGATTATGAAAGCCAAAGCAGAGCGTGACCTTACAGTTGTGGTGATTGACCCACGTTATACTGCAACATGCGAGCAAGCAGACTTACATTTGCCGATATTACCGGGTCAGGATGTCACGTTATTTAATGGCCTATTACAGTATTTGCATCAACACGGTCACACCGATCATACTTTTGTAAATGCGCATACCGATCAACTGCAATATGCGTTAGATGCTAGTCTGGCTCAGGCCAATTTAAACGACGTGGCAGAAAAGACCGGGATCTTACTCGACAAGCTCGAACAGTTTTATGCATTGTTTGCTCGCTTGGATAAAGTGATGACGCTGTTTTCTATGGGCGTTAATCAATCCTCACAAGGGGTGAATAAAGCCAATTCAATTATCAACTGTCATTTACTCACTGGAAAAATTGGTCGGCCAGGTGCTGCGCCGTTTTCGATGACAGGGCAGCCAAATGCCATGGGCGGGCGTGAAGTCGGCGGTTTGGCCAATATGCTGGCCGCACATATGGAAATTGAACAGCCTTTACATCGGCAAATCACTCAGCGATTTTGGAATAGTCCATCTATTGCGACTCAGCCGGGATTAAAAGCGGTCGATTTATTTCAGGCAATTGAGCAAGGCAAAATTAAAGCCATCTGGATTATGGCCACTAATCCGGTAGTGAGTTTACCCAATGCTGATCAAGTCAAACGTGCTTTAGAAGCCTGTGAACTGGTTGTGGTATCGGATATCAGTGAACACACCGATACCACTGCTTATGCCGATTTTTTGTTGCCGGCACTCGGTTGGGGAGAAAAAGACGGAACAGTGACCAATTCTGAACGCCGTATTTCCAGACAGCGCGCCTTTCTAGATGCACCTGTACAGGCCAAAGCTGATTGGTGGGCCGTGTGTCAGGTCGCAAAAAAAATGCAGTTTGATGGGTTTGAATTTCAATCGGCTGCCGAAATTTTTGATGAGCATGCCCAGTTATCAGCCACAGCCAACTTAGTAACGAATATTCAAAGTGAAAATAGTGTCTTTCGTTACTTTAATCTTTCTGGGTTAGTCGGTTTATCTACAAAAGCCTATAACGAGCTTAAACCGATCCAATGGCCAGTCTTGCATAATCCTAATGAGAATGACAAGGCAATCAATCAGCAGCAGTTATTCCAATCTGGGGTGTATAGCCATAGCAATCAAAAGGCGAAGTTTATTGCCACACCTGCTATAGATGCTGTGCATGCGCCATCTAAAGCGTTTCCGCTGATTTTAAATACAGGGCGTATTCGTGACCAATGGCACACCATGACCCGTACAGCACTTTCTGCGCATTTAACGTCACATCGTGCAGAACCCTATTGTGAAATACACCCTCAAGATGCACTCAAGTACGGTGTACAGCATGGCAGTCTGATTGAAGTGAAATCACAGTGGGGCAGTTGTGTATTGCGCTTGAGTGTTTCAGACAGTATTCGCCGTGGTCAGATTTTTGTTCCTATACATTGGAGCGAGCAACATGCTTCCGATGCACGTATTGGTAAGGTGGTCAATCCTGTAGTCGATGCAATTTCAGGAGAACCTGAGTTTAAACATACGCCTGTAATGTTGCAGCCATTTTATACGTATTGGCAAGGATGCTTGTTTGTACGTGAAGGTATGGAGCATCTTATGGTATCGCAGCTTCAACAGTTGGCATGGTGGACAAAGGTCAAAATGACCAAAGTGATTCGATACGAGATTGCGGATCGTTCCCGAATAGAAGATATACAAAACAACTTAAAAGCATTTTTACCTTTTGATGATGCATCCTACGAATGGTTAAATTTAAGTGATCCGAGTACACAACTCTCGCACAGTGTGGTGTTAAAAGACGGTATATTGATTGCAAGCTTATACATTGCGCCGTTAGAGATGTTACCCGACCGTGACTGGGTTGCAACGTTGTTTAAGCGTGAACGCCTCAGTGCATTGCATCGTAAAGCTTTACTAGCAGGTATGCCGATTAATGTGCGCAACAATGATGGCCCATTGGTCTGTAGTTGCTTTAAAGTAGGAAAAAATAAAATAGTGGATACCATCAAGGCGCAAAACTTAGTGCATGAAAAACAAGTGACAGCATGCCTTAAAGCAGGCGGAAACTGTGGATCATGTTTACCCGAAATACGAGGTTTAATTAAAGCTTGTCAACAGGAGATCGATGCGTGAGCGTGAGCAAATATCCACAAACCGATTTGGTCATCTTGGCTGGTGGACAGGCCCGTCGTATGAACGGGGTCAATAAGTTATTACAAAACTTTGATGATCAGATTCAGTTGCTGAAAATTTATGAGCGCTTAAAGCACGATATTCATCAGATCTGGGTGAATAGCCATCGAGATGCCAGTTTGTATCGTCAGATTTTGCCACAAACACGTAGTTATGAAGATCATCAGCATGGTTTTTTAGGACCAATGATGGGCATATACAGTGCTTGGAATCATGTGGCATCGGATTATGTGCTTTTTGTACCGTGTGATATTACCTACATTCCCAGCAAGGTTGTGTCGTTATTGCATCATGCTTTGAATCAAGATCCACGTGCGATGATGAGTTATGTGGCCATTAATGGCACAGCGCTATATCCATTTTGCCTGATGAAGCGATCAAGTGCGGCGGTCATTAAGAATCACTTAGACAAAAATCAATTGAGCATCAAAAGAGCCTTAGCAGACTTACATGCGCAGGTGGCTTATTTTAGAAAACATCGCTTATTTTTTCATAGCATCAATTCATTAGACGAGTTACAACAATACCAGCAGCTGAATACGCTCAAGCAGAGCGAGTTTTAATCAAATCCCGCCGTAAATTCGCTTAAATGAATATATGTGAGTTTAGATAATCATTATTGCATTTATCTTGAAGCGAACAAAAAAATGCAAGACAGGTCTGATTTTTGTTAGTAAATTGGATTGTCACTGATGAGTAATGGTGCAAGGAAGCATATTTTGATCATTTTTTGAAATATTTTTGCTTTTTAAAATCAACATCATGAGTCATTATAGAATTATCAACGTGCAATAGCGCTGTTTAAGGGTTATCTCGAAGTTTTAATTATGAGTGCATACAATGAAGCATGAAACACAAGATCTGATGACGCCACCTTTTAAAGATCAATATGGGCGTCATAAACGGAAACTACGTATTTCCGTTACAGATCGTTGTAACTTCAAATGCCTGTATTGTATGCCAGAACATCCAGAGTGGATCAAAAAGCATGACTTGCTAAGTTTTGAGGCACTTTTTGAGTTTTGTCGCTTTATGGTGCAAAATGGAATTGAAAATATTCGGATTACTGGCGGTGAACCACTGATGCGCCAAGGCGTGGTGCACTTTATACGTGATTTGCAATCGCTACGGGCAAAAGGTTTAAAGCGTATTTCGATCACCACCAATGCCCATTACTTAAAGAAATATGCATTAGATCTTAAACATGCAGGTTTAGATGATCTCAATATTAGTCTAGATAGTCTCGATCCAGAGCAATTTATGACGCTGACCAAAAAGCCAATTTTGCCTGTTTTAGAAGGTATCAAGGCAGCGCAAGCCGTAGGTTTGAAATTTAAGATTAATACCGTGCTCATGAAGGGTAAAAATGACGATCAAATTTTACCATTAGTTCAGTGGGCCAAATCGCAACATATTCCGCTCAGATTTATCGAGTTTATGCCACTTGATGGTGATCAGCACTGGTCGAACGCCGCTGTAGTGTCAGAGCAAGAGATTTTAGAGGTACTTTCTAAAACGTATTCAATTGAAGCGCTAGAGCAACACAGTGAGCCAGCACGGCTTTTTCGTTTAGATCAAAATTATGACGTGGGTGTCATCTCAACCATTACCCACTCTTTTTGCGGACAATGCGATCGAATTCGTTTAACAGCTCAAGGTGAGCTGTATAACTGCCTATTTGCGCCTAAGGGCATTGATCTCAAGCCATTACTAAACGAATTGGTTCAAGGGTATGATCAAGATCGGACACTGACAGAACTCTATGATAAAACCTCGAGCTATATCTGGAATAAAGCCAAAGGCTTTCATAGCTTAAACACACACACACGAAAAATTACCATGCATATGATTGGAGGATAACAATGTCGGCCTTAAACGTCACGATTGAAGGTTATGGTGCCATACAAAGAAAAATACCCTCCCAGATCGTTTTGAATTATTCAGATACGGTGCTTGTTTCTGACGTTTTAAATGATATTACTCATCAATATCCAGATGCGACACAGGCCATTGAGCGCTGTGCATGTGCAATTGGTGAAGATATTATTTCGCGTCAAACCTACTTAAGCCAAAATTGTACCTTGGTCTTACTTTCACCTGTAGCAGGAGGCTGATATGAAAGAATTCCAACGCGTGCAATCAGTTGACTTAACACTGGATAGTTTTGATCCTATATCCGATTTTCCTGCTTGCGGTGGTATTGGTATTTTTCAGGGAACGGTACGTAACCATCACAATGGTCGCGCTGTGAGTGGGCTGAAATATACCTCCTATACGCCTGTTGCAGAAAAAATGATTCGTCAGATTGAACAAGACATCATGAATAAGCACGGTGCTGCATATGTGCGGGTTATTCATCGTATTGGGCAGCTAGATATCGGTGGAATGGCAATTATTGCCGTGGCCTATGCGCCGCATCGCCGTGAAGCATTTGCGGCCTGCGAAGAGGCGGTAGAGCGTGTAAAACATGAAGTGCCAATCTGGAAAGAAGAGTTTTATACCGATGGCAGCAGTCAATTTGTCGAAGGATGCTGTATCCGTAAAGATCATCATCATGATCAAATCGATCATTCACATCATCACGAACACCAGCACTAATTTAAAACGGGATTTTTAATGAAAAACGTAGGCATGAAACCGGAAAGTTATCGTATTGCCGAAGCTCAAGCTATTTTGTATGCACCACCACATTGTATTGAATTACTTCGTCAGGGAAATACCGAAAAAGGTGATGCACTAAAAACAGGACGCATTGCAGGTATCTTGGCCGCAAAACGTACCGATGAGCTGATTCCGCTTTGCCATCCATTGCCTATTTATCGTGCCGAAGTCGATTACGAGTTACATGAAAACTTTGTTGAAATTCTAACCACGGTAGAAACCATCGGCCCAACGGGTGTAGAGATGGAGGCACTCACAGCCGCAAGTATTGCCGGTTTAACCCTGTACGATATGCTTAAACCGCACTGTGAGCCAGAAGATTTGGTGTTAGATCAGTGCAAGCTCTTAAAGAAAAAAGGCGGTAAATCGCATTTCAAGCGTACACTTCGCCAAGCTGTATCTGCGGCGGTAATTGTATTGTCTGATACTGTAGCCTCTGGCAAAAAACCAGATACTGCCGGTAAGTCTGTGGTTGAGAGTTTAACCGAAGCTGGCTTTACGCCTATTCATTACCAAATTTTGCCAGATGAGCCTGAACAGCTTAAAGAACTGGTTCTTGAGTTAACCAAATCCTATGCATGTGTTATTACAGTGGGCGGTACAGGAATAGGTAAGCGAGACATTACAGTCGACACCCTAGAGCCTTTACTTGAACGTAAGCTCGATGGCTTGATGGAAGCTGCACGTGCATTTGGTCAGCGTCGTACACCGTATGCAGCAATGTCGCGTGGAGTTGCAGGTTTTATCGATCGTTCATTGGTGATGACATTCCCAGGTAGCCGTGGTGGTGCTTCTGAAACAATGGCTGCTTTATTGCCAGCGATTGTGCATATTTTTGATGTGTGCCGTGATCTTCCACATCCGGGAGGTTATGAATAATGTCCGCATGTGGCCATGAAAAAGGTCTAATCAATATCGATGAGGCAATTGATCATATTTTAAATACGGTCAAGCCACTTGGCACGGAAAACATTGAACTACAAAATAGCCTAAGTAGATATCTGGCACAGCCAATTCATTCGCCAGTGAATCTACCAAGTTTTGATCAAAGTGCCGTTGATGGGTATGCGCTGTGTGCGAGTGATATCATTGAAAAGAACCAATGCTTTGAACTTATAGGTGAAATACGCGCAGGGCAAAGCAGTGATCTGGTTTTGAAAGCAGGTCAGGCTACGCGTATTTTTACTGGCGGTAAACTTCCAGAGGGATGTACGACGATTGCGCGTCAAGAGATTGTACATCGGCTCGATGAGCATCGAATCCAGATTACAGAATCACTTCAGGCCAATATCGACATCAGACGCCAAGGTGAAGAGTTAGCTCTTGGGCAGCAGGTGGCCAATAAAGATCAATATCTTAAGACCGGGCCTTTAGCCGCGTTGAGCATGGCGGGAGTTCAGCTGGTTGATGTATATCGTCAGCCTAAAGTCGCCGTAGTAATTACAGGTGATGAAGTTGCTACTGAGCAAAATAGCCTAAGTAATGCACATGTCTATGATGCCAACGGACCGCTAATTAAGGCGTGGTTTCAAGAGCGACATATACAAGTTGAAATTTTACACATTCATGATGAAGCGAAGGCACTGAGTGAATTGTTTGCTCGACTTAAAAATCAGTATGATGTGATTGTGACGACAGGTGGTGTGTCTGTAGGGGACTATGATTTTGTTCGGCCCTGTGCTTTTGAGGTTGGATTTAAAGAAATCTTTTGGAAAGTCAAACAAAAACCCGGTAAACCGATTTTCTTTGCCAAATATCAACAAGATCAGCATGCATGTTATTTACTCGGGCTACCGGGCAATCCAGCCGCCGTGTACGTATGTATGCAAGTATATACGCGTCTGCTCATCGATGCGCTGCAAGGTCAAAATCAAAATATCGATTGGTTTGAAGTCAAGCTTGCACAACCGCTTAAAGCCGATAAGCGTGAGCGCTTTATGCGCATGAAACTGGAGCTTCATGCTGGTGAGCTAAGTGCTTCAAACCTTGCCAATCAACAGTCACATATGTTAAGTAACTTAATGGATGCGAACTGTCTGGTTCGTGTACCAGCGGATATAAGTCCAGAAGTGGGAACGCTCGTCTCTGCAATACGAATATAAGGTGCCAATCATGATAAAAAAAATCGCTGTATTTTCGCTTTTCTGTCTTGGTGCTTTACACGTTTCGGCAGGTGAGGTGAGAGTCTATGCGGCGGCAAGTTTGACTAATGCAGTGACTGATATTGCCAAGCTTTACAAACAGCAGCATCCATCAACCAATGTCGTGACTGTTTTTGGTGCATCATCGGCGCTAGCAAAACAAATCGAGAGTGGTGCAAAAGCAGATATTTATTTTTCTGCCGATACAGACTGGATGAAATATTTAGTTAAGACTCAGTTTATATCGTCAGGTAAGGTAAAAAATACACTCGGCAATCAGCTTGTGGCCATCACGCCGATGGATATGGATGTACCTTTTGGCCCCACCAAACAATTTAACTTTGCCAATGCATTTAAAGGCCATTTATGTACTGGTCAAATGGAATCTGTGCCTGTAGGCAAATACGCCAAACAAAGCTTGATGGCTTTAGGCTGGTATACACCTTTGCAAGGACGTATTGTTGGGACAGATGATGTGCGTTCAGCTTTGGCCTTTGTTGAACGTGGTGAATGCGATGTTGGAATTGTTTACCAAACCGATGCATTAATCAGTAAAAAAGTTAAGATTATTGGAACATTCCCTTCAAAAACACACGATCCAATTGTTTATCCTGCGGCGCTCACCAAACAAGGTGAACGTAATCGCGAAGCGGCCCAATTTGAACATTTCATGCTTAAAAATGCCAAAGCAAAAGCCATTTTTACCCGTTATGGTTTTAGTGAGTTGAAATAGTCGTTCTACATGCTCACACCTGAAGAAATCTCTGCCTTATATTTATCTGCCAAAGTGGGCTTGTTTGCCACTTTGGTGAATCTTCCTTTTGCTATTTTTGTGGCGTGGATCTTAGCTCGATATGAATTTCGCCTAAAAGTTATACTCGAATCTCTTTTACAATTACCTATGATTTTACCACCCGTGGTATTGGGGTATTTGCTGCTGATTTTATTTGGTAACCGCGGCATTGTGGGGCAGTTTTTAAGTGAATGGGGAATTCAACTGGCATTTAACTGGAAAGGCGCAGTCATTGCCTCGATGGTGGTGGCTTTCCCACTGATGGTTCAACCGATTCGTTTGTCTTTTCAACTGATTAATCAGCAACTTGAACAAATTGCACAAACTTTAGGGGCAAGCCCTATTCAGGCTTTTTTTTCGATTAGTTTGCCGCTTGCCTTGCCTGGTGTACTTATTGGAAGTATTTTGTGTTTTAGTCGCAGTCTGGGGGAGTTTGGTGCCACTATTACCTTTGTGGGCAATATTCCAGATGAAACCCGCACTGTACCCATCGCAATTTATTCGTTATTACAACAACCGGATGGCGAAAGCATGGCAATGCGTTTAGTACTACTCTCCGTAGGTTTGGCGTTTGCTGCACTGGTGGCCAATCATCTTATTTTAAAACGTTATCAGCAAAGGTTAACGCCATGAATCTGCGCTGTCACTTTAATTACGTCCAGCGTGATTTTCAGCTTCATGTTGATTTAACACTAGGGCATAACTTACTCGGAATTTTAGGCCCGTCTGGTTCTGGAAAAAGTACATTTTTAAAAAATATGGTGGGAGTTTTGAAGCCTCATGACGGTGAGATCACTTTCAATGAGCGTGTTTTGGTCAATACAGCCGAGCAGCAATTTGTACCTACGCACCAACGTCATATTGGACTGATTTTCCAACAGGCGCAGCTTTTCCCACATTTAAACGTAAGACAAAATCTTGAATATGCGTTGCGGTTTAATAAGAAGCGCCCGCAAAAATTCAGTTTTGAGCAGATTGTAAAGCTACTTAGCCTAGACGCATTGCTCAGTCGTAAAGCTTTACAGCTTTCTGGTGGGGAAGCACAGCGAGTCTCGATTGGGCGAGCTTTACTGGCTTCCCCTGAGCTTTTATTGCTGGATGAGCCACTCACAGGCTTGGATCGACACCTAAAAAATCAGCTTTTGCCTTTTTTATTCGAGCTTAAACAGCAATTAAATATTCCGATCATTTACGTTACACATCATCCAGAAGAGCTGGATTATCTCAATGCGCCCATTGTGACTATGGAACGGGGGATATTGCAGTACAGCGATACATAAGTCAGTCAATCAAATGATCATTCATATATGTAGATGCAGGTTTTGATGCAAGTAAACCCGCTTGTAATACGTTAAATACATCGTAATGAACACATTGGGCGACATTAAATCGTAAAAATTGTTTGAATAAACCTGATGTGCTAAACGCTTCACCTAAAGCAAGAACGACACCTTGCTCTGTGCAATACTGTTGTAGTCGATGAAGATCAATATAAGCAGGTAACTCACACCATAGAAACATTCCTGCTTGTGGTTTTATCCATGGGCGAATTTGCATTTGTTCAAGTGTATTTATCGATATGTCCATAGCATTTGCCAAACGTGTATTCAGCTGCTCAAGATGCTTACGGTATTTTCCATCTGTGAGCACCTTATACAAAACATGTGCTGAAAAATTATTATGACTGAAACTCGTGGCAATTTTGAGATCAATTAAATCATTAATCCACTCAGGTTTTGCCACGATATAGCCGCAGCGTAATGAAGCTGATAATGTTTTGGAAAAGCTGCCGATGTAAATACTGTTTGTAAGGCCGTCAAGTGCGCTAAAGCGAGGCGAGTGTTTATTTTCAAAATCTGAAAAAATATCGTCTTCAATTACAATCATATTCGCTTGTGTAATTAAAGAAACCAGTTGATGAACCGTCGCAGATGAAGGCATAGCGCCTGTAGGATTATGAATACCTGAATTCGTAATATATAACCGCGGTTGATGTTCTATGATGGCTTGCTGAAAGGCCTCAATATTTGGGCCACCTGTAGTATATGGAATACCGATGACTTTGGCTTGATGTACCTTAAGTAACGCCTTAAAGTTAAAATAACAAGGATCATCGACTAAAACAGTATCACCCGGTTTGAGTAAAAAACGACAAAGTAGATCGGTTGAATATGAACCTGAATCGGTCAGCAAGACTTGATCTGGACTTACAAATATACTTTTACTTTGCAAGCGTCTTGCCAATAATTCACGTAACAAATTAAACCCTAATGGCGAGGAGTAATTCATCAATTCAAAGGTCGATTCTTTAGAAACGTCACGGATTGCTTTTCTTAAAGCTTCATGAGGCATCCAGCTATCTGGGAGCCAGCCGCATCCCGGCTTTATTAATGATGGAGATGCTTCTAAGAGTTCGCGAGATAGCCGAAGTGGATCAAGGTGTTTAACCTGTATCGGCTCCATATTTGAAAGCTTTAAAGGTTCTAGTGGTGCGCTAACAAAAAATCCAGAGCCTGCACGAGACTCTATCTGGCCAGTAGATAACATCCGCTCATAAGCACAAACAATTGTAGATACAGAAAAATCAAGCTGTTTGGCCAGTTGTCGAACAGATGGTAGTCGCATACCTGGTGTGAGCCGGCGACTTTTAAGTTCAGAATCGATATAACGTATTACGTGTTCAATTTTAGTCATGTTAAACCAATTACTGTATTGAATTTTAATCCAGTACAGTTTTTATAAATTGTACTGCACTGTATCTTTGTACCAACTTAACATAAGTTTATAAAAAGACATTCTATAAAATGCGATGTCATCATGAATTCTCAATTTTTAGCTTGGTTAAGTGGTTTAATCGGTGTTGTAATCTTTTCCGGATCTTTACCTGCAACACGTATTGCTGTTATGGATTTTAATCCTTGGTTTTTAACAGGAATTCGTGCTGTTATTGCGGGTATTGTTGCTATGGTCTTGTTAAAAATCTTAAAAGCTAAGCGACCATCAAAACGTGATTGCGGGAATTTAGTATATGTCGCGGTTGGTGTTGTTGTGGGATTTCCGTTATTTACAGCATTAGCACTGCAACATATTAGTGCGGCTTTTTCGATTGTATTTATAGGATTGCTTCCTTTAAGCACTGCCATATTCGCAGTCCTGCGTTCAAATGAGCGACCTCAACTGACATTTTGGCTGTTTTCATTATTTGGAAGCGGATTGGTTGTTTTATATATTTTGTTAGATATATCGTTGAATACGCAAAGCTTTTTTGGGATTTTATATATGCTTTGTGCAATTATTCTATGCGGATTTGGATACGCTGAAGGGGCAAATCTTGCGAAAAAAATAGGGGGATGGCAGGTCATTTGCTGGGCGCTGGTTATTTCATTACCTGTAATGCTCATAGTAACGATCTATAATTATTCTAGTGAAATACTAGATAAATTGACTTTATCTGGTCTGGTAGCTGTTTTATACATTTCGATCTTCAGCATGCTGATCGGATTTTTCTTCTGGTACTATGGTTTATCAAAAGGCGGTATTGCAAGTGTAGGGCAATTGCAATTATTGCAACCCTTTATGGGCCTAGCACTTGCAGCGGTGATATTACATGAACCAATTAGTGCCAACATGCTTATTATCACAGCAGGCGTCATTTGTTGTGTGGCATCTGCCAAGAAATTTGCCTAATCGATTACAAGCAATTAGCAGGTTTTGGAATACCAGCCAAACGGCTTAAATGGCGTGCAACAAGACCTGTTTTGAATGCTTGCTGTAACACTGCATTATCAATATTGGCATCTACCGTTTTCATTAGATATTTGATCAGAGGACGCGTTGCAGGAGAGTGTCCGAACTGTTGATAAAACTGGCGGACTGCATTTAAAACGTTAAAGTGCCATTCAGTCAATTCAAGATCTAAAGAACGAGCAAGCTCTTGAGCCACGTCTTTATTCCAAATGGTGTAATCGACAAGATGTCCATCTTGATCAAGATCTAAGTGCATAAAATAGCCTAAGCAAAAATCAAATTATTTAAAAGATACACTACGTTTGTATTGCAAAACTAAGTCCGCAAATGCACTGTAATCTAGGGGAATTATAGCGGAACTAAGATCAGGATTTAAAAGAGTCCGTTCGTTATTTAAACAGTAATACGACTGAAAAGAACGCATATTCTCGCTGGTGAGTGCCGACAATGCTTCGCCCATGATCACGATTTGATCACCTTCCACAAAGATCTGTTGTACTTTATTTAAAGCAGAAGCAGTCGATGCAAAAGAAGTTTGTATGAGGTAAATTGTGTTGTTCATCTTTGGAAATTACCAATATAAAACATAATCAAAGGATTGAATCAGGCTTGCATTGAATTCGACAAACTCGATGTCTTGTGAAGAATTTCTAACAAACGCATGTTGCTGATATTTTGATTCAACTAAAATGGGCGTTAAGTCATAAAATTCAAAACTTTCCAGCATACTTGAAGCGGGTTTAAAGGCATGAATGAGCTGATCAAAGCTTTGGTCTTCTTTTAACAGCGTTAGGGCTGCATCTTGAAGTAAAACGCTGATATTAGAGCCAAAAGTGGCTAAAACCATCGTCGCAGACAGGCTTTCGTTGACCTGTAACTGACTTAAATTAGACTGGGTTAAAATAACGAGTACAGATTTCACACAATATACCTTTTAAAAGCAACACTCTAGAAATAAAAAGCTGCTTAAAATTGAATTAGACGTGTAGAAGATTCTACGGCATCTGCAAGTTCACCTAAACCAACCAGTTCAAATCCCTGAGCCAAGTTGTAATGCGTGAGTTGATGGCGTTTAGCATTTTCTTCATCTGTAATTCCACGGTTTAGTGCAGCACTAACACAAACAGGGAGTCGTATTGAGAGCTTTTGCCATTCTTGAGTCAAACGACGCTGATCATCGGGCACCCATTGCAAATCGTTTGCAACATGAACAGCATCTTGATAAAAGAACACTCGGAACACTTCATTTTTGTCCTGAAGTGCCTGAACTAAACCAAGTGCATGCCATGCATGAACCGATGTCGGTGCAGCAGTAATTAAAACTAATGTACTCATTGAAATTTCACTGTAGCCATGCGTCTGATAACAGATGAGCTATTTACACATGATAAAAAGGTAAGTATACAATGATTTTAGTGACAGGTGGTTTAGGCTTTCTTGGGTCACACATTGCTTTGAGTCTTCTGGCTCAAGGTCAAGAGGTTATATTGGTCGATAACTTGGCCAATGCATCTTTACAAACATTAGAACGATTAGAATATATTTCCGGTATGTACGTGCCATTTGTGAAAGTGGACGTTCGCAACACACCCGCATTAAATAAAGTTTTTGAGCAATATTCCATTGATGCTGTCGTACACACCGCAGGTTTTAAAGCACTCGAAGAATCCAAGCTTAAACCGCTTGAGTATTATAATGACAATGTCAGTTGTATCATGAGCTTGTTGCGCTCTATGCAGCGTACAGGCGTAAGAAAACTGGTTCATCTCTCAAGCTTAGCGGTGTATGGCGCTTCTGGATTAAATCTTACAGAAGATACGTCTTTTAATACCACTTATCCCAATCCATATATTAAATCTCAGCAAATGATTGAAGAAATCATACGAGATACGTATAAAACTGATCATGAATGGAAAATCGCCATCTTGAGACTTTCCAATATTGCCGGTGCTTTTGAACATGGGGTACTCGGAGAAATGGTGCCTCAATTACCAAAAAATATTATTCCACTCGCGATGCAGGTTGCCGCCATGCAACGGGATTATCTGGAATTACAGCATCAGGCTCTTACCGATGATCAAACTGTAGATCGAAGTTTTTTGCATGTGCTCGATGCATGTGAAGCCGTACTTGCAAGTTTATACTGGCTCAACCATCAAGAGCATACGTGTGAAGCATTTAATATCGCACATGATCATGTGACTTCAATTCAATCTCTACTTGAGCAAATAAGTACCATTACTCAAACTCAGATTAATACACACGATGCCATGTTTCCTATAGACGAATTGGCACAACTTGGTGCAGATATCAGCAAAGCTGAAAAAACATTGAACTGGAAACCGAAACGTACTCTACAGCAAATGCTTGAGCACCAATGGCAGTTCTATCAAAATACACTTAAAATGTAATAAAAATGATTCTTATTTACAAAGTGAGCTGGCTTTATTAGTATTTCATGACCAGCCAAGTAATCGTATCGGTTGCTCTAGCCCGTACTTGTCATTAATCATTATGGATAATAGAGGTTTTTATGCAAACTCGAATTGAACACGACACGATGGGTGAAGTCGAAGTCCCAAACGATGCAATGTGGGGAGCTCAAACGCAACGTAGTTTGCAAAACTTTAAAATTGGTCAAGAGCGTTTACCTCGTGCCATGATTCGTGCGATGGGTTTAGTGAAAAAATCTGCAGCCATCACCAATGCAAGCTTGGGCCAATTACCTCAAGACTTATCTGCTTATATTGTTGATGCGGCAGATGATGTAATTGAAGGGAAGTGGGACTCACAATTTCCACTGGTGGTCTGGCAGACAGGATCTGGTACGCAAAGCAATATGAACTGCAACGAAGTGATTGCAAATATTGCCAATCAAAAATTGGGAAATGCATTAGGATCACAGTCACCTGTACATCCTAACGATCACGTCAACCGTGCTCAATCGACCAATGATTCGTTTCCAACCGCGATTCATGTGGCTGCAAGCCTTCAGATCAATGAATTGCTTATTCCTGCAGTAACACGACTAAAAGCGACGTTGCAACAAAAGTCTGATGAATTCAATGACATTGTTAAAATCGGACGCACTCATTTACAAGACGCAACCCCACTCACACTCGGGCAAGAGTTTTCTGGTTATGTTTCTCAGCTTGAACATGGTTTGCACCGTTTAAAACAAGCACTGGAAGGCTTATACGAATTACCTTTAGGTGGAACGGCTGTAGGCACTGGCTTAAATGCTCATCCTGATTATGCAGTTCAGGCTGCTGCCGAGTTGGCCAAGCAAACAGGTTTACCTTTTGTCACTGCACCAAATAAATTTGAAGCACTCGCAGGGCGCGATGCGGCTGTATTTGCATCGGGTGCGCTTAAAACATTGGCAGTGAGTTTAAACAAAATTGCCAATGATATTCGCTGGCTGGCGAGCGGTCCACGCTGTGGTTTTGGTGAAATTCGTATTCCAGAAAACGAACCAGGATCAAGTATCATGCCAGGTAAGGTTAATCCGACACAAAGTGAAGCCATGACTATGGTGGTTGCTCAGGTACTTGGTAATGACACTACGATCAATGTAGCAGGTGCATCTGGTAACTTTGAGCTGAACGTATTTATGCCAGTAATTGCATTTAACTTATTACAGTCTATTCAGCTTTTAGGCGATGCATGTAATAGCTTTAATGATCATTGTGCGGTGGGTATTGAGCCAAATCGAGATAAGATCGATCACTTCTTGCATAATTCATTGATGCTGGTCACTGCATTAAACCCTGTAATTGGATATGAGAATGCAGCGAAGGTCGCCAAAACTGCCTACAAAGAAAATAAAACCCTTAAACAAGTGGCAGTTGAACTTGAATTGGTGAGCGAACAACAGTTTGATGAAATTGTTCGTCCAGAAAAAATGGTTTCACCTAATGCAAAATAACTTGCAATTGCACTGAAATCACACATCAGCAGTTTTTATCTGACGAGCAAACACGTACAATGTGACATCCTGATAAAGACTGCTGATGAAATTTCCCATGCTTGACGTGTATTTAACAGATATTCAAAAAAATGTTCAATTTCGTGATTATCCGAGTGATCAACCTGTTAAATTTTTAATTAATCTAAAAAAAATATTTCCAAGTACCGCTGATTTACTACTTCCTGTATTACCCGAAGACAATAATCTTGAAAATGTTACATGGGAATCTACATCGAAAGATTTCACCACATTCAAGAAACTTGTAGAGGCATGGGGTGTAATCGAATTACGCCTTAATGCATTAACAGCATATAAAGATAAAGAATTTACCAATCAGGTGCTTAAACAAGCACAAACCAAACGTAAGCAAATGGGCGGCAGTCATACAAAACTAAATATGGTCGAGCTGGACTACATTTTTATTCATGAAGTACACACTTTAATCGATGCAGAACTATCCGAGATTGGTGAAAAATTTTATTTACCAACATTACGCGAACTCTGGAAAGATGAAGTGAGCTCGAATGTTCTACTTGTAAAACTTTAATCGTTGAACAAAAAGTAAAAAATATATCGTATAAATTCAAATACCTTGTGCAGCGATCTGGCATAAATCATGCTATAAAAATAGTGGTTTTTCCATTTATTACCATTGCTGCAGCAAGGAATTTGAGCACATGACCAATCCAGTAATATCCTTACTTCAAAATCGTCGCACCATATACGCTATCGGCAAAAATATTCAGCAAACGCCAGAACAATTAACTGAACTCATTCAAGAAGCAATACGCCAAAGCCCATCTTCGTTTAATTCTCAGTCTTCTCGAGCAGTTATCTTATTTGATGCAGAACATGAAAAATTTTGGGGATTCGTCAAAGAAAAACTCAAAGAATACGCCACAGATGAAGCCGCAGCAGAAAAAACCAGCAAAAAAATGGATAGCTTTGCAGCAGGGGTGGGAACTATTTTATTTTTTGAAGATCAAAATGTCATTCAGGAGCTTCAAGAGAAATTTGCCTTGTATGCAGATAATTTTCCGGTTTGGTCCGAGCATTCGACTGCTATGGCGCAACTTGCAGTATGGACAGCACTTGCAGCTGAAAATGTGGGGGCATCTTTACAGCACTATAATCCTATCGTCGATGACAAAGTCCATGCTGAATGGGCTGTTCCATCGAGCTGGAAACTACGTGCACAATTGGTGTTTGGTTCAATTGAGGCACCAGCTGCCGAAAAGTCATATATTGACGATGAAACACGCTTTAAAATTTTCAAGTAACTGATCAAAATGATAAATCGAGATAGTTGAAATAATCTATACTCGATTTATCATTTAAAATAGCCTAAGTAAATAATGAAATAATTTCTTTTTTTAAAAACTCATATCTCAAATTATCAATCAATGCATCTGACCAATAAATACCAATCGTAAAAGTGGGCAATTCAAAAGGTATTGAATGAATCGTCAAATTGGTTGCGTAAGACAAATGGCTCAATACTGCACTTGGTAAAGTTAATATTGCATCGCGGTTATATTCTAAAATTTTGAGTGCTGTCGAATAATGCTGGCAACGTAAAAAAATTTCACGATGAATACCTTGCCGATGAAGATACACATCTTCAAGCAATGTACCTGTACGGCGTGAAGACACCCCAATATGTAGACCAGATCGGTAAATCTCAGCATTCATGACAGATTGTTGGCTGCAAATAACATAATGATCTTTCAGTAAAGCTTGAAAACCAATGCTGTCATGCGTTGGCGACTCTACATCAATAATAAAATCGAGCTGTTGATTTAATAGATCATTTTGAATGGTATTTCGATTGAGTTTGATACTACTAAATTCAATATTTTGATCGATCTGCTCAAAATGCTGAATGATTTTAGGCAAAACAAGTGGTTCAATCTCGTCATGGATAGCAATTCTTAATGTTTTAATGAGGCTCGGATCAAAACTCTTTTTTTGTTGACTAATATTTTGAAAAAGAATCAGTGCGTTTTTAATGACAGGATAGATATGTTCTGCAAATGGTGTAGGTTGCATGCTATTGCCGAGACGTATAAATACCTCATCTTCAAGTTGAACTCTTAAACGCTGTAAAGCATGACTGGCAGCCGATTGACTAATGGATAAACTTTGCGCGGCTCTCGAAATACTTTTTTGTTCAAAAATTGCAACAAACAGTGGATATAAGTTGATATCAATGCGATGAAATAAGCTTAGATCTAGGTAGGGTTGCGCAGTATCAAACTTATGAATTTCATTCATAGTGAAGTATTTAATAAAATCATTTCATGCATAATAAATTTACGTTTATGGTGAGTAAAGGATAAACACAACGAATTAGGAATAAAAATGTTTAAACTTTCAGAGCGTGCTCAAGATTTTGTGAATAGAACACGAGACTTCATTCATAACGAAATAGAACCGATTGAATTAAAGTTTTGGGATGATGTACATCAAATGAATCCCAACGGCGACTGGACGACTTGGGTTTGGCCAGAGCAGCTTGAAGTATTGAAAGCCAAAGCCAGAGCGGCGGGTTTATGGAATCTTTTCTTACCCGACAGTGAGCTTGGCGCAGGGCTATCTGTTCATGAGTATGCACACATAGCAGAGTTAACAGGTAGAAGCCTTTTGGCACCGATTGTATTTAACTGTAGTGCACCAGACACCGGCAACATGGAGTTGCTATGGCGCTATGGTACTGAGCAGCAAAAAAATGATTGGCTCATGCCGCTTTTAAACGGCAAAATTCGTTCCGTTTTTTGTATGACTGAACCTGATGTTGCTTCAAGTGATGCAACTAATATGCAAGCAACCGCGGTGATTGAAGGTAATGAAATTGTACTCAATGGCCGAAAGTGGTGGTCATCGGGTTTGGGTGATCCAAATGCAAAACTTATCATTTTTATGGCACATACGCCTGATACCAGTAAAGATCGACATCATCAGCATTCGATGGTGCTGGTACCGCTTGATACACCCGGTGTCAAAATCCAGCGAATGTTGTCTGTTTTTGGGGAGTATGATGCACCGCATGGTCATGGAGAAGTTATTTTTGATCAGGTGCGAGTCCCTATAGAAAATTTTATCGGCGGTGCAGGTCAAGGTTTTGAAATTGCACAAGGGCGATTAGGCCCCGGGCGTATTCACCATTGTATGCGATGCATTGGAGCCGCAGAAAAGTCACTCGAGTTAATGATTGATCGGGGTATG
The DNA here is from genome assembly GCF_000760595.1 of Acinetobacter soli. Classification (GTDB taxonomy): domain Bacteria; phylum Pseudomonadota; class Gammaproteobacteria; order Pseudomonadales; family Moraxellaceae; genus Acinetobacter; species Acinetobacter soli. The sequence goes on along the minus strand of NZ_BBNM01000004.1, from coordinate 52,249 downwards.
TCACGTAAGGCGTTTGGTAAAGAGTTGCTCAAACTGGGCGGAAATCTCGAACGCGTCGCAGAGGCACGCGTTGCAATTGATCAAGCACGCTTACTTACCTTATATGCTGCATTCAAAATGGATACTTATGGAACTTTGGCTGCGCTCACAGAAATTTCAGCCATCAAGTTGGTTGCACCCAATGTACTAGAAAAAGTAGTAGATATGGCCATCCAGATCCATGGCGGAGCTGGGCTTTCACGCGATACCATGCTATCTGCCTTTTTTATTCATGCACGAAGTCTAAGATTGGCCGATGGGCCAGATGAGGTGCATAAAGGCATGATTGCTCGGTTAGAGCTTGCGAAACATGGCTATGGCCGGTCGAAACCTTCACAATAAAAAATAAGGAAAATTTATGTCAGTTATTGATTTGGGTGGTTCGGTTCAAGAGGGAGAAGAGTTAGACATCCATGCGGTTGAATCATGGTTAAAACAGCAAGGAATCGTACTTGAAGGACAGGTAGAGCTGACACAATACACGGGCGGCGCATCCAACTGGACCTATCGGCTGAAATACCATAATGTGGATCTGATCTTACGGCGCCCACCCAACGGTACTAAAGCGAAATCTGCTCATGATATGGCACGAGAATTTTTTGTACAAAAACACTTGGCAGCCTATTATCCAGTAGTGCCTGAGATGATTGCATTGTGCCAAGATCCGCATGTGATCGGTTGTGACTTTTATGTGATGCGGCGTATCGAAGGAATTATACCTCGTGCAAAACTTCCGCCGGAACTTCAATTAAATGAAGAACAAATCAATCAACTCTGTCGAAATGTACTGGATCGATTAATTGAACTTCACCAAGTGCCTTATGAAGCGACTGAGTTAAAAGATCTGGGCAAAGGTGAAGGCTATTGCCAGCGGCAGGTCGAGGGATGGGATAAGCGTTATGAAAAAGCAAGAACCATCAATGTGCCATCGTTTGGATATGTTCGACAGTGGCTAAAAGACAACACACCTAGAGAATCAAAAATTTGCATTATTCATAATGACTGGCGATTTGATAATGTAATCCTTGATCCTGAGTCACCAACAAATGTGATAGGCGTACTCGATTGGGAAATGGCGACACTGGGCGATCCACTCATGGATTTGGGAAATGCGTTGGCTTACTGGGTAGAAGAAACAGACAACATGATTTTCAAATCGACTCGTCGTCAGCCCACACATTTAAAAGGAATGTTCACTCGCAAACAAGTGGTGGACTACTACATACGTCAGACCGGTTTAGATACAACGAACTGGACGTTTTATGAGGTATTTGGTGTTTTTCGCCTGGCTGTGATTGCACAGCAAATTTATTACCGATATTTTCATAAACAGACAAAAAATCAGGCTTTTAAGGATTTCTGGATTGTGATTCACGCACTTCATATCCGTGCTTTAAAATTAATTGCTGCCGAAAAGTTCAAACACAGCAAGATCAACACCAAATATCTTCACAAAGTTCAAGGAATCTTAAAGAAATGACCACAATTTATCTGGTTCGTCATGGTCAGGCTTCCTTTGGTAAAGCAAATTATGATGAGTTATCTCCTACAGGACAGTCTCAGGCAGAATTACTGGGCCAGTATTTCAAACAAATTTTAAGTGAAGCGCCTTATGTGGTGGCAGGTACAATGAAACGCCATATGCAAACGGCGCAAGGTGCGCTTAAGCAGTGTTTTCCTGAAGCGAATATTCATACCCATGCGGGCTGGAATGAGTTTAATCATCAACAGGTATTTGCAAATTACGACCCACGCTTTAAACAACCTGAATTACTTAAACAAGAGGTCACCAAAGCATCTAATCCGAGAGACTATCTAGGGCAAATTTTTGAAAATGCAGTTTCCAGATGGACAGATGGCGGGTTTCATCACGAGTACGAAGAATCGTGGCCAGATTTCAAATCTCGAGTTGAAACAACTTTAGCGCAACTATGTAATGAGCTTTCAGCTTTAAAGCCCAGATATGCTGTCGTATTCACCTCTGGGGGTGTGGTATCAGTTGCTGCTGGAAAAATTCTCGAACTCAATCCCAGCCGGACCTTTGCACTGAATTGGGCCATTACCAATGCCAGCATAACAACCTTAAGACTAGTAGGGAATGAACCACAACTTTTAAGTCTCAATGAGCATCATTTTATAAAAGCAAAAAATCGTGACTTACTCACATGGATATAAAGGATACTTTTTAAATGGCAAAAACAATACTGATTACAGGTGCAAGTTCAGGTTTAGGCGCAGGCATGGCGCGAGAGTTTGCAAAAAAAGGGTATAACCTTGCGATTTGCGCACGGCGGCTTGAGCGACTCGATGTATTAAAAGCAGGATTGGAGGCACAATACGGTATTATCGTAAAAACCCGATCACTCGATGTAACTGACTACCAGCAGGTATTTGAAGTCTTTAAAGCTTTCCAGCATGACTTTGGTCGTTTGGAGCGAATTATTGTAAATGCAGGTGTAGGAGAAGGACGTCGTATAGGAAAAGGACATTTTGAAGTCAATCGTGCCACAGCAGAAACCAATTTCATTTCAGCTTTGGCACAATGCGAGGCTGCAGTTGAAATTTTTAGACAGCAAAATGCAGGACACTTGGTGGTGATTTCATCGGTCAGTGCCATTCGAGGGCTTCCAAAGCATCTTTCTGCTTATGCTGCCAGTAAGGCGGGTATTGCACATTTAGCAGAAGGTATTCGAGCTGAGTTAATTGATACGCCTATTAAGGTTTCGACCATATTTCCGGGATATATTCGAACAGAGCTGAATGAAGGCGCAAAACATTTACCATTTGAGGTTGATGAAGCAACTGGCTCACGCCTTTTAGTAAAGGCCATCGAAAAAGAACCGGTTAAAGCCTACGTACCGGAGTGGCCATGGCGACCAATTGCATTGGCTATGAAAGTATTACCGCTTAGAGTGGTAAATAAACTCAGTGGATAAATGAAAATACAAAAAGATCGCGCTGCTCATTGAATGCAACGCGATCGGTAGTTGATGAGTTTAATGAAATAATTTTCTGTATTGAATAAAGCCAGAATTGTCTGCGATTCGATCATAGAGCATTCGAGCTTGATAATTGGTTTCTTGCGTGAGCCAGTAAACGCGTGAGCATTTCTTTTCTTCTGCAATCTTATACACTTCTTCGATGAGTTTACGACCAATACCTGAAGCTCGTTGTGCAGGATCGACAAATAGATCTTGTAAGTAACAGTAATTGCCTTCTGACCATGTACTACGATGAAAAATATAATGTACAAATCCAATGATCTTTTGTGATTCATCTTCAATCACTAAACAGTACACCGGTTCTTGTTCTGAAAGAAAACGTGAGAAGGTGCTGCGTGTCACTTGATCATCAATCGATGATTGATAAAATGCTTGATAACCTTTCCAAAGAGTCAACCAAGTCTCAAAATCATTGGCTTCAACAAACCGAATTGTCATTTTAAAGTTACTCACTTTCTTGTATTAACGTATTTAAGACTAAAAATTACGATTTGAACTTGAGAAAAATAAGGCGATGATCAGTTAAAATACCCAATAACTTACTTATATCTTAAGCTTTATGAGCATAGACGAAATTTCACAGATTGAAACACATCCGCTCGCGCCATTTTTACCCGTCAACGCAAATTTATTGATGTTGGGTAGCTTCCCACCTCCAAAGGAACGTTGGAAAATGGACTTTTATTATCCTAATTATCAAAATGACATGTGGCGTATTTTTGGTCTAATCTTTTTTAATAATAAAGATTACTTTTTAAATCTTGAACATAAAAATTTTCATGAAGATAAAATCCGGCATTTTTTGACAGAAAAAGGAATTGCCATTTTTGATACGGCCTATCAAGTAAAACGATTGAAAGGCAATGCTTCGGATAAGTTTTTAGACATTGTGACACCCACTGATCTTGAGCAGTTACTGTGTCAGATTCCAGTGTGCAGCACTATCGTGACCACTGGAGACAAGGCCACCGACACCTTGATGCAGTCTTTTGAGCCATCTACCACAAAACCTGTCATTGGTACGCCCAGTCAAACGATATTTTTACAGCGTAAATTCAATTTATATCGAATGCCATCATCTTCTAGAGCATACCCACTGGCATTAGAAAAAAAAGCACACGCTTATGCAGCACTATTTGAAGCTACAGGCTTGCTCTAGAGTTACATCATCCACTCAATTGGTAAATAAGCCACCCATTTCATAATCCAGCGCTGAAAGCGAGTGGTTTGCGGGTCATGACGATAAACGATAGTCTGACCATTGGCTTGGTGATCGAGCCAGATCAATTCACCTGAAGCATCTAATTTAAGCTCATAGGCAATCACGGGTAAATACTCATCTAAAACCTGTTGAATTTGGGCTTGCAGTGCTTCCGACTCAACCACTAGTCCGACCTCTGTATTGATATAGGCAGATCGAGGATCAAAATTAAATGATCCAATAAAGACTTTCCCATCTACATCAAAAAATTTGGCATGCAAGCTTGAGCTTTTTTTGCCTTTTGCCGGAATGACGCGGCCGGTCATTTTTTCGTACCATGTTGGGCGTGTACGCTCAATAATCGGTTTAAACTCATAAAGTTTGATGCCGTTTTGAAGCAACTCCCGACGATACTGACTATAAAATGCATGCACAATCGCCACGTCGTTGGCGGCAAACGAATTGGTCAGCACGCGTATATCGACCCGCTTCTGACTCAATTGACCCAAATAATCTGCACCGGCTTGAGTAGGGACAAAGTAAGCCGATACCAGCTCCAGATGCTGTTTTGGATGGCCCATGAGTGCAAAAATCTGATTATAAATCAGCTCTTGACCTTTGGCCGTCCGTGAGATTTTCTTGGGTGAGTCGGCTACAAAATGTGCTTTGGCCCAATTTACAGTATAACCTTGTTTTAAGAGCTGATTTAGCTCTGCTTGCGCGTCATTGATTTTATCTTCAGTCGGCGTATCAATACGTTCATTTTCTTGGTAGGTTTGACGTAAATTGATTAAATCTTGAGGTGTAGACGTTTTTAATATATGTGTTGCATTGACGGAGCGGGAAGACGTCCAAAAATTTTCAAAAGTCTGCTTTGCTTGCGCTGCTGCCGTGCCGTAAAACAGAATATCTAGATCAGTGAACTGAAACTTGTAGCTGGCTTCAAAATATTCACTACTGATATTGCGTCCACCTGTTACAGCAATCAGATCATCAGCAACAATGAGCTTGTTGTGCATGCGGTGATTAATCTCATATGGCCGCAAGACAAAATCTAAAGCTCTAAAACGTCGAAATCGATAGGGATTAAAAAATTTAAACTCAATGTTTGGATGTTGTGCCAGCGCCTGAATTGTTGAATCAAGCTGTGTACCGTTTTGATCATCAATCAAAAGCCGAACTTTTACACCGCGATCTGCTGCCTTGAGTAATTCGTGAAGCATTAACTGACCCACAAAGTCATTGTGCCAAATGTAATACTGCAAATCGATCGTATGTTTGGCCTTTCGAATCAGATAAATCCGTGAGGCAATACTAATAAAGGCATCATCGAGTGCAACATAGGCCGTGAGGCCTTGCTGAATCTTTTGTTGGGCAGATGGATCGTTAAGCCACGTACTTTGTTCAATCAAATTTTTCTCGCTTTGTGAAGCTTGTGATCCCATCGAGATCAAGCTAAAACTTAAAATCAAAAAATATCTTAAAAAGTTTTGAGTTTGATGAATCCACCACATGATATTTTCCAGAATTAGAACATCAGTTTATATTTTTATTGTCAATTCAACGCTATTTTCATCTTAAGCATATCAAGTCAGACATCAAGGATCAAAAATTTCCGTTCTTCATAAATAAATTTCTTACAAGTTTTATATTTTACTTATTACTATACTTGGGTATAGTATATGAATCAGTGCAAAGTGATTGTTTATGCCAAAGCAAATTGAAGACAAGAAAAAAATTATTCTTCGTGTAAAAAAAATTCAGGGCCAAGTGCAGGCCATTGAGCGCGCGCTTGAAGGCGATACGGCTTGTGCCGATATTCTTCAGCAGATCTGTGCGACACGTGGTGCAATGAATGGCTTAATGAATGAAATGCTCGAGGTACATTTGAAAGATACGCTGGTTGCTGGCGATACCACCGAGCAAGAACGAAGTAACGAGCTTGTCGAAATTAGTAAGATCTTAAAATCCTATTTAAAATAATCAGGAGATACACATGAAATCACGTGCGGCCGTAGCGTTTGGACCGGGACAACCTTTACAGATTGTAGAAGTCGATGTAGCACCACCTCAGGCAGGGGAAGTGCTAATTAAAGTGACACATACAGGCGTGTGTCATACCGACGCTTTTACTCTTTCAGGTGATGATCCTGAAGGTGTATTTCCTGCCATTTTGGGGCATGAAGGTGCTGGTGTGGTAGTCGAGGTGGGAGAGGGTGTCACCAGTGTAAAACCGGGAGATCATGTAATTCCACTTTACACAGCAGAATGCGGTGAGTGCCTATTTTGTAAATCGAATAAAACCAATCTGTGTGTATCTGTTCGTGCAACACAAGGTAAAGGTGTTATGCCAGATGGCACCACGCGTTTTTCTTATAATGGAGAGCCAATCTATCATTATATGGGTTGCTCAACTTTTAGTGAATATACGGTGGTGGCTGAGGTTTCACTGGCGAAAATTAATCCTGAAGCCAATCATGAACAAGTGTGTTTACTTGGATGTGGCGTCACAACTGGAATTGGTGCCGTACACAATACAGCAAAAGTACAAGAAGGTGATTCTGTTGCCGTATTTGGTTTAGGCGGTATTGGTCTGGCTGTGGTTCAGGGTGCACGTCAGGCCAAAGCTGGACGAATCATTGTTGTAGATACCAACCCAGATAAATTTGAATTGGCTAAAGAATTTGGTGCAACAGACTTTTTAAACCCAAAAGAATACGACAAACCGATTCAGCAAGTGATTGTTGAAATGACAGGTTGGGGTGTAGATCACTCGTTTGAATGTATTGGCAACGTCAACGTAATGCGTTCTGCTCTAGAGTGTGCACATCGTGGCTGGGGACAGTCTGTGATTATTGGTGTTGCGGGTGCTGGGCAGGAAATTTCAACTCGACCATTTCAGTTAGTGACCGGCCGTAAATGGATGGGAACTGCCTTTGGTGGTGTAAAAGGTCGTAGTCAACTGCCAAAAATGGTTGAAGATGCGATGAAGGGTGATATTCAACTTGAACCTTTTGTCACTCATACCATGCCACTCGATGAGATTAATCATGCATTCGATTTGATGCATGAAGGTAAATCTATTCGTAGTGTCATTCATTTTTAAGACTTCTGGTCTGTTAAATCCAACTCAAGGCTTAGGTACAAAATGTACTTAAGCCTTTATAACATCTGACATATGAATTTCTTGGTGAATACTACATTGACGAACGAAATCCACATCATGTGAGACTAAAATAACAGCACCTTTAAAATCGCGTATTGCACATGCAAGTAGCTCCCTTGATACAATATCGAGATAGTTTTCGGGTTCATCCAATAGTAATAGATCAATTGATTCAGCAGGATAGGCAAGAGCCGTCAGTGCCACTTTGAGTTGTTCTCCGCCACTTAATTGGCCAATAGGTCTGAGTGTGCTATCTCCCCGCAGACGCAACTGACCTAACTTGTTTCGCCAGAATCCTTCGTCATATTCAGAATTCAGTAAACGTAAATTTTCTACGGCAGAATATCTTGAATCGAGGAAACTAAATCTTTGGTCAAGGTACAAACAGCGCGCCCGTTTAAAAAAAAGAGAATCATCAGAAGTATGAAGACGAGCAATCAAATGTAATAAGGTCGATTTGCCAGCACCGTTCTCACCACATAGATGCAATTTTTCATGTGCTAGTAATGCAAAATGAAAGGTTAGATTGCAGTGGTATGGATGTAACACACCATTAAGACGTACCAATTCTCCTGATTGGGGTTGGGTAGATGAAAATTCGAATTGCTGCGCTTTGATGACTTCAAGTCGAGAAGTTTTGTCTCGTAGCGCCTCTTTCTGAAATTCAAGCTGACGATGCTGCTGTCGAGTGATCTGTCCTAACTGTTGATCGGCCTTATTTTGTTTAAAATCTAAAATTACTTTTGCTTGGGAGCCGCTATTACGTTTTTTCTTTGCAGTGCTTTGCTTTTTTTGTTGCTTCATTAATGTTTCATGCTGCTTGATCGTTTGCTGCTTAAGCTCTCGTTTGTGTTGATTAATCGAAAGCTCAAGTGCAGTTTCAACTGTATCTGTAATTTGCTTGTAATGGGCATAATTTCCACTATGTGCATGCAGGCCAAAATTATCCAATGCCAATATATGTTGCATTTGATTGAGTAGTTGTCGATCATGACTCGCTACAAGTGCTCCCATAGGATGCGCCAGTAAGCTGGAAATTAACCAATCGCGACCAGATGCATCGAGATGATTACTCGGTTCATCCAATAGCAAATAGTGATCTTTTAAATTAAAAAGTCGACATAAGGCCAGTTTAGTTTTTTGTCCTTCACTCAAAGCTGTGACCGGAAAGTCAAATGCTGTGGTTAAACCCGCTTTACTCAATTGCTCTTGCCAGTATTGAGGCAAATTCCAGTTACCTTCAGCCAGATCATAATCTTCAAATGTTGCTTGCCCGCACTCGATACGTTTTAAGGCTTTGAGGGTATCTTCAATCTGTAATACTTGCGCGATCGTTTGATTAGTGAGTTGATGTTGTTGAGGTAAAAAAGCATAAGCACAGTTCCAAGCGACTTGTCCGGTAATATTTTTTTGAGTTAAAAGACATTGTAAAAGTTGACTTTTTCCCTGCCCATTACGTCCAATTAAGCCTGTTAGCTTGTGTCTATTCAATTGGAAATCAAGTTGATCAAAGAGAACTGTAGAACCAAGTTCAAAATGAAGTTGATGAATAATACATGCCTGTTGGGTCATAAGACCTCCAAAAAAAACAGGATGTACAAAAGTAGAGCCAAGTGAACCATGAATAGATATAGCGTTCTATTTTGTACATCAAATAAAAATGACGTTAAACAAAAAAGAACTTAATTCATCGGCAGAGACTCGAGATAAAGAAGGGTATGGCTAGATATTAATCAATTAAGAACATGCTCGTCAATTAATTATTTTTTACTAAAACACTTGTCAAATGTTTTGAGTCCGCGTATGTTAGAGGCAAGATACGTTTTACCTGATTGAAACAGACATGTTAAAACAACCTGTACATCACACTGCTTATTTTTATTTTTGGCAATATAGATAGTTGCCTGTTTGCATTCGGGCAACAAAAAGGTTGCCCTTCAAGTTAATACCTGATCGGCAACCCCGATCAGGTTTTTTTATGGCTGTTTTATTTAACTTTTTTGGAGAATACATCATGTTTAATTTCAACTCGACTTATTTTAGCAACGTTTATTGGTTTTACTTTAGCCAGCAATCTCAATCCAATAGTCCCACATCGCTCAAATAAAAGATCGGACTGAACGACTCAGTCCAAAGGAAGTTACAATGAACGCGCTAAATAATCTGATTGAAAAAACCACTTCAAAAGAAATCGAACTTCGTTTACCACAACAAATAAAAGCACAATATCCGCTCTCATCGCCACTTGTGAAGCAAATTGCCGAGCACCGTCAAACCATTGAAAATATTTTATCGGGTCAAGATCCAAGACTATTGGTGATTACTGGGCCTTGTTCGATTCATGATCCAGTTTCTGCATTGGACTACGCATCACGATTAATTGAATTACAACAACAAGTGAAAGACCAGATTTTTCTGGTGATGCGTGCGTACATCGAAAAACCGCGGACCACAGTAGGTTGGAAGGGTTTTATGTACGATCCGGATCTCGATGGATCGGCTAATATGCAGCGTGGTATTGAGCAGTCACGTGCTTTATATCTTGATATCATTGAAAAAGGTCTACCAATTGCCAGTGAAATTTTAAATCCAATGGCTACAGCATATTTTGATGATTTGTTGGCTTGGGGAGCAATTGGCGCACGTACCAGCGAATCACAGATTCATCGAGAAATTTCGAGCCATATGCCATTTGCAATTGGTTTTAAAAATGGCACTGATGGTTCAATTCAAATTGCATTAGATGCGATTCAGTCGGCGAAAAATGAACATCAATTTTTTGGGATGAGCCAATCAGGTTTACCTGCGGTGTTGATGAGCAATGGAAATCGTTTACCCCACCTGATTTTACGTGGTGCAAACAAAGGACCAAACTTTGATCTTGACGCAATTGATCAAATGAAATTAAAGCACAATGGCACATTGCCTGCGTTGGTGATTGACTGTAGCCATGGCAATAGTTCAAAAAATCCATTGAATCAGCCACAGGTATTGGAACAAATTATTTTAGAGCGTTTAGAAAGCAATGTACGTGGCGTGATGCTTGAGAGTCATTTAGTGGATGGTCAGCAGAAAATCTCTTGTGACATGACGTATGGGCAATCAGTAACGGATGGTTGCTTGGGGTGGGACAAAACCGAGCGCCTACTTTTGCGCGCAGCGCAGCAATTGAATGCACAGCAGTTACTCGAATCGGCATAAGCAATAAAATGCAAGGCAGGCACTACTTTAGAAGAAGTGCCTGTTTTTTATGTTATAAACCTGCTTCGTAATCTGTATTCGATAAAAGATTATCTACATCCGACAGGTTGTCTGGTTTGATTTTATAAATCCAGCCTTTAGCATAGGGCTCATCATTAATAAAATCAGGATCATCTTCAAGTGCGGTGTTGACTTCAACCACAACACCAGACACCGGCGCATGAATGTCAGAAGCCGTTTTAACCGACTCAACTACACCTGCCTGTTCACCAGCAGTAACACGGCTACCCACTTCAGGAACTTCAACATATACAAGATCACCTAGTGCATCTTGAGCGTGATCGCTAATTCCTGTCACAACCAAATCGCCTTCGATTCTGGCCCATTCATGAGTACGTGCATACTTTAATTCAGAAGGATGGTTCATAACAGCTCCTCACAATCCTAAAGTTCAATATTTTTGATAGCGGTTATACAGGTTTTTTAAGCAAATGAAAAGCTTATAGATAGGGGTCTTTGCGCCAGTTACTTGGACTTCGTCCACTCCAGCGCTTAAACGCACGGCTAAAATTGGCAACATCTGAATATCCAAGTTCATCTGCGATTTGCTCAAGACTGTAATCGGTTCGAGACAGTAGCGAGGTCGCGTGTCGATAACGTACTTCATCAACCAGTGTCGAAAATGACGTACCTTCGGCTGCAAGTTGTCTTTTAAGGGTACGATCAGACATGTGCAACAGTTCGGCCACACTCTCAATACTCAAATAATGTTGTTCGGAGTTGGTCAAAATATCACGTACACGCATGGCTAAACGACGACGTTCACCCAGAGCAGACAATTCACTTTCGCATTGATTAATCGCGATTTGACTGGCAATCGGATCTGCATTGACCATTTTTAAACCAAGATATTGTTTATCAAAGCTTGAAATCAGATGTGGTTGATCAAATCGCATGTTGATGGCCATTTTATTTAAATATTTTTCAAATCCAAAGGGCTGTTCAAAATCCAGATCAACTTCACCGGTTAAATCATCACGCCCAGTGAGTGCTCTGGCCATGCTCATAATACCGATGGTCAAACTTAAAATAATTTCTGTGCGTAAAGGCTCTAAATCAAAATCACATTGCAATTGAAGAGTAGCCTTTGGGCCGAAGGTAGAAAAGTAAAGCTGTAAAAAGGGCATACGAAGCTGAATAAATCGCGTTGCCAAAGCCAGTGCATCGGTAATGTCATTTGCAGTCATGATGGCATAACCGATAAACCCATGAATAGAGATACGCATCTGATGGCCAAGGTGGTATCCCAGTGTATTTTCACCGGTAAGACGTAATGCATGTTTCACCAGTTCATTGGCGATATGAATGGGAATACGATACTCCGGATCTGCAAGCTGCTCACTGGTCAGATGAAAAGGAGCAAACAATGTCTGATCGTTGTATCCCCATCGAGACACAACGTCTAAAAGTAATAGGCCATAAACACCAGGTATTCCTTGATCCTGACGCGCTGAATTTATTTTCATTCCTAATCCGTTATGCGTATAGACTACAGTCATCCGTTTGTTATAGTTACATGAAAATTATTTTAAAAAATAAAAATTGTCAGACAAAATTTTAACTAATGACTGAATTATCTCGTTTGAAGACAAGAATTTTGGTGGTTGAAATGAGTAATACATCGCCATGTTGATTAAGTGCTTGTGTGATGTAGCTCACGATACCACGATCTGGTTTGGATTTTGAAGGGGTAATACTGGCGATTTCAACTTCGACATGCACCAGATCACCCACACGCGTAGGACGTGGCCAGCGCAAACTGGTTTCAGAGCCAATGAGACCACCTGCAACCTGAAAGCACTCAGTCCATAAACGCATCACCACCGCAGAGGTGTGCCAACCACTGGCTGCCAACCCCTGAAAGACAGGATGCTTCTGTGCAGCTTTTTCATCGAGATGAAAAGGCTGAGGATCGTAAAGCTGGGCAAATTGTGTGATTTCTTCAAGGGTCATTTCATAATCACGACTAATAAAACGATCACCCACTTTAAGATCTTCCAGATACAACATTATTCTTTTTCCTCTGTTTCTAATTCATCGACCAAGAAGCCACCTGTTTGTCGTTTCCACAAATGTGCGTATAAACCATTTTGGGCGATCAGTTCGTCGTGGGTTCCTTGCTCTACAATATGTCCTTGATCTAAAACAATCAAACGATCCATTTGGGCAATTGTAGATAATCGATGTGCAATTGCAATCACTGTTTTATCTTCCATGAGCGCATCTAAACTCGATTGAATGGCTGCCTCAACTTCCGAGTCTAGAGCACTCGTGGCTTCATCTAGAATTAAAATCGGTGCATCCTTTAAGAATACACGGGCAATTGCAATTCGCTGACGCTGTCCACCAGAGAGTTTAACACCACGTTCACCGACATAAGCCTCATAGCCCTGACGGCCGCGTAAGTCACTTAATTGTGGAATAAATTCATCCGCTTGCGCTTTAGATACAGCATGGAACATTTCTTCATCTGAAGCATCTGGCTTGCCGTATTTAATATTTTCAGCAACAGTACGATGCAGTAACGAAGTATCTTGCGTGACTAGGGCTATGTTGGCGCGTAGGCTGTCTTGAGTAACGTCGTTGATATCTTGGCCATCAATTAAGATTCGGCCTTGATTCAGCTCATAAAAATGCAGTAATAATTGAATCAAAGTCGATTTACCCGCACCAGAGCGGCCCACCACACCTATTTTTTCACCCGGACGAATGGTTAAATCAAATTGGCTGATCACGTTTTTATCTGAATAGGCAAAACTGACATTTTCAAAACGAATTTCACCTGATTTTACCTGTAATGGTTTGGCATCTTCTTTGTCTTGAATACTTACCGGCCGACCCAAAGTACGCATACCATCTTGAATGGTGCCTACATTTTCAAATAGCATAGACATTTGCCACATCATAAACTCAGACATGCTGTTGAGTTTTAAAATCATGGCTGTGGTGGCAGCAATCACACCCAGTGCAGCTTGACCATTGAGCCATAACCAGACAGCTGTTCCAATCACACCAATAAATAAGACTGCACTTAAAAACGTGGTACTGATTTCAAACTGTGTACCCAAACGCATCTGACGAAATACAGTCTCCATAAACTCGACCATGGACTGTTTCGCGTATTTGCTTTCACGGCCCGCATGTGCAAATAATTTAACCGTTTGAATATTGGTATAGGCATCGGTTACACGGCCAGTCATCACTGCGCGTGCATCCGCCTGTTGTTGAGATACTTTAGATAAACGCGGAATAAAGTACCATGCACTCAAAATAAAAAGCCCTAACCATAGCGCTAAAGGAATCAGTAAAATTGGTGAAATAGACCCAAGTACTACACTGATGGTAATAAAGTAAATGGTGACATAAACCAGCATATCACCCAAAATCATCCAGAATTCACGAATAGCCAATGCAGTTTGCATCACTTTGGCAGACAAACGACCAGCAAAGTCGTTATGGAAAAAATCGATACTTTGCTGAAGTAACAGATTATGAAACTGCCAGCGCAAACGCATAGGAAAGCTGCTGTATAGAATTTGGTGTTTAACAATCGACTGTAAACACACAAAAAAGATATTGGCGAATAAAACACTGGCCAAAATAGTCAGGTTCTCAGTGTGCCGGTCTAAAAAATTACCTGGCGTACTGGTACTGAGCCAATCGACCAGATGACCAATTTTTGAAAATAAAATTGCTTCAAAAGTTGCGGCACCGGCGGTACACAAAATCAAAATAAATAGAAAAGGACGTACGCCTTGTGTCGATTTCCAGATAAATGCAAAAAAACTGCTAGGCAATGGTTCGTTTAAACCACGAGTAGGATAGGGGTCTACGAGTTTTTCAAACCATTGCAACATATATGTTCCTAAATATTAGCGTTACATGAGCTTATTATAAGTAATATCGATTATTTTAGATATAAGCAGCTAAAATTGTTATACATACTTTAAAATTACAGTATTTAATGATTTTAAGCTGACTTATTGATACTTAAGATTGTAAGTAATTATTATTCCTCTAATTCTTCATTTACTTGACCATAAATTAACAGGGTGAAAACACCTGTACCACCTAAAATATTACCAAGCGTGGTTGGAAGTAAGAACTGAAAACAAAACTCACTCAGAGAAACCTGACCTTGCCAAACCAAATACGCAACTTCAACAGAGCCAACAACTACATGGGTAAAATCACCTAAACCAATCAGATAGGTTAATAAAAAAATCAATAAAATCTTATTGTTAACAGAAGGTAACATCCAAACTAGTGCAGCAATGAGTAAACCAGACATTGTACCTTTAAGAAAGTTTTCCCAAGCAGAAAATGAAGCAACATGATGCGCAATCTCATTTAGTGCATGATCTACTTCAGGCGTAAATAGTGCTGTTGTGAGAAAAAATAGACTCGATAAAAAAGTTCCGACCACATTGGCAGTAATAACAATACTCCAAAGCCGACCCACGGCTTTAAGTTTTGCGAAGCTAAAGGGTTTAAATAACGGAATGACAGTTGTGATGGTATTCTCTGTGAAAAGTTGCATGTGTCCTAAAATTGCAATAATAAATCCGATGGTATATCCAATATTCGTGACTAAATCTTTCCAAACAGCATCTACCGGTAAATAAGAACCAATTACAGCTTTAAACACGAAGGAAAAACTCATGACTAATCCAGCTGTGATACCAGAGAAGATGAGTGCATTTAACGGACGACTCAATTCTTCAACACCATCACGACGGATAATTTCATAGACCAGCCGTGGTGATAATTTTTCTTGTTCCTCAACGGCTAATTTTTCTTGCCAACTTAGCTTAGGATCAATTTCCATTTCAGCTTTAACTTGTTTTCGTTCAGCATCACTCATTTTTTTCATCCTTGTATTTAGTCATATACTTATAGTTGGTCAGCGCAATTTGTGAAGCGTTTCAATTTATAGATTAAACCAAAAAAGAAGGAATTACGTGAGGAAATTAGAACGTATAGATCACAGAAAACTCTAGGATAATAAAATACATATGATTTCGCATAATGTATATTATGTTAAATAGAATATCTAAGACTGTGGCCTACACAATACTGTTTGTTGCCACAGATCAGCAACGTGAATTATGATCGTATAGATTCACGTTGCTGAGTATCCTAATGAACATAGTACAAGTTATGCAGAAATCCTTTGACCAATATATCTATAACTACAAATAAATTCGAATTATAGTTTTACAACAACTCTCCCTCGAACTTTTCCATCTAAAATATCATTTGAAATATTTAAAGCTTCTGTTAACTGAATTTCAGTCGTTACTGTTTCCAATTTCGTTTGATCTAATTCTATAGCTAAACGTTCCCATGCTTCTTTTCTTAATTCAATTGGTGCCATCACACTATCAATTCCATATAAGGTAATCCCTCTCAGGATAAATGGAGCAACTGTCGCTGGAAAGTCCATTCCACCTGCCAAGCCACACGCAGCGACCGCACCACGATATTTTGTACTAGCACATGCATTGACTAAAGTTTGGCTTCCAACAGTATCAATCACACCAGCCCAAATTTCTTTGTTTAATGGCTTTCCTTGTGAAGATAATTCAGCGCGATCAATAATTTCACTTGCACCTAAATAGGTTAAATACTCTGACTCTTGAGGTCGACCAGTTGAAGCTGTAATCTCATAACCAAGATGGTTCAAAATAATAATCGCAATACTACCGACACCACCATTTGCACCTGTTACTAAAATTTTCCCATCACTTGGTTTAAGACCATGCTTTTGCAAAGCCATAACACACAACATTGCGGTATAACCTGCTGTACCAATAATCATGGTATCTTTAAAAGAAAAAGCAGAAGGTTTCTGTATAAGCCAATCGCCTGAAACAGTCACTTGTTCAGCTAATCCGCCTGAATATTTTTCACCAACACCCCAGCCATTTAATAGAGCTTCATCGCCTTTTTTCCATGCTGGATGTTTTGATTCAATTACAACACCTGAAAAATCTATCCCTGGTGTTAGTGGAAAACTACGCACTACTGGAGAGCGCCCAGTAATGGCTAAAGCATCTTTATAATTTAGTGTTGAATATTTAACTTCAACTCTAACCTCTCCTTCTTCTAAAGTCTTTGATGCAATCTCTGTAATTTTTGATGTGTAACCTGCATCATCTTTATTAATTACGATACCTTGGTACATAGAATTTCCTCTCTATTTAATTAGACTGCTTGTCTAGAATTAATTAAAAAATAAATACAGACGTCTGCATTTATTTTTTAATTAAATTTTTACGTGATTTTGTTGTTTTACAGCTAAAGTAAACAAGCGATAAAATGCATCTAAGGGACTTGTTGATTTGACCAAACGTGCTCTTAGAACTGCACCTTCCCACCCAATCCAAAACTGATAAGCAGCTTCATCACAATCAGTTACGCTATATTGTGAATTTGACCGATATAAAGAATCTGAAACCAGTTTCTCCCATACCTTAAAGATACTTTCAATTCGAGCGATGATCTCTGGTGGCAAATACGAAACTTCTTGTCCTAAGTTACCTAAAATACAACCTCGTTTAAAATCATATTTTTCCAGTTTTTCACCGGCATCTTTTACAAAATTTTGCAGTCTTTCTAATGGGGAAAGATCAATTTGACTTAAAAACTTATTCAACCGCTTCACAAAATAAAGTTCATAAGTATCTAGAACTTCTAAAATAAAAGCTTCTTTATTTGCAAAATAATGATAGAAAGATCCTTTAGGAACTTGGACTGATTTCATGAGATCGTCCAAGCTCATAGCATTCATTCCACGTTCGGTTAGTAACTCGATACCTCGGCGGATTAACACTTCTTTAGTGTCTGCATAGTTACAACCGTGTTTGGTTGGTCGACCACGTGGTCTTTTGGGTAAGGAAGAATAATTCATAAAATAAAAATAGACTATGTGACTAGAAATATCAACAATAAAATTATTTGATTGAAATTTTATCTAAATAGCATCTGTTTCTTTTCTGGGAGAACTTAATCTTTATGTAAATGTACTCAAAAACTCTATGGGTTTATGAACTCATTTTTGAGAAGCTCTAATTTTCTATGTTAATTACGTTTAAATTCTAAACCTCTCATTTTTCTATTTGCTCAGGTTATAATAATAGCCTTCCCAAACGTGATTGATCTATTATGAACGCCTCCAATGACCCTCTACATGGCAAAAAACTTGCTGACATTCTGGATGAATTATTGGATTACTATGGTGGCTTTGAGGGTTTGAGTCGTAAAATAGAAATTAGATGTTTTTGTATAGATCCAAGTGTTAAGTCATCATTACGATTCTTACGTACTACTCCATGGGCGCGTGAAAAAGTTGAAAGCTTATATTTGTATGTCTTACGCCAAAAAGCCAAACAGAAATCGTAACTATCAGAATTGTAATGCCTTCACTGATCTATTTATAACAATGTCTCAGCAACGTGAATCTCCACAATCATCATTCACGTTGCCAAACATTCAAAACGACATAGTGCGTGTTTTGTATTAAGGTCGAGATAAGTCAGTTTTTGTTGTATTGTTTATAGTTGCTTTAGTAGAACGAATAGATAACTTGTCACGCTTCATAAAACAAGTACAGAAAATCGCAAATATTGCCATACCTATAATATAGTTAATAATTAAATGAGGACTTCCCTCGCCTATACTCAAAAGCTTGGTCGCAATTAAAGGTGCTAAGCCTCCACCAATAACGCCAGCAAACTGCACAGAAATTGAAATACCACTGTATCGGATTTCAGTTGGAAATTGTCGAGCAAACAACTGAGATTGCGGTGCGTACATGAGTGGGAAAACCACACCAATGGCCAATACAATTGCAAGCCAAACCAGAAAAGGATCTTTGGTATCCAACATACTAAAGAATGGATAACAATAGAGTGCGAGTACCAATAAGCCAGACATAAACATATTTCTTTGGCCTACTTTATCAGACAGATGTCCAAATAAAGGAGTCATTATCATAATCAAGCCACCTCCACAAATTGTGGCAAATAGAATATCTTGACGCGCAATGCCAAGTTTAGTGGTGGTATAGGCAAGTGCGAAGGTAGAAGCTATATAGAACCATGCATTTTCAGCAGCGCGGGCAAAAATAATGGTAAGAAGCTCTTTAGGATGATTTTTGAAAACCTGCAAAGCCGGTACTTTAATTTCTTTTGCCTGATCCTTCACTTTTTCAAAATCAGGGGATTCTGGTACTTTAACTCTTATATACCAACCCACACCGAGTAAAACAATACTGATCAGAAATGGGATTCTCCAGCCCCAACTAAATAATGCAGCCTCTGGTAGCATAGATACCAGTCCTAAAGCAATTGATGCAAGCATGAGTCCACCACCTGCACTGGCTTGAGGTAAGCTTCCCCAAAATCCTTTGCCGCCTTCGGGTGCGTGTTCAACTGCCATTAAAACTGCGCCAACCCACTCTCCTCCCATAGCCATACCTTGAATAAAACGCAATATCACCAGACACACTGTTGCCCAGTAACCGATACTTTCATAGGTAGGTAATAGACCAATCAGCACAGTGGGAATACCCATCATTATTAAAGTAGTTAACAACATCGCTTTACGGCCAATTTTGTCTCCAAAATGGCCAAATACAATTCCTCCCAAAGGTCGACCAATAAAACCGACGGCATAAGTGGCAAATGCAGCCATGACTCCCATTAATGGATCTAGATTTGGAAAAAACAGTTTGTTAAAAATTAACGCAGCCGCAGCACCGTAAATGAAAAAGTCATACCATTCGATGGTTGTTCCCACCATACTCGATATACCCGCCAGACGATGTGAAGGCTTTTTACTTTGAGCAGATGATTCTTGTACGTATTTCATTGTTATTTATCCCTCTTATTCTTTGAGCGGTGTCATCCGTGACTCGCTTTGTTATTTAAAATAAATTCCATCTATTTTTAACAAAGCGAATCTTTATGTTGCTTACTCCATACTGGCCAGAATTTTTCCAGTGTTTTTTTAAATTCGGTATTATCAGTTTGCCACTTCGGATTTTTGTCTTTATCGACAATCAATGCTCTTACGCCTTCAATAAAATCTCCTTGCTGTAACCAGATATCCTGCAAGCCGCGTTCTAACTGCATACATTTTTCAAGCGAAAGATTTTGACCAACCTGCTGTAACTTCAAACTGATTTGTTTTGCCATTTCAGGACGTTGCTCTAAAATCGCTTGCATTTTCTTGATCCAGTCCTGATGAAGAGTATCGTTGGCATCGGCTAAGCCCTGCTCAATTTCATTAATGTCAGGATAAGAAAAATACTCATTAATCAGGTCGATATGTTGTTGTAATTCGCTTTCTTGCGGATGAGTGATAAATGAGCTAATGATGGTTCGGATTTCTACCGGATTGAGAATGGGTGCAACACTTAATGCGTGTTCTAGCGCGACAAAATGCTCACTTGGCACATGATAATCCACCAGATCCAGATATAACGCATCACTGCTACTGATCTGTGCTCCAGTGAGCGCCATATACACACCAACTTCATCGAGTCTGGATAGAAAATAAGTCGCCCCAACATCTGGGAAAAAGCCAATCGCCGTTTCCGGCATAGCGAAACGCGATTTTTCACTGGTAATTCTGATATGACAGGCCTGAGCAAGCCCAAAGCCACCACCTAGCACATAGCCATCCATCATGACGATGACAGGTGTTGAATAATTACGTATTGTACTGAGCATAGTATATTCAGTAGCAAAAAAATCTTGGTATTGCGTATTTCCAGCCTTATAACTGTCATACAGATAGCGTATATCACCTCCTGCGCAAAATGCTTTCGCAGCGTTGGATTTGATGAGCACAGCTTGTACTTGCGAATCCTCTCGCCATTGATCGAGCTGCGCCTGAATACCACGAATCATCTCTAGAGTTAAAGCATTTAAATGGCTACTACGGTTTAAACTTATAATGCCTAAAGCACCTTCGCTTCGAATTTCCAAATCGTCATGATCATTCATTATTTTTTTCCTATTCGAATATTTATTATTGATGGATAAATTTGGCAGGACGTTTTTCCACAAAGGCCTGCATGCCTTCTTTTTGATCATTACTGGCAAAAATGGAATGAAAAACACGCCGTTCAAAACGTAAGCCTTCAGCCAAGCTGACTTCAAAGGCTCGATTGATCGATTCTTTAATCATGAGCAGAGCTGGCAAAGATTTTTCAGCTATTTTTTCTGCCGCTTGTAAGGTTTGTGGTAAAAGTTCTTCTCTGGTAAATACTCGCGCCACCAAGCCGCTTTGCTCTGCCTCTTGTGCGCCCATTTGCCGTGCAGTCAAACACATCTCCATGGCTTTGGCCTTGCCAATGGCCAGAGTTAAGCGCTGAGTACCACCAATACCGGGCAATACACCTAAAGTGACTTCTGGCAGACCAAATTTTGCATTATCGGCACAGTAAATAAAGTCACACATCAGTGCCAACTCACAACCACCGCCTAAGGCATAACCACTGACTGCGGCAATAAGAGGCTTACGTCGCTGAGCAATTCGATCGGCCAGACTAAAAAAATCATCGAGATAAATATCTGGAAAAGTTAAATCGGCCATTTCTTTAATATCGGCACCGGCAGCAAAGGCTTTTTCCGAACCTGTAATCACGATACATCCGATCGTTGGGTCTTTTTCAAGCTGATCCAGCGCTTGATTGACTTCGATAATCAGTTGGTTATTGAGTGCATTAAGTGCCTTGGGCCGATTTAATGTAATCAGTTCGACCCCATTTCTTTTTTCGAATAAAATCGTTTGCCATTGCATGATAAAAATCCCTTTTTATTTGTTATAAGCTGCGTGCAATTACCAAGCGCTGAATATCGCTTGTCCCTTCGTAAATCTGACAAATTCGGGCATCACGATAAATGCGTTCTATTGGAAAATCCTTTAAATATCCATAGCCACCAAAAATTTGTAAGGCTTTAGAACAAACTCGTTCAGCCATTTCCGATGCAAATAATTTGGCCATAGAGGCCTCAGTTAAACAGCTTTCACCGGCTTCTTTTTTTCGTGCAGCAAAATGAACCAGTTGGCGCGCCGCCTCGATCTCGGTGGCCATACTGGCCAGCCTGAAAGAAATGGCTTGTTGCTCAATAATGGCTTTACCAAACGCTTCGCGTTCATGTGCATAGCGTGTGGCTTCTTCCAAGGCAGCTCTAGCCAAACCGACTGCTTGTGCAGCAATACCAATCCGACCGCCTTCCAGATTGGCAAGTGCAATTTTCAGTCCTTCGCCTTCTGCCCCTAATCTTAAGCTTTCATGAATTCGCACATCGGTTAAAGCAATCTGACAGGTATCTGACGCATGTAAGCCTAACTTTTCTTCGACTCGTATCACTTCATAACCAGGGGTATCGCGAGGTACCAAAAATGCACTCATTCCCTTTTTGCCTGCTGCCGGATCGGTTACTGCAAAAACAATAATTACGCCGGCGTTATTTCCAGAGGTAATAAATTGTTTGGCACCATTAATCACATAGTGATCGCCGTCTTTTATTGCACGGGTCTTAATTGCAGCAGCATCTGAACCAGTGTGTGGTTCGGTCAAGGCAAACGCACCGATCATTTCACCTTGGGCCAACGGCTTTAAATATTGTTGCTTTTGTTGTTCTGTTCCAAATTTATAAATCGGTACACAACCAACCGAATTATGCACACTCATAATGGTAGACGTTGCGCCGTCCGCTGCTGCAATTTCTTCTAAAGCCAGTACATACGCTAGCGTGCCTGTATCAGAGCCGCCCCATTGTTCTGGAATAAGCATTCCTAAAAATCCTAACTCACCCATTTGGGCGAGTGTAATTTTAGGAAATATACTTTTTTGGTCCCAATCGCTTGCGTATGGCTTGATCTGTTCTTGAGCAAAATCTTTTGCCATGTTTTGAATCAGTTGCTGTTCTTCCGTAAATTGCATAGAAGAGTATCCTGTAATTTAAATTTTTTAATATTGCTTAGGCTATTTAGGCAGTTTGTGAATGTGATTTATTCAATTCTTGATTACGTAACAAGAAACGCTGAATTTTTCCACTTGGCGTTTTTGGAAGTTCAGTTACAAATTCAATCAAACGTGGATATGCATGTGCAGACAACCGTTTTTTGACGAATAAGCTTAATTCCTGTTGTAATTCGGCTGATGCAGTATGGTGATGAGCCAAAATCACAAATGCTTTAATAATTTCAGTCCGCTCTAAATCAGGTACGCCAATCACCGCTGCTTCAATCACGGCGTCGTGTTCGAGCAATGCACTTTCGACATCGAATGGCCCCACCCGATACCCTGAGGTCGTAATAACATCATCGCTACGGCCAACAAAACTCATACTGCCATCGTCATGGATTTCAGCCGTATCGCCTGTTAAATAATATTGTCCAACAAAAGGTGATTTTCGGCTTTCTTCATAGCCTGAAAACCACATCATTGGAGACTGGGCAATATCAATTGCCAAAATACCCGGAACATCAGTAGCTAGTTCATTCCCCTGCTCATCTATAATCGCAATTCGATAACCCGGGCTAGCAAAGCCTGCCGAACCCGAACGTACGGGATGCGCTAGCGCATGATGGTTACATACCACCATCCCGACTTCAGTTTGACCATAATGATCATAAATCGGCACATCTAGTACCTCTTTAAACCAGCGAATCACTTCTGGATTTAAAGGCTCTCCCGCACTACTTACCACACGCAGCTTACCGCGAAGCTGGGCCATTTGTGATGGGTCCGCTGCCATCATCATTCGATAGGCAGTTGGGGCACCCGCCAAATTGGTGATGCCATACTCATTAATAACATCGCATACACTTTCGGCATTGAAACCACCTTCATAAAACAGTGTTGAGTGCCCGAGCAATAAAGGCCCTGTAATGGCGTAATACAACCCATAGGCCCAACCTGGATCTGCAATGTTCCAAAAAATATCATCTTGGCTCAGGCCAATTGCATTTTTCATATAATCACCAAAAGCGATCAGCGCTTTTAGCGGCACTTTTAATGGTTTAGCTGGCCCTGTGGTGCCTGAAGTAAACATGAGCAAAAATGGATCATTGATACTCAACATTTCAAGTTCGACGGTTTCTGTTTGTCGATTTAACTCACGCCAGAAGTCGAAATCTTGCGGATAATTTTGCGTGTGTAACTCTGCCTGCACGGTCACAATCGGAGGACAACTACTGATCTCAGATAATTTTTCACGATTAGCAAGATCTGTTATTACCAACTTGCTTTGCGCCAGTTGGATGCGATGCTCAATTGCTTTGGGTCCAAATGCGGTAAATAAGGGCTGATATACGGCGCCAATCCGCCAAGTGGCTAAAATAGTAATGATCAGCTCTGGTGTTCTTGGCAGTAAACCAGATACTCGATCGCCTTTACGCACGCCCTGTGACTTTAAAAAGCTAGCAAATTGGGTCGAGTATTTTTTGAGTTCACGAAAGCTATATTGTTCTTTACGGCCATCTTTCGCATACCAGTACAAAGCAATCGCGTCAGAATCGGCATGCCGGTCACAGCATTCATAGCACGCATTTACTGCCTGCATAGAACCAGATAGATACTGCTTTGCTACCGTCTCTAAATTAAAATTTTCAATTGTTTTTTGATAATCGAACATATTCAACCTCAGCCTGAGTTTATCGTTATTACTGACAAGTTATTTTGATGAAGCGAATCCTTGCTTCATTGAATCATGGTGTGCTTTAAGTGGGTGTCGTGGTGTATTGATGCATAATGCTGGAAAAGTCCAGATGAGCATGACCGTCTTGACATAACTTTTGATAAAGTTGTTGTACCATGCTACCCAGCACCACAGGTTGCGCAGCCTGTTGAGCGGCATTGACTGCCAAGCCGAGATCCTTAAGCATCAGTTGCGCAGCAAAACCATCCGTATAACCACGCGAAGATGGCGCATTGGCGCAAATATCCGGCCATGGATTATAGATTTCAGAGCTCCAGCAACGTCCAGTTGAACTATTGATCACACCGGCCAGCGCCTGTGGATCCATACCCAGTTTTGCTCCGAGCGCCATCCCTTCTGCCACGGCGGTCATGGAAATGCCTAAAATCAGATTGTTACAGATTTTGGCGACCTGTCCTGTTCCTACAGCACCACAATGCACCAGATTTTTACCCATACAGTTCAGAGGCAACTTGACCGCTTCAAAGGTGGCTTCATCGGCACCTATCATGAAAGTCAAAGTGCCATCTTTTGCGCCCAAGGTACCACCCGATACGGGTGCATCACACACTCGGATTTGTTTAGCTTGAGCAGCGGCGGCAATCTCTTGAATTGTTTGCGGATCAATCGTACTGCTGTCGATACACAAACTACCGGCTTGAAGTACTTGCAAAATGCCTTGTTCACCAAGATAAACATCACGAACATGTTTAGCTGCGGGCAACATAGTCACCACAACTTCTGCATGCTGAGCAGCGTCCTGCGGATGATCACAGACTACGCCACCCGCTACTGCAAAATGATCTAGCGCTGTTTGACTTAAATCATAACCAAACACTTGATGACCTGATTTGAGCAAATTTTGTGCCATGGCACCGCCCATATTCCCCAAACCAATAAATGCGATCTTCATACCATTCCCCTTAGCGCAGACTAATCGTTGTATTTACACCACTGGTTTCTTGATCATCTTCAAACCATCGGCTCGTAATGGTTTTGGTTTGGGTGTAAAACTGCACTGCCTGTTTACCGTAAGGCCCTAAATCTCCAAGCTTTGAACCACGTGAACCGGTAAAGCTGAAGAAAGGAACTGGCACAGGAATTGGAATATTAATGCCCACCTGACCGATATCAATCTGATGCTGGAATATACGCGCTGTATGGCCATTTTGAGTAAATAGACCAACACCATTACCAAAAGGGTTGGCATTGATCAGTGCAATCGCCTGTTCCAACGTATCAACATGCATAATGGCAAGTACAGGGCCAAATACTTCTTCCTGATAAATCCGCATATCGGTGGTGACCTGATTAAAAATCGTTGGGCCAACAAAATTACCCTGCTCATATCCAGACACCTGCACATCACGCCCGTCCAGTAACAGTTTTGCACCTTGTTCAACGCCACTATTGATCAGATCAATCACACGCGCTTTAGCACGGGTAGAAATGACTGGCCCCACATCGGTATTCGGCTCATGTCCGGCATTAACTTTCAATGTTTTAGCTTTATTGACAAGTTCATCTACCCAATGCTGGGCTTCTCCTACCATGATCGCCACAGAAAGCGCCATACAGCGTTGTCCTGCTGCACCAAACGCTGCACCTACTAAAGCATTTAATGTTTGTTCTTTATTGGCATCTGGCATGACCACAACATGGTTCTTTGCACCCATCATCGACTGTACACGTTTGCCATGCTGACCAGCCAGTTGATAGACATGCGTACCTACAGCAGTTGAACCCACAAAAGAGATGGCTTTGATATCGTGATGAGTACACAGCAGATCGACGACTTCTTTACCACCATGTACCACATTCAGTACACCAGCAGGGATACCCGCTTCAATTGCCAGCTCTACAAGCATCATGGTCGATAATGGATCTTGTTCTGAAGGCTTTAAAACAAAGGTATTTCCACACACAATCGCCATTGGAAACATCCATAGTGGAATCATGGCGGGAAAATTAAAGGGTGTAATCCCCGCACACACACCAAGCGGCTGCTGTACGGTATAGGTATCGACACCACGTGCAACACCTTCTATATACTCTCCCATTTGCAAAGTACCAATCGAACAAGCATGCTCGACAACTTCAAGACCACGCTGAATATCTCCTTCGGCATCGGCCAAAGTTTTTCCTTGTTCTGCTGTCAACACTTGCGCAATACTTTTTAAGTTATTGCGAATCAGATCTTGCAGCTTGAGCATAATACGCATACGTGCCTGAATAGGTGTTTGGCGCCAACTGGCCAAAGCATTTTGTGCAGCTGCAATCGCAGCATTGACTTCTTCGGCTGTCGCAAAAGGCACTTGTCCTAAAACTTCTTGTGTCGCTGGATTGACAATATCTTGCCAATGGCTTGTTGTTGACTCGACAAATTCACCATTGATCAGTAGTTGTGCTGTGGTGAATCCGGTACTTTGCTGTGGATGATGAATCGCGTTCATGATCGCTCCGTGCTTGTTTGTTATTGTCGTTGTAATCGCCTTTACTGGCTTCTTTAACGCATTTTTTTACGCTGTTTCAGCAGACTAACAAAGAACACTTTGACCACCAATAGAAATTGATGCACGATGATTGTGCAAATATGCACAGGAATTTAACAGGATGTTAAATAAAAAATGAAAGTAGATTGGGATCATTTACGCTTTTTTTTGGTTTTGGCACGCGCGAAAACACTGACCAATGCGGCTCGTCTAATCGGGGTTGAACACAGTACAGTGGCACGGCGTATTCAGGCGCTAGAAAGCACTTTAGGAACACAGCTGTTTAAACGTGAAGCCACTGGTTATGAGCTCACCTCTGAAGGTTTGGCGTTGGTACCACGTGTGGAGCAGATGGAACAATCTTTCATTCAGATAGAAAAACGCCATGACCCGTTACAGGGACGGGTGCGTATTGGAGCACCCGAAGGTTTCGGTACGGCATTTCTGGCGGGTTTACTGGCTGAGTTTTCAAAACATTATCCGTTACTGACCATCGATCTCATACCGGTACCAAAAACAATTAAACTTTCACATCGTGAAGCGGATATTGTCATTTCTATCGATCGCCCTAAATCTGGGCCATATATTATTACCCGGCTCACCAATTACTGTTTAAAGCTCTATGGTAGTCGGCACTATTTAGAGCAACATCCGCCTATTGAAAAGCTAGATGATTTACGACAGCATCGTTTTGTCGATTATATCGATGATCTGGTGTATAGCACGGCGTTGTATTCGTTAGAACGTTTACCTCTGCAAGTGAGCGCTTGTTTTCGCAGTAACAGTATTTTGGCACAGGAAATTGCAGTGCGTGCTGGTGCTGGACTGGCCATTTTGCCAAGGTTTCTGGTTCGTGATAAAACTGAATTGGTGGAGGTGCTGAGCGATCAGTTAAGTTTTTCTCATACGTTTTGGATGCTTACGCTGGTCGATTTACAGCACGAACCCAGAATTAAGCTGGTATGGGATTTTTTACGTAAGCAGGCCGATGTACAGCAAGAACTTTTAATGGGCGGATAATCAGACGTACCCTATTCATAAAAAAGCGCCTTAATTGGGCGCTTCTTGTTCATTAGAGTGAATTAGACTGGCTCTTTGAGACCTTCAATAATAAACACGCGGTAATTCGCCCCTTTAAGACGATGTTGTAACGCATCTTGATACTCTGGACTGTTATACCATTCACGTGCTGCTGCCATATCTGGAAAACGTAAAATCACAGCACCTTCAATATCACTACCTTCAAGTACTTCGAATTTGCCATAAAACGCAAGCGGCGTAAGGTCACGACCTTCACGTGCAAGTGGTGCCTTTTCTGCATACTGTGTCATTTGCTCAGCGTCTGAGGTGCTTTCACGGGTAAATACAACATAGGCAGACATTGAAAAGTCCTTATTTTAAAAATTGAAGTTATATTGTTTTAACTGAAAGGATCGGCTTTTGCCTAGTGCTTTTCAGTTAACGATACACAATAGAAAAAATATTTATCATTCGCTTACCCATAGAGACCAAAAGTTAAAGCTTTAGCGTGATTACCACTTATGCTTTAAACTATATCCCAGTTTAAATGTACGTGATCCAAGATGGCCCAACACTTGCCAAACCCTCAAATCAACACAGAATTTTCTGGTATAGATCAAATTAAAGTCGTTAGCAATTTTGCAGACCTAATGAAAACTCGATTCCACGGCGAAATGAATGCAGTTTGCTGGCACAGAGCATTGATAGGTAACTTTCAGGAAATTGTTGAACATCTTGAACTGAAAGACAATATCACCGAAGTGACACCTAAAGATCTTTGGGCATTGGATTTGTCTACTCAGGGGAAATTGGCAAGAACGCTTATTCTAAATGACTTACAACAATTAACCGATGCGGGTGCATCGCCTACTTTGAACTTGCTTAAATGTTACGAACGCGATGAAGAGCTAGATTTTATTGCGACCGATGTATATTCATATCATGTCGATCGTTCACCTATTGAAACAGATACCATCTTATGCACGTACTATGGTCCGGCCAGCGATATTATATCTAATCATCAAGTACAGCAGAAAGTCAGCATTCCGGAAATACGTGAAAAACTGAAGCAGCTTCATGATGGCCCAGCGTCTGAGTTTGAGCAATTTTTAGAAGAATATTTTTTTGACTTGCACTATGCCGAACTGCCAAATGCTCAACCGATTCATCTGGGTTTAGGTCATCTTTGGCGCTTGGCAGTAGATCATCCAACTCAGCAGGCTTTACCTTGTGTTCATCGTGCTCCTATGGAGTATCTAGATCAGTATCGTCTTTTACTCATTTGCTGATGAAACAATCTTTTTCACCACATGATCATGGGTTGGCACCAAACCTGCTTTTAATCCTAAAGGCTTAAAAACCTTATCTAACACCGACTGCGTGAGTTTACCTTTATCCTGCTCGATATCGGTGAGCGTGCGTCGGCTGATACCCACCAGTTTGGCATATTGTTCTTGGGTGACGCCCAATACATTTTTTCTTAAATGCATTAACAGTTGCCCCAAGGTAATTTTACCCAACAGATACTGGGTATATAGGTCGATCAGGATCTGCTGACGATCTTGTGCTGGAGTATTCGGCTTCATAGCAGCTCCCAACGTTTTAGTTTCGCTTCAATATAGTCAAATGACAGAACAGGCATATCCACGATTTGCTGCGGTACGCCCTTATCGATCAAGCGTTGTTTAAGATGTACGAGCTTGTGTGCCAAACGCTGCAATGTTTCAAAGGCAAGTTCAGGTGGGCACCATGGCGCCAGTTTTTGCGTAATCAGTGCCCAGCGATATTCTCCGCCTTCTTCATATGGGCTTCCCCACGTCGTCGAGCGAACAACTTGTTCTGGATCGGCTTTCATCGGCGCAAAATCATAAATAGGTGCCAATGTGATGCTGCCAAATTTCTTTAAAAATGAGGTGTTTCGTCCGTGGTTGTCGGAATTACCAAAAATAATATTGAGTAAATCACGCTGTAACCACTCACACACAAAAGCGGAGCCATCAAAATTTGGATCAATCGAAGTTAAGATCGAACACAACTCCTCAATGACTTCAAAATGATTGAGATGGCTACCAGCTGATTTATTAAGTATTGAATAAACCGACTCAAGACCATACCGTTGCCAATACTCATTTTGCCATTCAGTGTCAAAGCGTGGTAACCATAAGGACGGATACTGACGACCTTCGATCAATTTCATTCGATTAACGTCAATGGTATCGAAGCCCAAATCGTGTAATTCGCGATAGTAATAATATTCTGCCCTTAAGATATTACAATCAATTTCACTACGATTATTCCTCGGGAATTTAACCAGATAGTATTGATCTGGCTGCTCAAAGTTTTGTTGATAGGTATCAATCCAGACCTGTTGTTCAGGCGATACGCGAATTAAAAGCTTGGGCGCTTCACCACCTGCACCGGTAGCTCCGCCACTAATGGCACCCATCTGCTGCGCATATTCTAAAAAGTCGATATTGCGGTCGGCAACATCAGCTACAGTAAAGTATCTAAGATGTAAGGTTGAATCTGGATTGAGTGGCTCAAGCGCATCTTTAATGCGTAAATTCCCAACAGGTGCAATTCCCCCTTTTTCAAGCAAGATGCTATCTTGCTCGGCTTGAGGCAAACGTTGCAAATCGAGATAATTAACCCAGTAACGGCGCGCTGCACCCGATGGAACAATATCGTCTAGAAATCCAAACCAGCTTTTAGATTCATGTTTAATTAACAACTGTACAGGAAGTGAGAGACTACAGGCATGTTCATCGCGCTGCTCTAAATGCTTAAGTGCATAGTCGAGTTCATATTCCAGCTCACAGGCTCCCGCTACACCAAGCTGTGGCTGAAGCAATGTAAGCGTCGCAATATCTAACCATTGAGTATTTAGCAAGGCCTGTAATGTGAGTATTTTCATTTTTATAAATGAGCAATTATTTTCTCAAAAATATCACAATAACAATTTAATGTGAATATATTTGCGCATAATTAAAACTTTTAAGCATTTTTGAGCAATTTTTTGCACAATACTATTTATACAATATCATAAGGTATTTTACACATCTTTGGATTCAGTCTTAAGGTTAGACCTCTACGGCCAAGTACCAGTTTTTCCAAGAACTACTGCCACGTGTTGCAATGGGAACAGTCGGAATCAGCTTATCTTTTAAAATTTGAGTTTGTTCTACTGCCTTGGCTAAGCGCGCCTTGACTGAATGTATGCACTCCCGATCGCCAAATTCACAGCGATCCAGACTGGTGCCCCCACATGGGCCATTGGCCAGTCCTTTAGGGCAGGTTTCAGGGCAGATATAGAGTGTATCGGCCAGACGACATTGACCACAGCTTTCACAGCCAACTAATCGATGTTTACTGAATGATTCAGTTTTCAGTAACATCTTGGTCATTAGATGCGTATTCCAAAAGGCTGCCTTAAAAATAAAACGTCCAGCGTTTTTAGCCGGCTTAGACATAAACAAGGCATCGTGCATAAATTGCAAATGACGATACTTCACCATCTCAAGGCGACTCGGCTTTCGTGCACTTGGTAAGCGCTCGGGCTGTAACTCAAGCCCCGTTTGAATATGCCATAAGCGTTTATAATGCTGCTCTAGCGCAGCCAGATCCAAATGACGATACTCTTCGATATATTCAGCTAGGCGTGCCTGTTCATCTGGCTTATGGCAGGCAGACAAATGAACACCTGCAAAACCCAGTTGCTCACAAATTAATATCTGTAATGCACAGCGTGCATACACATGGGCTGTCTGTCCTGTTTGTTTTTCATGTTTAAGTACATTCAGCATATGCGGTGTAATTACAATACCCGCCACTTTATGCTTGATCATGTAATTGGCTCGCGCCAATGTTAGAGGCATCACACAGGCCACAATCTTTTGAGCGTAATCATGGCTGGTTAAAAATGCTTTGGCCTGTTGAAGTGCTTTAATGTCGTAGCCGAGTTGGGTAATGATGAAATCTGCACCCGCTTTGAGTTTTTTATGAAGTTTTAAATACTGCGCATCGCGCTCTGCCTCAACATATTTAAATGGATTAAGCGCAACACCGATATGAAAAACACCAACATGTTGAGCGGCAGCCACCGCATTTACAGACTCTAAGTAGCGTGTACGTGGTCGACCATTTGTGCCGTCGCTGTGCGATTTGAGCTTATCTCCACTTAATAACAGCAGATTTTGAATATTGGCAGCTTTTGCTTGTGCAAGAAAAGCTTCGAAATCTTGTATATCACGATCTTTGCCGGAAAAATGCAGCAATTTTTCCACAGCAGAATCATATGTACGACTCGCGTCTAAGGGTGCAAGATCATGGTCTGAATGAACACGATCTGCAAGTGCCATTACGGTGGGATAACCGGCAATTTCAGTTTGAAGCGGATGATATGGTGTCAATGACGTTAGGTATTCGACCAAAACACAAAACTGACGTTGCTGAAAATAAGAAGCAAGTGATGACATGAAATCGCGTGTAGCAAAACATAACGTAAACAGGCTGCATAGTATACGCGATCTGGCTATGCAATCCAAAGCATCAGATCAATTGATGCATGAAAGACATCATCCAAAATAAGGTTTAAAGCGTTGGTTAAGTTGATCATGTGCCAGTTTGACTGATTACAGGCACAAATCCTTTTCCAGGCACAGGTTGGACGTGCTTCGCACGAAGTGGAATTTTACAATGCGAACAAACCAAAACGGGTTTAAACACATGACCACATTCTTTATGAATATAATCTATAGGTGCGCCGTGACCTTGATCCATCCAAGTATTTCCCCATTGTGCCATGCTCATCAAGATTGGGTATAAATCGAGCCCTTTCTCGGTAAGTTTATATTCAAAACGTTTATTCGACGCGGTGTACGGTACTTTAACCAAAATCTCTGCATCTACTAGATTTATCAAACGTTCCGTAAGTAAATGACGAGTGACACCCAAGCTTTTTTGAAAATCTTCAAAACGACGAATTCCTAAAAAGGCATTGCGCAAGATTAACAGCGTCCATCGATCTCCAATCACGGACAGTGTTCTGGCTATTGAACACGGCTGTTTACCGATTTCTTCCCATTTCATAGCAGCAATATCTGTAGTATCGTTGATCCTACTATAGAATATATTGCGTTAAAAATCCTGTTGTGATCTATGGCATATGCCAGTAACTATCTAGTCATCTAGTACCCATCTTAACTTGTACTTCTATCTCGACTATTACCTTGAAGATTCAAATGCTTGACGAATGACAGGAACCATCAACTGGCTTCCTGTAAGCGTGAGATGGTCATCATCAAAATAATACGGACGTTTGTCTGCTGTGCTGATCTGACATACAGGTGTACAAAACGTCTGAACGACTGGTAAGGTTTGAAAATTAGGATATCGAGCTTCGAGTTGCTTCGCCTGCTGTATCAGCGTCTGATTACGTTTAAGATAATCTTGCTCAGTGATATGAGAACTGCGCCCATAGTAAAGTGTGGCCGGGATTGATTTATAATAGTAATTGCCATGTTCATACACCGGAACAGGCATGATCAGGCTCAAACGAATCTGATGCTTTGCTGCTAGTTCAGCAAGACGATCTAGTTTTTTAGGGTTTAAGGTATCGACCTTATAGTGAATAAAAATCCATTTTGCATGGCGTTTTAAGGTTTCTTGAATAATAGCCTCTGGTGGCAAAATCTCTCGTGTCATCGGGTCATTGACCGCGAATAAATAGGTATTGAATCCACGCTGTACTGCAATATCGGCAAAGACGTTCTTGATTGAATCTGAATGGCTATTACCTAACAACACCACAGATTGCTTTTGTTCGTCGGTATTAATACGGCAAGTGAGTGTGTTGGGGTGAATAATCGGGAAGAAAAGACCGCATCGATATACAGAGCGATCGGTTAGACCAGAAAATATGTTTTTTTCGACTTGTGTATACTGAGTTTGGTAAATGACTTTCGAGCAACCGATCAACCCAAATACTGTAATACATCCAATGATATAAACTTTGAAGATGTGATGATATTTCCGCGTTTCGATCAATTTGTAAAGCAGCACAGACAAAAGCATGATCAATATCAAGAGCGTGACTTGCTCCTGAATATTTGCAGGGTGCATGATGGTCCCTGAAAAAGGCTTGTACAAGTACAAAACAATCACAGGAAAATGCACCAAATAAATAGAATAAGAATATTTGCCAAGATGGACAAAAAGTTTAGCTATGGGTGAATTGATTAAAAACTTAGGTAAGCCAAACACTAAAATAACAGCGGTTGCGAGGCAAACGAGTAAAGCAAATAAACTAGGATGTGCTTCAATACGGTTAAAACTGTTACCGTTGACATGCATAAACGGAATTGCAACCAGCAAACATAAACCAATTAATCCGATCCAGGATTGATTGAATTTTAAGTTACCTTGCTCTGTGAAGTACTTGGCAACCATAAAACCAATCAAGAACTCCCAAAGCCGAAGTGGCATCATAAAGAATGAGGTTTTAGGTGATATGCCGACTTCGTATATACATAAGCCCAATGAGATCAGCGTGGTTAAGAGAAGCAAAGCCCGATTTTTATTGAAAAACCAAACCAATAATGGCACAAATAAATAAAACTGTATTTCGACACCCAGCGACCAAAGATGCAGTAAGGGTTTAAAATTACTTTTGTCGAAATAGGTATTGAGCGTCCAAAAGCTTAAATTATTGGCAAAAAAGAGACTAAAAAAAGCCTGCTTTTCAACTTGTATCATTTCTGATGGAAGCAACAGCAGCATAGATGCCAACAGCGTACCGATCACCACAGCAAAATAGCTTGGTAGTAAGCGTTTTGCACGGCGCTCAAAAAAGTCGTGTACATTGCCGGTTTTATACAACACAGCCATTAAGAAACCGCTAATCACAAAAAAGATATCGACACCAAGAAAACCACTGGCCAATTGAGAAAACTCAAGATGAAACAGCACCACGAGGCTCACAGCGATGCCCCTTAAAATCTGGATATCATGTCTAAATTGCATAGCGGGAGATACAAGAAAATGTGCGCTATATAGTATTGAATCGAAATAATTTTGGCTATGCTTTTTCCATCTTTGCAGCACGATTACCACTCACCTGTTTGTGGGTAGGTTTCACCACTCAAAACCTCTGGTGTATTGTCAGCTCATAATCCAGTTTAAGTGTTTTAAGTCGTTTTTCTTCTGGCCAATGAGTATTTGTATCAAAAAAAGCACATCAGCGTATCTAATGTGCTTTTCGTGTTTTGGGGAGCAATCAAGTAATGGTAGATTAGGCACTACTTGATTCGTTCAAACTTGTTTTTACTTCTTGTACTTGTTGCTCATCATCAAATTTATGACGTTTTAAAGTTAATATCGCGCAGATTGCTAACATTGCAGGGATAGAAATCATCACAAAATTCATGGTATGCGGTAAGTTCAAGGTTAATAACAAACCCGTCAAAATCGGACCGACAATCGCACCAATTCGACCTACACCCGAAGCACAGCCAATTCCAGTTGAGCGAACACTCAATGGATAGTATTGAGCAACATAGCTATAAAGAAGGATTGAAGTTCCAATCGTCGCTGCACCAGCCACAGTGACTAAACCATATAAAACATAAGCTGGAGAGTTAAATCCTAAGCCGATCAGTGCCACTACACCTGCCATCAGCATTCCCATAATTACAGGTTTTAAATGGAATTTGTCTGAAAGAATACCGCCACCAATTGAACCCATCATGGCACCCACATTTAGGGCAAACAAGAATAAGATACTCTTGCCGAGTGAATAACCTGCTGCAAGCATAAGTTTTGGCAACCAACTACTTAGTGCGTACACCATTAATAAGCACATAAAGAACAACACCCAAAACATAAGCGTATTGAATGCACGTCCTTGTTGAAATAAGCCTTTTACAGAACTACCTGCTGGAACATGATCTTCATTCAGCACTAAACGTGTATTGATACCGATGCTTTGTTCAGGTGAAATTTTTTGAATGATCCTATGTGCTTGATCCGTTTTGCCAGTTTTAACCAAAAAGGTTAAAGATTCAGGCAAGAATTTCCAAATCACAGGTAATAAAATCAAAGGAACACCGGCAATCAAGAACATGATTTGCCAACCCTGACTTTCAACTAAATAACTTCCGATCAGTGCTGATAAAATGCCACCGATGGCATAACCACTAAACATTGTGCCAACTAAAGTACTGCGAATACGTTTGGGTGCGTACTCTGATGTGAGTGCGACGAGATTTGGCATCACCCCGCCTATTCCTAAACCTGCTAAAAACCGTAAAATACCAAATTCATAAGGATTAGATGCAAATGCACCTAAAAAAGTAAACCCACTAAAAAACGTCACACAAATTAAAATAACATTTTTGCGTCCGATTTTATCTGCCAAAGCACCAAACGACATTGCACCAAACATCATCCCGCATAACGCCGTACTGGCGAGCATGCCTGCTTGTACAGAAGTGAGAGACCATTCCTGCATGAGTAAGGGTAAAACTACGCCATAAATGACGAGATCGTAACCATCAAAAATAATAATCATTAAGCACCAAAGTAAAATACTCCAGTGAAAAGGTGTAAATTTTGCTTGATCAATTACTGCATTTACATTAACTGTAGATGTTGTCATTCTGCATCTCCTCAATGAGAAAAATTCCTAATTAATATTTAAAACGACATAATGCAACTTAAAGAAAACACTGTTATTCAAGGCTTTATCAGTATTAAAAATCATAAATCGCCATTATATTGATACGATTATCCGTCCCTGTGCGACCATCAAAGGTTTCACGTTCACCGTAGACATATTCCATCCCCAAAGTAACTGGGTTGTAAGGTTTGTACATGCCATTGATCCAGCTTTGCCATAGTTCTTTATTTTGAGTTGTGTTGTCTTGATTGATTCGTGCAAAAGCATTGTTGTCCTTGGCTTTCATGTAGCCATAACCCAATGTTGAACGAAATTGAGTATTAAATTGATGGGTAATCCCTGCTGAAATTGAATCAAACTCATTGCTTTGAATATGTTTTTGATCATCAATTACATAGCTGCTATTGCTCCATAACAGGAAGCGTCCGTCACCTTTAATATGGTTATAGTCTGCTTTGAGGAAAGTTTTTGGTGTTAACTGATACTTTCCACCAATCCCGACACCCCAAGCCCATTGTTCATCTTGACTGGTTTTCTTTTCAGCGACAAAGCTACGTCCTGACAGCATAGAACCATTGGCAAACTTATGATTTATACGTCCAACAAAGGCAGGTAAACGCATTTCATTATCAGGGTCAGAGCTTGTTGTATATTTAGGATCTTCTACTGCTAAAGCAAAGCTGGTATTTGCCGTAATATTGTCACTATAACGAACCAATGGTGAGCGCTGTAATGCTCCGCCTACATAGGTCGCCGCATCGACCGTTTCCGGGTAATATTCAGGTGCGATAAACGTTGACCATGTCTGACCTAATAACCATTTATCAAAAGTTAAGTAGGCATGGCGGATACGGAATTGATCGCGTGATGCACTACCAAAGAAGTCCATTTCTAATTTTCCACCGACATCACCCATAGCAGTCGGTGTTTTAAAATTAAGACCGATCCGAGAAACATTTGCAGTGGTATGCAAGCGATCTTTTTGTTGCGCTTCTTCAGCAGTTCCTTCTAGTGGTACGCCGCTGATATTGTTGTACATCGTTGATGCGCCTTTGGCTTGATACGATGCGTCTGCACGCAAATATCCATATAAATTCACCTCTGCACCAGATTTGGTGAGTGATAATTTCGGCGTTGCGGATTGAACGGGTTCAGTTTTAGGTGCAACCATGACCTGAGTAACGGGCTGAACAGGCGGAGTTTGCTGAATATAATTTTGCTGCATTGCACGCAATTCTTTTACTTCTTGACGAAGTTTATCTATTTCTGAATTTTGCTGCATTGCGCGCAGCTCTTTTACTTCTTGGCGAAGTTTTTCTATTTCTGCGCTTTCTGAGCCTGCATAACTTCCAGACATGACAGCAAGTACAGACAGCGCTAAAACACTTTGCCGAATTGTGAAGATGAATCTTTTCATTAAAATCAATTTCCTTATTTCATGAACTTTAGCTTTTAAGTTCATTTTGTGTTTGCGTTGTATCCTTTGCAGTACTTGATGACTGCAACGCATTTCTTGTTTTAAAACCTAATCATTTGATTTTTATTTATTTAGTCTCCTTTGATTATTTTCTATAGCAATTTATTTAGACAAAAAGAACCTCACAATCACTATGAAAGTCACTGTGAATTGAACGTTTGGTAAAAATAAAATCTAAATTGTTCTTCTCATCATTTTTTCATTATGAATGCGTCTCTTGGGTTATGGGGCTTAAGCAGACTCGGCAATTTCTGCCTTTTTGGCAATCAAACCCTGATACATTAAGATTTGACTGTATGAATGTACGTCTTTAAAACCAATGTCTTGGAGTCGTTGCTGATATTCACTGAATGAAATAGTGAAAAAGTCATTTTCCATGCGATCTAACATTTTCTGGCATTGCAATTCAGTTAGGCCTTGAGTCATACATAAATAACGTAAAGCTTGTAAATGCTGAGGGTTGCTGCAAGGCATTAAATCATAGGTCAATAACAGTCCACTCCTTTTTAAGCAACGATGGATACTGCTATAAAATTCATTTTTTTGTTCATCAGCAATAAAGTGCGCGACTAAAATAGAAAGTGCAGCATCAAAAACAGCAGCTTCAGTTAAAGTAGAATGATCGCCATGTACAAACTGTACCTGAGCTGACTTTCCCATGTGTTTAACACGTGTTTCTGCCATTTCAAGCATGGCTAAAGAAGGATCAAGTGCAGTAAATGTCCAATCAGGATGTTTATTGAGTAAATATTCCAACTCATAACCTGTTCCACATCCAACAATAAGTATGTGTGCGGTTGGTTGAAGTACAGACTGCAAAATGGCATCCACTTGTTGATGAATGATTTCATATCCGGGAATTAATTTACGGATATGTTCATCATATGCTTCAACGATCTTTGGACTATTAAAATCTTTTGCCATTGACGAAGATCCTTTGCCTTATAACTTTAAAATGCTGTTTTTCTATATGATGTAAAACACATTTAGTCGAATACGCTTCCAGTTAAATTTAGTTCAGCACGCATGATTTCCTGTAACTTGAACTTCTGCGCTTTGCCTGATGCGGTCATCGGAAATTCATTTAAGAATTTTACGTAGCGTGGCACTTTATTGTGTGAAATGTGTTCCTTGCAGAAACTACGAATACTTTCTTCATTGATCTGATGATGTTCATGCAAAATAATACAAGCGCATAGTTCTTCACCATAACGCATATCAGGCAGGCCAATCACTTGCACATCACAGATTGCAGGGTGGGTATATAAAAAGTCCTCAATTTCTTTAGGAAATAGATTTTCTCCACCACGAATGACCACATCTTTAATACGGCCTTTGATTTTGACAAACCCTTCAGCGTCCATCTCCGCAATGTCACCTGTATGCATCCAACCTGCGGCATCAATGACTTCACGGGTTTTTTCTTCTTCGCCCCAATAGCCAGCCATTACCGAGTAACCTCTAACGCACAGTTCGCCTAAAGTTCCTTGTGGTACAAGTTGTCCTTCAGGATCTACGATTTTGATTTCGACATGAGGATGAACTTGTCCAACCGTACTGACACGTTTATCAATCGTGTCATTCACGGAGCTTTGTACACTTACGGGTGAAGTCTCGGTCATGCCATAGCAAATCGTGATTTCTGACATATGCATACGATCA
Source organism: Acinetobacter soli (assembly GCF_000760595.1). GTDB lineage: Bacteria > Pseudomonadota > Gammaproteobacteria > Pseudomonadales > Moraxellaceae > Acinetobacter > Acinetobacter soli. The sequence goes on along the minus strand of NZ_BBNM01000004.1, from coordinate 12,534 downwards.
ATCACCCGCTGCATAATTTCACGTGGGCATGGGCTTCCCGCCATAATTCCTGTGCGCAAGCTAGATAAGTCAAATTCATTAAATTGTTCATGCTCTAAAGTGGCGATAAACATGGTGGGTACGCCGTATGCTGCCGTACAACGCTCGTTGTGAATGGTCTTTAGTGTTTCTAATGGATTAAAAACAGCTGATGGATACACCATAGTAGAACCATGTGTGATACAGGCCAGATTTCCCATAACCATACCGAAACAGTGAAATAAAGGTACTGAGATACACACTTTATCTTGTGGCGTTAAACCAATGCCCTCTCCTACAAAATAACCATTATTCAAAATGTTATGATGAGTAAGCATTGTGCCTTTCGGATTACCCGTTGTACCTGATGTAAATTGAATATTAATGGTTTCATCAAATTGCAATTGCTGCGTCACTAATTGTAATTGATCGAGTTGTTGTTGACTTGGTGCAACAACTAGATCATTAAAACGATGAATACCTGTATGCTGTTTTTCATCAATTTTGATCACAAATTTTAAGGAAGGCAGACGCTCTGAATGAATCATTTTGTCAGTACAGACAACAATTTCTGGTGCAATTCGCGTCAAAAATTCTTGATAATCAGTCGTTTTGAATTGTGAAGCGATGACCAATCCTTTGCAGGAAACTTTATTCAATACATACTCTAACTCATGGCTTTTGTAGGCAGGATTTAAGTTCACTAGGATAATTCCTGCTTTAAAAGCTGCAAACTGAGTGATCGTCCATTCCACACAGTTTGGTGACCAGATACCAAGTCGATCGCCTTTCCTTAAACCGAGCTGGAGCAAGCTACAGGCAAAAGCATTCACTTCATCCTGTAGCTCTTTATAGCTCAACCGTCTGTTCTGATGTGCACTTACAATCGCTTCTTGATCGGCATATTGCTGACAAGCTTGATCAAATTTTTCTCCAATCGTCATTCCCAATAAGGGCTGTGCACTTGGTCCAGAGGCATAGCTTAACCGTTGTTGTTGCATTGAATCATTCTCCTTGATTCTTTCTAATTCTGTTCCGATTTCATCTCTTGTTATTACTGCAACTACTTTTCAAACTGCCTTGTTTTGATTTTTACTACTGTTTATGTCCTATTTTTTCCTCACGGCATTCACACAAAAATCAGCAATCTGTTTTGAAAAATAGTCTTTATGTTGCTGATCGAACTTTGTATTTTGAGCTGGGTCTAGAGGTTCTACGGCGACATAAGTCATCGCGCCAACCACACAAAGTGCTGTGGTGTTTAAATCCTCCAACGCAAACTCTCCACTCGCATTTCCATCTGCGATTATTTTAATAATACTTTGTTTAATCAACTGCTTAACACGAAAACGCTCATGCTCTACCAATGAATCAACAGGCTCGAACATGAGTGAATATGCAAGCTGAGGGCTGTTTAGTGCCCTTTTTACAAAGGTAGTTACCGCTTTATGTAGCTTCTGCTCCGCCGTTAGATCACTTTCTGTAATCGCATCAATCACCAATAATTCGGTATTGATCGCTTCTGACAAAACTTCGATCAGCACCTGACTTTTATTATCAAAATAGCGATAAACCAACCCACTCGAAACACCTGCTTGCTCAGCAATTGTTTGTATCTGTGCGTCTTTAACCCCTCTTTCTGAAATTAACTTTCTGGCTGAATTCAAAATCGACTTACGATTTTGTTCCATCCGTTCTTGCATTAAAGATGATCGTTTATAGTTCATAAGATTTATTCTCTAACAAATAAAATGAATTGTAAATCATTTTATGAATCTGTATTCACTTTTTCAAAAATTCATTGTATGGTATATCTTAAGCACAAACAAGAATGCTTATGGAACAACAAATATAATCAATAGGATGAACACAATGAACCTACGTAGCTTGAATTTTGGTCTGGATGAAACATTGATTGCCCTTCAAGATTCAGTTGCCGCATTTTGTGCAAAAGAAATAGCACCAATTGCTCAGCAAGTAGATCAAGACAATAAATTTCCGAGCCATTTATGGAAAAAGTTCGGTGATATGGGCTTATTAGGCCTAACGGTTTCTGAAGAATACGGCGGTACAAACCTCAGTTATCTTGCTCATATTATTGTTATGCAAGAAATTTCTCGTGCTTCAGCTGCAATTGGACTTTCATACGGCGCACACTCAAATCTATGTATCAATCAAATCAATCGCAACGGCAGTGAGCAGCAAAAGCAGAAATATCTTCCGAAATTAATTTCTGGTGAATATGTCGGTGCCTTGGCGATGTCTGAACCGAATGCGGGTTCAGATGTGGTCAGTATGAAATTACGTGCTGAACATAAAGGTGATCATTTCGTTTTAAATGGTTCCAAAATGTGGATAACCAATGGCGGTGATGCTGATGTTTTAGTGGTATACGCAAAAACTGACTCACATGCAGGCGCTAAAGGCATGACTGCTTTTTTAGTTGAAAAAGACATGAACGGTTTTAGTCATGGTCATCATCTAGACAAACTTGGTATGCGCGGCTCAAATACCTATCCATTATTTTTTGATAATGTAGAAGTCCCGGTTGAGAACGTGTTGGGTGGTGTCGGTAATGGCGCCAAAGTCCTGATGAGTGGCTTGGACTATGAGCGCGCAGTTTTAAGCGCAGGCCCTCTTGGCATTATGGACGCCTGCATGGATGTTGTGATTCCTTATTTACATCAACGTGAACAATTTGGACAAGCTTTAGGTGAGTTCCAGCTGATGCAAGGAAAACTTGCTGATATGTATTCAACTTGGCTGGCTTGCAAAGCGCTTGTATATGCAGTTGGTACAGCCTGCGACAAAGCAGATCATGACCGTAGCTTACGTAAAGATGCCGCAAGTGCCATTTTATATGCAGCCGAAAAAGCGACATGGATGGCAGGTGAAGCAATTCAAACTTTAGGTGGCAATGGCTATATCAATGAATTCCCTACAGGTCGTTTATGGCGTGATGCAAAACTTTATGAAATTGGTGCAGGCACATCTGAAATTCGTCGTATGTTGATCGGACGTGAATTGTTTAATGAAACCAAATAATAACGATAAATCAGGATGCATCATATGAATCAATTACAAAGCAAAGTGAATGTGCGAAGTGAAGACTTTAAAACAAACCAACAAACTATGCAGACTTTGGTTAATGATTTAACACAAGTTGCCCAAAATATTGCATTAGGTGGCGGAGAAAATGCACGTCAAAAGCATTTAGCACGTGGAAAATTGCTTCCACGTGAACGTATAGATCAACTGATTGATGTTGGTACAGCTTTTTTAGAAATCGGACAACTTGCTGCGTATAAAGTTTATGAAGATGATATTCCTGCTGCGGGTGTGATTGCGGGTATTGGACAGGTTAATGGTGTAACTTGCATGATCGTTGCCAATGATGCAACGGTTAAAGGTGGCACGTATTATCCGCTTACGGTTAAAAAGCATTTACGTGCTCAAGAAATTGCTGAACAAAATCACCTACCTTGTATTTATCTTGTAGATTCAGGTGGTGCGTACTTACCAATGCAGGATCAGGTATTTCCTGATCGTGATCACTTCGGGCGTATCTTCTACAATCAAGCACGTATGTCGAGCCAAGGAATTGCTCAAATTGCGGTTGTGATGGGTAGCTGTACCGCTGGTGGTGCTTATGTTCCTGCGATGTCGGATGAAACCATTATCGTACGTGATCAAGGAACTATTTTCTTGGGTGGTCCTCCTCTAGTTAAGGCTGCAACAGGTGAAGTCGTAAGTAGCGAAGATTTGGGTGGTGGTGATGTACATACGCGTCTTTCAGGTGTTGCGGATCATTTGGCAGAAAACGATGAACATGCAATTGCGATTGCACGTAATATCATTGCCAATTTGAATAAAAAAACAAACGAACTCAATAAGCAGATTGATGAACCTTTGTTCGATGCCAAAGAGTTGTATGGAGTAGTTCCTAGCGATGCGCGTAAGCCATTTGATGTACGCGAAGTGATTGCACGTATTGTCGATGGTTCTCGTTTTGATGAGTTTAAAGCTCGTTTTGGTTCAACCTTGATCACAGGGTTTGCATCACTTTACGGGATGCCTGTAGGAATTATTGCCAATAATGGCATTCTATTTTCTGAATCAGCACAAAAAGGTGCGCACTTTATTGAGTTATGTACCCAACGCAATATTCCGTTGTTATTTATTCAAAATATCACGGGCTTTATGGTGGGTCGCCAATACGAAAATGAAGGTATTGCCAAACACGGTGCAAAACTGGTGATGGCGGTTGCAACAGCAAATGTGCCAAAAATCACACTCATCATTGGTGGCTCGTTTGGTGCGGGTAACTATGGTATGTGTGGACGTGCTTATTCTCCACGTTTCTTGTGGACTTGGCCAAACTCACGTATATCCGTCATGGGCGGTGAGCAAGCAGCCAGCGTACTTTCGACTTTGAAACGTGATCAGATCGAGCAAAAAGGCGCAGAATGGTCAGCACAAGAAGAAGATGAATTTAAACAACCGATTCGTGATCAGTATGAACGTCAAGGGCATCCTTACTATGCTTCTGCTCGTTTGTGGGATGATGGCGTAATTGATCCAGCTCAAACACGACAAGTACTGGGATTAAGCCTTGCAGCAGCTTTAAATGCACCGATTCAACCGACTAAATTTGGCGTGTTCCGCATGTAAGAGGTGTTTATGAGCTATCAATTTCTACAACTGGAACAGCATGGTTTAGTGGCGTATGTGTGGCTAAATCGCCCTGAACTACACAATGCCTTCAATACAACGGTGATTGAAGAATTGCATAGGTGTTTTAAGCAACTTGCTATTCGTGATGATATTCGGGTTGTGGTTTTAGCGGGTCGTGGTAAAAGCTTTTCAGCGGGTGCAGATTTGAACTGGATGAAACAAGCGGGTCAAGCTTCTGCCGAAGAAAATGAAGCTGATGCTTTAAAACTTGCACAGATGCTTGAAGCACTTGCAACTTTAAAACAACCAACGATTGCACGTGTTCATGGCATTGCTTTTGGTGGTGGGATGGGTTTGGCATCTGCATGTGATATTTGCATCGCTAGTACCGATGCAAAGTTTGCAACCTCCGAAGTTCGACTGGGTCTTGCCCCTTCTACGATTAGCCCATACGTGATTCGTGCGATTGGCGCTCGACAAGCTTCACGTTATTTTTTAACTGCTGAACGTATTACTGCGCATGCAGCAAAACAAATTGGCTTGGCACATGAAATTGCAGATGCGGAAGATTTAGATAAAAAAGTTCAAGAGATCATTGATGCTTTATTGCTAGGCGGACCACATGCTCAAGCTGCTTCTAAGCAACTGATTCAGATGGTCAGCAATCAAAGTATGGATAATCAATTACTTCGACAAACTGCTCACCACATTGCGCAAGTGCGTCAAGGCAGTGAGGCAAAGGAAGGCTTAACCGCTTTCTTAAGTAAGCAAGCTCCAGCATGGACTTCAAATTCTAATAACAACAATTAAGGATGACCAAAAAATGTTTGAAAAGATTTTAATTGCGAACCGTGGTGAGATTGCTTGCCGTGTAATTCGAACAGCAAAAAAATTAGGTATTGCGACGGTTGCGGTTTACTCAGATGCAGATGCACATGCACAACACGTTAAACTTGCAGATGAAGCGGTTTATATTGGTCAATCTCCTGCAACACAAAGTTATTTACAAGCTGATCGCATTATTCAAGCGGCGATCGATACAGGAAGCCAAGCGATTCATCCTGGTTATGGTTTTCTTTCGGAAAACGATCAATTCGCTTTGGCCTGCCAGCAGCATAATATTTGCTTTATTGGTCCTCCGGTCGATGCCATTTTAGCGATGGGCTTGAAAGCCACCTCAAAAGCCTTGATGGAAAAAGCAGGTGTACCTCTAACGCCGGGCTATCACGGAACAAATCAAGATGCTGAATTTTTAAAACAACAAGCAGATGAAATTGGCTATCCTGTACTCATCAAAGCCAGTGCTGGCGGTGGTGGTAAAGGCATGAGTCTGGTAGAACGTAGTGAAGACTTTCTCTACTATCTCGCGCTGTGCAAACGTGAAGCCAAATCGAGTTTTGGTAATGATGACGTACTGATTGAACGTTATGTGACTCAACCACGTCACATTGAAGTACAGGTGTTTGGTGATACACATGGCAACTATGTGCATTTATTTGAACGGGATTGTTCTGTTCAACGTCGTCATCAAAAAGTACTAGAAGAAGCGCCTGCTCCACAAATGCCAAGTGAAAAGCTCGATGCAATGCGTCAAGCTGCAATTGATGCTGCGCGTGCTGTGGATTATGTTGGCGCTGGTACGGTTGAGTTTATCGTTGAACAAGACGGCACAGCATATTTCATGGAAATGAACACACGCTTACAAGTCGAACATCCTGTGACTGAAATGATTACCGGAGAGGACTTAGTCGAATGGCAATTACGAGTTGCCTATGGTGAGCCATTACCCAAATTACAACATGAGCTACAAATTCATGGGCATGCACTCGAAGCACGTATTTATGCCGAAGAACCAGACAAAGGCTTTTTACCTGCAATCGGTAAAATTGACTATCTTCGCTATCCAACGCAAAACCAATATGTCCGTGTAGATAGTGGCATTGTTGAAGGTGATGAAATTACCACTTTCTACGACCCAATGATTGCCAAATTGATTGTATGGGGTAAAAACCGTGAAGCTGCTTTAATTCAGATGCAACATGCGCTTAGTCAGTTCCATGTCGATGGTTTAGGCAATAATATTGCCTTTTTGGAAAAGATTGTACGTTGTGATTCATTTAAACAAGCAAATTTGGACACCAACCTCATCCAGCGTGAAGAACAATTTTTGTTTAGCCCAGCGAATATCAAACCTGAGCTTGTTGTTGCGACGGCATTCATTGAATTTCTCAGCAAAATGCAAAATAACCAATCGACTCAAAAGCAACTGTGGTTGGCACAACCTTTATGGCGTAGTAATGTCACATATCAACACAGTATTAAATTGAACTTTATAAACCAAAATATTCAAATTAAGTTTTCTGCTGCTGAACACGGATTTAACGCAGAATTTAATGGTCAGCAGTATCACATCACAGGTCAATTAACTGATTATCATACTGCAAATATTCAAATTGGTGGAATTCAACAAAAACTCGCTTTTAACCGAGGTTTGCAAGGCATTACTCTATTTAACGCTGGACAAAGTTATAAATTCAGCTACTTGCGTCAGGATTATAATCAAACTGATAGTCAATCTGAGCAAGGACATCTCAAAGCTCCAATGCCTGGCGTAGTAACACAACTACTTGTAGGCGCAAATCACACCGTGAAGAAAGATGATGTGCTTTTAACGCTTGAAGCGATGAAAATGGAATACACCATCCGCGCGCCTAAAGATGGTGTAATTTTAGATGCCTATTTCCAAGTAGGTGATCAAGTCAAAGCTGGTGATGAGCTTGTGGACTTCCAAGCTACTGAGGGGGAAGTTGCATGAATGACTATGTAAAAATAGTAGAAGTTGGCCCACGTGATGGTTTGCAAAACGAGAAACAAGCTTTAAGCATTGAACAACGATTGAGCTTTATCAATGATTTAATTGACGCAGGTTTAAAGTTTATTGAAGTGGGTTCATGTGTATCAGCTAAGTGGGTACCACAAATGTCGCAGAGCGATGAGTTATTTAAATTGTTGCCACAACGCGATGATTTAAACTTGAGCTTGCTGACGCCAAACCTTAAAGGTTTCGATGCTGCCCTAGCAGTAGGATGTAAAGAGGTTGCGGTCTTTACTGCAGCTTCTGAGAGCTTTACTCGAAAGAATATCAACTGCTCGATTGATGAAAGTCTGGAGCGATTCTCTGAAATTTTTCAAGCCGCGCAAGCAAATCATGTGCGCGTACGCGGTTATTTATCTTGTATGGTGGATTGTCCTTATGAAGGTGCAATTGATCCCAAACAGGTCGTAAATGTCGTCAAACGTTTATATGAGATGGGATGTTATGAAATTTCATTGGGTGAAACCATTGGGACTGCAACACCAGATCGAGTGCAGAAAGTTTGGCAGGCATGTTTAGCAGAACTGGACAGCAACATTTTGGCTGGACATTTTCATAATACTTATGGCATGGCAATTGCCAATATCTATCAATCTTTACAGCAAGGGATTCGAATCTTTGATTCTTCAATTGCTGGACTGGGTGGTTGTCCATATGCCAAAGGTGCATCAGGGAATGTTGCAACTGAGGATTTGTATTATTTACTGTCTCAAATTGGACACGAAACAGGGATCAATCTAGAAAAGCTGATGTTAGCGAGCCAAAATATCAGTCAGACATTAAAGCGAAAAAATTTATCAAATTATGCAAATACTTATCTTCAGCAGTGAAAATTGATAATTTTTAAAAGCGTTCGTTCATCCTAAACAAAATGGCAATGTTGCATTGAGCTTATTGCCTAGTAATATTTTAAACATTATTAAGATGACCTTAAAGCAATCTAAGGCCTTATTTTAACTTTAAATTACTTAATCATTGCTTATTCGTCACTTCTAAATACCAAATCGTTTCTCCCCAACTATTATTTTCAATTTCAGGGAATACTTCCCCCTGTTCAAAATAACGGGATTGCAATTGATTTGCAGGACTCCACCAATTGCCTGTCCGTTGGCAAATCTGACCAGAAAATCCTTTTAAATTTTCTATTTGAATTGTCTCAGATGATCCACCTTCGTCTGCAATTCGTTTCACTAGTAACCATGTTGTACTTTCTTCTCTAGCATATTGCAAACCACTACGACTTAATCCTACCAGAGCTTCAATAGCATCATGCCCTTTAAGTAACAGCTGTGCGCTTGCCTCTGGTATTTCAGGAATGTAAATACCATTCTGTGGCACTGTTTCTCCTGTCTCCACTTTGATATCAGAACTTAAATGATAAATAGGTAAAGAATCTGGTAAATTTAATTCCCCTCTAGCTTGAATATTATATCTATAGCTAAGATTTCCTGTAACCCAATTACCGAAAACCGTGGTTTTTATATTAGATGACAACGTACTCGCTTCATTTTGCCAATCATTAAATTTTTTATAATTTTCCTCATCCATCCAATCAGCTGGGTAGTCAGTAGTTTGACCTCTAAAGTCAGTCACCACATTCCCAGCATATTGCAAAGCTGATAAATCACCCTCTAATAAACGTTTATAGCCATAATTTAGAGAAGCCATTGTAGACCTAAAGTTAGGTAATACATGTTCTCCCCAAACCACATCAGGCTGTTGCGAAATATGTCGGTTTCGATAATCATAAGGTAAATCCCTCATAAATAGCTCAAGTGCATTTTCTGCCACATCTAGCATATTTTTAAAAGCATCTACCAATTCGTTAAAGTATTCAACCGAACTATAGCGTTCAAGTAAGTAAATTTCCTGCGGACGAATTTCAAATTGCGGCATTATTTTTTATCTCCATACCAATTCTGTTCTAAACGGGGCACACCTACCATGCTGGTTTTCGCCTCACCAACTAAATCACTGTCATAACCCCACGGAGTTGCTTCACGCTTACTGACATTTGCTCGTACTAAATCTTTCGGGTCTAGAACAATCTGTATGCCACCACCCTCTAGTACAAATATCTCGCCTTTACTATTCTTTTTTTCAATTTTACCCGCACTATTTTTAAAAGTCTGACTTGCAGCCGGACCTTCCCATACATTGATCCCACCCCTTGGCACTCGATATTTAACAAACTCACCATTATGATTCCATGAGGCGAATACCGCAAAATAGCGTCGCCAATCAGCTTTACTTTTTAATTTCCTATATTCAGATTCTCTCATCCAACAGATACTATTATCTAAACTTCGTGGATCTAAAACACGATATAGAACTTCTCCCTCTTTTATATGTACAGATTCTAAATCATGAAAAGTTTTATAGGCATCCCGTAGAGGTCCATCTTTTGCACCTATATTTGGAAAATTTGAAGGAATTTTTGGGCACTCTGTTAAGGCCTTATATTTTTCTTTCGCTGCAACATCTACCCAATTCGGTTTATTATTTAAAACACTTTTTAACTCGGCATCTGTTCCTACTTTTTTAAAATTATGAATATTCTTAATATTAGTCGTCGCTTTAAAAGCCTGATTACTCTCTTTCTCGATTCTAACCGCTAATCTTTCTAAAAAGTCTTGTACAGGTTTTAAAAACTCACCAAGTTTTTGATTAGCTAAGTTACGAACATCAATTACGGTTTGCAACATTTGTCGTGCTTTTGCACCAATCGCCTTACTTGCGTATTTATCAATAAATTTAACCGTATCTCTTAGATAGCCTATAAGTTTATCAAATACACTTAACAATTCCTGCTTGGTCAACATGCTTTTAACTTGTCGAATTTTGTTCGCTGTTGCTTTATAAATATTGGTAATCTTTGCATTTTTAATGGCTTTTTTTACCGCTGGACGTGCAAGAAATTTATTTAACTCTGTAATTCCACTTTCAATCGCAGGTTCAGCAAGCTTGTAAATATTTCCACCTGTAAATTTTAAACCTTTGGTTGCAGGCTTAAGCATGAAGCGTCTAATAGGTGCCAGAATAACTTTAAAAATCCCTTTAAATAGTGAACCCAATACAGGAAATAAACCAATCAATGTCAAAATCAGTCCAACCCATGCCCACGGATTATTACTGTCTTCTTTAATCTTTGTTGCATTCGCACAAATATCCCGAACATCACAAATCTGATCTACAAAGGGGATCATCGAAATCACGGTACCTGTGACAATTTGTGCAGTCGTTTGATCTTCAGCAAAGTCACCTTGTAATACAACCCAGAGCCATTCTGCGATATCAGCCGCAGTTTCTTTTCCTTTCTTGATTGCATCATTTACTGGAGCTGTAAACCATGCCAAAGCATTCGTTAACTCTTTTTTAGATGGTAAAAAATCCGGCATTAAAATTGCCCCTTATTCTTATCAATCTTATTCAACTCTGCCATGACGGTATCAAACTTATCCCAAGGTTTATCTTCTTCCATTTTGGGTTGTTCATACTCAACTCTAATTGCTTTCTCTGGAACATTGTCATGATGAGCCTTACCATGCTCATCTAACCTTCCTTCAATAATCTGATTATTTTCAAAAAAGATTTTATAACCCAAATTTGCGAATGGCTGCTGATCTGCATCAAGATGTTCTAAAGCAATCCAATTTTTATTATCAAATTTAGGCAAAGCTGGCGATTGTACATTCACCTTCTCCCCACCCACAAACACATGCTGCCCCGCTTTAAATTCTGCTTTACCACCTGTTCTAAGAATGATGCCTTGCTCATTAATTTCAACCTGAGACGTTTCTGCGGTAATCAAAATCCGTTTTGGAGCAGATATATTAATTACATCCTCCGTAGAAATAATCTGAATATCCTTACGTGCAATCAGATCCGCCCCATCGCCCTGTGCCTGTAACTCGATCTTGCCCTTGCCGGTATACAGGCGAGCGCCTTGCTGTGCTGCAAATAAACTGATCTTGTCACTGGCGTGTGCAATCAGACTTTTTTGCGTGCTTATGTTCAGGCTGTCTCCTGCATGCTGGCTCAGTTGTCCGTCTGCACTCAGGTGGATGTCTTGATTACTGCTCATGGCAATGCTGCTAGGCGCACTTAAGATCATCAGTGCTTGCTTAAATGCGGCAGCCTTGTTCTGGTCTTGTTGTTCGATTTGTTCTAAGAACTGTTTAAGGTTGTCTAGTACTTCAAGCGGGTCAGTCTGCTGATTTTTGGCCACTTCACTTAAGGCTTTGGCATTGTTCAGGCTGCTTTCGAGCTGCTGGCTGGCCTCTTTCGCATCTAAATGCTGGCCCTGTGCTTGTTCTTGTTTGTGGGTGCTGAGGTGTAGCCCTTCACCTGCCCGTACGGCTCCCCACTGGTCGGTACGTAGTTCGAAACCTTCGCCTCGGCCTTCGCTTTCCAGTTGTTCTTTGGGATGGCTCAGATTACCCAGATTAAGCTGGGTTGCACCATGGCTGCTGTGGAGCTGGCTACTGATCTGCCCTGTGGTGTCATCAAAGCGGAGCTGGTTGTAGCCACTGCCCTGAATTTCTTCGGAGCGGATGCCACTCAGGTGTCGGGTATGCGGTAACTGCCCTTTGATGTCGAATTTGGTCGGACTTCGCTGGGCTTCGTGGATGCGTCCAAGCACAAAGGGCCGGTCGATATCGCCATCAAAGTAGTCGATCACCACAATCTCGCCGATACGGGGTAAAAAGCGGGCGCCATAACCTTCGCCTGCCCATGGGGTCAGTACATCGACCCATGCTGAATCAGTGTCGTTGTCGTTACTGCCTGCGCCACCATCATGGCTGTGGTCTTCACTTCGGGTAAACAGGAACCGGACTTTGATGCGTCCCCATTCGTCCACATGTACCTGTTCGCCTTCTGGCCCCACCACTTTGGCGCGTTGCGGATGTGCCGGTGGGCGGTGTTGCTGCGGGTGGTACTCAGGTACGATTTTGATGTTGCGACGG
>NZ_BBNM01000005.1 GCF_000760595.1 Acinetobacter soli | reverse complement strand
TTGCCGCTGGCGCAGTGACATCGACATCAACCGAAGCAATCAATGGCAGTCAGTTGTACGGTGCAGCGAATAATGTGAAGAACGTTATCGGTGGTGCCACGACGATAGACACCGCGACAGGTGCACTGACCACGAGTAACATTGGTGGCACAGGTCAGGCGACAATTGACGGGGCGATTAGTCGTATTAATACTGCTGCAAATGCGGGATGGACACTTTCTGCAAATAATGATGTTTCATCGAGTAAGCAAATCAAGCCAAATGGAAAAGTTAACTTTGTTGGTGATGAGAACCTGAGCGTGGCTCAAACCAGTACTATAGATAACGAAGGCAATATTAAAGTTAATTTAAACAAGGATATTGTACTTAATAGTGTAACGACGGGTAATACTGTTATAAACAACGCTGGAGTAAGCATAGGCAATACTCAACTTAGCAGTACGGGGTTAACCATTGCGGGTGGTGCAAGTGTGACAACGCAGGGAATTAATGCAGGTAATCAAAAAATTACCGGTGTTGCCAACGGTGTGAATGCTGCCGATGCTGTAAATAAAGCGCAGTTAGACGCAGTTCAAACAGCTGCGCAAGCAACAGACAATGCAGCAGTAAAATATGATGATCCATCGATCAAAGATAAAGTGACATTAGGTGGTGTTGGTTCAACGACGCCAGTGACATTAACCAATGTAAATGCAGGTCAAATTAAAGCCAATTCTACCGATGCGATTAACGGCAGTCAGTTGTACGGTGCAGCGAATAATGTGAAGAACATTATCGGTGGTACCACGACGATAGACACCGCGACAGGTGCACTGACCACGAGTAACATTGGTGGCACAGGTCAGGCGACAATTGACGGGGCGATTAGTCGTATTAATACTGCTGCAAATGCGGGATGGACACTTTCTGCAAATAATGATGTTTCATCGAGTAAGCAAATCAAGCCAAATGGAAAAGTTAACTTTGTTGGTGATGAGAACCTGAGCGTGGCTCAAACTAGTACTACAGATAACGAAGGCAATATTAAAGTTAATTTAAACAAGGATATTGTACTTAATAGTGTAACGACGGGTAATACTGTTATAAACAACGCTGGAGTAAGCATAGGCAATACTCAACTTAGCAGTACGGGGTTAACCATTGCGGGTGGTGCAAGTGTGACAACGCAGGGAATTAATGCAGGTAATCAAAAAATTACTGGTGTTGCCAACGGTGTGAATGCTGCCGATGCTGTAAATAAAGCGCAGTTAGATAGTGCGATCACGTCAGTGAATTCAAATGTCAATCAATTGTCCAATTCAGCGGTGCAATACGATAAAAATACTGATGGTTCGATTAATAAAGATTCTGTCACATTAGCAGGAATCAATGGCACTAAAATTAACAATGTAGCAAATGGTAATGTAGCAGTTGGTTCAAAAGATGCTGTGAATGGTGGTCAGCTTGCAGATGTCCGTGATAATTTACAAAGTCAAATTACAACTAATACTACTGAGATTAATGATATTAGAAATAATATTAATAACGGTACAGTGGGCTTAGTCCAACAAACAAATGCTAATGCAGATATTACCGTTGCGAAAAATACTGGCGGTTCACGCGTAAATGTATCAGGTACTGCTGGTGATCGTGTGGTAACTGGTGTAGCTGATGGTGCGATTACTGCATCATCGAATGATGCAATAAATGGCGCACAATTAAATAAGACCAATCAATATATTGCAACTTCATTAGGAGGCGGTGCCAAATACGATAATGGTGGATTTGTAGCGCCAAGTTATAAAGTAGGTGACGCTTCGTATAATAATGTTGGTGACGCTGTTGGCGCACTCAACGATGCGGATAAATCGTTGAGTAACCGTATTACGAATTTAGGAGATCAATTACAACAAGCATTCTATACGACCAACCAAAGAATTGATGATGTAGAGAAAAGAGCAAATGCAGGAATTGCATCTGCTATGGCATTAGAAGCAGCACCATTTGTCGCAGGAAAACTCACTTATGCAGTTGGTGCAGCATATCATGGCGGAGAAAACGCGGTAGGTGCTACTTTGAGAAGAACTGCTGATAATGGCCGTTGGGCAATTACGGGTGGTGTAGCTGCGGGTTCACAAGGTGATACAAGTTTCCGCGTTGGTATTAGTGGTGTAATTGACTAATTTTATAGGTGCTCAACGAGAGGTTGAAAATACTCAACCTCTCTTCTATCTTCTATGAAAAATATTAAAGAGAACAAAAGCTATGCAAATCAAAAGAACGTTTATGTTCACTATAATGTTGGGCTTCATGATGTCGGTGACAGCAGCTGAACCATTGCCAAACAAAGAACAGATCACTTTTCCTGATCTAAGTAAAAGTTATCTTAAACAAGTATTGCGTTATGACGTAAATGATATTAGGCGTTTAGATGTTGGTCTTGATAAAGATCAAATTAGAAATTTATTAGGCAATCCACAATTTAGCGAAGGTCTTTTTGGTGTAAAAACTTGGAACTATGTATTAGATGTTCGTTTACCTGATACAAATCATTATCAGCGTTGTCAGCTTCGCATCGATTTTGATCAAAAATATAAAGCTGAGCGCTTATCATGGAAAGGAGAGAGCTGTCAGACACTGTCTGATCCTACTCATTCGTCTTAACTGATAACTTTAACTATTGTTTCGGAAGTGGTTAAAAAAGTACACTTGGGTGTGCTTTTTTTTGGAAAGTTTTTTCAATATTTAAGTCTATTCATTCAGCCAAGCATAGAAAAAATAGCCTTATTATAAAATTCTTTTAAACTATGATTTTGATTTTTAATATGAAAATAAATAGAATTAATTGTCTTGTGATCCAATCAAATGATTCAAGATCATCTATCTAGGTTTTATTGCCAGCTAAACTAGAATAATATGAAAGCAAACTAAACGATAGAATAAATAGAGAAAGGCTATGAATCATCCTCATTCATTCGTAGAAAATAAACACAAAAATCCCAACCGATTGTCTTTAGATTTAATTGAGGCACAGTACGCCCTGAAAAATAGTTGGGGCAAAAAAAATGCAAAAAGCGTGCTGGTACTGGTCAGTGGGATTGAGCTTGCAGGCAAAGGAGAAGCAGTTAAACAACTTCGTGAATGGGTCGATCCGCGCTATTTACGTGTCAAGGCAGATCCGCCGCATGTGCTGAATGTTAATCAACCGTTTTGGCAGCCGTATGCTTCATTTATTCCGGGCGAGGGACAGATCGTGGTGATGTTTGGTAACTGGTACAGTGATTTGCTGAGTACCGCCATGCATGTGTCCAAGCCACTGGACGATACTTTATTTGATGCCTATGTCAAAAATATGCAGGCATTTGAGCAGGATTTAAAAAATAATCAGGTCGATGTGGTCAAGGTCTGGTTTGACTTGTCTTGGAAATCATTACAAAAACGCTTAGATGATATTGATGTTTCAGAACGGCGCTGGCACAAACTTCACGGGTTAGACTGGCGCAATAAAAAGCAGTACGACAATATCCAAAAGCTACGAAAACGCTTTAGCGATGACTGGATTGTGATTGACGGCGAAGACAAAACCAAGCGTGATCAGCTTTTTGCTGAATCGATCTTACATGCCATGCAGGATTTGCCTGAACATCCAGATCAGGGCACAATCAACTGGACTCAGGCGCTTGTACCAGACCTGTTGCTACATCCAGAGTCAGACGCGCTTGAGCATGATCAATACAAGAAAAAACTCAAAAAACTGACACGCAGAGTGGCTGAGGCGCTACGTTATGATGAGCGTCATGTGATGGTGGTATTTGAAGGTATGGATGCTGCGGGTAAAGGTGGGGCAATTAAACGCATCGTCAAACGGCTCGATCCGCGCGAATACGATATTTTTACCATTAGTGCACCCGAGAAATACGAATTACGCCATCCGTATTTGTGGCGGTTTTGGACCAAGCTTGAAAATTGTAGTGATATTCGAATCTTTGACCGT
Source organism: Acinetobacter soli (assembly GCF_000760595.1). GTDB lineage: Bacteria > Pseudomonadota > Gammaproteobacteria > Pseudomonadales > Moraxellaceae > Acinetobacter > Acinetobacter soli. The sequence goes on along the minus strand of NZ_BBNM01000005.1, from coordinate 252,251 downwards.
AGTTGGTATGGGCGCGTTTTGGTAGAGCGGGTAGAAAATTTTGCCAACGAACGTGAGTGGCAACGCGCTTACGATGAGATCAACCGCTTTGAAAAAGACCTGATCGACAGTCAGACAGTTATTATTAAAATCTGGTTATCGATCAGTAAAGATGAGCAAGAACAGCGTTTTCATGCTCGGGAAAAAACACCACACAAACGCTTTAAAATTACCGAAGATGACTGGCGCAATCGAGAAAAATGGAATGAATATTTAAATGCGGCGGCCGATATGTTTGAGCGCACCAGCACCGATGCAGCGCCTTGGACCATTATTGCTACAGATGACAAATATAGCGCTCGGATCAAGGTATTAAAAACGATTCTTAAATGCTTAAAAACCACCTGAAGCGGTGGTTTTTAATACAGCAAACTTACCAACTTAAGTCGTTTGATTCATCAGTTTCCCCGTGTTTTGTCGAGCCAATTGTGCACCGAGTGGCGCTTTGGGCTCGCTGCGTGACTGACGCTGACGAAACACAATGAGCGTCGCAATCAAACTGATAATTGCGGCAAACATGAGCCAAAAGGCGGGCATGCTTTTGCTGCCACTTTGTTCGACCAGATAAGTCGCAATCATCGGGGTGAGGCCACCAAACACCGAAGTTGCCAGACTGTACGCAACAGAAAAACCTGCAATTCGAACTGAGCTTGGCATCATTTCAGTCAAAGACACCACCAGTGCACCGTTGTAAAAACTATACAACAATGACAGCCACAGCAAAGACACCAGCATGTGTGACAGACTGATATTTTGAGTTAACCAGCTCAAAAGCGGATAAGCCGTGACAAAGATCAGCGTCGTGGTTGCAATCAATAGCGGTTTTCGGCCGATTTTATCCGATAAATAGCCACCAATTGGGAGCAGAATAAAGTTACTTGCACCCACCATTACGGTTGCCAATAAGCTTTCTGCACTGGTCAGATGCAGCACTTCTTTGCCGTAGGTTGGCGTGTAAACGGTAATGAAATAAAACATGGTGGTGGTGGTAGCAACCATACACATGCCAGTCAGTACAATTTTCCAATTCGCGGCCAGCGTAGACATAATCTGGGCAGTGGTTGGATGTTCGGTGCGTGAAGCAAATGCTTCGGTTTCTGTTAAGGATTTACGCAACCAGAAAATAAACGGAATGATGGCGCAGCCCACAAAAAATGGAATTCGCCATGCCCAGTCGGCCACTTGTGTCTTGGTAAAGACCAGACTCACCACATAACCTAATGTGGCTGCAAAAATAACCGCCACTTGCTGACTAGCAGACTGCCAACTGGTAATAAAGCCACGATTATGGGGCTCTGCAATCTCGGATAAGTAAACCGAAACACCGCCCAGTTCTACGCCAGCAGAAAAGCCTTGTGCCAAACGTCCGGCAAAGATCAGTACCGTCGCGGCAAAACCAATGGTGGCATAGCCAGGTGTAAGGGCAATAATCAGTGAGCCAACCGCCATGATGCTTAAAGTCACCATGAGGCCTTTACGCCGACCAATACGATCTACATACGGACCCAGTACCAGTGCACCAATCGGGCGCATCAAGAAACTGACCGCAAAGACCAAAAAGGTTTTCATGAGTGCAGCGTAACTGCTGTCGGAATGGAAAAACGTTTCGCCAATGGCTTTAGCGTACAAACCAAACAGGAAAAAATCGTATTGTTCGAGAAAGTTACCACTTGTTACGTTAAAAATGGCACGTATACGGGATGTTGATTGTCCATGTTCCACAACGACTCTCCATAGTTTGTTTGTCATCGTGTGATGGATAGTAAGTAGACAATCTTTAAAAAAACTTAAAATTTATGTGAAAAGTCAAATGATGTATAGATACGCGTTGGTCAAATATACAACTTGTTTTTTTAAATCAGGCAGATAAAAGGCACACAAGGTGCCTTTTAAATGATCATTAAACAGCTGCGGTCGTGCTTTTTTGCTGAATACGTTTCGCCAGATGATAACATTCTTGGACATGCGCTTCGGCGACTTTTTTCATCACGATATAGCCCAAGCTCGCAGCGACGATCTGGCCACCAAGCGGAATAAATTTGGTCACTTGCTTGGTCAATACTTTTCCGATCACGCCATTGAGTGACTTTTTGACTGCGGTACGTGCGACAACCAGGCCCGAAAATTCGAAGCCGCGTTTACGTAATTCGTTCCAGTGAATCTGTTTGGTTTCTGGATCATAAACCGTAATATGGTCGGGAGATAAACCGAAGCGAGCGCTGATATCGGGAATAATTTGTGACAAAATGCCGATATCAATCACGACATCAAAAAATGGAATAGGAACGACGGCGGCGCCAGCGGAAAAATAGGCACGCTTTTTGACCATTTCCAGACATTCGTCACGAACGGCTTCAAGGTTTAAACTTGGATCAATTGAATCTGGGATATTCTCAATTTTCATGGATTTATACTCAATGTGGTCCTTTGCTGTTATTCAAACATTTTTTTTGAGGATGACTCAAATTTTTATACACATAGCAAACGTGACATAGTTCGCCAACGATGTATAGTGACGAATCTTTATGATTTTGTGCATAAAAAACTGCGATTTACAAAGGTAAGGGCTACATGGCGATTCATGTAATACAAAGTCAGCGTATCGATGTTTTGCTTCAAGGGGTGTGGCAATCTGTGCAGCAGCCGAGCCAGAATCCATTTGATGTACTTGAAACTCAGCATTTCATTGTGCCAAGCGCGGCCGTGCAGCAGTGGTTGACCGAAAAACTCTCGGAATTGCAAGGGATTACCGCTAATTATCAATTTCATCAGCGTATCCGCGGATTCCAGTGGTTTGTCTATCAGCAAGTGTTGACTGAACATAAAGATCAGGTACGTAAAGCCAATATTCCACGCCTTATTTTAAAGTGGCGTGTGTTTCAGGCGCTTAATCCTCTGATTCAGTCAGCTCACATGACCTTATCGCCTGAGCATCCGGCCTATTCACTGGTCGATCGAATCTATACCAGTGCAGATCAATTACAACAAGTCGATCAACAGCAACAGAAGAAACAAAAAATGCTGTACTGGGTGGCCGAACAGGTATCGCAGCTATTTGGTCATTACATGACCTATCGCGGGTATTGCCAGAAAAACTGTAGCGGCCCTTGTACCTGTGCCACAAACTGGCTCAGTGCATGGGGAGAGAATCGGGCGCTGGATATCGAGCAACTGATGGGGCAAGCCCGCCAAGAGATTTCGGCGTTTCAGTTCCAGCACGCGCAAGATTTAGAGGCATGGCAACGTTGGTTATGGCAAAACCACTTTCATCAGGATTATCTGGATATCCTGCACATTGACGACTTATTTTGGCAACTCTTAGATGGGGCACAGAGCCGTGAAACTGCCTTGCAGCGTTTGCCTAAGCAAGTGGTTGTATTTACCGTGCTGGATTTGCCGCCGATGCAATTACAGTTTTTGCGCCGTTTGGGGCAATACATTGATATTTTTATTTTGCACTACAATCCTTCTCAGGAATACTGGGCAGATAGTGTCGATCCTCTGTGGAAACAGCAGTACGATGTACGTGTGAAATCCCGATTTATCGAGAAAAACCCACAGGCAAGTGATGCAGACATTGCACAATTTTTTGATCAATTTACCTTGCATTTTAACGCTGAAGCACGTGAGTCTCGCCATCCCTTACTCACCCGTTGGGGCAAGCAGGCGCGTGACCATTTTAGTCTGTTGGCCAATTTATCGTCGGGAGATGAAGGACAGTGGGTCGATGCATTTGTCGATGAGTTTCCAAACACATTGCTGGGGCAGATCCAGTCCGATATTTTAAATTTGGCCGAGCCTGTCGCCAATCAATATTCTCTCGCACCCAACGATCGCTCGATTCAGTTTCATGTTTGCCATTCAAGCTTACGGCAACTGGAAGTTTTGCGTGATGAACTCATTCGCTGGCTGGCCGACACCTCGCATGGCCCTCGTCGTTTAAACGATATTTTGGTGCTGGTTCCCAACATTAAAGAAATCGAGCCAGCGATCCGCGCGGTTTTTCCTGCAACCCCTACCGAAGATACGGTGTTTTTGCCGATTAAAATTGCAGGCGTGGCCCAGCTCGATGTATTAAATGCATGGCAGGCTGTGGTCGGGCGGATCAATTTACTGCATGGACGTTTTGAATTTGACGAATTTGCCGATTGGCTGAGTTTATCAGCAACGCAGCAGTACTATGCCCTTGAAGATAGCCAAATTCGTCGCATACTCAGTCTACTTGAACAGGCTGGTTTTAAACGTGGTTTCGACGCTGAACATTTACAGCAGAGTTTAAGTCCAGACGATCACGACCATCGTTATAGCTTTAAGTTCGCGCTTGATCGACTGGCACTCGGAATCGCCATTCCGGCACATGTATTGTTTGAGCAGACCTTAAGTTTTAGCGATATCGCTCCTGATGACTTTGAACTGATCGGCGTGCTGATTCAGATTTATCAAGATTTGCATACGCGAAGAAAATGGCGAACCGCACATGAACAACACGAGAAACGTTCGGTTGAAGCGTGGCTTCAATTGCTGATGGAGGATGTCACTGCCTTTGAGCAGGCCGGTGTGATGGCTTTAAAAACGGCTCGGGACATTATAAAAAAACAAGAACGAATGGTGACCTTGGCCAGTTTCTATGGCGATAAAGGCACACATGGTTTACGCGATATTGCGCTACCGCTGCCTTACTTGCTTGATGAAATTCAACGTACTTTGGAAAATCAGTCTTCACAAGCCGAACCGACCGGACAGATTACCTTTAGCCAGATCGGTCAGATTCGACCGCTCCCTTATGCACTGGTGGTGATGCTGAATCTGGACACGGGCAAGTTTCCAAACCGAGAGACCCATATTCCTTTTGATTTAATGGAGCAACTGCGCCAGCAACTGGGGGATCGTTCACGTTTGGAGGATGATCAGGGTGCCTTTTTAGATGCCGTGGTATTGGCAAAATCAGCCTTGTGGTTGTTTTATAATGGCTTTGATGTGAGTGATGGTGAGGTACGCGATCCATCGAGTATTGTGCAGGAATTCAAAGCGCATTTGGCCTTAATTGTGGCAGATGCACCGTGTGCAGAGGAAGCAGTAGCGCTTAATCCATATATTGCAGAGCAGCAGCAATGGCTCAAGCAGCTGGATGTGCCTGAGCGCCTCTGGCCGATTTACCATGTTCATCCTTTGCAGCCCTTTGACCCACTCGGCTATGCCAATGACACTGCACCGCAGCGTTATCGAGATCACTGGTACCGCGTAGCACAGCAGGTGCAACAGCCTGAAGGAACGGTTCAACCATGGGTGAACACCTTGCAGCCCGCCTTAGATCAGGAATTGCGCGTTGTCGATAGCCGCCAGTGGATGGCCGATGTCACCTTTCCTGCACGGTTGTATTTGAAGCACTTGGGTGTCGATAATATTGCCTTGGCCGAACAATTTGAGCAGACCGAACCGTTGTTTTTAGATGGACTGGGGCGTTATTCTATCCGCCAGTTTTTATATGAGCATGATCACACGGCGCCATTAGAATTGCTGCAAGACCAGTTACCAGTCGGCAAAATCATGTACAGTGCATGGCAACAAAGCAGCGCCGAACAAGCACGTTTGCTGGCGCGGTTACAGAACTATGCACCTTCTGTAAGTCGTACCACGCAAACCATCTGGCGCCTTAGCAAACAGTTGCACATGAATATCACGGTTCCGCTCGATAGCCGTAGCGACTGGGTGAGTATGGAGGCCTCGAGTGCACGGGCCAAACGCATGGCATGTGTATGGCTTGAGTACTTAATCTGGTTGGCATTTGGTCAGCAGGGTGCAGCCGCAAAAACCTTACGACGCATTGTGGTATTTAGCGATAAAACCGTAATTTGCGAAGGTCTGAATGCCGAGCAGGCCAAGCACTACTTAGATCAGTGGCTGGCGATGTGGCATTATGGCGCTACACAGCCTGTGGTGTTGCCAGCGGCATTAATACTCAAAGCGCTAGAAAAAGAGAAAAGCCATCATTGGTCTGCCACAGAGCAGGGCGAAATGCTGCTCGACGAGCAGGACCTGAAAAGCCTGTTGAACGCGTGGCAAGACGCCAAAGCCTATGTCAATCTGGATATCCGTCAAGATGAAAGCAGCCAAGGCCATCGAGATTGGGCATTTATACTTGATCAGCAAGATAGCACTGCATTACTCAAAGATGCGATGAACCGCTATTCATATGCACTCTATGCCCCTATTTTTCAGTATTTGCGTCTGGAGTAAGACATGCCATTAAGCTCAAAAACGTCTTATCAACCGATTACAGAAATTGAATTTTCAGGTCTGCATTTAATTGAAGCGTCTGCCGGCACTGGAAAAACCTATACCTTGTCGAGCCTGATGGTCCGCATTTTCCTAGAGCGCTATTTACCTAAGCAGGTGATTGCCACCACGTTTACCCGTGCTGCTGCGGCAGAGCTTAAGACACGAATCCGTTTGCGTGTTCAGCACGTCTATAGTGTGCTGAACGCGTCTCTGGGTTTCACAGAGCAAGAAGTCATACAGCGTGCTGAGCAAGAAGCAGATCCATTGCTACAGCATATTTTGAAGCAATTCGCACCGCGTATGGGCTATGCGGCTGAGCGCTTAAAACTGGTATTGGATCAGCTCGATGAACTTTTTGTTGGTACATTGGACAGTTTTAGCCAAAAGCTGTTACGAGAATTTGCGTTTGAAAGTGGCAAAATTGAGGCAGCGGCAATTACCGACGATGCCAAGCGCTATACCCGCCAACTGATTCATGATGTTCTGCGTGCATGGATCAATGCCCAGCCACAGGCGATTATTGATGGTTTATATAATATTGGTGCGCTTAAACAGATAGATGTTTTTGTCGATGTAGTCGAACAGGCACTCAATTTTAGCTCTGCCCAGTTTGATCCCTATGCGGCACCGCAACTGGATGTTGAATATTTTTATGCACAACTTCGGCAAGCACAGTCCATTCAGCTTGATGATCTCTTGGCTTACACGGCACGAGACGGAGAGTTTTATGGCTTCATCAATGGCACTTCTTTTCGTAATGATGCCTTTCATACCTTATTTTGTCGTGACCTGCCGCAATTGCTCCAAGCACTTGAACAACCCGATTTGAGCATCTTTGAAGCATATCTTGGGTCGGCGCGTGAAGCCGCATATAAATTTTTAGAAAAATATCATCAAAATAAAATTTTTAAAAAATGTTCCGTGGCCATCAGTGACGGTTTTTATCAGCATCCAGCGGTACTCGCTCTGGTCGAGGTGCTGCAATGCTTAAAAGATCACGAACAACAATTTACCCAGTTGCATCATCATTTAAAGGCTTATTTGTGTCATGAGGTGAAAAATCGTTTACCCGAAGTGTTGCAAGAGAAGGGAGAAACCACATTTTCACAGCAGATCCGGACGCTCTCTGAAGCGCTTAAAGGCGAGCAAGGGCAACGCTTTGCCCAGTATGTGCAGTCACGTTATCCACTTATTTTGGTCGACGAATTTCAAGACACCAATCAGGATCAAGATGACATGCTGGCCAGTATCTGGCGCCATCCGCAGCGTTATCAAAACGGCTGCATGATTATGGTGGGCGATCGAAAGCAAGCGATTTATGGCTTTCGTGGCGGCGACATGCTGACATTTTTAAATGCCCATCAAGACATCATGCGCAAGCAGGGACGCAACTACAAACTGGTGAATAACCATCGCTCAGTCAGACCGCTGGTCGAGGTGGTCGATGCACTTTTTCAACGACAGCCCGATTTTGGCGAACAGGTACTTTATGATTCTATTGAAGCCGGGCAGCGTGCGCATCCTGCATTAATCGATCAGGGGCAACATAATCCGGCTCCATTACGCTGGCTGATGCTGGAAGATAAAAATCGTGAGGCTGAGCAGGTAAGCTGGAAAATCCGTGCGCTACTCAATCAGGCCCATCGTGGAGAGTTGTATTTAGACGAACCTGATCAGCAGCGTGGATTGATTAGCGATGATATCGCGGTCATTTCCAAAAACCATAAAGGACTGGATGATGTTCAGGCCAGACTTGAGTATTTGGGAATTAAAGTGAACCGACCGTCACGCCGCAGTGTATTTGATCATGCACTGGCACACGATGTGGCTGCATTTCTCACCGCTATTTTACATCCTTACGATGAAGCCAAAGTCAAACGGGCATTGCTTGGGCGCATGATTGGACTGGATTTAAGCACCTTGCAGCAATTGCAGCAGCAGGCATCGGGATTGAGCCAATATATGACTCAGTTTGATGCTGTGCGTGAAATCTGGATGCATCAGGGGTTTTTACCCGCATGGCAACACGCACTGGCCGTGTTTCAGGTATGGCAGAATCTGGTCAAAATCCAGCGCCGTGACAACGAGCGTGCAGTGGTGAATGTCCGCCATTTGGGTGAACTTTTAACTCAGCACAGCGAGCGTTATGCCGGTGCCCAGAACCTTTACCATTGGTATCTGAAACAGCTCACTTCACCCAGTGAGCGCGAATGGGAACTAGAACGCAAGCTTTCAAGTGATGCCGGTGTGCAGCTCATGACCATCCATCAGTCTAAAGGACTTGAGTTTAAGGTGGTGTTTTTACTCGGCGCAGACAAGCCGTTTAGGGAGCAAAGTACAGGGCTGAATTTTTCCGAGTTGACGGTGCCAGACCCAGAGACTGGCGCATTGCAGCAACGCCGATTGGTTTCGATTGCCGATAAAGCACGTTTAACCGAAAGAGCACAGCAGCAACATAGTGATCGGGCTAAAGCCGAACAAAACCGTTTATGGTATGTGGCATTAACCCGCGCCAGTCATCGGGTCTATGCAGTTATGCAAGATGCTCAGGCAAAATCGCAAGATGCACTGGCGTACTGGAAACATCAGGGAGAGGCATTTTTTCATCCCTACAGCATGGATGAACCGTGTGAGCCACAATGCCCACCGGCATTACATCGCGCCGCGCAGCAGCAAACCTATCGTCTATATGCGCAGCCCGTACCGTCACAGCGATTTTATCCGCGCGGCAAAACCAGTTTTAGTTATTTGGCCCAGCATCTAAAGCCGTCCTTGCTGTATGCCGATACACTTGCGCTGACTCAGGTGCCCGAACAACAGGCCGACGATGAACGTGATCTGAATGTATCGTTCAATACAACCACTCAATTGCCACTCGAGTGGATTAAACAGCATTTTCCAAAAGGGCCTCAAGCAGGAAATTTCCTGCACGAAATTTTTGAACATATTGATTTAAAAAAACCAGACGAATGGCCGATTGAGCTGCGTCGTCGTTTTAAAAATGATTACAGTACACTTTGGGAGCAGCTCTATCGCCAATACACCGAGGCCTATCCTGAGCACAATGGTGAAGATGGACTATTGTTTCAATGGCTGACCGAGTGGCTCATGCATGTGGCGACCACACCCTTGCATCAGGGTTTTCAGTTGAATCAGCTTGAAGCAGGGCAGTATTTAAGCGAGTGTCCGTTTTATCTGGCGTTATCTGATCGTGTGCTGGCCATGCGTCGCATTCAGCAACTTTTTGCCGAATACGACATTCATATGCCCGATTTTTTAGATGCGCATGCCGCGCGCTACCTCAATGGATCAATCGATCTGATGTACTTCGATGGCCAGCATTTTCATATTGCCGATTATAAAAGTAATTATTTGGGCGGCGACCAGCAAGATTATTCGGCGCAAGCCATTCAGCACAATATGACCCAGTCGAGTTACTGGCTGCAAGCCGCACTGTACTTGGTGGCTTTGCATCGTTATTTAAAAGTGAAATTGCAGCATTACCAGATCGAGCAGCATTTAGGAGGGGCAACTTATTTGTATCTTCGAGGCATGACTGGTGCTGCCCATCAGGGCTATTTTTACTGGAAACCGGATAACGAGTTTATTTTGCGTCTAGATGCGATCTTGGGATATTTTGCTGAGGATAAAATGGACAAAAAAAGTGACAAATCTGAATAATAACTTGAAATTCAGGTGGTTATTTTGTGGATAAATGTGTTTATAAGTGTGTGGACAAGCTTGAGGATAACTGTGTGGATAATCAAAACATCAGTCTAGACAAGGATTTGGCGTGGCTGAAAATGTGGAGTGAGTATCTGGTTCAGACACCGTTCAATCTCAGGGAGCGCAATTCTGAACAAATTCGTGACATGTTGCAAGCATTAATTGAAGCAAGTTTGCAAGGAGATAGCGGTTTGGCGATTTCTTCGTCAGATCTGGCGCAGTTGGGTAAGTTTGCGGTGCATGCATCCCAAGCAGCACAGACGGTTGCCCCCATGGTCTATGACGACGAGATGCTGGCGCTGTATCGATATTGGTCGCTCGAACAGCGTTTGGCCACGCAAGTACACCGTTTAACACAGATGCAACTATCAGCGGTTGACGTGACGTCGTACACCAATTTGCTCATTGATCCCCACCAGCAGGCAGCCATGAAAATGGTGGCAAACCATGCGCTCAATATTATTACAGGCGGGCCGGGAACAGGTAAAACCTACACCTTGGCCCGTATTATCGCGGTTTTAAATCAGGCCATTCCCGATATCCGAATTGCGATGGCAGCCCCAACCGGTAAGGCGGCACAGCGCATGCAAGAGGCGCTTCAGGCGTCTTTTCAAGATCCTAAGCTGCTCGAATCCGGTTTGTTGAGCGAAGAGCTGCAACAGCAGTCGACTCAAACCCTGCATCGGCTTTTGGGTTTGGGGCACCAGCAGCGACCCCGTTACCATGCCAAACAACCTCTGCCGTATGATGTGGTGGTGGTCGATGAAGCATCGATGCTTGATTTGCAATTGGCGACGCTGTTGTTCGAAGCGATTCCAGCAAATTGTCGTTTAATTTTACTTGGAGATGCCAAACAGTTGGCTTCGGTGGATGTAGGTGCGGTACTGGCCGACTTGCAGCAAGTGCCCGCGCTTAAACACAATCACGTGCAACTGGTGACCAGTCGACGCTTTAATGCCGAGGCAAAAATTGGTCAGTTTGCTGGATTTATTCAACATCTCTCGGATGCGAAGCCAGCTGAGGATATTTTAGCTGCGTTTGAACAGCAAGTGGCATCACCCCAAACGCTTCAATCCATTCAGCTACACGACAATATGTCGGATCTGGTTCAGCTCGAATATCTGAATGATTCAATGCTTCATGAGCCCACTGCATATTATTTGCAACTGATGCAAGGCTATGTACCTTATGTCAATGCGCTCAAACAGTATCGTGAGCAAGCCGCTTTTATTGATTTAGCAAAAGTGATACAGGCATTTGATGATTATCGGATTTTGGTGGCCATTCGTTTTGGTAAATTTGGGCTTGATCAGATTAACCGCTTTGCAGAAGACTGGCTGACCACGCAATTAATGGTTGTACCTGTGGCAGGGTGGTATTTGGGCCGGCCAGTCATGATGACATACAATGACTATCAGTTAGGGTTGTCGAATGGTGATATCGGTATTTGCTTTCGACACCGCACACAATCCGATCAGTTTGAAGTGTATTTTCCAAGTTTAGACAAATGGGTAGCAGCCAATCGACTGCCCAAAAATATTCAAACGGCCTTTGCATTGACCATTCATAAATCTCAAGGTTCCGAATTTAAACATACTGCAATTGTGTTTGATGCCAGCGCAGAAAAAATTCTGAGTCAGGAGCTGCTTTATACCGCCATTACCCGCGCCAAAAACGTGGTCAGCCTGTTGGTAGATCGTGCGGCCTTTTTACAATCACTTACACAGCGCACCGCTCGAAAAAGTGGCTTAGTGAAAAAATTAATAATGATTTCATTTTAGTAAGTTTACCTAAGGAGTAGACAGCTCTGTACGAAATTGCTTACACGAATTCGAGAAATTAGCTTATAGAGTCCGAAGCAATATTTTGAGATGATGTTCCTGCACAAAAACTTAGCAAGGAATGCTAAGAAAAAACCGCATAAAAATTAGAATAAGTCGAAGACAGCGAACTTACAGTGAAGTAAGGATAAACGAGGAACTTACAGCCGCTAAGCCTTGTAGTTTTGGGAGAGACTACAAGGCTTTTTTATGTCCGGCATTTCAAAAAAAAACAAGTTACATATTTATATTTAGAAAAACTGCTATGTTTTCTGATATATACAGACCTGTACGTTTTTGCTTACATACTGATACGAAAATCACTACTTTTATTCATAATTAAATGTGGCAGAATAGAACTTGTTAGGAAGTTCGTTCATGTCAGGGACAATGACCATAATCAATAAAAGGGTTCTAAGAAAACTCTCCAGATAATAACAAAATACAAGAACAATCGTTCAGAATAAGAAATTACAGCGCATAAAGCCCAAGCACCGCTTGGGCTTTTTATTTTTTACACCATATTGGTTTCGTGGGTATCGCTTCCAAATAATGAGCGACGCTGATCTTTGGCAACTTTAGGACACTGCATCGAGATTTGATACAGCAATTTGCCCAGCGCAGGTAAATGTGTACCAATGACAGATTTCCCTGTAGTCAGCAGCGAGACACTGATATCCCGCTCTGGATCGGCCCAGCATAAAATATTAGAAAATCCCAGATGGCCAAAGGCTTGTCCTGTCATCGGGCCAAACAGCCCCACTGGATTGCTGCCGAGCATAGGGCCTAATGCATAGCGCATCGGTGCCAATAATGTCCGATCTAGACTGGTCACTGAGGTGGGTAAAGTGGCACGAAACACGGTTTGTGGCGTGAGAATCTGCTGATCGTGATATCGTCCACCGCTCAGCAACATTTCAAAAAAACGGCCTGCTTGCTCTGCACTGGTATAAATATTACCCGCAGGGCATACCGTATCCATAAAACGAGTGTCATTGGTCAGGTCCACCGCCAGTTGTAAGCCGCCGCCAAGTACATGCTGTAGGTAGTGATCTGTACCTAGGCGAGGGTGTAAGCCTGTCGGGGCATTGAGTGCAACCCGATCACGCCACTCGGGCGCAAGACCATAATTGAAACAGGCCATTTGCATGGGTTTTTCGATGGTTTCATGTAAAAACTGCCGAAGATCCTGTCCGGTTACACGTTCAATCAGCTCACCCAATATATAGCCGGCAGTGACCGCATGATAAGCCAGATGTGTACCCGCTGCCGATACTGGCTTCGCGCGATATAATCGTGCCAGAATCTCTGATTTATCGAACAGCAATTCTGGTGTCACTTCAGTTTCAAGCCGTGGAATACCACCCCGATGTGCCAGTAAATGAAAAATGGTGGCGCGGCGTTTACCATTTACGCCATATTCAGGGATGTAATAACTCACCGGGTCGAATAGATTAATCAGGCCACGCTCATTGAGCACATGGATCAGCATTGCCGTGACAATTTTTGAGGCAGAAAACAGGCAAATCGGTGTTTCGGGCGTTGCAATCTGTGCATCACTTGCCAAGCCATCAACCGTATTGCCGCGTGCATAGCCCAAACTTCGATTCAGTAAAATATGTCCGTTGCGACGCAGGCAAAAACCAATCAGAGGATAATTACCGCTTTTATACAACTGCTCGACACTGTGCCAAATGCGCTGAACCTGTGCAGCAGTCATTGCGCCAGAGGCGGCATCATTTTCATGCTGGGCACGCATCACGCTGTGAATATCGGGTGGTACGTAGCAGGTATTGGCTGATAATAGTTTCACGTCATTCCCATGATCATTCTTTTTATAGTGGCAGTGTGCAATGAATAACACGGTAAGTCAGTGTCTTTTTTGACCAGCTTGTTCAGACACTAATACCACTGATAAGCACCGCCACACCGTATTGAATTGATTTATGAATTGTCAATTACGGTCTTATCCTTTAAAATGGCAAACTGCTGTAGTGATGCACGGCAGTCAAGAAATGCTATCTTTTTAGATAATATTTTTGATTTTTATCATTTTATTTGTTTTTTTAAGCATCTCGGAGAAATCGAATGGCTTTAACAAACGCAGATCGCGCAGCGATTATCGCTAAATTTGCACGTGCTGAAAACGACACGGGTTCACCAGAAGTTCAAGTTGCACTTTTGACTGCTCAAATCAATGATTTGCAAGGTCACTTCAAAGAGCACAAACACGACCATCATAGCCGTCGCGGTCTCATCCGTATGGTTAACCAACGTCGTAAATTACTTGACTACCTCAATGGTAAAGACCACGGTCGTTATGTAAGCTTGATCGGCGAATTAGGTTTACGTCGTTAATTCGATTTTGGCTTGTTTTTCGGTTGTGCGCGCGATGACGTCTCTCACAACTGAAGACGGGCGAGTGTCTGGTGTTTGCATCAGACTACGCTAGAAGGGGCGAATGTTCGCTCCTTCTTTGTGTCTATTCTCTAGTGAGGTCGGCTTCTAAGCTTTGTCATTTATCATTGCTGTTGGGGTGATATGAATGCCAAACCTTAGGGGTCTCCACTAGAATAACTGTTCAAAAAGAACCAGGAAAAAAGATTACATGTCGATGTTTAATATTATTCGTAAAGAATTCCAGTTTGGTCAGCATCAAGTTGTATTGGAAACAGGTCGTGTTGCGCGTCAAGCAAACACTGTTCTAGTGACGATGGGCGGTGTGACCGTATTGGTTGCAGTTGTTGCACAAGCGAAAGCGAAAGCGGGTCAAGACTTTTTCCCACTGACTGTAAACTACCAAGAAAAGCAATATGCTGCTGGTCGTATTCCAGGTGGTTATGGCAAGCGTGAAGGCCGTGCCTCTGAAGCTGAAACGTTAATTTCACGTTTGATTGACCGTCCAATTCGTCCGTTGTTCCCAGAAGGTTACTTCAACGAAATTCAAATCACCGCGACAGTGGTTTCTTCTGACAAAACCATGGATGCCGATATTGCAGCCATGTTAGGTGCTTCAGCGGCATTGTCGATTGCTGGTACACCTTTCCGTGGCCCAATCGCGGGTGCACGTGTTGGTTTAATCAACGGTGAATATGTTTTAAACCCGAACTTTGAACAATTAAAAGAAAGCGATCTTGACCTTGTGGTTGCAGGTACTGAATCTGCTGTCTTGATGGTTGAATCTGAAGCCAAAGAATTGTCTGAAGATCAAATGCTTGGCGCTGTACTTTTCGGTCATGACGAAATGCAAATTGCAGTTCAGGCGATCAAAGAGTTTGCTGCGGCTGCGGGTGCAGTTGAGTCAACTTGGGTTGCGCCAACCAAAAATGAAGCATTGCTTGAGCAATTGAAAGCAGCGTTTGAAGCGAAAATTTCTGAAGCCTATACCATTGCGGTAAAACAAGATCGCTATGCAGCAATTGATGCGCTTTATGCAGAAGCAGTCGCTCAGTTCGTTCCAGAAAATGACGAAACGGGTATTGCTGATGAAGTGAACGAATTGTTTGAAGACCTTAAATACCGTACCGTACGTGACAATATCTTGTCTGGTAAGCCACGTATTGATGGTCGTGACACCAAGACTGTTCGTGGTATCGATGTACAGGTGGGTGTATTGGATCGTGCGCACGGTTCAGCATTATTTACCCGTGGTGAAACTCAGGCCTTGGTGACGACTACTTTGGGTAACACACGTGATGCCCTTATGGTGGATACGCTTGCGGGCACCAAAACTGACAACTTCATGTTGCACTACAACTTTCCTGCATACTCTGTAGGTGAAACAGGTCGTGAATCTGGTCCAAAGCGCCGTGAAATTGGTCATGGTCGTTTGGCTCGTCGTGGTGTTCAAGCTGTATTGCCTGCGGCTGACCGCTTCCCGTACGTGATTCGTATCGTATCGGACATCACTGAATCAAATGGTTCATCATCAATGGCGTCTGTATGTGGTGCATCACTTTCATTGATGGATGCAGGTGTTCCTCTTAAAGCGCCAGTCGCTGGTATTGCGATGGGTCTTGTGAAAGAAGGCGAGCGTTTTGCTGTACTTTCTGACATCTTGGGTGACGAAGATCATTTAGGTGATATGGACTTTAAAGTTGCTGGTTCTGCCAATGGTATTACTGCACTTCAAATGGACATCAAGATTGAAGGCATCACCGAAGAGATTATGGAAGTTGCATTGAATCAGGCGTATGCAGGTCGTATGCACATCCTGAATGAAATGAACAAAGTAATTTCACGTGCACGTCCTGAAATTTCAGCACATGCACCAACGTTTGAAGTGATTACGATCAATCCAGACAAGATTCGTGACGTAATTGGTAAGGGCGGCGCGACGATTCGTCAAATTACTGAAGAAACCAAAGCTGCAATTGATATTGAAGACAATGGTACAGTGCGTGTATTTGGTGAAACCAAAGCCGCTGCACGTGCTGCGATTGCGAAAATTCAGGCGTTAACTGCTGAAGTTGAGCCTGGCAAAATCTATGACGGTAAAGTCATCCGTATCGTAGAGTTTGGTGCATTCGTAAATATCATGCCAGGTACCGATGGTTTGCTACATATTTCACAAATTTCAAATGAACGTGTTGCGAATGTATCTGATGTTCTTAAAGAAGGTCAGGACGTTAAAGTACAGGTTGCAGATGTCGATAACCGTGGTCGTATCAAATTGACCATGAAAGACATCGAACAGGTTTAAGTTTTAAATCTGTTACATGATTAAAAAAGTCCGCTTCGGCGGACTTTTTTATGGCAAGTCACAACATAAATGAAGCGCTGGCAAATACTCGGGTACATTTTTCATTGAGTATTTTAAGCTAGATTTAGTACCATCAACCTATGCCACACCGCATCGAAAATACGGGTACACATGCAAATTTATTATGTTTATAAGCATGCTGCTGAACAGTATGCCTTTATTAGCCAACAGGTTCAGGACGAGCATCATCTGGCATTTATGTGGATCGATTGCATTCGTGAAGATGTGGTGATGCAAACCGAGGAATGGCAAAAAAATATCAATGGCCTGACTCGTCTCTCTATTAACGAATTTCATATTCGCGATATCTTAAATATCGATCATCCATGTGCATTTGACACGATGGACGATTATGATTTATTGATTTTTCGTAAAATCATTACGCCTGACGATCAGATCAGCAACAGCGAAGTGACCGGAGAAGTACATGAAAGTATATTCGGTCTGGCCACAACCCCGATCAGTTTTATCATCTCGCAAGACGTGCTGATCAGTATCCGTGAGACAGGCAATAAGGCGATGGATGCCTATGTGCAGCGTTATGAACAGATTGTACAGCGCGATATCAGTGATCAAAACAAGCCACGCAAGTTGCCTTCGACACCGATCGATTTAACCCTGCGCATGCTCAATAGCATGATTGATGCCTATCTGGATTTGCGTACACCGCTCACGCGTCGGGTCGAACACTGGCAGCGTGAGCTGTTGCAGGGGCGTAAACGATTTCATCAATGGCCACAGTTGTTTCAAGAAAACATGGCATTTCAGCAAGTCGAAAATTTGTGTGAAGAGCAGATTGAAACTTTACAGGAGCTACGAGACGAACTGGTCGAAAATTATCATCATCTGATGGGTCAACACGCCTCGGAATCGCCAGATTTACTATTGGTTAGGATGAACGATCTGGTGAGTCATATTGAGCGCACGCAAAAACACACCTCCAGATTACGTGCCGCAATTCAGTCGGCCATCGATTTGCATTTTAATGCGATTGCCAATCAAACCAACGAAAATATGCGGATCTTGGCCATTATTACCGCCGTTTTTGCGCCATTGACGCTTCTAACCGGCGTATATGGTATGAATTTTGAGTTTATTCCGGGCTTAAAATCTCCCGAAGGATTCTGGATGATGCTGGCGGCGATGTTGCTCAGCACACTTTTGCTTTTGTATTACTTTTATCGACAGCATTTGGTGGGGCGTGGTGAAAAAAGCGTCATTGAAATGCTGGCACATCAAAAACGGCAGCGTAATATGAATTTGTTCTGGTTTCTAGATTATGAACCCATCAAACAAACCCTGAAAGAAGTTGAAAAAATAACCAAATTGAAATAAAACCGCTTGAAGAGGCTTGGCGCAACTGCTTCACATCAAGCCAAGATTAGACTAAACTGAGCACACAGGAGATGACATTCCTCCTCGCAAAAACCGCCATTCTGGCTAATGATGTCTACGTTACCTCTTTTCAGCAGGGGCGTAGGCATATTGTGCGTGCTCTGCATGAAAAAAATATTGGAGCATGCCGATGTACTCATCTTTACTCTCAATTGCTTGTGGCGCTGTGCTTGGTGCATGGATTCGCTGGTTCGTTGGGCTTAAATTTAATCCGACTTTACAGCATTTCCCTTTAGGCACCATTCTGGTCAATCTGGTTGGCGGCTTTATTATCGGCTATGCCATCGCCTTTTTTGCACATGCGCAGATCAGTGCCAATTATAAGTTATTTATTATTACAGGCTTTTGCGGCGCATTGACCACATTTTCGACCTTTTCTGCCGAAGTAATCGATCTGCTTCAGCAGCAAAAATACAGCTGGGCGATTGGCCTGATCTTGATTCATGTGCTGGGATCACTCCTTTGTACGGTACTTGGTTTACTCAGCTATCAGTGGATCAGTCAGCATTCATGACGGTTTGTTTGCTGGTCTGAAGGAGGCGTCAGATGCCGGACAGCATGGCGCAACTGTTGTACTTCATCAAGTAAGTCCAGCATCAGTGCCACCGCCGATAAACTGGCATCAAAGTCACGTTGCAAACGATAGGCTCTGCGCGCCCGTGCGACATCCTCTCCCAAAAACTGATGTTGATCGGGATGTCCCACCAGCAAAATATCATAGTCAATCAATTGCAGCACCCATTCTGGGCTTTGACCACAGACCTGTGCAAACTGCTGTAAATTGAGTCCGCGTTGCTCATCGATAATCTCGGCGGTGGTCTCATTCTGACAAATCACTTCCACATAATGAATTTTAGACATGAGCTGGCTCCTTATCGACGGGGTTGAAATGAAGAAAATGCCTGAGCAAGTGCTTCATAGGCGCTGTGTTGGGCTTCGGTCTGTGCTTCGGGTAAAACCAGATTGATCAATAAATACAAATGTCCGGGCGTTTTATTGGGAATCCCTTTGTCTTTTAAACGCAACTGCTGACCAGTTTTGGAATTTTTCGGTACATTGACACTAACGCGACCACTTGGAGTTTGAACCTCAATTTTTTGCCCAAGTGCTGCTTCCCACGGTGCCACATCGACTGTGAGATAAACATCAGCACCCTCAACATGCATTTGTGGGGTATTTTTGTAGTGAATTTCGAGGTATAAGTCGCCATTTTCACCACCGTTTATCCCAGCTTGGCCCTGACCATTCAAGCGAATTTGCTGGCCTTCTTTCATGCCTTTGGGGATTTTCACTTGCAAGGTTTTACGCTGTACTTCTGCCTCGCCATAAGCATTTAAAGTTGGAATTTGTAAGGTGAGATTTTGAGTACTGCCATGGTAAGCCACTTCAATATCTACCTCGATTCGTGCATGTTGATCTTCACCACGAAAGCGGTGCGTCTGACGCTGATATTGGTGATTGGCACCACCAAAGCCTGCACCAAAACGACCGAATAAGTCTTCAAAGCCACTAAAGTCAGCGCCCTGACCTTGCTGGTAAAATGGTCCATCATCAAAACCCGCACTGCCTTGAGCACCTTGCCCAAAACCAGAAAAGCCTTGAGGATAATCAAGTTGCTGATCGTACTCTGCTTTTTTTTCAGCATCACTTAGCGTGTCATAGGCAATATTCAGCGCTTGCATTTGCGCCTCGGCATCTGGCTCCTTACTCACATCGGGGTGATACTTGCGTGCCAGCTTTCGATAGCTTTTTTTAATCTCTTCAGGTGTCGCATCTCGCGAAACACCGAGCGTTTCATAATAGTTCTTGGCCATGTACGGTGTCTTAATTATAAGTGACTTATACTGTGTTATACGGCGATTTACTCATTCAATTCAAGTCATCTGTAATATGAAACTGTTGGGTTTTGGCAATAAAAAACCCGAATCATCTTCAAAGACGATTCAGGTTTGTTTAAACCAAGCCATCACAACATCCAGATCGCTAGAAAATGCGTCTGCGTTGATCTGTGTATTTAGCTGAGATGTTCACCAAACAGGCCTAAAGCCTCTTCTGCGGTAAAGGTATAGCGGGCTTGGCAGAATTGACAATCCATCTGTATTGGATTTTGTTCAGCCAATGTTTCACGTACCGCATCTACCCCGATCTGTTGCAGGGCAGCCGCACAGCGTTCTTTTGAACAGGTACAGCCAAACTTCAGCTGCTCTTGCTCAGGCAGGCGTACTTGCTCTTCGTTGTACAAACGGTACAAAATTTCATTGGCTGGCAAATCGGTTAATTCGTCTGCTTTGAGCGTTCCTGTGAGCATGATCAGGCGTGGCCAGATGTCTTCATCAATCAGTTGTTGCTCTTCTTCGTTGTTACGCGGCAACAGCTGAATGAGTAAGCCACCCGAACGCTCGGCGGTCGTGGCCAGCACGATATGTGTTGGAATCTGGGCCGACAAGTCGTAGTACTGCATCAGGCAGCCTGCGAGGGTTGGCTGATCGAGCGGTACGATCCCTTGATAGCGCTCACCAAATTCTGGCTCAATATTAATAAACAGCACTGGATTTTGCAGTGTGCTCAGTACCACGCTACTGTCTTGTGCATGCTCAAAATGTGGATCATTTTCATAGTCTGCCAAAGCACGCACTTCACCCAAATGGTTGCACTCGGCCATTCCCCAGCGAAACGTGCCTGAGGCCTGAATTTGTAAACTGATACGACCTTTGATTTTGAGGGTACTGGCCAAAAGTGCCGTTGCGCTTAACATTTCCCCAAGCAACACCTGCACAGCAGGTTGATAGGGACGTTGAGCCAAAATGGTTTGTAATGCTTCTTCTAAATGTACGACTTCTCCACGAACAGGGCAGTCCTCAATAAAAAAGCGTTGGCGTAAATCAGACATATTTTTCTCCATAACCCTGTCTTAATGGTGTCAATATTGTAAAACACAAGTCAGTGACGATCATCTTGTGTAACATCAATACGATGATTTTCGTGTCTGTTTTCACGATTGTGTTCGGGGTATTCATCTTGATGGCGTTGATCACTGTCGAAGAGGTGTTCAAGTTCAGCCATTGCATTGCGATGTGTTTCAAAAACTTTCTGTTCGTCGTGATAGATGCTTTGCTGCTGCTCCAGCAACTGTTCATCATAATCACGGAACACTTGAATATTTTGACTGGCTTGCTGCTCTGACAGCCCCAATAGATTAAGCGCCCGATGTGCCATGCCCAAAGACGATAAATACGTTTCACGCCAGATGTGCCTTACGCCCAGATCACGCAATAAATGCACATGGTGCCGATCTCGGGCACGAACCAGCAAATGAATATCGGGATAGTTCAAGCGAATATGGCGTGCAGCATTCATGCTGTCTTCAACGTCATCAATTGCCAAAACAAAGACCTGCGCCTTTTCGATACCCGCAGCACGTAAAATTTCTGGTTCGGTGGTATCACCATAGTATAAGGTGCCACCATAACGTCGGACAAAATCAATCTGCTGTAAATTGTTGTCGATGGCAGTAAAGGCAATCTGATTGATACGTGCATTTCGAGCGATAATTTGGCCAAAACGACCAAAGCCCGCAATAATCATAGGGGGTGACTGATCTGGAATTTCGTCAAATTCTGGCGTGGTGTCCTGTTGCAGTCTCGGTATAACAACATGCTGAATCAAGGCGTAAAAGAGTGGCGTAAGCACCATCGACAAGGTGACAATCAGCACCACAGGCTGAACAATGGCCTGAGTCAAAACCTGCTCGCTTTGTGCAACGCTCAGCACCACAAATGCAAACTCACCCCCTTGAGCCAAACAGGCTGCCAGCATCAGGCTGTTGTTCCACTTGTATTTAAAGTAACGAGCGATACCCATCAGTAACACGCCCTTTATCACAATCAGTGCAAGTGCCGAACCAATAATGATTTCTGGCATATGCAGCATGAGCGTCAGTTGTGCGGTCATGCCCACTGTCATGAAGAACAGCCCCAAGAGCAAGTCTTTAAAAGGAGCGATGCTGGCTTCAAGTTCATGACGAAACTCTGAGTCTGCCAGCAGAACACCTGTCAAAAATGCGCCAAGTGTAGTGCTGATACCTAAAATTTCCATCAATTGCACCACGCCCAGCACAATGAACAAGCCCACTGCGGTAATCAGCTCTGTCGCACCACTTTTGGCAACAAAACGAAAAAAGGGCCGCATCACAAAACGGCTAAATAGAAATAAGCCGCTAAAGGTGGCTAAAATCGCAGCGAAGTAGGCAATACCATGGTGCGTAGTCGAACTACCGGTCAAAAGTGGAATAACAGCTAAAAGAGGGATGGCTGCGATATCTTGAAACAGCAAAATAGAAAAGGACTGCTGACCATAAGTGGTGTTGAGTTGCTGCTTTTCTGCCAGCAATTGCAGCACAAACGCGGTCGAAGACAGCGCCAGCGCAAATCCGATGATAAAACTACTGGTCACCGATTGCTTAAAGACCAAAAACACCAGCCCCATTAACACCATGCCAGTCAGAATAACCTGCGTACTGCCCATCACAAAAATCGAGTGACGCATTTGCCACAAGCGCTGCGGGCGTAGCTCAAGCCCAATAATAAACATCAGTAAAATGACGCCAAATTCAGCCATATGCATGATGGCTTTGGCATCGGTTGCAACATTCAGAACATGCGGACCCAGTACAATACCGGTCAACAGATAGCCAATGACGGTTGCAATACCAAAACGTTTACCTAGCGGCACCAGGAGTAATGCGGCACCGAGAAAAATCGTGATTTGTAGCAACAGTGACATAGAAAACTCTGAATGCGTTGGGGGCTAAATGAAGGTTTAACTCTAGCATTTTCAGCCATGAACATTAAGCCATCAGCTAAATTCTTGCGGATCGACATCAATCGAAAGCCGTAATTGATGCTGGCGCGGTTGCTGTACGGTATCGGCCCACCAAGAACGTAAAAAGAAATGTAAGCGCGCCCGATCTTGCGCCAAAATCACCATATGTGCCCGATAACGTCCTGCTTTTCGTTCCATTGGCGCGGGAATAGGCCCCCAGATATCGGCCACACTGCCTGCCTGTTGTAAGAAACGCGCTGCGGCTTGTTGTAAAAACGCCTGACTGTATTCACGATCTTTGGATTCACAGCGGATCAACACGCTATAGCGATAAGGGGGCAACAACGCCACCCGACGTTCATTGAGTATTTCCGCGGCAACGGCACGATAATCTTTTTCAATCAGCGTTGTTAGCATTGGATGATCGGGGCGCAGGGTTTGTAGATACACTTCGCCTTTATGTTCACCGCGACCAGCCCGTCCCGAAACTTGAACAATCAATTGAGCGGTGCGTTCTGGCGCACGGACATCGACACTCAGTAAGCCGGCATCGATATCTAAAATCGCCACCAAGGTCACAAACGGAAAGTGATGACCCTTGGCCAGCATTTGGGTTCCGAGTAAGATCATCGGCTTGTTTTGCTGGATTCGGTCATAAATTTTTTGCCAGCTGCCGACTCGGCTGGTACTGTCACGATCAACCCGAATCACATCATGCTCAGGAAAGAGTTCGGTCAAATGCGCTTCGACTTTGGCAGTGCCCATGCCCAAGGTTTTTAAGGTTGGGTGATTGCAGGCCAAACACGCCTCTGGCATGCGCTGAATAGTGCCACAGTGGTGACAGTGCAGATAGGTATAGGGTTGGGTATGTACGGTAAAATGTGCGTCGCAATGTGGACAATTGGCTTGCCAGCCGCAACTTTCGCAGACCAGTACGGGGGCATAGCCACGTCGGTTTAAAAAAATCAGGACTTGTTCTTGGCGCTTGAGGGTGTGCTGGATTTGCTCGATCAGCTTTTGGCTCAATCCGTGCTGCTTTTTGGCTACTTTTAAGTCGATCAGGTGTACTTTAGGCATTAATGCCAAGCCGGCACGTTGATTTAACTCAAGTAATTCAAGTTTGTTTTGTTCGACCAGATGATAACTGTCGATACTAGGCGTGGCAGAGCCAAGAATAATCGGACAATTTTCCAGATGCGCACGATACAGTGCCACATCGCGTGCATGATAGCGAAAGCCTTCTTGCTGCTTAAAAGAAAGATCATGCTCTTCATCTAAAATGATCAATCCCAAATGCGGTAAAGGAGTAAAAATTGCAGAACGCGTGCCCAAAATAATTGAGGCTTTGCCCATTTTGGCCTGTTGCCAAGCCTGTAAGCGCGTGGAATCGTTTAAACCTGAATGCAGCAACGCGACATCACAGTGAAATCGGGATTTGAATCGGGCAATGGTTTGTGGTGTCAGACCAATTTCAGGCACCAGCACCAGCACCTGTTTACCTTGCTTGAGCACCTCGTGCATGATGTGCAAATACACTTCGGTTTTGCCGCTGCCGGTTAGCCCATCGAGTAAAAAGGCGCGGTAGGCATGCAAATGTGCCATAACGCGTTCAATGGCATGCTGCTGGTCAGGGTTGGCAGTTAATGGCATTTGTGCCAATTGTACCGGCGTGGGACGGAAATCTTGGATTTCCTGTGTGCAAGTCACCAGTTCTTTTTTTTGTAAAGCCCGAAGGGTCGCGGTATCGACGCCGCTTAAATTTAAAATGGTCTCAGTAGTGCCGGCTGGATGCAGCTTGAGAATTTGATAGGCTTCAAACTGTTTGAGCGAGCGCTTGAGTTTTGCGTCTGGGTCGGGATGCGCCGCGATGCGCCAGATGTGCGTCAGGATATCCTCGTCCTTGCCTTGACGTAGCAAACCGGGTAATGCCGTTTGAATCACTTCGCCTAGAGGAAATTGGTAATATTGCGCCGACCATGTCAATAATTTTAAAACTTTCTGGTCTAAGATCGGTGATTGATCCAGTAAAGCCTGAATCGGTTTTAATTGAAATCTTGGATCGAGTGGCAGATCAGGCGCCAGTTTTTCAGTAATCATACCGACCAGTGTCTGACGGCCAAACGAGACTAAAACGCGTGCACCGATCGCTGCCTGTTCATAATCTGCTGCGCTTACGCTATAGTCGAAGGTATCGTATAAATGCACAGGAACGGCCACACGAACACGGAAAATGTCTTGAGGGGGCTGAGGTGGCGTAGTGTGCATCAAGATGGAGTCGCTCTATGGATCATCTTGCGCATTATACTCAAACTGAGCATGTCTGAGGTGCTTAATCAAGCATGCTAGATTTAACACGACGTATTTACATCAACACGATTTTTTGGGAAAAACTAAAATACCACCATGCCTGCATATCAATTTACGGCGCTTGATGCCGCTGGAAAACAACACAAAGGTGTTTTGGAGGGCGATTCTGCGCGCCAAATTCGCCAGCAGCTCCGTGACCGTGAATGGACACCCATTCTGGTCGATCCCGTAGAAAAAAAAGACAAGCAACAGGGGCGTGCATGGTTTCAAAAGAAATTTACTGCCTATGATCTGGCCTTAATGACCCGTCAGCTTTCCGTGTTGGTGGCGGCTGCGATTCCGCTTGAAGAAGCCTTAAGAGCCGTGGCCAAACAAAGTGAAAAAATCCACGTACAAAATTTATTGTTGTCGGTGCGCTCTAAAGTACTAGAAGGGCATTCTCTAGCACAAGGTATGCAGCAGTCGGGGCGTTTTCCAGATTTATATATTGCGACCATTGCGGCCGGAGAACGATCTGGACATTTGGATCTGATTTTAGACCAGCTCTCGGACTACACCGAAAACCGTTTTGCCATGCAAAAGAAAGTACAAGGGGCCATGATTTATCCGATCATTTTAATGCTGATGTCATTTGCGATTGTGATGGGACTCATGACCTATGTGGTGCCAGATATTGTGAAAACCTTCGATCAGAGCAAACAGGCACTTCCGTGGATTACTGTGGCGCTGATGAATGCCAGTGATTTTATTCGTCAGGCATGGCCGTTTATGCTGGTGATTGGCTTTTTGAGTATTGTGATGTTTGTACGTTTTCTTAAAACCAGTGCAGGACATTATGCGTTTGATCGCTTAACGCTCAGATTGCCATTATTTGGTAAATTATCACGTGGTATAAACGCAGCACGTTTTGCAAGTACGCTGTCGATTTTGACTCGATCCGGCGTACCTTTGGTAGATGCGCTACGTATCGGTGCGGCTGTCAGCAGTAACTGGGTCATTCGAGATGCGATTAATTTGGCAGCAGAAAAAGTGACCGAGGGTGGCAGCCTTGCTACCCAGCTTGAGCGCTGTGGTTATTTCCCGCCAATGATGGTACAAATGATTCGAAGTGGTGAAGCATCTGGCGAGCTGGATCGCATGCTGGAGCGCGCATCGAGTATGCAAGACCGTGAAGTGTCTACATTTATTTCGACAATGCTGGCCTTGCTTGAGCCATTAATGCTCGTTCTCATGGCTGCGATTGTCTTGGTGATTGTGATTGCGGTGATGCTACCGATTGTCAATATGAATAATATGATTTAAAACGATTGAAACTAGAGATGAATATGGAATTAAAACAGACACGATTAAACGATTCAAAGCAGGACAACACCTCTGCGGTTCTTTCTCAAGGCCTGTCGGCGTCTGCATTGCGTGCACCACGCCTGAAGCGTGCCTCTGGTTTTACCTTAATCGAAGTCATGGTGGTGATTGTGATTTTGGGTGTGCTGGCGGCACTGATTGTACCTAACGTCATGGGCCGTGGAGAAAAAGCCAAAGTCGATACCACGCAAATTACGTTAAAAGGGGTGGCAGGTGCGCTCGATCAGTTCAAGCTCGACAATGGCCATTTTCCAACCATGCAAGAAGGTGGCTTAGATGCCTTGTTGAATCAGCCTGCAACTGCGAAAAACTGGTTGCCGGGTGGTTATGTAAAAGGCGGCTATCCGAAGGACAGTTGGGACAATGATTTGCAATACGTGATTCCGGGTACTGAAGGACGTGCCTACGATTTATATTCTTTTGGTGCCGATGGTAAAGCCGGTGGCGAAGGAAATGATGCTGATATTTATTATGCTGAAAAATAATTAAGATAATGATGTTCTTCACTTATGGCTTAAAATAAGTCATAGGTGAAGTGATAATCGCTCTTAGTTATTGTTAAATAATTAAGTTGCTGTTATTTAATTAAAAATATAATAACTAAGATATGAGAGTTATAATAAGAATTATTATTAAACTGGATAGTTACAAGAAAAACAAGCGGTTAGAAAGATTCAGCTTTTTATTTGATAAAAACTACGCATAATGACAAAAGAAAATAAATTAAACGCAATGGGGGCGATCAGTATGAAAGCATTGTTCTTATCCGATGAAGTGAACCAATTGCATTGGTCTGTGCTTAAGGCGCTATGTTTTGTGCTGAGTCTTCTGCCGCTTAGTCAAAGTGCAATCACGCTTTGGTCGCTTAGCGATGCCAGTAGCCAGATCATGGTGGCTTTTTTAAGTATTAGTGTTTTGAGTTCAGTATGGCTGGTGACCTTTTTCAATGCATTGCAACTGACTGTGGTTTCCTTGGCGCATTTAAATCTCTCACCTTTAGAAACTCAACTCATCCGAATTTACCGTCAGGTACCGATGATGACGCTCGCAGGCATGATGGCGTATATGAGCTTCATCCGTTTGTCACTTTAGAGAATATAAAAAAAGCCGAGAATGTCTTCTCGGCTGGTGTTTAGCGTCTGGATTTGTAAGAAACATCTTGAGGCTTACGCGGTCGGTAGACCCAGCCCAAAAGTAATAATAATCCAGAAAAGATTAAAATTGGCCAGTCACTTAAACGCGTATACAGCGTTTCACCTTGCATTGCAGGCAATTCACCACGCAATACGGCTGCTTGATCCATAGGTGCTTGTTCAACAATATGACCGTTACTATCGATAAACGCGGTTACACCGGTGTTGGTTGCGCGGATAAACCAGCGACCATTTTCTTTGGCGCGCATTTGTACCATTTGCAAATGTTGTAACGGGCCAGCCGTACCAGTAAACCATGCATCGTTCGATACCGTGATCAAAAAGTCACTATTTTCAGCATTGCGACGGGTCAAGTTTGGATAGGCCACTTCATAACAAATGGCAGCAGCCAGTGCATGACCTTTAATCATTAACGGTTTTTGATTGTCTGGTCCGCGGCTAAATCCACTCATCGAGGGATCATTTTGTAGTGCCGGTAGCACCCAGCTTAATAATCCAGAAAGCGGAATATATTCACCAAAGGGCACCAAACGCTGCTTTTTATACAATCCGTGTGCATCGGAACCTGAGGCCATAATACTGTTGTAATACAGCGGTGTTTGGGCCTGACGCGATGCAGGAAGATCCCAGTACGGTATGCCGGTCACCCATGCAGAACCACTGGCCTTGGCTTGCTGGTCCATGGCATCTAAAAACGGTTGAATGTCGGTCTGAAACATCGGGATAGATGATTCTGGCCAAACAATCAGATCTCGGCCCCATTCGCTTCGGGTCAGATTGGCGTAAATCATCAGTGTTTTAAGCTGATATTCGGTAAGCCATTTTAAATCTTGCGGAATATTGCCCTGAATCAGGGAAACCGACAAGGGTGCTGTTTTCTTTGGCTCGACAAATTGCAGCTTAGAGGCACCCCATGCGCCCACCAGCAAAATGGCAGCCGGAATCAGCCAGAAAATACGGCGTTTGAGTAACTCGACCAAGGCACAGGCCAGTATAATCACCACAAACGACACCCCAAATACACCAAAGAGGGGTGCATAGTGATCGAGATAACGCTCGGTAAAGGCGTAGCCTGCAAATAGCCATGGAAAACCGGTAAATACCCAAGTCTTTGCCCATTCAAATACAATCCAGAGCGGAGCGAAGGTGAGGGGAGTTTCCGGGAAAAAACGACGATAAAGCCAAGTTTGAACCGCTGTGAACAGGCCCATCACCAAGGCCATCACGGCAATCATCAGCACACTCAGGGCTGCATTGGTATCTCCATAGACATGAATGGATGTGTACAGCCAAAATGCCCCAACAAACCAAAGCCCGAATCCATAAGCCCAACCCAAGGCAAAGCCTTGTTTCGCTGAGCGCCCATGCAATACCGCATACAAAAGGGCTGGCGATAAAATCGCAATCCACCAATAGTAATAAGGTGCAAGGGCAAGGCTAAAAATTGCGCCAGAACAAAGAGAAATCAGTAAGGGAAAAATAAAGGGAAGCTGTTTTTGCTGCCGGGATGTTCCCAGCAGCTGACTAAAGTATGCTCTCATTTACGTACAGCTCGAATCAGATGAATTATGCGTGCATCTGCTTCAATAATTGTAAACTGCCAGTTATCAAGCTCAATCACCTGACCTTGTAAATCACTGACCAGTCCAATTTCCTGAAGCAATAAACCGCCCACAGTTTCTACTTCATCGTCAGAAAAATCAGCATCTAAAACTGTATTAAAATGTTCAATTGGTGTAAGTGCTTGCACCATCCACGAGTTGGCTGTGGTGTGATTGCTGTCAGGCACAATGTACTGGGCTTCTTCATCGACATTGTCATGCTCGTCTTCGATTTCACCCACAATTTCTTCTAAAATATCTTCAAGCGTGACCAAACCTGCCGTCGTGCCGTATTCGTCGATCACAATGGCAATATGGGTCTGGGTGTGTTTGAGCATGCGTAGCACTTGGTCCGAGCGGGCACTTTCCGGCACAAAAAGTGGCTGACGCATCAGAGCGCGGATATCGACAATGGCAGTTGGTTCGGTCAAGAACGGCAGTAGGTCTTTGGCCAGTAAAATCCCGACCACATTGTCGGGCTGATCCGATGAAAAAACCGGAAAACGGGAGTGAGCCGACTCAATCAAAACATGCAAGATGTCGAGTAATTGGTCATCTTCTTGTAAGCTGATCATGGACGTACGAGGGGTCATGACTTCGCGAATTTTTGTGGCGGGAAGATCAAGAACACCTTCTAGCATCGCCACCGTATCAGGTTCTAAAAAACGACGTGAATCTTGAACTAATTTGAGCAGTTCATCGCGTGTTTCTGGCGCAGTTCCTAGCCATTTTCGTAAACCGCGCATTCCCCACGATGGGCCTGATTCCTCGTGCATAATCTTTCCTAAAGACTCTTTATGCTAGTAAATGAATTTTTATCATACCGAAGAAAATATGCTTATGCATCATCCAATCGGCGGGAAAAAGTAAATGATTCAGCTTGATGGATCAAATTTGCCGAATTTCGGGTTCCATGTCGGTTTATGTTAAACTATGGTCTGTTTTTTGAAGTGAAGTGTACGCATGTCAGCACGCGATTTTACCCCGGCCATTCAGTTGAATACGCGTGGTTTACGATGCCCTGAACCGGTCATGATGTTGCATCAGGCAATTCGTAAATCTAAATCTGGTGATATTGTTGAAGTTTTGGCAACCGATCCTTCAACGTCGTGGGATATTCCAAAATTTTGTATGCACTTGGGTCACGAGCTGTTACTGCAAGAAGAAACACAAGATGATCAAGCACTCAAAGCATATCGTTATCTGATTCAAAAAGGCTAATTCAGCGTTCCAATGACCATTTACACGATTTGGGATGTGGGTTATTGAAGGGATGGCATGCGCCGAGTCAAGCGGCGCATGACCACAACATACTTTTATTAATGCGACTTAGATAAAAAATCTTTAAGCTGAGGTTTTACGCCGTGCCAAATCGAAAACGCTTCAATGGCCTGACCCACCAGCATACCAAAGCCATCTGTGCTCGGCACGCCACGCTGCTCGGCTTGTTCTAAAAAGCTTGATGCTTTGCCGTAGGCCATTTCATAAGCATAATCAAAACGAAGGGCAGCGGGCAATTTTAGAGCATCGCCACTTAAACTGGCCGATGTCGCATTGATGACCAGATCAAAATCGCCAGCAAGTTGATCCAGCGCCATGACGTTAAGTTGTGCCGGCGCGACTGCATCATGTAAATCTTCGACCAGTTGAACAGCCCGTTCAAGTGTGCGGTTGGCAATAATTATTTCCTTCACACCTGCTTGTACCAGCGGATAAATCACACCACGTGTTGCGCCGCCTGCGCCCAGAATTAATACACGCGTTTTTTCTAATGGCCAATCTAGCGCACGAATGGCATCGACTAAACCCTGACCATCAGTATTGTCACCATGCAATGCTCCGTTTTGCATCCAGAGTGTATTCACGGCTTTTGCGGTTTTGGCGCGTTCAGTCAAGACATCACAAAGTGCAAAGGCTTGTTCCTTAAAGGGTACGGTGATGTTCATTCCTACACCGCCGTCTTCAAAAAAATTACGCACCGAGGCCTCAAAGCCATCCAGCGCGGCCAGCCGTTTGCTGTAGTGCAGCGTGATGCCGAGCTTTTCTGCAAAGGCATGATGCAACTCGGGCGAGCGAGATTGTTCAATCGGATTACCAATTACAGCAAACTGCTTGGTCATGCAAGACATCCATGAAAGTCAAAATGGCTTCACTATACGTGAAAAATTCCCAAACTTTAAGACGATCTAAAGCAGATCAATCGTCATAATCGTCTGGATGTTTTTGCTCGGAGCTGGGTGAATCTTGCGTTGGAATTTTATAATCTTCACTGGCCCATGCACCCAAATCAATCAGCTTGCAGCGCTCTGAACAAAAGGGACGAAACGGGTTGTTCTCCCAGTGCGAGGGTTGTCCACAACGCGGGCAGGGAAATGTACGTGGCATACCGGAATTCCTTAAATTCATCATCAAGATGTTAGGCAAAGTCATGATGAGTTGTTAGACTTATGCCTGATTTCACGATTAAGTTTAAATAGTTTGCTGTGATTATGTCGATACGTCAATTTCAGGCTCAGCGTATGCAAGCCCCTCGTGCTTTTACTCCTGTGGCCAACACGCCACTGTGTCTCGAAATCGGGGCGGGTAAGGGCAAGCATGCCATGTTGTTTACCGAGCAACATCCAGAGCGGCATTTGGTGGCCATTGAACGAACCAAAGAGAAATTTTTGGCGATGCAAAAGCAGCAAGAACTACATGCGCGTGCGCATTTAACGCCTGTACATGCCGATGCATTGCCTTGGATTGTGCATGCACTGTATCCGGCGCAAGTTGAACAGGCCTTTATTTTATATCCGAACCCAGAGCCGCATAATCCAGCACAGCGCTGGCTAAATATGCCGTTCTTCGAGTTTTTACTGTCACGCATACAGCCAGAAGGCACACTTACACTGGCCAGTAATATTCCAGAGTATATCGACGAAGCCGCTCAGCAACTTGAACAGCTGTGGCAGTTACCTTTTGAAAAACAAATCATTGCGCCTGACTCTGCACGCACGCATTTTGAGATTAAATATTTACAACGCGGCGAGCTGTGCCAGCAACTGGTGATTACCAAGCCCGCGACGTATCAAACTCGCTTTGACCAGTTTATGCCGTTATTGGGTCAAAATCATGCCGAATAAGCAGATTGC
This sequence comes from Acinetobacter soli, assembly GCF_000760595.1. GTDB lineage: Bacteria > Pseudomonadota > Gammaproteobacteria > Pseudomonadales > Moraxellaceae > Acinetobacter > Acinetobacter soli. Next base: position 219,854 of record NZ_BBNM01000005.1, on the reverse strand, counting down.
GATTATTGGTGCCGGGCCTGCCGGATTGGCCTGTGCCGAGGTTCTGTCGGCACTTGGAACATACGACATCACAGTGTATGAGCAAAAACCGTCTGCAGCGCGCAAGTTTTTGATGGCAGGGAAAACCGGACTCAATATCAGTCATGCTGAAGCACTCGATACCTTTCTGACACGCTATGATCATACCGACTGGCTTGAGCCAATGATCCGGCCGTTTCATGCACAGCAGATTCAGACTTGGATGCAGGAGCTGGGGATTGCATCATATGTCGGCAGTTCCGGGCGGATTTTTCCCAATGAAATGAAAGCCGCACCCTTACTGCGGGCATGGCTGAAGCGTTTACAAGATCGTGGCGTGACATTTCGTTATCGCCATGAAGTCATCAATGTGTCTGATCTTGAGCTTTCAGTGGTTGATATCCAGCGGCAACAGCATCGTACTGTTCTGGTCGATGCGGTGGTTCTGGCCTGCGGCGCCGTTTCATGGCCGCAATTGGGCAGCGATGGAAAATGGCAAGCGTGGTTGCAACCAGAGCAGATTCAGACTTTCCAGGCCAGTAATGTGGGTGTACTGATAAACTGGTCGGCCTATCTTGCTCCTCTTTTTGGACAACCGTTAAAGCGTATTCAGGCGTGGGTTGATGGTCGAGCGCCACAGTTTGGTGAAATGGTCATCAGCCATTATGGCTTGGAAGGCGGTTTGGTCTATCGTTGTAATCGTGATTTGCGTGAAGCAATGCAATCTCAAAACTCCAGCGTTTTATATCTAGATTTGCTGCCAGACCAGCGTGTGGAACAAATTTTACAAAAACTCCAGCAAGGCAATAAGCAATCCCTCAATACCGTGTGGCAAAAAGCAGGACTCGATAAAACCAAGATTGCCTTAATCCGCGATGTGGTACCCAAAACCGACTGGAATGACGCACAGAAAATGGCGCAGCACATTAAGCAGCTGGCAATTTGTGTACAAGGTTTTCGTCCGATTGAAGAAGCCATCAGCTGTGCTGGCGGGATTGCACGAGATGCGCTGGATTCAACGCTCCGTCTAAAAGACACAACGGCCACCTTTGCCTGTGGCGAAATGTTGGATTGGGATGCACCTACTGGTGGCTATCTACTGACCGCTTGTTTGGCCACAGGACGGGCGGCTGCTCAGGGTGTACATGCGTATTTGGGGGCTCAATAAGCAGAAAGTCGTGATGTTACTCAGCTGAAAAATCTGTTAGTTTGGTTGAAAAATCAATGCAAACAGGGAGAGCATCATCATGTCAAATACAGCGCTATTGACCGGTAGTTGTTTGTGTCAGGGCATTCGTTATGAAATTTCAGGCCGTGGAATCGGTGAGATTATCGAATGTCACTGTCAGCGCTGTCGTAAAGCCAACGGTACGGCTTACGCCACCAATGCGCCAGTACACATTGATGATTTTAAGATTGTTCAAGGTGAGCATCTTCTTAAGAAATATCAGTCTACGCCCACCACACAGCGTTGTTTTTGCAGTGAATGTGGTTCACCCATCATGAGCATTAAAACCGATACACCAGAATATCACCGACTGCGTATTGGAACGCTCGATACCAAAATCGAGCAAAAACCGAGTATGCATATTTTTGCAGCGCATAAAGCAGAGTGGGACAGTATTCAAGATGATCTGCCTCAATATGCCGAGCGCCCGTAAGCAGCGCACGATAGATGAGTCGTTATGCACCGTGCATGGATTATGAGGTTTGTGCGGTGTGCTGCACACATAGATTGAATTTGATTCAGAAACAGTATCAATCTTGATCACAGAAAAATAGAATTCCATTTCACTTTTCGCTACATTGATGGCATAACTTTTCAATGCCTCTTCACCGATACTATGAATGTTCAACTTGATAAATATGATCGCGGAATTTTAGAACTTCTCCAACAAGACTGTACATGCGCCATTGGTGATATTGCCGATCGGGTGGGGCTAAGTAATACCGCATGCTGGCGCCGGATTCACAAAATGGAAGAAGCAGGGATTATTTACGGTAAAGTGGCCTTACTGGATCGTAAGAAGCTCAATATCAATGTGGTCGTCATGGTGTTTATCAAGATTGCACAGCACAATATGGAATGGATTCAAAAGTTTCGCGACCACATTCATACCATCGATGAGATTCTTGAAGTATATCGAATGGCAGGCGAAACCGATTATTTGCTTAAAGTGGCTGTGCCAGATGTGATGGAATATGATCGGGTGTATAAACGACTGATTCAGATTCCGGGTTTAGCCGATATTAGCTCAAGCTTTGCGATGGAGCAGATCAAGTACACCACGCGTTTGCCGCTTAATTATTTCTAATATCGATGCGGCTTGAGTTATCTGCGTATTCTTTTAATCAGAACTAAAATATAAGCCCATTGAAACTTAACATCGGTGAGATATATGCCGATGATCAACATCGTTAAAAATGTCAGACAAAAGGATGTAATCCACAATAGCAGAATAAATATGGATCATAATTTCTTTTTAATCTATGAAAGTGAAATAAAATTCTAATTTGAAGTGAAACTGATATTTTTTTTAAACTCAAAATTCAATCGAGCTTAATTATGATGATGTTGTCGAAAAGAACTACATAATCAAAAGGGTATCAAAATGAATCATGTATGTACCGATGTCATCAATTTAGGAAGAACACCGCATCGCTTTGATGGGTTAGTGAATACGCCGGTGTATCGCGGCTCGACCATTTTGGTCAACAGTTTTGAAGAGTGGGAGCAGCATAAGCAAAATGGTGGTGGTTATCGGCATTATGGTCGTTACGGCGCTGCAACCACTAAATCTTTTGAAAGCGCAATCAATACACTCGAAGGCGGTGCTGGCTGTCTGGTGTTTCCTTCTGGGCTTTCTGCATGTACACATACGCTTACCGCCTTTGTTCAAGCGGGTGATCATGTCTTGATGGCCGATAATGTGTACGGCCCGACGCGTAGTTTTGCCGATCAGATCTTACCTCGTATGGGCGTTGAGGTTGAGTATTTCAATCCATGCGACTTAGCAGCATTTGCGCAAAAATTACAAACCAAAACCGCTGTGGTGTATATCGAGTCTCCGGGTTCCATGACCTTTGAAGTGACCGATCTGGCTGCAATTTCTGAACTAAGCCACAAAAAAAATGCCAAAGTGCTGGTCGATAATTCATGGGCAACGCCATTATTTTTTCAGCCACTACAACAGGGTGCGGATGTTTCGATTCAGTCGGTGACCAAATATATTGGAGGGCATTCAGATATTTTGATGGGCACTGCAACGGCCAACGCCGATTCGATCGAACAATTGAGTCGTGTTGTGTATAGCTTTGGTGAAACCACCAGTCCAGATGATACTTATCTGGCTTCACGTGGACTACGCAGTCTGGCAGTACGATTAAAACAGCATAATGAAAATGGTCTGGCGGTGGCGCAGTATTTAAGTGCACATGCCAGTATCGGCCGTGTTAATTATCCTGCGCTTGAACACGCAGCGGGGCATGAAATATGGCGCCAATCTTTTAAGGGCGCGACCGGATTATTTTCTTTTTATCTCAAGCGCTCAGATCCGACTTATGTTGCACGTTTCTTTGATGCCTTAAACTTTTTTCACATTGGATTGTCTTGGGGAGGCTTTGAAAGCCTGATCTTGCCTGTGGGAGTGGCGCATCGCACGCAAAGCTCGGTACAAGAAGGGGGTTACTTGGTGCGCCTACATGTGGGGCTTGAGCATCTGGATGATCTAATTGCAGATCTGGAACAGGCACTTGATTTTGCCGATGCGCTTTAAGCCTGTTTCGAATCATTTGATTATTCCCCAATGCTTTGTTGGGGAATAATCAAAATCTAAAAAGACTTATTTGGCCTGAAGTGCCTTACCTTCAAAAGCCACACCATCCCAGCCATGTTGCATAAACTGACGAATATTTTGATGGTCTGTCCCTTCGGGAGTATTTAAAACGGCAGCATAATGCTCTGCAAACAAGCTTAACGTATCTGCCTGATTCAGCCCTTCAATTTTTGCATAAGACAGTACTTTGGCACTGCCTTGATTTTCTGTTGCGGCATTAGACTGCGCGCCATTTTGAAATGCAGTTGGGGTATGAACAAAATGTGCTTCAATATGAGCCAAGACATCTGCAAATTTGGCTTCGCCATTTTGTAACTGTTGAAGTAATGCCTGAGACATAAGATTCCCTCATTGTATCTGCCGTAAAGGGTTGTAAGCATAACATTGAAGCAAGCAGCAACTAAATGCTAAATCGAGAAATGAGATCGCTCATGGCGACATGAAGCCATAAAGTGCTGTGGATAACAATGAGCTTATACACAGAATCTGGACACAAAAAAAGAAGCCTAAGTGGAGGAGATAGATCCTTAGGCTTCGAATTCTTTTCACCTTAACGCGATAAACTTAAAATTAAATTAACGTTTAAAGCGCTTAAAGCGTTTGTTGAAGCTCGCAACACGACCTTCATTGCTGGCTTGACGTACTTCACCGGTATAAAACGGATGTGAGGCACTTGAAATATCCAAGGTCACGTATGGATAGACCTTACCTTGGTACTCACGTGTTTGTTTGGTTTGAAGTGTACTGCCAATTAAGAAATATACATCAGCATTGGTGTCATGAAACAATACTTGTTGATACTCTGGATGAATACCTGAACGCATGTCGACCTCGAATAATTAATCAATAATTTATGTAATGTTATATTATAACAAATGTTTCAGTCAATGTATGCTCTGCTTAAAATTTGTTAACTGGGGTTGGGTACCAGTTCTTCAAACAAATCGTTGAGGTTGTCTTCAACTTTCAAATGAATGAGATTCCAGTAATGTCCGGAAATCGTGCGGTTAACCATCAAGGTGTCGGGCGACGGTCGAAATACATCCCAGTACTTTAACGACTTTTTAACCAGTGTGACGCTGTCATGATAGGCAGAATTTTCTGCAAAGTTATAAGGTTGAGTTAAGGGTCGCAGCAGCACATCAATCCACTGAATATAGAGCTCTTCAGGAAAAGAAGATTTGATGGCAAGTGCTTGTAATGCCTCCAAATGATCTTCAATGGCAGGAATATTGTGTTTGCGTGCAGCATAAATGAGTTGTTTAAAATGTTCTACAATTTCGACACTTAAGGTTTTAACACCGCCAAAATCATAAATCACCACAGTACCATCTGGTCGAAAAGCAAAATTACCCGGATGAGAGTCGCAGTGAAAACGTTTTAAGTAAAACATTTCTTGCCCAAGGGTGCGAATCAATCGACGAGCCAGTGTATTACGCACTTCAAGTGGCCAAGTGCTTGCTGTTTCAAGCGACTCACCATGCTCAAGACTTAAAGTTAAGACGCGTCGGGTCGAATATGCTTTAAATACGCTAGGAATGACCACTTTGGCGTCTAGCGACTGATGAAAGGTTTTAAAAACTTCAAGATTTTGTGCCTCAATTTCGTAATTTAGCTCATCAGATAAGCTTTCTTGAATTTCGGCAAACAGTTTGTCCTGAAGCTTTTTATCGATTTTAATCACGCCCATGAGTCTTAAAGCCAGACGTACCTGTTTCAAGTCACTTTCACAGGCTTCATCTACGCCGGGATACTGAACCTTGACCACAACCTCCTGCCCATCATGCAGTCTGGCCCGATGAACCTGACCAATCGATGCCGCGGCAAAAGGAGTGGGCTCAAAAGATTGAAACGCCACATCGAGTGGTTTTCCGAGTTCTTTTTCGACCTGAGTGCGAATAGTTGCAAAAGGTACGGCAGGTGCCTGACGTTGTAACTTTGCAATCGATTGTGCCACTTCTGGCGGAAAAATATCCTTGTACTGTGAAGCAATTTGCCCCACTTTCATCACCGCACCTTTCATTTCACCCAAAGTTTCTGCGATCTGAATACCAATATCTTGAAATAACTTGGTTTTTGCAGCAAGTTTCTGTTCTTCATCGGCAGTGAGATGTCGAATGGAGTTGGACACGGTTTTGGTTGCAATGCTGGCGGTCATGCCTGCAAGTTTCATAAAACGCCGACCCGGTGAGCTCGCATTTTTTGCCATCTGAAGTACCTTTTCGCTGCGGTTTTTTCAATTTTGATCATAGGTGACAAAGTATATATTTCAAAGTTTAAATTGTTTATATGCTGTTAATAATGCCGAGGAAACAAGGGTTTAAATAAATATTATTTTGAGAAAAGCTTAGCAAAAATCAATTCATAAACAATACGTTAATCCATATAAAGCATGGCAAATTTTGGTGATATGGTGATAGCACAAATAAGTACAAATCAGCATCAGGACGCACTCACCATGTCGAATTTAAATCTCAACCGTGCGCATGATTCTCGTAATCATCCAGTGCCACATCATTATTTTCAGCATACCGAAAATGCACATCGTATTCGTTCAGACCAAGAGGCCATTGAGATCGCACAGCGACTGGCCGAGCGGTTTGCCCAAGAGGCATCACAGCGTGATCAAGCACGTCAGTTACCACTAAACGAAGTTCAGGCTTTTTCGCAAAGTGGCCTCTGGGCGATTACCGTGCCAAAAGCATTTGGCGGTGCTGGCGTGTCATATCGTACCTTGGCCGAGGTAATTAAAACCATCTCCAGTGTCGACTCATCTTTGGGGCAGATTCCTCAAAACCACTTGGCTTTTATCGAACATCTTCGGCTCGATGCCAGTGAAGAACAGCAACATTTCTTTTTTGATTTGATTCTTCGAGGCGCGCGTTTAGGCAATGCATTTTCAGAAAAAAATGCCAGAACCGTTGCCGATTTACAGACCACCCTACGCAAAACAGCCACCGGTTATGAATTGAATGGCCAGAAGTTTTTCGCCACCGGCGCATTATTGGCCCACTGGATTCCGGTTGTGGCAATCAATGAAGAAGGGCTTCCGTATGCCGCTTTTATTCCTCAAGGCACCACAGGGCTGAACATTATCAATGACTGGTCGGGTTTTGGTCAGCGTACTACGGCCAGTGGCACTGTAGAGCTCAATCAGGTCGAGGTGACGGAGCAATATCTGGTTCCGATTTATCGGGCATTTGAACGCCCGACGCCGGCAGGTGCAATCTCACAATTTATTCAGGCTGCGGTCGATGCGGGAATTGCTCGCGGTGCAATTGATGAAACCATTCGGTATGTCCGTCAGCACAGTCGCCCATGGATTGATGCGGGCGTCGAACATGCCAGCCAAGACCCGTACACGATTGCCAATATAGGTGATTTAAAAATTAAGCTACGTGCAGCAGAAGCCGTGCTTGATCTGGCGGCCGATGAAATTGACCGTGCGATTGCTGAACCGACCGAACAGCAGGTGAATGAAGCCACCTTGCGTGTGGCAGAAGCCAAAGTCCTCACGACAGAAATTGCGCTGCTGGCCAGCAATAAACTGTTCGAATTGTCGGGCACACGTTCGACCTTGTCGGAATTAAATCTAGACCGTCATTGGCGCAATGCGCGCACGCACACTCTACATGATCCTGTGCGCTGGAAATATCATTTGGTGGGCAATTACTACTTAAACGGTATCCACCCGCCACGCCATGCGTGGAGCTAAATTGAAAACGAAAAGAATGGAGAATAAAAATGAGCCAATTTGAACAAATTAAAGAACAGCTTTCACTCGGTGGAGATTATGCGGCCGTTGCAACAAAGTATCGTCCGATTTTCGCCGAGATTGCACAGGGAGCCTTAGCCCGTGAACAGCAGCGGATTTTACCCTTTGAGCAGATTGAACAGTTAAAGCAGGCCGGCTTTGGCGCCGTGCGTGTACCTGTGCGTTATGGTGGCGCAGGGCTGTCTTTACCACAGTTATTTGACCTCCTTACAGAGCTTGCAGCGGCAGATTCCAATATTGTGCAGGCACTACGTGGGCATTTTGCTTTTGTCGAAGATCGACTGGTGGCGCATAAAACCCAATCTCAAAAGCTTTGGTTTGAGCGCTTTGTGGCGGGTGAACTGGTTGGCAATGCATGGACTGAAGTGGGAAGTGTGCAGATTGGTGATGTGATTACCCGCGTGATCCAAAATGCTACGGGGCAGCGTGTGGTCAGTGGTGAAAAGTATTACTCCACCGGAAGTATTTTCGCCGACTGGGTCGATTTATTTGCCTTTGATGAAGTGAGTCAGCAAAACGTGATTGCCGTGATTAATCGACATGCTTCAGGGGTGGATATTCAAGATGACTGGGATGGCTTTGGCCAGAAAACCACGGGTAGCGGTACGCTGCGCGTGAATGCAGTTGAGGTGCCGATTTCGCATATTTTGCCTTTCGATCAGCGATTTAAGTATCAAACTGCATTTTATCAGGTGGTGCACTTGGCCACGCTAAGTGGTATCGCTCAGGCGGCTGTGGCTAATTTTAGTGAAGAAGTACGTCACCGCACACGAATTTTTAGTCATGGCAATGCCGATCTGGTTCGCCATGATCCCCAAGTGTTACAGGTGATTGGTCAGGCTTCAGCACAAGCCTATGCCAGTGCTGCCATCACACAGCGTGCCGCGGCGGCTTTGCAAGATGCCTATTTAAGTCATTTTGCCGAGCAGCCAGAACAAGACGTTCAGGCCAATATTGCTGCTGAGCTTGAATCGGCACAAGGGCAGGTAGTGATTAGCCGTCTGGTTCTTGAGCTGACTTCGAATCTGTTTAACGCGCTCAGTGCCTCGGCAAGCAGCACGGCCAAACAGCTTGATCGATACTGGCGTAATGCACGCACCGTATCGTCGCATAATCCGATTATTTACAAAGAAAAAGCCATTGGTGATTGGGAGGTCAATCAGGCTGCACTACCGTTTGTGTGGCAAATCGGAGCCTCTCCTCGGCAGGCCAGCTAACGCATCAAGCTAGCTCAAACATCAAGCCTGCTGTGACAGTTTACGGTTGTTGCTGTACAAGCGTGCCAGCAACAACACACAGGCAATACTCAAGCCTAAAATCAAACCGAGCCAGATACCGGCCGGCCCCATCTCTAAACTACGCGACAGATATACCCCTACCGGAAATGCGATCACCCAATAGGCCACCAGCGTAATCCACATCGGGCCTTTGGTGTCTTGCATACCACGTAAGCAGCCTGCCGCCCCAATTTGCCATGCGTCCATAAGCTGATAAGCCATTGCAAACAGCAACAACGACAACGCCACATCAAATACCTGTGGATCTTGAGTATAAATTGCAACAATTTGAGGACGTGCAAACCAGATTAAACACATGGTGCACAACGCGAAGAACGTAGCGGTGCCGAGTCCCAGTTTTTGTACACGACGCATTGAAATCCAGTTTTTTTCGCCGTAATACATGCCCACCCGAATGGTCAGTGCAATCGCCAGCGACATTGGAATCATAAAGAGCTGTGAGGTCACAGACATCGCAATTTGATGTGCAGCCACAACCGTATCACCAAGTGGGCTCAGCACAATTGCACCTGTACTAAAAATACTGACTTCAAAAAACACCGCCAGACCAATTGGAAAACCCAGTTTTAAAATACGCTTGATGATCTGCGGATCAAGTTTTTCCCAGTGGGTAAAGATTTGCGTCGACTGATAAGCCTTGGCTCGGTACACATAATTGGCCAGTGTAATCAGCATTAACCATTGCAAAATGGCGGTCGCAAAACCACAGCCTGCACTACCCAAATGCGTAATAGGCCCAAGACCATACATAAAAATAAAGTTCAGCGGTACCAGTACCACCAAGGCCAATAAGCTAATCACGGTCACAGGTCTTGGGTGGCCCATGGCCTCCGAATAACCACGTAAGGCTGCGTACATGGTCACGGCCGGCATACCAAAGCCAATTGCATGTAAAAATAGTCCTGCTTTGGGTTGCAGGCTTTCAGGTACGCCAAGTACAGGCAGCAAAAAGGGCATGGTCTGCAAAATCAGCATGGCAATCAGCCCCAGACACAGTGCCACCCACAGTGACTGACGTACCAGTCCCGGAATTTTTTCTGGTGTTCGTGCACCTTTGGCTTCGGCCACCAAAGGAGTTGTGGCAATCATAATGGCACTAAACAGCAGCATGATTGGCATCCAGAGGCCCACACCGACAGCAATCGCTGCCAAATCATTGGCCGAAAGATGACCGGCCATGATGGTATCAATCAGCCCTAGACCTGCCTGCGCAAATTGCGTGATCAAAATGGGCCACATCAACTGCAAAAGCTGTTTTAATTCAGTACCAAACCCTGAAACATTTGTCACAACACGTTATCCACTTAAAAAGGTTATCGCTGAAATGTAAAGATCACGCCAGCGAAAATCATGATCGCACCCAAAACACGCTGCCAGTTCACGGGAATTTTTTCATTGCCTAGCCAACCGAAATGATCGAGTAACATCGACATACCGAGCTGACCAAAAATGATCACCCCAGACAAGGTCAGAAACCCAAATTTAGGCGCAGTATAAATGCTCACACTAATTGCATAAACCCCTAAAAAGCCGCCTAACCAGAGATACCAAGGAATTTGCCCCAGTTGCGCGAGGCTAGGTTTTGTTGCATCTTCAAAACTGACCAATAAACCCAGGACAATCGTGCCAATCAAAAAAGAAATAAACGCTGCTTGTAAGGGGGAATGTAACGATTCACGCAATTGTGTATTGAGCGCCGTTTGAATGGCCATGGCAATGCCAATACCGAGTGCCAAGGGTAAAAATAATAAGACTTGTGACGAGAGCTTGATCATTCTTTTTCCAGAACTTATTTTTATCTGCTCTCAGTCTAAAGCAATTCGATATGAATTGAAGCCTGTCCTGATTGGGTTCGTGTTAAAATAAGTGGCTTATTATTGTTTGAGTTTCATTCTTGACTGCTTTGCTTAATCCCACCGATATTCCGCTATCGCTGTATATCCATATGCCGTGGTGTGTACGTAAATGTCCCTATTGTGATTTTAATTCGCATGCGGTACCCAATGGCGCATTGTCTATCGATTTGGAGCAACAGTATCTGCACGCACTGGTGGCCGATTTTGCAACGCAAGTGGATTTTGCGCAGGGGCGTGCGATTCATAGTATTTTTATTGGTGGCGGAACACCGTCACTGATTTCGGCGCAGGGCTATCACTGGTTATTTACGCAGTTAAGTGCTCTGATTCCGTTTACATCTGGGTGTGAAATTACGCTTGAAGCCAATCCGGGCACGCTTGAGCATGATCCTTTTGCAGACTATTTGGCAGCCGGTATCAACCGACTTTCACTGGGTGTACAAAGTTTTGATTCGGCACATTTGCAGCGCTTGGGGCGGATTCACAGTGCGCAAAATGCCTTAGATGCCATTGGCTTGGCAAAAAAAGCTGGCTTTCAACGTGTCAATGTCGATCTGATGCACGGTTTGCCACAACAAACCTTTGAAGAAGCCATGTACGACCTGCACTGTGCGGTTGAACGCGGTGCCACGCATATCAGTTGGTATCAACTGACCATTGAACCCAATACGGTTTTTTTTAGAACCCAACCAGTTTTACCCGAAGATGATGTGCTTGAGCAGATCCAGACGGCCGGCGAAGCCTATTTAACCTCACAAGGCTTTATCAATTACGAAGTATCGGCTTGGCGTAAAGAGCAGCCATCGGCACATAATCTCAATTACTGGCAATTCGGTGATTATTTGGCTATTGGGGCAGGGGCACACGGCAAAGTTACACGACCCGACGGCGTTTATCGTTATCAAAAAACCCGTCTACCCAAAGACTATCTGGCCAAGGTGCCTGCCGAGCATGTGCAATGGAAAAAGATCGCAGCAGATGAATTACCATTTGAGTTTATGATGAATGCCTTGCGACTCAACCAAGGCGTACCGACAGCCTTATATGCTGAGCGAACTGGTTTGGAGATTGACGCAATTGCACCGACACTGGAGCAACTGCGCCAGAAAAAGTTATTGCAAGCCGATGTACAGCATATTGCCTGTACCGAACACGGACATATGTACTTAAATTCGGTACTCGATGCATTTTTATAAACTTGATCTGTTTCAATAAACAAAAAAAGCCCCTCAACTGAGCTGAGGGGCTTTTTTATATGCCAGTCTTAAATTTTTCCGACCAGATCAATGGATGGTGCGAGTGTGCTGTCACCTTCTTTCCATTTGGCAGGGCAAACCTCACCCGGATGGTTATACACATAATGTGCGGCTTTTACTTTACGCAGTAACTCTTGCGCGTCACGGCCAATCCCACCAGCCGTAATTTCAACAATTTGAATTTTACCGTCTGGATCAATCACAAACGTACCGCGGTCCGCCATGCCTTCAGCCTCAATCAAAACATCGAAGTTTTTGGCAATGCGCCATGTTGGATCACCAATCATTGGATACTGAATTTTGCCAATTGCATCGGAGCTGTCGTGCCATGCCTTATGGGTAAAGTGGGTATCGGTTGAAACCGAATAAATCTCAACGCCCAATTGTTTAAATGCATCGTAGTGTTCTGCAAGGTCTTCAAGTTCTGTCGGGCAAACAAAAGTAAAATCGGCAGGATAGAAAAACACAACAGACCAATGACCTTTCAAATCTGCTTCGGTCAAATCGACAAACTGACCTTTTGAATATGCAGTGGCTTGAAAAGGTTTGATTTCGGTGTTGATTAAACTCATAACTTGCGCCTCTAAATAAATATATATAATTGCTTGAAGAGAGGATTAGCTTAAAAGATTTTTAATCATCGTAAAAACAGAAAATTTTTATAAAATTGATCGAATATTTAGATTTTTACTTTGAATGGATTTAAATCTAGATTTTTAGAATGAACCAATAAAAAAAGCCTTAGTCATTATGCTAAGGCTTTTTTAGAATCTGGTGGGTCGTCCGCGACTCGAACGCGGGACCAACGGATTAAAAGTCCGCTGCTCTACCAACTGAGCTAACGACCCTGAGTATTTTAAAGCAAGGCTTTAAAAACATTGCAAGATCAGATGTTTTCTTGATCTTACAAGAAAGAAGTTGGTAATTTAGGCTTCTTTCATCAGATCAAACAATAAGTGGTGGGTCGTCCGCGACTCGAACGCGGGACCAACGGATTAAAAGTCCGCTGCTCTACCAACTGAGCTAACGACCCTGTATCGTTTGATGGAGCGTATTGTAGCAAGTTATTCAGCTAACACAAGAGGAAAATTCAAAACAATTGCATAACTGTTTATAAAAAGCACGATTTCCTCTTGTTTAGCTAAAAAATGAACTAAAAACGGTACTTATATGCCTGAATGTTATCAAAAATGTCTTTGGTCACATCACAATAAGCCGATTCGCCAGGTAATAAAACCAGCAATCTTTCCTCGGTTTTGTTGGGATCAAAGGCCTGTTCTTTGAGCTTGTTCTTTTGATATTTGAACGTTCCCGTTGTTTCGACGGTTTCTTGTACACGTAAAAAAACCGGAACAGCATAGGCGGGCAGACATTTTTTAAATGTACTTGCCATGTGGCTCAAATCTTGATCATTCAGTTCTGCATGATCGGCCAATGTGATGGCCGCCATGCCCGCGCGGCCATTGGTGTGCGGAATTTCAACACCATATACTACGGCCTCGACAATTTTATCGTGTTCGCAGAGCATATTTTCAACTTCAGTGGTCGAGACGTTTTCACCTTTCCAGCGGAAGGTATCTCCCAAGCGATCAACAAATTGTGCATGACGAAAGCCAATGTCACGTACCAAATCACCCGTATTGAAATAGGCATCGCCTTTTTTCAGCACATTTTTTAAAATCACGGCTTTGTTTTTCTCTGGATCGGTATATCCATCGAAAGGAGAGCGACGGGTAATTTTACCGACCAACAAGCCCACTTCACCAGTTTTTACTTTCTGGCAAAATCCATCTTTGTCGCGAATTGGCTCATTTTTCTCTTTATCAAATGCAATCACGGCATACGGCGTTGGAGAAAAACCGACAGTATTATCAAAATTAAAAATATTGCTAAAACCGACATTGCCTTCACTTGATGCGTACAGCTCTAAAATTTCATCGACACCGAAGCGTTGCTTGAATTTATCCCAAATATTCGGACGCATACCATTACCAATCATTTTGGTTACGCGATGGCTCCGATCTAACTCGGTGGCAGGGGCATCCATGAGATAACGACACAATTCTCCCACGTAACCAATGGCAGAGGCATTAAACTTTTTTACATCTTTCCAGAATGCACTGGTCGAATATTTGCGACGTAAGGCCAAAGTTGCACTGCCTGCAATCACGCCACACCAGCACACCACAATGCCCGTGGCATGGTAGAGCGGTAGCGTTACGTACATCACATCGTCGGGATTCAGATCAAGCACATGGCCATACGTACCATAGGCCAGTGTCCAGCGACTATGGGTAAAGATCACCGCTTTGGGTAATCCTGTGGTACCTGAGGTATAGATATAAAACAGACCATCTTTGCCCTGAACGGTATGGGTCGTAGGTGGGTTAAATTTTGGGAAATGGTCAATTTGCTCGGCCAGATTGATATATCCGTGCGGTGCGGTGCCCACGTCTTGACGTGTGGCCTGATCGGCAAACCAATGAAAACGGTCTTCATTGATATTTAAGTCAGCACGAATTTCATCAATGCAGTGATGTACTTCATCACCAAAAATTAATGCAATCGGTTTGACCAGATTAATACTATGACTGAGCACCTTGCCTGTTTGTGAGGTGTTGACCAACGCAATTGTCACACCAATTTTTGCCAGTGCAATCACGGTAGCCAGCAATTCAGAGCGGTTTTCAAGCATGACCGCAATCACATCGCCTTTACGCGCGCCCAATGACAGATAGTAGTGGGCAATCTGATTGGCCCACTCATTGAGTTCTTGATAGGTATAGCGCTCATTTTCAAATAGTAAAGCAGCCCCATCCGGATTACGCTTCACGGCTTTTTCAAAAGCAATACCGAGGCCCGCAGGCGAAGCAGAAGTGCGTAAATAGGCTTGTTTGAGTCCATGAAGAAGGTGTGGCACCTTTGGAATCAATTGTGGAATTTTCGCGGCAACAGCCCCAAGCGTAATAATATCAGTCTGTGTGGTCTGGCTCATATACATCCTATTTATTTTTCGATCAATCCAATTATGGTGACGCATCTGCAGAAAAAAAATTCATCTAGAACTGTTCTTTTACGGCCTTTGTTCTAGTGCAATCAACCTAATCTCACAAAAGTATCAAAAAAAACCTAGTCACCGAAATGACTAGGTTTCTTTTAATGATCTGCAATTATGCAAATCATTCGGTACTAGAGGTGGTTTTCTTCGGTGGACGACCACGTGGACGACGAGGGCGGGCCGGTTTGTCCTGATCTGCATTGGCAGTATTTTCAGACGCCTTAGCCGGTGCTTTGTTTGCTTTGGCTTTGGTCGGTTCCTTTTTTACTGGTGTTGCTTGCTCGATTTCAGGAAGCGAGGCTTGCACAGCATCTGCTGCTTGATCCTCTGAGGCCACAGGTGCTGGGTCTGCTGCCGCATCTGTCGCTTGCTCTGTTGTTGGTACAGCCTCTGCCGAGACAGTTGCTGGCGTTTCTTGAGCAGCATCTGCTACAGGTGCATCTGTCGTAACAGATTGTGCGACGACTTCTGCCGTTTGCGGTGCATCTGCTTGTGCCTGCTCAGCAGCTTGCGCTTGCTTGGCTTGAACATGCGCTTGCTCAGCAGCTTGCTTGGCCAAACGACGACGCTCACGCGGATCGTTGGCAACGCGGCTCAGATCAGCCTTCGGTGGTGTGAGCGGTAAAACCGCTGCAGGTTCAGCTTCTTCAACAGGCTTATTGTTTGGAAGCTCTGCATCACGGGTCACTGGCTTTTTATCTTCAACTTTACCTTCAGACTCGCCTACCACCAATGTAGCGGCATATTGCTCAGTGAATTTCACTAAGGCACGGTTAAAGGTGGGTACGAGACCAAACTGTTCGATTAGAACCGTACAGTCTTCACCATACACATGACGGATCAGGCTGCTAATGGTGTACTGACCGAGTGTTGGCACTTGAGATGGCGTGATCTTCGGTGCTTGTACTTTCGCCTGATGCTGTCCACGTTGTTGACGACGACGCATACGCGGATCATTGCTGGCGCGTTTCACTTCTGAAGATGCAGCGACTGGTTCAGCCACGTCTGTGGTTTCAGTGGCTGGAACATCCGCTTTAGGCGCCACTTCCGCTTTTGCAGGTTGAGTCGGTGCTTTGTGCTCAGCTTTCGCCTGATGTGCTTTTACTGGTGCTGCTGCATCACGTTTTGGCTGCTGAGGCTGACCATTTAAGGCCACAATTTCACTTTTTGCAGTATCGACATTGATCACTAGCGCGGTTGCCAGTACGTCGTCACGCGGTGCATCAACCTGTTCTACACGAACCTGACGCTCATCTGCAACAGCAGGTGCAGCTTTTGGCTGTGCATTGTCCTCATTTAATACGCTTTGATCGCGATAACGATTCGGGCGGTTTGGACGTTGCTGATTGCGGTCACGACGCGGCACATGTTGGGTTTCTTCATGTGACGTTTCGTTATGCTGTTGCTGTTCAGATTGGTGACGCTTTTGATTGCGTTTAAGGTCACGTTGTTCCTGACGCGACAACTGCACAGTTTCTTCATGCACTTGTTGTGAAGCTTCTTGCACTGGGGCATGGTGTTCACGATGCTCTTTGTGCTTACGCTTTTTGTTGTTCTGACGCTGCTGCTGTGGTTTTTCGTCTTTTTCGTTGGACTCGCGTGGCTCATGTTTGGCTTGCGGCTGCGACATATAGACGTTGTTTGCAGTTGGTGCTGCCGCAGGTACAGCGCTCTGTGCTGGCACGGCTGCTGGATTCACCTGACCAAACTGACCACGACTGACTGCGCCGTTGTTGACCATTTGTTCAATCGCAGCGGCTGCATTTTGTGCCGAACGAGATTGGTCTGTGGTTTGAGCTTGTTTCTGAACAAACAAGTTTTCAAGCCAAGCACATGCGCTGGCTGACTTTTGTGGTGCAGCAGCTACTTGAGCGGCTTGTTTCGGCGATTGCTTGGTTTTTGCTGCCTCTACCGCTGGTGCAGCAGCATGAGTGTGTTCAGCTTCTTCTAAATGCCAACCTGAAGATTCATAACCCAGCTCTTTTTCGCTAGAACGTGTTGCTTCTGTACGTTCGTAGCTTGATGGTGCAAAACCTTCAGGGTTGTACTGGATTTCATAATGTGGTGTTTCAAGATGCGGGTGAGGCAGAACCGTCACGCGTACACCTGACGTCTGCTCAAGATAAACCAAGCTATGACGTTTTTCGTTTAGCAAAAATGCTGCGATTTCAACTGGAACTTCAACCTGCACTTCACCATGACGTTCACGCAAAGCAATCTCTTCAACTTTACGCATAATTGAAAGTGACAGTGAACGCAGATCACGTACCATACCGGTGCCATGACAACGCGGGCAGACATAACCGGTTGCTTCTTCAAGCGACGGACGTAAGCGCTGACGGCTCATTTCCATCAAACCAAAGCGTGAGAGCTGACCAAACTGGATACGCGCACGATCACTTTGCGTAGCTTCACGTAATTTAGCTTCAACCATACGCTGGTTACGGTCTTTGGTCATGTCAATAAAGTCGATCACGACCAAACCGCCAATGTCGCGTAAACGCAATTGACGCGCAATTTCTTCAGCAGCTTCTAGATTGGTATTCAGCGCAGTTTCTTCAACATCATGACCACGTGTAGATTTGGCCGAGTTGATATCGATTGATACAAGCGCTTCGGTTTGATCAATTACGATCGAACCACCAGACGGCAATTTTACTTCACGCTCGTAAGCTGTTTGAATCTGGCTTTCAATTGCAAAGTGCGCAAACAATGGTTCATTGAGCGTATAGGTTTTGAGTTTGTCGAGCTGACGCGGCATCACTGCTTTTACAAAGTTGTAGGCCTCGTTATAGGCTTGCTCGCTATCAATCAAAATTTCAGCTACATCATCACGCAAGTAATCACGAATGGCACGTGTGACCACACCTGCTTCTTGGTGAACCAGCATTGGTGATGGGCCAGAACTTGAAGTGCTTTGAATTTGGCTCCACAAATCTAAAAGATGTTGGAGATCCAGTTGCAATTCTTCCTGCGAACGGCCAATCCCTGCTGTACGGACAATCACACTCATGCCACGTGGCATATTCAGTGATGCCAGCATTTCTTTGAGTTCTTCACGTACTGAACCCGAAATTTGACGGCTGATACCGCCACCTTTTGGATTGTTTGGCATGAGCACCAAATAACGCCCAGCAAGTGAAATAAAGGTAGAGAGTGCAGCGCCTTTATTACCACGCTCTTCTTTTTCGACTTGAACTAAAAGTTCAGTACCTTCGGTGATCAATTCACGGATATTTGAAGTTTGGCGTGGGTCGGCGTGTAAATACGAATTTGCAATTTCGCGCATCGACAAAAAGCCCTGACGCTGAGCGCCATACTCGACAAAAACAGCCTCTAGAGACGGCTCAACGCGAGTAACATGACCTTTATAGATGTTTGATTTTTTTTGTTCGCGGGTACGATTTTCTAAGTCAAAATCGTAAAGACGATTACCAGTGATAAGTGCAACGCGGACTTCTTCAGCGTGAGTTGCATTAATCAACATACGTTTCATGGGTGTGACACCTAATAGTGACTCACTCAGATCACTGCGATGATCAGCTGCACAAACATCAATCCTTTGTATCAGGACTGGAACTCAGCAAGTGTGGTCCAGATCGTGACGTCCGATTAGTGCATAATGCTTCGGCTCAATAACGGTTTTGATGTTGGCGATACTGCATTGATTGTGGTGCAATCAACGTGCTTGAATTTCTTCACTGGCGGGTAAGCGGTGTATTGGATGATAACTTTCACTGTCACTGAGCTTGAAGATCCTTCTTATGAAGTCTTGATACGGAATGTTCATCGTATCAGTGCTATTTGGCAGTTCCAATACATCAACACTTTAGCCTGAAAAAACCCTCATGGCGCAATGTATCTGATGTGCATCAGTTTACGTTTAATAACCAACGTGTGGGTTGGCGACATATTTCTTTAAACAAACTGTTGTGCAAATGCACAATTAAACGCGACAGTTTGTTTTTTGCCGATATAATAAGCCTTCGGCGTGGGCATATTCTTTTGGGACCTGTCCGAGCTTTTGGTGAAGCCTTGAGCGAATATTCATTTCAAACAGAGTTGAAATTATTTCGTTTTTTGTTCACTTACGGTGGTATCCGTGCGCTGACTATATCAAACCTTGCACGATCTGCCTATGGGCTAATTGAAAGTTTCTTGTGAAATC
Source organism: Acinetobacter soli (assembly GCF_000760595.1). Classification (GTDB taxonomy): domain Bacteria; phylum Pseudomonadota; class Gammaproteobacteria; order Pseudomonadales; family Moraxellaceae; genus Acinetobacter; species Acinetobacter soli. The sequence continues at coordinate 200,589 of NZ_BBNM01000005.1, read as the reverse complement.
AAGTAGCTAAACGGTCATTTTTTATTCAAATTTCATCTTTTTCGGGTTTTAATTACTGTATGAATTCTACGCAACAATGGCAAAGCGTCACCTGGTTTGAGGTAGACGAACATCAGGCCGGTCAGCGCATCGATAACTTTTTATTTTCCCGTTTAAAAGGTGTACCCAAAAGTCGTATCTATCGTCTGATTCGTGAAGGGCAGGTGCGAGTCAATAAAAAACGAATTAAAGCGGAAAGTAAACTGAGTATTGGCGATCAGATTCGAGTTGCCCCGATTCGCTACGAACAAAAAGATGAAAGCGATGCGCCAGTCAGCGATCAGGTTGCCAAAAGCCTGCTCAACCGCGTGGTGTATGAAGATGATGGTTTATTGGTGGTGAATAAACCATCGGGGATCGCCGTACATGGCGGAAGCGGTGTGGCATACGGTCTGATTGAGGCTATGCGAGCGGCTACTGGAAAAAAATATCTAGAATTGATTCACCGAATTGACCGTGACACTTCGGGTTTGGTCATGATCAGTAAAAAGCGCAGCACGCTTAAGCTGCTGCAGGATTTATTACGCGAACACAAAATTGCAAAAACCTACGCAGCACTCGTGAAAGGGAATGTCAGTCTTGATCGACAGTTGATTGATGCGCCGCTGTTGCGTTATGAACTGGCCAATGGCGAACGCCGTGTGAGAGTGTCGAAAGAAGGTAAGCCAAGTAAAACCAATTGGGTGGTCGCTGAGCGTTTTAAAGATGCAACACTGGTTTATGCATCACCACTTTCAGGGCGCACCCATCAAATTCGCGTACATGGCTTGAGTATCGGTCATCCTTTGGTGGGTGACGATAAATACGGCCATCAAACACCCTATACAGGGCCTGAAGCACGCCGTCTGTGCCTGCATGCGATGCGTCTTGAAATTCCGGGCTATCCTGTAATTGAAGCGGCACTGCCAGAGGATATTCAAAGTGTTGTGGCACAGTTGAGAGCACGTAAATGAATCGTCCAGAACTGATTATTTTTGACTGGGACGGCACTTTATTTAATTCAGTTGGCCAAATTGTTGCAAGTTTACAATTTGCAGCGCAACGCTTTGAGCAACCCCTTACGGATGAGGCGGCACAAGGGGTGATTGGTTTAGGCTTACCCGAAGTGATGCAGACGCTTTTTCCGCAGGTTCCACATTTGCATGAGCAAATTGTGATGGCTTATGGCGAACATTATGTGCAACATTCCACGCATGATGCATGGTTTGATGGCGTTGCCGAGTTGCTGCATGACTTAAAAGCCATGGGGATGAAGCTTGCGGTGGCAACAGGTAAAAACCGCCGTGGCTTAGATCGCGTGCTGACCAAAACGCAAAGTCATCATATTTTTGATATCACTCGTGCGGCAAGTGAAACCATGTCTAAACCTCATCCACGCATGCTGGAAGAGATTTTGCAGGTCACAGAAGTCGAGGCAAAAAATGCCATTATGGTTGGCGATAGCAGCTATGATCTTGAGATGGCCATGAACATCGACATGCCGCGTATTGGTGTGAGTTACGGTGTGCATGATCCTCAGGTCTTAGCGCGTTATGCGCCTTTGACCATTGTGAAGAGCGTGCCGGAATTGCATCACTTTTTAAAGCAAATACTGCAACAGAAGATGCCTGCTTAAACAATCTTTAAAAAATAAAAAATTGAGAAACCTGTTGAGGTTTCTCTCTAATAAAAATCTAGAGGTTCAGATGAGCCGTTCAATTCGATTATTAAATTTGCTACAGCACTTAAGAGAAGCCAAATATCCAGTGACCTCGCATGCGTTGGCAACACAACTTGGCATTAGTCAGCGTAGTGTCTATCGAGATATCGAAACATTAAGACAGCAGGGTGTACGAATTGATGCATGTGCAGGCATCGGATTTCAGTTGAAGGAAGATTTCTTTCTCCCTCCGATTACATTGGATGAAACTGAAATAGAAGCCGTTTTTTTGGCGTTACACTGGCTTAAAAGCATCCCTGACGACGCGTTGCAAAGTGCATCATCTTCAGTGCTTAGCAAACTGAATTCAGTCTTACCTGTTTATCGCCAGCATTTTTTAGAACAGACCACACTCAGAGCCTTTAATGTTTGGCTACCTGTCGATACAAAAATACTTGAGCAGATTCGAATGGCAATTCGTCTACAGGTGAAGGTGACCTTTGCCTATGCCGACGAGCGCAAAAATGAAAGTATGCGAACAGTCTGGCCTTTTGCGATGGGATATTTTAACGACAAAATTATGCTGGCGGCTTGGTGTAAGTTACGACAAGCATTTCGAAACTTTAGAATTGATCGAATTCTGCAGCTTCAGTTGAGTCAAGATCACTATCCTCAGTTTAAGCAGAAATTATTTCATCAATGGTGGGTTGAAGAAGTATGTGTCACTCCTGACAAAAACTGACAATCCGCTGCTCTACACTGGACCCACAATATCAAAAAGGAGTGAATGAAATGGGTCTTCAGCTTTATACCAATAAAGAATCACGTGGTGTGGTGGTCGAGTGGTTACTGATCGAACTTGGAATTGAGTGTGAGCGGGTTGAGGTGGAATATCACACCAGTATGAAATCCCCTGAATATCTTAAACTTAATCCTTTCGGTAAGGTGCCAGTACTGATTGATGAGCATGTCGTAATCTATGAGCTAGCTGCTATTTGTACTTATCTGGCAGATAAGTTTCCTGAAAAGAATCTGGCGCCTGCTCTTGGTGATCCTAAACGCGGTCTTTATTATCGTTGGCTATTTTTTATTTCGGGGCCGTGGGAAGCCTTGGCAACAGATCAAATGCGAAACATTCAAGTTCAGCCTGAGCAAAAAATGTTTATGAGTTACGGTGATGAGACAGATGCCTATCAGGCACTTATTCAGGGATTAACTGAAGCAAATCCTTATTTATGTGGAAAACAGTTTACCGTCGCGGATATATGTGTTGGAGCGATGCTGCTGTGGCAGCAAAAGATGGGACAATTAAGAGCTGATCCTGCGATTGAACAATATCTCATGACGATCCGACAAAGAGAAAGCTTACAGCGTAGCAATGCAATTTTTGCCAGTTAAAACTAATCTACACGATTAAGGAAAGTATCATAACTTTCCTTTTTCGATTTAATTCGACAAAAAACTTGCGGCCACATTAATACAAATTGCCAAGATGCTGGTATTAAAAATAAATGCCAAAAATGCATGAAAGATATTGAGCAGACGCATGTTGCGCGAGGTAATTGATACATCTGCAGTTTGTGCGGATGTGCCAATAATATAGCTAAAATATAAAAAATCGGCATAGGTGGGGTGGGGAGTCTGTGGAAATTCCAATCCTCCCGCACTGCCTTTGCTGCGTGCAATATAAAAATCGTGGGCATAGTGCAGCGCAAACACGGTATGCATCAGTAGCCATGCCGAAATAATTGTAAACAGCGCCAAAATAACATGCTCAATTTCGTATGGACTGTTTTTGGACATCATCGAGAGTTGTACGACGATTGCAATCATACACATCAGCAGTGCCAGCAACACCAAGAGCATGATGACCCATTTACTTTCATCCTGACGCTTAGCCTGCTGTTGCATGGTTTTAGTATCCATTTGACCAATCAGACCCATCACATGCGCCAGATAAATCGTTACAGCAATATTCCAGCTAATCAGCACGACAGTGGACCAGTGTGAATCAGTTTGCCATGACAATAGCGTACCAATCACTACACCGATGCCCAAAGAGATAAAAAAATGTGGACGGGATGAAATACTGTGCCCAAGACGAAAAAAGAATCTGTTCATATATTTTCGTTTCCTTTTCCAAGGCTTTTATTTTTATAGAGAAACGATTGAATTGAGCCGACAGGGTTTCATGTATGCTGGCTCAAATGATTGATTTTAATGCTCAGTGATACATTCATCAGGCACAGTACGTTCCCATTTGGCGAGCATATCACGAAACGATTGAACCAATGTCGACTTGCTTGAGCTGTTATAACATAGGTACAAATCTAAATGAGGAAGATCGATTTCCAGTGGACGCGTCACACATGTTTCAGGTAACAAACTGGCCACGTAATCGGGGACTAAACTACACCCGCGACCTTGCGCAACACCATTGATGTTGGCCAGCAAACTGTCTGCATGTTCAACCAGATTAAATTGAATGCCATGCTGTTTTGCAAACTTCAAAATTAGCTCATGTAAGACTCTGGATTGACTCGACTCGGCAATCACCAAGTCGAGTTGATGAAGTGCAGACAGGGGAATACGCTCGAGTTTGGCCAATGGATGATGGGCTGGCAAAATAAAAATCAATGACTCTCGTAGCACATGCTCGGTCGTAAAGTCATTATCATTTTGCAGACGATCACGAATAAAACAGACATCCAACTCGCCCTTTTTAAGCGCTTTAATTTGTTCATCATTGCCTAAACTCGACAGATCAATACGAATATCAGGATGATGAAAGCGAAAGTTAGGCAAAATATGCGGAAAGATTTTGACTTCAGCAACAGGAACAAAGCCGACTCTCAGCGCTTGCTGCTTGGCATACGAGACTTGACGGGCCATCATGACGGCTTTTTCAGCTTGAGCCAAAGTCAGGCGTGCCTGTTCCAGAAAAACAGCACCTTCTTCGGTGAGTTCGACTTTACGTTTGGTTCGATACAGCAGTTGAACCCCTACATCAACTTCCAAATCTTTGATTTGCTGACTTAAAGAGGGTTGAGCAGTATAGAGTTTCAATGCAGCTTTACTAAAATTTAATTCTTCAGCCACAGTGACAAAATATCGAAGATGTCGCAATTCCACAAAAAACTAATCCAAAAAAAGTCTTATAAACATAAGTCTAAAGGATATTAAATGAATAGGACACGTGTAAAAAATGCTTTAGCCATTTATAAAATAAATAGTATTTTTAAGCTCATTATTAATTCAATATAAAAATAGTATTTTGATTTATTTATAAAATATATGAATCAATTGTATAAAAAAAATGAATCAATCTCACCACAAAAATGAATATATTGCACCAATATCGTGCTTAATTATATTGCAGTGTAAAACTGGTTTATTTCTTGCTTTGTTTCAAATGTTTTGTTGAAAACGGTAGGGTATTTAAAGCTAGGACGCAAGAATAGTGGAATGATACATTATCTGTTGCTCAAGACCTCCAAGCAGTTTACTCTGCTTATCGATGGTAGGTTTTTGAGTTTTGCTTAAGCCGTCCTATTGCATAGGGTCTGGTCGAGATTGCTCTTGAATCGCACAGTCATAAAACTTTGAAAAGCAAAGACGATTGACGCATAAACGCAACAAACTTCTTGAGAAAATCTGGCACTCTAAGAAAGGTTGTCATACACGCTGTAAGCAACCAAAACAGCATGAACAGTTTTACAAAAAATGGAGACGAGTCGTGGCTTACGTTAAATGAAGAACATGTCTGATGCATACGTTTATTTGACCACAAGATGATGACTAAAATTACCCTATGAAAGAGAAGCCGACATTAACCTATCAATTGCCGACTAAATCTTGTTTAACGCATACATGGAGTAAGCCTTCTTTTCATTATTTAGATTCTGTACAGGCCGGACATTCACGTTTTTATAATCAAGTGAAGCATTCCTCAGCACGTGGTTCAACCGAATTACTGCGCTGGTTAATGACGCGTGAATCGTATACATGGGATGTCGACATTCAGCGTGAATTTGATGCACGGCTCAATATGCCGGCGGCGATGCCACAAAATCGACCGTATGCCGATTTAGATGACTGGCAGATCTGGTTTGTCGGGCACGCGACTGTATTGTTGCAAATCGGGCCATATAATCTCATCACCGATCCTGTGTGGTGTGAATATGCCAGTCCGCAACAAGGGCGAGGTCCACGACGCGTGTGTCCTGCTGGTATCGCCCTTGAGCATTTGCCCACGATTCATGCTGTTTTGCTCAGTCATAATCATTACGACCATATGGATTTGGCCACCTTAGAATGGTTACATAAAAAGTTTGCCATGCCGATTTATACTGGACTGGGCAATCAGTATTACTTGCCCAAGCAGTATCATGTGATTGAGATGGATTGGTGGCAGATGATTCCTTTTCATGATCTTACCATTGCCTATACGCCTGCACAGCATGGATCAGGCCGTGGCCTACGCGATCAAGGCAAAGCCTTGTGGGGAGGATTTTCAATTCTCGGTGCAGATGATCATGCTTTTTTTGCAGGGGATACAGGCTACTCACCGCATTTTAAAGAAATCTATGAGCGTTTTGGTGCACCCCGAATTGCACTCTTGCCGATAGGTGCGTACGAGCCCCGTGAGCTCATGCAATATGTACACATGAACCCGCAAGATGCATTGCATGCGCATTTAGATTTACACGCACAGCGTTCAGTTGCGATTCATCATCGAACCTTTCAGCTAACCGATGAAGGTCGAGATGAGCCAGAGCGGGAACTCACGCATTTGCTCAAGACGTCATCTAAATTGGTGAATCCGTTTTACTGTTTGCGTGAAGGGCATAAACTCACTGTGTAAAACCCGAATTATAAAAAAAGAGCCGATATCGGCTCTTTTTCTTTTGGAGGCTTATACCAGATCGTAACGATCGGCGTTCATGACTTTCACCCAAGCTTTGACGAAATCATGGACAAATTTATCGCGGTTATCATCTTGCGCATAAACCTCTGCATATGAGCGTAAGATCGAGTTTGAACCAAACACTAAATCTACACGGCTCGCAGTCCATTTGGTTGCTCCTGTTGTACGATCTACAATATCGTAAGAGTTGCGACCCGTTGGTTTCCATGTGTAGGCCATATCGGTTAAGTTGACGAAGAAATCGTTACTCAATACACCCACGCGATCTGTCAAGACGCCCTGCGGATTGTTGCCGTAGTTTGCACCCAAGACACGTAATCCACCCACCAGCACCGTCATTTCGTGTGCGGTTAGGCCAAGGAGTTGTGCACGATCTACCAATAGTTCTTCAGGAGTCGTCTCGAAGTGCTGTTTTTGCCAGTTTCTAAAACCATCATGCACAGGCTCAAGCGATTCAAAAGAATACACATCGGTTTGTTCCTGTGTTGCATCACCGCGTCCCGGTGCAAATGGCACCGTAATATTCACACCTGCGGCGCGAGCAGCCTGTTCTACAGCGGCTGTTCCACCGAGAACAATCAGATCGGCAATACTCACAGGTTTTTCAAACGAAGCCTGAATCGACTCAAGTACACCCAACACTTTTTGCAAGCGTTCAGGCTCATTGCCCACCCAGTCTTTTTGTGGTTCAAGACGAATACGCGCACCGTTGGCACCCCCTCGGTAATCTGAACCACGATAAGTACGGGCACTGTCCCACGCCGTGGTAATCAATTCCACACGAGTCAAGCCGCTATCGAGTATTTGGCGTTTAAGCGATTCAATCTCGGCATCAGTTAAGGTGTAATCTACGCTCGGAATTGGATCTTGCCAGATTAAATCTTCTTGCGGTACATCTGGGCCAAGGTAGCGGCTTTTTGGTCCCATATCACGGTGTGTAAGCTTAAACCATGCACGAGCAAATACATCAGAGAAATAGGCCGGATCTTGATAGAAACGTTCCGAAATTTTACGGTACTCTGGATCAATTTTGAGTGCCATATCGGCATCAGTCATAATCGGGTTACGTCGAACGCTTGGATCATGCGCATCAATCGGCATGTCTTCTTCTTTGATCGTAACCGGTTCCCATTGCCATGCACCTGCTGGGCTTTTACGAAGTTCCCAGTCGTAGGTTAAAAGCAAGTAGAAGTATTCGTTATCCCATTTGGTGGGGTGCGTCGTCCACGCGCCTTCGATACCGCTGGCCATGGTGTTGCCTGCATTTCCAGAGCCTTCTGGGTTAAACCAGCCTAAACCTTGGAATTCAACATCTGCACCTTCCACTTCTGCACCAAGTTTTTCGGCACGTCCGTTACCATGACATTTCCCGACAGTATGACCACCAGCGGTCAGCGCAACGGTTTCTTCGTCGTCCATGCCCATGCGGTCAAAAGTCACACGCATGTCATGTGCAGTACGTAACGGATCTGGATTGCCATCCACACCTTCCGGGTTGACATAAATCAAACCCATCTGTACCGCTGCAAGTGGATTTTCAAGCGATTCACGGTCTTGATCATCTGAATAGCGATTACGGGTTGCGTCTAACCATTTTTTCTCGCTGCCCCAGTACACATCTTTTTCTGGGTGCCAGATTTCTTTACGACCTCCAGCGAAACCGAAGGTTTTAAGGCCTGCTTCTTCATAGGCCAGTGTACCCGCAAGAATGATCAGATCACCCCACGAAATTTTATTGCCATATTTACGTTTGATTGGCCAAAGCAAACGGCGGCCTTTATCGGTATTGACGTTATCTGGCCAGCTGTTTAATGGCGCAAAGCGCTGGTTGCCTGTATTGGCACCGCCACGTCCGTCTTGTTTACGGTATGAGCCTGCAAGGTGCCAGGCGGTACGTACAAACATACCGATATAGCTGCCCCAGTCGGCTGGCCACCAGTCTTGACTGGTCGAAATTAGGCTTCGAATATCTTGTTTGAGTTCTTCAAGATTCAGTTCTTTAAAAGCTTTGGCATAATCGAAATCGGGATCCATCGGATCTGTTTTTTGGTCATGTTGATGCAAAACATCAAGATTAAGCGCGTTTGGCCACCATGCGGTTGGACTTTGGCTTTGTCCAGTATTACCGCCATGTGTAAAAGGGCATTTTCCTGTTGCTGCAGTATTCATTGCGATTTACTCCTTGGATTTTGGCTATTGTTTTGTCGTGGCTTTCGGTAAAGTAAATTGAAATTGATGATGTCGTTTTAATGATTAAGGGGCAGTTCACCAAGACAGGTTAAAAAAATCTTAAGTAATTCTGATGCTGCTTGAGTGTTCGAATCAATCTGCATGGCTGTGCTCCTGATCTCAAAATATATTACGCGTGTTCGCTGTTAAAATTAGTTTAAATGATTTAAATGATTTGTAAAAAAGATAAAATTTATTAAATTGATTTGTTTTTTAGATTATAAAAGACCGTTTAATTTAATTCGATATGTTGATGTATCACCGATTCGTAGTGCGCTTTGGCGTTATTGCCCTAGAGGGGCTAGCTAGCCCCTCTAGGGTCATCATTTAAACGGAAACCAATCGATTAGATTTGACCATGTCTCCAAGGCCATGATTTCTAAAGTAGTATTCCATCCAGCTTTTCACCATGAGCGGGTTATTCATTTTGACGACCTCATTGAGCAATTGCTCTGCATCGGTCATTGAAATGTGACAGATGGCTTTGCGCACCCGCAAAATATTACTCGAACTCATGGAGAGGGTATTGAATCCCATCGCCATCAATAAAATAGCCGATAAAGGATCGCCCGCCATTTCGCCACAAATACTGATGGGCTTCTCATGATGATGGCATTCCTTAACCAGTTTTTGCAGCGCGCGAAGAATGGACGGATGAAAGTGTGAATATACGCTCGACACCCTTGGATTGTTGCGATCGACTGCCAGTAAGTACTGGATTAAATCGTTTGACCCTACGGAAAAGAAGTCGACCAATTCGGCAAACTCATCAATTTGCAGTAACACACTCGGAACTTCGACCATGATGCCGAGTTTCGGTTTGGTAATTTTGACCTGTTCTTCTTCTTGTACCGCGACCCAGTCACGTTCTAACAGATACAACACTTCCTCGACTTCGCTGACGCTGGTCACCATGGGCAGCAAGATATGCAAATTGTTTAAACCAATGCTGGCCTTGAGCATCGCGCGCACTTGAGTCGAAAAAATTTCTGGATGATCCAGCGTAAAGCGTAGACCACGCCATCCCAGTGCCGAGTTTTCTTCTTCAATACTAAAATAAGGCAAGTCTTTGTCGGCACCAATATCCAGCGTACGCATGATGACGGGCTTGTTGGCAAAATGACTCAATTGCTGACGATAAATGGCCCGTTGTTCTTCTTCGCCCGGAAAGCGTTCACGCAGCATAAACGGAATTTCGCTGCGATAGAGTCCCACACCTTTGGCCCCACGCTGAACGCCGCGTACCACGTCGATCATCAGGCCAGTATTGACATACAGCTTGACTGCAATACCATCGGGGGTAACGGCATCACGCGTTTCGTATTGCTTGAGGTCTTTGGCAATTTGCTCTTCTTCTTTTTGAATTTCTTTATAGCGCTGACGCAGACGTCTAGGTGGGTTGATAAAGATCCGCCCTTGATAGGCATCGACAATCATTTCTGCATCATCAAGGGTGTTGATGGGGAGCTCGGTCACGCCGACAACAGTTGGAATACCCAGCGCGCGTGCCACAATCACCATATGCGAATTGGCAGCACCTTCTGTGGTGACAATCGCGGCAATATTATCGACCGACAGCTCAACCAGTGCAGCAGTACTGATTTCTTCTCCAATTAAAATACTGTCGGGGCTTAAATCTTTATGGCTGGAATCTGCTTCTTGCAATGAGGCCAGAATACGTCGTCCCAGATCTTTTAAATCTGACACACGCTCACGTAAGTAGTCGTCTTCCATTTGTGCAAACAGGGTGATGTGCTTGTCGATGACACGACGCACGGCGCCTTGTGCCCAGTTACCGGCGCGAATCAGTTCTTTAATTTCGGCAGGGAGCGCATTTTCATCCAGCATGCGTAAAAACACACTAAATAGCGCGCGCTCTTCCGACATTAAGGAGTCTTGCATTTTTTCGTCAAGCTGCTGAATCTCGGTACGTACCGAACTCACCGCTTGATCGAGTAAATGTAATTCGTCACTGATATCATCGGCTTCGCGATCTGGAACCGACGCCAGATCGGCAGGCGGGTATAAAACGTAAGCACGACCCAGCGCAATTCCGCCAGCACCTGATACGCCCTGAAAGGTTTTGTAGGCTGGCCCATTACTTGGCTTACGAAATACATCGATGTTGCCCACCGCATGTGCATGTGCGATGACACCTGAGAGCTGAGCGCACAGCGTCACCAAAAAGGATTCGGCTGCTTCACTAAAATCTTGTGGTTGCTTATTTTGTACCACCAGTACGCCCATCACCTTACGGCGATACATGACGGGTACACCCAGAAACGAGTTGTAAATTTCTTCGCCTGTCTCGGGTAGGTAGGCAAAGCGCTCGTGTTTGGAGGCATTTTCCAAATTGACGATTTCTTCGCGCTGACCCACAAGGCCAACCAGACCTTCACTGAGTTGCAAGGAAACATGCCCCACAGCTTCGGGGTTAAGCCCTTTAGAGGCCATCAGTAAATAACGCTGGTTGCGTTCGTCAAGCAAATAAATTGAGCAAACATCCACTTTCATCGCTTCCGCCACATGGTTGACCATAATGTCGAGCGAATCATGCAAACTTACAGACGAATTGATCTCCTGAACAATACGTCTTAAGGTGTCAAGTTGCATGTTTGACATGGATGCTTACTCCAAAATTTTTAATTCTTCATAGTGATGTTATAACAGCACTCGCCAAAAAAATCATTTGCTAATGTGATGATTTTTCGGGCGATTGTTGTTCTGGCATTAACATGCAGAGTTCCATCATCGCTTTTCGGTACACATCGCGCTTAAAATTGACCACCTGACCTAGAGGGTACCAGTAACTTACCCATTGCCACTCATCAAATTCGGGTGGGTCTGAGAGGTCTAGCTGAATGTTTCGCGTAGACGCGGTGAGTTTTAATAAAAACCATTTTTGTTTCTGTCCAATACATACCGGATCAGAATCTGGTCGGATGTACCGGTGTGGCAAACGATAACGCAGCCATCCTTTGGTCTGCGCAATAATCTGGACGTGTTCGGGCAATAAGCCGACTTCTTCTCTCAGTTCACGATAAAGTGCCTGCTCGGGGGTTTCTCCAAAATGGATCCCTCCTTGTGGAAATTGCCAAGCATTGTGACCAATGCGTTTTGCCCATAAAACTTGTCCGTTATCATTTGCCAAAATGATCCCGACGTTGGGTCGGAAACCTTCTGAGTCGATCATTTGGCTACCTAAAATTTATCAATATCGTTGACTTTGAAATCGGGGGCCGTCACTCTTATATGCCCAGCGCGTAAGATCAAAGTAAAATGCATTAAAATTGCTATGATCTTAACGAATTTCTATCGACTAGCGGAGATAGATTTACATTTTTTTTCTTAAATTTCAGTTTTAACGAGTATTTTCATGAAATTGGCTTTGTTTGATCTTGATCACACCTTACTTAATACAGATTCAGACCATTCTTGGGGTGAATTTCTCGTCAATGAAGGCTTGGTCGATCCAGTACATCATCGCCAAATGAACGACAAATTTTATGAAGATTACAAAGCAGGCCAGCTCGACCCAATTGCCTACAACGAATTTGTATTTGAGTTTTTAACCCAAAATACGCCTGAGGTATTAACGGAGCTGCATGCGCTCTTTATGCAAAAGGTGATTCGTCCGCAAATGCGCCCAAAAGGTTTTGATGCGATTCAAAAGCATCAAGATTTAGGCCATGAAATTGTAGGCATTACCGCAACCAGCGATTTTATTACCGCACCGATTTTTCGTGCCTTTGGCATTACCGAAATTATTGCCACCACGGCGGAAGTGCAGCAGGGGAAATATACCGGTAAAGTTGCAGGTACGCCATGTTACCAGCAAGGCAAGCTGGTACGCCTAGAGCAGTGGCTGGCTGGACGAAATGTAGAAGAATCTTGGGCCTATTCAGATTCGATTAACGATCGCTTCTTACTGGAATATGCTACGCATGCGATTGCAGTCAATCCGGATGATCGCCTGGAAAAATTGGCCAAAGCGCAAAATTGGCAGATTCAAGACTGGTCGATTTAATCGATATTTCAATGTTCTCAATAAAAACAGGCAGTCATCGACTGCCTGTTTTTATTTGATTCAGTTTTTGTGGGGTATTGTTTATTTTACGCGTTGCCAAAACGTCACTTCCGATAAACTGTGCTGAAACTTGTGCTGAGTTTCACGAATCACAAACGGCACCTCTTGCGGTGCTGCAATCAGTTGAAAGTGCTGATCCAAAATGGCATGTAAACCATCTAAAGTTCCAAAACTTTCACCATCTTTTTTAAAGCCACCAATCCATTCTTCACGCGGCGTGTGCTCTTCAAGCCACGTATAAGGGGAGGCAATCATCAATACACCACCCATATTCAGACGCTCATGAATCTGACTAAGAAACTGACGTGGACGATACAGTCGGTCAATCAAATTGGCAGCAAAAATAAAATCGTAACCAGTGAAATTGGCTTTTAAATTGCAAGCATCACCTTGATAAAATTCAACTTTGTCTTTGGTTTCTTCTAGGCCTAATTGATGCAATGAACAGGCCTTGTATTGTACCAATTCACCTTCGGTGGCGAGCGTATAACGCAAGGTTTCACCTTTGGTCAACTGTACGCTGTGCTGAATAAACCGTGCTGAAAAATCAATTCCGGTGACATGCTCAAACACACGTGCCAATTCAAAGCTGGCACGCCCGACGGCGCAACCGATATCTAAAGCCTTAACTTTGGGACGCTCGCCCAGTGTCTGAAGCGCCAGCTCGGCCAGTGCCTTAGAAAAATTAGGAACCTCAAAATAATCCGATCCAAAATGGAACTCGGCATACTGCGAAAGTAATTGATCGGTCTCGTATTGAGAGCTCACACTGCTTACCTCATGGTCAGATGCAACGTAACGAAACCCTGCATGTTGAAAAAAATGCCGTCTAAAGGCATACCGCGATGAATAAAGACTTTCATTGCCACAAGAAATCCACGAACCGCCCTTAATCAAATTATGGCGCCCGTCAAATGTAGGCGTGGTAAAGTCATCATAAATGGGGTGTACATCAAAGCCATTAAACGGATAGGTTGGCGTTTCGGTCCATTGCCAGACATTGCCTCGAACATCGAAGAAATCGCCTTGCTGAAACACATGAACCGGACACGACGACGCACCATAATCCAAATGGATATTGCCATCGGCACGCTGATGATCAATCTCGTTTAATCCGCTGATATCGTATATACGGTACCATTCGTCCTCGGTGGGCAAGCGAATATTCTGGCCAGTCTGCTGTTTTTTCCAGTTACAAAATGCTTTGGCTTCATGATAATTGACCTCGACAGGCCAATCCCAACGCATTGGCACAATCTCGGTCATGAGTCTTAAATACCAAGTCTGGTGTTGTTTAACCCAAAATGTCGGATATTTGGCTTCAGAAAACGACAGCCAACCTTGGCCTTCTTGTTCCCAGTAATCAAGGCTTGAATAGCCATCGGCATCAACAAAAGCCAAAAATTCCTGGTTGCTAACCAAATATTTCGACGCTTGAAACGCCTCGACCTGCGCCTCATGCTGACCAAACTCGTTGTCCCAGCCATAAAATGGATGCGCTTGATTAATGCCGAGTTTAACCTGTCCAGATGCGACATCAATCCATGTGTTTTCAGGTGCTGTGGTGGAAAAATCAGAAGCTTTCCAAGCCGGATGCGCACGAACATATTCAAGATCATGCTGTCGGATTAACACCGATGACGTTTCCAAATGAATACGCTCATGTTCAATGCCCATTAAAATGGCCCACCACGGATGATTCCAGTTGATGGGCGGGTTAAGCGGGGCTGTATCGATGATATGAAGTACTGTTTGTTTGACCTGATCACGATAGCTTTTGACCTCGTGAGGTGTTGGCCAGTCGTAGTGCTGATCGTTGAGATCATCCCAACTCATTTCATCGACACCGACTGCGAAAAGTGCTTCAAAGCGCGGGTTGAGCCGTTCTTCAATTAAGTGAACCAACAGTAATTTATTAATAAAGAAGGTTGCAGTATGGCCAAAATAAAAAATCAGAGGGTGCCGAAGCGAAATCGGTTTTTTATAAAATGCTTCATCACCATCTAAACATTCAAACAAAGATTCATAGGTTTCAAAAGTATTCAAAAAATAGTCACGGATTTGCTGGCGTAACGTATCGGCATTGTCTTGATTGAGGCGTGGAGTGCGCAAGATCTGTTTTGAAGCTTGAAGGAATCCAGAAGGCGATGGCGTATGAGCATTTGAAGCAGAAGATAAGTGTTCGGAATTTGGTACTCTGAAAACATCATTTAGCATGCTTCAACTCCATATTTAAGGTATTTATTGTGTGAAATACCGTGAAGGGTTGAGGTGTTATCGTTATACAGCCACGTCACGGATGCTTAATGATCAACTTACTCCAATCTTGAACGAGTTATATTATATTTAGGTAACGATTTGATGAAAAACGCTAAAGAGGATGGCTTAAGCTGTGGTGGACTGCTGCGTCAGTTTAATTAAAGCCTGTGCTGCTTTGGACTGAGTACGGGCAGGATGCCAGACAATTCCAAGTTGACGTTTTAGCTCCACATTCACTGCGAGTTGACAAAGATCCCGATTCAGCAACGTTTGCGGCAGAACCGACCAGCCCAAGCCAATCGAAACCAACATACGAATCGACTCAAGCGGATTATTGCTCATGGTGATTTTAGGTCTAAGACCATATTTTTCGAATGCGTGCAAGGTAATCTGAGTGGTATAAGTCTGTGCTGCAGGCAGTAGACTTGGGTATTCGAGTAAATCTTGTAGCTGAATCTGCTTACGCTGAGCCAATGGATGAAACGGTGCCACTACAAAAACCAGTGGATCGTTCCAGACCGTCAAATAAGTAAGACGCTCATCGCCTTCTGGAGGCAGGGTAAGAAAAGCCAACTCGAGATCACCTGCAAGCACTTTTTCATGTGCCTGTTCTGAATCGACAAAATGCACATCTAAGGTGACATCTGGAAAGCGTTGCACATAATGACGCAGTGGATCGGGAAGATGATGCAACCCGATATGATGACTGGTACCGATTTTGAGCCGTCCCTGTACCTGATCGTGTTCATGGCTTAGGGTATGATGAATTTCGCCTAGCTCATTGAGCCAGTTTTTGACTTTGGGCAACAGCGAATGTGCTGCATGGGTGGCTTGAATGCCGCGTCCGGCAGATTCAAATAGTTTCACGCCAAAATAATCTTCAAGACTATGAATGCGCTTGGTCACTGCGGGCTGGGTGATAAAGAGTTGATCCGCTGCGAGCGAAATAGAGCCGGTTTCCATCACTTTCACAAAGGCTTCAAATGCAGCAAGATTCATACAATGACCTTAAATTTCCCATAATCATGCCGTGTTAAAAAAATCACAGCGTCAGGCTATTGTAGTAGTCAAATTCCCCAATGCGCAATCATTAATAGCCTGCGCCAGAATCTTGCTGAGCAGGCTGTTCTTTTACTGCCCATACTTTTTCGTGAATAAAAAAGGCAAACGCCTGTACAGTCGGCTCAAGCATACTTAAAGTTAAGGCAACCCAGAGGTTTCCGGTCACCACGTACGCCACCAGCATAGCCACCGTAATATGCATAATGTAATAGCTTAAAGTCTTTTTGAGCATACGCTGATTGTGATGTACAAAACGAGTTAGAGTCGTCATAACCATTACCTTGCACTAAATATCTTGAAGAAGTATTCAGTATAAAAAGCGTACATCGGATTGTGAAATGGAATGTATGAATGAGAATTATTATTAAATCCGATGCTGTAAACTGTGAGATGATTAGACCTGAATTGCACATTTTATATATTCTAAAAAGTTTGTTAATTTATAAAAATGATAAATTAGATTTATGTAAAAGCAGCGCTATAATTACTAAATAGAGACCATATACCCAGTCCAATGGAGCACGACGACATGGCAGGCAAGACATTATATGACAAATTGTGGAATGACCACTTGGTTTCACAGCGAGACGACGGATCATGCTTGATTTACATCGATCGTCATTTATTGCATGAAGTCACCAGTCCGCAGGCATTTGAAGGTCTTCAACTTGCAGGTCGTCAGCCATGGCGTCTCAATGCAAACGTTGCAACACCAGACCACAACGTACCAACTTCAAAAAAAGAACGTGAACAAGGCATTGCCGGAATTGAAGATGAGACATCACGCATTCAGGTTCAAACCTTAGACGATAACTGTAAAACCTTTAATATCGTTGAGTTCGGGATCAATGATGTCCGTCAGGGCATTGTGCATGTGGTGGGGCCAGAGCAAGGTTTGACTTTACCGGGTATGACCGTCGTGTGCGGTGATTCGCATACGGCAACGCATGGGGCATTTGGTTGCTTGGCACATGGAATTGGTACCTCTGAAGTGGAACACGTGCTTGCGACGCAGTGTTTGGTTCAGAAAAAATCAAAGAACATGTTGGTTCGCGTGGATGGCACTTTAGGTAAAGGTGTAACGCCTAAAGATGTAGTTTTGGCAATTATCGGTCAAATTGGTACAGCAGGTGGAACAGGTTATGCCATCGAGTTTGGTGGGCAGGTGTTCCGTGATATGTCGATCGAAGGCCGTATGACCGTGTGTAACATGGCCATTGAAGCAGGTGCTCGTGTGGGTATGGTTGCTGTCGATGATAAAACCATCGAGTATGTCCAGTCGCGCCACTATGCACCAAAAGGTGAGCAGTGGGATCAGGCTGTTGCGTACTGGAATACCTTACATTCAGATGACGATGCAGTATTTGATGAAGTAGTGGTTTTGAACGGTGCAGAAATTGAGCCACAAGTTTCTTGGGGAACCTCACCCGAAATGGTGATTCCAGTGTCTCAAGCGGTGCCAACCTTAGAACAGGCCAAAGACGATGTACAACGCAATGACTGGACACGTGCTTACCAGTATATGGGCTTAAATGCCGGTCAGGCGTTGGCTGATATTCAGTTGGATCGTGTATTTATTGGATCATGCACCAATTCACGGATTGAAGATATCCGTGCAGCAGCCGAAGTGGTCAAAGGCCGTAAAGTGGCGAACAGCATTAAACAAGCGATGGTGGTACCGGGTTCTGGTTTGGTTAAGCAACAAGCAGAGCAAGAAGGATTAGATCAAATTTTTCTTGACGCTGGTTTTGAGTGGCGTGAACCGGGATGCTCAATGTGCTTGGCGATGAATGCCGATAAATTGCAACCAGGCGAACATTGTGCCTCGACCTCAAACCGTAATTTTGAAGGGCGTCAGGGCAATGGTGGACGAACCCATTTGGTCAGTCCAGCCATGGCTGCTGCCGCTGCAATTGCGGGACACTTTGTTGATGTGAGAAATTTCTGATGTCTTTGACTTTGTATTTGGGAACAAAAAATTATTCTTCTTGGTCGCTAAGGCCTTGGCTCGCAGCTAAACATGCTGGAATCCATTTTAAAGAAGTTATTATCGATTTTGATCAACCCGATACAACGTCTCGCATTTATGCTATCAGTCCTTCAGGTAAAGTGCCTGTTTTAGTTGATGTAGATGTAAAAATTTGGGATTCATTGGCCATTTGTGAGTACTTAGCAGAAATTGCTCCTCATCTATGGCCTTCAGATCAATATTCAAGAGCAATTGCTCGATCGATTAGTGCAGAAATGCACAGTGGTTTTGTTGCTTTACGCAACGAAATGCCCATGAACGTTAGAGCAAAGCAAAGAGCATTAGTACTTAGCGATGCGGCTCAACATGATCTAGTTCGTATCGACCAAATATGGACAGATCTACGTCAACAATATCAGTTACAAGGACCTTGGTTGTTTGGAAAGTTTACTATCGCAGATGCCATGTTTGCTCCAGTCGTGATTCGCTTAAATGCATACGCTGTTAACCTAACACCGTCGATGCGAGCCTACATGGAAACATTTTATAATGACTCTGCTTTTTTAGAATGGATTAAAGATGCTGAACAAGACACGTTGATTGTGCCTCGTTTAGAGTGTGGTCAGGTTTAAGCATAAAAGGTTTTGATTATGAAAGCATACACCGTTGAACAAGGCATTGTGGCACCATTAGATCGTGCCAATGTGGATACCGATTTAATTATCCCGAAACAGTTTTTGAAGTCGATCAAACGCACAGGGTTTGGTGACAACTTATTTGATGAATTGCGCTATTTAGATGAAGGCTATCCGGGGCAAGATAATTCTAAACGTCCGCTTAATCCCGATTTCGTATTGAATCAGCCACGTTATCAATCTGCCAATATCTTGATTGCGCGTAAGAATTTCGGATGTGGATCAAGCCGTGAGCACGCGCCGTGGGCATTGAACGAATATGGTTTTCGTACCGTGATTGCGCCAAGTTTTGCCGATATTTTCTTTAATAACTGTTTTAAAAACGGTATGTTACCTGTAATCTTGTCTGAAGAAATTGTAGAGCAATTATTTCAAGAGTGCGCAGAAAACGAAGGCTATACCTTAACGGTTGATTTGGCTGCACAAGAAGTGAAAACACCATCCGGTCAAGCTTTTGCTTTTGACATCGATCCATTTCGCAAACACTGTTTGTTAAATGGCTTAGATGATATTGGTTTAACGCTACAAAATGCAGACGCGATTCATGAGTTTGAACGCCAAGCCAAAGTTGCACGTCCTTGGGTATTTCAAGACCTAAAAGCTTGATCTACACGGGAGATTTTAAAGATAGCAATAGCGTAGATGCCCAACTCTTGTTAACATGCATGAGCATAAATTGCTGAAAACTTTGCTCGAAATAGGGTTGGGCTCCAACAATGATCAGGACATTTGGCCGTAGTGTGGTACTGACAGTATCCTTGGCGTTAATCGCAGGTTGTCAAAGTACCAATCATGTGGTTGATACATTGCGTATTAAACAGGCCGAATCAGGTCTGAACAGTAACGCAACGATTTATTGTTCGGGCGCACAACTGTGTGAATTTGAGCGTCTAAATACGACCCCCATTGTCGATGCGCAAAAACATCGTGTCAGTGAACAAGCCTTGCATCAAGGTATTGTCAGACTTGAGGGTTCAGTATTTAGTCCAGTCAATTCGATGTATTTGTCTGTGCCACCGCAGCAGTATGAGCTGGTGATTCGTTTTTATCCCATCTCTCGAGATCGGGCAGAAACATTTCATGTCATTCATCAGTTTAAAGCCAATCAGCGCTATACCTTTAAAATGTACCGTGATCGTTCCAAGCACTCAGGCGGCAGTTTACTCAATGTGTCTGCGCCTGAGCCATTATGTGTTGAACTTGAGCAAGAAAATCGTCCAATCCGCCGTTTTTGTCGTCCTTTTGACGCCATCACGGGGTTGGGTGAGTTTATAGAACAACGAATTTAATGTTCAATCAGTCAATCGGCTGATATTTAGAAATGGAAACGTTCATGTCGAAGCAAATTTTAATTTTAGCCGGTGACGGTATTGGCCCTGAAATTGTAGGGGCTGCCGAGCAAGTGCTGAGCGCAGTCAATCAAAAATTCAATCTTGGTTTAAACTGGGAGCATGGTCTACTTGGCGGTGCCGCCATTGATGCGCATGGCGAACCGTATCCTGCCGTAACCAGCGAGCAAGCAAAACAAGCAGATGCTATTTTACTTGGTGCGGTAGGCGGACCGAAGTGGGATAGCATTGAACGCTCTATCCGTCCAGAACGTGGTCTGTTAAAAATCCGTAGTGAACTGAATTTATTTGCTAATTTGCGTCCTGCCATTTTGTATCCGCAGCTTGCAGATGCCTCTAGTTTAAAGCCTGAAATCGTATCTGGGTTAGATATCCTGATTGTGCGTGAATTAACTGGCGGGATCTACTTTGGTCAGCCGCGCGGTATTCGCGAACTTGAAAACGGCGAAAAGCAAGGCTTTAACACCGATGTCTACAGCGAATCTGAAATTAAGCGCATTGCAAAAGTGGCTTTTGAGCTTGCTGCACTGCGTGGTAGCAAAGTGTGCTCGGTCGACAAAGCCAATGTGCTTGAGGTAACGGAGCTTTGGAAACAAACCGTAAGCGACCTTCAGCAAGCGCAGTATCCAAACATTCAGTTGTCCCATATGTATGTCGACAATGCAGCAATGCAACTGGTACGCGCACCAAAGCAGTTTGATGTGATTGTAACCGGTAACTTGTTTGGTGATATTTTGTCGGATGAGGCGGCCATGTTGACCGGTTCAATCGGCATGTTGCCATCTGCATCTCTAGATGAGCAGGGCAAAGGCATGTATGAGCCATGTCATGGTTCTGCACCGGATATCGCAGGGCAAAATGTGGCGAACCCATTGGCCACGATTTTATCCGTAGCTATGATGCTCCGTTATACTTTCCGTGAAGAAGCTGCTGCAAAAGCCATTGAAGATGCCGTAGGGCAAGTGCTTGATCAAGGCTTACGTACGGCCGACATTATGTCTGAAGGTATGCAGAAAGTGGGTACAGTTGAGATGGGGCAGGCCGTGGTTGCTGCTTTAGCTTAAAATAATTAGGCTCAAATAAAATCTGAAAGTAGATGTCTTGATCAAGGCATCTACTTTTTTTATTTTTGAGTACAATGAAAATAAAATAGTGTGCTAACTTAAATAAAAAATGCGTCTTAAAAAAGTCGATAAGATGCTGAGATCACTTTTTATAAGTACAGTACTCGTAGAATAAATGACAAAAAGGAATGAGGCTTTGACTATGAAATTCAATTTAAAACTTTTATCTGCTGCCGCATTTTTAGCGGTATCAGCTACATCGTACGCAGACAACTGTGACAATACACGCAATAGCTATGATGCAGTTCACTGTGCCAATAAGGTATACGTAAATGCAGATCGGGAATTAAATCAAAATTATCAACTACTGCGTAACAAATTAAATACCCAGCAGAAAACGATTTTAAAACGTTCTCAATTGGCTTGGATTAAAGAACGAGATCAAAGTTGTTCTGGTGATTCAGACGTCGGGACCGTCATTTATACCAACTGCCAGCTGTCTAAAACGCAAGAACGTAACTCTTGGATTCGTGAACGCTTACGTGAATGTAAAACGATTGGTTGTAAAACATCTGCTTTAAGTGATTAAAAGTAAAACTGTTATAAAAAAAGCCACTGACAGTAGAGAGTGGCTTTAGTGCATTCGCTAAACGTGTTTAACGTGCGCGGTACGTGATACGACCTTTACTTAAATCATAAGGTGTCATTTCAACTTTAACGTTATCACCCGTCAAGATACGGATATAGTGCTTACGCATTTTACCAGAAATGTGCGCAATTACTTCGTGACCGTTTTCTAAACGTACACGGAACATCGTATTAGGAAGCGTTTCGGTGACAACGCCTTCGAACTCAATGAGTTCCTCTTTATTGGCCATAGCCTACCTGATGATCAAATTGGAAAGGCGCAAATTATAGGCAATTTTTTTCGAAAAAACAAGCCATAGGCGGTGATCTAATCGGCGTTCCACTTGGGAATACAGGTCATTTGAAACAAAAAAAATCTACAAAAATGACCTGAATTGAGTTGTCACTTTGGTCAATCGACGCTAATCTAAATTGAGAGTTTTAAGTATAAATGAAGAACATACAAGGAAGGGCGCCGCGTGGGTCAGCTAACAGATGCATCGGTTGTATTACGGTTTGGCTATCAAGCGATTCGTCGTGCTGGATTGCCAACCGAAGAAATTTTAACAAAAGCGGGTGTGGCACTGAATCAGGTCGATGCCAATTCGAGAACGCCAGTCAGTGCCCAGTACGCATTTTGGGTTGCGGCAGAAGAAGTCAGTAAAGATCCAGATATCGGTTTGCACTTAGGCGAGCATTTGCCGCTGTACCGTGGGCAAGTCATTGAACACTTGTTTATTAGCAGTGAAACCTTCGGTGAGGGGCTCAAACGCGCTTTAGCCTATCAGCGTCTGATTAGTGATGTATTTCATGCCAAGCTGGTGGTTGAAGATGGGCGCTGCTATCTGACCAACGGCGAGCAAAAATTTGCCGACTCAATCGTCAACCGTCATTTTTCTGAATGTGCAATTTCGGGCGTTTTACGATTTTTTAAATTTATTACCGAAGGTGCCTTTCACCCGATTTTTATCGATTTTAATTTTAGTGAAGGCGCGCCAGAAGACGAGTACTTCCGAGTTTACGGCTGTCCGGTCAGTTTGGGGCAGAAAGAAACCCGACTTTACTTCGATGCCGATATTTTAAACTATCCATTATGGCAAGCCGAACCAGAACTGTTGCAGCTCCATGAGCAGCTTGCCATTGAGAAGCTACAAGAACTGGCACGTTATGATCTGGTTGGCGAGGTACGCCGTGCCATTGGTTCAACTTTAGAAAGCGGTGAAACCACACTAGAAACAGTGGCTGCGCAGCTTAGCATCACCCCACGGCGGTTAAGAACCCAGCTCAGTGAAGCCAATACCAGCTTTCAGCAAATTCTGTCGGATTACCGCTGTAGACTTGCCAAACGGCTATTGGCCAATACAGGCGAAAGCGTTGAACGGATTGTCTACCTGACTGGCTTTTCTGAGCCGAGTACTTTTTATCGTGCATTTAAACGCTGGACCAACGAAACACCAGTAGAGTACCGTAAGCGTAAACAACGTTAAGCGACCCATAAAAAATGCATCCAAGGATGCATTTTTTTTAAGCTCAAGAAGATGCTTGATTAAAGATCGGCCATTTCATCGGGTAAGTTGAGCCAGTGGGGCCCTAATGGAGGATTTGGTAAATCAAATTGTTCAGGGTAATAAGCCTGAATGAAATACAGTCCATCGGCTGGTGCGGTTACACCTGCTGCCTTACGGTCTTGTGCGGCAAACATGGTATCGATATGGTCGATCTCGTAGCAGCCTTGACCAATTTCGAGTAAACAGCCCATGATGTTGCGCACCATATGATGTAAAAATCCATCGGCTTGAATATCTAACACCAAATAACGGCCATGGCGGATCAAGCGGCAATGACTCAAATGGCGAACGGGTTGCTTGGACTGGCAAGCGGCTGCACGGAAGCTCTCAAAGTTATGCGTGCCTTCAAACTTACGCGCCGCCACCATCATTTTTTCGACATCTAGCTGCTGATGCACATGCGTAACTTGTTTGTGTAACAGCGCAGGACGGTTCGGTGTATTGTAAACCACATAACGGTAGCGGCGTGCCTGCGCTTTAAAGCGTGCATGAAAGTCTGTACCGACCTCCTTGATCCACTGGATCGAGATGTCTTTGGGTAACTGGCTGTTGGCTCCCCTTAACCAACCTTGTTCAGGTCGAATGGCATTCGTATCAAAATGAGCCACCATATTGGTGGCATGTACGCCGGCATCGGTTCGCCCTGCGCCATGCAATAGAATTGGCTCGTTGGCAATTTTACTCAGTACCGTTTCAAGCGCTTCTTGAAGACTGGGTACACCGGCCTGTTGGGTTTGCCAGCCACGATAATGCATTCCACAAAATTCAATGCCGATAGCAAAACGTTGCATGATTAATCCTCAGCCTTTGTGGTGGTATCCCAGTGTCGATACCAATCTTCAGCATCATCATACTGTAAGTAAAGTTGTAGCAGCTTGGCATACAGATCGGCATGACCATGCGTGGTATTGGTGGCAATGCCTGCACAATGTACCCAGTCACTAATGGCATAGCGCTGATCAATTTTGCCGAAGGTGACTTGTGTGGTTAACACCACCAGACAGCCTTGCGCACGTAATTGTTGAAACTGCGCCAGAATGGCGTCATTGACCGCAATATTACCGGTTCCGAATCCTTGTAAAATTAAAAAGTGCGGTGGTCGCTGTGCAATATTTTCAAGTTGCTGTGCCAAGTGCGCTGGACGCACAGGTTGATGCATCAGATTCACAATGGCCAGTTCATCGGCACGTGCAATCATGGCAGCATCTACAGCCATCGCATTTGTGACCGTATCACAAGGTGCATCGGCCGAGACACCGGAAAATGCATCCAGCTCAGTTGTATGGGTTTTAAGAACGGTTTGACCGTGAAAAATTTGATGATGAAAGGCCTGATAGGTACCGCTTTCTAAACGCTGAACGCTCTCTAATGCTAAGTATAAATTCTCGATCGCATCGGTAAATTCACGTGTATCGTCGCCTGCAGTGTTAAGTAGCGGATACTGACTACCCGTGATCACCACGTGACAGGTTTGTCCCAAAAAGCGTGCCAAAGTTGCAGACGCGTAACTCATGGTATCGGTCCCGTGAATCACCACAAAGTGTGTATAGCCCTCAAGCTGCAGTCCCTGAATCTGTTGTACCAGTAACAGCCAGTCTGCGGCAGTGCAGGCGCTACTATCTTTAATTGAAGGGGCTTTAAAACAATCGACTGCGTATTGTGGTGGAAGAATGCGTTCTAATTGGGGTTGAAAGGCATCATAGGGCATTGGTGCAAGCGGTTCACCAATACAACCAAAGGTTCCACCCATATAAATTAAGGCAATTTTATTCATGTTCAAACCAGCAGTCCCGACAGACTGCTTATGTTAGAGCGATCAACTTGAAGATGCTATTCGATTTAACAGTTTTTTTGAAAGATCACGCTGCTCTTGATTAAATCGTGCATCATTTTTCTCGAGTAAAATGCAGGCCGATTCAAAAGCACCCAGCTCGATATATTGCTGAGCCAGCTCTAGATCGAGTTGAACTTCATCGATATCTGCCAGTTCCGGAAAAGCCTTAACCAAAGGATCTTGAGGCTTTATGGTGACTGGCGTCGCTATTGTGGTCGCAGTAGATAGTGCTTCGCTTTCAGCTTCGGCTCCATCAAGCTCAGCAAAAACCACTTGAGGGGTAGAAGAGGCGGGAGAGGTAGAAGATGACGATGATACTTGAGCAGTTGCGGCTGCGTCATCCATTGGAGCCAGTTTCAGTGTCGAGGCGGTATTCGTGAGTTCTACAGCAGCAGGCGCTGTCTGCTGTTGTGTTTGTTTTGCAGGCTGCTCAGCTTCAGGCGTTGATATTTTTGGCACTGATGCAGGTTCTACATTGACCTGAACTGGCGTTGGTGGCACAGGCGTATTCAGTTTGAATTCTAGCGCCTGATTGGCCTCCAGAATTGGCTGAGGCTCAGGGGTGTGTTGTTGTGTAGGTGAAATCGTCGTATCGACTTTATGCTCAACGACTACATCTGGAATAGGTGTCTGCTTTGACGGAGTAACTATGTCGGTAGATGGAGTTTCCGTTGGAGCAGGATTCTTTTGTGCAGCTTGATAGCGCACTTGAACTTCTGCAAGCACCTCGTGTAACTGACGCTGCTCAAGATTTTGAAGGAGCTGCTTCACCCCAAGCTCATCCTGCTGACGCAGATGCAAATCCAGTAAGTAAAAATAGAAATGATGACGTGAAGGATCACGATTGAGCGTCTGATTGATCAGTGCCTCGGCAGCCGAAAGATGGCCAATCTCAATCAACTGTTCAATACGATCCTGAATATTGGGGTCAATCGTGGCGGGAACAAGACTCTCAGCCACTGCAAACGGCGCGTGATGAACGTGTTCATGACCTTGAGCTATAGGGGCTTGCACCTTTGATGAATGCGACGCTTTTTTTTGATCTTGTCGTTTTTTTAAGATGATCGCGACGACCAGCAAAATGATAAATGCAATCACGTATAACACAGTTTTCCCCTGAAGCACGCGTGATACTGGCTGAGGATATTCGACCTTGATCCAGCATAAATTTTTTAATGTTTAGTTGAGAGCTAATTTAGCGTTTTTTGTGAGGAATGTCATACCCTTTTCTGTGCAGCAGGTAATTTAGGTAGAGCCTGCGCTGTATTTGGGTTCGACCAAATAAAAAAGCCAGTCAAATGACCGGCCTTTTGATCAATGCTGCAATCAAGCAGCTTTATATTCAATTAAAATACGCAACATGCGGCGTAGCGGCTCGGCAGCACCCCAAAGCAACTGATCGCCCACAGTGAAAGCACCGAGATACTCTTTGCCCATATTGAGTTTACGTAAACGACCCACTGGAACAGTCAGCGTACCTGTCACGGCCACTGGTGTCAGGTCAGTCATTGACGCTTCACGTGTGTTTGGCACTACTTTTGCCCATGGGTTAGATTGACGAATCATATCTTCGATTTCATCAAGCGGCACATCTTTTCTGAGCTTGATGGTCAATGCCTGCGAGTGGCAACGCATGGCACCAATACGAACACAGTGACCGTCGATCGGAACGATTTGTGCATTCCCTAAAATTTTGTTGGTTTCAGCTTGGCCTTTCCACTCTTCTTTAGACTGACCGTTATCGAGCTGTTTGTCGATATACGGAATCAAAGAGCCTGCCAGTGGCACCCCAAAGTTGGCTTTCGGGAAGTCATCACCACGCTGTAACTGTGCAACACGGCTGTCGATGTCTAAAATCGCAGAGCGTGGGTCGTCCAGTAAGTCTTTGGTGCTGTTGTACAGATAACCCATACCCGTCAACAGTTCACGCATATTTTGTGCGCCCGCACCAGATGCAGCCTGATAGGTCATCGCGCTCATCCATTCCACTAAATTGTGCTGGAACAGTGAACCCAGACCCATCAACATGAGAGAGACGGTACAGTTACCACCCACAAAGGTTTTGGTGCCTTTGCTCAAGCCGTCTTTGATCACATTGGCATTCACCGGATCAAGTACGATGATGGCGTCATCTGCCATACGTAAGGTAGATGCTGCATCGATCCAGTAACCGTTCCAGCCTTCAGCCTTCAGCTTTGGAAAAACCTCAGAGGTGTAATCGCCCCCTTGGCAGGTAATAATGACATCCATTTGCTTCAGACTACTAATGTCTGTCGCATCCATAAGTGCTGGGGCAGTTTTACCACCAAATGAAGGAGCTTCACCACCTGCATTACTGGTAGAAAAGTAAAATGGCTCAAAATGAGCAAAATCATTTTCTTCAACCATACGTTGCATAAGGACGGAACCAACCATCCCGCGCCAACCGACCAGACCTACTTTCATGTCACTTTGCCTCGGTGCGTTAAAAAATGTAAAAGAGGGGCTTGAGTGTATCAAAAGCGACCACAACTGCAAGTATTATCCAATTAAAACATACCCTTTATTGTGAATAAATTTATGAATGTGCTACATAGAGAGACGCGAGATAAAAATAAATTCAAAATGACAAGGTGGAACAAAACGTGATGCTTTTTTTGGAAGTTTGTGCGGTGCTGGTGATCTGGCTAACGTTTTGGTCATTGATCCCACGAGATGAGTGGTGGATTCGAGGCGCCGACTTTCCACGTCTGCAAATTTTGGCACTAGGCGCTGTGGTTTTATTGGCTTATGCGCTCTGGGATGCACCCTGGACGCTGCCACGTGAACTCATTTTAATTCTTCTGATTGCTGCAATTGCCTATCAGTTGAAAATGGTACTGCCGTATACTTTTTTATGGAAAAAGCAGGTATTACAGGTACCGCCAGAGCTACATAATCCGAGCCATCAGATTGCGCTATTAATTAGTAATGTTTTGACTCCAAACCGTCAGTATCATTTATTGATTGATCAGATTCGTAAGCTTAAGCCAGATGTGGTGCTTACGCTGGAAACCGATCAGACTTGGCAAAATGAACTGTCGGTAATTGAACCTGATTATCCGTACCGGGTTGCTGTTCCACTCGACAATTTATATGGCATGCATTTGTATAGCCGTTTTAAGTTAGAGCATACCGAAGTCAAATTTATTCTGAGTAAAGAAATCCCATCGATTCATACCACGGTACGCCTGCCTTCAGGGCTTCCGATTGATCTGTACTGTCTGCACCCTAAACCGCCAAGTCCAACCGAAGCCAAAGATTCGACCCTGCGAGATGCCGAACTGTTGATTGTGGGCGATCAGGTTAAAGATCTAGATCAGAGCTGTATTGTCATGGGGGATTTAAATGATGTGGCATGGTCGCGAACCACTCGATTGTTTCAGCGAATCAGTGGATTACTGGATCCACGGGTAGGGCGGCATTTTGTCAATACTTTTCATGCCGACTATCCGCTGTTACGCTGGTCACTCGATCATGTTTTTCATAGCAATGATTTTGCACTGGTCAATATGCAGCGTTTAGCGCATGTGGGTTCGGATCATTTTCCTGTGTATGTGGTTTTACAAACCGATCGGCATTTTGAACAGCTTCAAGATGAACTTGAAGAAACTTCAGAGGATCATCAAGACGCGCAAGAGGCGATTCAGGAAGGGATTCAAAAGGCACGTGAAGAAGAACAGCTTAGTGCACATGAAGCCAGTCAGCTCTCGAAACCTTAGTAAATTGGATCATTTTGTAGGAAAATGCTTACATTCATTGGCGAATGTAGCCAATAGGCAGCTGTCGTACATCGGGATACTATAACTTCATCGGCACACGGAACACGGGAACGGATCATCCCACTAAGGAAGACGACGCTGATTGGAATGCATCACGGACTTGATGCTGCGATGGACGCAACACAAAACAAGAAATGTCTCGAAAGCACAACCTCATTAACCCGAGTTTTACAGGATGTATAACTCGGGTTGTGTTTATCTGTATTATCCTTTTTCAATCCTATATTTTAATCAAAAAAACATTCTTAAATTTTACCTTTTGTTACAAAAGCAATACATTTATCAAATGTTCATGCTGTTTTTTCATGATCCCAAAATTTATAGGTTTGTGTTTAATTTGTGCAATTAGATACATGGATGACGAATTTACACACTGATTTTGGTTAAAAAAACTACTTAATTTGAATAAAAAAATTGCATAAATCCTCAATATGGTGCATTTTTAGCCCGGTTTTGATTGATAAATGATCATCTGTTTTCTTTTTAAGTTTTTGAAAATATTAAATAAATTGTTATTTTTATCATTTTAAACCCTGTTTTCATCAGTTAAGCCTTGTTTAATAATTAAATCTCAATAGAATGTTGCGATCATTTTATCGCTCACAGTCCGTAGAAACGACTTTATATGCCTAAATGCCATGATGATGATCGCTGAGTTTTTCTAAGATCTCATAAAAAGGAGTTTTACGAACGAACTATTTGTAGAGCAAATGGTTTTCTCCCGTTCTAATTTTGTGCTTGTCACGCATAAGGATTATCTTATGAAAAATTTTAAAATTAGCCTCGCATGGCAAATTTTAATTGCGTTGATCCTAGGGATTGTTGTTGGGGCTATTTTACATAATCAGCCTGAATATAAAGATTTCATGGTAAATAACGTTCTGAAACCGTTGGGTCAGATCTTTATTAGCTTGATCAAGATGATTGTGATTCCAATTGTGTTCTCTACTCTGATTTTGGGTATTGCAGGCGTTGGATCGACCAAAAGTCTGGGTCGTCTGGGTTTTAAAACCATTCTTTATTTTGAAATCATTACTACAATCGCGATTGTTGTTGGATTGATTGCAGCCAATATTTTTCAGCCTGGTGCTGGCGTAGATATGTCTCATTTGGTGAAAGCGGATATCACTCAATATCAGCACACCACGCAAGAAGTACAGTCTCAGTCACATGGCCTGATCCAGACCATTTTGTCGATGATTCCAACCAATATCATCAACTCTATGGCACATGGTGAAATGCTGCCGGTGATTTTCTTTGCAGTGTTGTTTGGTATCGGTTTATCTTCATTACCAACCACCACCAAAGAGCCATTATTGCATGTGTTTCATGCCGTATCTGAAACCATGTTCCGCGTGACTCACATCATCATGAAATATGCGCCAATTGGTGTGTTTGGCTTGATTGCAGTGACCGTTGCCAACTTTGGTTTTGCATCGCTGATCCCGCTCGGTAAGTTGGTGGTTTTGGTTTATGCCGCAATCTTGTTCTTTGCTTTTGTGGTGCTCGGCATTACTGCACGTATCTTCAAAATCAACATCTTGACCGTGATGCGTATCTTAAAAGATGAATTGATCTTGGCGTACTCTACTGCCAGCTCTGAAACCGTTTTACCGCGTATCATGCAAAAAATGGAAGCTTACGGCGCGCCAAAAGCGATCAGTAGTTTTGTGATTCCAACAGGCTATTCGTTCAACCTTGATGGTTCTACGCTCTACCAAAGTATTGCCGCAATCTTTATTGCGCAGCTTTATGGCATTGAGTTGTCGTTGATGCAGCAAATTATTTTGGTGATCACCTTAATGATTACCTCTAAAGGAATTGCAGGTGTTCCGGGCGTATCGTTTGTGGTGTTACTGGCAACATTGGGTAGTGTCGGTATTCCACTAGAAGGTTTGGCGTTTATCGCAGGTGTTGACCGTATTATGGACATGGCACGTACGGCACTTAATGTCGTGGGTAACGCCTTGGCTGTACTGGTGATCAGTAAGTGGGAAAATGCCTACGATTTTGAAAAAGCAAAAGAATACGAAGCGACGTTGAACCAGCCGAAGGCTTAATTGACCTCCTTTTAAAAAAACAGGAAGCATATGCTTCCTGTTTTTTATTGGGTTTGTGTCAATTCACGATATAACGCGAGTGTCTGACCACACATTTCATCTAGACGAAAACGATCGACAGGTGCAACCACTTGGGATTGATCCAGATGTCGTTTGATGGCGTCTGTCAGGGCAACCCGATCATCTACTTCAATCAAGCCTTGCGGATATAGGCTCGATAAAATTTCAGCAACACCACCTCGCTTCCATCCCACAACGGGCGTGCCCAAAGACAATGCTTCAAGAGCCGTTCGTCCAAAGGTTTCGGCCTGATTAGACAAAGATAGCACCAGATCGCTGATTGCAAGCCACTCACGAATTTCTGAGGTATGTCCGACAAAGGTAATCTTGTCACGTAATCCTCGATCACGAATGGTGGCTTCGAGTTCATCCAGATAGGCTTTTTTCTTTGGATCTGCACCACCGACCACAATGGCATGTACATCGGGATACTCGGCTTGCAGGTTTTCCATCAATTCAATCAGGGTTTCATGGCCTTTTAGCCGAGTGATCCGTCCCGGCAAACAAATCAGAAACTTGTTTTCAAGTTGTGGAAACAAGGTGTATATCTGATTTATCCACTGTGCCGATGGCTGATAGCCGTGCGGAAATGCCTTTGGATCAATGCCACGATAAATCCGAACAATCCGCTCTGGTGGACACTGCGGATAATGCGTGGTGATGTAATCCACCACACTGTCGGAAACCGCAATCACCTTTTCCGCTTGCGTCATGATGGCGCTGTAGCGATTGATCGAATAGAAGCCATGCACGGTACTCACCAGATGAGGGCGGCTATGTGCTGGCATGCCGCGAAGTGCAAAATGGGTCAGCCATGCCGGAACCCGTGAGCGGACGTGTACAATATCGGGTTGCTCGGTTTGTATGAGTCGACGTAAAGGACGAATTTGCCAAAGACTAGACAATGATTTTTTATGAATAGGCAGGGTAAGATGCGTTGAGCCTTCAGCTTCAAGCTGTGCCACCAGCCGTCCACCATTAGAGACCACCACGGACTGATGCCCTTCCTTAACCAGTGCACGGGCAATTTCAAGTGTGCCGCGTTCTACACCACCACTATTGAGCTCTGGAAGAAGTTGCATCACTTTCATGAAAAGGTCTCATTGGCCGATTGGAATTAGTAGATTTTGTCATATCCATCTGGACGTGTTTTGAAGCGACGATGGAACCACATATATTGTGTCGGTGCAATACGTAGCTGATTTTCAATAATTTTGTTTACGCGTGTTGCATCGTCCACTTCATCTTCACTTGGAAAATGATCAATGGCAGGTTCAATTAAAACATGATATTTCGGATTTCGAATATCACCGTGACGATAAAAATACAAAGGTACAGCCGCCGCTTTGGCTATTTTTAATAAACGACGATGTGCCGTAACAGTCGCAGCAGGCACGCTAAAAAAAGGTGCCATTACGCCTTGCTTCAGACCAAAGTCCTGATCTGGACTGTACCAAATGGCATCGCCGTCTTTAAGTTTACGAATGAGGCCACGCATATCATCGTGATCAATCTGATGTTTATAAATGGTTGCGCGGCAACGATAAATCAGCATATCTAGTAAGGGGTTGTTTTGCGGACGATAAACCACATCAGGTTCAAAATACTGTGCGCACAGATATCCACCCGCATCGAGTAGCGTACTATGTGTTCCCATCAACAACACACCTTGTCCTCTCGCTTGGGCGTCGGTAATGTGTTCGAGTCCTTCAATGCTACAGCGCTGTTTAAACCAGCCGGGGCAGTACCACGCATTCAGGGTTTCAAATACCCCCAGCATCATATCGATAAAAACCTGTCGTGCTTGCTGTTGTACTTCGGCCTCAGACCACTCGGGAAAACAGACTTCAAGGTTGCGAACGGTGGTTTTACGGCGTGATTTGAGATATTTAAATGCAAAATTGCCCAGTGCATGTGCCAGACGCCATTGAACTGCCCACGGTAAAATTGCCAGCAGCATCAAAAATACGATCCCGATCCAGACACCCCAATACTTTGGTAACAAGAAAGACCATTGAAATTGACCGGGGGTATAGGAGGATGGCTGGCTCATACGTGTACAGTAAGTCGTCGCTTAAAAGAACGAGAAGTGTAACATGAACTGATTTTGAACTTGTAGCGTCATGATCATGGGGTTGAAGTGGCAATGGTCTAAACTTTTCCAGAAAAGCAGATGCTCTAAATTGAGCTTGTATCTTGTTTAGTTATGGATAAAAAAATCCTCTCCATCGCGAACGAGAAGAGGATCGTTGAAACTTGGTTTTAATTGCCTTTTGTTAAACTTTCCAGTGCTTCCCAGCGCTCAAGTTTTTCAAGCAACAGCTCTTCAATCTCGGCCAGACGCTCACTGGCTGCTGTTGCTGCTACTGCATCTTTTACAAACCACGAACCATCTGCGAGTTGATCTGAGAGTTGCGTTTGCTCGGCTTCAAGTTTTTCAATTTCAACTGGAAGTTGTTCAAGTTCGCGCTGATCTTTAAAACTCAGTTTCACTTTTTTCTGCGCGGGAGCGGTATTTGCTGCGGCTTTGGCTTGGGCTTTTTTCACATCTGCTTTTTGATCGACCACTGTCTGGTTCGGACGCTGCATTAAATAGTCCTGATAGCCGCCGACATACTCTTCAATACCGCCTTTGCCATCAAAGACCCATGTTGAGGTGACGACATTGTCCATAAAGGCACGGTCATGACTGATCAGCAGTAGGGTCCCTGTATAGTCTGCCAGCATTTCTTCGAGCAGTTCTAATGTCACCATGTCCAAATCGTTGGTTGGCTCGTCCATGACGATCAGGTTCGATGGTTTAAGCAGTAACTTGGCCAGTAAGACACGATTACGTTCACCCCCCGATAATGCTTTAACCGGCGTACGCGCACGTTCTGGAGAAAATAGAAAATCTTGCAAATAACTGTAAATGTGTCGACGCTGACCGTTTACATCGACAAAATCTGACCCTTCAGAGACATTGGCCATCACCGATTTTTCTAGTTCAAGTTGGTTACGCAACTGGTCGAAATACGCGACTTCGAGTTGAGTGCCGGTTTTGACTGTCCCTTCATGCTCAAGCTCACCCAAAATGGCTTTGATCAATGTGGTTTTGCCTACGCCGTTATCACCAACCAATCCAATCCGGTCACCGCGCAGAACCACGGCAGAAAAGTCATGAATCAATGGCTTTGTATCATAACTCACGCTCAAGTGCTCAATATCAAACACCAATTTGCCCGAGCGCTGAGCATCCTGAACACCCATGGCGACTTTGCCTTGTTGGAAACGACGTGCCTTCGATTCTTCACGTAATGCCTTTAGGGCACGAACACGGCCTTCGTTACGAGTACGACGTGCTTTAATACCCTGACGAATCCAAGCCTCTTCTTCGGCGAGTTTTTTCTCAAATAGCGCATTTTGCTTTTCTTCGGCTTCAAGTTGCTGTGCTTTTAGATCAAGGTAACGAGAATAGTTACCTTCATAGCTACGCAAAATACCACGGTCTAGCTCGACGATACGTGTGGCCAGACGATCGACAAACGAACGGTCATGCGAAATAAACAGTAAGGTCAGATTGTTTTGTTCAAGAAGAAACTTCTCAAGCCACTCAATACTTTCTACATCCAAATGGTTGGTCGGTTCGTCAAGGAGCAAGATGTCAGGTTGAGTCAGTAGGGCACGAGCCAGCAATACACGACGCTTACGACCGCCTGAAAGATCGGCCAGATCAGCATTCGGATCGAGTCCCATC
Organism: Acinetobacter soli; assembly: GCF_000760595.1. GTDB lineage: Bacteria > Pseudomonadota > Gammaproteobacteria > Pseudomonadales > Moraxellaceae > Acinetobacter > Acinetobacter soli. Next base: position 165,585 of record NZ_BBNM01000005.1, on the reverse strand, counting down.
TTGCCTAAAATGGTATTGACCTTGTTTTCAAGCGCCCAACCATCGAGCTGGTCAAGTTTGTGTTGTAAGTGGCCCATCCGGTCACAGGCGTCCATATCACCCAGCACACAGGCATCACTGGCTTCATGATAGGCTTTGAGTACCACCGCCGCTTCGCCAGCCCCATCGGCTACAATGTCGGCCACTTTACCTGAATCCATCGGTACATCTTGCGCCAGCATAGAAACAGTTAAGCCATTTTGAATGGAAACTTCACCACGGTCGGGCAAGAGACTTCCCTCAATGAGCTTAAGTAAAGTAGACTTACCCTCACCATTACGACCAATCAAACACACTCGTTCGCCACGTTCGAGTACGAAGTTCGCGCCGTCGAGGAGGGCAGGTCCACCAAATGCAAGTTGGACATCCCTTAAAGTAATATAGGCCATAATGTTTTCCAGAATCCCAAATGAGGAGAGTTAAATGACTAAACCAACAGAGTCTGATGATCATGCGTCATTTTCCGCACCCATTGAAGATTTGCAAGTCCGAATTGCATTTTTAGATGAATTAGTTGAGCAATTAAATACACAGTTGGCTTTACAGTCACTTGAAATTGCTGATTTGAAAAAACAAATGCAAATTTTATATCAGCGTGTCGACGCCTCCGATTTATCTGAAGGTATTGCGCCTTTCGACCCGATGACCAATAAGCCGCCACATTATTAAGTTTAACCTGACACCTTTTGCCCCAAAGTGATCTGAAATGAAAAGTATTCTGCTCATCGATCTGGAAAAGACCTCCATTCAGATCGACCTTTTGCGTTCATATATTGAAAATGATCAGCTGATTTATGTCTTTAATTTACGTGACAAACTCACCTGTAATTTGCAGGCGCTCACGGAGTTAGCGAGTTGGGTCAGCAGTGGGCAACTGGTGGTACTCGACACACCAACACATACGGCTAAATCTTCAGCCTATGCCTTGCTTGCAGGACAGTTGCTGGCACTTTTAGATCCAGAAGCATCGATAGAGCTCCAGTCGAAGCATTCAGCCGCAAATGAACTGGCGGAGTTGCTGCGCGCAGCGGGCAAAACAGTTGTTACACAAGATACTGCGCGTCTAGAGGCGAACAGCAGTGCGATGCCGGCTGCACATACTGTGGCCGAACAACCGGCTTTATTACAAATCAAGCGCTACTGTGATGCAATTGGTCAAGCTCCCGATCGTTTACCCTTGACCATGGACGCCCTTAAAAATTCGATTGCCAATATCTTAAAACTCAGTGCAGATCAGGTGCCGCAAGTTCTGGCGCTGCTGGTGAGTTTGAAATTGATTAAACGCGATCAAGGGCAAGTGCGCTTTCGCAAAAAGATGCTAAAACAATGGATAGCACTTGAACTTGCGTCTAGCACAAAGACTCAGCCGCCCGAGGTACAGCCGAAGAAAAGCCAAGCCCATAGCGCGATGCCACAAGTGGTGGTGGGGGATGTCGATACCATCATGCAGTTTTTAAAAGAACAGCAGGCGCCAGCCGAAGGACCTTTTCCGCCGTCTTTAGATGAGTTGCAATGGCAGGCGTTACAAAAACTCCATGAACTCAAACTGGCACGGCCCAAAGATATTTTCAGCTTACGCGATATGTTGCAAGACTGGTTTCCCAAAGCCAATATTCATCATCTTTTGAAAGGGTTAATGGATAAGGGATACATTCAGTTAGATGATGATCAGCTACATTATACAGCCCAGACATTTATTCACTGAACGCATTCGTTTTACAGGCCATTGCGCCAGCTTAAGATGCTTTGCATGAAAAACTTGCGTTTTATGTTGCGCTTATGCAACTCTAATAAAAGAGTAGAACAGGGTTAACTATGGAACATTTAGGATTATGGGTTACGATTATTATCGTGGTCTTTGTATTGGGCTCAATTTTTGGCTTGCGCGTCAGTCCGCGCGAAAAAGCGTTAGGATTGATGCGTGACAAAGCGCGTAAGATCGGACTGCATCCACGTCTTGTTCCAGCCCCTGAGTGGACAAAAATTCCGATGGCCTCTGAAAACCGTGCCAGTATGGTCGCCTACTATAGTGTACTGATTCCAGAAGCGCGTTTAGCTCTAATGCGTGCGCGTGTGGTGGACAATCAGCTCAATGTCGTGGCTGGCGATACTAAATTTAATCATTCCACCATTGCATTAAAAGGGATTTATGCTATTGATATGCAGGCAAACTGTGTCGGCGTGTACTGGGATGAAGAATCCGATCTAAAAGCAACACAACTTGACGAGATGAAAGCGTATTTACTTAAGCTCGCCGAAGTCTAAACATTATTAATTCACAGGAAAAACAGTTTATTATGGCGAATGCCCCTCGATCCGCAAGCAAAAAGAGCACTTCAGCATCTTCAGAGTCTGCTGCGAATAAACGTGCCTTAGTGATTGTGGAGTCGCCTGCTAAAGCGAAAACCATCAACAAGTATTTAGGCTCTCAGTACATTGTAAAGTCTTCGGTCGGCCATGTGCGAGATTTGCCGACAGGTGGTTCAGCCAAATCAAGTGAAAAAAAGCCAGTCAGCCGAGCCAAACTCAGCGCTGAAGAAAAAGAGAAAAAAGCTCAAACGGCCTTGATTAATCGTATGGGAGTAGATCCCGAGCACGGTTGGACGGCGCAGTACGAAGTCTTGCCAGGCAAAGAAAATGTCGTGGCCGAGCTGAAAAAACTTGCTTCGCAAGTCGATGAAGTTTATCTCGCAACGGATTTGGACCGTGAAGGAGAGGCGATTGCATGGCATTTAAAAGAAGTGATCGGTGGCGACGAGAGTCGTTATCAGCGCGTGGTGTTTAACGAAATCACTAAAAATGCCATTCAGGAAGCATTTAAGCATCCCGCACGGCTCGATACCAATAAAGTCAATGCTCAGCAAGCGCGTCGCTTCCTAGATCGTGTGGTTGGCTTTATGATTTCGCCCTTACTGTGGGAAAAAATTGCACGTGGCTTATCTGCCGGACGCGTGCAGTCGGTCGCGGTTAAGCTGGTGGTTGAGCGTGAGCGTGAAATTCGTGCTTTTATTCCCGAAGAATACTGGCAGATTTTTGCCGATACGCTATCTAAAAAAGATCAAATTCGCTTAGAAGCCGTTAAACAGGCGGGCAAAACGCTGAAGCTGCGTAACAAAGCAGACACCGATGCTGTTTTGAAGCTGCTTCAAGATGCCGAATATAAAGTTGCACAGCGCGAAGACAAACCGACTAAGGTCAATCCAAGCGCACCGTACATCACCTCGACCTTGCAGCAGGCTGCCAGCACACGTTTGGGCTTTTCAGTGAAAAAGACCATGATGATGGCACAGCGCTTATATGAGGCTGGTTTTATTACCTATATGCGTACCGATTCGACTTTTTTAAGTGATGATGCGGTGAATATGGTACGCGAGCATATTCAGCAACAGTTTGGCGACAAATATGTTCCTGCCAAACCAAACCGCTATGGCAACAAAGCTGGCGCACAAGAGGCGCACGAAGCCATTCGCCCATCCAATGTAGCACTGACAGGTGACCAACTTGCAGGAATGGAACGTGATGCGCAGCGACTTTATGATCTGATCTGGCGCCAGTTCGTGGCATGCCAAATGACGCCTGCTGAATATCTGTCATCGACGCTTACGGTCGATGCCAATAATATTGAATTACGTGCCAAAGGCCGTACCTTGGTGTTTGACGGCTTTACCCGTGTTCGTGGTGCCAACAAATCCGACGACGACGTGTTACTGCCTGCGGTAAAAGTTGGCGAAACACTCAAACTTGAAAAACTCGATCCAAGTCAGCACTTTACCAAACCGCCTGCGCGTTTTACCGAAGCCTCTTTAGTTAAAGAACTGGAAAAACGTGGGATTGGTCGTCCATCGACCTATGCGGCGATTATCTCGACCATTCAGGATCGAGGCTATGTCAAGCTGGAAAATCGTCGTTTATTTGCCGAGAAAATGGGCGAGATTGTGACGGACCGACTCGACGAGAGCTTTAACAACCTGATGAATTATGCGTTTACCGCAGATTTAGAAGGTCAGCTTGATAAAGTCGCGACAGGCGAACGCAACTGGAAAGAATTGCTCGACAGTTTTTATGGTGATTTCAAAAATCGTTTGAATACTGCTGCCAGCAATGATGGCATGCGTCGTAATCAGCCGATTGAAGTGCCAGATGTGGCCTGCCAATTGTGCGGTCGACCAATGCAGATTCGTACGGGCACCACAGGCGTGTTTTTAGGATGTTCTGGTTATAACCTGCCACCAAAAGAACGTTGCAAAGGTACCCTGAACTTAACCCCTGTGGAATCGTTGGCTGCATTTTCCGACGATGATGCTGCTGAAACAGCAGATTTGATGGCCAAACATCGCTGTGCAAAATGTGGCACCGCGATGGATAGCTACGTGATCGATGGTGGCCGTAAGCTGCACGTATGTGGTAACAACCCAGATTGTGACGGCTACGAAGTCGAAGAAGGCGAGTTTAAAATCAAGGGTTATGACGGCCCGACCATCCCATGCGATAAATGTGATGGTGAAATGCAGCTCAAGACGGGACGTTTTGGACCATACTTTGCCTGCACCAGCTGTGACAATACCCGTAAAGTATTGAAAAGTGGTCAACCTGCACCTCCGCGTGTAGATCCGATCAAGATGGAGCACTTGCGCTCGACCAAGCATGATGATTATTTTGTCTTGCGTGATGGTGCTGCGGGCTTATTTTTGGCAGCCAGCAAGTTTCCAAAAATTCGTGAAACGCGAGCGCCAAAAGTGGCTGAGCTTCGCACGGTGGCCGAGCAACTCGATCCAAAGTATCAATATCTTTTGGATGCGCCCGATGCAGACCCAGAAGGTAACCCGACACTGATTAAATTCAGCCGAAAAAATCAGGCCCAGTACATCGGATCTGAAACACCAGAAGGTAAACAGACCAAATGGAGTCTGGTGTTTGAAAAGGGTAAGTGGATCGAAGCCTAAGTCCAATAAAAAATGCGAGCAAACAGCTCGCATTTTTTTGCTGTGTAGCTTTGCAAGCGGTGCGAGCCACAGATGAAAACAAGCCCCCATGCGCAGGTGTAGTAGAGTCTGCTACACTAAGGCATATTTTTGAATTGATCGATGTGCTATGAGTTTTGACCAATTAATGGGCGAGTTAAATCCGCAGCAACACGCGGCTGCAACGACTCAGGCCCAGCATTGTCTTGTGCTAGCAGGAGCAGGCTGTGGTAAAACCAAAACCATCGTGGCACGTGCAGCTTATCTCATTGAGCAAGGGGTTCCTGCCAATCAAATTCAAATTTTAACTTTTACCCGTCGTTCAGCCAGTGAAATTGTGGCGCGGGTCGAGTTGGCTTTGGGGGAGCAAGCCAAAGGACTCCGCGCATCGACTTTTCATACGTTTTGTATGTATCTGCTGCGCCGTGTACCGAAAGCCTTTGGTTTAGAACAATTCTCGATTATTGATCGGGATGATCAACTGATGATGTTCCGTCTGATTCGCGGTAAAGATGACAAGAAGAATCCAAATCAACTTCCAAAGCCACAAGAGCTATGTGATTTGTATTCTTTTGCGCGTAATACCCGCCAGAAATTGAGTGAAGCTTTAGAGAAACAACATCCTGAATATTTGGCATTTAAGGATCAAATTGCCAAGATCATGCAAGAGTATGAGACACGCAAGCGTGCACGTAGCTTTCTGGACTATGATGATATTTTGGCGATTGTGGCTTCAGCACTCGATCAATCTGAAGGCTTGGTTGATTATGTCGCATCGATTTGTAAGCACATGTTGGTGGATGAGATGCAAGACACCAATCCCTTACAGTGGGCATTGCTTGAACCTTTAAAGGATAAAGTCAGCCTGTTTTGCGTGGGGGATGATGCGCAATCCATCTACGGCTTCCGCGGTGCCGATTTTGAAAATATCCACCATTTTAAGGAGCGTGTTCCGGATGCAGTGTTGTATAAACTGGAAAAGAATTATCGCTCCACCCAAGAAATTTTAGACCTTTCGAATTGGTTACTCGATCAATCGGAGATTCAATATGACAAGCGTCTTGATGCCTATCGAGGTGAGGGAATTAAGCCGCGCATGCATATTTTCCCGAATGAGTTTGATGAAGCCAAATGGATCGCAATTGATATTAAAGAGCGTCATTATTTGCAGGGGCATAACTGGTCGGATCATATGGTCTTGGTCCGTTCTAGCTTTGCTGCGCGGCATATTGAAGCGGCATGTATTGCAGCCAATGTCCCGTATCGGTTTATTGGAGGGATGAAACTGCTTGAAACAGCCCATGTGAAAGATTTACTCAGTTTATTACGTGTGATTGCCAATCCTTTGGATGATATTGCGTGGATGCGCTTTATTACCCTATGGAATGGGGTGGGCGATGTGGGGGCAAGTCGTCTGGCACAGCAGTTGTTACTTCAACCTGAATTCGAACTAATTTTTAATCAATTAGAACAATTTGGACGTATTCCTGTTGAAACCTTATTGATGATGAAACAGATGATGGTGCTGAAGCAGGAAGTACAAGCGTGTGTTGGTTTGGGTATTCAAGCAATTGAAGCACAATTGGCCGAGAACTATAAAAAAGACTGGAACCGTCGCCAAGGTGACTTTGAGTTGGTTAAACAATTGGCTTCCAAACATGGACAATTAAGCGAATTTCTTGAGGAATATGTACTTGACCCTGTTTCTATTTCTGAAATTGAACGTCAGTCGGATACAGATGTAGTCACATTGATTACCATTCACTCTGCTAAAGGTACGGAGCAGAAAGTGTGTTATGTCGCGAATGTGACGGCTGGTCAGTACCCACATGCGCGTGCTCAGGGTGATTTTGACGCGGTCGAGGAAGAGCGTCGGGTGCTCTATGTCGCGCTGACTCGTGCACAGAATGAACTGATTCTTACCAAGCAAAATCTGAATCTGTGGGCGCGAGATGTGGTGGATGAGCAAGGACGTAAAGTTGAAAGCTATTTCTTAAATGATCTCACCCGCAATCTGTGTACCTTGGAAACGCATCATAAACCCCGCCAGCAAACGGTAAAAAGTGCCTTAATGGAACGACAGTCGATTAATTTAGATTTTGGGATTAATCTCGATTAAACTAAGCGAATTACATTGTGGTAGTTGATGTGCAATGTTCAGAAAGTAGCGTAGGCGATTGCTTTTTGATGATTTTGCCTATTTTTGAAGGTTGTTAAATGAAAATTTTAGTTCGTAATTTAGAACGTACTGTCACAGAAGCTGAGTTACTGGAACTGTTCCAACAATATGGCACAGTAGAAACCTGCCAATTGGTTTTAGATGCTGAAACAGGTAAATCTAAAGGCTTTGCTTTTGTGGAGATGCCACATGGTCGTGAAGCGGTGAAAGCCATTAAAGGTTTAAATACTTTGCGTTTACATGGGACAGGAATTCGTGTAAAGCAGGCTGAAGATAAGCCACAGGCTTAAAGGAGAGGAGCAGAGTATGCTCCTTTTTTTATGGGAAAATCATGAGAAGAATTTATCCTGCTTTATCGATTGTTGCGCCATCGGGAAGCTATATTGCTGAAGGAATAAAAACCTTGGAAATACGTTCATGGCGCCCCAATGAGCTTCCTCTTAAAGATTTAGTTATTGTTGAAAATGCACATGATCTGAATCAGGATGGAGATGAGGAATTAGGTCGAGCAGTTGCATGGGGGGTATTTCATCTGTTCATGCTTGGCAGAAAAGTGAGATTGAACAGGCTAAAGCAAACTATTGGGAAGATGGCTATTGGGCTTGGGTCATTGAAAATGTTAGGCCTATTCATCCTCCTGTGGATATACCAGCTCGAAGAAAGATTTATTGGATAGAGTTGGATGTGGTGTAATTTTTTATTGTGCATTGAATTCAATTAAGTTTAATCTTAGGCCTATAACACATGCCAAGAAATTAGGAAAATTGTATGTCCCGTGTTGCTCGTTATCATGCCGACCGAACCAATCAAAAACTTTATTTTGCGCGTTTGGCGTGTCAGCAAGCCGAGCAGATTGAGCATGTTCAGCAAGCACAGGCATATCGTGAGGCAGCCGTCTTTCATTTGCACGGTGCAGTGCTGGCGTTTTTGCAAGAGCTGGTGCGTTATTATCGTTTAAACGACCTGCAACCGACGCTCAAGTCGATTGAAGAGAAAATGGCAGAAAAGGGGCAGGTATCGCCTGAAGTCGCCGTGCTACAGCAAATTGCCAAAGATGGCTTTATTGCAGAGCTTAAGCGTGCTTATCGCATGTGTCAGTATGCACCTGAGCCGACTGAGCCGACACCTGAAGAAGAAACCTCTTCAAATCTGATTATTAAAGTCACGCAAGGGCCGCAATCGTGGTTACCCGATGTTAAAATACTCCGTGAATGGCACCGAGAACTGAGTCAGCTGATTGACGGTTTTCGTAATGAAATGGTTGAGTTTTAGTGCATCTTTCGATGGAGATGCTTGAAATTTTCAAGCAGAGCTCCTATATATAAATTCTACAGTTAGCAAAGTGCAGGTGCTCTTTGCCACCATGTTGAAGCATGGAGGGTTTATGTCGATACAACAGTTGAAAGAATTATTTGGTAACCAAGAAGCAATCTTAGAGTTGGTTCAACTTGAAGGTGGCGAATTGGCCTTGCGCAATGCGGGCTCTAATCAAGAGCCTTTGGTGAAGATCCAGTTTAACGATGAAGTCAAAGCACTTCTCGGCGATCAAACCGCGCTTGTTGCCCAGCACATGATTCAGGCAGCGTTGTTTGGTTTACTTGAAAAACAAGTGAACCAATGGCATGCAGAGGTCGTGGATGAGCAACCAGAATTTATGAGTTAAAAAAAAGCGTACTTTAAGTACGCTTTTTTTAGATCTGTTGTTTTTAATGCGTTGCTGGTGCCTGATGTGCACGTTCAATTTGCCCTAAAATATGGGCACTCATGGTTTTGGCCATTTCTTCTTTGGCATAAAACACCAGTCCTACATTGTCTTTACGAATCACGTCGGCTTCTTCGTGACTTTCTGCACAGCAAAGCACTTCAATGCGTGGATTTAACTGCTTGGCAATATCTACAATCCGGTGAATATCAATAATATCCATTGGCGAGAGTACCAGAAGTCTGGCGTGCATAATATGTGCCTGAATCAGCACGCTAGGCTCAGTCGCTTCACCACTCACTGCAGCAATGCCTTTTTTACGTAAATCTTCGACAATTTCACGGTTTTCTTCTGCAATCACCACCTTAATCTCTTGTTGCATGAGGGTTTTGGTAATGCGTCGCCCAACCTCACCATAGCCGACCATCACCACTTGATCACGTAAATAGGTTTGATCAAGCTCATCGGGCAGCATCGCCAGCGGGTCACCACTACGTTCGAGTAAACGTGCCAGATGTGAGCGTTCTCGAATCCAGCGCTGGATTGGCTCAATAGCCGAGAAAATAAAAGAGTTTAAGGTGATTGAAAACAGCGCCCCTGCCAAAATCAGATTTTGTGCATCGAGCGTGAGTAGGCCTAAAGTCACACCCAATGTGGCCAAAATAAACGAGAATTCGCCAATTTGTGCCAGACTGGCACCGACAGTCAGTGCGGTATTGATCGGATAGCGAAAAAACAAAACCAGTGCCATGGCGGCCAATGTTTTACCCACCATGATAATTGCCACAACTGCCAGAATTTGTAGCGGTTGCTCAAGCAAAATGCGTGGGTCGAATAGCATGCCCACAGACACAAAAAACAAAATCGAAAAAATTTCACGTAGGGGTAGCGTTTCTTCTTCGGCGCGGTGACTAAAATCGGATTCCTTCACCACCATGCCGGCGAAAAACGCTCCAAGTGCCATCGATACGCCAAAAACAGCGTAGGAGCCATAGGCGATCGAAACTGCCGCAGCCACCACGGTAAGGGTAAACAGCTCACGGGAACCCAGACGTGCCACAAACTGCATGATCATCGGCACTAAACGTTTGCCGATAATCAGCATAAAAGCGATAAATCCTGCAACTTTTAGCAAAGTTAAGCCGATGGTCAGCCAGATATTGCTGCTCGCTGCACCGTGTGCCAGCTCTTTGCCGCCAAGCAGTACGGCCATGGCAGGCAGCAGTACCAGTACCAAGACCATCACCAGATCTTCAACCAAGAGCCAGCCGACGGCAATTTTGCCGTTGACCGAATCGAGCAGGCCACGATCACCAAGCGCTTTGAGTAAGACCACTGTACTGGCACACGATAGACTTAAACCAAAGACCAACGCAGACCCGAAGCTCCAGTCCCACCACATCGCCACGCCAATGCCGAGTAATGTGGCCACTGCTATCTGTAATATCGCACCGGGAAGCGCAATACGGCGTACCTGAAGTAAATCACTGAGGGAAAAGTGCATTCCCACGCCAAACATTAAAAACATCACCCCAAGCTCGGCCAATTGATTGGCGAGTTTCATATCGGCGACAATTCCTGGAGTATTGGGGCTAATTAAAATACCTGCAACCAAATAGCCAATGAGCGGAGGAAGGCGTAGACGTGCAGCGATATAGCCAAAAAATAAGGCCAAACCAAATCCGACTGCCAGTAAAATAATTAAATCTACGTCATGTGGCACTCAAGACTCCTTAAATATGGAATGTGTATGAATTAGCAAAAAAAATGCCAAATTTTTATATTGATAAATATTAACAAGCAGAACAAAAATAATGCAAAAAAAAACGACTTCATTTGAAGTCGTTTTTTTACAGAATCTAAAATTATTTGATTTTAGCTTCTTTGAAAATCACGTGTTGACGGATTTTTGGATCAAATTTTTTGATTTCCATTTTTTCCGGCATAGTACGTTTGTTCTTCGTGGTAGTGTAGAAATAACCAGTACCAGCTGAAGAAACTAAGCGAATCTTGTCACGCATTGCAAGGTCTCCTTAGATCTTTTGGCCTTGAGCACGAAGATCAGCTACAACCTTTTCAATGCCCAATTTGTCGATGATACGCATACCTTTAGTGGTTAGACGAAGACGTACGAAACGTTTTTCGCTTTCTAACCAGAAACGGTGGTGGTGCAGGTTCGGCTCGAACCGGCGCTTGGTTTTGTTGTTGGCGTGTGAGACGTTGTTTCCAACGACTGGACGCTTGCCGGTAACTTGGCAAACCTTAGACATGGTGGAACTCCATTGATTTAGCCAACAGCAAATCTGTGGCCAGTCATACAAATAAACGGATTGAATTTATTCAAGGGGCGTTTTATACCAAAAATACGATTAAAAGACAAGCGAATTCGGTAAAAACGCGGCATGAAGCTGTGTAACAGATCATGCCTTGATCAGGTTATCGAAGAAGTGTTTTCGAAATAAGCCGATGAATCGGTTTGTTAAATGGTGGCAGAATATATTTTAAGCTATAGAGCTTTGGATTCGACATCATTGAACGTTCATGCGACAAGTTGAAAAAACCTTCAGGGCCATGGTATTTACCCATACCCGATGCACCGACGCCTCCAAATGGAAGATCATCCTGCGCCACATGAGTCAATACCGTGTTGATTCCGAAGTGGCCCGAATGCGTGCGCTGTGCAATGTAATCGGCACGTGCCTGATCAAAGTCGAAGTAGTATAGCGCAAGTGGGCGTGGACGGCGATTAATAAACTCGATCACGTCTTCCATTTGATCATATTCAAAAATTGGGAAGATTGGACCAAAGATTTCATTCTTCATGATGTCCATTTCGGTGGTGACCCCAGTAAGTAGCGTTGGGGCAATCTTGCGCACATCTTCAAGTGATTCATTATGTGGATTGATTTCGATAATACGTGCGCCTTGGGCACGTGCATCATCTAAATAGCCTTGCAGGCGTCGATACTGCTTGTCGTTGACAATTGACGTGTAATCTTGATTGTCACGCAAATGTGGATACATCCCCGTTGCGATCAGCTTGAAGTTTTCAATAAACTCCGCAGCGCGGCCTTTAGGTAAAAAGAGATAATCCGGTGCGACGCAGGTCTGACCTGCATTCCAGAGTTTACCCACCGCAAGGCGCTGTGCAGCCTCTTTCATGTCCATTGATGGATGAACAATGGCTGGGGATTTTCCACCCAGCTCTAAAATCACCGGTACCAGATTTTCTGCCGCAGCCGCCATCACCGTTTTTCCCACCGCAGTTGAGCCGGTAAAAATCATCTTGTCGAAGGGAAGGTGGCTAAAGGCATCCGAGATGGCACCACCGCCATTAATAACGGTAACCAACTCTTGCGGGAAAGCTTCTGAAAGGGCATTTTCAAGAACTTGACCAAATTGACTAGAGGCACTGGAAATTTTAATCATGGCGTGGTTGCCAGCGGCCAGCGCACAAATAAGTGGCCCTACAGACAGCAGCAATGGATAGTTCCAAGGCGTAATAATCCCAATTACACCGAGCGGTTGATACTCGACCCAGCCTTTGGCCGGTTGATGCAAAATACTGATATGGCGTTTGGACGGTTTCATCCACTGTGTCAAATGCTTGCTATAATAGCCAATATGTTCAAGACAGGTGAGTAGTTCACCGATTTTGGTTTCACCAATCGAACGGTTGCCATAATCGCGATTAATGGCCTCTGCAAACTGGTCCTGATATTTGACCAAAATACGTTTCAGACGAGCCAATCGATCAATACGATCTTTTGCAGATGGAACAGGATAACGCTCATAGGCACGTTTTTGCTGCTCTAGGACATCGTGTAAGTGATGAACATCAAGTGAATGTGGAGTCATCGAAGTTGTTTTTGTTTGACTGTTCATGACGCGTTACCATAGTGTGGAACTGAGCTATATATAATTTTTAGAGTAAATACTCTAAAGAGTCAAGAAGGTTTCTGTGTTAGTTTTCTAATGCATTAGATATCAACGGTTGTAAACAATGTCCGCATCGAAAACAGTCAAAACGAAAGATCGTATTTTGCATACCAGCTTGCAACTGTTTAATGAGCGTGGTGAGCGGTCTGTCACCACCAATCATATTGCCTCTGAATTGGGCATTAGCCCGGGTAATTTGTATTATCACTTTCGCAACAAGCAAGAGATTATTAAGGAGCTTATGGAGCAGTATCAGCGTGAAACACTGGATATGCTGGCCTTGCCCAAAGATCGATTGCTCAATGCCAATGACAAGATTCGTTATTTTCAAGTGCTCAGTAGTCAGTTATGGGAATACCGTTTTTTGCATCGAGATGTTTATCATTTAATTGAAAACAATGATGACTTTAAAAAGATCTATCCAAAATTTGCTGGGCAGGTGATGCAGCAGGGGCAAAAAATTTATCAGGCTTTCGTCGACGCGGGTTTGATGAAAATGACGGCTTCTGAAATTGAAGCCCTGATCATCAATTTATGGATTGTGCTGACCAACTGGACCAACTTCTTGTATATGTCGGGCCATATTAGCGACAGTAATCATCTGGAAGAGAAATGGGTGTGGCAGGCACTACGTCAAATGGTATTTTTAGAAGGACCATATTTGATGGGAGAAAGCCGCGAAACCTACGAGCGTTTGCTTGAGAGCTTTGGTCCATCTGATTTGTTTGCGCGCATTTCCTCGAAAACCGAGTAATTGTCAGACCCTATTCAGTCTGCGATAAAAACGCGCTAGAATAGCCCGCTTGTTTTTAAACTGACCTATAGTGATATTAATCAAATGAACACCACTACTGCCAATACAGCACGTCTACTGATTACTTGTGAAGACAGGCCCGGGATCGTGCAAGCTGTATCGAGCTTTTTGTATCATCAGGGAGCAAATATTACCGCACTTGATCAATACGCTACAGAGGCTCAAGGCGGACGTTACTTCATGCGTGTTGAGTTTGAGTTAGAACATTTACAAAGTCGTAAGGATACCTTGATTCAGACTTTTTCGGCCAATGTTGCAGAGCGCTACAACATGCAATGGCGTTTGGCATTTGTCAACGATCTGAAAAAAGTGGGTGTTTTGGTATCGAAAGTGGATCATGCCTTACTTGAATTGCTTTGGCGTCATGCGCGCGGTGGTTTACCGTGTGAAATTACTAAAGTCATTTCAAATCACGAAGATTTACGTGAGGCCGTGGAAAACTTTGGTATTCCATTTGAAGTGGTACCCGTCAACAAGGAAAACAAACGCGAAGCGTACGCCAAAATTGATGAATTGATGCAGGGCAATGACTTGTTAGTCCTTGCACGTTACATGCAAATCCTAGATGAGACTTTTGTTGAAAACTGGGAGATGAAAATTATTAATATTCATCACTCGTTCTTGCCTGCATTTGTAGGGGCAAATCCGTACAAGCAAGCGCATGAAAAAGGGGTGAAGCTGATTGGTGCAACTGCTCACTACGTGACTGCGGATTTGGATCAGGGGCCGATCATTGAACAAGATGTCGAGCGTGTCAATCATGACTTTACTGTTGAGCAATTACGCGAGCTGGGCCAAGATGTTGAGCGTAACGTACTGGCACGTGCAGTCAAATGGCACTTAGAAGATCGAATTATTGTCGATGGCAACAAAACTGTCGTGTTTCAATAAGTTTATTTCCTAAAAAAGTATGCATGCCGCATACTTTTTTTAATCTTATTGATGTTATGATATAGCATTTCATTTAAAGGGTGTTGTACCAGTCATGCATCTTGATATAAAGAGGGTGTATCGCATTTTCCAATCAAATGAGAAATATTGAAATTTCAGTAGATCTTTTGAATGTGAAAAAAAACAGTTGAAAATGAAAACACTTCTCATTTATTATTGCGATACTTTAATTGTTTGAACCGATAAGCTGTATCGCGATGACATGTTGTGATTGTGAATTGCTTCTCAAATAGGTAATTAGATTCTTATGAGTCAATCTCCTGCACTATCGATGAATTCTACACCTCCGAATTCTCCCAATCCGATGAAGAAAAAAGTCATCACTGCACTTGTCGCGGTTGTGATTGGTCATGCGGGAGTGTTATGGGCTGTCAACCAGATGAAAAGCCCAGAACTCAAACCCATTGAACAAAAACCACTCAATGTGCGCTTTGTAAAAATTCAAGCACCGCCGCCGCGCCCACCTGAACCAAAGCCTGAACCGAAAAAAGAGCAACCTAAGCCGAAAAAAGAGGTGAAGGAAGTCAAGGTGGTAGAGAAAGTTGCACCACCACCGAAAAAAGTCGAAAAGGTTCAACAGGTCAAGCAAGCAGAAACGCCAAAACAAGTGGTGAAAACTGAGCCACAGGTAGACTTCAAACCAGTGACGACAACCACCACCGTTACGGAAAAGGTTGTTGAAAAAGCCAAGCCTCAACCTGCTGCACAGCCGCAGGTGAACCGCGACCCGTCACCAAAGAGTGTATCGATTGGCGGTGCTGGGGTGCAGTGGAGTCGTACGCCGCGTCCTTCATATACCAACCGTGATTTGCAAGGTCAAACACGCAGTATTGTGGTGATGATTGAGGCGGACGAAACTGGCAAGATTATCAATGCGCGGATTACCCGTAGTAGTGGTGTGCCTGCGCTTGATGACAAGATTCTGCGTGCGGTACGTAGTGCAAAATTTAAACCGTATAAAGAAAATGGTGTTGCTTACCCTATTCGTGCTGAGCAACCCTTTGACTTAACATTAAATCCTAACGGCTAACATTTTCAGGAGTTCGAGTATGAACTTTTCAGTTTATTGGCAACATGCAGATGCAGTCAGCAAAACACTGTACTTCGTGCTTTTGGCAATGTCGATTGCAACCTGGACGATTCTTATCTTACGTTTGATGGGAACCCGCCAATTAAAACAACAAGCTTATGCTCAACTCGCTAAAGCACTGAGCAGTCTGAAAGCCAAGTTTGTTCACTTGACCTTCGAGCAGCGTAAGGCAGTGGCAGAGCAGGCATTACTGCGTCAGATTTCTGCTGAAAAATCCAGTGCAGAAAAAGGCGTTGCAGTACTCGGTACCATTGCCTCTTTGGCACCGTTTGTCGGCCTGTTTGGTACGGTTTGGGGAATCTTCCATGCGCTGGTGGCAGTAGGTAAAAGCGGACAAGCAGGGTTGGCTCAAGTTGCGACACCGGTAGGTGAAGCGCTGATCATGACCGGTTTAGGTCTGGCTGTTGCGATTCCTGCGGTATTGGCATACAACATCTGTGTACGTTACAACCGCGGTTTAGCACATGATTTACAAGATCAGGCTCATAGCTTGCTGATCGATACCATGTTGCAGCAAGAATCTGCTGAACACAAAACTGAAGTGAAGACAGCGCAACAAAGCTTTGCTGGAGGTCAGGCTTAATGGCATTTCAATTGGGTGAAGACCACGACAGTGGCATGAATGAGATGAATCTCATTCCGTTAATTGACATCATGTTGGTACTGATGATCATCTTTTTGGTCACAGCAACGGTTGCAAACCCATCGGTACCATTAAGTTTGCCAAAAACCACGGCTGAGATTCAGCCACCGCCACCGAAAGAGATTACCATTAGCATCAATGCCAATGGTGATGTCTCTTGGGGGCAAGAAACCATTACGTTAGATGAGCTTAATCAGCGTTTTCAAGAGGCAGGCCAGCAGGCGCAAAAGCCGACAGTTATGCTAAAAGCCGATAAAGCCTCACGTTATGATACTGTGGCACAAGTGATGTCTCGTGCGAGTGGAGCCGGACTCAGCGATATTGCTTTTGTCAGTGAAAATTAAACGCTCTAGATTGAGCGCAATAAAAAAGCAACTCGATCGAGTTGCTTTTTTTTGTTCAGGCCTTAAGTAAAGACTGAAATTTGCTACGTAATTTAGCAATTTTTGGAGGAATTGCAAAATTACAAAAGCCTTGAGACGGATTCTTGGTGTAGAAATCTTGATGATAATCTTCAGCCGCATAAAAAGTAGGTACTGGGCTGAGCTCGGTGACTACATTCATGCCTTCGGCTTTTAACTCTTGAATGAGTTTTTCTGCATCTGCTTTTTGTTGCTCGTCAAAATAATAAATGACAGAACGATACTGCGTACCGATATCGTTGCCTTGACGGTTCAGCGTGGTTGGATCGTGGATAGCAAAAAACACGTGTAGTAAATCGTCGTAGCTAACCTGTGTTTCATCAAAATCCACCAAAATCACTTCTGCGTGATTGGTCTCACCTGTGCAGACTTGTTCGTAGGTCGGATTTTGTGTATCACCGCCTGCATAACCGCTGACAACTTTTTCGATGCCACGGATTTGTAAGAATACTGCTTCAGTACACCAGAAACATCCGCCGCCAAATAATGCCTGTTGCATGGTTTTCCTCGAAATAGCAAAGGGTTTTAATATCACGTTTTTTCGTTTACGTACAATCTATATTGAGGCGACCTGCTCAATTAAAAGACCATAAGACACAATGTCTTTATTTTGATGCATCGAGAGCCATCACAATACGTCCGCTTTGATCCATCAGAATGAGATGTTCAGGGCTTGCTCGGTAACGCGATACGTTTGTAAGTGCTTGCTGATATTGCACACTGATGTTTTGATCCGTATTTGGACACATCATCTTGGTCGATGCCGCAGCGCCCAATTGAAGTGATTCGGCGTCTGCCTTAAAACTTCCCATCATACGATTACATCCATCTGTACCGCTAAATCGCTGTGTTTTTGAATCAAATTTCAAACTCGGTTTATTCGCGACCTGAGTGCTAATTTGAAAGCCATTAATTTCAGTAGCCGTCCAGTTGCGATCAAGCAGTACATTGGCCGTGCTCGCATTGGCGCTACTGCTAGAGGTTACAGCTGTTTTGGTCGTAGAATCAGTTGATGATGTCGAAGGGGTTACCGCACATCCGGTAAAAAGCACGCTTGCACACAGGCAAGTCCCTGTTAGCCATGTTTTGATCATGTTGATGTCTCTTTGCTTCACAACTTGTTCTTGAGCAGTAGCAAAACAAATCAATGTAGATACATCGAGTAGAAAAGCGTGTGATTGTGTAAGCTTATTTTACGAGATGATGAGACAAAATCTAACCCGATCGATTCTCGATCATTAAGAAAAAATATACAGCATAATCGGGTTGAAGAACGGGGTAATCCTCGAAGATTGAGGTGTCACTGCTTCGGCTGTGGAATACCATAACGAATCACTTCTGAGAAATTTAGACTGTTTTGGTGTTTGAATTTCTCATACTCGGCTGCCCGTTCATTGATGTAAGCCATCTGATACCACTTGGCAATGCTGTAGTCATGACTGAGTACATTTAAGTCATATAAGTAGTTTGGTAGGTATCCCGACGCCAGTAAGCGATAATCTTTAGGAAGTTCATCTGGATTGATGGCTTGTGCCATATCAAAAACCAAGGTGGTGCAGTTACTGGTCAGGGTGTTGTACCATTTTGGTGTTGCCCGTAGTTCATCTGAGGTTTTAAGGTATTCCAAAAATAAAGCCTTGGCTTGCTCTTTAGATACCTGAACAGGAAACAGATAGACCTGTTCATGGCGAACATTGCTGCGGGTATACACAATATCTTTTTCATCGGCTGCGACTAGGCTCAATTCAAACTGCCGAAAAAAACCACCAATTGCCGAAAAGTTCTCATTTTTTTCCTTACGGATTTCGATGGAAAACACCAGCGGTTTTTGCTGTTCGAAATCAAAGCTCACCAAGGTATGGGCAATTTGCGGGCCCATCCAGTATGAGGTAATGATATTGACCCCTCGAAGCTGATTCAGGTTGTAATGGCGAGTTTCCCAGCGTTCGGTATACTGGCCATCAGGTTGCCAGTCAAAATTTCGTACATTGTGCAGGGTAATCTGATCTCCTTGGCGTTGGTAATCTAGTAGCCGAGCGACCTCAGGGTCCCAATCACGATTTTGCGCGGGCGCCAATGAAAAATACCACAGGAGTGCAACTAAGAATGCCAGCATGTACAGCACGATATCTTTACCGCGCCCTAAAATATGCTGACTGATATAAATCCCCAATACGCTAAGGGCAAAAACAATCCAGATCCCGATGAGAATTCGACTACCTAGCCATCCAAAAGGTTGCTGAATCCAGAGTGCTGCACACACCCAAATACTTGAGCAGATCACAAAAACACTGAAAATCATATGTAAAAGCCCCATCCCTAGGGCATGTAAAAATTCTTTTTTTCCAGTTGTATGCATAACCAACAATCAGCTAGGGATTGCCTTTATTTTCGGTAACTTGCGAACTCAAACGCAATACCTGTTTTGTCATCAATATGTGATTCACTGGCAATTTTTTTAAAGGCAGCAGGTCGGTCTGGATAAAATGCATCACCTTGCACATCAAGCTCGACATGCGTCAGCTCAAGCCGGTCGGCAATATCCAGTGTCTGACTAAAGATTTCTCCCCCGCCAATAATAAAGAGCGCACGCTGATTCGCGGCTTTTGCCTCTTGGGCAGCACCTTCTAAAGCGGCTTCAATACTATGTGCTACATGTGTACCTGCGAATGACCAGTTTACATCGCGGGTAATCACCCAATTACTGCGGTTGGGCAATGCGCGCCCCATCGATTCAAGTGTCTTACGCCCCATAACCACCACGCCACCTTGGGTAATTGCTTTAAAGTGCTTGAGATCGGCAGGAATATGCCACGGCAATGCATTACCTTGACCAATACACTGTTTTTGATCCATGGCCACCACGTGAACCACTTCTAAGCCTTGAAATGCCATTAATTGCTTTCCTTATACAGCGACAGGTGCTTTGATTGCAGGATGAGACTGGTAGTCAACAATCTCGATATCTTCAAATTTAAAATCAAACAGGTCGGTAATTTCGGGGTTTAATTTAAGCTGACAAAGTGGTAACGGTTCACGGGTGAGTTGCAGTTTGGCCTGTTCAAAATGGTTGGCATATAAATGTGTATCGCCACCTGTCCAGACAAAATCTCCCACGCCGAGGCCACAGACTTGCGCAATCATGTGGGTAAGGAGTGCATAACTGGCAATATTAAACGGCACACCCAAAAATACGTCGGCACTGCGCTGATATAACTGACACGACAATTTATTGTCTTGTACAAAAAACTGAAACAACGTGTGGCACGGTGGCAGTGCGACCTGTCCGGCTTCATTTGGATTCCAGCCAGATACAATCAAGCGGCGTGAGTTCGGATTGGTTTTAATTTCATTGACTAACCATGAAATCTGATCAAATCCGTCTTGGTTATAGCTGCCATCTGCATTTTTGCTGGCGCCAAAATTACGCCACTGATGACCATACACCGGGCCAAGCTCGCCTTCTGGGCGACCAAAACGCGCGGTTTGCTCAGCTGTCGCCCATTCGTCCCAAATGCTGACTTTGTTGTCCTTGAGGTACTGTACGTTGGTATCACCTTTTAGAAACCACAACAGTTCAATCACAATCGAACGAAAGTGTACTTTTTTGGTGGTGAGCAGAGGAAAGCCTTGGCTGAGGTCAAAGCGCATCTGATGACCAAATACAGAACGTGTTCCTGTCCCTGTACGGTCACCTTTATCGCCGCCATTGTCTAGGATATGTTGTAAAAGGTTTAAGTAGGTGCGCATGGTTCTCTCTAATCGTATAGTCGCCGCTTGACTAAGCGACAACAAGTTTCAATCGACTGCAAATTTTAGCCGTTTTTGCCTTCAAAGAACAGCAAACAATCTTGCCTGCGTTATTTACGTGGCTCACGATAATGGGCGGTAGAGGCCAAGCATAATCCGAGCACGCTAAAGCCCAATACTTGCAGGCCCGGTATCCATTTTGATGAGTCGGGCAGCAGCGAAATGGTAATGATGAGGGCTATAATTGGAAACACGTTGGCTAAAATGTTAAAGCCTTCGCGGTAAGGATTATCATGATGAATCTGTTGTCGTTTATGGCGAATGATATGCGTCACTATTCCAATCAAAACGCTGACCACGACATATTTCGGGCTAAGCGGCTGTATGTGCGAGAGCCAGTAAATCACTGCGCATAACACAATACAAAATCCAAAACGTATCGGGCGGGTGATACGCTCGGAATACCAAAAATCAAGCATCGGGATTCACGCCTGAATTTGAAGATCTAAATAAAAACTGCGGTGAAAAAATAAACACCGCCAGCGCCATAAAGGCAATCCCTTGAATACCCCACCACATCAGATTGTTCATGGTTTTTACAAACAACAGTGCAAAGATCAGTGCAATTGGAATCCAGGTCAGCAGGCGATACAGTAAACCAGTTGGCTTTTGCGCAGCAAAATGCAGCTTTAGGTAGCGACATATCAGAAAGATTATGCCTGTTCCTGTAAACATCAGCACCACGTCGAGTGGTAAAGGCTGATGATAAAACAGTGCAATCGCCACGATGAGGGTGAGAAGAAGAATGAAAAATTTTTGAATCCGAGAAATGTTCGGGTCAAACCAGAATTCAAGCATGTGCAGGTATCATTCAAAAAGAATAGGCAGAATTTACCACAAAAAATCAAAGGCGGGAAAAGCTTGACTTGACCCGCCTTTAAAATTAAAGCGAAAGATGTTATCGGGTTTTGAGTGGTCCCCAGTCGTAAAGTTTACGGCGGTAGGCGTACCACATCATCCACAAGCCAATCAGTAACATCGGCACAGTCAGAATCTGACCTTTGGTCATCCATCCAAACAAAATAAAGCCTTGATCTGCATCGGGCTCACGGAAGAATTCGATCACAAAGCGTGCTACACCGTATCCCATCAGGAACAAGGCAGACACTGCCATACGTGGTCGCGGTTTTGAGCTGAACCACCACAACAAGATAAACAGCAATAAGCCTTCACAAATAGCTTGATAAATTTGGGATGGGTGACGCACCAGATGAAACGGATCGGTTGGGAAGATCATCCCGAAAGGATAGTTCGGATCTTGGACTTCGCGACCATACAGCTCGCCCCCAATAAAATTACCAATACGACCAAACATCAAACCGGTTGGGACGCAGGGTGCAATAAAATCCAATGTTTCAAACCAAGTTTTCTGGTATTTGCGGCACCACAAGATCATGGCCAACATCACGCCGATAAAGCCGCCGTGAAAACTCATACCGCCTGTCCAGACCTGAAACAGCCAGATCGGATTGGCAAGAAATTTGTCGAACTCGTAAAACAGTACATAGCCGACACGTCCACCCAGCACCACGCCGAGAGCGCCGTAAAAGACCAGATCGGAAACCATTTCCGAGGTCCAGCCATCACGTTGTTTTGCACGATAGGACGCGAGCCCCCAAGCACATAAAAATGCCAGTAAATACATCAGTCCATACCAATGGACCTTGAGCGGACCAAGCGAAACAGCAACCGGGTCTATATTGGGATAGGTGAGCATACCTGTACCTTGCTTTTATCTTTGCCAGAGATTTTAACGGAATGTCAGAAAAATGTTGTACATTCAATGTGTAAAGATGACGAGAAAAGATCATGTGTATTGTTGCCTTGGCATGGCAGGTGCTCGACCACACGCCTGTCTGTTTACTTTCAAATCGTGATGAGTTTTACGCGCGTCCCACTGCGTCTTTAAAGCAATGGCCCGATAGTCCGATTATTGCGGGTCAAGATCTGCAATCGGGTGGGACATGGATGGGCATTACAGCATCTGGACGCTGGGCGGTGGTGACCAATTTTCGTGATGGCAAAGATCAGCAGCACTATCCTACATCACGTGGGGCATTGATTGCCGATTTTCTACACTCAGATCTGTCGCCGATCCGTTTTGCGAAGACCCTTGAGCAACATCAGCAGGCATATGCGGGATTTAATCTATTTTTAGGTGATGCAACGCAGGCAGTCTATATGAGCAACCGCGGTGAAGCGCCACAAGTTTTGGCCAAAGGCGTTTATGTGGTCTCCAACGGTTTAATGTCGGAGCACTGGGAAAAAACAGCACATTTACGTAAGCGCTTTACCCAAGAGTTTTTACCTATGATGCAGGTGCATACACCCGCGGCAACTTTAGAGCATGCCGCGTGGGATATATTGGAAGATGAACGCAAGGTGATTCCTGCACGGCTACCCGAAACCGGAATTAGCCTTGAGATGGAAGAGCTGCTCTCTTCGACCTTTATTCAAAGCCCCGTATACGGCACACGCTGCTCAAATTTTCTGACGCTTGATGATCATCACTGGCACTGGCGTGAAAAAATTCAGCAAGGTGAGCAGCAGGGACAGATCACCGAGATCAAGATTGAACGACAATAATAAAAAAACTGGCCGAAGCCAGTTTTTTTATTATATGCGGGTTTAGGTACCTGCAATCACGCCACCGTCTTTACGCGTGATAACCACGGTCGCCGAGCGAGGGCGAGCTGTCGTATTGCTTGGGTCTGTTTGGGTTGCAGGCCAGTGACTGCTTGGCTTGTCGTAACTGCTAGAATCTTCACCCGGATGCTGAACATTAATAAAGATGGCTTTATTGTCTGGCGTCATGGCAATGCCGGTAATCTCACATTCTTTTGGTCCCACCAAGAAACGGCGCAGATTTTCATCGGTTACTTTCGCGCCCACAATGGTTTGCTGGCCATTTGATGTCGTGGCTGTCGTACCGTCACCAAGGGTTCCCGGTAAAGCCGCCAACATCATGCAGTTGGTCACATCAGTATAAGCGCCGTCATCGGTTTGAATCCACAGGACGCCGCGTGCATCGAACCACATACCATCCGGGCTTGAAAAGTCGTTGTTGTCATTTAAACCCGACAGGTTAATATTTGCTGCCATTTTAGCTTCTGCGCCAAACAGGTAAATGTCCCATTTGAAGGTCGTAGCCGTGGTTTTGTTGTCGGTTTCTTTGAAACGGATGATATGACCGTTGACGTTACCTTTGTTGGTTTTGCTGCCCGCATAGGTGTCTTCATAGTTACGCGGATTGGCGGCATCGGTTGGGTAGCTGCTGCCTCGGTTCGAGTTGTTGGTGAGGGTGACGTACACTTCACCATTTTCTGGATGCACCGTACACCATTCTGGGCGATCCATTTTCGTGGCACCAACACTGTCTGCGGCCAGACGCGCGAAGGTTACGACATCGGCCTGATGACGAAACGGATAGGTTTTGTTGCTGGCATCGAGGCCATTTTTACCATAGCTTAACTCGATCCACTGACCAGTGCCGTCATTGTTAAATTTGGCCACATACAAAATACCGCTGTTGAGATATTTATCACCTGCGGTATAGCCGCCATTGATATCTTTAACATCCCAGTTTGCCGTACTCACAAACTTATAGATGTATTCACCACGTGAGTCATCGCCCATATAAAAGGCCAGTGGCTGACCGGCAACCACGCGGCATGCGCTGTCTTCATGAGCAAAACGCCCCAGTGAAGTCCGTTTTACAGGGTTTTGGCGCACATCAAATGGATCGATTTCGACCATCCAGCCAAAGGTATTCGGGCTATTACGATAATCCTGCGCTGCCTGTGCTGCATTGACATCGGCATTCCAGCGGCTATAGAGGTCTTGTGCTTCAATTTGACCAATCGCCGTTTCCCAGCCGTAGCGCGAGCTTGCACCCGCTTTAAGGCCGTAACGGTTGAGTGCGATAATTTCATGCGGTTGACGTTTCAGGTCATCGCTGCTCGAACGCTGAAAATAGCCAATAAAGTTTTCTTCGGTGGTTAAATACGTGCCCCAAGGTGTGTAACCATTACCACAGTTGTTGTGGGTTCCTCGGGTTTGTTTACCGCTTGGCGAGTAGCTGGTCACCAACAGATCAGCACCGGCTGCCGCACCCGCAAAATCCATCACGGTCGAGGCCGTAATACGACGGTTAAACACCGAACTTTGAATGAATTCGACTTTTTGCGTGGTGGCGTCTTTTTTAATGTGGATAATCGACACACCGTGTGCGTTCATTTCACGGAGTACTTCATCTTCTGGTCGGCGATTATCGACTTTGGTTGGGCCTTTCGGGTGCAAAAAGGTTGGATTGATGTACTCATGGTTCATCACCAACAACCCCTGTGTCGAGACGTTGTCATCAAATCGGTTGCTGCTCGTGTTTAAACCAAAATAATGCATGCCGTCGTGGCAGTCTCCAGAACGAAACTGGAAGCTCGGACCTGATGGAATATTGTTGTCGTCCCACGCACCAACACGCGGATTAATTGAATCGCCGAGCGCATAGAGTACTGTGGCTTGATAGCCTTCTGGTACTGTCACGATATCGTTTAAGTTTTTTGCGACAGGTTTGAAGTTGAGCTTTTCAGGGCGTTTGTTTGGATCAACCGCAGGGGTAGAGCTGTTATTGTCATCATTGCTGTCGTTACAACCGGTCAATGTAGAGGCCAAGGCCAGTGCAACGGCACCGCTTGCCGTTTTTGCAATGAGTGAACGGCGAGACATCGATTGTTCTAAAATATCGCGGAAATGAATGTTGTCAGATGTATTGTTGTCTAACTCTTGATCTTCATGATATGGCGTTGGCTGTGTCATGTATTTTCCCCAAACAATAAATGGATATCAAAATTTTCCATTCAAAGTAGAGTTTTAATATGACGGTGTCTTTACATTCTGATTGCAATTCGATGAATTTAAGCAAGTTTTAAGTTTACACTGGATTGAAAAAAACTGGATGTATACCTGCAATTTACACTGATAAAAAAATTGAGCTCGCGGTTGCGAGCTCAATTTTTTATGGTTCAAGCCATCTAGATTAAGATTTTTTTACACTCGACGGCGCAATTGGGTCTGCGGTGATATAGCCGACAGCCGCAGCATAACCGTTGTTGTAATTGGCATTGATATAACTTTGCAAAGTACCTTTTACATTTGAGTGAATGCCTTCCCAGTCACCTGGGTGCTGGAAGTTGCTCATGATATAGGTCCAGCCATTAATCGAATCTACCGCATGCAAACCAGTCGATTCAGCGCCTGATGGCGTCGACAAAATACGCGAGAGCACTTTGGTATCGACGTTATAGGCCCACAAGAAATTATTGACATGCATGCCGCTGTCTTCGCCAATAAATAAGGTGCGCAAACTTTCTGAAAACTTCAGGTTGTCTGGATTGGCAATTTTATTCGGATTTGCCGTATTGCCTAGCGCATCTGGCGATGCAAGATCTTCACCAGTAATCAAGACACGCGATTGATACGCAACCCAGTCACTATTGATGACCGCACCCGTCGAGTCGATTTGACCGCCTTTCATGTCGTGGGCAACCACAGCGCCTGAATTGATTGCAGCACTAAATGACACGTTATTAGATTCTGTCCAGCCAGCGCCATTTTTGACCATCGATTTTTGTAAATATGATACGGCAGAGTAAGCCACTTTATCTTTGATATTGACGGTTGTTCCTTCAAGTTTGGTAAAGGCCATACTACCGCCTTTAAGTGCTGCATAACGGTGTGTTTCAAGAAACGCCGCAGCTTTTTCCATTCCCGATTTAACTTTTACCCAGAGGGTTTTGGCATTGAGTATAATCTTGGTGTAACCAGTTAGATCGGCAGGTTGAGTGGTCAGACTCTCCATGATATCGCTTGGCTTGATTTTGCGAACGTTAATCAGGTCTGAAATCTCTTGGCTGGTGGCGTGACCTAAATTAATCCATTGAATTGGGGCAATGGTATTTTCAGAAAATACACTGGTGTATTTGGCGACATACAGTGTACCTGCAGATAAGTCTTTTTCTTTGTCTGCAACAAACATGAAAAAGCCACCGTTGGTATAGTCATCACCCATAATTAAGGTACGGTTGTCTGGCATTACTTGCACCAGTTCATGAGAAATACGCCCCAAACAGAAATGCTTCTTCACGCTGCCTGTACCGTCTTTATTGACTGTAATTTCAGGCAAGTGACCATAGTTGTACGGATTGGCAGTCGTGCTATCACCAAAATAGTTTTGGCTATATGCGGTCACGGTACTCAACGCTGTACCAATACCCTGATCAAAGGCGTCTGGCTCGTATTCTTCGCTCGACAGATGTGTTCCCCACGGTGACATGCTGGCACCACAGGTGATCCAGAGTCCGTAGGCACTCGACATATCAACGTTGTAATATTTCTTCAGCTCTAAATGACCGGTTTTTTGGTCTTGATCGAGTGTCAAAATCGCAATCGGAGAAGGCAGCTTGCCATACATGCTGGCACCTGCCTGATCTTTAGTGGTGTATTCAAATTGCACTACATGAAAAACCGGATTGGTGACACCTGCGACACTGGCATTGGGTACCGTAATTAATGAAGAACCATCTGGACAGTCAGAAAAGAATTGACGCTCTTTACCCGCCACCGACTTATCGACAATTGGGTTGCCTTTTGCATCGACATAACCCCCTGCAATAATGGTTCCACCACTCAGGTTAGGCACCGAGTCGCCTGTTTTGAAGAATGGCTTATAGGCCAACTGATAGTCAGTTTGTGAGCCGTCGTCCCAGCTTACGCTCAGTTTCGAGTTGACCGTTGTGGTGGCCATTGCAGCAGGATTGGCAAGTGAAGGGGCATCCATTGAGGTAAAGGTTGCCGTTTTTAAATTAACGGTTTTGGTTGGCATCGTAGTGGTGCCATTATCACTGTCATTGCAGCCTGCCAGTGTCGCGGCTGTTGCCATAGCCCCGAGTGGTAAAAAAGGAAGACCAGTAAACCATTTGAGTAGATCGCGACGGGTAGGATGTTGATTTGCCGGTGTCGTTGTCATGAGAGATCCGTGTTCATTATATGTGAGAAGGAAAACAGCACTGATTTTAGAAAAGCTTAATGACGCTTTTTTTGCACTTTGATGTCAGATTGAAGACAGTGTGATGAATGGCTTATATGAATTTATGAAACTGATGATGCGTAAAATACGAAAATAGCGCATAAAAAAACGCAGAGACTAAGCTCTACGTTTTTCCAGCATTTTTCCAAACAGAAGTCCCAATTCGAACAATAGCCACATTGGTACCGCGAGCATGATCATCGAAATCGCATCGGGTGGTGTAATAAACATTGAGATAAAAAAGCATCCCACCACAATAAAGCGTCGCTTTTCAATCAAGCTCTGAGTGCTTACAATGCCGATTAAAATAAGCAGCAAGGTGGCGATTGGAATTTCAAAGGTAAATCCAAAAACCAGAAATAATTTTAGACAAAAGTCCAGATAACTGTTGATGTCGGTCATCGGGGCAACGGTTTCTGGTGAAACACTCATAAAGAAATGCAAGATACCGGGCAGGGCAATAAAGTATGCAAATGCAATGCCGGTATAAAAAAGCACAATACTGCCTACAAGTAGCGGAATAGCCAGATGTCTTTCCTTTGCGTATAGCGCGGGCTTAATAAAGGTCCAAAGCTGAAATAGGATAAACGGCATTGCCAACATGAGTGCAACACATAGATTGAGCTTGAACGGCGCCATAAATGTAGCGGTAACGTCGGTGGCAATCATCGATGATGTGCTTGGCATCTGGCGACGCAGAGGCTCAGATAGCCACTGATAGGTGGTGTTTCGAAAAGGCAATAAAATAAAAAACAAAAGCAGTGTCACGCCCACAATCTTAAAAAGATGACGTCTTAAAGCAATCAAATGTTGAGTAATAGGCATCTGCTCCAGAGACTCTGGTGCAGGCATGATGTCATTTGAAGGAAGCTGGCTCATACGGCAATCTTTAACTCGACAGAAGAATGTTGAGGAATCACATCGTTTTGGCGTTCACATCTTCGGGGTTGTTGATGTTTACAAAACGGTACAACGTGTTGTGGTACATGACACAAGATGTAAGTTGTTTTTAGCTGGGGTACACAAGTGGCTTCAGGTTGCTCTGCGAGATGGATTCGTTGTTCTTGAGAGGCTTTTTCGATTTCTTTTAAACGGGCCTGCATACTTTGTTCTAACGAATGTAAACGGTCTAGCTCATCTTGCATTTCTTTTCTAAATTCAGACAGCTTGAGCTCACGATCAATCTCGTTTTGTATATTGGAAATGTAACGTTTGGCTCTGGCATACCAGCGGCCAGCAAAGCGTGCGGCAACCGGAAGTTTATCTGGGCCGAGCACCAGCAGGGCAATTATCCCAAAGCAAAAGAGTTCACCAAAACCGACATCTAACATAGCAACGTACTCTTAGCTTTTAGCAGAAGAACGTTCAGCCGTCTTCACTTCTGCATCAATCGTGCGCGGGGTGTGTAATTGCGCATTTTCTTCTGTTTCATCGCGCATTGATTTTTTAAAGTCTTTAACCGCGCCGCCGACATCTTTACCCAGGTTTTTAAGTTTTGACGTACCAAATAACAGCACCACCACCACTAAAAAGATAATCACGTGCCAAATCGATAAACCTGCCATTTTTTCTACTCCAATGTTTTGCAGATATTTGAGCAAGAAGGCATGACAGGAATGTGACTGATTTATTTCAGTTTTAAGACAAGCGTATTTTAAGCGAGTACTGTTAGACTCAAGTTGAATGAATTTATTAAACATATAAGGCGATGTTGTGAATTTAATTTTGCCCGTCGTGGCATTTATTGTTGGGCTTTTGCTGGCACAAGGAACATACAGTGAGCGACTCAAGCCATGGCTTGCCACTGTGCTTGCCCGTGTATTTATCCCAGTTGTCATTATTTACAACATGGTGTTTTATCAGGCGGGAAGCCTTGCCTTAATGCTGTTTAGCTTCGTTGTCTCTTTAATCTTATATGCTGTCTATATGGCCTTGTTTAAAGAGCGACTGGGCGCACTGTGCTTTAGTTATGTCAATATGGCGTGGCTGGGCTTTCCTTTTGCAATTGCGATTTTTGGCCCTCAAATCAGTTCGGCCATGGTGGCGCTTTATATTGGCGGTTCTATTTTTGGCAATATTTGGGCGGTCACGGCTGTTTCTAATGCGCCGCAGTCCATGCGGACCATTGTGCAAAAGGTCGTACAGTCTCCGCCATGTGTTGCGCTCATTCTGGCTGCGCTATGCCGAGTGGTCGGGATACAAAATATTCACGATCCTCACATATTTGAGCTTATTTACAGCGCTGCGAAAATAGGGATGAGCTTTACTGGCATGTGTGTGCTCGGCATGTGGTTACGACATACAAAAGTGCATGTTCAGGATTTAAAACGCAGTGCTGCGATTTTAGGTTTAAAAGTGATCTGCGGTGTTGTGCTCTGCACAGCAGCTTATTTTTATTTACCGATTGCCAATATGCAGCAATCGATTGGCGTAATGTTTTTACTGTTTTGCTTGCCACCCGCGGCGAATATTGTGGCACTGGAAACACATTATCAAGGTACAGGTGTATCGGCTAAATATATTGCATCAGGTACAATCATGAGCTGTATATTGATTGCACTCTATGCACTGATAATTCATACAACATCTTTGCTGAGTTGGATGTAAGGCGAGCCTCACATCCACTTCGAGGCGTGATTAAACCGATGTCGAAAGACTGTCGCGGAAAAGCTGCATGGCTTTACCACGGTGACTGATTTTATTTTTTTGTTCTTTTGGCATTTCGGCGCTACTCATACCGAGTTGAGGCAGCCAGAACAGCGGATCATAGCCGAAACCGTGCTCACCTTGCGGTGCATTAAGAATCTCGCCGTGCCAGAAACCTTCAAAAATACGTGGTAGCGGATCATCAGCATGTTCCACAAAAGCCAATACACAGACAAACATACCGGCAATCGGCTGATTGTGCTGTCGATAAGGGCGTAAATCCTCTAAAAGCTTTGCGTTATTGGCGGCATCATTGCCATGATCGCCCGCATAGCGTGCTGAATAAATACCCGGCGCACCGCCCAAAACAGGTACGCACAGGCCCGAGTCATCTGCAATAGCGGGTTTACCTGAAATCTTGGCGGCATGGCGCGCCTTGATAATGGCATTTTCGATAAAGCTTAAACCATCTTCAATGGCATCGGGAATATTGAGCTGACCTTGCGGAATGACATTAACAGGAAGTTTGAGTTCGGCAAACAGTTTTTCAAACTCACTAATCTTCCCTTTATTGTTACTGGCTAAGACCAGTGTACCTTGATTTAACCATGCTGAATTGGACATAATAAATGCTCGAACAAAATTTTGAGGTGATTTTAACAAAAGAAAAAGCACCCGAAGGTGCTCTTAATGCTAAAAAAATTTACTGCGCTTGAATCCATTTGTCTGCACGGTCAACCGCTTGACGAATCTGATCTTGGGTCAGGTTTGCTGCCAAAGCTGTTTTTTTGCTTTGCGACATATTGATGACTTTATTGTCAAGCATGCCATCGCGGGTGGACAGTTCGTACCACTGATAAGCACCCTGATAGTTTTTCTTTTGCTCTTCCATCATTGCCAGATTGTAGCTGGCACGGTTATCACCATTGCTGGCCGCTTTTTCAAAATACTTACGCGCCATGCTTTCGTTTTTAGCTACACCCACGCCATCTGCATACATACGGCCTACATTTAACTGAGCAGGGGATAAGCCTTGATCTGCTGCTGCTTTAAACCAGGTAAACGCTTGCTTATCATCTTTGGCAACATCTTTACCATGTTGGTAATGTGCGCCCAGATAAAACTGAGCACCTGCCTGACCAGCTCGTGCAGCTTGAGTCAGTTCGCTGATACTCATCACTGAATAACGTGCAGCCTGTGCAGCAATCGATTGGGGTTGTGGAACGTAATCGGCATGTGCTTGAAAACTTAAAAGTCCAATTACTAGTGTGCCAAACAGTGCTTTTTTCATAGAGCGCTCACTCGATAAATTGCGACTTCACCAAACAAATTCGGGACATGCTTACTCAGAAGGCTCCCTTGCTGATTCCCATTCACGGCAAGTCGATTAATAATTTGAATATCATTTTCAGCACAGAGTGCTTCAAAATCCTTAAATGTACACAGGTGGATATTGGGTGTGTTATACCACATATACGGCAGCGCATCTGAAACAGGCATCATTCCTTTCAAGGCTAAAAAAGAGCGCGTTTTCCAGTGCGCAAAGTTTGGAAAGGTAATAATGGCTTGTTTCCCTACACGCACCATATCGCGTAATAACACGTCTGGTGCATCGACGGCTTGCAGTGCTTGTGCCATCACCACCGAGTCAAAAGACTGGTCGGCAAAACGGCTCAAGCCCAAGTTCAAATCCTGTTGAATAATATTTAACCCGCGACTGACCGCAATTGCAATCTTTTCTTGATCAATTTCTAGTCCATAGGCACGAATTTGATGTTTTTTGCTCATATGGGCCAATAATTCACCATCGCCACAGCCCAAATCCAGCACACTTGTACCCGGTTTAATCCATGTTTCTGCCAGTTGTTGGTCAATACGCATTAGATCGCCTCCAGATTTGGTGTCGATTTGAGATGTGCCTCACCACCTAAAAATGCGCGAAGCGTTTTGACGTAAAGTGGAATCGGAAACAAAAATGAATCGTGACCTTGCTCGGCATCGATATCGAGATAAGTCACAGGTTTATGATTGGTAATCAGCGCATCTACAATTTCTTGTGAACGCTCAGGTGCAAAACGCCAGTCGGTGGTAAAAGACACCACTAAAAAGCGACATTGTGTTTTGGCCATGGCGCGGGTCAGCGACTGCTCGTATTCACGTGAAGGATCAAAGTAGTCGAGTGCCTTGGTCATGATTAAATACGTATTGGCATCAAAGTTTCGGCTAAATTGCTCGCCTTGATAACGTAAATAACTTTCGACCTGAAACTCAACATCAAAGCCATACATAAATTTACCCGATTTTAAGTCTCGGCCAAATTTCTGCTTCATGGCTTCTTCTGATAAATAGGTAATATGCCCCACCATACGTGCCAAAATCAGACCACGTTTTGGGTAACTGTCATGTTCTAAATAACGACCGTGATAGAAGTCGGGGTCGGAAAGAATCGATTGGCGGGCCACCTCATTAAAGGCAATATTTTGTGCAGAAAGCTTTGGCGCACTGGCAATAATCACACAGTTTTTGAGACGATCTGGATAATCGACCGACCATTGCAGTGCCTGCATTCCGCCCAAAGAGCCACCAATTACGGCATACCATGCATCAATTTTTAGACGGTCTGAGAGTAATGCTTGTGTTTTGACCCAGTCACGCACCGTCACCAGTGGAAAGTCAGGACCATAAGGACGGTTTTCATTTTCAGGATTAGGAGATGTCGGGCCTGTCGATCCGTTACATCCGCCAATGTTGTTTAAGGCCACCACAAAAAACAAATTGGTATCAATCGCTTTGCCGGGGCCTATGCATGCATCCCACCAGCCTGCTTTTTTATCGTCTTGATGATGATAACCTGCTGCATGATGATGGCCAGATAAGGCATGACAAATCAAGATGGCATTCGAATGATCGGCATTGAGTGTACCGTAGGTTTCAACCATAAGTTCGAAACGCGGCAAGATACGTCCACATTCTAAATGCAAAGGATCTTCAAATTGGAATTTTTGCGGAGTAACCAACCCCACTGAGTCAGATGGAAAAGACACGGGAGCAATTCGCCTTTTATCTTTAAATCAATAATAAAAGAAAGGATACCATAGGTATCCTTTCAAAAAGAGGGTTTTAGCGAGATTAAACTGCGGCGGCGGCCACTTGATCCGTACTGAGCACGCCTTGCTCAATCAAGCGGTTGGTACAGGCTAAAATCGCTTCAATAGATGAGGTGACTGTATTGTCGTGTACGCCTGCACCAAATGCACTCTTGCCGGTTCCTTTAACCTGAATTTCAATCAAGGTGAGGGCTTTGGCATTGGCACCCGAACTGATACTGCGTTCTTCGTAGTTCAAAACATCAATTGGCAATTGAAGCGCATTCATAAAGGCCGAAATTGGTCCATTGCCTTCACCGCGAAGCTGCTGAACTTCACCGTCGATATCCACATCTAACTCAATAATTTGAGTACCATTAATATCTGAAAGACGATAGTTTTTGGCAGTATAGTGCTGTTCTTTCACTTTCACATAAGTGTCTTGGAACAAGGTCCAGATATCAGATGCACTGATTTCGGTTCCATTTTCGTCGGTACGCTGCTGTACAATCTGTGAAAACTCGATCTGTAAACGACGAGGCAACACCACGTTGTAATTCGATTCGAGCAAGTAAGCAATACCGCCTTTACCAGATTGGCTGTTCACACGAATCACGGCATCGTAGTCGCGGCCCAAATCTTTTGGATCGATTGGCAAGTATGGCATATCCCAGATGTTTTCGTTTTTCTGGAACTCAAAGCCTTTTTTAATGGCATCTTGGTGTGAACCTGAAAATGCAGTGAAGACCAAATCACCCGCATATGGATGACGTGGATGCACAGGCAAGCCAGTACATTCTTCAACTGTCGCAATGATTTCATTAATATTAGAAAAATCTAGCTCAGGTGCAACGCCTTGGGTGTACATGTTTAATGCAATCGCAGCCACATCGACATTTCCGGTACGCTCGCCGTTTCCAAACACACAGCCTTCCACACGGTCTGCACCAGCCATAATGGCAAGTTCAGATGCCGCGATACCACAGCCACGGTCATTATGGCAATGCACCGAAATAATCACACCGTCACGACGAGCAAGATTGCGATGCATCCACTCGATTTGGTCGGCATATACATTCGGTGTAGAAACTTCGACTGTAGCCGGTAAGTTTAAAATCACTTTGTTTTCAGGTGAGGCTTCCCAGATTTCGGTGACAGCATCACAGACATCTTTGGCCACTTCTAATTCAGTGGCAGAGAAACATTCTGGGCTGTATTGAAAAATCCAGTCGGTCTGAGGGTATTGTGCAGCGTATTCTTTTACTTTTTCAGCAGCATTGATGGCCAATTTTTTGGCACCCTCAACGCCAACATTCAACACTTTTTGGCGGAAAGTTGGAGAGTTCGCATTGTAAATGTGCACAATTGCACGCTTGGCGCCCACCAAAGACTCAAACGTACGTTCGATCAAGTGATCACGTGCCTGAACCAATACCTCAATGTACACATCATCTGGAATATGGTTTTCTTCGATGAGTTTACGGGTGAAATCAAAATCGATTTGTGATGCCGATGGAAAGCCAATTTCAATATGTTTGAAGCCGATTTTGACCAACATTTGAAACATTTTAAATTTCTGTTCAATGCTCATCGGCTCAAAAATGGCTTGGTTGCCATCGCGTAAATCCGTACTCATCCAGATCGGCGCTTTGGTGATTTCGTTATTTGGCCACTGGCGATCAGGCAAATCGACACGTTGGTACATACGACGATATTTCTTGCTTGGATCTGCTAACATCATGAGAGTGCTCCTTGTTGCAGTGTGCATGCTGTCGTCTTATTGGCGTTGCGCACTGCTCTTATATGGGTATTCAATAAAAAAGTGAAAGTCAAAAATTAAGGCTGCCGATTACGGCATAAGGTTTATACGCGCGCGAGGCGCAGCATCAGGAGAGCCATGATGGATGTGGTGAGCGAGGGACAAGCAAAAACGTGTTTCATTTCCATATACCATGAGTTAAATGCTGAGGTATTTCAATTCACTCAATACCATTGTTGATCATTTGAGTCTAGGCGAAAAACCACAGGCATGCAAAATTATAGTGTAGATTTTAATTTGAAAAACTGGAAAATATTTCCCTGAGTTTTGCATATAATTTAAATTAAGTGGAAATTTTTCCCACTTAAAATTCTTAATTCGATAAAAATTATTATCTCTAAAACATTTTCCGAATATTGTAAGTATCTGCTTATTACAGCTCAGACCACATACGCATGAGGTTGTGGTAGATGTTGGTTAGCTTAACCACTTCAGCATAACCATCGCCATGCTGCATGCGAAGACTACGAACACTTTCATCTAAGTTAAACAACAAATGACGTTTACTGTCATCACGAATTAAGCTTTGCACCCAGAAAAAAGAGGCAAAACGTGTACCGCGAGTAATGCTGCTCACTTCGTGTAGGCTGGTCGCGGGATACAGTACAACATCTCCGGCAGGAAGTTTGACTTCGTGATAGCCGTAAGTGTCTTCAATCACGAGCTCACCGCCATCGTATTCGTCTGGTTCACTCAAAAATAGCGTACATGAAAGGTCAGTACGCATTTGCTGCTGTGTGCCTCGAATCAACCGAATTGAGTTGTCGACATGAAAGCCAAAGCTTTCTTGAACATCGTAACGGTTAAACAGGGGGGGGATCATTTGATGCGGTAATGCAGCTGCCTGAAACATCGGATGATTCCAGATGGCTTTCATGACTCGATCACTTAACTCGTGGGTCAGCGGGTCTTGCTCTGAAAGTTGTTGATTGTTTTTTACAGAGGCAGACAGTGTTCCCGCGGTAACTTTTCCATTGACCCAGTTGGCACTATGCATAAGGGTACGAAATTCAGCAACTTGTTCTTTACTGAGAACATTTGGAATATGATGGATCACGTGCAAAACCTGTCTGTTCAGTGGATTTAAAATTAAAAAATAGCCCCATGCTGAGGCTATTTTAAATGATCAAGCATCAATCTCAACGAGGTTGAGCTGAATAGCGATTAGTATTTAAAGTTGATTGCCAACACTGCATTGCGACCGTCACCTTCAAAAGCATAGTGTGCCGCATGTGCGCTAGTGAAATAGCGTTTGTCCGAAATATTGTTGATGTTGAGCTGTAGATTCACATTCGGATTAATATCGTACTTGGCCATGGCATTATAAATGGTATAAGCCGGTAAGTATTTCTCTGCGGTTGTACTTGAGTTTACAAAGACTTTGTCTTTGTACTGTGCACCCGCACCAAGGGTGAATTTTGGCATCACTTTATAAGTTGACCAAAGCGTCGCACTGTTTTTGGCTACAAATGGAATTGGACCGCCCGATGGTACGGCTGTACCACGTGAATAGCCACCATTTTTCAGTTCGCTATCGAGGTAGCTATAGCCAGCAGAAATATCCCATTTTTGTGTGATATGACCGTTTAACTCCAGCTCAAAACCATCAACTTTGCTGTCACCTACATTTGAGTACAGACCAGATGCATCCTGAATGCGTGTATTTTGCTTTTCGGTACGGAAAATGGCAGCTGTTAAATTAGCACGCTTATCAAATAAATCCCATTTAGTGCCCAATTCGGCAGTACGTGCTTTTTCAGGTGAAAGATCTGCAATCGAGGTACTCACACTGGATTCGCTGCTGTCTCCTTGACCAATTCCCACAGGGTTTGCAGATGTGGCATAGCTTACATAGATGCTGCCATTTTCTGTTGGCTTAAAGGTCAGACCAGCTTGATAAGAGAAAAAGTCACTGTCACTGTCTACATCGACACCTGTAGATGCGACACCAGCATAGTTCATCGCGGCTTTATGATATTTCACACTGGTATCAAATTTATCCCAACGCACGCCTAAATTCAGTAACCATTGTGGCGTGAATTCAATGCTATCCAGTGCGTACAATGAAGTTGTTTTACTGCGTGTGGTATACATATTGGCATAAGGTGTAATGGTACCCGTGTATGCCGGATTACTTGGGTTATAGAGATCTGTGCATTGATAGTTGGTGCTGGTACAAGTGCTACTTGTGGCAGGTGTGATATATAGACCAAGATCAGTGCTTTGATCGCTGTATTCAATACCAGTATTAAAACTGTGCTTGAGCATGCCAGTATTAAATTTACCTGTTAGAGCCAGTTGATCTGCAAAGGCATCGGTATTTGAGATACGACTCAACGAATGACCACGCCATACGGTGCCATTAGCCACATTACCTTTTGAATCGTCAGCATTAGTATAAATGTAGTCAGTTTTGGATTTGGTATAGGTGGCTACATTCGATACAGTGAGATTATCACTTAAATCGTGTTCAAGCTTGAACGTACCAATGTGGTTTTCGCGTTTATCAAAATCACGATTTTTCCAGCCGTAGTAAGTGCCTTGCTTTACCGAAATCGGCTTGCCGCCTGTGGTTGGAAATGGAATACCTGCATCTGGTTCATCGTAGCTTTGTAAGTAGTAATAACTGAGCAAACCACGTGTTGCAGTACCCAGCCCCCACGCAATACTCGGGGCTAAACCGACACGATTGTATTCGGCACCATTGCTTTGGCCCGGCTTTTCATTTTGATGTCCCATCACGACCACACGGCCTGCAACACCGTTGCCGAAATCTTTGTTGGCATCGAGTTGAATATGACGGTAATTATCTGTGCCGCCAGCAACAGTCCCTTGGTATTCATCGCCTTGGTGTGCCTGTTTGGTGATCAGATTGATACTACCACCCACGCCGCCACCACCTGAAAGAGTAGAGCTTGAGCCTTTGGTGACTTCAATTTGTTCGACTGCAAAGTTATCACGATTTTGTGTGGTGGCATTTCTTACGCCATCTACATAAATGGAAGACTGCGCGCTATATCCACGGATATAAGGCGTATCACCAAATGGTGTACCGCCTTCACCGGCTGCAAAGGTAATGCCTGGTACATTTTGCAATGCTTGGGTTAAAGAAGTTGCACCCGTGTCCTGTAGTAATTTTTGTGAAACGATCGCAACGGATTTTGGGGTATCGAGTAGCGGCGCGACATATTTTTTGTTGGCAGATGTATCAACTTTTAAGCTTTCTGTTTGTTCTGCTTGTGCACGAATGGTCGCAAGGTGAGAGACCTCGTCTTGCGCAATAACGGGAGTGGCCATAACAGCGAGGGAAGAGGCAATAGCAGAAGAAACAATCTTCTTTCGAGTGGTGATAAACGCCATAGAAGTCTCAGTAGCAATAAGAAACAGTATGCGAATAATAATGATTATTATTAAAATTTGTAGTCGAATGTAATTGGATTTAATTATTAAAAATGGAGAAATTATGGAATTTAAACGATACTAAATTTTCTATTTTGGTATAGATTATTGTTTTAATTTATATTTTTTAAAATAATTAAATTTTAAGAAGAGAAAAAATCATTTTTTTATAAATTTTTTAAGAATTTTTTAAGATTTAAATAAATTTTTTTGGTAGTAACAGCTAAAAGACTTTACATCATTTAAGTAAATGCGCTGAGACTTTCTTTCAGCTATTCAATTCATCACGATAAAGTGGTGATCTAGCGCAATCTGTGCTGTAAAGATGCTACAAATCTGATTTGATCGCTTCATCAGACCTATTTCAGCCAACTTTACCTTGAAAAATGAATAAAAAAGTTGCAATTTCATGATCCGTTTTGTATATCGGTAAAGTTGTCATATAATGTGGCACTTTAAAAATTGTTACTACCTAACCAAATTATCGAGGAAGCCATGCAAGTAACGACTGAAGCGGTTTCGGGCGTTGCCCGTCGTTTAAATGTTTCTGTACCGACGAGCCGTATTAATGAGCAATTTGAAGCTCGTTTAAAACGCACTGCCAAAACTGTGAAAATCAACGGCTTCCGTCCTGGAAAAGTGCCTTTGTCTCGCGTTCGTTCAGATTTCGGTGCTGGCATTTACCAAGAAGTGGTCAATGACATCATTCGTGACACCGTATTCGAAGCGATTCAACAAGAAAAAATCAATGCTGTTGGCATGCCAAACATTGAAAAAGTTGAACATAAAGATGATGCTTTGGTGTACGAAGCAACTGTCGAAGTGTACCCAGAAGTTGAAGTAAACGCGTTTGATGCATTAGAAGTTGAGCGTAAAGCGACTGAAATCAACGACAAAGACGTTGATGTCATGATCGAAAACTTGCAAAAACAACGTCAAACTTGGGCTGTGACCAAAGGCATGGCGAAAAAAGACATGCAAGTAACTTTTGACTTCGAAGGCGAAGTAGACGGTGAGAAGTTTGAAGGCGGTTCTGCTGAAGACTTTAAATTGGTCTTGGGTTCTGGCCGTATGATTCCGGGCTTTGAAGACGGTATCGTGGGCATGAAAGCGGGTGAAGAGAAAGTTATCGATGTGACTTTCCCAGAAGATTACCAAGCGGCTAACCTTGCAGGTAAAGCAGCGAAATTCAAAATCACTGTGAAGCAAGTTGAAAAACCAAAGCTTCCAGAAATCGATGCAGAATTCTTAAAAATCTTCGGTCTTACTGAAGAAGAAGGCGTAGAAAAGCTAAAATCAGATGTACGCAAAAACATGGAGCGCGAAGTACGTAACGGTCTTCGTAACCAAGTGAAACAAGCGACTTTTGATGCACTTGTTGCAGCGAACGAAATCGAAGTGCCTGAAGCAATGGTTGCACAAGAAATTGATCGTCAGCGTCAGCAAATGATTCAGCAGTTCACGCAGCAGTTTGGTGGTGCAGGCGCTCAATCATTTGACAAGAGCATGCTTCCAGACGAATTGTTCAAGGAACAAGCTGAAAAATCAGTGAAACTTGGCGTACTTGTAAGCAAAGTACTTGCTGATGCGAAACTTGAAGTTGATCAAGCGCGTGTTGATGCCTACATCGACGAAATGGCGTCTTCTTACGAAGATCCAACAGAAGTCGTTGAATACTTCAAAAATGATCAGCAACAACGCGCTCAAATCGAAGCTGTTGTGCTTGAAGATCAAGTAGTGGACCACATCTTGGCTGCTGCAAAAGTAACAGATACAGCGGTATCTTACGAAGAGTTGTTAAAAGAACAGCAAGCTCGCCAAGCGCGTTAATTGTTGTTGATAAAAAAGGGCGCGCAAGCGCCTTTTTTTATGGTTGTAGTGATTTTGTTGTGTTTCAACCAAATCCGCTATCTTCAGCTGAAATTATCTGATATTTCCTTTGGAATCTTTTTGCAATTTCAGTAATTATCCCTCATATTGTGATTATGGGTTAAGTTACAAAAAATTTAGGAATAAATAAACGTATGTATGTTCCAACGATTGAAAATGCTTTAGTTCCTGTTGTAGTTGAACAATCATCACGCGGCGAGCGTTCATTTGATATTTTTTCACGTCTTTTACGTGAGCGAGTCATCTTTTTGACGGGTGAAGTCGAAGACAATATGGCAAACTTAATTGTTGCTCAGATGTTGTTTTTAGAAGCAGAGAACCCAGATAAAGACATTCACCTTTACATCAACTCACCAGGTGGGTCGGTGACAGCGGGCATGGCAATTTATGATACCATGCAGTTTATCAAGCCTGATGTCGTGACTTACTGTATGGGTCAGGCTGCATCTATGGGTGCTTTCTTGCTGAATGCGGGTGCCAAGGGCAAACGTTATTGCCTTGAA
Source organism: Acinetobacter soli (assembly GCF_000760595.1). Lineage (GTDB taxonomy): Bacteria > Pseudomonadota > Gammaproteobacteria > Pseudomonadales > Moraxellaceae > Acinetobacter > Acinetobacter soli. The sequence continues at coordinate 124,608 of NZ_BBNM01000005.1, read as the reverse complement.
AATGCACGTGTTATGATTCACCAACCTTTAGGTGGATTCCGTGGTCAGGCATCGGATATCGAAATTCACGCGCGTGAAATTCTATTTATCAAAGAGCGCTTAAATCGTCTGATGGCAGAGCATAGTGGCCAAGACTATGAGCGTGTCGCACGTGATACCGATCGTGATAATTTCATGACTGCGCAAGCGGCAAAAGAATACGGTTTAGTCGATGCAGTGCTCTCTAAACGTCCCTAATTTTTAAGATTTAAGTTGTGGAGTAGATATGTCCGAACATCCTCAAGGACAAAAACACTGTTCATTCTGTGGCAAGTCTCAGTCTGAGGTTGGGAAACTAATCGCAGGCGAGAACGCCTATATCTGTAATGAATGCGTGGATGTGTGCTTGGATCTTGTTCAAACGAGCCAGCAAGTTGAAGCAGGAGATTGGGCAAGTCGTGATTTGCCAAAACCTCATGAGATACGGGCGGCACTCGATCAGTATGTGATTGGTCAAGATCTGGCAAAGAAAACCTTATCTGTTGCGGTATATAACCATTACAAGCGTTTAAAAGCAGGACAGTCTGGGCAGGCCAACAAGCAACATGCAGTCGAAATTGCAAAAAGTAATATTTTGCTGATTGGACCAACGGGTTCTGGTAAAACTTTACTGGCACAAACACTGGCACGTTTGCTGGATGTACCGTTTGCAATGGCCGATGCCACCACCCTTACCGAAGCAGGTTATGTGGGTGAGGATGTAGAAAATATCGTACAGAAGCTGCTTCAAAAAGCAGATTACGATGTCGAGAAGGCGCAAAAAGGGATTATTTATATCGACGAGATCGATAAAATTACCCGTAAGTCTGAAAACCCATCTATCACACGCGATGTTTCGGGTGAAGGTGTGCAGCAAGCCTTGCTTAAAATGATTGAAGGCACTGTGGCTTCTATACCGCCTCAAGGTGGTCGCAAGCATCCACAGCAGGAATTCATCCAGATTGATACTTCAAATATACTGTTTATTTGTGGTGGTGCTTTTTCTGGTCTGGAAAAAATTGTACAGCAGCGCCATGAAAAAGGCGGTATTGGCTTTAATGCAGAAGTCAAAAAGAAAGACGAAAGCAAAAAGCTGGCTGAGCTTTTCCGTCAGGTTGAGCCAACCGATTTGGTTAAATTTGGTTTGATTCCTGAATTTATTGGCCGTTTGCCAGTGATTGCAACGCTTGAAGAGCTAGACGAAGCAGCACTTATGCAAATTTTGACTGAGCCAAAAAATGCATTAACGCGTCAATACGAATCTTTATTCCAGATGGAAAATGTAGATTTGGTATTTGAAGAGTCGGCTTTACGAGCCATTGCCAAAAAGGCATTAGAGCGTAATACCGGTGCACGTGGTTTGCGTTCGATCATGGAAAATGTATTGCTTGAAACCATGTACGACCTACCAAGCCGTCAAGATGTGGGTACTGTGATTGTCAATGAAGAGGTGATTCAGGGCAAAGCTGCGCCTGTTTACAAGAAGGAACATTTAGCCAAAACATCTGGTCAAGAGCTAAGTGCTTCAGACCTAAAGGTGATTGATTCAAAATCAGCTTAATTTGTTTCGTCTGAAAAAGCATGATTTGTTTACGCATTTCATGCTTTTTTATTGGCTTTAAAAACAGCTGGTGTTAATCTAAAAAAACAAAAGATGCAAAGTGATTGCTCAAAAATAATTCAAAAAAAGCGCTTCGAGGGATGTCATGCGTAATCTATGTTTTTTATTGTGTGGTCTGGGGTTGCTTACAGGATGTCAGCACAGTGTGCCTCAATCGTCTGATGCGCAAGCACTGCGCTCGACTTTACCGCCTGTCGATGTGACGCAGAAACCCGGAATTACCGATCAGTATCATGTCGGGAAATTTAGCGTGGGAGGGTGGGTCAATCAAAAACTGGGTCAATACTTTCAACCCATTCAGCCACAAAATCCACAAGCGGCCGTGGTGTATCTATATCGACCCGACACGCGCTGGAATCAGCAGGAAATTGCGGCAGCCAATTTATTTATCAATGGTAAACGCATTCCAAGCTTGTTAAACAATCATTATTACTGGATTGAGCTTCCCGCGGGTACCTATCGACTGTCGAGCAGTCGTCCACTCACAGTGTTTCATTTTCAAGACCCTAAATATATCGACATGAGTGTTGAGGCTGGACAAAGCTATTACGTGAAATACGATGAAGAAAATCCGGGGCGCAAAGAGCGCTCTGGACCATTTTTAATCGTGCCTGAAAAAACTGGGCGCAATCAGATTGCATTTACCCGTCTAAAATCATCGAGTTATAATTTTGTTGCACAAGATCAAAACGGTAAGATTCGAAGTAAAGCGCAAGAGCTTAAACCGGCAAAGTACGATGAAAAGAGTGATGTATTGTTGGTCAAGCCGTTTAAACTGTGGAATCCACTCACATGGTGAGTGAACACAAAATCTGAAGAATAAAAAAGCGCCCGAAGGCGCTTTCTCTTTTGATTAACCCGCAGTGGCATCAATCACAGGGATTTTGCCAATTTTTTCTTGCCAGATTTTAGGTGCAATGGCATGTACCGATGTACCGTTTACATCAACTGCAACGGAAACCGGCATATCTTCAACTACAAATTTGTAGATGGCTTCCATTCCCAAATCTGCAAAGGCAACCACTTCGGCTTCACGAACTGCTTTTGAAACCAAATACGCTGCACCACCGACAGCCATCAGGTAAGTGGCTTGATTGTCTTTAATCGCTTCAATGGCTGTTGGGCCACGGTCTGCTTTACCAATCATGCCAAACAGACCCGTGTGCTCAAGCACTTTACGTGTGAATTTGTCCATACGCGTTGCGGTTGTTGGGCCAGCAGGTCCAACCACTTCGTCACGTACAGGATCAACCGGGCCAACGTAGTAAATAAATTTACCTTTTAAGTCGACAGGAAGCTCTTCACCGTTGTCGATCATTTCGACTAAGCGTTTATGCGCTGCATCACGGCCAGTATACATGGTGCCACTGAGCAACAAGGTATCGCCCGGCTGCCAAGAGTTCATTTCTTCTTGGGTGATGGTGTCGAGATTCACACGTTTTGATTTAGACGCATCCCACGTCACTTCTGGGTAATCTTCAAGTTTAGGGGCTTGAATATGCGCTGGGCCTGAACCATCTAGCTGAAAGTGGGCATGACGGGTTGCGGCGCAGTTTGGAATCATACCAACAGGCTTACCTGCTGCATGACATGGATAATCTTTAATTTTAATATCGAGGACTGTGGTTAAGCCGCCCAAACCTTGTGCACCAATCCCGAGCGCATTTACTTTTTCAAAGATTTCGATACGAAGTTCTTCGATTTTGTTTTCTGGCCCACGGCGAAGTAGCTCGTCCATGTTGATTTCTTCCATCAGTGCTTCTTTGGCAAGCATCATGGCTTTTTCAGCAGTACCGCCAATCCCGATACCGAGCATACCTGGCGGACACCAGCCAGCACCCATGGTTGGAACTGTTTTGAGTACCCAGTCTACAATCGAATCTGATGGATTGAGCATGGCAAGTTTAGATTTGTTTTCAGAACCGCCACCTTTTGCTGCAACAGTAATGTCAACTTTGTTGCCCGGAACGAGCTTATAGTGAATCACGGCAGGCGTATTGTCTTTGGTATTTTTACGACCAAAAGCCGGATCTGCAAGCACTGAAGCACGCAGTACGTTGGTATTTTCAAGATAACCTTGGCGTACACCTTCATTGATTGCATCGTCTAGGCTCATGCTCAGATCAAACTTAACGTCTAGACCTACATCAACAAAAACGTTGACGATCCCCGTATCTTGACAGATTGGGCGATGGCCTTCTGCACACATACGAGAGTTGATGAGAATTTGCGCGATTGCATCCTTTGCAGCTTGGTTCGCTTCACGGTCATACGCGCGGCTCATGGCCTGAATGAAATCTTGCGGATGATAGTAAGAAATGAACTGAAGGGCGTCCTTGACCGAAGTGATCAAGTCTTTTTGTTTGATAATTGTGGTCATACCAAAAAATCTCTTGAGCGGGCAGTTAGCTAGCGGGCTAAATTATATGATAAAACGATCAGGCTGTGGGGAGTTTTGGCGAGATTTTGGCTAAAGGTCGAAGGGATACATAGATTGCGATTCAGAGCAGGAAATTGTGCTATTAATACAGAGAAGATCCTAATGCAGTATAGTGATTTAGCAAAAAATATTATTGAAATTTATCAAAAACATGGTCGTGATTGGACACAGTTAAGAGGCGATTTTCTACACGAAAAAATATGGCTTGATCGTTTTTTAGGTCTATTACCCATGTCTGCAAAGGTAGTTGATTTAGGATGTGGTTCGGGGATACCCATTGCAAAATATTTGATTGAGCAGGGGTGTCAATTGACGGGAGTTGATGCGTCCACAGTCATGCTAGATATGGCACAGCAAAATTTTCCTGAACAGATATGGATAAATGCCGATATTCGTCAGTTTCGTGCTGAGCAAACCTTTGATGGTATCTTGGCGTGGGATAGTTTTTTTCATCTTAATCCTGAAGATCAGCGCCAAATGTTTGCACAGTTTTCAATGCATGCAGCATCAGGTGGTGTGCTTATGTTTACCAGTGGGCCAAGCGATGGGGAGGCGATTGGTGATATGTTTGGTGAGCCACTTTATCATGCCAGTTTAGATGCCGCAGAATATCGGAACTTACTGGCTCGATATGGCTTTAAAATCATCAAAATGATTGCAGAAGATCCAGAATGTACTGGACATACGGTATGGTTGGCTCAAAAGAAGTAACACTGGTAATCAATTTAAAAAGCCACTTGATCGTGGCAAATGGCTTTTTAAAGAGCGATTAAAAGTGATTATGAGGCTAGCGCAGCAGCTTTTGCTTCAAGTTGCTGCTCGGCCTGAATCGCGGTCAGCGCAATGGTAAACACGATGTCATCGACCAATGCGCCACGTGATAAATCATTAACCGGTTTATTTAGGCCTTGCAACATCGGGCCAACACTCACCACGTTTGCCGAGCGCTGAACTGCTTTATAGGTGGTATTACCCGTATTTAAGTCTGGAAAAATAAATACATTGGCGCGGCCAGCGACTTTTGAATCTGGTGCTTTTTGTCGACCAACACTTTCAACCGAGGCGGCATCGTATTGCAGTGGTCCATCGATCAGTAAGTCTGGGCGACGTTGTTTGGCAATTTCAGTGGCACGGACCACTTTTTCTACGTCTGCACCTGTGCCCGAAGTGCCGGTAGAGTAACTGATCATGGCAATGCGCGGTTCAATGCCAAAGGCTTTTGCAGAATCTGCCGATTGAATGGCAATCTCGGCCAGTTGATCGGCATCTGGGTCTGGATTAATTGCGCAATCACCATACACATAAACTTCATCTGGAAGCAGCATGAAAAAGACAGAGGAAACTAAAGAATAGTTGGGTGCTGTCTTAATCAATTGAAAAGCGGGGCGAACTGTATTGGCGGTGGTATGAATTGCACCAGAAACCAATCCATCCACCTGATCGAGTGCCAGCATCATGGTGCCTAAAACTACGGTATCTTGAAGCTGCTCTTTGGCTTGAAGATCGCTCAGCTTTCCTTTACGTAGCTCCACCATTGGTGCGATGTACTGATTGCGAATCAGATCGGGATCAATAATTTCCAGATCATCGGGCAATTCAATTCCTCGTGCTTTGGCTACCTCTACCACAGTTTCAGGTTTGGCCAACAAGATACAGTGCGCAATTCCGCGAGACTGGCAAATGGCAGCGGCCTGAACGGTGCGTGGTTCATCGCCTTCTGGCAGTACAATGCGCTTTTTGGCTGCAATTGATTTTTGTACCAGTTCATGACGAAATGCCGATGGAGATAAACGCGGTTGAACCCCTGTATTAATCTGGGCTTGCAGCCAAGTCACATCGATATGACTTGAGACAAAACGCGTGACTTGTTCTGCACGTTCGGTGTCATCAGTGGGGATCTCGTTTCCAAAATCGGCCAGTCGTTGTGCAGTTTCCAGTGTATTGAGTTGGGTGTGTAAAATCGGTAAGCCTTGCTTGATGGCATGCTGACAAAAATCCAGAATTTGTGGATTCGGCGCTTTACGTTCGGTGAGCACCAAGCCTGCCAGTGGAATACCGTTACTGGTGGCTAAGCTACTGGCCAACAGGACATCCGTGCGCTCCGATGCACTGATAATCAGTTCACCCGCAATAAACTTATTTAGCTCATATTCGATACTGGACGCAATTAGACTCGAATGCAAAATACGACGATGTTTGGCATCACCTTGATGAATCCAGTCACCTTCAACCACAGAGGCAATATCGAGCGTGCGCGGTACACTTAAGGTATTGCTAAAAGGCACCATGCCAATAATTGGCAAGGTTGGTGAGCCAAGATGTCGATTATAGCGTTGTAACTCTTTGCTAAAGTCTGCAATTTCAGTATCTAGGCGCAATGACGGATCAATGGTCAGTGGAATATGCGCAGTTTCTTCAGGTAAGCCACGGGTACGCATAAACAGCACACCAGCGGTACGATTTGAGGATGTACCGCCAAACTGATGTAGATGTGCTTCAACTTTCTCTGCTGTACGACGCGGATTTTGCACATCTGCTGTACTCACCAGCACCACCTTTGCATCGAGTGCTTGAGCCAACGCTGCATTTAGTTCAGTCGCAAAATGATCTTGAGCATTGGGTAAAAGGCCTTCCACAATAATCACGTCATAATTGGCTGCAACATTTCGATGTAGACTCACTGCTTCTTCGAGTAGTTCGTCGCGCTCACCGAGTGCCCAGCGTTGTAGCACTTTTTCGTGCGCAATCGAGGTCACGGTGGTGCCTTGGAAAAGATGGCTGAATAAGGAGGTAGTTCGATCCACCTGATTCGGGAGTTCCTGTGAAAATGGCTTTAAAAATCCGGCCTTAATACCGTTGCAATCGAGTGCATAAATCAGGCCTAAACAGGCTGAAGTCAGGCCAACGCCTTCCCCGGTAGGAATCAGTAAAAGAGTATTCATAACCGCCTTATCAAAAAAGAATTATAGAAATCATTGAATGCTTACGCCATTTGCACATGCACATCAGCAGTTTTAGCCTGTTCGACGACCTGTTCGGTTTCTTTGGCAATCCGACCTTCTTCATCGGTTGGAATAACCCAGATTTGAGGTCCAGTGCCATTGTCGATTCGACCTTCCGTACCACGTTTTAAGCCGTTATTGCGTGTTTTGTCGAGCGCAAAACCAAAGTGTGGCAAATATGCCATGGTTTTTTCACGAATATATGCTGAGTTTTCCCCAATTCCACCTGTGAAGAATAAACCGTCAAGGCGTGGAAGTGCGCAGCTTAATGCAGCCAGCGATTTGGCTAAACGATAGCAGAACACTTCAATTGCAAGTTGGGCATCTTCATGCCCTGTATCTGCGGCCTCAATCAGCGTGCGCATATCATTGGAGAGTTGATCTGAAAGCCCCAGTAAGCCACTTTCTTTGTTGAGCATGGTGTCGATCTTGGCAATATCCCAACCTAGATTGCTGGCTAAAAAGCTATGAAGACTAGGATCAATATCACCACTACGTGTGCCCATAACAACACCTTCAAGTGGGGTCATGCCCATCGACGTATCTTGGCTTTCGCCGTTCCAAATGGCGCAGGTCGAGCTCCCATTACCTAAATGAGCAGTTAACCAACCCCCTTGTTTAACTTGCCCTGCCAACTGACTTCCACGCTCTGATACATAAGCGTGACTGGTGCCGTGGAAACCATAGCGGCGAACATTGTGTTCGGTAAACAAAAATTTAGGTACAGCATAGCGGTATGCATGTGCCGGCATGGTTTGATGAAACGCCGTGTCGAATACAGCCACTTGTGGCAATTCTGGGAACAAACGCATGGTGGCGTCAATACCAATTAAATGTGCTGGATTGTGTAGCGGAGCCAGCGGTGTGGCAGCGCGGATTCGATCAATAATTTCTGGCGTGAGGAGTTCGGCTTTGGTTAAGCTGCCGCCATGAACGACGCGATGCCCGATGGCTTGCGGTTTGTAATTGGCGAGTCGAGCCAATAAGGTTTCAAGTGCTTTTTCGTGATCTGCATATGGAATAGAGAGTTCAAGCGGCTCGCCTCCAACGGTAATACCTTTGATACGCGCATCTGCACCACCCAAATTCTCTGCCAGCCCATAGATCCGATCTTCACGACGTTCAGAAACCAACGCATATTTGATAGAGGAAGAACCGCAGTTAATAACTAATACTGATGTAGACACGATAGGTTACCCGATTGCTGTTGTAAATTATTTGTTCACTTGAAATTCAAATTCATGAACGATTCGAAGGTTAGCGCATACTTAATGTTTTAACATGTGTTGTTTTTATGTCCAAGATAGACTTTAGCAGATTAGACTTAAGCACTATCGACGATTAAACAATTTATAGCCTACTGCCAAGCACCAATCACACTGGCATTGAAAAAAGAGCACGATATTGGTTGTAAGGAATTGCACCACGCACAAGATCCATGCCGAGCTTTGATCATAGCGAATTAGACTGTCTGTCAGGTAAATGATTGATGAAAATCGTGTGATCTGGAACTCTATAGGGGCGAACCTCCTGTATAAAAATTTGGCTTTTGGTAAGATAATTTTATTTGAAAAATGGTTTAAATTTTTAAATAAATGATTAAAAATCATTATTTTAAGTTGTTTTTATTTTTTCGGATATTTGATTGATGTGAATCTAAACTGCGCGATGCAAACTATAAGCCAGCATCAATAGGGATAGATGAAGCGAAAAGAATATTCGCTGATAAAAATGAAGCATCACTAAGAAGCCATTACGAACAGAAAGGCAGTTTGGTTTTTTATAAAAATTGAAATAAATAAGCTTGGTGCCTAATTAATACACTTTAAGATTTATATATATTAAGTATTAATCACTCAGAATAATCTTCTTCAAACCATTTCTCACTAATCTTAATTTCGTCCATATTTTAATCGATGTGTTTATTTTCACAGCAGTGAATAGTTCAGTTTTTTTGTACATAAATAATTCATGGCTCATACAATTAATTTTTTAAATACCTTTAGATTTATTTGAATAAATTCTTTCCATTCAGAATATAAATAAGCTGTATTAACTTAACAAGGTATACAGATAAGTATATGTACTATTAAAATTGGTAATCATGAATTGATATAAAAAATAGAAATACTACTATTAATTTTAAAAATATAATGAAATTTTTCTATTAAATTTCTTGTATAATTAAAAGAAATAATCAAAATAAAAACATAAAAATCAAATATTTAATTTGTAATATGATTTTATTTTATACAGTCATTGGATGGTGTGTATTTAAATGTATTTCTTGGTATTGATATTGAGATAATCTTGCTGTAGTTTTAAAAACCGGTTTTGAGTGTAATGATATATAGGCTTTTTTAAGAGCTTCTGATTTTAAAAATCTAATTTCTCTATACCATTTAAAGTATGTATACGGACTGTCGAATTAGTATTCACTGAGATAGCACGTGGCTTTTTACCCCAATACTATTATTTATTTTTTCAAATGATCTTAGAATCATTTGGTTTATTTTTTTGCCAGCTTATCCGGTTGTAAAAGGAGCGCCCAGCATGGACTTGCCGAATCCGATATTAGTAAAAGTGACCGAGCGTGTGATTGCACGTAGCCAAAAAACCCGTGCTGCATACTTACAGCGTATTGAAGATGCGCAAGGCAAATTTCCTGCTCGTGGTGCGCTTTCATGTGCCAATCTGGCACATGGTTTTGCCAGCATGGACGATTCAGAAAAACTCATTATTAAAGTCGGACGCGAACCCAATATCGGCATTGTATCTTCTTATAATGAAATGCTCTCGGCGCATGCACCCTATAAATCATTTCCAGATTTAATTAAAACAGCAGCGCGAGAAAATGGCGGTGTAGCACAATTTGCTGGCGGTGTACCCGCAATGTGTGATGGCATTACGCAAGGTAATGCAGGTATGGAACTGTCGTTATTTTCTCGTGAAACGATTGCGATGAGTACTGCCATTGCGCTGTCTCACAATATGTTTGATGCGGCATTGTGTCTGGGTGTTTGCGACAAGATCGTACCGGGCTTATTGATTGGTGCGTTACAATTTGGCTATTTACCGACCATTTTTGTGCCTGCTGGCCCAATGACCAGTGGTTTGTCGAATGACGACAAGGCCAAAATCCGCCAACAGTTTGCAACAGGTGAAGTCGGGCGTGACGTGTTGTTAGAGGCTGAGTCTGCTGCTTACCATGGTCAAGGGACCTGTACATTTTACGGTACCGCGAACAGCAACCAAATGCTGATGGAAGTGATGGGCTTGCATTTGCCGAGTGCGGCATTTGTTCATCCTCATACGCCGTTGCGCGATGCGCTGACGGCAGAAGCAGCAATTCGTGTGCTCGATTTAACTGTTGAACGCGGCAACTATACGCCAATTGGCCATGTTGTAGATGAAAAATCAATTATCAATGGCATTGTGGCCTTACTAGCCACAGGTGGATCAACCAACCATACCTTGCATCTGATTGCCATTGCCCGTGCGGCAGGCGTTTTAATTGACTGGGATGACTTCGATGAGTTGTCTGCTGTTGTGCCATTGCTTGCGAAGATTTATCCAAATGGCAAGGCCGATGTCAATCACTTCCAAGCTGCCGGTGGTGTTGCCTTCCTCATTCGTAATTTGCTTGAGGCTGGGTTGTTGCACAACGATGTCAACACGGTAGCTGGTAAAGGTTTGCAGCACTATACCAAAGAGCCAAAACTTATAGAGGGTAAGCTGACTTGGGTGGATGCAGTCGCGCAAAGTTTAGATGAAAAAGTATTGCGTAGCATTGATGCGCCGTTTCAGCCTGATGGTGGTCTGCGTTTAATGCAGGGCCGTTTAGGTCGGGGTGTGATCAAGATTTCTGCGGTTGCACCGGAGCACCGTAAAGTCAAAGCGCCTGCCATTGTGTTTGATTCACAAGAGGCAGTGCAAGCTGCATTTGATCGTGGTGAGTTGCATCGTGATTTTATCGCAGTGGTTCGCTTTCAAGGTGCACGTGCCAACGGAATGCCAGAACTACATCGTTTAACACCTTTGCTGGGTGTATTACAAGATCAGGGTTTTCATGTTGCTTTGGTCACCGATGGGCGCATGTCGGGTGCATCGGGCAAAGTTCCAGCCGTGATTCATTTGTCTCCAGAAGCCTTACTCAATGGCCCGATTGCCAAGGTACAAACCGGCGATATGCTGATCATCGATGCCGAGGCTGGCGTACTTGATGTGGAGCTTGATGAGCAAGTTTGGCAATCACGTCCTGTTGCACAGCCAGCGCATCAGGCTGAAAACGAAGTTGGTTTTGGTCGTGAGTTATTTGGTGTATTTCGCTCGGCGGCCGCACCTGCCGAGCATGGTGCTTCTGTATTTGGTGCCTTGGTCGGCGAAGACGTTCAAGTTTAACGTTGAAGAATAAAGAATAGGAACAAAAAATCATGATCAAGATGGAAGATGTTGTTCAGTTAGGCCCTGTGATTCCGGTACTGGCATTTGATTCGGCGGAACAAGGTGAGCATGTATCTCGTGCATTGCATGCTGGCGGTGTGAAAGTGCTTGAAATCACCTTACGCACGGCTGCCGGGTTGGCTGCAATTGAGCGTGCAAGCCAGTTGGCTGATGACATTGTGGTTGGTGTCGGTACCATCACCAAACCGGAACACTGCGCCCAAGCCAAAAAGGCAGGTGCACAATTTGGTGTGTCGCCAGGTTTGACTAAAGACTTGCATCTGGCAGCACAAGACGCCGGTTTGCCGCTATTACCTGGTGTGATGACGCCAAGCGATTTGATTCAGGCGATTGAGCTCGGCTATGACATAGTTAAGTTTTTCCCAGCCCAGCAAGCGGGTGGTGTGGCAATGCTTCAGGCATTTTATGGCCCATTTCCAAATTTACGCTTTTGTCCAACCGGTGGCATCACAGTTGAGACCGCTCCAGATTTCTTAAAGCAACCCAATGTTGTGTGTGTGGGTGGCTCGTGGTTAACACCTAAAAAGTTAGTAGCGGCGCAAGACTGGGCTGAAATTACGCGTTTGGCGCAAGCCGCAAGTCAGTTACGTACTGAATAAGCATCAATTTTAATTAGTTTTTAGATATTGCATGAACGTGATCATCTGATATTGATCATACTTAAAGATAAAAAATAGTGTCTCAGTCGCAGGAAATTAATCGATTGAAGACACTCGTTTGGGTGGTTTGCTCAAATTGAATTAAATCAAGGAGAAGTGTCACATGGAGACCGTACAGGGTGGCATGTTACTTATTTACACCATAGTTGCGATTATTGCCTTAGTGGTTATGATCGCGAAGTTCAGAATTTACCCGTTTCTGGTGCTGATTATTGTTTCACTCGGTTTGGCCTTAGCTGTTGGTATGCCAATGGGTGACATTGTTAAATCATATGAAGCTGGTACTGGTAAAACTTTGGGCCACCTTGCGATCGTGATCGCACTCGGTACCATGCTCGGTAAGATGATGGCCGAGTCGGGCGGTGCAGAACGCATTGCGATTACACTGATTCAATGGTTTGGCGAGAAAAATATCCATTGGGCCATGATGGTGATTGGTCTTGTGGTGGGTTTACCTGTGTTTTTTGAAGTCGGATTTGTACTGCTCATTCCGATTGTTTTTAATATTGCCAAGCGTACGGGTAAGTCGTTACTGATTGTGGGTTTACCTATGCTGGCAGGCTTATCTGTGGTGCATGGCTTGATTCCGCCACATCCAGCAGCACTACTCGCGGTGCAGGCCTACAATGCTGATATTGGCAAAACCATTGCTTATGCACTTTTAGTCGGTGTGCCTACCGCGATTGTTGCGGGGCCTGTGTATGCGCTCTGGATCAACAAATATGTCAAATTGCCTGAACATAACCCTTTGGCTCAGCAGTTTATTGATGCAGACAGCAACAGAACACGCGAATTACCAAGCTTTGGTATCACGATCTTCACCATTATGTTGCCTGTGGCCTTGATGCTGGTAGGTAGCTGGGCGGATCTATTTTTTGCACCTAAAACTTTTGCCAACGATTTGCTGCGTTTTATTGGAACCTCTGATATTGCATTGTTAATTGCAGTACTGGTGAGCTTTATTACCTTTGGCACCATGCAAGGTTTCACCCGCGTACAAATTGAAAAATTCTGTGGCGGCTGTTTGGCTTCGATTGCCGGCATTATGTTGATCGTTGGCGCGGGTGGTGGTTTTGGTGGCATTTTGCGTGATAGCGGGATTTCGAATGAAATTGTCTCTACAGCATTAAAAGCAAATTTATCACCATTACTCTTAGGCTGGTTTGTTGCAGCCTTGATTCGTCTGGCAACGGGTTCCGCTACTGTTGCAATGGCGACAGCCTGCGGTATTGTCGCCCCGATTGCGGCCACAGCGGGCGTTGAAGTTAGACCGGAACTGTTGGTTCTTGCTACAGGTTCAGGCTCATTGGTGTTTTCACATGTCAATGATGCAGGCTTTTGGCTGATCAAAGAATATTTCGGTATGACGGTGGGGCAGACACTTAAAACTTGGTCTGTATTGGAAACCATTATTTCGGTGTTGGGTTTGGCTTTTACGCTGTTACTCAGCGTCCTCATATAGTTAAAGGTGAATCGCCATGATTGTGATCGCAATGGGTGTCTGTGGAACAGGTAAGTCGTTAATTGGCAAGTTATTGTCCGAGCGGTTGTCTTGTGATTTTCTTGATGGCGACACGCTGCATTCGGCTGCCAATAAAAGCAAGATGAGCCAAGGGATTCCGCTCACCGATGAAGATCGGTTGCCGTGGTTACACGCCATTCGTCAGGCAATCGAGCAAAAACAGCAGATGGGCCAGACCGCAGTGTTTACTTGTTCTTCGCTTAAACATGCATATCGCGAGATCTTGCGCGCGAATGATCAAGATGTGCGGTTCGTCTATTTAAAAGGTTCGTTCGAGGTCTTGCAAAAGCGACTTGCTGAACGAGCGGATCACTTCTTTGATCCATCGTTGTTGCAAACCCAGCTAGATACACTCGAAGAGCCGAGTGTCGGTGAAGCGATTGTTGTGGATATCACGCTTTCACCGAGACAAATTATCGAACAAGTGACCCAAAAATTAGGCATAAGCAACAGTGTCTGTCGCGGGTAGTAGTTTTTAGAAATATGCAATTCTCGAAGGCTTGTGACCCCTATGGTACAAGCCAAGATCCATACCAGCTGCAATGCTGGTATTTACAGGAGCTAAATCTGACCGCTATTGATCAGGTTTAGACATATAATTAATTGGAGATAACAACAATGGGCTTATCAAATCATTTGCAGCAGAAATTCCCTACAGTAGACGGCGTTCCTGAAAATATGCGTCTACCTCAGATTCATCAACGTGTTTCACTGGTCGATGGTGAACTCAAGACATGGGCAGGAGCAACCAAGACCACATTGTCTCCGATCTGGACACAGCAGCCAGATGGCAGCCTACAGCAAGTTGAGCTAGGTAGCTATCCGTTAATGGGTGAAAAAGAAAGTGATGAAGCACTAGACGCAGCCGTACGTGCTTACAGCAATGGCCGTGGTGAATGGCCAATGATGAAAGTGGCCGAGCGCATTGTGTGCATGCAAAACTTCATTCAGCGTATGGTGAAACAGCGTGACTTGATTGTGAAGCTGATCATGTGGGAAATTGGCAAAAGCTTGGCAGATTCTGAAAAAGAATTTGATCGTACTGTGACCTATATGCGTCAGACCATTGATGCCTTAAAAGATCTGGACAACGCCAACTCACGTTTTGTGATGGCCGAAGGAACCATCGGGCAGATCCGTCGTACGCCATTGGGTGTCGTGCTGTGTATGGGACCATACAACTATCCGCTCAATGAAACCTTTGCAACCCTGATTCCGGCCATGCTGATGGGTAACACCATTGTATTTAAGCCACCTCAATTTGGTACTTTATTGTTCGAACCACTGTTAGAGGCATTTCGTGATTCATTCCCGAAAGGTGTGATCAATACCATCTATGCGCCTGGCTCATTGGTGGTTCCTCATTTGCTGGCATCGGGTAAAATCAATGTGCTGGCTTTGATTGGTTCGAGTAAAGTTGCAGATTACTTGAAAAAACAACATCCAAAATCACATCGTCTGCGCTCAATTTTAGGACTAGATGCCAAAAATGCAGCGATTATTTTGCCAGATGCAGATTTAGACCTGACAGTGAAAGAGTGCTTGCTCGGAGCATTGTCGTTTAATGGTCAGCGTTGTACGGCGCTTAAAATGTTGATGGTACATCGCTCGATTGCCGATGAATTTGCACAGCGTTTAACGGCTGAACTAGGCAAGCTTAAAGTCGGTATGCCATGGGAACCAGGTGTATTTATTACGCCATTACCAGGTATGCATCGCACAGCCTATATGACCGAAGTGATCGAAGATGCTGAAGCCAAAGGGGCGAAGGTAATCAATCCAGAGGGCGGCGAGCACTGTAAAACCATGTTCTATCCGGCCGTGGTGTATCCAGTGACAGAAGAGATGCGACTGTATCGTGAAGAGCAATTTGGTCCAGTTGTGCCGATCTGTGTGTATGATGATGTTGAAACAGTACTGGACTATGTCACAACTTCTGATCACGGTCAGCAGGTGAGTATTTTTGGTAGTGATCCTGAGCAGATTGGTCATTTGGTCGATCCATTGGTGCATCAGGTTTGCCGTGTCAATATTAACAGCCAGTGTCAGCGTGGTCCGGATGTATTCCCGTTTGGCGGCCGTAAAGATTCTGCGGAAGGAACCTTGTCTGTGCATGATGCCTTGCGTGCCTTCTCTATCCGCTCAATGATTGCAACCAAACAAACCGACGACAATAAAGGCATGTTGGCTTCTATGGTGTCTGAGCATTACTCGAAGTTTGTAAATACCGACTTTATTTTCTAAACACTAAATATAAAAAAACCAGCCTGAGGGCTGGTTTTTTTATTTAAACATTTAAAGATAAAAATAAAAGCGCCTGAGATTGATCAGACGCTTTGATTGAAAGTTATGAATGGTTTATTAACTTAATGGCGAATTTGACCGTCGCCAAACACAATCCATTTTTGTGAGGTTAATCCTTCCAAACCAACCGGACCGCGTGCGTGAATTTTATCTGTTGAGATACCAATTTCAGCACCTAAACCATACTCAAATCCGTCGGCAAAGCGTGTAGAGGCATTGATCATCACTGAGCTTGAATCGACTTCGGCCAGAAACTTACGGACTTTACTGTAATTTTCGGTCACGATGGCATCGGTATGATGCGAGCCATATTTATTAATGTGTTCAATGGCTTCATCAATATTGGCAACCACTTTAATGGCCAAGATAGGGGCCAAATATTCGGTATACCAGTCTTCTTCAGTCGCTGTTTTTACACCGCTACCGAGGATTTTACGCGTTGCATGACAGCCGCGCAGCTCGACATGTTTTTCTGCATATAGTTCGGCAATGCCCGGCAAGAATTCTTCGGCAATTTCCTCATGAACCAGTAAAGTTTCCATGGCATTACATACGCCATAACGATGTGTTTTGGCATTGAGTGCGATGGGTAAGGCTTTATGCAAATCAGCTTCAACATCCACAAACACATGACAATTGCCATCGAGATGCTTGATGACTGGAATACGGGCCTCATTGGTGATGCGTTCGATCAGGCTTTTTCCACCACGTGGCACAATCACATCTACATATTCAGACATGGTAATGAGCTGACCTACGGCTGCGCGGTCAGTGGTTTCAATCACCTGAATGGCTGCTTCTGGTAGGCCCGCACGTTTGAGACCGTGCTGGATGGCTGCCGCAATGGCTTTATTCGATTCAAAAGCCTCAGAGCCGCCACGCAAAATAATCGCATTACCCGATTTTAGGGCTAGTGCAGCAGCTTCTAGTGTCACGTTAGGACGAGACTCATAAATCATGCCCACTACACCAAGCGGAACACGCATCTTGCCAATTTGAATACCAGATGGACGATAGGCCAGATCGGTAATTTCGCCAATGGGGTCGACCAATGCGATGACATCGTTTAAGCCTTGCAGCATTCCTTTAAAGCGTGTGGGGGTAAGTTCCAATCGATCCAGTAATGCGCTGTCAAGATGCTGTTCTTGGCCTTTTTTCATATCAATGGCATTGGCCGCAAGAATCTCGTTCTGACGGTCTGCCAAAGCTGTATAAATCGACGACAGTGCATGGTTTTTGACGGACGTAGATGCGCTTGAGAGCAGTCGAGATGCACGACGTGCCTGCTGACCTACTGTCTGCATATAATGTTCAATTGAATCTTGCATACGCTTTCAAAGAATTATTCTTGGACTTTCCATAGTAGCAGGCAATTTACAAACAATGAATGCTTGCAATGCAAAAAGCGTGCATAAATAGCGCGCGATATATTTTGTAATCTATTTGAAAATGAATCTGGATAAGTGGCGGTGAAATGTATTGCTTAAAAATCCTGCATCTGTATAGAATGAAAACACGGTCACTTAACTCTTTTTTTTAGTGAAATAACAGCGTTACCTGTAAAACTCAAATTTTAATGAATGGTTGAACATAGCTTGTAGAAATAAAAATCCAATGCAAGCAGGAGGGAGAACATGAATTCCATTATCCGCATGGATGAGGATGTTCATCGTGAAGGGATGTCATCAGGTTTTTTTGATTTATACCACCGAGATAGCTTTAAACAGCCAGCAAGAGAAACTTGGATCGCAGGCTGGAAAGTCGAATACATGGCGATTGCCACACCAGAAACCGCGCATCAAACGCCGATTTTAATTGTTGGCGGTGCCTTTCAAAACTTTAATTCTTATAAATATTGTGTCGAACAGTTATTCCAGTGCGGCCCTGTGATTTTAATCGATCTGCCATCGATGGGCGCAAATCAGCAAATTACCAACCGTGACAGCGGTGTATCGGCGGCAAGCTTGGAGCTGCCTGATCTGGCGCGAATTCTTGTACAGTGGCTTGAACAGGTTCAACTAAGTAAAATTTCGGTCATGGGAATGTCTTTGGGCTCGGTGATCGCTTCTTGCTTTGCAGACTTACGCCCCGATATGGTCGAGCGCTTGGTGCTGATGGGGGTTATGCAAAAAACGCGAAAAAGCTGGCGCATGATTTTGGAAGAGTCGCTCAAACTCATGCAAGAAGACCGTATGTCTGAATTTGGTCAGGCGGTGATTTTATATTTGGTCAATCATGCCAAGCTAGATCAGACCCGAATGTCACCTACAGCAAAACGTTTGTTTTTTCAGCAAATGTCAGAGTTTAATGCCACTGAACGACTACGCTATCAAATCAACTGTGAGCGTTTGTTACGTCTAACCGATGTGCCCGTACCAATATGCGAAACACTGGTCGCGGCAGGGCAGTTCGATAGTTTTACCTTGCCTTATGAAAATGCCAACTTTGCACTGCAATGTCCGAATATGCAATTTGCGCTTATTGTCAATGCCGATCATGTTCCCCAGCTTCAGCGCCGTAAGGAAACCATGCGTCTGTTTGAGGCATTTTTAAGTGGTCGTTCAATTCATCAGTTAGACGGAATTTTACCGATGACTCGCGATCAGATGCAGATGATGGAGCGTCGCGGCGAAATTCGTATTCCGGTTAATCCGTCTAAAACGAAGCTGACCCATCGATTACACGATCATTCGATTGATGTGCAAATTGTTGATCTGAGTTTTTTTGGGGTATTTTTTCGATTAGAGCAGTTGACGGATTTAAATGCAGTCAATGATGCACCTCGTGATTTGGCACTGCATTTACATGATGACGAAGGAAGCTTTCAGATTGAATGTCTGATCTTTGAAGCTGAAGCCTCTGGAGTTAGAGCGATCTTCAAACATGGCAGCTTCACGCTTGCCGATCGCTTATTGCGTTATGTCGAGCGTCAAAAGCAACGTCAGCAGCACTTTGCAGCGGTCGTCTAGGATTGCGCCAAGTGTTGTGCATGGACCATCCAGACCAAATCACCTAAATGTGCGTGTTGTTCTGGATTCACTGAATTAAATGGTTGAGATAATTGTGCAGGTTGAAGAATTTGAACCTGCGCAAATCCGTGCTGATTAAAAAAGCGCTGAATTTCTTGCGGTGTAGTGAAGTGAAAACTGAATGCACTGCGTGACACCCATTTAAGAAGCTTACTGCTATGCCAAATTACAGCAGCCAGTTTGTTTTGTGTAGGCTCGGGATACCAGTCGGTCAAATAATGTAATTGTTTAAATTCATGACCATGAGTCGAGAGTGCATCTAATAATTCGCCCAGCAGGGCTTTGCTAAAATAATTGATCAATCCTTCACTGATAATCACCAACGGTTTTTTAGGATCGAAAAGTTCAAATACTGTTGCAAAATCAGGTGTAAACAGATCCACCGATAATACATCCGGACTATTTGGGTCGAGTTGTTTAAGAGCTGCCTGTTTGACAGCTGCCATATCTGGTAAATCCAGTTCGCGAAACTCAATATTCGGATATTGCTGCCTAAACCGCCAGCCACGCGGTGATAGGCCACAAGCAATTTCAAGTACTTGAAGGTCTGGATGTTGTGCAATCAGCGCTTCAAGTGTCTGATCCAGCATTTGATGGCGTTGTTTGAGTGTGCTGCGCATGCTGCCGCCCACAAATTTTTCTGCCCAAGTTTCCAGTGGGTGCGCCAAAGAGACCAGCGATCGACCTTTACGGGTGGCAAACACCTGATGTGAAATACCCATTTTGTACCAAATGTAACCGGTATAATGTGCGGTAAATGAAATATGTCGATGTTTGGAAAGAGATGGCTTCATATCGTCCTGACTCATTTTTATTTTAATCGTTGTGTTTTGCTTCTCGCGTTTTACCAGAAGCTGCGTACAGCTTCTGGTTTAGATTAGATCGTTGCTGCTCTATGCAAGTTAAAATGAATTTTTAAACGCTTCAATAGCATTTTTAGTCGTTTGCCATGTTTCTCCGAGCGATAATGCACTTGAAATTTTCAGTTCAGGGCATTGACCACGCATGCGGCTTAAACGATCTTGATTAGGAAGTGCATAAGTGGAAATGGCATCCAGCGCCAAACATGCTGCTGCGCGATCATTACAAACCAGTCCCATATCACAGCCTGCATCAAGTGCCGCTTTTAAGCGTTCATCTGCGCCACCAGCCACGCAAGCGGCTTGCATCGTCAAGTCATCTGAAAACAAAACGCCATCAAAACCAAGTTGCTTGCGCAGCACCTCTTGAATCCAAAACGGTGAGAAGCCAGCCGGATGTGGATCGACCTGATCATAAATCACGTGTGCAGGCATCAGGGCATCCAGTTGAGGCATCAACTGAATAAAGGTCTGCATGTCGGTCCGATAAATCTCATCGTAGTGACGCGAGTCAATCGCCGCGGCTACATGCGAATCGGCTTTGACAGAGCCGTGTCCCGGAAAATGTTTTCCTGTGGTCGCCATGCCTGCTTGTTTCATTCCGCGCATAAAGGCCGCCGCAAGCACGGTAATATCATGCGGATTGTTGGCAAAGCTCCGATCACCAATCACATCACTGATGGCATTGATATCAAGTACTGGCGCGAAACTAAAGTCGATTCCGACAGCCAGTACTTCGGTGGCCATTAGCCAGCCGCATTGTTCGGCCAGAGCAACTGCCTGCTCGGGTTGCTCAAGATAATATTCACCGAATTTACCCATGGCAGGAAGTGCGGTAAAACCGGTTCTCAGGCGTTGCACACGTCCGCCTTCTTGATCCACGGCAATTAAAATGTCGGGACGAATTTGACGCATGTGATCGGTCAGGGCGCGTACTTGAGCGGGTGATTCGATGTTTCTTGAAAATAAAATCATGCCGCCGACTTGCGGAGCGCGCAAGAGTTCAATATCTTCTTGAGTAAGCTCTGTGCCAGCAATGTCGAGCATCAATGCGCCAATCATATAAGAATCCGTTTTGGGGTGTGAATTAAAGAACGATAACGGAATTTTGCAATGATTTGCTACATTTTGTCAGCACAGAATATGATAAAACTACACGACGTACACAAATTAAGTTGATTAAGATGTTGAATCGACGATAAAGATCGAAGACTCGGCGTGTGGGGTGAATTGCATTTTCAACGGCTAGGCAATCCACCCTGATAATGGAAAGCTCAGGACGTATTAAGAATTTATGAAACTTCAAGTACTCGCATGTGCAGTTGCGCTCGCAACTGGCGGTTTTTTCTTCTCCCATGCAATTAATGAGGCAATTGCCGCGACCGATACTGTTTCTGTTTCTCAGTCGATTCAACCTACCAAAGAACAAGCGCTGGTGTCGCGCCAACTCGCAACGCTGGTGGATCGTCAGCATTATCTCAACATGCGTCTGGATGCCACCACATCGAACCGCATCTTAGATATGTATCTCGATAGCCTCGATCCGGATCATTCGATTTTTCTTGCTGCTGAAGTGGCTCAATATAAGCAAAAATACGGACCGACCTTCGGTGCTGCCTTAAAAGCAGGCGATTTATCTGGTCCGTTTACCATTCATGCGCAATACCGTGAACATCTTAAAGCGTTTTACGAGTTTGTACTTAATGAGCTGAAAAAGCCACAAAATCTCAAACAGCCAAATGTCTATATCGAGACAGACCGCGAAAAAGCACCATTTTTTAAAACGGCTGCCGAGCAGCAAGATTACTGGCGTAAAATGCTGGTGTCGCAGTTGATCAACATGACCATCAGCAAAGAAGAGGATCTGGCCAAACAAAAGGCACTTAAAGACAATCCTTCACTTGCAAATGGACAAGACTTGGCCAGTGCAGATGATTTAACCCCTGTTCAAACCTTGGTGAAACGTTACACACGTCAGTTGGAACGTTTGAAGCGGGTGAAAAGCGATGACGTGCTTGATAAGACACTCAACGCGATGATGGCGACCTATGATCCACATAGTAATTATTATCCGCCAATCGATGCCATTGAGCTCAACCGCCAGACAACGTTACAGCTTGAAGGGATTGGGGTATCGATTCGTCCTGAACGTGGTAATGAAGATTACACCAAAATTGAAACCATTGTAGAAGGTGGTCCGGCAAGTAAGTCGGGTCAAATTAAATCCGGTGATCGTATCATTGGGGTGGCTCAAGATGGCGACAAGATGGTCGACGTGATTGGCTGGCCAAGTTCGGAAATTGTAGGACTGATTCGCGGTAAACGCGGTACCAAAGTCACGATTCGTGTGTTGGGTCCGGGGGCGCAGATGAGTCAGGCCCGCAGTGTGACTTTGGTGCGTGATGTCATTCAGGAAGAAGATGCCGGTGTGCGTTCACGTACTGTAGATCTGACTCGTGACGGTAAAAAACATGTGTACGGTGTGATTGAAATTCCATCGTTTTACTTAAATTATCGCGCCCGTCGTGCCGGTACCGAGTATCGTTCGGTCTCTGAAGATACCAATAATGCCTTGAAGGCACTTTCTGCCAAAAATGTTGAAGGGATTATCATCGATTTACGTAATAACCCAGGTGGTTCGCTTGAAGAAGTGGCGCGTATGCTTGGGCAAGTGATTAAATCTGGTCCTGTGGTTCAAATTCGAGATGGTAACGGTAATGTCAGTGTCTTTGAAGACAACGACGGTGGCGCACAGACCTACGCAGGTCCGCTGGCGATTTTGGTGAATCTGGCGTCTGCATCGGCGAGTGAAATTTACTCTGCGGCCATACAAGACTATGAGCGTGGCGTGGTGATTGGTAGTACCACTACAGGCAAGGGAACTGCACAGGTGCAGTTAGACAGTCTGGCCTATGGTCAGGCGACCTTGACACAGCGTAAATTCTACCGCGTGACCGGTGGAAGTACCCAAAATAAAGGGGTTATTCCAGACATTAAGCTGGTGGATATTTACGATGAAGAGTTTGGTGAGCGTAAAGCCAAAAATGCATTGAAGTGGGATACCATTCCGACCGCACCATTCAAACGTGAAGGTTCAATTCAGCCTTACGTGACTAAATTGGCGCAGTTATCAACGCAACGTGTTTCGAAAGATCCGCAATTTAACTACTTGGAAACACGTAAGTCGATTGCACAAGAAACCAAAGATCAGAAACGTACTGTGCTCGATATCGATCAACGCAAGGCTGAAATTTTGGCATTAGAGAAGCAAACCCTAGATGCGGAAAACAAACGCCGTGCGGCGACAGGTTTGAAGCCTTATGCTAATTGGGAAACCTATCAGGCTTCTTTGGATGCGCTCAGTGAATCGCGTGCCAAAATGAAAGCTACGCAGCGTCCGCCGCTTCCTGAAGAAGAGGCTTTTGTGAATGAGGCGATGAATGTGTTGCTAGACTACTCAAAGCTCCAAGGAAAATAAGCCTTAACATGCTTTAAAAAACCTTCTCGCGATCAATGTATAAGGATGGTGAGGAGGTTTTTTTATAGGGTTGTCAGAAAACTGTCATATCAAGATCATGAAAGTGTCAAAGAGGCTGCTTAAACTTTGAGCTATGATAAATACGCCAATGGACGCTTGTATGTACGGTTTTCCCGCTACAACGCTACTAAAACAACAACAGATTCCAGAAAGTTTTAAATTTTATTTTAAACGTCGTTTCAATCCTTTTTCACGGGATCTAGATTGCCTGAATGAGCTGGTTCGCCCACGTTTAAAAATTGCGATCGTAACCGAAACGTGGCCGCCAGAAATCAATGGGGTGGCCATGTCTTTGCTACAGCTCTGCAAGGGCTTACAGGCACAAGGTCATAAAATTCTACTGATTCGACCACAACAAAAACGAGCTTGTGCTGAATTTACGCCGCATCGTGAATGTTTGGTGCATGCACAAAAAATTCCCAAATATCCAGAGCTGCAATTCGGCTGGCCACAGTATCTGAAAGTATCTAAAGCTTTAGAAAGCTTTGTACCTGATGTGGTACATATTGTAACGGAAGGGCCATTAGGACTCTGTGCGTTATATGCGGCGCAGGCCCGAAAAATCCCGCTTTCCAGTGGGTTTCACTCGCCGTTTCAGGATTTTAGCCGCTTTTTTGATTTGGCATTTTTACTCAAACCCATACAGGGCTATTTACGCTGGTTTCATAATCATACCCAAATGACCTGTGTGCCCAGTAAAGACACCGAGAAAGCCTTACGTGCATTTGGTGTAACTTGCCCGCTAGCGATTGTGGGGCGAGGGGTTGATCCAGATTTTTTTTCACCAAGCCATCGAAACGAATCTTTAAGGCAATCTTGGCAGGCTGCACCCGATACATGCGTGATGCTTTATGTCGGGCGTCTGTCTCCTGAAAAAGAGATTGACCTACTGATTGAAAATTATCTGGCGATGCAGCGTACCGAGCGGGTACGCCAGAAACTGGTGATTGTTGGGGATGGCCCAGACCGAGCACGATTGCAGGCACTTGATCAAAATCGTGACGTAATATTTACGGGAAGTTTAAGTGGCAGGAATCTTGCAGAAGCTTATGCAAGCGCAGATGTATTTGTGTTTGCAAGTCAAGTAGAAACCTTTGGTAATGTGGTGCTCGAAGCCATGGCCAGTGGTCTACCTGTCGTGGCTTACGATTACGCCTGTGCGCATCAATATGTGCAACACGGTGTAACAGGATGGTTGAGCCCTGTCGGGCAACCTGCTACGTTTATTCACAACATGCGTCAGCTGCCTGCTGCTATGATGCTACGGCAAATGGGACGTCTCGCGCGGCAGCGCGTAGAACAAGATGGCTGGCAATTTCCCGTACAACAAATGGAACAAGCCTTATATCGGGTGGTCAAGGAGCCCTACATGACATCATTCTAAACGTTAAGCGTGAGGAGAACACACCATGAATTTTAAGAATGCAAAAATAAGAATACTGGACCTCGATTTAAGAGGATGTGTGTATCTAAATCATTTTTCACACTCACAGCGTGTTGCCACATTTTTTAAAGTGGTCAGCCGTTTGGGTGACGGTTCGTTTTGGTACGCTATGCTGGCGATGGTCTGGATAACAAAAGGTTTGCCTTATGGCATACAAATCGTGTACCTCGTGCTGGGTAGCTCAATTGGAACCGTGCTATACAAATTTTTGAAGCATAAAACGACTCGGCCTCGCCCTTACCAAGTGCATCAAGTGATTGTACTGGGAGAGCGTCCGCTAGATCATTTCAGCTTTCCGTCTGGGCATACCTTACACGCGGTCATGGCAACCATCTGCTTAGGTTATGTTATGCCTGTACTCGTAACGCTCATGCTGCCGTTTACCTTGCTGGTGGCGTTATCTCGCATGATTTTGGGTTTACATTATCCAAGTGATGTGATGGTCGGCGCACTGATTGGTGCATCAATCGCTGGCATGATTATTTTTTGTGCGCCAATGTTGGGCGTTGTGCTTTGAGAAACGATTCTCTCTGTTTTATAAATTTGCTAAAGTAACCAGACTTCATCTTAAACAGACAGGAACCTCGAATGGGCCTACGTTGGACAGACACCATTGATATTGCCATTGAGCTTTCAGAAGCACATCCAGAGGTCGATCCGCAATGGATTCGTTTTACCGACCTACACGCATGGGTGTGCGCCTTACCCGATTTTAATGATGATCCGCAAAAATCGACAGAAGGACTGTTAGAGGCCATCCAAATGGCCTGGATTGACGAAGTTCGATAAAAATCACAGAAAAAACCAAACTTTTACCGATTCGAAGCTGATTATTGGCCCGGACATCGGTATAATGCGGCAAATTTTTTTCACGTTTAAAGCGTATAGGAGCCACTCATGGCAATTGAACGTACTCTGTCTATTATCAAGCCAGATGCTGTAGGTAAAAATCACATTGGTGAAATCATCGCTCGTTTCGAAAAAGCAGGTCTGAAGCCAGTTGCTGTTAAATACAAGCACTTGACTCAAGCTGAAGCTGAAGGCTTCTACGCTGAGCACAAAGAACGCGGTTTCTTTGCTGACCTCGTTGCGTTCATGACTTCTGGTCCAGTGGTTGTTTCTGCGCTTGAAGGCGAAAACGCTGTACTTGCTCACCGTGAAATCTTGGGTGCAACTAACCCGAAAGAAGCGGCTCCTGGTACAATTCGTGCAGACTTTGCAACAAGCATTGACGAAAATGCTGCGCACGGTTCTGACTCAGTTGCATCTGCTGAGCGCGAAATTGCGTACTTCTTTGCTGCGGACGAAATCTTCCCGCGCACTCGCTAATTAAAAGCAATTAAACCAGATAAGTGGTATCATACTTATCTGGTTTTTTTATTCTCTCATGAAGTGATTGTTTTATTTTTAAACAATCGAATTTCATCTCTATTTTGGTTTAGGTAATCTCATGACATCTGCAGTAGGCGTTTCAGTGCCAAATACAGACGCACCGCATTCTTCATCTACATCTCAAATGGCTGTGGACAAAGACGTCGTGAAGCCGAAATTAAACCTTTTAGGGATGTCGCGTAAAGAACTCGAACAATTTTTTGAACAGATTGGCGAAAAGAAATTTCGTGCCGGTCAGATCATGAAATGGATTCATCAGTATTTTGTTACCGATTTTGCCGAAATGACCAATATTTCGGGCAAACTGCGCGCCAAACTTGAGCAAGTGTGTGAAGTCAAAGCGCCGCATGTGGTGCATCGTCATTATTCTAAAGACGGCACGCGTAAGTGGGTGTTTCGTGTGGGGGATGGTGAAGGCTCACTGGTCGAAACCGTTCTGATTCCGGCAGAAGATAAAACCGGTTCACGTAAAACCCTATGTATCTCTTCACAAGTGGGCTGTGCATTGGATTGCTCGTTTTGTTCGACGGGTAAACAAGGCTTTCAGCGTGATTTAACGCCTGATGAAATTATTGGTCAGCTTTGGGTGGCCAATCAGTCTTATGTTGAAGATGTACCCGTCGCAGAACGTACCCGTTCGGTGACCAATGTGGTAATGATGGGTATGGGCGAGCCGTTATTGAACTTCAAGCCTGTGGTTCATTCGATGTCGATCATGTTAGATGACTTTGCCTACGGTATGTCGAAGCGCCGTGTGACTTTGTCGACGTCGGGTGTCGTTCCAATGATCGATAAGTTGGCTGAAGAGTTGGATGTCGCCCTCGCGATTTCTTTACATGCGCCAAATAACGAACTGCGTGATGAGTTGGTGCCGATCAACAAAAAATATCCGCTTGAACAGCTTATTCCGGCAGCACAGCGTTATATTTCCAAAGATGGCAATGAAAGTGCACGTAAGCACGTGACCATCGAATATGTGATGCTCGATGGCGTAAACGATCATCCTGAACATGCACAGCAGATGATTAAACTGCTGAAAAATTTACCAAGTAAAATTAATTTAATTCCGTTTAATCCGTTTCCGCACGCGCCGTATGGTCGCTCAAGCCGTAATCGTATTATGGCGTTTCAAAAAGCTTTGTCTGATGCCGGTTTTGTGTGTACGATTCGACAGACACGTGGTGATGACATTGATGCGGCATGTGGCCAGTTAGTCGGGCAGGTAGCTGACCGTACACGTCGCGCCGAACAATGGAAAAAGAAAGTTGCGCAGCGACAAGAGATTATGCGCTCACAAGGATAAGCATTGGGAGTGGTAAGTTGAGTAAGGCCTATACAATTAGAAAGTCATTCGCTGCCACTATGCTGGCGGCGCTTCTTTTATCTGGATGCCAAACGACTTCAATAAAAAAAGATCCGCAAAAAGGCGCGAAAGTCCGGACTCAACTTGCAGCAGAATATATCAAAACAGGTGATCTTGATGCTGCCAAGCGTGCGCTAGATCATGCACTCAAAGTCGAACCGAGAGACAGCAATGCCAACATGATGATGGGGGTGTTGTTGCAGCAAGAGGGCAGTCGCCCAAATCTTGAAAAAGCCGATGAATATTTTGCACGTGCTGTAGCGCTGGATCCGGAGAATGCTCAGGCCAGAAACAACTATGGCGCTTATTTGTATCAGATGAAACGTTATCATGATGCAATTCAACAATTGACACGCGCCGGTAGTACATTAGGATATGACCAGCGCTATCTGGCACTGGAAAATTTAGGTCGGATTTATTTGCATCTGGGGGGTGTTTCGAATGCTGAAAAAATGTTCAAACAGGCACTTCAGGCAAACCGTGATTCAACTGTTTCAATGTTAGAGTTAGCAGAAATTTATTATTTGCAACACAAAATTCCTGCCTCGACAGAGATGTATGAACAATATGTTCGAACTGTTGGGCAGAAAAATCAGAGTGCTCGTGCACTTTGGGTGGGAATTCGCGTCGCGAGAGCGAATGCCGACCGGACTGGGGTGCAAGTATTGGTAAATCAGCTTCGTATTTTTTACCCAGATAGTCCAGAATATCAACGTTATATGCAATTACAGTACAGTACTGAGGCCGTATGGAAATAAATCCTAATTCACAGCAGCCAACTGGCTCAAGTTTACCCACTTCTGCATTAGGAAATGTACAACGTCCCGGTGAGTATTTACGTCAAATCCGTATTGCGAAAAAGCTGGAGCTCGAGCACGTTGCGGACGCGCTGAAAATGCCGGTAAAAACCTTAACGGCACTTGAAAACGATGATTATAAAGTGCTACCAGAGGCCACGTTTATCAAAGGTTATTATCGTTCGTATGCAAAGTATTTAAATGCGGATGCATCGATCATTATTCAACGTTTTGATGAAATCTATGCCAATGATACGGGCTTATTGCCGAATCATGCGCTGACCAACTCGCCGATTAAGATCATGGGTAAATTGCCGGGTTCAAACAGCGAGCGTAATCGTAAATGGTTAAAACGTAGTGTGCTGATTGTATTGGTTCTGGTTATTCTTGGACTGATTTTTACCGCCATTCAAAACTGGTCAAGTAAGAAAAATGATGCTACTGCGCCTGCGGCATCGAACGTTGAAATTTTACCGATGGGAAATGCTTCGGCAGCATCGGGCGACCAATTGGTCTTGAACTTTACCCGTCCGACCTCTATTCATATTGTAGATTCAACCGGTAAGGTGCTTGCAACAGGTCGTCAGGCATCCACACTGGAGTTGTCGGGCCAGTCACCTTTTCAGATTCGACTTGATGATGCGTCTGCTGTGTCGTTGAGTTTAAATCAAGAGCAAATTTCATTGTCGCCTTATACCGTAAACGGCAAAGCAGAATTCCGTTTATCGCGTTAAGACAGAGAAAGTAGAGCACCCAACGATGATCGAAAATCCTATAAAACGCCGTCCGACCCGTAAAATTCGTGTTGGCTCTGTCTATGTCGGTGGCGATGCGCCTATCAGTATTCAAAGCATGACCAATACAGAAACCTGTGATGTCGATGCAACTGTTGCACAAATTCAACGATGTGCAGATGCGGGTGTTGATATTATGCGTGTCTCTGTGCCTTCTATGGAGGCTGCTGAAGCGTTTGGTCAAATCCGTAAACGTGTTTCAGTGCCACTGGTGGCGGATATTCATTTTGATCACAAAATTGCCTTGGCTGTGGCTGATTACGGAGCAGACTGCTTGCGTATCAATCCAGGCAATATCGGCTCTGATCAAAAAGTGCGTGAAGTGGTGGCCGCGGCTCGTCATCATGATATTTCGATCCGTATTGGTGTCAATGCTGGCTCGCTAGAAAAAGATTTGCAAAAAAAGTATGGCGAACCGACAGGTGCAGCCTTGCTTGAATCGGCCATGCGTCATATCGATATTTTAGATCGTTTGAACTTTCATGAGTTTAAAGTCAGTGTGAAAGCATCGAATGTATTTTTAACCATGGATGCTTATCGCCTGCTTTCGCAGCAGATTGATAATCCACTGCATTTGGGTGTAACCGAAGCTGGGATTTACCGCACAGGCACGGTCAAATCTGCGATTGCACTCGGTGGCTTGCTGATGGAAGGCATTGGCGATACTATGCGTATCTCCTTGGCAGCTGAGCCAGAAGATGAAGTTAAAATCGGCTTTGATATTCTCAAATCACTTGGTTTGCGTTCAAACGGGATTAACTTTATTGCGTGTCCAAGCTGTTCTCGTCAAGAGTTTGATGTGATCAAGGTCATGCAATCGCTCGAAGAGCGCTTAGAAGATGTTCGTACCCCAATGGATCTGTCGGTGATTGGGTGTAAGGTAAATGGTCCGGGTGAGGCGAAGGAAGCTGATATCGGTGTTGTGGGTGCTTCTCCTCGTTCATTGGTCTATCGTAACGGTGAAAAAAGTCACCTGATCGATACGGACCAGTTGGTTGATGAAATCGAATCAATGGTTCGTCAGCGTGTGAAAGAGATCGAAGAAGCTAAATCTAAAGAAATTATTCGTAGTTCATCATGAGTTCAATTGTCGCAATTAAAGGTTTTAATGACGTTCTTCCTGCTCAAACGCCAGCATGGAGACGTCTTGAACAGCATCTCGCTTCTTTGATGGATGCATACGGTTACCAACAGATTCGCTTGCCGATTGTTGAACAAACGGGCTTATTCAAGCGTGCAATTGGTGATGCAACGGATATTGTCGAAAAGGAAATGTACACCTTTCTCGACAAAGGAACACCACCAGAATCTTTAACACTGCGTCCTGAAGGTACTGCAGGTTGTGTACGTGCCATGCTTGAACACAACTTACTGCGTGGCGCCACTCCGCGTGTTTGGTATGTTGGACCTATGTTTCGCTACGAAAAACCACAGAAGGGACGTTATCGTCAATTTCATCAGTTCGGTGTCGAAACCTTTGGGGTGGCAACGCCAGACATCGATGCCGAACTGATCATGATGACGGCACGTTTGTGGAAACGCATGGGTGTATCCGATAAAGTTCAACTTGAGCTCAATACCTTGGGTGAAATGGATGAGCGTGCTGAATATCGAGCTGCATTGGTCGATTTTTTAAATCAGCACAAAGATGCACTTGATGAAGATTCTCAGCGTCGTTTGGGCACCAATCCGCTACGTATTTTAGATTCGAAAATTGAATCAACCCAAAAGATCTTGGAAAATGCACCGAAATTGCATGATTTTCTTAAAGAAGAAAGTCTGGCTCATTTCCAGCAATTGCAAGATTATCTGACTCAGGCTGGCGTATCGTTTGTCATTAACCAAAAACTGGTTCGTGGTCTCGATTACTACAACAAAACGGTATTTGAATGGACCACAACGTTGTTGGGTTCGCAAGGGACGGTATGTGCAGGCGGTCGTTATGATGGTCTGGTCGGACAACTCAAAGGTAAGGCGGATCAATCTGTACCTGCGGTAGGTTTTGCCATGGGCATGGAGCGACTTTTACTCTTGCTTGAGCAAGTTGAACAGGTTCAAGACGTGCGTGATTGTGATGTCTTTTTAGTGGCCGAACCAGCCTATCAAGGCAAGGCACTGGTGCTGGCAGAACAGGTGCGTGATCAGCTTGAGCAGCTCAACCATCCGCTTCGAATTAAAACCGGTTCTCAGGGCAGTATGAAGAGTCAAATGAAAAAAGCCGACCAATCTGGTGCGCGCTTTGCTGTGATTCTTGGAGAACGAGAGTGGACTGCACAGGAGCTTGCGATTAAAGAGTTGGCAACGGCAGAACAGTCTCAGGTTGCGCTCTCGGCGCTTGTACCATTTTTAATTGAAAAAATTGCAAATTAAGCTGAAGATTTGAAGGATAAAGGACACACGCATGAGCGCATTAAGTGAAGAAGAACAACTCGATAACTTGAAGTCGTTCAGTAAAAAATATGGTTCAGCTCTTATTATCGGAATCCTTATTGCGCTCATTGCCTTTTTGGGTTGGCAGTATTGGCAAAAGAAAACCTTGGCTGAAAACCAGACTCGTACCGCAAAAGTTCAGCAACTGATGGATCAGGCGCAAGCGGCTGAATCGAATCCAGATGCACTCAATAATCTTTACGCAGCAGCAGACAAGATTGTCAAAGATGCGCCGGATTCAATTCAAGCGATTCAAGTTGAATTCATGCTGGCTAAAATTGCCTACGACAAAGGTGATTATGCAGGCGCTGAAAAGTCGCTGAAAAAAATCGAGACTACAAAAATAAATGATGAAGGGCTTGTGCAACTCATCAAATTACGTTTATCTAATGCGCAACTTGCGCAAAAGAAGTATGATGAGGCGTTAAAAACGCTATCATCTGTTACCGATCCAGCATTCAAAGCCACAGCTGAAGAAGCTCGCGGCGATGTCTACGTTGCAAAAAATGATATCGCTTCTGCTCGCAAGGCGTATCAAAGTGCATGGGATGTTTTGCTAGAACGTAAACAAGAGCGTCAAATTTTACAAATTAAACTCGAAAGTGTAGGCGTTTTAGTAGATGATCCTGAGATCGAGCGCCCGATTCTAGACACACAGGTGGATGAGTCTTAATGGATATAAAGTATAAATTTCCGTTTGCATTAATGATTGTATCAGCCGCCTTAGTCGGTTGTTCAACCAACAAGTTAAAAAAGGAAGAGGCCAAGCCGAATCCTTTGCCTAAACTTGCACAGACGCAAACGCAAGCGCTCGTACCTGTTTTTTCTCAACGTGTGTCATCAATGCCTAAGGCAGATCCTTTGCGTCTTCAGCTTGATAATGTCAATGGAGTCATTTTTGTACCAGATCCGAAAGGTAAAGTTTCGGCATATCGTGGTAAAGATCGCCTCTGGACTACACGTGTGACCAAGCATCGTCTGACTGCGGGTACGGTCGCAGGTGAAGGTATTGTCGTGGTCGGGACTGCAAAAGGTGAACTTTTCGCGCTTGATCAGCAAACGGGTGAGCAAAAGTGGAAAGTACAGCTTAGTGGTGCTGTGCTTAGTCCGTCTCTGATTTATCAAGGACGCGTCACCACCATCGCCAATGATGGTACAGTGTTTGCACACGATGCTGCCACAGGTCAGCAGGTGTGGACCTACAAAATGCCAAGCATCCAATTTAGTTTGCGCGGCCAGCCATCACCTGTCATGCTTGACGACCGTACAGTTGTTGCGGCCAGTGCCAACGGCTATGTTTATGGTATTGACGTCATCAGCGGTATTCCACGTTTTCAGCGCCGCGTTGCTGTAAGTGAAGGACGTTCTGACGTACAGCGCCTGATCGACATCGATGGTGATCCGGTCGTTTCTGGCCAATATTTGGTGACGGTGAGTTATCAAGGTCAAGTAACGGTTACTGACCTCACCAATTTGAGTGTGGTATGGAATCAGGATTCAAGCAGTAACAAGCGCCCGGCTGTCTATGACAACAAAGTGTTTATTTCGCAAAGTGACGGTAAACTTAGTGCCTTTGATTTAGGTACAGGTTCGAAGCTCTGGGAGAGTGATGTATTGCTTAATCGTCAGTTAAGTAATCCTGTTATGCTCGGAAAAGACTTGGTGGTGGGTGATCTAGATGGCGTGATTCATTTGATCAATCCAAATTCTGGTCAGCTCATCGGGCGTGCCAAAACACGTGGAGAAGTCAGTTCGCTGCGTGTAGTAGACGGTCATTTATATACCTCTACCGCAAAAGGTGCCTTAACCATCTGGGAAGTACGTTAATTTTTCCTCAGCTTGTGTTAAACTAGCCGCTCGGCGAAACGCTTATCAAATTCATCGGGGTATTTTGAATACTAAACCATTCAAAACCCCGTATTTTTATTTGGGCCTCTGGCCTTTTGTCTTCCTTATTTATCGTTTCTGATGCAGATGCCATGAGAGATGGCAGATCTTGAAAAAGGTTACTCTATGAAACCCGTTATTGCGCTCATTGGTCGTCCGAATGTCGGAAAATCAACATTGTTTAACCAGATTACCAAGAGTCGTGATGCACTCGTGGCTGATTTTGCAGGGCTTACCCGTGACCGTAAATATGGTGATGCGGTTTACCAAAATAAATCATTTATTGTTGTCGATACCGGTGGTATTGGTGAGGGTGAGGCGGGCATTGATGCCTACATGGCTGAACAATCCAAAACAGCTATTCATGAAGCAGACATCATCATTTTTGTGGTCGATGCCCGTGCAGGTCTGTTGGCATCGGATGAGCAAATCGCACGTGAAATCCGTAGCTTAGGTAAAAAAGTCTACCTTGTAGCCAACAAAGTAGACGGAGTACATGCAGAAGCCGCTGTAGTTGAGTTTTACAAACTTGGCTTTGGTGAGCCGTTACATGTGGCGGCCAGCCATGGTCGTGGCGTGGCACAAATGCTTGAAGATGTGCTGGTAGATGTGCCTGAAGATGAAAATCCTGAAGAACACGACAAAGCCACAGGCTTGCGTTTGGCGATTATTGGTCGCCCGAATGTGGGTAAATCGACCTTGGTCAATCGCCTGTTAGGTGAAGAGCGTGTAGTGGCATTTGACCAGCCAGGCACAACGCGTGACTCGATTTATATTCCATTTGAGCGTGATGGACGTCAATATACGCTGATCGACACTGCGGGTGTGCGTCGTAAGGGTAAAGTCGATGAAATGATTGAGAAATTCTCGGTCGTTAAGACGCTACAAGCCATGAAAGATGCGCATGTGGTTGTGGTGGTGGTCGATGCGCGTGAAGGCATTGTCGAGCAAGACTTGCACTTGATCGGTTATGCGCTTGAAGCTGGACGTGCCATGGTGATTGCCATTAATAAATGGGATAACATGACCGAGTATGACCGCAAGCAATGTAAGCTTGATGTCGAGCGCCGTTTTGACTTTATTCCATGGGCAAAAATTCACTTGATCTCTGCTTTACACGGCACAGGTGTTGGTGAGCTGTATCCATCAATTCACCGTGCTTACGAGTCGGCAAATCTGAAAGTTTCGCCAGCCAAACTGACCCAGATTTTGAATGATGCTACCGAAGCGCATCAACCTCCAATGGTGAGCGGTCGTCGTATCAAGATGCGTTATGCGCATATGGGCGGACAAAATCCACCAACGATTGTGATTCACGGAAACAAGGTTGATAAAACACCAGCGGATTATCGCCGTTACCTCGAAAATGTATTCCGTAAAGTATACAAGCTTGAGGGTACACCTGTTCGCATCGACTTTAAAACCTCTGAAAACCCATTTGAAGGGCGTAAATCGCAAGTCGATGAACGTGTGGCTGCTCGTCGTCGTCGTTACGTGCAGAAGTTCAAGAAAGCTGAGAAGAAATTTAAGCGTTAATTGCTCAATCGAGAAACCCCGAACATGTTCGGGGTTTTTTATTGCGTGTTTGTGTGGATGCATCCTCATGCATCGCCTTTAGCGTTTGTTTTTACTGAATCGACTAATGCTATAATTCGTGCGGTTTCAACACAATAATGAAAATAGGCTGAAATTTTACATGCTCAAACTTCATCTTTCTTCTTTACGACATTGTTATGCTGGTGAGGGGCAAAGTGCTTTAGAATCTGTACCCGCCATGCAGCGTCGGAGACTTTCGGCATTGGCCAAGCTGGCCTTAAATGTGGCCATCGAGACCGTGAATGAGCAAGCAGTCGACTATATTGTCTGGGCCTCATGTTATGGCGATGAAACCAAAACCTATGGCATCTTAAAAGATGTTTTGACCGACCAGACCCCATCACCCACGCAGTTTTCAACATCGGTTCATAATGCCATTGGCGGCCTATATTCGATTTTATGTCAAGATGACACTATTTCGACGAGCTTAAGCTGCTCATGGTCGAAAGCCATGATTGAAGCCTACGCCATTTTAAAAACACAACCACAGGTAAAACGCGTCATGGTGGTGTTTTACGAAGAGCCATTGCCAGAGATTTACGATGATAAAGTGACATTTGACGCTTTTGCTATGTCGGCAGTGGTCAGCTTGGAGGCGCCAAATTTATCGCTTGAAGGATTAATCTCTTCGCAGGAAATAGAAGCACTTGGCTTTTATGCGTTTTGGAATGCATTGGAACAACACGCATGGCGCGGCTGGCACAAGCTGAAGTAGTAGCATTTATCTCGATGGTGCAGCGTGTTGGCCTGATTACATTTCTGATGCAAGATCTCATCAATTTATTCATGATTGTGTTCCACGTTTATCGCACAATATTCCCGAACGTTTCACGGATGATGGCAAATTGTGACGCATCAAAACTGCATCGCAGTACACGCGAATCGATAAATGCAGGCTATAATGGTGCGACGTGGGCCTGTCAATTTAACAAAAATACAAGAAGGTCGCGTGATGGGTTGAACATTCTCGATCAACAAGACAGTTTTCAACTTTTTTCGCTGGTTTAAGTGTCGCATTTAGATGTGTTTACGCTTTCAATCGGTATCGGTCAGATTTTTGGTATGAGTGATTTACATGAGCAATCTTGCGAATGAATTAAAACAAATGATCATTGATGTATTGGCATTGGAAGATATTCAAGCCGCTGACATTGATGATACTGCACCGCTTTTTGGTGAAGGCTTGGGGCTCGATTCTATTGATGCCTTGGAGCTGGGTTTGGCCCTTAAAAAACGCTACAACATTCATTTGAATGCTGAATCGGATGAAACCAAACAGCATTTTCGTTCGATCCAGAGCTTGGTGGCTTTGGTTGAAAGTCAGCAAAAAGCCTGACGGATATGAGTGATACGCACGGGGCGACTGCATGATGGTGATAAACATTCATGCTGGTGACATTGGTCGATATCGAAGTGGACTCATCCACAAATATGAAATAGGAATCGCCCATCCATGCAAAAATTAATGCAGGTGTTGATTGCCCTTATGTTTGTGGCCTATCCCTTTTTGGTGGGCTGGAGTCTGGCCCGGGGCAGCTTTATGGCAGTCAGTATTATGCTGATTGCGCTTGGTTTACTACGTTTACTGGTCAAAAGTAGCGCTTTTTTATGGCCTCTCAGTCTATTTACTGTGGTGTGTGGTGCCATGAGCGTCTTGTTTAATGACCATATGTGGCTAAAAGTCTATCCTGTATTGACCAGTCTGGGGGCCTTTGCCATTTTTGCATCGACCTTGTGGCGCCCACCTTCCATGATTGAACGTTTTGCCCGAATCATGCAGCCTGACTTGCCAGCCTCGGGCGTACAGTGGACGCGTCGAGTGACCTTTGTATGGTGTGGTTTTTTTATTCTCAATGCGGCCATTTCATGGTGGACCAGTGTGTATGCATCCACCGAAATCTGGGTACTTTATAATGGTTTTATTTCCTATGTCCTCATGGGAATTTTATTAATTGGCGAATTTATTTTAAGAAAACGCCACCAGCGTTTGCAGCACAATAATGAATGATCTTTTAAGCCAGCGTATAGCGTCAACTTTGCCTCTGGCCTTTAACCGAGACTTACACCCCATATCATTTGCCGATTTCTGGCAGGATGTGGCTGAGCAAGCCGCCTGGATTGCCCAGCGGATCGAGCCTGTTTGGGCGCTCTGGGAACAAGACAGCTATGACTTTCTGGTGCTTTTCTTTGCCGCTTTGCAGGCTGGAAAACATTTACGTTTGCCGCCACACAAAGTGGCGCAGCTTGAACAGCAATTTAAAGCTGAATCGATTTGTTTTTTAAGTCGTCAGGAAGTTGACCGTACTCTTGCGCCGCTCGTATTGGATGTCAGTCCGAATTTTGCTGCTCGGGCTCAAATTGATTTTTATACCTCGGGTTCGACCGGAGAGCCAAAGCTCATTGCACGAACGCTCGAGCAATTGCTGCTTGAGGTAATCGGGCTTCATGCAACATTTGCAATTTCGCCTACGGCCGTCAGCTTGGCAACAGTTAGCCATCAGCATATTTATGGCCTGCTGTTTAAAGTACTTTGGCCCTTGGTCGGTGGACGAAGTTTCTATACGCCGCAAGTGACATTTCCAGAGGAAATCCTTGCTGTTCAGAATGCTTTTGCTGCGCAGGGAATCGCGAATATATTGATTTCAAGCCCTGCATTGCTCAAGCGATGGCCTGCAGATCACACCTTGAGTCGTAACGAGATCGTCTTTTCATCGGGAGGCAAACTCGATGATGGTGTGCGTGCACAGGTCGATTTTACGATTACTGAAATTCTGGGGAGTTCTGAAACCGGTGGGATTGCCTTTCGGGATCAGGATTTGCACCCATGGCGGGCATTTGACGATGTTCAGATTCGTATCGATCAGCAACATTTAATGGTGCAAACCGCGCATGCGCATACCGATGACTGGATCATCACGGGTGATTTGGCCGTATGGGCAGATTCGGATCATTTGGGGCATGGCTTTCATTTGGGCGGACGTGCCGACCGATTGATTAAACTTGAAGAGAAACGTCTGAGTTTAGATGCCATTGAGCAGACGATTGCCACATTACCATGGGTCAAGCATTGCCATGCATTATTGATCGATCGTCAGCAGCGTCAGTTGCTGGCCTGTATTGTGGTGTTGCATGACGAAGCACATCAACAGTTGAGCACCGAAGGCAAGCAGCACTGGGTGGTAAAAATTAAACAGGCATTGCAAGAGGCGCTGGAGCCTATTGCAATTCCACGTTTGTGGCGCTTTTTAACAGAGCTGCCACACAATACGCAGTCCAAGCTCGATCATCGGTATTTAAAGCGGCTTTTTGAGCCGATGCAGCAGCCCGTGATGCTTCAGCGCCTATCATGCGATGAGGCTTGGCGTTATCGGCTGGAATTTGTGCCAGAACTGGAATGCTTTAAAGGGCATTTTCCAAATCAACCCGTTTATCCGGGCGTGGCCTTAATTGGCTGTGCTGAAGCCTTTGCTCGGGAGGTTTGGCCAGATTTGGTGTGGTGCAATGGTTATGAACAAGTGAAATTTCAGCAGGCAATTTTGCCATATTCTATTGTTGAGTTAACGCTGATACGTAAGGCCAACAAGATCAGCTATACATTTGCTCAAGATCAAACCAGCATGGCCACTGGACGTTTAAGCTTTATCAAAACAGATTTGGGTCAGGATGTTTAACATGACGAATTATGGTTTTATTGTTCCGGTGTTTAATCATCCGCACCATTTGGATCAGCTCGTGGCCACGCTTGATCAATTCGATTTGCAGATCATTTTGATTAATGACGGCAGTGATGCCCATTGTACCCAAAAGATGCGTGAGCTGGATCAGAAATACATCAAGGTTCATCTGCTCGAACATCCATATAATCAGGGCAAAGGACAGGCAGTCATCACAGGCCTGATCTATGCCGATCAGTTGGGCCTGACCCATGCCTTACAAATCGATTGCGATGGCCAACACCACTGGGATGATATTGAAAAATTTCTGACGGTCTCGCAGCAATATCCCGATCGCGTGATTATCGGGCAGCCTATATTTGATGACTCCATCCCGAAAGAACGTTTGTATGGACGTTATCTGACGCATATTTTGGTCTGGATTCAAAGTTTATCATTTGAGATTAAAGACAGTATGTGTGGGTTTCGCGTTTATCCGCTGGCACCCACCCTTAAACTGATTCAAGCAAGCAAGTTCCAACCGCGTATGGGCTTCGATACCGAAATTTTAGTACGTCTCAAATGGGAAAATCTGCATTTTATTAATGTACCAACGCCTGTGATTTATCCTGATGATGGAATCTCGCACTATCATTTGTTGCGTGACAATATTGGGGTGACGCAGGCACACATTCGCTTGGTAGGCGGTATGCTCAAGCGCTTACCACGATTGTTGAAACAAAAAATTAAGGGCTAAATATGCAGCAGCCGACACAAGATTGGAGCAAAATCCGAGAGCGTGGCAGTTCAAGCCTGCTGATGGTCGTGCTGTATTTTTATCGCTTGGGCGGGCGCTGGCTCTGCCGCAAATTGATGCTTATCGTGATTGCATGGTACTGGTTATTTGCGGTGACTGCACGTCAGGCATCGCTGGCTTATTTAAGGCAATTACACCAGTTTGCTGGTGCGCGTTCGCCCTTTATTTCGGCGCCTTCATGGCTACACAGCTACCGTCATTTTATGAATTTCGGCGAATGTATTTTAGATAAAATGGAAGGCTGGC
Source organism: Acinetobacter soli (assembly GCF_000760595.1). GTDB lineage: Bacteria > Pseudomonadota > Gammaproteobacteria > Pseudomonadales > Moraxellaceae > Acinetobacter > Acinetobacter soli. The sequence continues at coordinate 84,732 of NZ_BBNM01000005.1, read as the reverse complement.
TGGGCGATGTTCCCGAACAAAAATTAAAGCTATTTGGCGATCAGCATTTTCGTGAAGCCTACCAAAAAGGTACCTTAATGGTGGTGTCTCACTTTGGTAATATCGAATTATTTCGGGCGATTAAAGCGGAACATCCGCAGAAAGTCACGATTTTGGTGTATCAAAAAAATGCCACTGAATTTAATCGCTTTTTAAAACGTCTCAATGATCAGGTCGATGTCAATCTAATTTCAGTCGATGAACTTGGACTTGAAACCGCCATTTTACTTGAAGAAAAACTCAAACAAGGGGAATGGGTGATTATTGCGGCAGATCGAACGCCTGTAGATTCTGATCGCGTTCAGCATCTTGCATTTTTAGGGCGTGAAGCCACATGGCCACAAGGCGCCTGGATACTGGCCAGCTTACTCAAGGTACCAGTTTTAGCCGTGTTTTGTTATCGACATCAGCAGCAGTTTGAAGTACATGTGCATAAGATCGCTGATGTCGTCAATTTACCTCGAAAAGATCGTCTGCACGCCATGCAACAGGTCACAGGGCGCTATGTTGCATTATTAGAGCAGCATTGCCTACGCGCACCGTATCAATGGTTTAACTTTTATCATTTTTGGAACAAATAATTTGAAGATCGCAGCCAGCATACCCATTACCGTTGGACTACAGCCGCTTCAGATTGAAGACGTGGTTCAGGTTGCACATGCGGGGGCCAAGGTGGCCTTGCCGAACGATACCGAGTGGCGCGGGCGTATCCAGCGTGGAGCAGACTTTCTGGATGAATTGCTGCAACGAGATGGTGTTATTTATGGTGTGACCACAGGTTATGGTGATTCTTGCTTGGTCAATGTGCCTGCACATCAGGTGCATGAGTTGCCGCTACATTTGTCACGCTTTCACGGCTGCGGACTAGGGCAAAATCTGGATCTGGTGAGTGCCCGTGCGGTGGTCTTGGTGCGCTTATGCTCATTGGCACGTGGCTTTTCGGGCGTATCACTAACGCTGCTTGAACGTCTCACATGGATGCTCAATGAAAATATTATTCCGGTTATTCCCTCGGAAGGCTCGGTAGGCGCAAGTGGTGATCTGACACCGCTGTCTTATATTGCTGCAACCCTGATTGGCGAACGTGAAGTCTATTATCAGGGTGAAATCGTGCCTGTGGCCGATGTGTATCGTGCAAAAGGCATACAGCCGTTGGTATTACGCCCTAAAGAGGGGTTGGCACTGATGAACGGGACGGCAGTCATGACCGCGCTGGCCTGTCTGAATTATATGCGTGCAGCACAATTGAGTACGGCGGCGACCTTGGTTACTGCACTGAATGTGGTCGCACTCGACGGTAATCCTAGCCATTTTGATGAAGTTTTATTTGCTCAAAAACCGCATCCGGGTCAGCAAAACATCGCGGCACAATTGCGTACGTGGCTTAACGAGGCGGCTCAAACAGCGGCGCAAAGTCCGCGTCTGCAAGATCGTTACTCGCTACGTTGTGCGCCTCATGTGATTGGTGTATTTGAAGATTCAAAAGTCTGGCTACGTCAATTTATCGAAAATGAACTCAATTCAAGCAATGACAATCCGTTGATTGATCCCGATCAGTTACGGGTCTTGCACGGCGGTCATTTCTATGGCGGGCATATTGCACAGGCCATGGACAGCATGAAAATCATGGTGGCCAATCTGGCCGATTTGATGGATCGTCAGCTGGCGCAATTGGTCGATCATAAAATGAATCACGGCCTACCGCGTAATCTGACGGGTGCCACAGCAGAGCGTTTGCCGCTCAATCATGGCTTTAAAGCGGTTCAGATTGCCGTATCTGCTTGGACTGCAGAAGCCTTAAAACATACATTGTCGGCTTCAATTTTTTCTCGTTCTACCGAATGTCATAACCAAGATAAAGTCAGTATGGGCACCATTGCCGCCCGAGATGCAAGCCGTGTGATTGCATTAACCGAGCAGGTGATGGCAGCGCTGTGCTGTGCCAGTGTACAAGCACTGCATTTAAAAGGACGTTCGGCTCAGATTAGCCCTGTATTGGGCTCATTTCGCGATTGGACCTTAGCCTCATTTGATTTACTCATTGAAGACCGACCATTGCAAACCGAACTGCAACAGATTGTTGATCGTTTCGCCAACTTTGAATTGTCCAATACATCTTGGATGCAGCAACAGGAGCAGCAATATGCAGGCTGAGGTTATCATTGAAGTGCCTTTTCACGATGTGGATGCCATGAATGTGGTCTGGCACGGCTATTATTTGAAATACTTCGAAATTGCGCGCTGTAAATTGTTGGATCAATTTGATTATAACTATCGGCAAATGCAAGCCTCGGGCTATCTCTGGCCAGTGATTGAAAGTCATGTCAAATATGTGCAAGGCATTCAGTTTCAGCAAAAAATTCGGGTTCGCGCCATTTTAAAAGAATGGGAGACTCGTTTGAAAATTGAGTATGTGATCTTCGACAATGAAACAGGTCAACGTCTAACCAAAGGCTACACGACACAAGTGGCAGTGGATATCCAGAGCAAAGCCATGTGTTTTCAGTCGCCCAAAATCTTGTTCGAGCGTTTGAATGCATGGGCCGACTTCCATCCTTTAAAGGAGTCATAAGCATGAGTACACAGCATTTTGGTCATGTGGCACATCGCTGGCACAGCGCCGTGATGGCGGTTTTGAGTGCATTGTTATTGGGTATCGTTCTTTTCAACAATGCGCATGCTGCATCGCCTGAGGTAAACCAGATCTTTAAACAACTGGCACAAACCTCGACAGTACGTGCTGATTTTGAGCAAAAAAAGAAGCTGGCGTCGTTAAATAAAACTTTTGTTTCAACAGGTCAGCTCGTATTTTCAAAAAACAGCGGTGTGCTGTGGCAGTTACAGCGTCCTGTACAAGCCGATATTGTGGTCACGCCGACCAAACTGATTCAAAAAACCAGTAAAAGCATGAGTCAGTTAGATGTGGCCAAATCACCTTATGGTTCTGTGGCGACATTGTTTTTACAATTGATGTCGGGTAATCCAGCAGTATTGGATCAGCACTTTAATGTGACGCAGGCCAAGATTAATCCACAAGGCTGGTCGATTCAAATGACGCCAAAAAGTACTTTATTTAAAAAGCTTTTTTCACAAGTAGATTTAAATGGTCAGCAATTTATTAACCAAATCGTGATTGTTGAAAAAGGCAATAACAGCACTGTTCTGAATTTTAGCCAACAACGCGCCCAACCTGCGACACTCACTGCTCATGAAAATGCACTTTTCCAATTGGCAAAATAAGCTCGGCTTGGTATGGCTCATGATCTTACTGGTCATTAGCCTAATCTTGGGTGTTGCATGGTTAAAAAAAGACATTCATATTCAAACCAATGTTTTTGCCCTACTGCCAAAACTCAGTCAGGATACCCAGTTAGAACGTACGCAGCAGTATGTCGCGGGACAGCTCAACCAGACCGTATTTTTAGTGCTTGATGCCAAGACACCCGCGCAGATGCAGCAGGCCACGCAAAGTTTACAGCAGTCATTGCAGCATAATCCGTTATTTACACCCTTAAAGCCTCAAGCCGACTTAGAGCAGATTGGTCGAGTGATGTACCAGCATCGTGATGGCCTGCTTAGCCCAGAGGATCAAGCCCTGCTACAAAAGCAGGACTATGCCGCACTGACCGAAAAAAGTTTGCTGCAATTGGTGACGCCGGGTATGCCCGTGACAGCAGAAGGACTAACCCAAGATCCATTCATGCTGTTTAGTCGCTATCTGATGGCCAATGCACAGCACCTGCAAAGCAGCAATATTGAACTGGAAAATGGTTTTGCCACGCTGCATGAGCCGGGAAAAATCTCTCGCTTATTTACCTTGAATCTGAGCAAAAGCCCGTACAATATCGACTATCAAGAGCAAGTATCGGCATGGATCGATACGACTCGGCAACAATTGAATCGCATGCAGGTGACCAGTCACTGGACAGGTACGTTACTGTTTGCCAATTATGGTACCCAGTCGGCCAAACAAGAAATTTCCACGATTGGCTTAGGCTCTACGCTAGGATTGGTGTTTCTGGTCTGGTTTGGCTTTCGTTCACTTCGCCCACTTCTTACCGAGTTTATTGCCGTCACTACAGGCAGTTTGGTGGCTTTTGCTGTCACTCACTGGATTTTTTCTGAAATACATCTGATGACCTTGGTATTCGGCGCAAGTTTGATCGGGGTATGTGTCGATTTTTCTTTTTACTTTATGGCGATGCAGTCACAACATCGCAAGCTCAATGGATTTGCCGTTTTAAAACCGCTATTGCCCAGCTTGTTTATGGGGCTTATGACCACTGTGGTGGCCTATCTGTTTTTAAGTATTACGCCATTTCCGGGCTTTCGCCAGATTGCCGTGTTTTCTATTGTGGGGCTGGTCTCGGCGTGGATCACCAGCATTTTACTATTGCCTCGATTGCCTCCATTGCATGCCGAAGCAGCTATTCGACATTTGGCATGGGTGGGCAAAGTGCGTGTCTGGTTCTTGCAGCACACACGCGTACGCTACCTGACGCTGCTTTCGATTGTTGTAATTGGTGGTGTCAGTCTGTTGTTTTTAAAACCTAATGATGACATTCGCAACTTGCAAAGCATGGATCAGATGCTTAAGCAGGAAGATCACTATGTGCGTAGTCGCTTTACCGGACAGCAAGGCAGTGAGTATTTTATTGTGCGCGGCGATACACCCGAGCATATGCAACAAAACGAACAGCGTTTGCTAGGGCAGCTTGCCCAGTTACAGGCAAAAGGGCAGTTGACTGGTGTGCAGGCACTCGGGCAATGGATTCCAACGGTAGCGCAGCAACAGCAACATATTGCAATGCTCAAAACAATCCCAGCAACTGAATTGGCACAATACGCAACAGCGCTGGGTTTGCCGCTGGAGACGTTGCAACGCTGGCAGCAACAGCTTGGAAAGACACCTGCGCTGACCTTAGACGCATTTAGCGAGCATCCACTGGCATTTTTGCAGGTGAGTCCGACCGAACGACTGGTCATGCTAAGTGGTATTCAGGACAGTAGTTCATTACGTGCGCTGGAAAATAATCAGATTATTTTGCAGCAGCCCGTACAAGAATTGTCAGATTTATTCCAACAACACCGCATACAGGCCCAGCACTTGCTGTTTTACGCATTAATCGCCTTGGCTGTTGGATTGGGTGCTATTTATGGGCCAAGGTCGGTTGTTCCACTGGTGATACCTGTATCGCTGGCCTTACTGACGACTTTTGCAATTCAGGCATGGCTTGGCGTCGAGATCAATCTGTTTAGTATTATGGCCACCTTTTTGATTGTTGGAATTGGTGTGGACTATGCCATTTTTTATCGTCACGGTCACGATCATCCACAGGTCGTGGGGATGGCATTATTCTTGTGTATGATGTCGACTTTGCTCGGTTTTGGTTTATTATCATTAAGCAATACCTATGCAATTCATTGTTTTGGTCTGACGGTTTTGTTTGGCGTCATTTTTTCCTTTGTATATGCGACGCTATTTACCAAAGCCGATGAAGCGCATCAGGTGATTTCACATTATCCGTCCAATAACTAAAATTTACAGGTCATGTGTCGTATGCAGCCATCTAGTTTAAAACACTCGAATGAATACACCGATGTGGTGATTATTGGTGCTGGCCCGGCGGGAAGCTCGGCCGCTGCATTGCTGCGCCAGCATGGCCTTAATGTGCTAGTGCTAGAGAAACAGCATTTCCCGCGCTTTTCCATAGGCGAATCTTTACTGCCGCAGTGTATGGTGTTTTTAGAAGAAGCAGGGCTGCTGGAGACCATTCGAGCACATGTTGAACCCTGTGCTTTTCAGTTTAAGAATGGCGCCGCTTTTTTACGTGGAACCGAACGTAGTTTCTATGATTTCACCGATAAATTTAGTGATGGCCCAGGCACCACATGGCAAGTTCGCCGCAGCGACTTTGATCATCTTTTAGCGCAGCAAGCCCAACAATTGGGTGCTGATCTCCGCTTTGGACACGATGTGCTCAGCGTCGATGTCGACTCAAAAGAGCCGTGCGTGACCGTGCGCAGCGAAGATGGACAAAGCTATCAAATTCAGGCCAAATTTTTACTCGATGCCAGTGGTTTTGGTCGCGTGCTGCCAAAATTGCTTGATTTGGAGTCGCCGTCGAACTTTCCTATTCGTCGGGCATTGTTTACGCATATTGAAGATGGCATAGGCGATAACCCTGCCTTTGATCGTCAAAAGATTTTAATTACAGTGCATGATAAAGACCGCCGTGCTTGGTACTGGCTAATTCCCTTTGCGGATGGTCGCAGCTCTTTTGGGGTGGTGGCTGAACATGACTTTTTTGAAACATACCTAAGCCATGATCCTGCGCAAGATCAACCTGAACCTTTATTGCGCCGCATTCTAGCCGATGACCAGAGTTTATCGAAGGTTCTTGCGCAGGCGAAGTTCGATATGCCTGTAAATAGCCTGACCGGATATTCCGCCAATGTGAAACATTTGGCCCAGTCCAATTATGCACTGCTTGGCAATGCAGGCGAGTTTCTCGATCCGGTTTTTTCGTCGGGAGTCACCATTGCCATGAAATCATCGAGTTTGGCGGTGCCTTTGGTCGTGCGTCATTTACAAGGTGAGTGTATCGATTGGCTGAACGAGTATGAAAAACCGCTGCGTGAGGGGATCAGTGTATTTCGTGCCTATGTCGAGGCATGGTATTCAGGTGAATTTCAGGATGTCGTATTTTCTAGCAAAAAAAATCACGAGATTGAGCGCATGATTGCCTCATTATTGGCAGGTTACGCTTGGGACATGAAGAATCCAATGCATAAAAATGCCAAACGGCGTTTGAGTAACTTGGCTGAATATTGTCGTCAGGAGGCCGTATAAGTCATGCCGATGTATTTAAAAGCATGCGGACGATGGATGGTGATTGGCGCAATCATGGCGGTGCTGAGTGCATGTCAAAGCTTTATGCCCAAAGCACCTGGATTGCCGCAGCCACAGTGGGCACAACTACAGCAACAACATCGCGATTACGTCCGACAGGATCAGGTCGATGTCCGTTGGCGCAGCAAGCAGTTTAGTTTTTTGCTGTATCAGCGTCAGCAAGGCGAAGCATTGCAAATGGTGGCATTGACCTTGACAGGACAGCAACTATTTGATGTGGACTACGATGGTCGTCGGGTGATCGTGAAGCAGCGAATTGATGAAATGCGACTGTTGCCATTTGAATTTTTAGTCCGCGATATTCTGGTGGCCACTTATCCTGATTTTACCAAGCAATCAAACGCTACGATAACGGTAAAACCCACCGCAACTGGCCAAGACGTTTATATTCAAAATCAAAAAGTATTGAATCTTCGGCACAGCTCCGACACGATCGACCTTGATAATATTCAGGTGCCGTATCATATGACCTTTTCATCTATTGAAAACACTTTAGAATCCAACTAGAACCATCATTATGCAAGATCAACATCACCATGCTGCTGCCATTGGGATACAACTGAGTGCCAGCCTGTCGGCATTGGGCGACCAGCCGAGTCAACTGCGCACACAATTAGGCTGCTCGGATGTTGCGCCGAGTTTAAGCCTCCGTTCGGATCTACTTGTAGAGCGCGAGGTCTGGGTGGGTGCTTATACCGGTGAGATGGTTGAGCATTTACCACCTGAATGTGAAAAATGGCAATCACGTAACCTTAGGTTTGCTGTTACCGCATTACAGCAAATTGAAAAGCCACTTCGTCAAATGACAGCGCACTTAGATTCAACGCGATTGGCAGTGGTTGTGGGAACGTCAACGTCTGGTATTTCCGATAATGAGGCACTCTTTACCGCCCATTTTCATGATCAGCCGCATGCCAAAATTAATCATCACAAACAACAAATGAATGCATTGGCAAAAGGATTGCGTGCCTATTTGGGTTGGCAAGGACCTGCCTATACCATTTCAACAGCATGTTCATCGAGTGCCAAAGCTTTTATTTCCGGCCAGCGTTTGCTTCAAGCTGGATTGGTCGATGCAGTGCTGGTGGGTGGAGTCGATACGCTTTGCCGACTCACTCTAAATGGCTTTAACAGTTTAGAAAGTCTTTCACGCGAGATTTGTCAGCCCTGTGGCGATAAGCGTGACGGAATCAATATTGGAGAAGCAGCAGGGTTATTTTTACTCACCCGTGAGTCGGCCCCGATTATGCTGGTAGGTGTAGGTGAATCGATGGATGCTTGGCATATTTCTGCACCGCACCCAGAGGGTGTTGGAGCAGCACAGGCTATGCAGCGCGCACTCGATACAGCAGGTATTTTGCCTGAACAAATTGATTATCTGAATTTACATGGCACAGCAACCCCGCAAAATGACCAGATGGAAATCAAAGCAGTGCGTCAAGTTTTTGGCAAACAAGGCCCTCAACTGAGTAGCACCAAACATCGTACCGGACACTGTTTAGGTGCTGCGGGCGCGATTGAAGCATTTATTTGTCAGCACGTATTGCTTGATCAGTCGTGGCTGCCTCTCCATCAGCAACATACGGGCTTAGACCCTGAACTCAATGATCAGCACTATGTAATGGCTAATGATCATGCGCATACTTTGAATTATGTGATGAGTAATTCCTTTGCCTTTGGTGGCAGCAATGTCAGTTTGATTTTTGGACGGTGCCTAAAATGATCCTACAAGAAAAAGCCAGCCAGTATATTCCGCATGAGGCACCGATGCTGTTGGTGGATGATCTGATTGAAATCACCGATACGTATGCGGTGGCAAGTTTAAGCATTCAGCCAGACTTAATGTTTTGTACTGCACAAGGGCTACCCACCTGGACCAGTATCGAGCTAATGGCACAAACCATTAGTGCATTTTCAGGTTATCAGGGTCATTTAAACAGCGCAGGGCCCAAGGTGGGATTTTTGCTCGGGACACGTAAGCTGAATCTGCCTTTGCCATTTTTTGCCTTGGGAACACAGTTGACCATTCGGGTCGAGAAACAGTCGATGCATGATGGCCTAGGACAATTTGAGTGTTGTATTGATGAGGGTGGGTATCGTATTTGTGCCGTTCTTACCGTATATGAACCTCCTTCAATGACGCCAGAGCAGAGTCAAATATGAACAAACGTATTTTAGTCACAGGATCAAGTCGAGGCATTGGAAAAGCGATTGCGTTGGCGTTGGCACAGGCGGGGTTTGATGTGGTGGTGCATGCGCGCTCACGCATCGACGAAGCCAATCACGTTGCTGATGAGATTCGAGCGCTGGGACGTCGCAGTGATGTCTTAATGTTTGATGTGACCGATCGTGAGCGAACTAAGCAACAACTTGAGGCCTTTATTGAACAGCATGGCGCTTTTTACGGGGTGGTGCTCAATGCTGGCTTGACCCGTGATGCAGCCTTTCCGGCACTGCTAGATGATGACTGGGATCAAGTGATTTCTACTTCGCTCGATGGTTTTTACAATGTATTGAAACCCATCATCATGCCGATGATTCAGTTGAGAAAAGGCGGCCGTATTGTGACGTTGTCTTCTGTTTCGGGCGTGATGGGCAATCGAGGGCAGGTCAACTATAGTGCAGCCAAAGCAGGACTGATTGGTGCAACCAAGGCCTTATCTCTTGAACTGGCCAAACGTAAAATCACCGTCAATTGTGTGGCACCAGGACTGATCGAAACCGAGATGGTCACAGAAGAGGTCAAGTCGCATGCTTTAGCCATGATCCCAATGCAACGCTTAGGTCAAGCCAACGAAGTGGCCAGTCTGGTTCGGTTTTTATGCTCCGATGAGGCATCCTACATCACCCGTCAGGTTATTTCCGTCAATGGGGGAATGCATTGATGTCGCGTTGCTATACTCAAGCTGTGTTTGGCTCAAGACACCTGATTGAGGCTTGAGCTTTGAAAACGATTCAGGTTTATGTGTGTCCGCTTTCGGCAATTGTTCAGGCAGAAATAATCGATTTTGCTTCCAGACGTGATTATCAGCAGTATAAACGCGAGCAAATCTATGGCTACCGCGACCAGCAGATTGCCCGACATTTAGACACATCAATCGATACCCTAGATTATGCAGTAACCGCGCACGGAAAACCGTATTTACGCCATTCAACCTTGGCGTTTAATCATTCACACAGTCAGGATGACTATGCCTTGGCAATCAGTGATCGTGTGGTAGATATCGGTGTAGATATCGAAAGTTTGAACCGTAAAATCCGCTTCGATGCCTTGGCTCAGCATGCTTTTCATCCCGATGAGTATGCATGCTGGAAAGCTTTAGACGAAGATGTGCGTTATTGGTTCAAGGTATGGACCACCAAAGAAGCGATTTTAAAAGCGCATGGTATGGGTATACGACTCGATTTAAACACTCTAAATACGCACATGCATCCCACTTCTGATCAAGGTCAAATCGTAGATGATCGATTGGGTATTTTTGCCTATCAGTGCTTCGATCTTGGCGCTGCCATGCTGTGTGTGGCATGGCGCTCAGACATCGGATGTGGTCAATTCATTCTGCCAAAAATACAAATTTTTCGTCCTTAAAATTAAATTTTCTTATTGTTGTTAACGTTTTGGACCATAAGTATGAAATTAAAAATACGTGATAAAGACATTCAATTTATTTACTATTTTTTTGCCACGATGATGGTGATTTCGATGGTGGCTGCCTGTTATGAAAAATTTTTTCAGCACGCAGACCAGTTCGATCTATCTGCATTTTATACCTTTTTTGTCATGATGTTATTTGCCCGATTTTACTATGCGATTCAGTATGCACTCGAAAAGATTGAGCAGATTAATCGGCGAGAGCGCCAGCGTCAGCTCGATTTAGAGGCCAAAACCAAAACACCATCTTAAATGTATTGCTTAAAAAAAATGCCAGCAGATTGCTGGCATTTTTAATAACACTCAAATTTAAAGATTATGGAATATCATCTTCAAATTCAGGTTTAACTTGAACCACAAAGTCTTGACGGTTTAGACCACGCCACAATGCAAATGCTGTTCCGATATAAATCGAAGAGTAGGTCCCGACAAAGACACCTACAAACATCGCAACAGAGAACCATTTCAAGCCATCACCACCCAAGAACATCATGGCAAGAACCACCAGTAACAGGGTCATAGATGTATGAATGGTACGTCTGAGAGTTTCGGTCAATGCAATGTCGACAATTTCACGTGGTGTTGCACCGCGAATCTTACGGAAATTTTCACGGATACGGTCTGATACCACGATGTTATCGTTCAGTGAGAAACCAATGACCGCCAAAACAGCCGCAAGCACGGTTAAATCGAACTGCCATTGAAACAGCGCGAAAGCACCAATGATAATAATGATATCGTGGAATAACGACATCACAGCGCCCATCGCAAGCTTGAATTCAAAACGAATGGTCACGTAGACCAGCATCAGAATCAATGCCAAAGCCACAGCGCCAGCAGAGCGTAGGTAAAGCTCGTTACCCACCTGTCCGCCAACAGCATCGACCTTGTGTACCACGGCCGTGTTATTTGGCAATTGCACTGCCTGGGTCAGCGCATTGCTAAGATCATCTACTTTGAGATCATCTTGTACAGGCATCCGCACGATCAGATCTTTATTACTACCAAGTGTTTGTACGACAGCATCTTTAAAGCCGGCTTTATCAAGCGCTTGTGAAACAGCGGACTGATTCACCGGTTGCGAATAATTCAGCTCTGCCGAAACGCCGCCAGTAAAGTCCAAACCGAGGTTAAGACCCTTGGTTACAATAAAGAAGATACTGGCCAAGGTGAGCAAGACCGAGAAAATTGCCGCTGGTTTGGCAATTTTCATAAACGGAATTACCCGCTCGTTGTCTGGACGGCCATACTGCTTGGGTTTAGGTTGAGTCATATCAGTCATCATCGATCTCCTTATATGCTCAACTTTTTCAAGTTACGACGTTTGCCATAAATGAGCTGTACAATTGCACGGGTCACGGTAATGGCAGTAAACATCGAGCAGACAATACCAATCATCAGCGTCACTGCGAAACCTTTGATTGGACCTGTACCAATTGCAAACAAAATGAACGCCACCAAAAATGTGGTTAAGTTCGAGTCAAAAATGGTGTTGTAGGCACGATCATAGCCGGCCACAATGGCCTGCTTGGGTGAAGCCCCCCATTTAATTTCTTCACGTATTCGTTCACAAATTAGTACGTTCGCATCGACCGCCATCCCGATGGTAATGACGATACCGGCAATCCCCGGCAGGGTGAGCGAGGCACCAATCCAAGACATTACGGTGAGAATCATTGCCAAGTTAAACACGAGGGCAAAGTTTGCAATCAAACCAAACAAGCGGAAGAACACCACCATCCAGATCGCGACCAGAAGGAAGCCGACTTCAGTAGACAGAATCCCTTTGTCGATATTTTCCTGACCAAGGCTTGGACCAACCACGCGTTCTTCAACAAAGTACATTGGTGCTGCAAGCGCACCCGCACGAAGCATCAGCGCAAGTTCAGCCGCTTCTTGAGGAGAGTCGAGACCAGTAATTCGGAACTGTGAGCCCAAAACAGCTTGAACAGTCGCGGCATTGATAATGACCGATTCGGTATATGGTGTACGCACTTCGGTTTGTGCACCAGTTGCCGGATCCGTCACATAACTGACGCGTTGTTTATTTTCGATAAACAACACCGCCATACGTTTACCCACTGCATTTCGTGTCGCATCTGCCATGAGCTTACCGCCAGCGCTGTCGAGCGTGATATTCACTTCGGCACCGCCTGTATCCTGACTAAAGCCAGAACTTGCGTTTTGCACACGTTCACCGGTCAAGATACGGTTGCGATTAAGCAACAACTGACGACCACTGTCGAGTGACTCATAGGCAAACAACTCTGTGCCCGGTGGCAATGGCTGACCATTATATTTACCGGTATACGGGTCGATATATTGATCATTTTGATCGGCAACCAAACGGAACTCAAGATTGGCCGTACGACCTAGAACACGCTTGGCTTCAGCAGTATCCTGAACGCCAGGTAATTCCACCACAATACGGTTGCTGCCTTGGGTTTGAACCAAAGCTTCAGCCACGCCCAACTCGTTAATACGGTTACGCAATGTGGTTAAGTTTTGGTTGACCGCATACGACTCGATCTCCTGACGACGAGCATCGGTGTAGCTCAGACGCAGTGATGCACCAGTTGCCGTTGCGACCGCCTGTTGTGTGTATTCGTTGCCATTACGACGTAAAAAGTCCATAGCCGTGTCGCGATCTGCGTTATTGGCAAATTGTAGTACAATCGCATTGTTGTTAAGCGATAAGCTATTGAACTTGATATTGTTGTCGCGGAATTGACGGCGAATATCACTGACCGACGTTTCCATGCGCTGCGCAATTGCCTTGTTCATGTCCACTTCGAGCAAGAAGTGTACGCCACCACGTAAGTCGAGGCCCAGTTTCATTGGCTTGGCGCCAATTTTCTGAAGCCATTCTGGCGTGGTCGGGGCAAGGTTTAACGCCACCACATAGTTGTCGCCTAAATCACGACGCAATACGTCCTGTGCCTTGAGCTGATCTTCCGATGAGTTAAGACGTAACAGGGCAGCATTGTTGGCAAAGCTGTTGTCATGACTGGTGATGTTGGCAGTTTTTAAAATTTGCTCTGCTTTTTGCACCATGCTCTGGTCGATTTGAGTACCGGCTTTGGCACCAGAAATCTGAACAGCAGGCTCGTCTGGATACAAACTTGGCAGTGCGTATAAAGTGCTGATAATCAAAACAACAATGATCAGCACATATTTCCATGCAGGGTAACGCATTCGCTTTCTTCTTAAAATGAAAAAGTCGTGCGGGGTGCACGACTGTCTTTTTGATTAAAGGTTATTGAGTGTGCCTTCAGGTAAAACTGAAATCACACTAGCGCGTTGGATTTTAACTTCTACGCCACGGCTCAATTCAACCACGGCATAATCGCCTTCGATTTTGGTGATACGGCCCATTAAGCCACCAGCAAAAACAACTTCGCTGCCCACACCTAGGCTTTCAACCAAAGTACGATGTTCTTTGGCACGTTTCGATTGAGGACGCCAGATCAAGAAATAGAAGATTGCAACAAATACAACAATCATCAATATGTTAGCCATCATGCCTGGACCTTGCGGCGCCGCATCTGCAGCGTGAGCAGTAGAAATTAAAAAGCTCATTTTGGTTTCCTAAAGTTAAAAAATGGGCGTCAAATTATGACAAAAATACCAGTTCGCTCTGCAATTTACCTTGTCTTTTTGTTGAGCGCAAATTCTGATGAATTAATCCACCGGTGCGGGTGGTACATCTAAACCACGACGCGTGTAGAAGTCGGTGACAAACTCATCAAAGGTACCCTGCTCAAGTGCATCACGAATGCCTTGAGTCAGGCGTTGATAATACCGTAAGTTGTGAATTGTACCGAGCATTGATGCCAACATTTCACCACATTTTTCAAGATGGTAAAGGTAGGCACGGGTAAAGTTTTTGCAGGTATAGCAATCGCAATGTGGATCGAGCGGGCTTTGATCATGACGATATTTACTGTTGCGGATACGCACCAAACCGTCTGTCACAAAGTAATGACCGTTACGCGCATTACGGGTCGGCATTACGCAGTCAAACATATCGACACCACGGCGCACCGCTTCAACGATATCTTCCGGTTTACCCACACCCATTAGGTAGCGTGGCTTATCTTCTGGCATTTTAGCCGGCAGATAATCGAGTACCTTGATCATTTCTTCTTTCGGTTCGCCTACCGATAACCCACCAATGGCATAGCCATCAAATCCAATTTCGAGCAAACCATTAAGGGATTCATCACGCAGATCTTCATACATACCGCCCTGAATAATTCCAAATAGCGCATTGGTATTATTGAGTTGTTCGTGATGATGGGTTTTACAACGTTTGGCCCAGCGCAAAGACAACTGCAACGATTTTTGTGCTTCTTCGTGAGTGGCTGGGTAGGGCGTGCATTCGTCAAAAATCATCACGATGTCGGAGTTGAGCACTTGCTGGATTTCCATAGAAATCTCAGGTGACAAAAACACTTTTGAACCGTCAATCGGTGAGCGGAAGGTCACACCTTCTTCCTTGATTTTACGCATCGCGCCAAGGCTAAACACCTGAAAGCCGCCTGAATCGGTCAGAATCGGTTTATCCCACTTGATGAATTCATGTAATCCACCATGCTCTTTAATTACCTCAAGGCCCGGACGCAAGTACAGGTGAAAGGTGTTGCCTAAAATAATTTGCGCTTGAATTTCTTCGATATCGCGCGGCAACATACCTTTTACAGTGCCGTATGTGCCAACAGGCATAAACACAGGTGTTTCGACCACGCCGTGTGCAAGGGTTAAACGACCACGACGGGCGCGGCCAGATTGACCTAATTTTTCAAACTTCATGCAACTTTCCAAATCAAGGCGAAAAAACAGTTCGCTGATTAACCTATTTAAAGGCGGCTATTTTCCTTGATTTGTCCTGAGAGTGCTACTACTAAATGTACAAGATAACGAAAACACTAAAGGCGTTGCCTTAAGTATAAAAAATGCCCGACGATATGTCGGGCATTTTTGAGTCAAACAGATACAACCTAAAGTATTAAACTTGTTAGTTGACTTGGGTTGCTGCGCGATCAATCAGCATGGCATCACCATAACTAAAGAAGCGATATTTTGCTTCTACAGCATGTGCATACGCATTTAAGATATTGTCGCGATTTGACAAGGCCGACACCAGCATCAGTAAGGTCGATTCTGGTAAATGGAAATTGGTGATGAGGCGATCAACCGCACAAAATTGATAGCCCGGATAAATAAAGATCTGGGTGTCGCCTGTCCATGCACCGATTTTTCCGCCATTGGCCTGTACTGCACTTTCCAAGGCACGCGTGGCCGTTGTCCCGACAGCAATCACTTTATTGCCACGAGCTTGCACCTGACGAATCAATTCTGCGGTATGTTCAGGCACGTCACACCATTCACTGTGCATAATGTGATTTTTGATGTCGTCTGTACGTACCGGTAAAAAGGTACCAGCACCCACATGTAAGGTCACGAATGTTTTTTGAATGCCTTTGGCTTCAAGCTTGGCCAAGAGTGATTCATCGAAATGCAGGCTGGCGGTAGGTGCGGCCACACTGGCAATTTTATCTGGATTGTGAAACACCGTTTGATAACGCTCGGTGTCGATGGCTTCGGCTTCACGGTTAAAATACGGCGGAATAGGCAATTGACCATAACGGTCAAGCACGCTCAAGATCGGCTGAGAAAATTCAACCACATAGAGATTTTCATGACGGCCTTGTACAGTGACAGAGACTTGATCTTCACCAATAAATAGCTCTGCACCAGCTTTAGGTGAATTACTGGATTTGATATGACAATGTGCAATCCGGTTATCGAGCATACGCTCTACCAATACCTCAACTGCTCCACCTGATGCGCGCTTGCCTTTGAGTCGGGCTTTCATGACCTTGGTGTCGTTTAATACCAAAAGGTCACCTTCATCGAGAAGCTCTAGAATGTCGGTAAAGGCATGGTCATGATATTGACCCTGCGCATCAAGATGAAGCAGACGCGATGCGGAGCGTGTTTCAAGTGGATAACGGGCAATCAGCTCGTCAGGCAGATCAAAATTGAAATCGGAAAGTTGCATAACTCGAGTACAAACCAAAACGTGGCGATAGTATAGAGCTTTTCAAACCGATTGGGCAGCGCGCTTTTTTTATGATTTTTTACTGTTTGTACTAAAAGTGAGCAAAACTCAATATCTTAGCGTTGACAAGATTTTAAAATCAGATAATATACGCATCACAAAGCAGCATCATGCTCTTCCCGAGGTGGTGAAATTGGTAGACGCGGTGGACTCAAAATCCACTGTTCGAGAGAACGTGTCGGTTCGAGTCCGACCCTCGGGACCAAGATTCTAAAAACCCAGATCATTTAAATGGTCTGGGTTTTTTCTTGTTTAGACTCAATATTATTCTCTTTTTGATGACCATACAAAAGGCGCTGCTTTTTGTTGTTCTTCATTATCGGTTTCTAGGCGAATGCCTGTGCGATCTTTAAACACACAAATAGCCAGAAAAGCCAGCGTTGCCATCAAACATAGATAACTACTCACCCAAAAAATGCCATTTGGTTTGATAATCAGGGCTGCTGCAATTAGGGGCGCAAATGCACCGCCCATTATCGTGCCAATTGCATAAGTAATGGAAATGCTGGTAAAGCGAATAGATGCGGGAAAAAGCTCCGCATAAAACACGGCTTGTACGCCATAGGTCATTCCAATGCCCGCAGACAATAACGCCAGACCAATCATAATATTAAGGTAGTCACCAGTTTGTACCAGCGGAAATAGGCAAAGTGCGGTCACAATTTGAATTACTGAGCCAATCACATATAAACGCTTACGACCATATTTGTCTGAGAGCACGGCAGTAAACCAAGTAAAAAATGTCCAGATTAGAGCAGAAACGCTGACCAGTGATAAAATGGTTGGTCGATCCAAGGCGAGGCCATTTGGATTGGTGGTATAGCTTTGCAAAAAACCACCTGCGGTCATGTAGCCCAGACATGTCGTGCCAGCAATCAGAAGTGCAGCCGTGAAAACGACTTTTTTATAGCTTTTAAACAGTGTTCGAAACGGCTGCTCGGCAGTGCCTTTTTGCTTGAGATCATCAAAAACTGGGCTCTCATCGACCGAGCGTCGAATCCAGTGTCCCAGTACAAATAAAAAAATACTCACCAGAAAAGGAATGCGCCAACCCCATTGTACAAATTCGTCCCCCGGTGAAACGTATCCGGTCATGATCACGAGCATGAGTGACGCCAATAACAAGCCCAACGGGACTCCCAGTTGAGGAAAAGCACTAAACATGCCGCGCTTGTCTTGAGGTGCATGTTCAACCGCCATGAGTACGGCGCCACCCCATTCGCCTCCTGTCGAAATGCCCTGAATGATTCGAAGAATAATCAATAAAATGGGCGCTGCAATGCCAATCGTGTCGTAGCTGGGGAGTAACCCGATGGCCACAGTACTCATTCCCATCATGATGAGAGTGACACTTAAAATAGTTTTACGGCCAATTTTGTCACCAAAATAGCCTGCCACGAAGGCACCAAGTGGACGAAAAATAAAACTGATTCCAACCGATGCAAACACCAATAGTGTCGCAAAAACTGGGCCTGCGGGTTTAAAAAACAACTGATTAAAGACCAGTCCGGCCACTGCGGCATAAATAAAATAATCATACCACTCGATAGTGGTGCCGGCTAAAGTGGCAAAGGCGATTTTTTGTGTACTCTGCTGTGCATGTGGCCTGCTTAAGGGGAGTGACGTGGCTTTTTCCATGTGGTGTTTTCCTTTTCAATTCTTGTCATATTTTTAGCTCTAATGCTGCCGATGTAGATGAATTCCTGTTCAAAACATCGCCACTTGAGTATGGTTTAAAAAATAAATAAAAGATACATAAAAATAAATAAAAAAATTAAAATGTATCGTAAATATTTTTTTAAAATTATATTAATCATTGGTTTATTATTTTTTTAACTATATATGATATGAAATAACAAATGAATACAATATTATGTATGAATAAATGTGTTGATACGACATGATCGGCAGAATGCTGGCTCATCTGTAAAAAGCATCTGCCAGTCACAAGAAAGAAAGTCGGGAAGTACAAGCGTTCGATACAACGTAATAAAAAACGCATCAACAAAAAATGCCAAGGAAAAATACAATGACGGAGATCACCATGAATACAGCGATGTATTATGCAGGCAAGGCAATAGAAGGACAGGGCCCAACATTTGAGGTCATTAATCCTGCGACCGAAAGCGTCATTGTCAAATGCAAAGCGGCAACCACAGCACAGGTTAATGATGCTGTTTTGGCTGCAAAAAAAGCCTTTGAACAATGGCAATATACCTCTGACGAACAGATTCGCTTGAGTCTGGATCGAATTGCCCAAGATATTAAAGCTGAGCGTTCAGTATTGGCTGAGCTGATAACTCTTGAGCAAGGTAAGCCGCTATTTTTAGCCGAAATGGAAGTGGATATGGCGCTGTACTGGCTTGAGGTGACCAATCAGTTTGAAGTGCCAGTTTTGCAGCATACCGATCCAATGGGTAAACAGATGAGCATTTTTCATCGTCCATTGGGCGTGATTGCCTCGATTACACCGTGGAACTGGCCGTTTATGATTGCCATCTGGCACTTAATTCCGGCACTGAAAACCAAAAACTGTGTCATCAACAAGCCTTCAGAATTTACGCCACTGAGCACCATCAAACTGATTGAAATCATTCAGCGACATGTACCCGCAGGCGTATGTAATCTGGTGCTGGGTGCGGGTGAGGTAGGTGCTGCATTGAGTCAGCATCCAGAAATTGAGAAAGTCGTATTTACAGGCTCTACTGCTGTGGGTAAAAAAATCCTGTCTGCGGCAACCGATCAACTCAAGCATGTGGTGCTTGAGCTTGGGGGGAATGATGCCGCGATTGTGTTACAAGATGTCGATGTGGCAGAAACGGCGCAAAAGATTTTTATGAGTGCTTTTTTAAATGCCGGCCAAACCTGTGCCTGTATTAAACGTTTGTATGTACATGAGAGCATTTTTGATCAAATGGTGGCGGCACTTGCACAAATTGCCGATGCTCAGGTACTGGGCAATGGTCGCAATACGGACACCACGCTTGGTCCAGTGCAAAACCGCAACCAGTATCTTAAAGTCAAAAATATGATTGAGGATGCCGTTGCACAAGGCGCCAAAATTGCGAATCAGAATCTTGCTCGAGTACCTGAGGCGGGCTATTTTATTGCACCTTTAATTTTGACCGATGTCGATGAGCACAGTGAAATCTTTGCAAATGAGCAATTTGGGCCAGTATTACCTGTCGTAAGTTTTCGCAATATTGATGAAGTGATTGCGCAATCTAATCAGTCTTCCTATGCATTGGGTGGTTCAGTATGGACGCAAGACATGACTCAAGCCCACCAAATTGCAGCAAAAATGCAGACTGGTACAGTGTGGATTAACAGTCATGCTGATGTGTCACCGTTTGCAGAGTTTGGAGGCTGGAAACAGTCTGGATTAGGGTATGCGTTTGGTTTAGATGGCTTGCTGCTGTTTACCAAAAAGCAAGCCATCCAGTATGCAGTCTAGCTGACTCAGTATTCATCTAACCACTTTTTGAGGCGATGTACGTTAAAAATACAATCACCATCTAAAGTAGCTCTTTAATGAACTCAAAATAGTCTTGCAAATGAGATGGATAGCAGCACAGATCAAATTGATATTACACACTGAAACAATGCCATAAAATTTAACAACTTAGCGAGATGGTTGAGCAAAAATCATGCTATACAAAAAGACAGTAAAAAATTTAGGAAGAACAAGATGAATCGTTTAGAAATTAAGGTGAAAGATCAATTTGAAAAAGTATATCCCGCGATTGCGCTATTAAAAGATCAGCTCAAATCGCCTACAGGTGCAGAACTGAGCCTGTATCAGCGTGTCGAGAAAATCGAGGTGGAAAATGAAACGATTCTCCCTTCGACAGAGCTACTCTTTGAAAGCCAAAAGAGCAACCGTATTTATCGGATTGTCGGTGGATAGCAAATACGCTCATGCACAAAAAATTCAGTCACCACCTCATGTTCGCATGGGGTGGTTTTTTTATACGTGTTTTACGTTGGTAACAGGAGAGGGTCTGTCGTTTTCTAATTGCTTTTATTAGAAAAATTTGTTAAATGTATAAGGTGTATCTCTATTTTGTTGCGCTGTTGTTTAAATTTATTAAATCTACTCAATAATAATCACAATCCTGGCGAGGCTCGCATGAAAATGCAACTAATACGACTTGATCAAGCAGATCAGCTAAGTGCATGCCGCCTATCGCTTCTGCTTGGACTCAATAGTGACAATGACCTAGTACAACGCTATGTCAGTTTTACCACTAAGCTTCTCAATGTCAAATATGCCATTCTCAGCTTTGAGGAAGAACCGTACGTATGGCATATCAATCATGACGGTCTTCATGCTTTATCTAAAATCGAATTAATACCATCGTTGCGTGCAGTCCATAACATGGATGTTCTCGATGCTGTGCACCCGCAATATATGCATTTATGTCAGGTGCTACAGACATTGGGTGTAAATTATCAGCGTTTAATTGCGATTAATTTACAAAAATCCGATCAGCAGTCGATAGGGGTTGCTATCTTTTTTGATGATGAACTGACATCTTTTGATCCAACCAGTATTGAACTGGTACAGAGCTATACCGCTGGATTTGTGCGCCATGCCGAACTCAAGTTTAATTTTGAAGAGCTCAGAGAACTCTATGAGCAGCAGTCAGCGCTGAATTTTAGTAAAAACAAATTCTTTTCAATTATTGCGCACGACCTACGTGCTCCATTTCATGGTTTGCTGGGTTTCTCTGAAGTATTGGCCAAAGAGCGTGAAACATTAGATGAGTCAAGTGTTCAAAATATAGCAGACTATCTTTATGACACTTCGCAGTCGACTTACAACTTGCTTGAAAGTTTACTCAATTGGGCGATGGCTGAGGGCGGGCGATTCGTATACCATCCCATCAGTTTTAATCTTAAGCAAGTGACCACCATTGTCATGAGTATTTTGAATACCTTTGCGCTGAAAAAAAATATTCAGCTCATCGACGATGTACCTGAAGACATCAAGCTTTTTGCCGATATCAACATGATTACTTCGCTGATTCAAAACTTGGTGTCGAATGCACTGAAATTCACGCCTATGGACGGTACAGGCCGGGTCAGTATTTCGGCCAAACAAATTGCTGAAAATGTTGAAATTGCTGTACAGGATACGGGTCATGGCATGACCGAGTCGCAGCTTAAAGAAGTCTTTCAGCCACGTATTACGGTAAGTTTTCGTGGAACCGCTGGAGAAAAAGGTGCAGGTTTAGGGCTCACCTTGTGTAAGCGCTTTGTCGATTTAAATCTTGGTTCGATTAAGGTTGAATCAAAAGAAGGCGAAGGCACAACTTTTCGTGTGATATTGCCTGCGGCGCAGCATGTAACCGACAATGTGATTGAACATGCTGATACAGAAGTAAAATTGGTTTAAATAGATTTCCCATCTTTAGCATGTAACTGCTATAACTATGCAAACAATCAAGTTGCAGGTTTGATTCAATGAATGCTGAGCAGTTACAAATAACTTTAAGATCAAGTCAATACGCAGAACACGTGCTCGAATTACACCGCACCTTTCTCGAGCAGGACTTTCAACTTGATCGGTTTACTGCTCACCTTTCCCGTGACGATATTTTCCAAACAGTTGAACAAACACTCGAGGGTATTGAAGACGAAGCCACATGGATGAAAAGCCTGCGGATTCTTCGTGCACGTTTGATGTTTCGCTGGATCTGGCAAGATGCCAATCAACAGACCGATGTGGTCACGCTCACCCGCGAACTCTCCGATTTTGCCGATGCCAGTATTTGTGCCGCTAAACGCTTTGCATTAGGGCCTTTGCTGGCCAAGCACGGCGAACCGCTGGGTTATTCTGGTGAAGTTCAAGATTTAATTGTAATTGGTATGGGCAAACTAGGTGCTCAAGAACTTAATCTCTCTAGTGATATCGACCTGATTTTTGCCTTCGATGAACAAGGTGAAACGCAGGGCAGAAAATCCATCGATGTACAGCAATTTTGTATTTTGTGGGGACAAAAACTCATTTATCTGCTCGATCATATCACCGCAGATGGCTTTGTTTTTCGTGTTGATATGCGTTTAAGGCCGTGGGGCGATGGCTCAGCCTTGGCGATTAGTCATGTGGCCTTGGAAAAATACTTGATTCAGCACGGACGCGAGTGGGAGCGCTATGCGTGGATCAAAGCCCGTATTATCAGTGGGGGCGTTCATGGCGAACATTTGATGGAGATGACTCGGCCTTTTGTATTTCGTCGTTACGTCGACTATTCGGCATTTGAAGCCATGCGTGAAATGAAAAGCATGATTGAGCGTGAAGTCGCACGTCGTAATATCGCCGATGACATCAAGCTTGGAGCAGGTGGTATTCGCGAAGTCGAGTTTATTGTTCAGGTATTTCAGCTCATTTATGGCGGTTCAAAGCGTGAGCTGCAAGATCGGCAGTGCTTGGTAAGTTTGCATCATCTTGGGCAAGTCGGGCTACTTACGCCTGAGGCAGTGGTGCAACTTGAAGATGCTTATCTGTTTCTCAGACGCGTCGAACATGCGATTCAGGCCTTGAATGATCAGCAAACCCAATCTTTGCCACATGATCCAGAGCTGCGTCAGCGTATTTTGGATACCTTGCATTACCCGACTTGGGATGCGTTTTTAAATACACTCAACACCAAACGTGAAAAAGTCAGCGAACAATTTAAGCATTTGATTCAGGATGAAATAACAGCACCTGAGCAGACCGATACACAGCTTGAGCAGCGACTTGCAGAAGTGCTAGATGATGCATCTAAAAATTTAATTCACGAGTTTTGGCACGGTAATGCCCTAAAAAAACTACCTGCGAAAGCTGTACAGCGTTTAAAAGATTTTTGGCCATACTTGATTGAGGCAATTTTACAATCTGAACACCCTCAACTGGCCTTGATGCGTTTGATGCCTTTGGTCGAGTCGGTTATGCGCCGGACGGTCTATCTGGTCATGTTGATGGAAAGTCGCGGTGCCATGCAGCGTTTGGTCAAAATGGCTACCGTCAGTCCATGGATCTGTGAAGAACTGAGCCAGTATCCAGTGTTGCTCGATGAGTTTTTGACTATGGATTTTGGTCTGCCTACCCGTCAAGATCTTGAAGACTCATTACGTCAGCAGCTATTACGGATTGAGCTAGATCAAGTCGAAGAACAAATGCAGGTATTGCGCTTGTTTAAGAAAAGCAATGTCCTGACTGTGGCAGCCAGTGATGTGCTGGCTGAAAGTCCACTCATGAAAGTTTCTGATGCATTGACCGATATTGCAGAAGTCAGTGTGGCGGCCACACTGCAACTGTCATATCAGACCGTGGCTAAAAAACACGGCTATCCACAAGATGTTACGGGTAACCGCTGCTCAGCCGATCATTTAGGATTTGCCGTAATAGGCTATGGCAAGCTCGGTGGCATTGAGCTGGGTTATGGCTCAGATCTGGATCTGGTCTTTATTCATTCTTTTGATGAGCAAGCCGAAACTGATGGCAATAAAACCATTACCGGATTTGAGTTTGCCATGCGGGTGGCACAGAAATTTCTCTCATACATGACCACACAAACGCTTGATGGTCGTGTTTATGAAATTGATACGCGACTCAGACCTTCTGGAGAGGCCGGGCTTTTAGTGACGAGCCTAAAAGCCTTTGAGCAGTATCAGCTTAAAAATGCATGGCTTTGGGAACATCAAGCGCTGGTTCGTGCACGCTCGATTGCCGGTGAGCCTGAACTACGCGAAAAGTTTGAGGCGATTCGCTGTCAGATTCTGACTCAGCCGCGCGATGAAGCACATGTGCGCGCTGAAGTGCTCAAAATGCGTCAGAAGATGAAAGATCATCTAGGCTCATCAAATGAACAAAAAAAACATGGGATTTTTCATTTAAAACAGGATGCGGGAGGTATCGTTGACATCGAATTTATGGCACAGTATGTGGTTCTAGCATGGAGTGGGTCGAATTCTGATCTCGCCCATTTTTCCGATAATGTGAGAATTCTAGAAGATGCTGCTCAAGCAGGCTGCTTATCCAGTGAAGATGCCACAGCATTAATACACGCTTATCTAAGCGAACGAGCCGAGAGCCACCGTTTAGCACTTGCAAATCAATCCATGCAAGTGAACGCTGCGGATTGGCACGATACCCGAGTGATCGTTTGCAAGTTATGGCAAAGATTAATAGATCCAACGGCAAATTTTATGGCGTTGGAGAGTAAATAATTGTGTAAAAAAATTTGGAGTGTGTGCCATGAATTTGGCTGATCGTGATGGTTTTATTTGGCAAGATGGACAATTAATCGACTGGCGTGATGCAAAAATCCACGTCTTAACTCATACACTACATTACAGTATGGGTGTGTTTGAGGGTGTCCGTGCCTATGAAACGCCTCAAGGCACAGCAATTTTCCGTCTTAAAGAGCATACAAAACGTTTGTTAAATTCAGCAAAAATTTATCAAATGAAAGTGCCATTTGATCAAGCAACGCTTGAACAGGCACAAATTGATGTTGTACGTGAAAACAAGCTCGCATCATGCTACTTACGTCCACTGATCTGGATCGGTTCTGAAAAACTGGGTATCGCTGCAACCGACAATACTATTCATGCTGCTGTTGCGGCATGGAGCTGGGGTGCTTACCTTGGCGAAGAAGCAATGGCGAAAGGGATTCGTGTGAAAACATCATCGTTTACGCACCATCATCCTAACGTGACCATGTGTAAAGCCAAAGCGTCAGGTAACTATACCTTGTCGATTCTTGCACATCAGGAAGTCGCGCATTCAGGTTATGACGAAGCGATGTTGATGGACCCACAAGGCTATGTGTGTCAGGGTTCTGGTGAAAACGTATTCTTGGTAAAAGATGGCGTGCTGCATACCCCAGATATCGCAGGCGGTGCGTTAGATGGTATTACACGTCAAACAGTCATTACTATTGCCAAAGACTTAGGTTATGACGTGGTTGAGCGCCGTATCACCCGTGACGAATTCTACATTGCCGATGAAGCGTTCTTTACTGGTACTGCCGCAGAAGTGACGCCAATTCGTGAATACGATGACCGTGAAATTGGTGAAGGATGCCGTGGCCCAATTACCACAGAAATCCAGAAAACCTTCTTTGATGCGGTTCAGGGTAAAAATCCAAAATATGAACACTGGTTAACTTACGTGAAGTAAGCGAATCAGTTAAGATCAAGGCGAAACGAAAGTTTCGCCTTTTTTTGTGGTTTTGGATAATTCAGATATGCAGATTGTGTACGTGAGTGACGGTAAAGCAGGGCATCGATCACAGGCACTGGGATTGTTTGGTGCGATTAAGCGCAAGGTGCCACATGCACAGTTACAAGAATTGCCACTCGATCAGTTATCCGTGCTTTCATTAATTTACGCATTCTGGACGCATCGGTTGTCATATCTTGAACACGCACCAGATTATATTGTAGGGGTGGGCAGTCATACACATTTACGGGTATGGTTGCTGGGGAAAATTTATCCAAAAGCCAAAACCATCATTTTGATGAAGCCGAGTCTGCCTATATCATGTTTTGATTACACCGTTGTGCCAGCACATGATGGTGTTGCAGCATCGCCGCATGTATTGGTCACTCAAGGGGCACTTAATCCGCTTCAAAATGAGCAGCGTCATATCACTGGACGCATTCTGATTGCACTCGGTGGAAGTTCTAAACGCCATCAATGGAACGAGGCGCAGGTACTCAAAGCCATTGAACAGATTGTGCAGCAGCATCCACAATCGAGCGTCATCTTGACCACATCGCGTCGTACCCCTGAAAATTTTCTGGCACATCTGGGCCAACAATCCTATGCAGCGCGATTAGATATTTATCCGGTGGAGCGTACGCCGCAAGGCTGGATCTTTGAGCAAATGCAACTGGCCGATACGGTTTATGTGACCGAAGACAGTGTCTCGATGATCTTTGAAGCCCAAACTGCTGGGTGTCGCGTGGGGGTGATTGCAATTGACCGGCTGAAATCTGATAGAATCACGGACATGATCGATCAACTGGCACATGATCAGATTACGGATGTTATTCGTCTACTGCATCATGCTGCTCCACTGAGTGAAGCCGATCGGGTGGCATCTCAAATTTTGGGCTTATCGAGTTCTTAAGTTAATGAAAATATTGCATATTGCAAATTTTGGTTTTAACAAGCAAGGCGCGCATTTCTACTGTACCGATCGTAAAATTTCGGCGGGACTGGTAGAAAATGGACATTTTGTTTACGATTTTAGTTTTCGTGACATGGCGCGCATGGGCACAATTTTTAAAACAAAAAAATTAGGTGCCAGTTGGGCCAATAAAGAAATTCTAAAAATCGTGAATAATCTGGAGCCTGATTTGGTATTGATCGGGCACAGCGACCTGATGAGCCCTGAAGTGCTTAAGCAGATCAAACAGCAATATCCAGAGACCAAAATTGCCTTTTGGTATGTCGATCCATTGTATCTAGAACATAAGCTTGATTTTATTCGTGCTTTTTCGCCGTATCTTGATGCGATATTTTGTACCACGGGTGGCACATACCTACAAAAACTGAAACAGCCGCATTTAAATGTGGGGTATATGCCTAATATTGGGCATCATAATGTTGAAACATTAGTACAATTTGAAAATCAAAATACTGACAAGACCTTTATTTTTTGTGGTGTGGTGTACAAAGAACCTGAGCGCGAAAAATTCTTGAAAGATCTGGCCAATGCACTGACGCAGGCCCAAGTCAATTATCAGTACTATGGCTGCTTTGATCAGCCGGGAGTCTATGGTAAAGCCTATTATCAAGTGTTGTCAGAGTCGAAAATGGGGCTGAACTATTCGCGCCGAAATGATGTCACCTTGTACAGCTCCGACCGCATTGTGCAACTGACCGGCAATGGCTTATTGACCTTTAGTCCGCGTATTCCGGGTTTTGAGCATTTATATACCGACCAGCATGTGGTGTATTTTGATGATCAGTTTGATCTGGCTAAAAAAATTCAGTTTTATGATCAGCATCCAGATCAAGCCGCACAGATTGCACGTGCCGGCTGGCAGCGAACACGCCAAAGCTTTAGTAGTAAACGAATTACGCAGTACATGCTGGAAGTGACGTTCCGCCAGCCCCTGACCGAAGCGTATGAATGGTCACATGAGGTTTATATATGATGTGGTTGTTGTATATCATCATCGGTTTGGTCATTTTGGCCGCCTTGCTTTACGTACTAGGTAACTACACATTTTGGTTGCCATTTCGCTCCAATAAGTTACCCCGCATCGTGATGCTACATCAGGTCACACCACATGCCCAAGCCTCGGGAATGAATATGCCACCCGAAAAGTTTGAGCAACTGCTGCAACTGCTGGTGAAAAAAAATGCGGTATTTTGCTTTGTATCTGAACTTGAGCAATATCGTGAGCAAAAAAATGTAGTGGCCCTGAGCTTCGATGATGGCTTTATGGATAATTACGTTTATGCCTATCCACTCTTAAAAAAATATCAAGCCAAAGCGACGATCTATCTGGCAACCCAGATTGAAGGCATTGAGGCATTGACCGTCGATCAGGTGCAGGAGATGGCTCGATCAGGTTTTATCGAGTTTGGGGCACACACGCAGCATCATGTGAATTTATTAAAACTCGATGATGAAACGGCCTATCAGGAAATGCTGCATTCCAAACAGGATGTAGAGACGCTAGTAGGAGCATGTCCGAGTTTTGCCTATCCATTTGGCCGTTTTAATGAAAAGCATCAACAGATGGCCCGTAAGATTGGCTTTAAAAATGCCGTGTCTACACGTAAAAAGATCGAGCCGTATGATCCAGCGCATCCATTTAATATTCCCCGCGTGAGTACCCACGGCGCAATGAATGCCCTGCAAATGCGCATTGCGCTTGCCAAAGGACGCTATAAATTATGATCCCTAAAATTGCGTGTAGTGTGTATATCGTGACCCTCAATTGTGAGGCGTGGTTATTCAAGACCTTGCAAAGTGTGCAAGATTTTGATGAAGTCATTATTTTAGATTCGGGCAGTACCGATGCTACCTATGCCATTGCACAGCAGTTTGATAATGTGCACATTGAGCATCAGGACTGGCAGGGCTATGCGGGTCAAAAAAGTTTGGCTTTAGCCAAATGTCGCAATGATTGGGTATTGAATTTAGACGGCGACGAAGTACTTTCTGAAGGGTTAAAGCAGGAAATTGCTGAGGTGATTCAGCATAACCAGCTTGATGCCTTAATAACGCCGATTAACGATGTGTTTTTGGGTGTACCGAATAGTAAACATACCAAGAAACATGCCAAGGTGCGTTTCTTTCGCAAGGCCAAAGGGTATTATGATCTGGCCAATAAAGTCCATGAAAATGTGATTGTAGAGGGTGAATCTCGCCGTGCCGTGCATGATATTTATCATTTTGGTGAGTCGAGTATTTTCGTCAAAGTAGAGAAAAATAATCAATACTCCAACTTAAAAGCCGCCGAAAAATTCCAAAAAGGTAAATCCCCTAGTTTGGCAAAACTGGTATTGGTGATGCCGATGACGTTTATTAAGTCGTATTTTATCCGTCGTAGCTTTCTGAATGGCTGGCGCGGTTTTGTTAACAGCATGGTCAATGCCTTTTATGCTTTTTTAAAAGAAGCCAAATTATTTGAGCAAAGCATGAATAAAGACAATAAATAAGTAGGTTGATAATGAAAATTGTTCAGATATTGGCAACGAGTGGCGGATTGGGGGGCTTAGAGCAGCATACGTTTAATCTGTCCAATGAGTTGGCGTTGAGTCAGGAGGTGCATGTTATTGCACATCCTTGCTATGCAGAAAAGTTTAATTCAAATGTCAAATTCCATGCTGTGGACTTTGCACGTAGTCGCTGGAACATTTTTCTACTTTGGCAACTGAAATCACTGATTCAACAGATTCAACCTGATATTGTTCATGCACAAGCAGGTAAAGCGGGGGAACTGATTTCACGAATTCGATCTTTTTTGATAAATATAAAAGTAGTCACTACGATTCATGGAACTAAAAAAAATAAATCTGCTTACTTGGTTGGAGATGCGGTGATTGCCGTCAGTCAGGCTTTAGCTCAGGATATTCCAAATAATAAAGTTCATGTGGTTTATAATGGAGTTTATCCTCAGTCGCTATTAAAAACAGACAAAAAACAGGCTTTAATGCAGAGCATTCAATCAACCTTTCCTGATCTTGATACTACAAAAAAAATAGTGATGTGTATTGGTCGATTGGAACCTGTTAAGAATATCAGCCTATTGATTCAATCTATGCAAAACATTGATGCGAATTTATGGATTGTGGGGGATGGGTCACTTAGAGATGACTTAGAAAAGCAGATTGAGACTTTAGGGCTGCAAAGTAAAGTGGCTTTTTTAGGTTTTAGAACTGATGCTAGAGAACTGATTCAACTGGCAGATGTTGTGGTCTTGTCATCAGATCGTGAAGGTTTTCCACTGGTGATGGTTGAAGCCTTACAAGCAGATAAGGTCATGGCTTCAACCAAAGTGAATGGTGTGGTTGAGTGGTTACCAGAGCAATATTTGGCAGAAATTGGAGATGCCCAAGGTTTGGAAAAAGCGATTAAATGTGCGCTTCAACCTGAGGCTCAAAACGACTTTAGCCCTTTGTATGCAAAAGCCAAGGCAGAATTGACAGTTGCAGCAATGGCAAAGCAGACGCTCAGTATTTATGAGAATCTGCTGGTAAATTAATAGGTTTTAGCGGAGAGGCGGATTGAATCTAAGACCACAAATCCATTTTCATAATTAATTGTATGACAACCGTCATCCATTGTGTTCCAGTCTGGCAAAATGACTGCTAAGCATTGTTCCTGATAACTGGTTGGGCTCAATTGAGTAATCGCTTTTAACTCGATATTTCCACCATAACGCTTAAGTGAATCTTGACTTGGTCGAACCAATTGACCTTGATAATAAAAGGGTTTGCCTGCCATGCGAAACTGTTGACTACCTTTACATACTGGATTACTTGGATGTTCTTTCCATTCAGGCTTAAGGATATCTTGTGTGAAAAATATATCTAAACGATCGCCAAACTTCTTACAGTGACGTCGAGTAGAGGTAAACAAGTACCACATACCGTCATGATAAAAAGGCGTGCTATCAACGGCTTCAATATCTTGCAGAATATTTGAGTGTTTTTCCCATCTAAGTGGAAACTGCACACACTTCCAAAGCTCTATGGTCTTATTGGCTGACGTCTCTGGAATCATGTACCAGTCATGATCTATTTTAAAAACACAGGGATAAGAAAGATGATAATCCAGTTTTAATATGGTGGTCGGTTCGGTATATGTGCCATCTTTAAATACCTCTAAGACAGACAAGAATCCTACTGGATGCTGATCGTCGACTTCTTCAAAAAAAATAAAATGACGGCCATCTTCTTCGGCATAGAAACTGTCTGCAAA
Source organism: Acinetobacter soli (assembly GCF_000760595.1). Lineage (GTDB taxonomy): Bacteria > Pseudomonadota > Gammaproteobacteria > Pseudomonadales > Moraxellaceae > Acinetobacter > Acinetobacter soli. The sequence continues at coordinate 53,563 of NZ_BBNM01000005.1, read as the reverse complement.
AGTAAAGCGGCGAGGGGAGTGGATCTCAAACAGATCATTAAGTTGATCTAAACCTGAAAAGGGCTGCGTTAACCAGCCAAAACGCATATACCAGTGAGAATCAAAAGTTTTATCTTGTTTTTTTTGTTGGTATTTATACCATTTTTTTAGAATTTCACGCTTTATCATCAAATTTTACACTCGAAAAAAGAAAAATTAAGTAAAATGTTGGCGTTTATTTTAGCATTTGATTGAAATGAAAAAATATTTAATTAGTATTGAATTGCAAGACAGTACAAGGTTACAAGGATTTTACGAACAACGGACTTTTCATAACTATAAAGATGAATTTAAACAATTTGGAATTATTGGAAAAAACTTAAGTGTTAGCCAATATTTTGAAATGGGTGTTGCAGGTAAAAGCAAGCCCATGACGCCTGGTGAGCTGGGTTGTACACTTTCTCACTTAGAAGCACTCAAAGATTTTCTTAGTTCCGATGAAAAGTATGCGATTATTTTTGAAGACGATGTCATTGAACGTTTTGAAATCGATTTTGACGATTTAGAAGCAAAGTTAGAAGAACTACATCTGGGTGAAAATTTTCTGTTCAGCCTGGGCGGTATTCAAATGAAAATTTGTAATCGCGTTCGTGGTTACGAGCTAAATCAAAGATTATATGAACAAAAAGTACTTAAAGTTGATCATGATTTCCTTGATCGTTTAGCTTATGCCTACGCCTATTTGGTGGATCGTAAAATGGCAGCGATGTTACTAAGTTATCATCAGACTCCAAAAATTTATGATCACTGGCAAGATCTGATCGTTCTACAACAAGATTTTAATGTATATGTCAGTTTTATTTTTGATCATCCTGTGATTCAAAATAATTCTAATTTGAGTTATCTTGAGGCCGAGAGGACATTAGTTGCTGCAAATACTGAAATTAAAAATGATATGTTGGATTATTTGCGAGTTAAATTTAAAACATTGCACTTAAAAAAATATACCAATGAATAGATCTGGAGTTTTCATGGATAGTAATCAAAAAAATATCATCATTGGATCTGCAACAGGATACAAACCTGAATTAATTTCGGACTTTATTAATTCTTTAAATAAAACTGATTTTAAAGGTATATTATTTCTTATCATTTATGCTGAACAGCTTAAAGAATATGAACAAGCTTTTTCTCATATTGAAAGATTTAAGGTAAATTTTAAAGTTTCCAATATTGGAAAATTTAAATCAAAATCAAAATATTCAGGTCTATATAGATTTAAAAATATAAGAAATATAGTAAAACAGATTCTTAATTTAACAGTAAGTGAAAATAATACAGCAAGTAAAATTAGAGGTTTAAAAATAGTCGGCTATCCTCATGTTAGTCGTTTTTTCGAATATCAAGAAATATTAAAAAGTGATACCACAATTCAGAATGTCTTGCTCACTGATGTACGCGATGTTTTTTTTCAAAGTAATCCTTTCGAAAATATTGAAAAAGGCTTATTTGTAGGCATGGAAAATCCAGCGTTCAGTATTGAAACTGAAGAATATAACAAAAAATGGATAATAGATGCATATGGTATTGATTTTTATAATGAAGTAAAAACTAATCAAGTATCATGTTCGGGAGTTACAATTGGAGATTACCAATCAATTGATACTTATGTTGATAAAATGATTGAAGAATTCTGCAAACAGCCCTATAAAAAAATGTCTGAGCGGATTTATGATCAAGCGATGCACAATAAGCTACTGCTTTGTAAACAGTTAGAAACTGTACATTATTGTCAGCCGTTTAAATCGCGTATTGTCACTTTAGGATTATACCCGTTTAGCCAAATATTGATGAACTCAACTGGACTAATCGTAGATGTAGATAATCAGATTATTCCTATAGTTCATCAACATGATCGGCATCCTGAAATTTTGAAAGGATATGAACATTATCTGAAGGTTTCATGAATATGAAGTCATGATTATGCGAATATTATTTATTATCCGCATTTCCCTTTAACACCATATAAATGAGTGCAACAAAAATCAGTAATGCACCAGCCAAGCTACTCACACAGAAAAATAGAATGCGTTGATTCGTATCTAAATTGAACAGTTCGTTGGCCAAGATATACCGCATAAATAACCATTGAGCTAATGAAAAACCAATAACCACAAGCGCGTGACGGCGCACATCAGAACGCATAGCCATAATGAGTTATCCGAAGGGGGAGAAAACTATATTATGCCATTCGACGGTAGACAGCTCAACACAATCGTCTAATTTGAGAATGTTATCGGTAATAAAAGTAACAAATTATCACTATGTGCTAATTATGAAGGTTATTTAACGTGATCTCACCATAAATTCATTTTATTTCTTACGCTTTGGCTTTAAATGCTGTTCGTTTTTGAGATTGTGCCATTGAGCTTGGGGATAAAGATGAACAGTGCCGATATCGTGACTGGGAAAATTTACAATATTGGTTTAGATCTGTAGAAAAATACTGCCCATGGGTCAGAAAAATTCATATCGTAACATGCGGACACTTTCCAGAATTTCTAATAAAAGAGCATCCAAAACTCAACTTCGTTACACATGATCAAATTATCGATGCATCCTGTTTACCTACATTTAGCTCTCATGTTATCGAAATTAATCTTCATAAAATTGAAGGTTTGGCTGAACATTTCGTCTATTTCAATGATGATATGTTTATCACTCAGCCGCTTCTGCCTGAGTTTTTCTTTCGAAAAGGACTGCCTTGTGATGGGCTTGTTTTACAACCTTTGATGGTGGTGGGTGAAGAAAACTTTTTGGGTGCAGTCACCCTCACAGATGTCGCGATTATTAATAAATATTTCAATAAACGTCAGCTTTTCAAACAAATGCCTCGTGCATTCTTTAATCTTCATTATCGGTTTAAACATAACTGGACTAATTTTTTAGAGCTTTATAATCGAAAATTTTCAAATTTTTATAATACGCACTTACCACAACCTTTTTTAAAATCGATATTTAATGAAGTATGGGAAAAAGAGCAGGATTATTTACAACACGTATGTACGCATCGTTTTAGAGAGCCATTAGATGTAAATCAGTATTTATTTCGGATGTGGCAATTATGCTCTGGAAAATTTTATCCGGTTGATATACTTGATCGAGGTCAAAATTATGATCTTAAGTTTGAATCTTTAACCGAAATAAAAGAGGCGGTCAAAATGCAAAAACTGGCTCAAGTTTGTTTAAATGATCATGAGCATGTACAAAATTTTGAACAGTTAAAAGCTGAAATTATTGAAATTTTTTCTGATCAATTTAATTTACCATCTAGTTTCGAGCGCTAAAGATATAAAAACACCCTGAGAGTTGAATTAAAGTTTTCAACTGTCAGGGTGTAAGACTTAAAGCAGATAGCTTAATTCATTAAACTAAAATCAAGCCTCTTTCTTTGGCTGCTCGCGTAAACGAATACCCAAATCACGTAGTTGATTCGCTTCAACTGGTGCTGGTGCCTGAGTCAATGGACATTCAGCAGTCTTGGTTTTCGGGAATGCAATCACATCACGAATTGAAGACGCACCAGTCATGAGCATGATTAAACGATCTAGACCAAATGCCAAACCACCATGTGGAGGCGCGCCATAGCGCAGGGCATTCAGCAAGAAGCTAAACTTCTCTTCGGCTTCTTCGTCTGAAATACCCAATGCTTCAAAGATGGCTTTTTGCATTTCAAGCGTATAAATACGCAATGAACCACCACCGACTTCGGTACCATTCAATACCATGTCATAAGCAACGGAAAGTGCTTCACCCGGATTTGCTTTCACATCTTCAACGCTTGATTTTGGCAGCGTAAATGGGTGGTGAACTGAAGTCCATTTACCATCATCTGTTTCTTCAAACATTGGGAAATCGACCACCCAAAGCGGCGCCCATTCACAGGTTGCAAGTTTTAGGTCGTGACCGATTTTCACACGAAGTGCACCCATGGCATCATTTACAACCTTGGCTTTATCTGCACCAAAGAAGACGATATCGCCATTTTCTGCGCCTACACGCTCGAGCAATTGCATCACGATCGGTTCAATGAATTTCACGATTGGAGACTGTAAGCCTTCTACGCCTTTTTCAATTTCATTGACCTTGATGTAAGCGAGGCCTTTAGCGCCATAAATGCCTACAAATTTGGTGTATTCATCAATCGCACTACGTGGCAAAGCGCCTGCGCCCGGCACGCGAAGTGCTGCAATACGGCCTTTAGGATCTTTGGCTGGACCCGCAAATACTTTAAACTCGACGTCTTGCATCAGATCTGCAACATCAACAAGTTTAAGCGGAATACGCAAGTCTGGCTTGTCCGATGCATAGTCACGCATCGCTTCGCTGTAAGGCATACGCTGGAACTTGTCGAATTTGATACCAAGCAATTCGCCAAACAGCTTAACGGTCATGCCTTCCATTAGATCCATAATGTCATCATCATTTAAGAATGATGTTTCGATGTCGATCTGGGTAAATTCAGGCTGACGGTCTGCACGCAAGTCTTCGTCACGGAAACACTTTGCAATTTGGTAGTAACGATCAATACCGCCCACCATCAACAATTGTTTAAACAACTGTGGTGATTGTGGAAGAGCATAGAAGCTTCCATTTTGTACGCGGCTTGGAACCAAATAGTCACGTGCGCCTTCAGGTGTTGCACGCGTTAAGATTGGGGTTTCAACATCTAAGAAACCATGATCGTCTAGGTAGTTACGAATCAGGTTGGTCACTTTAGAGCGAAAACGCAAACGATCTAGCATTTCTGGACGACGAATGTCCAAGAAACGGTATTTTAAACGATGCTCTTCAGAAATATTAATATTGTCATCATTTAATGGAAATGGCGGAGTTTCAGATTGTGCGAGAACTTCGATCTCTTTGCCCAACACTTCAATTTGACCACTGACCATATTTGAATTTTCAGTGCCCTCATAGCGGCGACGTACACGACCCGTAATTTTCAGTACAAACTCAGAGCGTACTTTATCTGCGGTCGCAAATGCCTCTGGCGTATCTGGGTCAATAACCACTTGAACCAAACCATCGCGGTCACGCATATCAAGGAAAATCACACCACCATGATCTCGGCGACGGTGTACCCATCCACATAGGGTTACGGTTTGGTCAATTTGGGCTTCTGTTAAAGAGCCACAGTAATGAGTTCGCATCATGTCGTAAAAATCCAAACTATATTGGCTGTTGGGGCGTATACGTAAACAGCGTACCGCCAGTGAATCAGCGATTATGCCTTTTTGAGTGGCGGGTCACAAGAACTAGCGCCAAAAACTGCAAAAAATGCGCTATTTTTGAACGGATTTAATCAACTTTGTGAATCTGGTTGTGTGGAAAAACCAAACCATGCCAAGAATACAATTGACCATAGCGCCATACTGCCAAGAAACCCGCGGAAAAAGTAATTGATCGATTTACCTACATGATCGTAGGTTTCTGCTTTCCACGAATCGAGGCTGAGTGGTTCGGCATAGCCCATCACCCAATATAGGCCGCTTAACATAGAAAAAATAAACGCAGTCCAGCAAAAACGCTGAATCAGTCGTGATACCAGTCTAGTCTGCTGATGCTGCTTAAAATAGTGTAAACACATCCAGATCAAAATCGGCAGAGTTACCACCGAAGTACCAATCTGCATGAGCATATGTACATGGGTGTGATAGCCCAAAATCGAAATTTCTCTGCTCAGTGCATCTTGAAAGACAAAGGTTCGAAAATCGGCATGGGTAAAACCATCCCAAATAATATGTGTGGCTGCGCCAATTAAAACTGAAACCACACAGCCAATCAGAAAGCCACAGGTACGGTCTAGAGTATTCAGATTGAGTGGATCGTGTAGAGACAGCCAGCGATAGATAAATGGACGATACAGCACATACCACACTGCACAAAACAACAGCCCAACCAACAGATTAGGCACAATCATCCCAGACCACTCATGACTGATGGTCAAGCTGGCATTGGTAAATAATCGAAACAGATCGGGAGTCATACAGCCGATTGCCAGAGCAGCAACAGGTAAGCGCTGGCCGCTCAGTTTGGCAATGGGAGGTGCCAAAATGGCATGTGAAAGCGTAAACGGCATATTGAAAGCAAAATTATTTTGTCTTTTAGGTCGCGCCTAGTGTAGTCGACAATGCAGTTTGAGAATGTTTTTTATTGCAAAAATAGTGCAATGTTATAATATTACAAAAATTAAGCAGATTTTAAGATTTTAAGAATTCGAGGGGAATCCAATGTTGTTCACCAGAAGTGTGCTCACACTTTCAATTTTTGCTGCATTGTCGAGTGTGGTACATGCGGCCAATGAAACAAACACCGTATCAAAACTCAAAACTATCGAAGCAACCGCACATCCATTGGTTCAAACTGCGGTCGATTATGCTGCGGCAGACAATATTATTCAAAATCAGCAATTGGTACAGGGCGGCGCTACCATTGGTGAGGCGTTAAGTGATCAGGTGGGTGTGTATTCGAACCAGTTTGGTCCTGGCGCAAGCCGTCCTGTCATTCGTGGTCAAGACAGCGCACGCGTGAAGGTATTACAAAACGCCTCGGAAACGATTGATGTTTCAACCTTGTCTCCAGATCATGCCGTGATGGTCAACCCGATTTTAGCCAAACAGGTTGAAATTGTACGTGGGCCTTCAACGTTGCTGTATGGTGCAGGTACAGTCGGTGGACTCGTCAACGTGACAGACAACAAGATTCCCACCCAAATGCCTGAACAAGGATATGAAGGGCAGGTCGGACTGCGTTACAACACGGGCAGCGACGAGAAGTTAGGGAGTGCAGGCTTAACGGTAGGTTTAGGCGAGCAAGTAGCATTAAGACTTGAAGGCCTGAAGCGAGATGCCAATAATTACATTGCACCGAATTATCTGCATGAAGGTGAAAAAGAGCGTCGCGTTGACAATACCTTTGCCAAATCTGAAGAGGCGACAGTAGGTTTGTCTTGGATTCATGATCGCGGCTTTACCGGCATTTCTTATACCAACCGTCAGGATAAATATGGCTTACCCGGTCATAGCCATGAATACGAAAGCTGTCATCCACACGACCGCGAATTATTTTGTGGTAGCCATGACGATCATGACCATGGAAATCATGCCGCAGAAGAGGGTCATGACCACGATCACGAACATGCACACGATCATGCAGGGCCATGGGTCAATTTAAAATCTGAGCGCTACGATTTTAGAACCGAACTGAATGATCCCTTTTCTGGTTTTAGCAAACTACGTGCACAAGCCAGTTATACCGATTACAAACATGATGAAATCGAAGAAGGAGAGGCCGCAACCACTTTCAAAAGCCAAGGTTATGATGCACGTCTAGAATTGGTACATCAGCCTTTAGCCAAGTGGGAAGGCGTGGTAGGTGCACAGTTTGGTCGCCAGAAACTCGATATTACTGGCGAAGAGTCGCTCTTTGCTGGCCCGAGTACCACCGACAAATGGAGTCTATTTGCACTTGAACATACCCAGTGGAACGATGTGCATTTTGAAGTGGCTGCGCGTTTTGATCAGCAAAAAATCGATATCGATTCTCCGCAAAAAAACTATGATGATCATGCCTTTTCGTATTCAGGCGCTGCCAACTGGGCATTTGCACCAAATTATAAATTATCCTTTGTCGCATCACATCAAGAACGGATGCCACTGGCGCAAGAGCTATATGCCAATGGTAAACATTTGGCCACCAATACCTATGAACTGGGCAATCAAAACTTAAGTACTGAAAAATCCAACAACCTTGAGCTTGGCTTTCACTACGATGCAGATAAGCTAAATTATCATGTGCATGTGTTTCATAACTGGTTTGACGACTACATTTATGCCCGCACGTTGGATCGTTTTGAAAACTTCCGTCTGGTTGAATACACGCAAGATCAAGCACGTTTTTATGGTGTGGAGGGAGAGTTGTCTTATCAACTTTCTCCACGCTATACAGCCACAGTATTTGGTGACTATGTACGTGCCAAAATTGAAACCGAAGGCAATGCCCCACGTATTCCGGGTGGCCGTTTAGGTACGCGGGTCAGTGCAGACTTTGGAGATGGTTTTTCTGGCTTAGCCGAATATTTCCATGTGTTTAAACAAGATAAATTTGCGGCTTTTGAGAATGAAACCGCGGGCTACAACATGGTGAATTTAGGCTTGGCGTATGCGGCACGTGCCAGCAATCGCACTGATTACCGTGTCTATGTGAAAGCCAATAATTTACTTGATGAAACGGTGTATAACCATGCGTCATTCTTGTCGAATCTTCCGCAGGTGGGGCGTAACTTTACTGTAGGTGTAGATTTTAGCTTCTAAGTGATTGATGAAATTAATAATGTTTCACGTGGAGTGCCCTAAGGGCGCTCTGCATGATTTAAGTTAACCGCTATACCTTTTTGGCCTTCATATTTGCATTAAAATCACCTTAATTTTCAATCAAAGCCATAAAACTCAAGCTTTGAATGGAAATATAAATACCCAGTTAAATTTGCTTGTAAAAAAATAGATATATTATAACGTAACGAGTGATTGGCTTTTGGAGCATCACGATGCTTACTCGTTCTCATGTCTTTGCACTTTCTATTCTCTCACTATCGATTCAGCATGCTTTTGCACAAACCTCACCCAGTGATGCTGCTGTCAACGATTTGCCAACCATTGAACTTCAAGCTCAAGCCACGCCCAAACAGCCATTCAATGAGACGGCTGGAGATGTAAGTGTGGGACGCGATCAACTGATTCAAGGCGGAACCACCATCGGTAACGCCTTGAATGGTCAATCGGGAGTTTACTCGGCGCAATATACAGGTGGGGTGAGCCGGCCTGTGATTCGTGGCTTAGATGGTGCACGCGTCAAAATTACCCAAAATGGCGGTGATACGCTCGATGTTTCCTCGGTTTCTCCCGACCATGCCGTGACGGTCGATCCTAATGCAGCCGATCAGATCCAGATTTTAAAAGGCCCTGAAGCGCTGCTCTATGGTGCAGGCTCTGTGGGTGGATTGGTCAATGTCATCGATCATAAAATTCCATCTAAAATGCCAGACAACGGGTATGAAGGGCAGTTGGGTGTTCGCTACAACACGGGTGATGATGGCTTGGTTTATTCAGGTGATTCGACTGTCGCACTGGGCAGTCAGTTTGCATTGAATGTGGGCGGTTTAAAGCGTGATGCCAACGATTATATTTTGCCGCATGATTTGCAGGAAACATCGCGCCGTGAAGACAATACCTATGCCAAATCCAATGATTACCATGCCGGACTGTCATGGATTTATGATCGGGGCTATACCGGAGTTGCCTATAGCGAACGACACGATCGCTACGGGATTCCGGGAGATAATCCGTTATATGGTTTATGTAAACCCAGTGCAGGCAAGCTCGATTGCGGCACTTTAACTGATCAACAGGCCGCTTTGCAGGAGCAAGATGGCGCGGCAGCATGGATTAATCTTAAAGAAAAGCGATACGATTTCAAAACTGAGCTGAATGATCCATTTGCAGGGTTTTCCAAGCTGGCTGCACAGGCCACTTATACAGATTACCAGCATCAGGAAATGGACGGAGACGAACCAGATACTACCTTTATCAGCAAAGGCACCGATGCCCGCATTACCTTAGACAACATGGCTTGGGCAGGCTGGACTGGGCAGTTTGGCACACAATACACTCAGCAAAAACTCACCATTAACGGTGATGAAGCACTCATGGACCCAACTGTCACCAAACGCTACAGCGTGTTTGGAATGCAGGAAAAACAAGTTGATCAACTGCATTTTCAGGTGTCATCGCGTATCGATCATCAAACCATCGATATCGATGGCAATGATGTAGATGTGGGTGCCAAAAATTATACCGGCACGGCGTACTCCTTGGCGGGTTCAACCGACTGGGCATTTAAGCCAAATTACAAGCTGTCTTTGACAGGCTCACATCAAGAGCGCCTGCCGCTGGCGCAAGAGTTATATTCGAATGGCGCACATATGGCCACCAATACCTATGAGTTAGGCAATGACGATTTGCAAAAAGAAAAATCGAATAATCTTGAACTCGGTTTACATTTTGACAATGACCAAGGCCTTAAATATAACTTGAGTGCTTTTCAAAGCTGGTACAACAACTTTATCTATGCCAATACCTTAGATCGTTTTCAGGACTTTCGTCTGATTCAATACGATCAAACCGATGCCCGCTTTTACGGAGTAGATGGAGATGTGAGCTATCAACTTAGTCCACGCTACAATGTGGGGGTATTTGGGGATTATGTACGCGGCAAGCTAGATGATGCTGGAAATGCCCCACGTATTCCGGGTGGACGCTTAGGCACGCGGATCAAGGCAGATTTTGGACAGGGTTACTCAGGAACAGCCGAGTATTACCATGTCTTTGGTCAGGATGATCTGGCCAATTACGAAACTGAAGGCAAGAGTTACAACATGCTGAATCTCGGATTGGCGTATGATGGGCAAATCAATACGAAAACGGGTTATCAGCTTTATGCCAAAGCCAATAATCTGCTTGACAGCAAAGTATATCTACACGAGTCATTTTTATCGGATGTTCCACAAATCGGGCGTAATTTTACCATGGGCATCAACTTTAATTTTTAATGTGTTTATCGCTACACACATAAAGGAAAGCCTCGGCTTTCCTTTTGTTTTTAAGCAGATTGACGCGCAGAATTAACCAAATCAGTCTTGAAACATCTCACGAGACTCTCTAGTCTGAACCCAGTGATTGGGATAACTTGTTATGCGTATTTTTCAACGAATTCATACCAAACTGAATTGGTCTGGGCGCCGTTATTTTTCTTTAATTGTCGGGATGTTGGTTTTAGGCTATGTTGCATCGGCAATTTATCATATCTATAAGCCCTTGCCGCAAGGCCTCAATTATAGCGGTAAGCTACGACATGCCGAACTCAAGTTTTTAGCAGATCAAACGTTTCTCGATGCACAGGGGCGTCAACAATACGATCATCAGATCTTTGATCAAATGTTGGCGCTGATTCAGCAAGCCAAGAGTACCATTGTGCTGGATATGTTTCTGTTTAATTCAGAGGTAGGTGACAGCAAAATTCCACAGCGTCCTCTGATGCAAGAGCTGACACAGGCATTAATTCAAAAGCGCCGTGAGCATCCGAATATACAAATTGTGTTTATTACCGATCCGATCAATTCCGTTTACGGTGGTATTTTTCCTGAGCAATATCGTCGGCTTCGTCAGGCAGGCGTCGATGTGATTGAAACCAATCTGACTCCGCTGCGTGCTTCAAATCCGACTTGGTCTAGCCTGTGGTATTTATGCTGTCAAGGCATTGGGAACAACGCCGAAAAAGGCTGGTTGTCCAATCCCTTTGGCCAACAGAAAATCACCCTTCGTAGTTATCTGGCACTGGCCAATTTAAAAGCCAATCATCGAAAAACCATGGTGGTCGATACCGATCAAGGTTGGAAAAGTCTGATTACGTCTGCCAATCCGCACGATGGCAGTTCGCGTCATTCTAACGTTGCTGTGGTGGTCTCTGGCCCGACGGCAATGGATGTGTTGCAATCTGAACAAAGTGTGGCTCAAATGTCGGGTGGTACATCACCTGTTGTGATTATGGGTGAAATCAATGCACCCACGACTGAGCCTCAGGTGCAGCTTTTGACCGAAGCGGCAATTTATCACGCTGTTTTAGATTTAATTCAGCGTGCCAAAGCCAAAGATCAACTGGATTTGGCAATGTTTTATTTGTCTGAGCGCCAGATTATTTCGGCTTTAAAGGCAGCACACGAGCGTGGGGTAAAGGTTCGGGTGTTACTAGACCCGAATAAAGATGCCTTTGGTCGACAAAAAAATGGAATTCCGAATCGGCCTGTGGCCTCCGAGTTGCATGCCGCAGGTATTCCGGTACGGTGGTGTGATACGCATGGCGAGCAGTGCCACAGCAAAATGATCATCAAATCCAGTGCGACTCAAGCTGAAATGATTTTGGGTTCGGCAAATTTTACCGCAAGAAATCTAAAAAATTATAATCTCGAAACAGATATCATGGTCAAAGGTCAAACGCAGGCAGCCGTTTTTCAAGATGCTACTCGATATTTTAATACAGCGTGGTCAAATCTGAATGGCCGTCAGATGAGTGTGGACTATGCTCAATATGCCGATGAATCCCAACTGAAGTATTGGACCTATCGATTTATGGAGTGGTCGGGTCTTTCGACATTTTAAGTTTTAAAGAGAGGCATCGCCTCTCTTTGCTTTTTAATGCGTAGGAGGAATCAGTTGATCGAGTTCTTGCGGGCTCATTTGATCAAGCTCATCTAGGCTGGTTTTGATTTTCCACTGACTTTCGTCTTCAACCGGATTCGGCAAGCGCGCCTCTAACCAGTCACACACCACATCGGGACTAAACTCAGGGTGATCACATTCAATGACCCATGCCAAAAAGTCTTTGGCTTCACCGTTCATATACGGGGGAGGTGATACCGGAAAAAACTGTGTGGGCAGACGTTCATTGGTCGAGAGATAGTTCAGTACATGCCCAAGCTCTTGTACGGTTTGCCATGCTAAAGCATGTTCGGTGTCTATGCTAAATTTAATCCACCATGCATGCTCACCGTTTGTGCCGTGCGCTGAAATGCGCTGTTGCTGAATACTTGGGACTTTACTAAAAAACTGATAAAGACGTTCAAAATTTAATTCTGCCACTGTATCTTGTTCCATGCTCCACATTGCAGCTTAGTATAGTCGCTATTTTATATCGATAAAGCCCGATTCTTGTGCATAGACGATTTATATACAGTTTGTCATGTAGGGTCTGACTGGTTTTCCTCTACACTAGAGAAGATAACTGTATGGTTTGGGAGAGGCGCATGTTGATTCATATCGTTCGAAACCTGCGACGCGTGATGATGATTACAGTATGCTCAACGAGTCTTTGGGCACACGATGATCGAATGCGACAGCAGTCAATACGCCCAAATACATATTACTCACCATCTGCGCCTGTTGTTGGATTTTCCAATCAAAAGGTGCCTCCGGTTTATCCGTCACGCTCGGCGAATCAGCCTCCTGTACCCTCCGTCGGCTTTAGCAACCAACAAGTGCTATCTCCTCGTCCTTATCGACCCCATCATTGGCATACTGGACAACCTCGCTACGTATTTGTAGTGGGCCAAATTTTACCGACTGAATATCGTGATGACCGCTATCGGATCGAAAACTGGTCCGACAATCGCTTGTATCAGCCACCGCAAGGTCGTCGCTGGATTCTGGTAGATCAGCATTATCTTCTTATTTCCTCACCAGATTTTACAATTGAAGGTATTCGCTAATCGTTTTTGAATGTACGAGCCTTTGATTGTGCTGGCTTTATTTCTTGAAAATGGTCTTGAGATAAAAATGAGATTGAATCTTAGGTGTTACATCTCTTCATGATTTCTTTATGATGATTACAATCAGATAGTAAAGCCCGTGTTTTTGTCCATCCTTTCTTCTTGGGCGCCCATTATCATGAGTCTGTAAAGAGATGAAGAAAGGACATCCAGATGAATACTGTATTCAAAGCCCTGGTGGTATCTACAATGATGTTAGGGGTATCGGCTACTGCGTTTGCAGGCCCCGACTGGGATCGTGATCATGGCCCACGTGATCGTCACCATGCACCTGCTGCCAAATGGGATCATGACCGCCGTCATGATAACGGTCATCGTGACTACCGTGAGCATCGTTTTCAGCGCGGTGATCGCTTACCAGCGGCATGGCGTCATGACCGCTATCAAGTGAACAACTGGCGTGCCTATCGCTTGAAAACTCCACCGCGTGGTTATCACTGGGTGAGAGCAGATGGTCGTTATTTGCTGGTTTCAAACTACAACCATCGGATCTATCAAGTTTACTAATTTGATTCAATTTAAGAGCCACCGCCATGCGGTGGTTTTTTTTATATCTAGAGGATGACTGACGCTACTTCTCCATGATTTTAAGCTAAGTTACATCGTGGCAAAAACAATAACAATTGCTTGCACTACACGCTGATTTATACATTATTTATCCTTGCCATAGTTTTATGCTGATTCAAGCGTCACATGCTGTGGACATTTCGAAATGAAAAAAATTATCGCTGCTTCACTCGCTGTCGTCCTACTTGGAACTTCCACTTTATCCTTAGCAGATCCACCTGATTGGGCCGGTCATCAATGGAACCGTGAGCATGATGGGCCATATCATCATCCAGATTGGCGCCGAGATGATTGGCATCGTGGTGACTGGCGATCTTATGGGCCACCCCCACACATGCGTATTGTAGAAAACCGGTATTACTATGCTTCGCCAGCTCCGCGTTATTATCGCGTGCATGAAGGTTTTCGTCCCGGTTATCGCTTACCGCCGCAGTATTACTCCGACCGTTACTATGTAAACAACTGGTATGACTATCAATTGCCTCCACCACCGCCACAGCATCGTTGGACGTACATTGACGGTCGCTATGTACTGGTGGCTGTCGCAACCGGCATTATCGCGCAGATTTTGCTGGCGCATCGTTAATTTTGACAGCTTAACAAGCCCATACTGCTTGAGGCAGGATGGGCTTTTCTATGCCAGTTCATCGTCTTCAGGACGTGGTGTTTTGCCTTGTTCTAAAGGGCGTGTCTGATGCTTTTCACGGATCACAGAGGGGAAGTTCCATGAGGCATAACGTACAATCAAAATGGCTAAGGCCAAGATTAGAATTGAGCCGGTAATGATCAACTGGCTAACATCTGCTTTATGGTTATGCTGAATATCTGAAATGAGCAATCGCGTTAGGGCGGTTATGGCCACATAAATTAAAAAACGCACTGGCATATGGTTGGTTTTAAAATAAATCCCGACCATTGCGCCCAATTCCAAATAAATAAACAACAGCAAAATATCATCAATGGTGGCGTAAGATTTTACTGTGAAGATGTCAATGGTGGTGTGAATGGCTGACCACACCACCATACAACCAATAATAAATAGGGCAATATAGTGAAATGCTTCAACAGCATAGTTGCCAAAGCGATCGAGTAACGCTTCAAGCCTGTTTGCACGTTTAGAAGAAGACATAAATGAACTCGGCAATCAATTAAAGGTATGATGTACACTAAGCAAATTTCATGCGCATGACACAAGACATTAGGCTCAAGTGGATGTTTTTAAGCCTTTTGGCCGAAATTTAGATCAAAATATAAGACAGTAAAAAAGCCTGCATGTGCAGGCTTTTTTTAATCGAGCGTATTAAGACTGTGCGGTAAAGTAGGCTTCATCAAAACTCATGACCAAATCAGAACCCGCTTCGATTTTACGGATACGTGATTCAAGCTCCGGCAAGATGCGGGTAACAAAGTACCGTGCCAACGACAATTTATTTTGGTAAAACTCACCAGATTTGTCTTTGGCCGCTGCTGCGATTTTGGCAAACATGTAGGCAAAGCTGAGTAAACCGACCGCATGTAAATAATCGACTGCTGCTGCGTTTGGAAAGTCTGGATTTTCAGCGGCTTGTTCAATAATAAACTGCGTTACAGCCTCAACTTCAGTGGCAGCATCAAGTGTTGCATCCTTAATGAAGTTTAAATCTGCGGCAAGCGTATTGGCGAAATCACGAATTTCATTGATGTATTCACCGATATACGCACCACCACATTTAATGGTTTTACGGCCAATCAAATCTTGAGACTGAACACCATTGGTGCCTTCGTAAATCTGTGAAATACGTAAGTCACGAACACATTGCTCCAGACCCCACTCACGAATAAAACCGTGCCCGCCAAAACACATCTGGGCATCTAGAGTTGCCTGAAAGGCGGTGTCGGTGAGATATGCCTTGGCAATTGGCGTCAGCAAAGCCACGCGGTCATTGGCTTTCTTTACGGCGTCTGGATCGGTTGAAAACTTGGTGATATCCAGTTGCTGCCCAACATACACGGCAAAGGCACGTGATGCTTCATTGTTGGCACGTACATTCAGGAGCATACGGCGTACATCACCATGAACCAAAATGCTGTCGGCTGGTTTGCTCGGCGATTGTACGCCTGATGCGCTACGACCTTGTAAGCGGTCTGTGGCATATTGTGCCGCATTCTGGTAGGCAAACTCTGAAGCCCCCAAGCCTTGAATACCCATCGATAAACGTTCATAGTTCATCATGACAAACATTGCGGCTAAGCCTTCATTTTCTTTACCCACTAAAAAGCCTTTGGCACCGTCAAAATTCATCACACAAGTGGCCGATGCCTTAATTCCCATTTTATGTTCGATCGAACCTGGGCTGACTGCGTTACGCTCGCCAAGACTTCCATCGTCATTGACCAAAAACTTCGGCACAATAAATAAAGAAATACCACGCGAACCTGCGGGTGCATCAGGCGTTTTGGCCAATACCAAATGAATGATATTTTCACTTAGGTCGTGATCACCACCGGTAATAAAGATTTTGGTTCCAGTGATGTTGTACGATCCATCTGCGTTCGGTTCGGCTTTGGTTTTAATAATCCCTAAATCGGTACCGGCATGTGGCTCAGTCAAACACATGGTGCCTGACCATTCACCTGAATAGATTTTAGGTAAATACGTTTCTTTTTGCGCTTGTGATGCATAGCTGCTCAAGGCCATACCTGCACCAACCGATAGGAGCGGGTAGAGCAAAAAAGAAGGGTTAGTCGCAAACAGCATTTCATCGGCCAGCACGGTCAACATTTTAGGCATGGCCTGACCGCCCCATTCTTCGTCGGCACCCAATCCGATCCAGCCACCTTGTGCGTACTGTGCAAAGGCCTCTTTAAAGCCTGCTGGTGTGAAGACTTGGCCATTTTCATAACGTGCACCTTCTTCATCACCTGAACGGTTTAAAGGGAGTGTGACATTTTGAGCAAATTTTGCCATTTCTTCCAAAATAGCTTCTGCAGTTGCTGCATCCACATGGGCAAGATGTTCGTTGGCTTGCCAGAATTGTTCAGCTTGAAATACATCATTTAAGATGAATCGCATGTCTGCGAGTGGCGCATTATAAATTGGCATAATTCTTCACCTTGAATATTTTTGCATAGTTCTATGTCTTTAATATTGCACAGAAAATGCATTGAGTCACAGCGTTGTCAGTGGTTTTAATGTAACATCTAATTTGAAAAAAAAGGACTGTCAAAACTGATCAGTCCTTTTCTGGTTGGGGGCCGTTGTAATCGATCCCGAACTGTGATTAGAACGCGAAGTGTTCTGCTTCTAAGGACATCAATGACTCAACACCCGTAGACAATACGTCGACATGTGAGCGAACGCGCGGCAAGATTTTCTGGAAGTAGAAACGCGCCGTGGTCACTTTTGCGTTGTAAAAATCTACATCGCTTGATCCTTCTTCGAGTTTGCTAAGCGCGACCTGTGCCATACGCGCCCATAAGTAGGCCAAAGTCACATAACCTGCGTAATAAAGGTAATCGACTGCGGCAGCACCCACTTCATCTGGATTTTGCATCGCGCGCATTCCAATTTGCATGGTGATGTCGCCCCATTCTTTGTTTACAGCCGCAAGCGGTTCGATAAACTCTTTCATGGCGCTGTTGTCTTTGTGGGCTTCAACAAATTTGTGAATCATTTTGGTGAAGTCACGCAACATGGCACCTTGGGTTTGCAGTACTTTACGGCCAAGCAAGTCGAGTGCCTGAATTTCAGTGGTACCTTCGTATAAGCAAGCAATTCGCGTATCACGTACAATTTGCTCCATACCGTGTTCAGCAATAAAGCCGTGACCACCAAAGACCTGAACGCCTTTGTTGGCTGCTTCATAACCAGTTTCGGTCAGGAATGCTTTACCAATTGGTGTCAGCAACGACAAGATATTGTCGGCAAACTTACGCTCTTCTTCATCAGCGCCTTTTTCGACGATATCGGCATAAAGTGCCAGCAAGTACACCAAAGCACGGCCGCCTTCTGCAAATGCCTTTTGGGTAAGCAGCATGTTACGAACTGCTGGATGCACAATAATCGGATCGGCTTCTTTCTGTGGTGCTTTTGGTGAAGAGAGTGAGCGCATCGCCAAACGGTCTTTGGCATAGCTCAAAGCACCTTGGAATGATGATTCCGATGCTGCCAAACCTTGAACAGCCGTACCAATACGTGCGGTATTCATAAAGGTAAACATGCAGTTGAGACCACGGTTTTCAGGTCCGATTAAATAACCTGTTGCACGATCAAAGTTCAATACGCAGGTCGCGTTACCATGGATTCCCATTTTGTGCTCGATTGAACCACAGCGGACGCCGTTGCGTTCACCGATTGAGCCGTCTTCATTGACCAAGTATTTTGGCACAATGAATAGCGAGATGCCTTTGGTACCTTTCGGTGCATCGGGTAAGCGTGCCAAGACAATATGTACAATATTGTCGGCCATGTCGTGCTCACCCGCCGAGATGAAAATCTTTTCACCCGAAATGGCATAGCTACCGTCTGCATTTGGTTCTGCTTTGGTGCGAATAATACCTAAGTCAGACCCTGCATGTGATTCGGTCAAACACATCGTACCTGTCCACTCGCCTGAAACGAGTTTTGGTAGGTAGGTGTCCTTTTGTTGCGCTGAGCCATGGTGCTCAAGGGTACGCACTGCACCGTGCGATAAACCCGGATACATACCCCATGCCCAGTTGGCCGAACCGACCATTTCTGAAATCACAATACCGAGTGAATTTGGCAATGCTTGACCGCCGTAAGCTTCTTCTGCGGCTAAAGACGGAAAGCCCAGCTCGATATATTTTTGGTAAGCTTCTTTAAAACCTGTTGGCGTTGTGACCACGCCATCATTCCATGTACAGCCTTCACGGTCGCCAATTTGGTTGAGTGGAGAAAGCTCGTTTTCACAGAAATCTGCAGCCGCTTCTAAATATTGATCAACCAGTTCACGGCTTACGTTCTCTTGGAATGCAGGAAGTTTTGCATAGTGCTCTTCAGCATTTAGTAACTCATGCAAAACAAATTGCATATCACGTAAAGGCGCTTTGTATTGTGGCATATCGGTTTCCTCAATACTGGTTAAACCAGCGTTTCTAATGTCCTGTCGATTACGGTTGGATACCCGAAGGTACCTTTCTTATGAATTACATCGTGCAATAACTTATACCCCTGTACAAGCATTTCGGGGAGTCTAATCCATGACTGTAAAGTCAAAGAAAATTATCTTGAAATATACAAGTAATTAAATCATATAAATTTTTTATGAATTTCAAATGAAAGGAATAGTCAAAATCGTAAAAAGATGTGACCAGAAAAAAAGGCACCGAAGTGCCTTTTTTATGATGTGCTAAATTTATGCGGCTGGCACTGGAGGAGGGGCCATACGATCATTCATTTTGCTGGGCTTAAAGCGTAACTCACAGGTTCCATCAATTGTTTTGTCTCCCATTTTTACCTGAATGGTCTGACCTACAGCTTGGCCTGTACATGCTTTTTGAATCTGTTCAAATTCAGCCTTGCGCTCAGCGCGTCGCTGTTGCATGTCTGCTCGTTGTTCTGGGGTAAGTTTGTGATGTTTCATCCAGTGTTTGCCTGCCGGGCCATCCATCATTTTAGGTGCATTGGGATCTTGAGGTGGCATGGTGGATTGACAGGCTGCCAAACTCCCCATACTGATCACTGTAGCCATACAGAGTGTAATTTTTGCCATTTTGTTCATATTGAATCCCCGAAGTGAATGATTTAGTGTGGGAACACCACTAGGATGTATGCTGACTAAAAACCAATTAAAGATTAAATAATAAACATGAAGGAACAATGGAGACTTTTTTGCCTGAGTGTTGATTACAATAGAAAAGATAAACGAATCATGAGAGCTCGCTTTTGAAAATACGCCGCGTTCCCATTGCGCTTCGGTTGTTTCTAACCGTACTGCTCACCACCTTACTGATTACCACAGTGAGTCTGAGTGTTTTGCACTGGACCATGCAGAAAAATTTTGCCAAATATGTGGCCGATGTCGAAATGCAAAAGCTGGATCATTTGATCACCAATTTGGCCAATGTGTATACCACGTATGGCGATTGGGGCAATGCCATTCAGGCGCAGATTTTACAAATTGAAGGACAGGCCGCGCCAGATGACTATGATCGTCTGTCACGCTGGTGGTTACGCCGTCAGTACGATATTGCGTTGCAGCAGCGTTTTTTCAATGAGCAAAACATGATTATGCTCTCGCCCGATCTGACCAACGAAAACCGTCTTAAAAATAGACCCGTACTGGACGAGCAAGAACGGCAGTTTTTAAAAGATAATTTGCCTTCTGAGTATCAGCCTTTTGAAGGTCTGAAATTTCCACTCAGTTCGAATCAGAATTTTTTCCGTCCAGATGATGGCAAAAAGAAAAAAGCACCACCGCGTGGTTCCGAAATGGCCAACATGATGCATCACGACGGTAAAAAGCGTTTTATTGCCATGCCAGACCGCTTGGGATTGAGTTCGCGGTTATCGTTATACGATGCCAAGCATCAGTTTGTGGTGGGAGAAAGTGCCAATGAGCAGATTTCCTATCGGCCGATTATTGTCAAAGACCAGATTGTGGGGTATTTGGGCCTGAAACCGGTACTCGATGAAGACGATGCCTTAAGTATTAATTTCTTTAGCAATCAAAAGCGCTTTTTATTGCTGATTTATGCTTTGTCGGTCTTGACCAGTTTAATTGCAGCGCTTTTATTGGCGACTTATTTTAAAAAACCGATTCAACGTCTGCTCAATGCCACACGTGAATTAACCCGTGGAAATTATAAGCATCAGGTTGAAATTAAACGTAATGATGAGTTGGGTGATCTGGCAACCCAATTAAATCAATTGGCTAAAATTCTGTATCAGCATGAAGAGTCTCGACGTCAATGGGTGGCCGATACGTCGCATGAGCTAAAAACTCCGCTAAGCGTTTTACAGGCACAAATTGAAGCGATGCAGGACGGCATCCGTAAAGCCACACCGCAGCATTTGACCGCCATGATGAGTCAGGTCAGTAGCTTGAAAAAACTGACCCAAGATCTGGCCGATTTGGCGCAAGCCGATGCCCAGCAATTGAAATGTTATATGGCCGAGGTCAATCCGTGGGAGGTCTTGGTACAGGAAGTTGAGCACTTCAAGCCAAAGTTTGAGCAGGCCGAACTTCAAATTTCGATTGCAGGAGAAGGCACTACGTTACAATTAGATATAGATCGCTTCAAACAAATTGTGGTGAACTTATTGAGTAACAGTGTGCGTTATACGCAAGCTGGCGGGCAGATCAAGATTCATACTGAACAAAATGAATCGGAGTGGACTTTAATTGTCGATGACAGTCCGCTTGGGCTGAGCGACGAACAGCTGGCGCGCTTGGGTGAACGTTTTTATCGTGTTGATGATTCGCGTACACGTAGTACGGGTGGTACTGGACTCGGCTTGGCGTTGTCGTCGAAGCTGGCACAAGCGCTGGGTGGCCAATTACGTTTTGATCATTCGCCTTTGGGTGGTCTGCGTTGCATTCTGACTTTTCCAAAAACACAATCAAAGATTAAGGAAATTTGATCCATGAAACATGTGATGTTAGTTGAAGATGAAGTGGAATTAGCTCATCTGGTTCGTGATTATTTAGAGGCGTCTGGGTTTGAAGTCAGTATGTTTCATGATGGCCAAGAGGCGTATGAGAGCTTTGTGCAGCGTAAACCCAATCTGATGATTCTGGATTTGATGGTGCCGCGTATGGACGGTTTGACCATTTGCCGTAAAGTGCGTGAACAGTCAGATTTACCGATTATTATGGTGACCGCGCGTACAGAGGAAATTGATCGAGTATTGGGCCTTAATATGGGCGCGGATGACTATGTCTGCAAACCATTTAGCCCCAAAGAACTGGTAGCACGTGTTCAGGCAGTCTTACGTCGTCTGGACCGTAAAGCCGAACCTGAACAAAACGATATGTTTCGTATTGATAAGGCACAGCAACGAATCTGGTACAAGCAAAAAGCCTTAAACCTGACTCCAACCGAGTTTCGCTTACTCGAGCTATTTTTGGAGCATTTGGGGCAGGTGTATTCACGGGCGCAACTGCTAGATCATATCAATCCAGATAGTTTTGATGTGGCAGACCGTGTGATCGATAGCCATATTAAAAATTTACGCCGTAAGATCAGTGAAGCCGCAGACACAGGTAATCGCCATGAATGGGTGCAAGCGGTATATGGGGTTGGGTATCGTTTTGAATATCCTGAAGACTAATGGATAAATACATCTAATTTGAGACTAACGCATTGTTTAAACGGTGCGTTTTTTATTTTTAAGATCATCTCGCATGTCGATACGGAGTTACTTTAGTTGTCAGTCCAATTTAACTGATTTTTTTGAACTCGATTTAGCGTTTTTGCTACCAATAAGTAAGAATCTTGAATTAAATCATAAATGAGATCTGCACTTATTTCAGAGCCTGCATAAATCGAAATCCAGTGGCGTTTATTCATGTAATAGCCACCTTGAATACAGCTATAGGTATCTTTGAGCATTTCGCCTTGAACGGGATCTACTTTTAAAGTAATACAACCTTGGCCGTGTGCATGCCCTGCAATCATAAAAATTTTATCAAAAACTTTGACCACATCTGAATCGGCTGAAAATGGCTGACTTAAATTCGTCTGTGGAAGGCTAAGCGCCACACTGAGCGCATAGCTTTTCATTTCTTCAGTGTTCATTTTTCATCCTGAAAATTGTTGGATAAGAAAAAAATTAATTAGTAAAAAATTAAGCTCTATCAACTTGCATGTAAAGTTACTTATCCTGTGGATAATCACAGTGTTATCCACAGAAAATGGGGATAAGTGCAATCACTTAAACGAAGCACATATACTTTGTTATCTTTAAAAGTGAATGATATGAAAATAATAAATTTCATAAAAATTAGAAGCTTAATTTTTAATATACAGAATAGTCTGTTTGGGGTGTTGTAAAAATTGAGGTCTTTATGTAGATTTTGTTTTTTTGTGTAATTATAAAAAAGGATAAAAAATGATATTCAAGAAAACAGTCTTGGTGATCGCACTCGCTTCTTTACTTGTTGCTTGCGGTGGTGGTGGGGGAGACTCATCAAGTAACTCTGGCTCATCCAATACTGGAAGTGGTTCTTCTAATACGATGAGTGACTTAGACAAAGCAAAACAACTCATTCAGACCACAAATACAATTGTGTCGTATTACGATAGTTTTGATGAGATTCAAAAGACCTATCAACCGTCTATCGATGCAGTCGCCGAAATTAGTCCGGACATTGAAGATAGTACCAATTTGTTGCTGACACTGTCTGAGTTGGCGCTTCAAGATGCAAAAGGTTCAACCAAAACGTACTCAGCACAAGATATAGATCGGCTTTATGCAGCATCCGAATTGTATGCGCCAGATTTCAAATTGACCAATAATGCACTCAAAATTGAAGTAAATGGATTGACCGCAAAAGTATCTGGATCAACCGATTTCGAACGATGGGCGGGTTTCAAGTTTGTGTCTGGTCAAAACCCAATCTCATTGTATGCAGATAAAACCACCTTACAGGTTAAGCAGTTAAACCTATCACAGCCATCAGTAGTAACGGCAGAATCAACGCACGTGTATAGTATTTTTGCAAACAGTGAACTTGAAACCGTCAATGCCAATAAAAAGAAAGCGACAGTTAAATTTAAAGATAATTCTTCAGTTTCGATTCTTTACGCCGATGCCAAAATCTTCGATGAGCGTACCGAAAATGAAATGGCGACTTCGGTAACGACAACGCTTAAAAATATTGAGCTCACTACCGACGAAAGCTTTGTAGGCACATTTAAAGAGCTGTCAGGACAGGCAAAAGCCGTGACCATGGTCGATAACGGAAACAGTTTTGTTCGATTGATCCCGTATGAACTCAAACTAGATGGCGTGGCAACTGTCAAAGATCAGGATAACATTAGTATTCAAGCCAGCGCTAAGTTAAACAATGACTTGAACAAACCGATTGATATTACAGGCAACAAGGAATCAATCAATAATTTCTTAAATATTTCTCTAAATATCGTTTTGACAGGAAATTTAAAAGCCAAAAACAAGCAGACACCATTTAGCTTAAAGGTAAATGGCTTAAGAAATGAATTTAAAGTGGGCAATGCAACAGCGGATATTGATGTAGATGGCAATGCGCTCAATATTCAATTCGTTTCTTCAAATCTTGATCAAGACAAACCAACAGTTGCTGCAACAGTGAAACATAAAAATGGCGCTTATGTTTCAATTCCAGATTTGGATAACTTTGTTTCAACAAAGATCATGGTCGGTAGCACGAGTTATGGCGATTTATCCAAAGTATCGGGATCATTGTATAACGCGAGATTTACCGATAACACCATTATCACGATTGCACCTTAACATTTACAACAAGGGCAGCTTATGAAGCTGCTCTTTTGTTTGGTTTATCATGAAAATTTATTTTTTAAGCTTTGTGTTTGTATCAAGTTCTATTTTTGCTCAAGCAGAGCAAATTGAATATCGTGTAAATGCCGATCTCTATAGCCAACCAATTGCAATTCAATCCTTTTTAGATGATTGGCAAGATCCAAAATTGAGATCTGGAAACAATGCATTTGCTCATGGCAAAATGCAATTGGGCCTACAACAAGGCAACTGGAACTATGCCTGGGTATGGCGCTACGATTATGTTTTAAACTTTAGTCATGATTTGGCCAAACTCTACTATCAGATTGAAAATGATCAACCGATTGATGCAGACCAGCGCTATTACTTAAAACTAAATGCAGCACATGTGGATGCAGTAGGGGCAAGATTTGCCTACGACTGGTCTTTACAGGACAATTTGACTCTTACAACAGGATTAACGGCCTTGATTGGTCGTCATTATGTAGATGGAAATTTTCAGGGAGCAGGTCAAACCACTCAGATGCAAGAGCTTCTAGAGCGAGTAGACTGGCTGAATGCTTCACTAAACTATAGTTATGACAAGCCAGCGCTGAAAGAGGAGAATATGGGCTGGGATGCCCGAGCAAATCGTGGTTATGGTTATGCTTTGGATGTTGGATTAGCAGGACGATTATTCGATCGAGTTGATATCCGCCTGCATGCAGAAGATATCTTCAGTTACCTGTACTGGAAAAATGCACCCTACACTCAATACGAACTCAAGTACGATCAAGATCAACGACCAAGATTTGATATTCAAGGTAAACTCGGTGTGCATAAACGCTATAACCAGCGTTTACCTTATAAAATCACATCATCAATCAATTACGCGCCAGCCTCTTCATTATGGAAAGCGGGGATTTCTACGCTATCGAATGAATACCTGACGCTCTATCAACTCAATGTATTTCATCAATTCACACTCGGTGAACTAGGGATTCATTATGAGCCACAGTCTCGCGCCTATGGACTCTCTTTTGAACATGAAAATATTGGATTTAAATATCTAACAGATAATTTAAATACCAATCGTGCGCATCGTATGGGAGCCTATCTGTACGCCAGATATCAATGGTGAATTTTAGGATGAACAACTCACCATCACTTCAGGAACATCACTTGCCAAAGGTGCTAGATCCTGCTCTCGTTCAAGTGCAGGTTGGCGTGTAAAAGGTGAGGCAAGTAGGGTAAATAAACGCTCTACTTCTGAAAAGTCACCGCGTTCAGCTTGTTCAATTGCGTGCTGCGCCATGTGATTACGTAAAATATAAACGGGGTTCACTTCAGACATCGTCTGATCAAGCGATGCAATATCTTGATGTTCTCGAATCTGATGGTACTGCTGCAGAAAAGCATCAAACTGCCGGATGTCTAGGCAGTCATCTCGAAGTGCAGTGTAATCATGCTGTTGTAGGCTGAGAAAACTTTGGGTGTAATCCAGTTGTTCGCTTTGTAAAATGCGTAAAAATGCCATGCCACAATCGAAACTGTCATGATGAAACTGCGGTAAGCCCATTTTCTTACATAGGCCTTCGGTATAGTAGGCCAAGAATGCTGGTTCAAAAGCCTCAAGG
This sequence comes from Acinetobacter soli, assembly GCF_000760595.1. Classification (GTDB taxonomy): domain Bacteria; phylum Pseudomonadota; class Gammaproteobacteria; order Pseudomonadales; family Moraxellaceae; genus Acinetobacter; species Acinetobacter soli. The sequence continues at coordinate 27,516 of NZ_BBNM01000005.1, read as the reverse complement.
CAGCTGACCAGTTGTTGCTTAAATTCTTCTTTATCTTGTTCTTTGGCCAATGGAATCAGATTATTAAGCCATACCCATAAATTCCAGTGTCCGATACTCGGCTGATTTTGATAAACATAACGGCCTTGATGATCGGAGTGGTTGTTGATCCAATTAGGGCGAAAACGTTCCATAAATCCAAATGGCCCAAAATCCAGAGTCGATCCCGTAATATTCAAATTATCAGTGTTCATGACACCATGGGCAAAGCCGACCAACTGCCAATCCGCGATCATTTTAGCGGTTTTTTGAATCACGCCCTCGGCAAATGTCAAAACAGGATGTTCTGCTTCAAGTGCTTCAGGATAATGCCATTCAATACACTTTTGGGTGAATTCTGTCAAAAGCTCAGGAGCATATTGATTAATCCATTCAAAATGCCCAAGTCGAATATGACAATCCGAGGTGCGTAGTAACATGGCACCCAATTCAAGAGTTTCTCGTTGTACACCTTGGGTTGACGTTGTAAAACCAACTGCATTACTAGATGCAATGCCAAGTGCATTGAGTGCATGGCCAGCCAAATATTCACGAATTACCGAGCGCAGCACTGCACGTCCGTCGCCCATACGAGAGTAAGGCGTTAGCCCGGCACCTTTAAGGTGTAGGTCTATAGTACGTCCAGATCGATCTAGCACTTGAGCAATCAACACACCGCGGCCATCGCCTAATTGTCCGGCCCATTGACCAAATTGATGGCCCGCATACACCATCGCAAGTGGAGGGCATTGCTCAAATACAGTTTGACCACTACAAATCTCAACCCATGCTGCTTTATCTTGTTCGTTCCACTGTAACTCATCTGCCAGAGCAGCATTGAAATGGCCTGCTTTTGCTCCTTTAAGCGGAACAGGTGATTGTTGGTGAAACAATTTAGCGTTTAAAGTCGGGTAGCGTGAATTGAAAAGCATAATGGTGAGAACTCATCGGTTGAACGGTCACTATAGCAAAAATTTAGATTGAACCAAATTCGCGAGCAACAGACCTAAAAAAAGCCCCGGTGGGGCTTTTAAGATTCTGGTTTATTCTGAAACCGCATTGCGCTTTTTGACATTACGCATCAGGGTTTCCAGACATTCACGATGATGACTCAAACGATGTTCAAGCAATTGAAAATCAACTTTGAGTTTATGATCCATCTGATGAATTTTTTCTGCCACCGCTGCCTTTTTGGCATGCAATTCTTGCTCTTTTAACTTGGCCCAGTCATTGAGCGTATGTGTAAAGGCATCGTATTCTTGAGCAATACGTTGCTTCATTTGCACCAAGTCGGAATTGACATCATGGCCATAAATTGCCAAATCCTGCTCGGCGTACTTAAACTTCATCGCGAGTTCAGCTTTTTTAATATTAAAGCTTGGAATACGACGTAAATTTTTAGCCAAACCAAGTTTTGAGCAGGTCCAAATGAGCCATTTTGTTGGATCATACTGCCACCATTTCACACCATTTCGGTAGTCGTACTGAAAGATGTGATGATAGTTATGGTAGCCTTCACCCCAAGTCGCAATCGCCAACCAGAAGTTATCACGTGCGGTGTTTTCGTCAGTATACGGACGCTTGCCCCACATATGACACAGTGAGTTAATGAAGAAAGTCACATGATGGCTCAAGATCAGTCGAACCAAACCACCCAGTAAAACCACGCCCCACATATCGCCAACTGCCCAGCCCACCAGTGTCAAAATTGCCACATGAACCACAATCACCAGCGGAACATAATATTTATGCTGGAACATCACCAGTTTGTCATTGAGTAGGTCTGGTGCATTTTTAAAGTTTGGTTCAGCTGCAGGATAATTTTTTAACATCCAGCCCAAGTGTGCATACCAGAATCCGTTTTTAATCGAGTACGGATCTTTTTCTACATCATCGACATGGCGATGATGAGTACGATGGCCCGACGCCCAATAAAGCACGCTGTTTTGAACCGCAAAAGTGCCCATAATCATCAAAATGATTTTTAAAGGCAACGTGGCTTCATAGGCACGATGCGCCCAAAGACGATGGTAACCGGCTGTAATGCCCAGACTGCTGATTCCCAGTAATACAAACATGCTCACCCATGCAGCAGCACTAAAGTCATGGTGATAGGCATACAGGGGAATTGCAATGACTGCAACGAGTGGTAAAAAAATTAAGGCAAAAACGGCAATCCAGTTAATTGGGGCTTGAGGTAGGGGAGGATTCATCTCCGACAGCGCTCCTAGAAGCCTTTGTGTAACAAAGGTTAAAAAACAAAACAGCTTGGCCCAGAAATTTTTTTGATTACTGGCGATGTACTACGCATATTAGCATGAGCGAACATATGTTCACTAGCATTATTGTACAAGTGTATTCAAAGAAACAGTAACAGAATTCAACAAAGGATCGATTGATTTTATCGTATGTTTATCGCAAGAAACATAGGTCATTTCGATCAAAAAACAAGGAGGAAAAATTGTTAATAAAAATCGTTCACATCGCTGCGGTTTTAAGTTTGGCTTCACTGTTGAGCGCTTGTCAGAGCACACAAGCCCCTCCACAAAAACAACAACACAATAAAAAACACACTGCCAATCATGCGGTGAAATCGACTGAGACACCGCGCTCTACCGATGGTGTACAGGATATTACATGGCAAATTACGCATATTCAGCAAAAACGTGCCAACTTCTTTAACCAATTGCCAGCTATTCGCCTGAATTCAACCTTGAATACGGTAAATGGACATACAGGCTGTAATCCGGTCTTTGGACGTTATCTTTATAATTTCAGTCAATCTCGCCTGAGTTTTGATGTAAAAGCAGATCATCAGGTGTGTGACCGAGCTTTGGTGCAAGAAGCCAACTTGATGGATGCTTTACAGCGCATTGTGAGCTTCAAGCGTCAGGGCAATGAATTGCTTTTACTCGATAAAGAACAAAATGTGCTGATTGTGGCACAGCGAAAATAAGCCAACGGGCAGGGCCCACCTGCCCAGATTAATCGAGATGTGCCAGCATCAATTTAGGTACGTCAGTAATCAGCCCTTCAATACCTAAATCCCGTAATGCTTTCGCGCGTTCAACATCATTGACTGTCCATACACTGATGGTAAGCCCAGCATCATGCGACAGTTGAATCATCTCGGGTGTGGCCAGTCGATCCATCCATCCGATATGACAGCACCCTAAAGCCAGTGCCTTTTCTATAGCTTCAGCTTTTATATCGGTTTCGATGAGAAAACCGCGCTTAAAACGACTTTTGTGAGTTTGGAGCGTTTTTAATACCTTCTCGTCAAAACTGGTCATGATAATTTGATCATGAAAGTCTTGAAGCTCCATATCCAGCCGAGTAGTTAATCGTTCAGCCTGAGCCAGATCCTCAACATGTTTGATCTCGACCTCGATGTGTTCAAAGTCTTTTAAAACGGCCATTGCTTGACTAAAAGTTGGGGTATATTCGGCTTGAGTCCATACTGACCAGTTCAGGCGATGATCATATTGACACAGATCATTTTGCATACACTCGTAGAGCGAAATAGCGTGACCAGTGGTTCTTAAAAACGAATCATCGTGCATGATGACCGTTGTAGCATCTTTGAGCTGCCGAACATCAAACTCGACAGCACGAACACCGAGCTGTTTGAGATATTCAAATCCACCCAGTGTGTTTTCCGGTGCTTCGCCGCGCGCACCGCGATGGCCAATAATACGCATAAATGTCCTACGCTCAGAACAGAAAAACTATTTTAGCGCTTAAATGGTGTCATTAATATTTTTTTGCCACAGCACTTCACTGCCACCAGCCTCGCGTTGCAATGCTCGTGAAGCCACAAACAGCCAGTCTGAAAGACGGTTGAGTAACTGAATGGAAGTGTTCTGGATATTCTGATCACGTTGCTGTACCGCAATCAGGCTTCGCTCAGCCCGACGACATACCGCACGTGCTTGATGCGCATAACTGCAAACTAAAGTGCCTGATGGCAAAATAAACTCTTTAAGGTTTGGTAAGTGTTCGTTCATTTGATCGATATCACGTTCTAGAAACTCGATACTTAGCGGTTGCAGTAAGTTATAGTTTGGAATACAAACCTCACCGCCTAAGTCAAAGAGCCAGTGCTGAATCAAGCTTAAATGTTTATTCCATGTCGATTTGTTTTCAAGCATAGAACTTTCAATCTGTGCACGCAGAACGCCCAAAATCGCATTGAGTTCATCGACATCGCCCAGTGCAGCAATTCTTAAATCATCTTTTGCGACACGTGAACCATCCCCCAGACCAGTTGTACCTGAGTCACCTGTGCGGGTATAAATTTTACTTAAACGATGTCCCATAAGATTTCCTAAAGATGTGTAAGAGGGTTAAATAAAATCAGGATAATATCGTGAGACATTATCCTGATTAAATAGTAGTCTACATTAGTATTTTAGTGTTACACCGACAGAGGCAAGGCGACCGCCGTTGATATAGTAACTACCACTACTATATGCAGTACGATATTTAACGTCACCTATATTTTGAATATTACTAAACACCTGCAAGTGCTCGTTAATTGTATATTGTCCATGCATATCAATACGTAAATGGCCCGGTACACTTACAGTGTCGTATGCTGTATTGTCATACTTACTGTTGGCGACAACAGTTGCCGATAGTGCATACTTTTCATCTTGCCATCCTGTGGTCAAAGAGATATTTTGACGTGGTCTTCTGCTTAAGTCTTCGCCAGTATTTTCATCTTTCGAACGTACGTAATTGAATCCTAAGTTGGTATAAAGATTTTCACCTTGCCATTTTATGTATGCTTCAGCACCTTCAAACTTCGCCTTATCCACATTCTCCATCTGAGAAATACCGTAGTTAATTAAATTATCTACTTTTGTGGTGTAAAGTGATAATCCTGTACGAATATTATAGGCAAGTTGTTGATCGAACCCAATTTCATAGGAAAGGCTCTCTTCTGGTTTTAAGTCTTGATTACCCCCAAAACCATATAAATCATTCAATGTTGGCGCTTTAAAGGCAGAGCCAATATTTGCATAAACACTTGTAAGTGGTAGTAATTGATATCGAATGGCGCCTTGAGCGACTGTATGTGTGCCAAATTTTTCGTTATCTTCAAGACGAACACCTACTTGAGTATTTAAGCCTGACTGATTGTATTGATGCTGGATAAAGTAACCCGTTGAATTTACATCTTCTTTATAAGGTGAGCCAAAAGAAACAACATCACCTTCATTTTTTCTATGTGTAATACCAATCATTAAATTTTGATTGTTGGTAAAATTCCATTTATTATAAATTTCTGCTTCTTGAGTTTTGCTATGAACAAAATCGTAAGTACCCAGATAGTTTGCATCTTTTTGTTCAGTATCATCTTTAAATTGTGAAAGACGTGTATTTAACTCAATTTGATCTGTGAAATTAAATTTACCTTTTAGATTGATTACCTCATTTTGAAAGTCTTGATTTGTCAAATTACCAGAATTGTCGTAAGCGCTATTTCCTTTATTTTTACTGTAATCAATAGACGCAGCAAAGTTTTCTTTTTCAACTCCAAATTTAGTACTAAAACCTTTTTGATCAAATGAAGCATTTGGTGCGTCTACTGTTTCTTTTACAGGTGTACCATCTGTCTCAAGGCGTTGGCCACGGATTTGAGCGTAGAAACCGTTTTCTGCTATGTCTGCACCAACTAATGATTTATAGGTTTTGTTTTCTCCGACTTCATTGGTGGTAAAAACTGAACTTTTGGTTGGTACTCTTGTAACGAGTTGAACGACACCACCAATAGCATCAGTTCCATATAGAACAGAAGCAGGGCCTTTTAATATTTCAATTTGTTTGATGTCGGTTGTATCGATAAATGGTAAAGCAGCTGCGCCACTACTATTTGAGTTTAGACGTACACCATCCCTCAAAATCAAAGTTTGATCTGATTCTGCACCACGCAGAAAAATCGATGCACTTTGTCCATAGCCGCCACTTTGAACCATATTAATTGCAGCTTCGGTCATCAATAGATCGGGCAGTGATGCAATTGGGGACTGTTCAAGTATTTGAGGCTGAATAATTGTAATTCGCGCAGGCACTGCACTGGCTTTTTCTTCAGATTTTGATGCAGTCACTACAATTGGATCAAGTTGAGTTGCATCTGTTGAATCATCAGCAAAAACAGTTGTTGAAGAAAACCCCATCGCAATTGCGATTGCCCCCACCAAACGGGTAGGCTGAAATGAAATAGACATGTTTTATGCTCCATACATTCACCCCACGTGAATGATTGAGTGGATAGAAGCAATAAGCAGGTCTCCGGACTCAAATGGTGTATCTTTTGGATACAAGCATATTCACCTTCCCACACCTCAAGTGCAGTGGTGTAAGCCCAAAAGGCTTATTAAATATGGTTTACATTTTTACCGTTGCGGGGGCAGTACTGGATTTACACCAGTTTCCCTAAAGCGAATGCTTTAACTTATTGCGAATTGAGCAAAGTATAAGGTTTGTGCGAAGATTAAACAATCTGAATACCTTCAATCGTGTTCAACTTTGATGCAAAGTCTAAAATTTGCATTACAATAGTGGTTTACTGACCGATAGATCGGCTATGGTCAGGCAATTTAATGAGCCTTTGTATATGCGAACGCGCGCAAAAATTTGCGGTATCACCCGTTCTCAAGACATCCAAGCAGTTGTCGATTCAGGTGCAGATGCAATCGGATTGGTGTTTTATCCGCCTAGCCCACGTAATGTCACAGCCGAACAAGCGGCAGAATTGGTCAAAAAGATTCCGGCTTACGTGCAAGTGGTTGGGCTATTTGTCAATGCAACCGCCAATGAAATTAAATCAGTACTTGATTCTGTTGCCTTGGATGTATTACAACTACATGGTGATGAAACACCTGCTCAGTGCCAGTTCATTGGTGAGCAGTGCAAGCGTCGATGGTATAAGGCTATTCAAGTCAAACCTGAACTTGATATTGTTCAGGAAATTCAGCGCTATCAAGCCGCTGGTGCAAGTGCAATGCTTCTCGATGCATGGCATCCCGAACTGAAAGGCGGAACCGGCCATCAATTTGATTGGTCAAAATTTCCAAAATTGGACATTCCACTGATATTGGCAGGCGGTTTAACGCCCGACAATATTGCGGACGCAATCCACACCACACAGCCTTATGCTGTTGATGTCAGCGGGGGCGTAGAATCCGCAAAAGGTATTAAAGACCAACAACTCATCGAACGATTTATGCAAGGAGTCCAATGTGGATCAGCAAAATAACGTGATTGACTACACGCAATATCCAGATGCCCGTGGGCATTTTGGTATTCATGGCGGACGTTTTGTATCAGAAACACTCATGGCGGCACTGCAAGATTTAGAAAATCTTTATAGCCGTATGAAAAATGATGAACAGTTTCTGGCAGAATTTGACCGCGATCTTGCCTATTATGTAGGCCGCCCGAGTCCACTTTATTATGCTGAGCGATGGTCGAAGAAGCTTGGTGGTGCGCAAATCTATTTAAAACGTGAAGATCTTAACCATACAGGTTCACATAAAGTGAACAACACGATTGGTCAGGCATTACTGGCCAAATTGTCGGGTAAGAAGCGAATTATTGCAGAAACAGGTGCGGGTCAGCATGGGGTTGCAACGGCAACCATCGCGGCGCGTCTTGGTCTTGAGTGTGTGGTATTCATGGGTGCAGAAGACGTGAAGCGTCAAGCCATGAACGTGTACCGTATGCGTTTGCTGGGAGCAACTGTTGTTCCGGTGCAAAGCGGTTCAAAAACACTAAAAGATGCCATGAATGAAGCCATGCGTGACTGGGTAACCAATGTAGATGATACTTATTACGTGATTGGTACAGTTGCAGGGCCTCATCCTTACCCACAATTAGTACGTGATTTCCAGTCTGTGATTGGACGTGAAGCACGTCGCCAGATTCAAGAGCAAGCCGGACGCCTACCGGATGCACTGGTGGCCTGTGTAGGCGGTGGTTCTAACGCGATTGGTTTGTTCCATCCGTTCCTGAACGATCCAGATGTGAAAATGTATGGCGTTGAAGCAGCAGGGCATGGCATTGAGACCGGTAAGCATTCTGCACCACTCAATGCAGGGCATGTCGGTGTATTGCATGGTAACCGTACCTATTTGATGAGTGACTCACAGGGTCAAATCATCGAGACACACAGTATCTCGGCAGGCTTGGATTATCCGGGCGTTGGTCCTGAGCATAGCTTCTTAAAAGACATGCAGCGTGTGCAATATGTTCCAATCGATGATGATGAAGCCTTACAAGGCTTCCGTGATCTGACCCGTATTGAAGGGATTATTCCGGCAATTGAAAGTGCACATGCAATGGCATACGTCACCAAGCTGGCACCAACTATGGATAAAGACCAGATCATTATCGCCAATCTTTCAGGTCGTGGTGACAAAGACCTGATGACGGTTGCGCGCATTGATGGGGTCGAGATGGTCGAAATGTAATGATCCCCCGGTTATAAAATCAAAATGGGCGACTGAGGTGGCCCATTTTTTTTGAGAGGAAAAATGATGCCCAGTTTATATATGGTGATGCTCGGCGGACGCCATGCGCGTGCAAATACCGAAGTGCATGATGTCGTATTTGCAATCGGCGATGATCTTAAAGATATTTATCCGCAGTTAAAGGCTGCATGGTTTGGTGAGCAAAAAGGCCTGCATATCGACGCGTGGGCAAAATTAAATGGCGTGAAACAACATGCGCATAGTTACAAAATTGAATTTGCACAGCATCAGCCGCGTCACGACGATCTCAAACTTTTTTTAATCAATTTAGGCGGTTATTGTCCAGATGAATTTGGTGAGCTTCATCGTTATAAATTTGTGGTGGCACAGAGCGCTTCAGAAGCCAAACAGCAAGCCAAGACTTTACTGCCGACATTTTGGCAAAAAGGCCACACCGATCGTATTTTGGATATCGATGATTGTATTCCAGTCGACCACGTGGCTGGGCGATATCTGCATTTGAGTGAGGGCACGTTTATTTCGACCGTTTGGGAAAATACTTATTTAATTTTAGAGTGAGTTCTCTTAGACTAAAGTTGTAATAATAAATCATATATTGATAAGCCCAAGAATAAATCAGCGATTTGAAAGGAGTGTGCTTCGTCATGGAGCCGAATACATGGATTTAATTCAGGACAACGGTCAGCCGCGATTTGGACGTTTTTCCCAGCAACCGTCTGCTATTAGTACCGAACGCTACATCTATAAATCACCTTATGGCAAGGTAGAGCGGGGATGGCGTAAAAAAATAAAATATAAAAAGTTTAAGTTTTGTAGTATTCAGCATCAGCACTATACCTTAGGTGTCGCGATTGCAGACATTGGTTGGGCCGGACACGGTTTTTTTTATTTGTATAATCATGCCACCCAAGAAGTGCTTGAATGGAACGCGCTACAACCCTTTGCCCGTAAAACACAAGTCGATGAGCAACCGCTGTTTAACCATAGCTTTTTTTATGCATCAGCATTTGAGCTAGATATGCAGCATGCAAATGGCGTTCGTTATATCCGTGTCACCCGCTATGGTGAAATTCTTCTCAGTGCACGTATTTTTTGTGCAGGCACCCAAGCTTTGAGTTTGTGTTCTCCCAATGGGATCAACGGCTGGACCTATACGCATAAAAAAACTGCACTGACGGTTGAAGGATGTTTTACCAATAAACAGGGACAATTAATTGAATTTGATCAGAAGAGCATGGCATCACTTGATGATACCTGCGGATTCTTGCGTCCAGAGACAGCATGGTTCTGGTTATCTTGTAATTTCTGGCATTCACAAGATCAAAAAATTGGAATTAATCTGGCATCGGGCGTAAATGAAAGTTTTGGTAACGAAAACTGTATCTGGGTCAACGGTGTACTTTATCCTGTAGCAGATGTTTTATTTGAACAACTGGATGCACATCACTGGCAGATACATTCTCTTGATCGCAAACTCAACTTGAAGGTCACCACAGGCTGGCGACGCTATGAAAATCTGAATCTACGAATGGTAGGCAGCCGTTTTAGTCAGTGGCAAGCCAGAATCAGTGGCACTATCGACATAGAAGGTCAAGACCGTCTTGAGTTCGAGCAGGAGTTTGGTTTGCTCGAACAGCATTATGCCAAATGGTAAAAGCGAAAACGAGGCAGGCCTAGTGGCCTGCTTCCCAAAATGCCTGACCGGCTACAATTGGATCGCGGGTTGCTTCAAAGGTTTTTACCCAGACCTCATATTGATGAATCACCGCATGCTGACTCGGATGAAAATCGGCTTTAAACCAATCTTTATAAGGTTGTTTCATGGCAGTTAAAATGCCATTTGGGCCAATAAACCAAGGCAAGCCACGTCGAAATAACTGCAAGCGTTCACGCGCAGTAAAACCATCACAGCGCAGCATCACATTGGCGCGGTACATGGTAAAACCAGACATCAGCAGTGTTGTGATCACCAACGCCAGTTTACGTGTTGCTTCAGGGACTTCACCCACCTGTTTCATCACATCAAACGCCACATCACGGTGTTCCATCTCTTCAATGGCATGCCAAGCCAACAACGCACGTACATATGGATGAACATTCTCCAGAGTCGCTTTTTTACGATAAAAAGTGTCGGCCATTAACGCTGTTAAATGTTCGGCGGCCGCCGTCATGGCGATATTGTATTGCTTGGAGCGTCGCGTGAGCTCGAAACGGAAGATCTTTTTAAGGGTTGCTGTAAACTGATCGACAGGCATTCCCTGTAACTTCATCAGTTGATTCATTTTATCGTGCGCAATGCCATGCTGAGCTTCTTGTTTAATAAAATCGGCAACGCGAGCTTGTAAGTCTTCATCTTGAAGCTTGTCTCGAAACATACGAACACATTCAATGAAATAGCGTTCGCCTTCTGGAAAAGTCAGACTCAAGGCATCGAAGATCCTGGTTCGAAAAGGATCGCCAGCAAACCAGAAGCGCGGAACATCTTCGAGTTTAAAATCCAAATGCATACGAACCACCGGATCGACCTGATACTGGACATGTGCGTTCATTGTTTTAATTCTCATCGACTGATTCAGTTCAGTATGGCGACAATCGTCTGGTTTGTTTTGACAGTTATTGCCAATTTTTATACAAATAGCGACAGGGACATCAGAGCGCGCATCATGTCATTAAAAATCATTATTGGTTATCTTCGTTTACTCGAACGGGTTCGACGGCATTATCAGCTTGAGCATCTGGCTGAGTGTACAGAACGCGCAGTGGACTGGCAGAGCTTCTCTAAAGCACTCGATGGAAATGATGAGCAAGGATTTGACATAGACACCTATGTGCGTCTGCTCAGGCAAATGCAAACCGTGCTTGCAAGACCCGTCAGTTTAATTTTAGCCGAACATGCCACACTTCAAGATGTGGGGCTGATGGGTTATCTCGCATCAACCAGCTTAAATCTTCAGCAGGCGCTGTTACTGCTTGAACAATATTATTCCCTCATTTTTAAGCAAACCAATGTTGAGCAGCTTAAAATTATCGAACATGATCAAGAAATACAGGTCAGTTGGGGAGCACTCTGGATTGACTATCGGGAGGTGTACGAACTGAATCAGGCACTTATTTTTAAAATTGCACAAATCATTGTACAGGAGCCTCTGGTTCCTCCAACACAGGTTCAGCTCGGCTTTTTACCTACTTTGCCGCTCATGCATTATTCACGTTTCTATCACTGCGCCGCAGCAGTCGTCTCTGGTGACTATCGTATTTATTTTTCAGAACGCGTCTTAAAAGCACGCAGTTTTGGTGCAGATCAGCAACTCAATCAAATCTTGTCCAATCAGGCACAGCAAAGTTTGCGTGCATCAGATTCTCTAGAATATCGTCAGCAACAGCTCAAGCAGCGCATCTGGGGCCTCATCGCACAGGCTTTTCGAGAGAAAAACGAGATTTTGCAAGCTTACGTTGCACAGCAAATGCATATCTCCGAACGAACCTTACAGCGCCATCTCAAGCAGCATGCACTCAATTTTCAGGAAATCGTCGATGAATTTCGGTTACAGCAAAGCCAATTATATTTGAAACAATCGCGCCGGCTTTCAGAAATTGCTGAATTATTAGGCTATGCCGACCAGAGCGCCTTTGGCCGTGCCTTTAAACGCTGGACGGGGGAAACACCGAAACAATTTCGCGATCGTCACCGTGTTAATTCAGCAACTCATACTTCAAAATAGACCAGTTCTCAGACAGTTTTTCTTGTCATTCAACTGTCCATAATCATCAAGAAAATCAAAAAAGCTATTTTGAACAATCAAAATGGTGACTTTAAAATTTTACCTAATCATATAACTCTATATTTTAGTTTGTTTTTTTAATTATTTCTGAACAAAGCTGCATCGAATGTACACAATAGTATTTTAAAAAATAGGAAGCTTTGATCATTGAGAAATAAGTCAAAATATTGATAAATGTACGCCATGGGTTGTATGAAATACTAAAGATAAATGCATCGCACAATGTCGATACTGTTCAATGAACAAAAAATAGCGTTAAAATGCGGTGTCTTGTATTTCTACAAACAACTCCTCAGTTTTAAATAATCAAGGAAAGCACAACCCTATGTCACGTCTCGCCACCCGTTTTGAACAGCTTAAATCCAAACAACGTAAAGCACTGGTTTCATATGTGATGGCAGGTGATCCACAGCCACAGGTTACTGTGCCATTGTTGCATCAGATGGTCGAAGCTGGTGTTGATGTCATCGAGCTTGGTTTACCTTTTTCCGATCCAATGGCGGATGGTCCAGTGATTGCATTGGCTGCCGAACGTGCATTGGCAGGTGGAACCAGTACGATGGATGCCTTGAATATGATCAAAGCGTTTCGTGAGAAAGATCAGGAAACGCCTGTGGTCTTGATGGGCTATCTCAATCCAGTTGAAGTCATCGGTTACGAAAAGTTTGCTGCATACGCTAAAGAATGCGGTGTCGATGGTGTATTGCTTGTGGATTTACCCCCAGAAGAAGCCAAAGAGTTTGATGTTGTGCTGAAACAGCACGATATGGATCAGATTTTCTTGCTGGCGCCAACCTCGACCGATGAGCGTATTCAGCATGTGGTCAATCAGGCCAGTGGTTTTATCTACTACGTATCGCTCAAAGGTGTGACGGGTGCGGCGACGCTCGATGTTGCAGAAGCTGCAGCGCGCATTGCAAAAATTAAAACCAAAACCTCGATTCCGGTGGGTGTCGGATTTGGAATTAGTGATGCAGCCTCAGCCAAAGCAATGGGTGAAGTTGCAGACGCCGTGATTGTGGGAAGTGCTTTTGTTAAACCTTTTGCTACGTTAGCAATCGACCAAGCGGTTGAACAAACGGTCAATAAAGTCAAGGAGCTTCGAGCTGCGCTCGATGAGTTAGTATGAATCAAGAAGTGAAACCAGGTAAAATCCTAAACCCATCGACGCCATGGACACAACGTCAAGTGCCGGGAATCAAGGTTGCCAATGAGCAGCAAGCCCTTAAAGCCACTTCGACTGAACCGACAATTGAATGTCCTGAATGTCATGCACTGGTTACTCGTACTGCCATTGCATTCAATGCCTATGTGTGTCCGTCATGCGATGAACACTTGCGCATGAAAGCTCGTGATCGTTTGACATGGTTCTTTGATCAGGTGACCACCGAGTTGGGTCAGGAATTTGCAGCCAAAGATCCTCTTAAATTCATCGACAGCAAACCTTATCCAGAGCGTATGCGTGAAGCGCAAACCAAAACAGGTGAAACTGAAGCTTTGGTGGTGATGCAGGGTACACTTAATAATGTTCCAATGATTGCCTGTGCATTTGAGTTTGACTTTATGGGTGGCTCAATGGGTACGGTTGTAGGGGATCGTTTTGTTCAAGCAGCCGAACGTGCAATTGAGCAAAAACAAGCCTTGATCTGTTTTGCTGCATCAGGCGGCGCACGTATGCAAGAAGGTATGTTGTCGCTCATGCAAATGGCGCGTACATCTGCTGCAATTCAGCGTATGAAAGATGCAGGATTGCCGTATATCGTGGTATTGACTCATCCAGTTTACGGCGGTGTAACTGCATCTTTGGCGATGCTGGGCGATGTGCACATTGCCGAGCCTAAAGCCATGATCGGCTTTGCTGGTAAGCGAGTGATTGAGCAAACCGTACGTGAAACATTAGAAGAGCCGTTCCAGCGCGCTGAATACTTGCTTGATCATGGTGTGGTCGATCAAATTGTTCATCGTCATGCATTACGTGATACTGTATCTCGCATTGTATCTAAGCTGATGAACTTGCCTTGAAACTTGACGCTCCACGTATAAATGATGATTTAATGACATGGCTCACGTACTGGGGCCATGTTCATGTTACAGGGATTGATTTGGGCCTAGAGCGCGTCCTCCCTGTGGCCCAAAAACTGGGGGTAACACAGCCCTCAGCCAAGATATTTACCGTTGCCGGTACCAATGGCAAAGGCTCAACCACCACTGTTTTGGCGTCTATACTACAGGCACAAGGCTACAAGGTGGGGTTATATCAATCTCCGCATATTTACCGCTTTAACGAGCGCGTTAAGCTGGCAGGTCAAGAAGCAACCGATCAGGAACTTATTGAAGCATTTGTTCAAGTGGATCAGGCGCGCCGTGAATGTGGTTTAAGCCTGTCATTTTTTGAAGCCACCACATTGGCGGCATTTTTGATCTTTCAGAAACAAGCCTGCGATATTTGGGTGCTTGAAGTTGGCTTGGGTGGACGTCTTGATGTGGTCAATGTGATTGACCCTGATGTCGCGGTCATTACCAATATCGGACTCGATCATACCGATTGGCTCGGCGAAACCATCGAAAAAATTGCCTTTGAAAAAGCAGGAATTATCCGTCCTGACATTCCGGTTGTGTTTGGCGGGCTACAAACGCTTCCCGATGCAATTGCAAGCAAAGCCGCAGAATGCCGTGCCAACTTGCAAGTTGCACAGCGTGATTATTTCTATCAGCTTGCAGAGACACCCAACACTTGGCAATTTGCCAGTGCGGGAGTGACGCTACAACTTCCTACAGGTTCGTTGGCAGTTGAAAATATAGCCACCGCAGTTGCAGCAATCTTGATGAGTGACGTTACAGTCTCGCAGGATGCAATTTGCCAAGGTATTCAAAACGCTAAACTCTCAGGCCGCTTTGAACTACGAAATATTGAGCAAAAGACCGTTATTTTTGATGCTGGCCATAATGGGCATGGTGTTGATTTTTTGTTAAAGCAATTGCGAAATTTCTTAGAATACAATAAACAATACACAGAAGTGATTGCTGTCTTTTCGATGCTGGCAGATAAAGACATCTCAACCGTGGTTGATTTGCTTAAACCTGCCATTACGAGTTGGCATGTAGCGCCGCTGAATAACCCGCGTGCTGCATCGCTCGAACACCTCATGCATGCATTGAAAGATCAAACAACTCAAACATTTGACAGCATTCAAGACGCATTTAGCACTGCAATTGCGAAGGTTAAACCGCATCAGTTGATTTTGGTTTGTGGATCGTTTCATACATTAGAAGCGGTTTGGGAGTATTTGGAAGAATGTCAATGAACAGCAAACAGCGTTGGATGGGTGGCGTTGTTTTATTGGGTGGTGGGGTATTGTTGGCTGCGTTGCTACTCAAAGGCAAAGAAGAAATACATCAGACACACGTTGAAGAACAACAGCAAAAAGTGGAACAAACCACAAAAGATGCCAATTCAACTGCGCCCGTACAATTGCAGTCCATGACAGTTGATGTTGAAACAGAGAAGAAATTACTTGAACAGCAACGTCGTGCGCGGGAGAAATCAGTTGCCGAGCAAGAAGCACGTGCAGCTGAATTTTTAGCCATGCAGCAACAGGCCGAGGCAGATGCCGCGCGTAAGGCCGCAGAGGAATATGCTGCCATCAATGCACGTCGCCAAGCTGCTCAGCAAAGTTCTGACAATATTCCGCCTGAAGTAGTCGAAGAAAAGAAAAATACCGCTCAAAGCACTAAATCTACAGCCAGTGTAGACACGCAAAAGCGTGAGGCAGAAAAAAAAACACTTGAGCAGCAACGTTTAGCAGCTGACGCGCAAAAAAAAGCCGATCAGCTCAAGAAAGAGCAAGAAGCCAAGCGTAAAGCCGATGCCGATAAAAAAGCCGCGGACGAAAAACAGCGTCAGCTTGATGCTGAGAAAAAAGTATCAGAGGCTAAACGCAAAGCCGAAGCTGAGAAAAAAGCACAGGAAGATAAAAAGCGTAAAGAAGACGACGCCAAGAAAGAAGATGCCAAGAAAAAAGCCGAAGCAGAGAAAGCACGTGAATTGCTGGAGCATGGAGATAAAAACTGGATGGTGCAGGTAGCACTTGCAGCCAATCAGGCCAATGCAGATGCAGTGGTGTCAAAGCTGCGTGCAAAAGGTTATAAAGTCACGACGAGCCCAACATCTAAAGGGATTCGGATTATGGTCGGACCATCGAAAGATCGTGATGCGGCCGATGCAGCGCGCAAGAAAATTGTGACAGATCCAAGTTTGAACATGAAATCTGCTTGGGTGATCGACTGGGTTCCTTTAGATCAACGTTAATGCTCTAAAAATAATATTGAAGCTGGGTGTGTATGATTAGATATTTATTTATCTAAGGCTCTGTAACGTTCAAACTCCACCACATCATGTGCACAAATGAGCTCGATCTCAGGCTCATGCTGTGCCATATGCTGTAAACGCGCCAAATTATGTAATCGATTCTTGTTGTCATATGCCAGTACACGCTCAAAAAGCGCCAGTCCTTTTTGTTTATAGTCTGGTTTAAGCTGTTGATGAGAAAAATAGGCATCACCACAAAAAAGTGTCCAGCCGCGCTGATAGTGTTTAATGGCAATCCCACAATGACCAGCGGAGTGTCCCAGAAGAGGAATCATTAAAATCTCGTCGTTAAACTGTGGGGCAGCCTGAACCTTCTCAAAATTAAACCAAGGTTCACCCTGCGTATGTTCTACAAAGTTCCAGTAACGATGCTTTTTAAACTGAGCGGTTTTGTATCGTAGACGGTTTTTTAAATTAAATGACTGTGTGGCGTTAAATTCAGACGCCAGTACATGCACAGTTGCTTCAGGAAAATCTGATATTCCTCCCGCATGATCAAAATCTAAATGCGTAACAAAAATATGTCGGACGTCTTTTGCACTAAATCCCAATTTTTGGATTTGCTGAATGGCACTGTATTCAAAATTGAGTTCGATTTGACCAATATCTAACAAGAAAGACCCAATCCGCTGCTTGGGATGAAGATAATCCTGAATGCCTAAACCGGTATCGATAAGTACTAATCCCTGATCTGTTTCGAGCAACAAGCAATGACAAATGATATGTGCTCGCCATCCCGATTGACCGACAAGAGGTGCGCAAACCGGACACATCGTGCCACAGTGCAAGTGATGAATCTGATAGATCATGGCGAAATAAATCAAGAGAACCTTGAACTTTTATACCGCAAAATATGAGGCAATCCAAGAGAGAATATCTTGAATCAAAATAAAAAATGCCCGTGATTTCAACGGGCATTTTAACGCGAAAGATTAGTCTTTGTCGGGCTGTGGAGTGAGGCGCAGGTACGGTTTAACGGCTTTATAACCTTTCGGAAAGCGCTCTTTGAGTTCAGCTTCATCTTTGATTGACGGCACAATCACCACATCTTCGCCTTGTTGCCAGTTTGCAGGCGTGGCCACTTTATAGTTGTCGGTCAGTTGCAAGGAATCGATGACACGCAACACTTCATGAAAGTTGCGTCCGGTCGATGCCGGATAGGTAATGATCAGTCGAACTTTTTTATTTGGATCAATAATCACCAATGAACGTACAGTTGCAGTTTCGCTGGCATTTGGATGAATAAAACCATACAACTCCGATACCTGGCGGTCTTTATCTGCAATAATCGGAAAGTTAACCGTTGTGTTTTGGGTTTCATTGATGTCTTTAATCCAACCATGATGTGACTCAACATCATCGACCGACAAGGCAATCGCTTTTACGTTGCGTTTTTCAAATTCATCTTTGAGTTTGGCGGTGTATCCCAGTTCGGTGGTACAAACAGGGGTGTAATCGGCCGGATGCGAAAATAAAATACCCCAGTGATCACCCAAGTAGTCATAAAAGTTAATCTGACCTTCGCTCGATTCCTGTTCAAAATTAGGGGCTGTATCGCCTAGACGTAACGTCATTTTAGTCAACCTCGTTTATATGTTGTTATTGCGTTGCAGGTTTTTAATATGCGCTAAATCTTTTGCAAATAAAAAGAAGGTTTTTGTATGTTCTTATAAATATTTTGTATATATTAAAAATTAAGTATTTGAAATAAATAAAATATCTAAAAATTCTTGGCCAGCTAAAAATTCAAATTTTGGGGGTTGATGCAACTGTCTGATTTTTCAACGTCCTGTTGTGCTGGAGTTTTTTTTAAGAGGATTTGTTTAAACCCCTTGTACTTCAAATTTCTGGCTCCATAATAACGAGTGAGAAAAAATTTATTCATCTGATAAGCAAGTTTTTAGAGAGTTTCATTCATGTTGGTAAGTCTGATCGGAGGTATCTTCGGTACAAAAAATGAGCGCGAACTCAAACGCATGCGTAAAATTGTCGATCAAATCAATGCGCTCGAGCCGACGATATCCGCTTTAAGCGATGCAGACTTATCTGCAAAAACTCCAGAATTCAAACAACGTTATCAAAACGGTGAGAGTTTAGATAAACTTTTACCCGAAGCCTTTGCCGTATGTCGCGAAGCTGCAAAACGCGTGATGGGAATGCGCCACTACGATGTTCAGCTCATCGGGGGGATTACCTTACATGAAGGTAAAATCGCCGAAATGCGTACCGGTGAAGGTAAAACGCTCATGGGCACCTTGGCGTGTTATTTAAACGCGTTAAGTGGTCAGGGCGTACATGTCATTACCGTCAATGATTATTTGGCGCAGCGTGACGCTGAGTTGAACCGTCCATTATTTGAGTTTTTAGGCCTCAGTATTGGCACCATTTACTCAATGCAGTCTCCAACCGAGAAAGCAGAAGCGTATCACGCCGATATCACTTACGGGACCAACAACGAGTTCGGCTTCGACTACTTACGAGACAATATGGTGTTCTCGCTGCAAGAGAAAAAGCAGCGCGGTTTGAACTATGCCATTATCGATGAAGTCGACTCGATCTTGATTGACGAAGCACGAACACCGTTGATTATTTCAGGTCAAAGTGAAGATTCTTCACAGTTGTATGCGGCAATCAATCATATTCCACCTAAATTACAGCCACAAAAAGAAGAGAAAGTGGCCGATGGTGGACACTTCTGGATTGATGAAAAGCAACGTTCGGTTGAAATGACCGAAGTGGGTTTTGAAACTGTTGAGCAAGAATTGATTCAGATGGGGCTACTCGCCGAAGGCGAAAGTTTGTATTCTGCGACCAATCTTAATCTGGTTCATCATGTAACCGCTGCAATTCGTGCGCATTTTCTTTATCACCGCGATGTACATTACATCATTCATAATGGTGAAGTGATTATTGTCGATGAGCATACCGGACGTACCATGCCGGGTCGTCGCTGGTCTGAAGGTTTACATCAGGCGGTTGAAGCCAAAGAAGGTTTGGAAATTCAACCAGAAAACCAAACGCTTGCCACCACAACTTTCCAGAACTACTTCCGTTTATACAAAAAGCTTTCAGGTATGACCGGTACAGCGGATACCGAAGCCGCCGAAATGAAAGAAATTTACGGATTAGATGTCGTGATTATTCCAACGCATCGTCCGATGGTTCGTAAAGACATGAATGACCTGATTTATTTGAATCGTAACGGTAAATACGATGCGATTGTGAATGAAATCAGAGCCATTCAGGAAACGCGTGCACCTATTCTGGTGGGTACTGCAACCATTGAGGCCAGTGAAGTGCTGTCGCACAAGCTTACTCAAGCAGGTATTCGTCACGAGGTTTTGAACGCGAAACAGCACGAACGTGAAGCCGATATTATTGCACAGGCCGGAAGTCCTGACTCTGTTACGATTGCTACCAACATGGCAGGCCGTGGTACCGATATTATCTTGGGCGGTAACTGGAAAGCAAAACTGGCTAAAATCGAAAATCCGACTGCAGAAGACGAAGCTCGTTTGAAAGCAGAATGGGAACGTGACCACGAAATCGTACTTAATGCCGGCGGCTTACACATTGTGGGTTCAGAGCGACATGAATCACGTCGTATTGATAACCAGTTGCGTGGCCGTGCTGGTCGTCAGGGTGACCCAGGTGTATCGCGCTTCTATCTTTCACTTGAAGATGACTTGATGCGGATTTTCGCAGGCGATCGCGTGGTTGGCATGATGCGTGCGATGGGTCTGAAAGAAGACGAAGCCATTGAACATAAAATGGTGAGCCGTTCTATCGAAAATGCACAGCGTAAAGTAGAAGCACGTAACTTCGATATTCGTAAAAACTTGCTGAAATACGATGATGTCAATAACGAGCAACGTAAAATCATTTACTCGCAACGTGATGACGTTTTGGCAGAGCATACACTTCAGGATGCGATTGAACTCATGCATCATGATGTGATGGCGGGTCTGATTGGAAACTTCATTCCACCAGAGTCGATCCATGATCAATGGGATATTGAAGGTCTGGAAAATGCCTTGCGCGTCGATCTGGGGATCGAGCTTCCTGTTCAACAGTGGTTAGACGAAGATCGCCGACTCGATGAAGAGGCACTGGTGCAGCGTATTACCGACGAAGTACTGGCGCGTTACAGAGCACGTCGCGAGCAAATGGGTGATGAATCCGCAGCAATGCTTGAGCGTCACTTTATGCTGAATTCACTTGATCGTCACTGGAAAGATCATCTGGCAGCAATGGATTATCTACGTCAAGGTATTCACTTGCGTGGCTATGCCCAGAAAAATCCTGAGCAGGAATACAAAAAAGAAGCGTTTAATCTGTTTGTAAACATGCTTGGTATAATCAAGTCGGATGTAGTGACTGATCTATCTCGTGTTCATATTCCGACACCTGAAGAGTTGGCAGAGCTTGAAGCGCAGCAACAGCAACAGGCCGATGCAATGCGTTTGTCGTTTGAACACGACGAAGTCGATGGTCTGACAGGAACTGTTACACCGCATGAAATTGAAGAGCAAGCTCCTGCTGAGCAAAATGTTGTGCCGCCAGCCAGTCGAAATGCACCGTGTCCATGCGGTTCTGGCTTGAAGTATAAGCAGTGCCACGGTCGTCTTTAAATTGTGATGAATGCTTATTAAATTAAAAGCAGAACAGAAATGTTCTGCTTTTTTTACGAGTTGTTGCAAGGTGTGAATATCATTTGCAGTTTCAGAGATTAAATGGTATTTACTTGCACATCTTGACTTAAAACTTGGTTAGACAATGAAAAAGCTAATACAAAAAATTGCACTTGTCGCATTGGCAGTTCCAGGCTTTGCGATTGCTCAATCGAATACACAAACAACAACAGTCGATAAAGTACAGGCTGCACAAGGCCCAACAACTGCACAAGTGATGGTGCAAAATGACAGCACCACAGTGATCAGTCCGCGTACGGGTATTCGTTATACTTTAGGCAACACCGGGAATCGTCCGATTGTGCTTAAAACTGCGGCCATTGCAGCAGTCAATTCTGCCAATGCAAACCGTATTGTGGCATCAAACCCTGCATTGTCTGTTACCAGTCAAGAAAAAGCCAAACAAGCGTTGTTGGCAACCAATACACAGCCAGCAACCAACTAAGTATTTTATGAAAAAAAGCCAGCCTGCATGCTGGCTTTTTTAATATCCAGTCATCTAAAAAATCAAATCGCACAATGCTCGATTTTTCTGATTAATTGCTCTAAGCTTTTCTTTTTCCGATAACAAACACAGTGGGATTTCAAAATGGCTGTTGGTGACGTAACAATGCCGCACATGCATGTGGTGAAAGGGGTGAAAATTGGTTCAACTGAGGCATATGTGCGTTATCCAAATCGACGAGACTTGGTCATTTTTGAATTTGTAGAGGGTTCAAGTGTTGCAGGCGTATTTACCCAAAGTGCATTTGCCGCAGCGCCCGTACAAGTATCAAAACAACATTTAACAGAAAATGCGACACGTTACTTAATTATCAATACGGGCAATGCCAATGCCGCTACGGGTGACATAGGTTTGTTAAACGCACAAAAAACCTGTGAAAAACTGGCAGAGCTTGCACACGTACAACCGAATCAGATTTTACCCTTTTCAACTGGCGTGATTGGTGAGCAACTCCCAATCGAGCGTTTGCTCGCAGGTATTCAACCGGCACTGACTGACTTAAACGATCATGCATGGACTGATGCTGCTTACGGGATCATGACCACAGACACCACGCCAAAAGGTGCCTCCGAGCAATTCGAACTAGATGGCGTGTTATACACCATGACTGGTATCAGCAAAGGGGCGGGAATGATTCGTCCGAATATGGCGACCATGTTGGGCTTTGTTGCAACAGATGCGCCAATCAGTCAAGCCATGACGGAACAGTTGCTCAAAACCACGGTCGAGCAGTCATTTAACCGAATTACCATCGATGGTGACACATCAACTAACGATTCATGTATCTTTGTAGCAACTGCACAAGCCGGGGGTGAAACAATTAGCAACGAACATGATCCTCGTTATGCTACGCTTCTTGAGGTATTGCAGCGCGTTATGAACCGTTTGGCACAATTAATTGTGCGTGATGGCGAAGGGGCAACCAAATTCATTACTGTTGCCGTTGAGGGTGGACAAAATACTCAGGAATGCTGCGATGTCGCCTACAGTATTGCGCATTCACCATTAATCAAAACGGCCATGTTTGCATCCGATCCAAACTGGGGACGAATAGTAATGGCCATTGGTAAGGCGGGTGTTCCGGCACTCGATTCTAGCAAAGTACAAGTCTGGCTGGATGATGTTCAGATTTGTCGTGACGGAGGTGCTGCGGCAGATTATACCGAGGAGCAGGGCGCGCGCGTCATGGCGCAAGCTGAAATGACCATTCGCGTAGATTTGGGTCGTGGCACTGCAAAAGATACTGTATATACCTGCGATCTATCGTATGATTACGTCAAGATTAATGCGGATTATCGATCTTAATTCAGATCGATAAAAGAACCTCATTCGTGAGGTTTTTTTACATCAATTTTTTGAGTAGCTCATCTGCCTCAATACTGAGTTACCTTAACGTTTAGCGCTCGCAAAATGCTAGCCAGAGAATAGAGAAGACGTTTTATGAATGATGCGACTTTAATTGCAAATGATGCAAAAGTAATCGTGCAAGCGCATTTAGATCGTTTAGGTGAGCCAAAGGATCACCACTTAAGTCCAGAAGTTAAACAGGCTAAGTTCGCTCAAATCAAGGAAGAACTCAAAAAACGCAATGCTGTTCTGGTGGCACACTATTATTGCGATCCAGATGTTCAGGAATTGGCAGAGGCTACAGGCGGGTGCGTGTCAGATTCACTTGAAATGGCGCGTTTTGGCCGTGACCACGAAGCCACAACTTTGGTCGTGGCAGGTGTCAAGTTTATGGGAGAAACCGCCAAGATTCTGTCGCCTGAAAAAACTATTCTGATGCCGACGCTTGAAGCCACCTGTTCGTTGGATCTAGGCTGTCCTGTCGATGAATTTACTGCGTTTTGTGACCAGCATCCAGATCATACCGTAGTGGTCTATGCCAATACGTCAGCCGCGGTGAAAGCTCGTGCAGACTGGGTGGTAACATCGAGTTGTGCTGTTGAAATCATTGAGCATCTCGACAGTCTAGGTGAAAAAATTATT
Organism: Acinetobacter soli; assembly: GCF_000760595.1. Classification (GTDB taxonomy): domain Bacteria; phylum Pseudomonadota; class Gammaproteobacteria; order Pseudomonadales; family Moraxellaceae; genus Acinetobacter; species Acinetobacter soli. The sequence continues at coordinate 3,664 of NZ_BBNM01000005.1, read as the reverse complement.
TGGGCACCCGATCAGCATCTTGGTCGTTATATCCAGAAAAAAACGGGTGCCGATATGTTGCTTTGGGATGGCGCTTGCATTGTGCATGAAGAATTTCGTGCCCGTGGCATCGCCAATATGAAAGCGCTCTATCCAGATGCTGCGGTGCTTGTACATCCTGAATCACCCGAGTCAGTGGTTGATATTGCCGATGCAGTAGGCAGTACATCTCAATTGATTAAGGCGGCGCAGACTTTACCTAATCAACGTTTGATTGTGGCGACGGATCGCGGAATTTTTTACAAGATGCAGCAAGCTGTACCAGATAAAATTCTGGTGGAAGCACCGACTGCGGGTGAGGGAGCAACCTGTCGTTCATGTGCACATTGCCCATGGATGGCAATGAACGAGCTAGATGGGATTTTGCATGTTTTACAACATGCTGATCAAGAAATTCACGTCGATTCACAACTTGCCGAACGTGCCAAACTTCCTTTAGATCGAATGTTGAGCTTTAGTGCATCACTAAAACGCTAAAATGCTTGTTAAATATACATTTGATAACGTTTTTTAACTTTTTTTAATTCTAGGTGTTGACGTGGTTGAGCGTCCCGCCTAGAATGCACACCGTACCGCACGATGTGCGATACAGTAAAAGCTGAGAAGACGGAGCATAGCACAGCCTGGTAGTGCACCTGGTTTGGGACCAGGGGGTCGTAGGTTCGAATCCTACTGCTCCGACCAATTAATCGGCGGAAGTATCGCATGATATTTTTTATCATCGGTCATGCGCCTGTAGCTCAGTTGGATAGAGCATCCGCCTTCTAAGCGGATGGTCACAGGTTCGAATCCTGTCAGGCGCGCCATTTGGTAGATTAGCTTGGTAATGTAGAACCCACAGTAGTGGTGGATGTAGCTCAGTTGGTAGAGCCCTGGATTGTGATTCCAGTTGTCGCGGGTTCGAATCCCGTCATTCACCCCAATTTCGGAGCATAGCACAGCCTGGTAGTGCACCTGGTTTGGGACCAGGGGGTCGTAGGTTCGAATCCTACTGCTCCGACCATCTTTAAAAAATTAAAGATGTAAATAAAAAATCCGCTTTATTGCGGTTTTTTTACGTCTGTTGTTTTTATCATTTTATAAAGTTAATACAAAGCGGTATTTAACTTTGTATTAACTTATGAACAATTCGATTACGGCACAATAATAATCGCTACGCGTCGATTGGCTGCACGATTTGCTTCGGTGGTGTTAGGTAATAACGGTTGAGAAGCACCACGACCAATAGTTTGAATATTGCTACGCACAAAACCTTGCTCAACAAAAATAGTGGCTACGCTCTGAGCACGTGCTTGCGAGAGCTTGATGTTATAGTCTGGATTGCCAATATTATCTGTGTATCCCACCACTTTAAGTTTGTGTAACCCATACTTATTGAGTTGATTGCTCAATCGCACCAATTCATTTCGATGGTTCGGATTGACTTCAGACTTGTCAAAATCAAAGAGTAAACGTTCAGGTAGGCCAAGTGTCCAGCCTTCCTCAGTTTGTACAAAACCTTCCTTTTTCAAAAGTTGAACTTGCTTGTACTTTAGCGGCCCGAAGCTTAGACAACCGGAAAGTACAAGACAAATGGCAGCTAAAATCGATATCTTAAACGGATGACTAAACATAATAAGGGGCCTATCGGTTAGGGGGTGTGGATACACCAATGATGATGGAGATGTTTTGCTTTATACATGGCCTGATCGGCTTGTGTGATCAGTTCCTCAGGAGTCGAGGCAAACTGGGAAAAAGCAATACCAATACTGAAACTGAAATAAATCTGATGCTCATTAAAACTGAGCGGTTTTTTGCAGCTTTCTAATAAGTGTTCGGCAATCGTAATCAGATGATCACGTTGATGCACAGATTCTAAAAGTATGGCGAATTCATCACCACCCAAACGCGCAATAAAATCATGCTGACGAATACGTGATTTTAAACGCTGGGCCATTTCGATTAAAACTGCATCGCCTGCCGGATGACCGTATTGATCGTTAATTCGCTTAAACTGATTATTATCGATAAAAATTAAAGCCGAATTTGAGCGTAAGCTCGGTTGCTCAAACAAATGTAACAGTTGACTATAAAAATAACTGCGATTCGGCAATGCGGTAAGATGATCATGCTTGGCTTCAAAAGACAATTGATGATTTTCATCTTGAAGATGTGTGTGCCAAGTTTGAATCTCATGTAAAAGTTGATTAAACACATCATTTAGATCTTGAAATTCTTTAATATTATTTTTTGGAAAGCGAAGGTTGTATGCCTTTTGATCGCTAACAATTTGTGCGGTTTGAGTCAGTGGTTGCATTGATTGCATGATATAGCGATAGGTGGAGTTGGTTGACCACCACAATGCAATAATCATAAATAACATGACCACTGCCAATCCAATTAAAATAGTAACAATAAATTGTAAAATACGCTCTGAACTTCCGTAGATGATCAGTTGTCCGACTTGCTGGTTATTATGAAAAATTTTAAGTTTTACTGGGTCTTTTAGAAAAACATGATCAAGTAAAACTTGTAATCTGGAATAGTAAGCTTTGCTCTTGGTGCTATTGGCTAATTGAATATTTTGATTGTCGAAAACCTCAATGCTTCGGATAGAGTGCTGTGAGGTATATTCATTTAAAATTTGCGAAATTGTTTGTTGATCCCGAAAAACCACCGCAGGTTGTATACGCTCACTGACAGCTAGACTCAAAATATTTAAATTCTGTTTGGTATATGTTTCCATTGTAAAGGTAGAAATTGATACAAAGGTAAAACAACAGATAATTAAGGTAATCGCAAAAATCGTTGCTTGAGATCTGCGGAATACGCTATGCAATGAATTGGACTTATACAGCCGAGAAATCATAACTTACTCCGCATTTTTGGCTAAAAGTAAAACGCGGGGATCTATACGAATTTGAGAGCGACTGAGCGTATCTAAATTAACTTTAAAAGTAGATTTCCCTTTTTGCTGATATAAACAAAAAATACTTCCAATTTCACAATCAATATTATTGGCACTAAAAGACAGTAATGAGTGAGATGGATAGCTATTGATTAATGCTTCTTGCTGCGCAGGTGTTTGACTTGAAAAATAAACGGCCTGACATTGGGTCTTAACAAAACTAGCTGCAGGAATAGATTGAACTTTGTATCCATAAGTAGATTGTTTAATCTGTGTCTGGAAAATTCCCGCTGCTGCTGGGTTATCAATTACGCACAGTGTGGTATTGCTTCCTGTGGAGAGTTTGCTATAACTCATAATTGATAAAGTTAATGTATAGAAATTTTGAACAGGCGAAGCAAAAGACACTTCCATTGATAAGCATAGAAGTGTAAGTAAAAAGAACCTTGATATCACTTTGTGATACATTTCATGATTATCTTTAAAAATGTGAATTTTGTCTATTTTATCGAAAAATTCGAATAAAAAATAGCTGCTCATTTAAAATATTGAAGCAAATGGGTTAATAAGTAAACATTTGTTTATTTTTTTATAAAAACAAGCTTGCAAGGGGTGAGAAATAGTGTAGAATGCACATCCATCGGCGGTGATGCAGATAGAAACTTGTTGAAAAACAGTAACTTGGCTTGAGTGGTTGGGTTGTGGGTTTGAAAATAAAGTTTTAAAAATATCGAAATG
>NZ_BBNM01000006.1 GCF_000760595.1 Acinetobacter soli | reverse complement strand
GAAAATAAGTGCCTGACATATATGAGTAGATAAGGTGTGTGATCATTTTTTATTGCCCATGAGATAAACTAGCTTAAGTTCGTGTGTTAATCTGAATAACTTTTATTCGTTTTGTATAATTCATCATCTATTTTTTACAAATTAATTGTTTCTCAAACATTTTTTTTTGTAGGATAAAGTTAATTCCTATGCTATAACTTCAATATCGGCACATTTTTTGCTTAATGTAACTCGTTATTGGGATGTTGCTTTATGAAGTTATCAGTTGGATTGAAAGTTGCGAATTCTTTATCGCTTACCCCTCAATTACAACAGGCAATACGTCTACTGCAATTATCAAGCTTGGAACTCGAACAAGAAATCCAAATCCAGCTCGACAGTAATCCTTTATTGGAGAAAATAGAAGAAGAGAGTACTGCAGAAAGTCTTTCTCATGCTGAAAATCAAGAAAGTACCGATCTGACACAAAATCTTAATGCAGATCATTTACCTGACGATTTACCAGTAGATACCGATTGGGATGATATCTATACCCATCAGTCAACTGCACTAGCGTCACCTGAATACGAAGAGCGTGAGGATAATCGACAAGCCGAACATACTTTAAAAGAACATATTTTAGAGCAAGTTAATTTACTCCACTTTTCAACGATTGATCGCTTGATTGCCTATTGCATTGTAGATTGTTTGGATGAAAAGGGATTTCTCGATGCTGAAATTGATGAAGTGATTGAAGCGGCACAACATCTGCTGTCTGAAGCAGGTATGAGTGAAGAAATCGAAGCGGATGAAGTCGTTGTGGTGCTCAAACATATTCAACGTCTCGATCCGGTGGGTGTCGGTGCTAAAAATCTTGCTGAATGTCTTAAAATTCAGTTGGATGTCTTGGATCCAAATACTCCATTACGTAATGAAGGATTATGTTTATTAAAATATTACGAACTTTTGGTCAGTAACGATTTAAACAAGCTTTTGAAATACACTGGCTTGTCTATGGTGCAAGTTAAAGCCGTGATTGAGTTTTTAAAAACCTTAAAACCTTATCCAGGTTTGAGTTTTGAATCGCAAGAGTCTGACTATCAGATTCCGGATGTTGTGGTGTGTAAAAAAGATCAATCATGGCAAGTACAGTTAAATCCAGACATCATGCCTAAATTACGCATCAATTCATTTTATTCGAATATGATCCGTAGGGCAGATCAAAGCGACGATAATATTTATCTTCGTAATCAGATGCTCGAAGCTAAAAATTTTATTAAAAGCATTGATGAGCGTCATAAGACGCTGTTAAAAGTGGCGATGTGTATTGTGCAGCATCAGCGTAGCTTTTTTGAAATTGGCCCAGAGGGCATGAAACCTTTGGTTTTACGTGATGTAGCCGAAGAAGTTGAATTACATGAATCAACAGTTTCACGAGTGACGACCAATAAATATATGCTGACACCACGTGGTTTGTTTGAATTGAAATATTTCTTTTCAAGTCATGTTGGTACCACATCTGGAGGCGAATGTTCATCAACTGCGATTCGTGCCAGAATAAAAAAAATGGTCGCTGCTGAAAATCCACGTAAGCCTTTGTCAGATAATGCGATTGCCAATTTACTCAAAGATGAGGGGATTGATGTGGCGCGTAGAACGGTGGCGAAATATCGTGAATCGTTACATATTGCATCATCGTCTGAGAGAAAAGTCTTGATCTGATCTAAAAAATCTGACTATCCTACTGGTTCATTGTTGCAAAACAATGAATCTTTTTTATTTAAGGAATGGTTGAAATGACTTATTGACGTGCTTCAAACTTTTATTGTCTTAAGTTCATTTTGCGAACATGAATATCCTGATAGAAGGTGAGGGATAAAATTATGCAGATAACAATTCGTGGACATCATTTAACTATCACACCTGCCATTGAAAACGATATTAAATCTAAATTTGGTCAAATGACAAAACATTTAGATCAAGTGAATAGCATGCAGGTGAAACTTTCAAAAGATCATCAAATCGATAAACGAACTCACAAAGGCAGTTCGAATCATATCGCTGAAGCGATAGTACGCTTACCTGGTATAGAGCTTTTTGCACAGGCCTCTGCTGACGATATGTATACCTCGATAAAAAAACTCTCAGAAAAATTAAAACGGCAATTGCAAAAGCATCGTAAAATACAATGCTCTTATCAGCAAGTTGTTGTTCCTGTTTGATTTTTTTAAATAGTAAGAGGCTGGTCTCCAGCCTCTTTTTTTATGAACAAAATGTAGTTTACTACTGAATTATCTTCATGATTTATAGTAGAATGACGGGTTTTTACACCCAAGGTTGTATAAGAGGTCTCGCAATGAATAATGAACAGCTTACACAAATTTTACAAGATGCATTTCCCGCGGCGGAAGTAGTAGTAAGTGGACAAGCTGGAAAATTTGACCTCCGTATCGTGGATGATCAATTTGAAGGAAAACGTACGGTTGCACGTCAGCAAGCGGTTTATGCGCCTTTGAACTCTTATATTGCCAGTGGTGAAGTTCACGCAGTCACAATTCGTGCGATGACCAAAGACGAATGGCGCAAAGCAAGTCTATTCGGAGCTTAATTCTACATGGATAAATTTCTTATTACGGGTGGAGTAATGCTCGAAGGCGAAGTGCGTATTTCGGGTGCAAAAAATGCAGCATTACCTTTGTTGGCTGCCATGATTTTGGCCGAAACGCCAATTACCTTGCGTAATGTTCCAAATCTTAAAGATGTAAATACATTAGTAAAATTGATTGCTGGTCTTGGTATTACCATGGACTATGAAGGCGATACGGTTAAAGCGGATACCTCGACACTCAATAATCAATTTGCACCGTATGAGTTGGTTAAAACTATGCGTGCTTCTATTTTGGTTCTTGGCCCATTGTTGGCACGCTATGGCAAGGCGCAGGTATCGCTGCCAGGCGGCTGTGCAATTGGTTCGCGTCCGGTCGATCAGCATCTTAAAGCGCTTGAAGCATTAGGTGCGCAAATTGAAGTTGAAAATGGATACGTACATGCCACTGTGGATGGTCGTTTAAAGGGTGCCGATATCACCTTTGATATGGTCACGGTTGGTGGTACGGAAAATCTCTTGATGGCAGCAGTTTTGGCTGAAGGTGTCACCACGATTCGAAATGCTGCGCAAGAGCCAGAGATTACCGATTTGGCCCAAATGCTCATTAAGATGGGTGCAAAGATTGAAGGCTTAGACACCAGTACGCTGGTTGTGACGGGTGTTGAACATCTGCAAGGGTGTGAATATTCAGTCGTTGCCGATCGTATTGAAACGGGCTCTTACTTGGCCGCTGCTGCAATTACAGGTGGACGTGTCAAAACCACACATACCGACCCAGCCTTACTTGAATCTGTGCTAGAAAAGTTTGAAGAAATGGGTGCTGAAGTCACTCGTGGTGATGACTGGATCGAGTTGGATATGCTTGGGAAGCGTCCGAAAGCGGTCAGTTTTAGAACACTGCCACATCCTGAATTCCCAACAGATATGCAAGCGCAGCTGATGGCGGTCAATGTGATTGGTCGTGGATTTGCGACTATTTCTGAAACCATCTTTGAAAATCGCTTTATGCATGTCCCTGAATTGTCACGTATGGGTGCCAATATTCAGGTTGAAGGCAATGATGCGATTGTCACTGGCGTTGAAACACTTCAAGCGGCACCTGTGATGGCAACTGATTTACGTGCATCATTTTCATTGGTTTTGGCTGCATTAGTTGCGCAGGGTGAAACGCTGATTGATCGTATTTATCATATCGATCGCGGTTATGAAAATATTGAAGAGAAATTGCAAGGTTTAGGCGCGCAGATTAAGCGAGTAAGTTAATGAATGATATGAGAAACGATGATCCAAACTTTAACGTAATGGGAAATTTTGATCATGGTTTAACATTAGCGCTCAGTAAGGGCCGAATTTTAAAGGAAACATTGCCGTTGCTTGAAGCGGCTGGCATCAATTTACTTGAAGACCCAGACAAGTCGCGTAAGTTGATTTTTCCAACCACACATCAAAAAGTGCGTATTCTCATTTTACGTGCATCTGACGTACCGACTTATGTAGAAAACGGTGCTGCCGACTTTGGTGTGGCGGGTAAAGATGTGTTGATGGAGCATGGTGCTCAGCATGTGTATGAGTTGTTGGATCTTAAAATTGCCAATTGCCGTTTGATGACTGCTGGTAAAGTTGGGATTACACCACCTAAAGGCCGCCTTAAAATTGCGACTAAATATGTGAACTTAACACGTCAATACTATGCCAGCCTTGGTGAACAGGTCGATGTGATTAAGCTGTATGGTTCAATGGAATTGGCACCTTTGGTGGGATTGGGTGACTATATTGTCGATGTAGTTGATACAGGCAACACACTACGTGCAAACGGTTTGGAACCACTTGAAGAAATCATGCAGGTTTCTTCACGTTTAATTGTGAATAAAGCCAGCTTTAAGCGCAAGCAAGCGTTGCTTAATCCAATTCTGGCGCAAGTCGAGCAGGCGGTTGCAGCACGTCAGGTCAAGTAAAAGTTTATCGTTTCAAACAACCGTCACCGATGTGGCGGTTTTTTTATCGAACACAAGAGCTATCGATCACCTAAAACCATGAGATGATTGGTCTTTAACATAAATTGTTTTGACAAGATCAATCAGAAAATCAAATCTTGCTGAGCCAGAATTTCAATCAAACATTACTCCAATTCTGGGTTTTTGAGTTTCCACAAAAGCACTGAAAAAGAGTACACTAGAAGCCTATTTTCACTAAAAACCGTGTAGGTAAATTGATGCGACGTTTATCGACTCAAGATCAAAACTTCAAACAAGTCTTTGCAGACTTGTTGGCGTTTGAAACTGTAAATGATCCTGAACTTTTAAAAACTGTAGACCAAATTATTGCTGATGTACGTCAGCATGGTGACGCACATGTTCTTAAGCTCACTCAACAGTTCGATCGACATCCAGCGCATCAATTTTCAGATTTGGAACTGACCCAAGAGCAACTTAAAGCAGCTTTTGAAGCACTGACCACCGATGTACGTGAAGCCCTTGAACTCGCCGCAGAGCGTATTCGTGATTTTCACGAAGCGCAAAAGCAAGATGGCTGGAGCTATGTTGATGCGTTGGGTAATACCCTGGGTCAGAAGGTAACGCCTTTAGATCGCGTGGGAATTTACGTTCCAGGTGGTTTGGCATCTTATCCATCTTCTGTCTTAATGAATGCGATACCTGCTCATGTCGCGGGCGTACCTGAAATTGTCATGGTCGTACCTGCACCGCAAGGTGAGCTAAACCCGCTGGTATTGGCAGCTGCTTATCTGGCAGGAGTAAATCGAGTATTTACGATCGGTGGCGCTCAGGCAGTGGCAGCATTGGCTTATGGTACTCAGACTGTACCTTGTGTAGATAAAATTACGGGTCCGGGAAATCGTTTCGTTGCAGCGGCCAAGCGTGCAGTGTTTGGTCAGGTCGGTATCGACATGATTGCAGGCCCATCTGAAATTTTGGTCTATGCCGATGGGCAGAACAATGCCAAATGGCTGGCGATGGATTTGTTATCACAAGCCGAACATGACACTGTGGCGCAGGCAATTTTAATTACCCCAGATGCTCAGCTACTTGATGATGTGGCACAAGCCATTGAAGAACATTTGGCAGCTTTACCAAAAGCCGATATTGCACGTACTTCAATTGCTAATCGTGGTGCTTTGGTGTTGGTAAAAGATCGTCTTGAAGCGATCGAATTGATCAATCAAGTTGCGCCTGAACATTTACAACTATGTGTAGATGATGCCGAGCAGATGAGTCAGGATATTCGCCACGCGGGTGCCATTTTCATGGGGCGCTTTACGCCTGAAGCCATTGGTGACTACTGTGCAGGTCCGAATCACGTATTACCTACTTCGGGAACAGCACGTTTTTCATCGCCACTTGGCGTTTACGATTTCCAAAAACGTTCGAGCCTCATCATGTGTTCAGAAGCGGGTGTAAAATCCCTCGCAAAGACAGCAGATATTCTGGCTCAACAGGAAAATCTGGATGCACATGCACGCTCAGCTCGCTACCGTTATCAGTAAGATTTAAGGTTGACCAAACTATCGATCGTTTTTAGGGGCTATGGCTTGGCCCCAACAAGAGAATAGCGCAATGAATATTAGCAACGAACAAATGCGATTTTGGAGCCCGGAAGTCCGTGAGCTTGAGCCGTATGTGCCTGGCGAGCAACCTAAACTTCAGAATCTCCTTAAACTAAATACCAATGAAAACCCGTATCCGCCTTCGCCTAACGTCGTGGCGGCAATCGAAGCGGTTTTACACAATCAGGCAGATGCCTTACGTTTGTATCCAGATCCAGATGCGCTACAGTTGAAGCAGGCCATCGCCGATCAGCAGCACCTAGATGTGAGTCAGGTGTTTGTCGGAAATGGCTCAGACGAAGTATTGGCTCATATTTTTAAAGCATTCTTTATTCAAAACGATGCAATTTTATATCCGGATATTACCTATAGTTTTTATCCGGTATACAGTCAGTTTTTTGGTGTCAAAACCAAGCAAATCCCTCTCAACGCGCATTTTGAAATTGATGTCGAGGACTATCAGCAACCAAACGGCGGGATTATTATTACCAATCCGAATGCGCCGACCAGTATTGCATTGTCACTCGATAAAATTGAGCAGGTGCTGAAAAATAATCCAGATCGTGTGGTGGTGATTGATGAGGCTTATGTTGATTTTGGAGCAGAATCGGCGGTTAGCCTGATTCAACGTTACGATAATTTGGTGGTGTGTCAAACCACTTCAAAATCACGTTCACTGGCAGGGTTACGTGTCGGTTTTGCGTTGGCACAGGCACATCTGATTGCGGCACTGGAAGCAGTAAAAAATAGCTTTAACTCGTATCCGATTGATCGCTTTGCACTTGCTGCAGCAGTCGCATCGTTTCAAGATCAATCATATTTCGAAGCGCAATGCGAGAAAGTCATTCAAAGCCGTGAGGTTTTAGTGACGCAACTTGAGACACTCGGTTTTAAAGTTTTGCCATCAAAAGCCAACTTTATCTTTGTGACTCATCCAGCACATGATGCTGCAACACTGGCAACACAACTGCGAGAACAAGGCATTATTGTTCGTTATTTTAACAAGCCACGTATCAATCAGTTTTTACGTATTACGATTGGTACCGATGCGCAAAATCAGCGTTTGATCGACAGCTTAAGCCGTTTATTTCATTCTGCATAATCGTTTGTGTGGGACTGCCATGTATTGATCAGATTCAGCATGGCAGATACCTTATCTAAGCATTCTTGATACTCAGCTTCTGCATCTGATGCAATAGTGATACCGCCGCCTGCCCAGACAGAGAGCGTATCCTGATATTTTTGTATTGTGCGAATCAGGATATTCCAGCTGCCTGTACCATCCAAATTAAAATAACCAAGCGATCCGCAATATGCGCCGCGCGGTGCCTGCTCTAATTCTTCAATAATTTGCATGGCACGAATTTTGGGTGCACCTGTAATGGAGCCTCCTGGCAAAGCAGAACGAAGAACATCAAATGGGTTGGCATCTTTTTTTAATTGAGCCGTAATTTCACTCACCATGTGATGCACTTGATTAAAACTTTCAATTTCAAATAATTTAGTGGTTTTAACTGAACCAGTTTCGGCGTGAACGCTAAAATCATTACGGAGTAAATCTACAATCATGACATTTTCGGCCTGATCTTTGACTGAAGACTTTAGTTGCTGTTTCGATTTTTCATCTTGCTCAAGGTCTTTATAGCGTGGCATGGTGCCCTTGATTGGACGCGTCTTCAAAGACCGATTTGCTTCAAACTCAATAAAAAGTTCGGGTGAACAACTGAGCAGTTCAAAATCATCTAGCTTTAAATATCCTGCATACGGTGCGTTGGTGAGCGTCCACAATTGATCTGCTTTTGACAGAAGCTCACCCTCACAACAGGTTTGAAACTCTTGGGTTAAATTAATCTGGTAACAATCGCCGGCCTTGATGTAATCTTGAATTTTATGAAAGGCGTGTAAATATTCGCTTTTTGACCAGCGTGGACGAAAAGAATGATGTAGGCGAAGTGGCTGAATGGAAGAAGCAAGTGTTTGACTGAGCTGATCAATCAGCCAGTTATAGTGTTGTTCAGGCTGTTCTGCATCGCTATAAAAATACCAGCCATCTGCATGCTGGCATAAATAGGTTCGATACAATCCAATATACAAGGCAGGTTGTACTGCATGTTTTACACATACATCCTGAGAAGCTGCAATATCGTAACCGATAAACCCAATATAACCGCCTTGAAAGCCTAAATCAGATGAAGCTGAAGCAGTGGGATCAAACTGAATAAAATCGTTTAAATTTTTATAATCGTGATTTAAGTGATAGTTTGTGAACGCATCATGTTGATAAAAACGATATTCATCATGCTGGTAAATTGCATAAGCTTCAGGATGAAATGCAATGATAGGCGAATCGTGATTATTCAAAAAAACTAAACCAGTCGATGCATGAAGTTGTGTCAAAATATGCTGAATGGATGGCACTGGTAAAGGAAGTTTTTGAATATAGCGCACGGAAAAATCGCCCAAAAATGAACAGATAAGCAGAAACGCAATTTTACTACACAATTTAAATGCACATAAGCTGGCTTGCCACTTATCGGCAAAATGATAAAAATTACGCAACATTAGTTGCGCAAAATGTGAACTAGCGCTACTTTAAAGAGGCAAAATTCAGCTACTCAGGGATATGGAACATTCTTCTTGTAAGAATGAGAGTAGTCAGAAATAAAAATAAATGCTCTTGGGAGAGTTTGGAATGAAAATGTTGACGAAATTGGCGTTAGTCTCTTCAATGCTATTAAGTGCAAATGCCATGGCTATGCAGGCAATGGATGATGCATCTATGAGTGCGACCACTGGTCAGGATGGCTTAAATATTGGGATCAAGCTCGATAATGCCGGAATCAGTATTGATAAGCTATATTTACATGATAACGACGGTTTAAAAACTGACACTGGTATTACGGGTGCAACCGGAAAAGCGGGTGCGATTGCCATCAATGGCGTCACCGTTAAGCAAACTTCGAGTGATAATCTTCTAGATTTAAAAATTGATACCGATGGAAGTGCAAACGGGGCATTTTTGAATATTGCAGCCACAGTGGGTGCTGTCGATGTGGGGATTGGTTCAATTGGTGTCGCGAGTTCGAATGCATCTGTAAATACGACCACAGGCTTACGTGGTGTAACAGGTACACCAACCGAAATCTTAACCGGTTTAACGCTCTCTTTGGGTAAAGTGAGTGCCAATATTCAGTTGGGCGCGACGCCACAAGGCGCGATGATTGTACTGAACTCGACCCTACAAGGTGGTTTGACGATTTCCAAGTTGGGTTTAAAAGATGCACAAGGTGGTGGTCAGATTTATTTGGATAACATCTATGTACGTGGTGCCAATAACACTACAGGTGATTTAAATCTGAATGCCAGTATTGGCGTCACTACAAACGGGATTCAAATTAAAAACACCAGCGCTCAAAATATTAATACCTATGTGCAAGGTGTACATTTAGGTACTCAAACTGCCAGTTCCATTGGTGATCTTGAAATTGCAGGGCTGAATATGGGGAATTCGACTATTACCATTAGTGGTCACTAATACGTCATTAATTGCTGCAAAAAAAACGCGTGATCGACACGCGTTTTTTTGTATGCGTTATTACAAAAAAATACGTATTTCGTCAAAAAAACCAAAAAAAAGCTGCAATTTCTTCAAAAAAAAGGTATCTTCAAAAGACAGGGAATGTAGAGTATTTGCTCTAAAAATACAATGAAAATCAGGCATTGCTGCCCCAAAAGTAGAACCAAAAGATTATGTTAGAGATTACCTTAGGGTCGGCATTGATCTATTACTTTGCAACCCAAGCCTTCGATATTAAAGATAAAGCTCCGGGGACAGTTCAATATACGGAAACACTTGATTCCAGAGAGCCATCCTTTACACGTATGCACCGTGAAGCAGTCGTGATCAAGCCCGCTGTGGAAGATCAGTTTCGCGGTATTGTGCGTCAGGCTTATGACTATAGTTGTGGATCGGCTGCACTGACCACATTATTGAATGGCTATGTTGGAACCCAACTGACCGAACAACAAACCATGAATGGGCTGCTCCGTTTTGGCGAATATCAGCGGATTATCGAGCGCAGAAGTTTTTCACTTCTCGATATGAAACGTTTTGTGACCGCTTTAGGTTTGGAAAGTGGCGGTTATCGAGGTGAGTTTTCAGATCTGGTCAATCAGGGACAGCCAGCAATCGTACCGATTTCCTATGCTGGTTTTAAACATTTTGTGGTGTACAAAGGTTATAAAGACGGCCGAGTCTATGTGGCAGATCCAGCACTAGGCAATATCAGTTTCGATGAAGTGCGCTTTAAAGAAGTCTGGGAAAATAACACTTTGTTTTTGATTCAAGTGCCCGAAGCCCAGCGTAAAACGCTATTGGCACTTCAAGACAGTGATTTACGACATGTCGAGGATGCCACAGTCAACCGTTATGCATTGATTGACATGCAGTATCCGACTTTTTATATGGAACGCATCGCAGACAAAGCATCTACGGTTAGAAGGGGTGTAGACAACAACAAGGATTCGATGACCTATGGAGAAAAGGTAAATACATTTATGCGGTTGTATTATAAGCGTAAATAGTTGGGTAAGAAAAAAAATAACGTGGTGGATAGAATGAAGAAGAGAACGCAAGGGATGAACAAAACGTTTTTGGCACTGAGTGTCAATGTGCTCATGATTGGGGGTGTCTATGCGGCAGATGATGTAGCCGCTGCCTCATCACAAGAAAAGTCTGCCGAGCAAGCGACAGCGACACAGTCTTCTGAAGCGCCAGCTCAGGGGAGCGTGTTTACCGAGTCGAATAGCACGGCTGCCGCTGAGGCAACAGCAAGTACGCCAGCACCTGCTGTTTCGTCAAATTCGGCGGCTGAGGCACTTCAAAAACAAGAAGGTGATGCCACACAGGAAAGTAATCTTCAAGAAGTTTTCACCTCCAACGAGCGCCAATATTCTCTGATCAAACGTGGTGAAATCTCAAGTTACTACGATATTGATTATACCTACTATCGCGATACACGCTTAGATTTGGCTATTGAAGACGGTACTGTTAATCAGCTTCGAGTTGAAGAAGATGCCAACCATACTTTAACCAATACTTTTACCCTGCAATATGGCCTGCGGGATAACTTAACCTTAACCACATCGATCCCGTTTGTGGCCAAAGCGGATAATTTAAAAGATACCACCACTGCCGGTTTAGGTGATATTGCATTTGGAGCGCGTTGGGAACCTTTCCCACTCCAGACAGGGCGTTTACCTCTTATTTTATTTGGTAATATTTCGACCAAAACGGGCGATAGTCCATACGAAATTAATCCTGTCACGGATTTATCCACCGGTAAGGGCTATTATTCGGCAGGTATTGGTGCAAGTACGCGTAAATATATCGATCCGGTTGTGCTGTTTGCTTCGGTTTCTGCCAACTACGGATTTAAGGAATCAGATCTTAATCAGCGCCGTGGTACACGTACGATCACTGAGTTTGATCCAGGCATTAGTGGTGGCTTCTCGCTAGGCTTTGCATATTCATTCAACTACGACGTGTCATTGACGATGTCGTATCAGCAAAGTTTCAATTTTAATTCTGAATTTACCTATAGTTCTGGTGAAACGTTCAAGCCTGCCGATCAAACATCCTCTATTTTTGCGATTGCTCTTGGTGTACGTGTCTCTCCTAAAACCATTATTAACGGAACCTTGGGCATTGGTCTGACTGAAGATGCACCGGATGTCTCGCTTGGAATCTCGTTCCCACTGGATATTGCTGGATTTGCCAAAAAAATTAGCTAAGGGGAGTAGTCGCTATGCGATATCTCAGATTACGCCCGTTAGCATCAGCAATTATTCTGACGGGTTGCTCCAATGTCACTTTTGCACAGCTTGGACAAAACCTTTCTGTGGATGTGCGTTCTCTTGCGCTGGGTAATGCGGTAACTGCCGATCCGCCAGGCATCAGCGCGATTCACTTTAACCCGGCAGCATTAACCCGTATTGAAGGCTTGCAAACCGATGTACAGGGCTTAATTGCCAACTTTGATATTCAGCGTGAGTTTTCTGCACCGGCTGGATATAACGTTTTTGGTTATTCCGACGACCCATTGGTGTGTAACGATGGGCCAGAAGTCGCATCGAACTTGTGTACCGACTTTAAAGGTTCGGTTCGCGGCGATGTTGAATATGCCAGTATTTACGTACCTATTTTGAAAAAAATGGTCGATTTGGGTGAAGGTGTTCCGCTTGCTGCACCTACTGCAGGGATCGCGTATAAGCCGCCCGGTTCTAAAATTACCTATGCCACAGCAGTCTATGCACCTTTGGTCGCAGGATTTGGTGCTGAAAATGGTAACCCAGGAAATTTTATGGGGCAGCAGGTTGCGCTAGAGCGTATTACCTACTTATCGCCTTCATTTGCATTTAAAGTCAATGATGAACTGTCCTTGGGGGCGTCGGTTGGAATGTCTTATCAAGCCATTTCATTGAAAACCGATTTACGCTTTCCAAACGAATTAATAGGGGTATTGCGTTTAGTTGATGAAGTGGTCTGTGCACCATTTAAAGACAATCAAGACTTTATCACCGATTTGCTTTTACTCGGGATTTGTAATGCTCAAGAGGGTATGAATCCGTTTAACCGCTTTGGACAGTTAAAGGTCACGGTCGAACAGGCGTTAAGCCCAAGCTACAACCTTGGCCTGCTTTGGGAACCGCGTGAAGATTTTAGCTTTGGTATGGTGTACCAAAGCTCGAGTAAAATGCGCCTCAAGGGTAAATACTTTATCGACAATGAACGTGCACCGCGCGAGTTGATTCGCGGTTTAAATTCCTCTGCGACGGGGAGTGTCTTTGCACGTGTGCTTGGTTTTCCTTCCAGTATTCCGGCCACAGAGTCTGGTTTGGTGGCCATGGATTTTGAATATCCAGCCCACTTTCAGGCAGGGATTACCTATAAAATTATTCCCGATTTACAAATCAATTTCGATGTGGGGTGGACAGACTATAGCGCTTGGGACAAATTCCGATTTGAATTTGATCGGCAGGTTTCGGCGTTGCAAATTGCCAAGCTACTTTCAAGCGATATCTCCAATACCAGTCTGGCGCTGCCACTTAATTTTACCTCACCATGGAGCTGGGGAATTGGGGTTGAGTATTCTGCAACTGATCGCTTGAAACTGAGAGCGGGTTATGAGCCACGTTCTTCTGCCATTCCAGACGACAAACGTAATACCCTGATTCCGATCAATAATGCACAGTTATTCGGTCTGGGCATTGGTTATCGTTTTGATGCAGATACCGATGTCGATTTGTCTGTGGGCTTTTTACGCAGTAGAGACAATATTCCGGCAGGCAGCAGCTCCTTAGCCAACCAAACTGGCGTGAGTAATATTTTGCTCAATCCCTATGCAGGTTTAGATGTCAAAACCAATACAAAAGTAACCATTTTGGGGATTAACTACAGGACACGGTGGTAATGAAAAAAAACAGCATCAGACGTACTCGGCTGTGGTTTTGTATGTGTGCTGGATCACTTTTAGTTACTGGCATGAATCTTTATGCAGCTGAATTTTTTACCATTATTGGGCCTGATGGACGTCCTTTGGTGATTCAAAAGCAGACGCCTCAGCGTTCAACAGGTCATTCTGCCGCTCCCAGCTCAAAAGCTTCCTCAAATCCAGTACAAAAGTCCTATCCAACTGCGCCAACTGATGTGTCTACATTGACTCCCGCAGTATCAAGTACCCAAACCCAAACATCCACTGGATTTATCAGTTCAAAAAAAGCGGCGAGTCAACAGGCTATACCGCTGGCTGAATCGACTTCAAAGCCTGTAATTAAAGCCACTCATACTGCTACCGTACCATCGCAATCTCCTCCAAGTGACCAAATGGCTACAAAGAGTGCTGACCAATCGATGCCGAATGTATCGCAACCCACCGTGAAACGTTCAGATCAGATGGCAGTAACAGCTACAAAAAACACAGCGCCATTGCCTGCGGTGAAGACTGATACATCATCAAGCAAGCAGTCACCCTATATTTCCAGTATTGGCGGTGAAGAATACGTCAACAGTGAATATTTAGAAAATCGTGAATTTAACTTGGATGGAAAAAAACGTTTTTACATGATGCCACAAGGGGAGATTGACTCAAAAACGGGTGTTGTGCGTATGCAGCCAGTCGAGCGTGAAAAAGGGGTGAGCCGTTCTTTTTTGAATCAGGTGCTTAAACCGAAGGCAAGTGAAACTCCGACTGAGACACTCGCATTGTCTTCGACCTACTTTATTATGCCTAAGCAAGACGTAACTGAAAGTTTGGATACGACATGTTTTGAAGGTAAAAAAATGAAGAAGGTCAAAGTATTCGACACGCAAAAAGAAGTTTCGGTCTGGCCAAGAAAACCGCTTGAAAATACCTTTGATTATGATGTGGTGCGCTTGTCTGAGCCATTAAAGCAAATGAAACTGACCTCATATGCATCGACTCAAACCAATCCCCAATTTTATTGGCCTTTTGTGGTGTTTCTTGATCAGAAAGGCTGTGTACTCGAAGGGGTGAGCGGCTATAAAAATCAAGAGTATCCTGCAACTGCACTTAAATATGCAGCATTAGAAGGCATCATTCGTTTACCCGAAAACGCGCATTATATTTTGATGACACCGTTGGCTTCCGCTCTGGACGTAGAAGACAAGTTATTGACCAATCAAGGACAAATCAAGTTAACGGCAATCCGTTAACCCAAAAGATGGGTACAACAATGAAAAAGAAAATTTTAATTTCGACCGCGCTGACTGCGCTTGTATCTGCACTGGTAGGTTGTGGTGGTGAAAGTGGCAATATTAATGAAGACACCAATAATGGCGTTACCACAAGCACCAGTTGTAAAACCACCGATGCTAACTGCCAAAGTTTCTATATGGTTTATCCAATTGCAGGTCTGAATTTCGATTGTAGCAGTGATAAGGTGAATCATTTCGTGACGGCGCAAAGTGGTAACGCATTTACAGGCGCATGTAAGCTTGGCGATACCGTTAATTTTTCGATCAAGGGTCAAACAGCAGACAAGCAGATTAATCTGGGCAGTCTAGACTTAAAAACCATTTCGCCTATCAATATTGGTCAGCAACCGCTTTCACTACTTGATATGGCAACCGCAATGGTGGGTAAGGCACCTGCGACATTTGATTTATCGGATGATACCGTTAAGGTGGCCACTGCACTGGTACGTATTTTTCAGGCTTTAGGCGTGCAGCAAAACAGTAATATTGCCGGAGATATTCAGCCTGTAGCCATGACTGAAGATTTCAAAAATGGACTCTCTAAAATTACTCGTTCCTTGAGCGTGAGCGATTTTAAAGACGGCAGCTATGCAGCGGCACTGGTGGGATGGGTCGATGTCTCGACGGTGTCTGAGGCACAGGCATTGAATGTGGTCAAAAAAATGGCCAATATACAAAATGCAGGGATTTACAACGCAGAAATCTTTACCCCAAGCAGCTTGGTCGATCTGGCGATTTTAAAGTACACCAGTGGTTTCCGCGGCAGTTCATCTACAACCAATAAACAAATTATTGCCAATATGTACCTGATGACTGACCGACAAGGCTTAACCTCGGGCTATGGATTACAATGGCAGGGCGTACCTAAGAATACGGGTGATCTGGGTTATCTCACCTTAATTAGTCAGTTTGCACCAACCAAAATGACGGCACAAACACAAAGCACGTGGCTCAATCCACTGACCAAATCGCTGTCGTCAGCGCAACCGTTTCGTTTTAGCTTGAGTGCGAACAGCAGCGACGACTTAAAAATTTTCCAAGGCAAATTACTTGATAACTATTTGGTGGTGGCAACAGACGATTTGTATAAGCGTGCCATGAATACCACGACGGTAGACAGCTCGGTTTTTGGACGGTGGACCAAAACTGCCGATAATGAAACTTTTAACGGAACGATTGATCTGGCCAAGATTAGTCCGATTACTTATCTCGACAGACGTGTATTTAAGTCGAGTAATAACATCAGCTCTGGACGTTATCTATTTCCACTCAATGCCACACTGATCTTTAAGTTTACAGATACCAGTGTTGCAGATGTCAAACTCGGAATCGTGATCGATGAAAATGGCGATATCCGTACCGATATTGGGGCCAATGCCACCACAAATGATATGTCTGGAAATTGTGGAATTTTGACCAATGGCATGCAAGATAACTTCGGTGTGACGCAATATCGGATTGGAACAACAGGTGCAGCCAATTTCTCGGCAAGTGACAAGTCGATCACCATTCGTATGATTTTAAATGAAGCACGATTTGGTCTTTTAGAAGGCGTGCTGCTTGGTTTAAATCAAGGACTTGCAGTCAGTGGAGAAACATCATCAGCCCAGCTTAGCTCTGGCGGTGTAAAAATCAATCTGAATAACTTATTAGACGAAAGCGCGAATTCTCGTGCGCTGTCGATTACTGATTTTAACAACAACTCGGCAAACTGGGCCAATATTTATGCGGCTTATCAACGGGTTTACAACAATATTTCCAATGTTCAACCCGCACCGACAACTGCACAGATTGAACTGGCCAAGCGCACATCTGGTACGCTGAGCATTGAGCTACCAAACTGTTATAGTGTAAAAAATAAATAATCAACAACATGAAAAAGGCCAGTATGACTGGCCTTTTTTTATTTTATCCTGTGTGATCCAGACGGGTGCCGATGGTCTCTAAATGTACCGGAAAGTGCTGCTGTTTACGGTCTTCAAAGTAATGTCGAAGCGTACGCTCAACACTTGGAAACGCCAGTTCGCCCCATGGGATTTCGTGTTCTTCAAATAACCGCGATTCGATGCTTTCTTCACCGGCGCCGAATACGCCGTCTTTGAGCAGGGCTTTGAACAACACGTAGATCTGTCCGATACGAGGAATGTTATACATGCAGTATAAATGTTCAATGTCGATCTCGGCCTCGGCTTCTTCACGCGTTTCACGTGCAGCGCCTTCTTCCATGGTCTCAAACAACTCCATGTAGCCTGCGGGTAAAGTCCACAATCCGTAACGTGGTTCGATTGCCCGACGGCACAGCAAAACCTTATTGTCCCAAACTGCCAGTGCCCCGCAGATGAGTTTTGGATTTTCATAGTGAATATGGCCACAATTGCCACAAACACGGCGCAATTTATGATCACCTAGCGGGATCTGTTCTTCTGTTTTATGTCCACAAACGATACAAAAACTCATAACAATCATCGGGGCTAAAGATAGCTCAGCATAACTGAATTTTTATTGTTTCGCATCATTTGTATACGACCCCAAAAAAATTGAGCTATGATGGAAAAATAACAAGAATCGAGAGGCGCAAATGAGTGAACAAGGATTAACCCATCGGTTACAACAACGACTACGTTTTGCGCGACGTACTCAACCTGCAGAAGCTGCCGTATTAATTGCGATTACCGATGAAAAAGATCCGAAGGTGTTATTGACGCGGCGTTCTACCCGCTTAAAAAATCATGGCGGAGAAGTCTCTTTTCCGGGCGGAAAACGTGACCGTGGTGATACCAGTAATATCGTGGTGGCATTACGTGAAGCGCAAGAAGAAACGGCACTTAATCCCTTCGATGTCGAGTTGATGGGAGATCTGCCCATGCAGCGTGCCAAAAATGGCATGCTAGTAAAACCCATTGTCGGGCTGATTCCACCCGATGTGCATTTGATACCGCAGCCTACTGAAATCGATCGTATTTTTTTTGCTTCGCTTGAACAATTACTCAATGCGCCGCCAGAACCCCATCAGGTGAAATATATCAAGCAAACGTTGTACTTTCCGAGTATGCGTGTCGAAGATGAGGTGGTCTGGGGTTTAACGGCACGTATGTTGATTTCACTCTTTCAATATGGCCTTGGTTATCAAAAGGAGTGGCCATTCTTATTAAATTCGCCTCTATTTATTCGGCAAAAACTTGAAAAGAACAATAGAAAGGAGTAACTCAGATGATGTATAGCTTTCAAGGACATCACCCTAGAACCAAACACCATCCGTGGAAGGGGTGGATTGCAGGTAATGCGACCGTGATTGGTCAAGTCGAACTGGGTGATGAAGTCAGTATCTGGTTTGGAGCAGTGATTCGTGCAGACAACTGTTTAATCCGGTTGGGCGATTTTACCAACGTACAAGAAAATGCCGTGTTGCATACCGATGCGGGAATTGAGCTGGTGGTCGGAGACTATGTGACCATCGGACATCAGGCCATGCTACATGGCTGCACCATTGGTGATAACAGCCTGATCGGTATTAACGCCGTGATTCTGAATCATGCCGTTATTGGCAAAAACTGCATTATTGGTGCCAATGCCCTGATTCCTGAGGGTAAAGTCATTCCTGATAATTCAGTAGTGATGGGGTCGCCGGGCAAAGTGGTTAAAACACTCGATGATCAGGGTGCGGCACAGCTTAAAATGAGTGCCATGCATTATGCCGAGCACTATAAAAAATATGTGCAGCTTGAACCGTATTTTTTTGATGAATATGAGTCGATTTGAATCTTGGATTCGTGCAAACCGATTACGTTGAATCACTCGCCTGACAGCGGGGAGTAGAGTATGATGTTCAGCGTTTTTGTTAATTATATAGCGTAAGGTTTGCATGAAAGTGCTTGCATTGGAAACAGCCAATGAACAATGTTCTGTGGCCTTGATCGATCAACATCAAGAGCTTTTTTTTCAACTTGATGATCGAGCCAAGGCTCAGACTCAAACAATTTTACCCATGATTGAAACCGCCTTGCGCGATACGCAGACCGAGCTGCATGAACTCACAGCAATTGCATTTAGTCGAGGCCCAGGATCATTTAGTGGTGTACGGATCAATGCTGCTGTGACACAGGCATTGGCATGGGCCAATGACCTGCCGGTGATTGCAGTGTCTACTTTGCAGGCACTGGCGCAGGCCGCTTATCAAACCCATCAATTACAACAGGTGACTGCTGTTTTAGATGCACGTATGCAAGAAGTTTATTTGGCTAATTATGTACTCGATGATGCCGGCATCATGCAACTCGATGGCGAGGAACGTTTGCTGAACTATGCAGATGCTCAGGCAGCAGCTCAGTTTACCGTTGTTGGTTCAGGCGCGCATTTAATCGCGACCACAGAGACACAGGTGGCAGCAGTCCAGCCGAATGCACATCACATTGCATTACTTGCAAGACACTATGCACTCAATGAGCAATGGGTGCCGGCTGAACAGGCACTTCCTGTTTACTTGCGTGACAATGCGTGGAAAAAGATTGCCGAGCAAGGCAAAGCACAGTGATTGCATTATCTTTGTTTTTATTGTTTATTTTTAAAGGATATACCTGATGGTAAATCCAATGCGATTATATGCTGTGGCCGAAGTAAAAGATCAGGCAGAAGCGGTTCAACAGCTTCTTCAGACACGCGGTGTGGTCACTGAACTGATCGAGATTGAGCAATTAAATGCCCGTTTCTTAAGACAGCATCCCGAATTGGCCTTATGTGTCGATCATGCAGGGTTATGGCTTAGTGCCAATGGAATGAAAATGCAGCCCGACTGGATGGCTGAAATTCCTCGATTAAAACGTGCCAGCCTAAAATCTGAAATGATTGCACGAGCGTGTCAGTTGGGTGAGCAGCCGCATTTAATTGATGCCACTGCGGGCTTAGGACATGATGGTTTGCTCATGGCCAGTCTTGGTGCAGAGGTCACTTTGGTGGAGCGTCATCCTATACTTTTTACCTTGCTCGAATTTGCAAAACAACAAGCCGAACAGGATGCGTATTTAGCGCCTGTCATGGCACGTATGCACTTGATTTTTTCAGATGCTGCCGACTACTTGACGCAGCGAATTGAGCAGCAGGCGATCACTGATGTGGTGTATTTAGATCCGATGTTTCCTCAGCGTGACCAGCATCAGCAAGCAGCCAAGAAGCAGGCTCAGGTAAAAAAACAAATGCAGCTACTGCATCTGTTGTTACCTGAAGATGGGCAGATGGATTTAGGAGATCAACTTTTAGCCCTAGCACGGCAAATGGCAAAGCGTGTGGTGGTGAAACGTCCGAGACATGCTGTATTTTTAAATGATGAGACTCCTGACCATCAATGGCAGGGTGATGCCTGTCGTTTTGATGCTTATTTTCAGCTTTCTCTGTGAGTAAGTGTGATCATTGCTTCAATATTTGCCAAAACTTTGCTATATAGTGAACATGCGTCACCAAGAAAATTGCACTTCGGATTCAACTCATAAAGTGCTTACCAAACTCACGGCCTCCCGAACAATTCTATGATCGACCTCAAACCGTCCATTAACTTTTGGCATGATTTTAAAAGCAACCAAACCGCGGGTTTATGGTTATTTTTGGGGTCGAGACGTTCGCTTCAGGTCATCCATCCCTCAATTTTTCAGCTTTTGGTTTGGGGTGTGTTGGGTGGTGCTGCCAATACGCTCTTTAGCTGGTTGGTGGCAGGCGATGGAGGCGCATTTAACTCTCAAGGATTGGTCAGTTACGCGTTATGGCCATTTCTGGCACTGATTGTCGGGATTTTCCTTTCTCAGCGAACCAACAATGCCCGTCTGATGCTGGTACCTGCAATTTTGTGGCTGGTACTGGATACCAATATTGCGCTTTTACAAAGTTTGATCCAGTATCTGGGCCAGCTCGACTATTTGCCTTATTCATTGTATGACTATTTGCCGAGCATCTTTATGGTGCTGTTTGTATGGCAAAGTCTGGCGGTGGTATGGGTATTTGCCCGTGAATTAAAATGGCCATGGTGGGAGCGCGCACTCATTATGATTGCAACGCTGGTGACTCTGGTGGTGTGGCAGGGATCGGTGCGTAGTCAGCCGATCTGGAAAGTAGAAGATGTTCCTCCTAGCTTTGCCGAAGATGCCTTTTATGCACAGAGTCGCCTACTCAATAAAGCCCTTGAGCAAATTCAGTATGGTGAGTTCGCGCAAAGTCACTGGTACTTTTTAGGGGTGGCAGGTGCCAGTTATCAGGATGTCTTTAAATCTGAAATTATGCGCATTAAAGAGCAATTCGATACGCGTTTTGGCACCATTGGCCGCTCGATGATGCTGGTCAATAATCCAGATACCCGAACCCAGATTCCGTTGGCATCGAAAACCAGTATCGCGATGGCGTTAAACCGGATCGGGCAACAAATGAACCGTGAAAGTGATGTGCTGTTTTTGTACATGACCTCGCACGGCGCGCCAGATCAGTTTGAAATTGAAAATGCACCGCTAGATTTGGGGCAAGTCGATCCTAAATGGCTACGTGAAGCCCTCGACAAGTCCGGTATTCGCTGGCGTGTCATTGTGGTGTCTTCGTGTTTCTCGGGCAGCTTTATCCCCGCATTACAATCACCAGATACACTGATCATTACGGCATCGGCTGCCGACCGACAATCATTTGGTTGTACCAACGAAGCCGATTATACCTATTTTGGTCGGGCACTCTTTGATCAGGCCATGCGTGATCATCATTCAATGAAAGATGCATTCTTGCAAGCCAAGCAAACCGTCGCAAAATGGGAACAGGCACAAGGTTTTGAGCCTTCTGAGCCACAATGGATGATTGGTAAAAATATGGAATTGATGCTGCCTCAACTCGAACAACATTTATTCCCACAACAAACTGTGCCACAGGCCAGCGTAATTTCACATGAGGAAAAGACCCATGGAACTGCTGCAAAAAAACAAGTGTTATGACGGAGAACAACGAATTTATCAATTTGAGTCGACCCATTTAAACGGGACTACTCGATTTGGGATTTTTTTGCCGCCTGCGGCACTTGAAGGCAACCGCTGTCCGGCGCTGTTTTATCTGGCTGGCCTCACCTGTACCGAAGAAACCTTTGCAATCAAAGCACATGCTCAGCGTCTGGCTGCACATCTTGATTTGGTTTTGATTATGCCAGATACCTCACCGCGAGGTGAAGACGTGGCCAAAGGCGATCATTGGGATTTGGGGCAGGGAGCAGGTTTTTATATCAATGCCACTGAGCAGCCTTGGCAAGCCCATTATCAAATGGAAAGTTTCATTGCCGAGGAGTTATATGCCTTGGTGCAACAAGAATTTCCAGTCGATCCAAGTCAGATCGGTATCATGGGCCATTCGATGGGCGGGCATGGGGCATTAACGCTAGCGTTTAAGTATCCTGAAAAATTCAAATCCGTTTCTGCATTTGCACCAATTTGTGCGCCTGTACAATGTCCGTGGGGCCAAAAAGCATTTTCACATTATTTGGGGGCAGATCAAGCCGTATGGCAAGATCACGATGCAAGTGTATTGGTCAAAAGTAAAGGTGCTTTGTTTAAAGATATTCTGATTGATCAGGGCATGGATGATCAGTTTTACGATCAGTTAAATCCAGATATATTTCAACGTGCATGTCAAACAGTGGGGCAGCCTCTCACCTTAAGAAAACATGCAGGTTATGATCACGGTTATTATTTTATTCAGAGCTTTGTTGAAGATCATTTGCAATTTCATGCCGTACAGCTTGAAGGATGAATGTATAAATTCAACCTATTGAAAGTGAAGCAGAAATGCTTCACTTTTTTTGTTTTAAAGTGTATCCCATGTTGCATCAAACTCATGTTGTGCCATTCGGTTCAAGTGCTCAATCACCACACCTTCAAGGCGGCTATGATCGTCAAGATCACTTTCAATACGTGCCACAAGCGCCGTATTTGAAAATGTTAAAATGACAGTTGCTGTCGGCATCAGAATTCGAAATTCTGTTTCTGACTCTGCCACTTCAAATTTGTGTTTCCAATGATTGACTAGGCGTTTCGCAATACGTTTACCGTCTTGTGTATCAAGTGTTGTTTGTGTTTTCACTGTGCTGTCCTCAAGTATAGATCCTGACATTAGCAAATTTTACAGCGGGATAGTACCGGCCAAACGAGAATGCTGCGTTGCAATTTTGCAATCTCTTGCGCTGAAACTGTGTAGGATAAACAGGCAGTCTGTACTTGATTTTGTTATACTGTTGCTCTTGTTCTTCAGTTTGCCAGGTCGTATATGTCCAAGCCGTATTTGATTGCTCCTTCTATCTTGTCTGCCGATTTTGCCCGTTTAGGTGAAGATGTCGAACGTGTTTTGGCGGCGGGTGCAGATGTCGTTCATTTTGATGTGATGGATAATCATTATGTACCGAATCTGACCTTTGGTGCGGGTGTATGTAAGGCGCTTAAAAGTTATGGCATTCAGGCACCAATTGATGTGCATTTGATGGTATCGCCAGTCGATCGAATGATTGGGGATTTTATTGAAGCAGGTGCAGACATTATTACTTTCCATCCAGAAGCATCTGATCATATCGATCGCTCACTGCAACTGATTAAAGCAGGTGGTGCTAAAGCTGGGTTGGTATTTAACCCGGCAACGCCTTTGCATTATCTTGATTATGTAATGGATAAAGTCGATCAAATTTTACTCATGAGTGTCAACCCGGGGTTTGGCGGACAGAAATTCATTCCAATGACACTCGACAAATTACGTCAGGCACGCACATTGATTGATGCCAGCGGTCGTGATATTCGCCTTGAAGTTGATGGTGGTGTTGGCCCAGCCAATATTCGAGAGATTGCTGAAGCAGGTGCGGATATGTTTGTTGCGGGTTCAGCCATTTTTGGAAAACCAGACTACAAAGCGGTTATTGATGAAATGCGATTAGAGCTGGCCAAAGTGGGCACTCAGTCTGTATAAGAGTAAACACTTTAATTTATACATGTCCTGTGGATAAGTTTGTTTATAACTATATGGATAACCGTGTTCATAAGTATATGGATAAACTGGTGATAGAATAATCAATCATAAAACAATTGCTTATTTACGCATCGGTTTTGGTTTAAAAAGCACGCAATATGCGTGCTTTTTTTACGGGTGAACGTTTTGAATAACATTTTATTTTTGGGTTGAAATGTTGTTAAAGTGAGTGCTCAAACTTCTAGCAACACGCACAATCGTAAACTGAGCGATATAAATGAGGATTGAGACTGTGCATGAATTTGGCTATGCTAGATAAGGGTGTGTAATAGTAAAGACATCACCATTTTTTTTGGAGCACTGGGTTTGAACGTGCGTTTTCGTCGATATCGCTGGTTGGTGTGGCTCATGATGATCTTCATGAGCTGGAGCAGCTTTGCCATGGCATCGACAACGCTACAGCACGCATCACTTTCAAATCAAGGCATCTCGCTGCAACATTTAAATCATTCGACGCATGATCATGGTGTCATGTCTGATTGTCATCAAGCAGTGATGAAACATAGCCACGCCACACAGGCAACAGAAAAACCTGTCGGATCAGATTGTGCCAGTATCAATGATCATTCCAGTGTATCCTTTGCAGACTGCCAAAAATGTACACCATTACATTGTCAAATGATCAGTTGTGTCATGTTGGGCGAAATCCCCATAATCGCCTTGCCGACATCGTACACGCTGGTGTCGAGTACAGCCATAGACTATAGCTCAAATACTGAGAGTGGCTATCTCACCGATATTTTACGTCCTCCTAGAGCCTAATCTCGATTTAGATCTTTAACGTTTCACGTTTAATGTTTTTTAAATTTTGAGGTTAGTCATGAAATTAAAATTGCCAACCCTATGGTTTGCTGCAATGTGTCTGGTGCTGTCCAGCACGGCCAGTGCAGCGGTAAAAACCTATCATCTGACGATTGATCAACACAACATCAATCTCAATGGAAAATCAGTCAGTAAAATCACGGTAAACGGGCAGTTTCCAGCGCCGTTGCTGGAATTTAACGAAGGCGATGAGGCCGTCATCCATGTACACAATAACTTAAAGAAAGAACAAACCGCACTGCATTGGCATGGATTATTATTACCCGGCTTGATGGACGGCGTGCCGGGATTCAACGGATTTCAAGGGATTCTTCCGAATGGTGATTTCGTCTACCGTTTTCGTGTTCGTCAAAATGGCACCTATTGGTATCACGCTCACAGTAAGGGGCAAGAGCAAGACGGACTCTATGGGCCATTGATTATTTATCCAAAGCCAAGCCAGCATCAAGATGCAGCGCCTCCTGTGCAGCGTGACTATGTGGTAATGCTTTCAGATTCACATCCGACTCGTGGCGATCAGATTTTAAAAAATCTGAAGAAAGATGCAGAGTATTATCAAAACCGCCGTGAAACATGGTCGGATGTGTGGCAACAGGTGAAGCATGAAGGCGTGAAAGCCACGTGGCAAGATCGCAAAATGTGGAATCAGATGCGTATGCTGAAAACGGATTTGTCCGATGTGAGTGGTTATACTTTTCTGGTCAATGGCAAAGCACCAGACCAAAACTGGACCGGCCAATTTCTGCCAGGCGAACGTATTCGGTTGCGTTTTATCAATGCTGCAGCAATGTCATTTTTTGATGTACGGATTCCCAATTTAAAGATGACGGTCGTGGCTGCCGATGGTCAACCCGTTCAACCTGTATCGGTAGATGAATTTAGAATTGGTGCTGCCGAAACCTATGATGTCGTAGTACAACCTCAGCACGATGCCTATCAGATTCAGGCCGAATCGATTGACCGAACCGGATTTGCTTTAGCATCACTCATCAATAAAAATGCCACTCATCTTAAAGCTTTTCCTGCACCTGTGGCACGGCCTCGCACTGTACTGACCATGCAAGACATGGGACACGCTCACATGAGTACATCTGCGCAGGCACCAGACATGCATACGACTGAACATGATTCGATGCCGATGCAAGAAGATCATGCACACATGCAACACATGCCGATGGCCTCCATGGATCAGCAGCACGATTTACACATGCAGCACATGATGCAAAACGATGATACCCGTGTGCAGGGCTGGTCGAATGCCGCCACGCCAAAGGGTATGAAAGCCCTCAGTTACGCCGATTTACGTGCTCGCACGCCACAGACAGATCTGCGTGCTCCAGATCGAGAAATTGAAATTCGTTTAGGCGGTACGATGGAGCGTTATATCTGGACGATGAATGGACAAAAGTTTTCAGAGGCCAAGCCGCTTCAGGTCAAATATGGCGAGCGTGTTCGGCTGAAATTTATCAATGAGAGCATGATGGCGCATCCTATGCACCTACATGGCATGTTTGTACAACTTGAAAATGGTCAAGCACCTAAAAATCTTCCCAACAAGCACACCATTATTGTTCCTCCAGGGCAAACTGTGAGCGCACTTTTAACCGCAGATGAGGTGGGCGAGTGGGCCATTCACTGTCATTTGCTTTACCATATGTCGGCAGGCATGATGAATAAGCTGATTGTTGCGCATACCGATCAAAACTCAGATACAGCATCAAGTGCTTCATCTGTCGCGGAGCTTGTACCAACGCCATCACAAGGAGCTCATCATGCGCATCACTAAAATGACCTTGTGTATCTGCGCGGCGTTAGGCAGTTCAGGTACAATTGCACAAACTTCAAATGAGCAGATGCATACCCATTCTCACGCTATCATGCCAATGCCAACGACCACTCTAAAAGATACACATCTTGCATATCAGGAGTCCGATGAAGCGCAACATCATCGCGATCAGCACGGCGGACAGTGGTATCAGGCCACACAAGTGGATACTCAGTGGATGGTAAATACCCACGGCAAAGGTGCAGTACAATCGGAACTGCGGAGTTGGTGGGGAACAGATGAAAACAAGCTGTATCTCAAGGCAGAACTTGAGAAAGAAGAATCTGAATCTGCTTCACGTAATATTTCTATGCGCTATAGCCGGATGATCTCTGATTTTTGGGATATTCAAACGGGCTTAAGGTATCGTGATGATGCATCGGAATTAGCAGATGAGACACTTGATGGCGTGATTGCACTACATGGACTGGCACCATACTTTTTTGAAACGGATCTCTCGCTGTTTATAGGCGCACATGGCTACACTGGCTTAAGCGTCGAAACCGAACGAGATGTGTTGCTGACGCAGAAGATTGTAATAAAACCGTATTTGAAAGCGGATATTGTGATCTCGGATCAATCGTCAGAAGCTGCTGAAACCGGTTTGAACGAGCTGAAAACCGGATTACAAACACGCTATGAAATTAACAAAAAAGTGATGCCATTCATTGATGTTGCATATCATTATAAGCAGCATCCCACAGCACTTTTTTCCGTTTCAGATCGAGCGTGGTGGTATGGTGCGGGCGTAACGTTTAAGTTTTAATGTAAGTTTTTTGAAATAAGCCGCTGATCAACGTATCAGCGGTCACCGATGTAATGCTCATGGTGCATAAATGAATTTAAAACAGCAGTATCAAACCAATCTGATTACCGATGCTTTGCTGCATTCGCTGCACACTCAATCACCATGTACTGTGATGTCTCAAGAATTATTGAATATTCCAGTCGATGACGATCTCAACCGTCAGTTTATGAGTTTTTATTATTTGCCTGAGCTCACCCCCGTGACTCAGCAGCAAATTAGAACGTGCTTGAATAATTTAGACCATGTGGGTTATGTCGAGCTTGATCAGCAAACCCATCACTTGGCAATTTATCATGATGGCCCCGTACAGCCTATTGAAGCGCATTTAAATCAAAATGGAATTCAATTGGTATTTCAGCAAACCCAGACCAATTATATCCCTGAGCCAATCGACTGGTCTTATATGCAGCGGCGTAATCAGATGATTAGCTGGTTGCTTAGTATTAATCTGGTGATGCTGATCGTGACGTTCCTCACCGGAGTGATTGCTTCTTCTACCGCGTTGATGGCGCTCGGGTTGATTCTACTGAGCGATGTGATGATCTATGCCATGATGCTCTTTGCGATTCAGGAAAAACAAGTCGGCTTATACAAACTCACCCGCGCAGGCGTGTATTTACAATTGGGCTTAAGCCTGCTGTTGATGTTTGGTGTGGCCTTGCAAATTGTGATGCGTCAATCCGCCATGTCGCAAATGGTGGTGCTCGTGGGGTTGCTGGCGCTCCTTACCATGCTGGTGAATATGTGGTTATTGATACAGACCCACGCGGCCGAACTGGATTTAAACTGGAAAACATTACTGAGTTTTTATGAAGTGGTATTTAGTCTTGCGGTGGTGATTGCGGGTTTACTGTGCCTTCAACTTAATTCGAACTGGCCGGATATTGTGATGACAGTGCTCATGGTGATGTTCTTGCTCAACCGTTCCCGCAAAGTGTTTCAGAAAAAAACCTCGTTTGTGATTCAGTAATTGATTTTATTATGTACCAATAATGTGGGCTTTTGCTTTTTTAACGACCCATCCTATATTAAAGTATTGAAATTAAGGAGGAACGACCTCCCCCAGAGTGGGAAAATTATCAGGCCGACCTGATTATTCAATAAGGATGTAAGCATGGCTTGGTTGATTCTGATTCTTGCTGGTTTTTTTGAAGTGATATGGGCGTACTCGATGAAGCTCTCTGAAGGCTTTACCCGACTCGTGCCAAGCGTTGTAACGATCATTTTTATGCTGTTAAGCGTTATTTTACTCTCGATTTCAATGCGTACACTACCGCTTGGTACTGCCTATACCGTCTGGACAGGAATCGGTGCGATTGGCTCATTTGTATTGGGGATTTTTCTATTGCACGAGCCAGTGAGTGCCATGAGAATGCTCGCTGCTGTCTTAATTGTCTCGGGTTTGGTACTCATGAAACTGTCTACACATTAAGCCGAATGAAGTAATTTAAACCGATTCAAGCTGGCAATTGACCATCCACTTTATCCCGAACTGATCGGTAAAGGCGCCATAAAGGGCACCCCAAAAGGTTTTCTGTAGTTGCGTCTCGATGTGTCCACCTGCCGAGAGTAAATTAAAAAGACGTCGTGCCTCGGTCTCATCGTGATCCAGATTAATCGAAATATAATGATTATTGCCTTTGCTGAGTCCGCGCGAGTCTGCTGCACAGAATTGTTCATTGATATCAGATCCCATCAGCACGGTATAGGCATTAATGGGTAAAGAGACATGCAAAATCTGTTGACGTTGCAGATCGGAAAGCGACTGGCCGTCTTCGGCGGGGATATCCCCGTATCGAGTGAGTTGTGCAAAATGACCACCAAATACCGATTGATAAAAGATAAACGCGGCTTCGGTTTCACCAGCAAAGTTGAGATAGTGATTAAGCTGCATCGGCGTGATCCTAAACGATGATAATAATGTTTTTAATTTAGTCTCTTTTGAGCAAAAAACAGTATTTTTTATCGGAAAATACAAAAAAACTCCCGCTGAGGCGGGAGTCATCATCTATAGATTTTTAGTGTTTCAGAGCAGTTCAATGGCCACCGCGGTCGCTTCACCACCGCCAATACACAAGGCAGCAATACCTTTGCGTCCTCCGGTACGTTTCAGTGCATGAATCAGCGTCAGAATAATTCGTGAACCGGTAGAGCCTACAGGATGGCCGAGCGCACATGCACCACCGTGGATATTCACTTTTTCGGTGTCCAGTTTGAAATCATCAATCGCACACATGGTCACCATTGCAAAGGCTTCGTTAATTTCCCATAAATCGACTTCATCTGCTTGCCATCCAGCCTTGTCTAAAACTTTTGCAATCGCACCTACAGGGGCAATGGTAAACTCCGAAGGGTGCTGAGAGTTGGAAGCAGTCGCAACAATCTTGGCCAGTGGTTCAAGCCCGCGCTGCATAGCAAGCTCATGTGAGCATAAAACTAGAGCCGAAGCGCCATCTGAAATTGAGCTCGAATTGGCAGCGGTAATGGTGCCATCTTTGGCAAAAGCAGGCTTTAAACTCGGAATCTTATCAAGTTTGGCGTTCAGGGGTTGCTCGTCTTGTTCGACCACAACATCGCCTTTACGCGAAGTGACCGTGACAGGTACAATTTCATCCTTAAAATATCCAGCCTGAATAGCGGTTTGTGCACGTTGAAGCGAACGAATTGCGAAATCATCCATTTGTTGACGTGTGTAGTGACGCTGGCTGGCCATATCTTGAGCAAAAGAACCCATGAGCCGGCCAGTTTCGGCATCTTCCAAACCATCTAAAAACATATGATCTTTTACTTCGCCGTGCCCCATACGATAACCAGCGCGAGCTTTACTGAGTATGTAAGGTGCATTGCTCATTGATTCCATACCACCGGCTACTACAATTTGAGCGCTTCCCGCTTTGATCGCATCGGTGGCCTGCATCACGGCTTTCATGCCTGAACCACAAAGTTTGTTAATGGTCACAGCACCCGTTTGATCGGGTAAACCTGCTTGACGCATGGCTTGGCGCGCAGGCCCTTGTTTAAGACCAGCTGGGAGTACGCAGCCTAAAATGACTTCATCAACATCGTGAGGCGCTAAACCAGCACGGTGGATCGCTTCTTTAATGGTTACAGCACCCAACTCTGGCGCAGAAACTGAAGATAAAGCACCTTGAAAACCGCCCATAGCGGTACGTGCACCATTGACAATCACGACGTCTGTCATGTTATTTACTCCAAGTTCGTTATTATGCGGTTGTATTTGATCGTGACAGCAGTATAGTCAAAATTTAAGCTGATACTGCTTGTGCATACATCGGATAGCTAGACTGTCCAGTTCTCATGTTGGGCAGTCGGCAAGGGTTTCGACACGAAAGTGCCCCATGCGGCTGATCACCAGACGTTTATGACTGACTTTTTGCGAACAATAATAAAAGCTTCCATTTGATCCGATTGGCAAGCCACTTGCGGCCCGAAACATCAAATGGTTAGATTGCAAAGTGCCTTTCCAAGATAGCATGCCATAACGGGTATTCCAGTCTGTACTCGACAACAGATCTTCATTGAGATCTCGCTGCCGGTTACGGTTTTGATCTAAAAATACAATAAAGCCCTTGCTCCAGTCGTCGCTGCAGGTTTGCTTATCTATACTCGGGCAGAGCACAACGTTATGACGATACAGCACCGCATCGGACTTTGCTTTTTGTATGTGAATTGTGAGTGTTCTTGGAATGTGGTTGGCTTCTTGAGTCGCCATAACATGCTGATAAGTCGGTACTCCGACACCAATTAAAATGCTTAAAACCGTGATGGTAACGAGAAATTCAATTAAACTAAAACCTAAAAAATTGTTATTCATAGTAAAGGAATGTCCATCATTTGTAGTTTTTTTCTTTTTTTAACAGTTGATTACCTTAAGCGTGTTGCAAAAATAAACGAATTGAAATATTTATTACCTAAGCGTTTTAATGCTGTTAAAATAAAGAAAGCGTGAAGAGTTGGTTATTCACAGAAATAAATTGAGTAAAAAGTTACCGAATTACAACGGAAATTGTAAGTAATTTTGTCAATAATTTACTTGATTAAAGTTATCAAGCACTTGGAAATCAGTTTAAGTGTTTGTATGATTCAACGTGAGTAGCTTAAAAATAAAACTGGGGTACAAAAATAGCTTATCTCAGGAAGCCAAATAAATTTTAGGCTGAGCTTGAACAACAAACAATTTGTTATCTCTGGAGGATATCCATGAAATTGAGTCGTATTGCACTTGCTACTATGCTTGTTGCTGCTCCACTAGCTGCTGCTAATGCTGGTGTTACAGTAACTCCATTATTACTTGGTTACACATTCCAAGACTCTCAACACAACAACGGCGGAAACAAAGGTGACCTAACGAATGGTCCTGAGCTTCAAGACGACTTGTTTGTTGGTGCAGCACTTGGTGTTGAATTAACTCCATGGTTAGGTTTCGAAGCTGAATATAACCAAGTTAAAGGTGATGTAGACGGTGCTCTAGCAGGTGCTGAATACAAACAACAACAAATCAACGGTAACTTCTACGTTACTTCTGATTTGATCACCAAAAACTATGACAGCAAAATCAAGCCATACGTATTACTAGGTGCTGGTCACTACAAGTATGATTTTGACGGTGTTCCACGCGGCGCGCGCGGTACAACTGAAGAAGGTACTTTGGGTAATGCAGGTGTTGGTGCGTTCTGGCGTTTGAACGATGCATTGTCTCTTCGTACTGAAGCGCGTGCAACTTACAACATCGATGAAGACTTCTGGAACTACACAGCACTTGCTGGTTTGAACGTTGTTCTTGGCGGTCACTTGAAGCCTGCTGCGCCTGTAGTAGAAGTTGCTCCAGTTGAGCCAACTCCAGTTCAACCTCAACCACAAGAGTTGACTGAAGATCTTAACATGGAACTTCGTGTATTCTTTGATACAAACAAATCAAACATCAAAGATCAATACAAGCCAGAAATCGCGAAAGTTGCTGAGAAATTGGTTGAATATCCAAACGCAACTGCTCGTATCGATGGTCACACAGACAACACTGGTCCACGTAAGTTGAACGAACGTTTGTCTTTGGCTCGTGCAAACTCTGTGAAGTCTTCACTTGTTAACGAATACAACATCGATCCAGCTCGTTTGACAACTCAAGGTTTTGCTTGGGATCAACCGATTGCTGACAACAGCACGAAAGAAGGCCGTGCAATGAACCGTCGTGTATTCGCTACGATCACTGGTAGCCGTACAGTAACTGTTCAGCCTGGTCAACAAGCTCAATAATCTGAGTTTGATCAAATAAAAAAGCAGCTCTTCGGAGCTGCTTTTTTTTGTCTGATTGAAATTAAATAATTCATAGTATTCACCTTAAAATTCGTTGTAATGCCCGTGTTTTAGCCATTGTTTGCTTTGTTTACGATCCCGGCGATGCTGTGTGCGCGGTTGTTCAGTTTCATGTAGGCCGCCTTTTTGAAGCAGTGGTGATAGTGCGACTTTATTTCTAGCCTGAATTTTAGATGCAGCTTTGAGTTTCATCATGCTTCCTATTGAAAATTAAAGATTTGTGTAAATGACTAATACCTCGTACAAAGGATAAAAAACCCAGCGATTGCTGGGTTTCATTGACAGTGTGACGGATAATCGAGTTGTTGTCTACTCTATTAAGTGACTAGCATTACAGATCTTTATCGGCTTTGACATTCATCTCTTGGTAAGTCACCAATTTAGTTTTGTATTTCCATTTGTAACCTAACCAGATTGCCAAGAACAATGGGATACTAATATACGTTGAGAGTAATCCCATCCAGTCGATTTTGCCACCCAGAAGGGCTTGATAGTTTTGTCCTAAAATAATAATCGAACATAAAATAAAGGCAAACCACGGTGCAAATGGAAAAAATTTGGCTCGATAGGCTAAATCTTCAAGTTTATAACCTTGTGTAACATAGCCTTTACGGAAACGATAATGTGAAATCGCAATACCCAGCCAAACAATGAAGCCACACATGCCTGACATGTTGAGTAACCAGTTAAAGACTTCCTGTTGTCCAATAAATGTGGTTAGGAAACACAAAGCTGCAATGGCTGTAGTGGCATAAAGTGCATTCATTGGCACGCCACGACGGTCAAGTCGAGCAAACCATTTTGGCGCACGGCCTTCTTTGGCCATATCCCACAGCATGCGGGTAGAGGAGTACATACCCGAATTTCCAGCCGAAAGAATTGCAGTTAAAATCACTGCATTCATTAGACTTGCAGCAAAGGCAAATCCTGCTTTTTCATAGAGTAAGGTAAAAGGTGATAATGCAATATCTGAGCTATGCGCTGCTTGAAGCAGACGTGGATCGTCGTAGCTGACCAATGTGCCAATGATAAAAATACAGACCACATAAAACAGTAGAATTCGCCAGAAAATCTGTTTGATTGCAAGTGGAATAGTACGTTTTGGATCTTTAGATTCACCTGCCGCAACGCCGACCATCTCGGTTCCCTGAAATGAAAATCCAGCAATCATGGCCACACCAATCATCGCTTGCAAGCCGCCCACGAAAGGCGCATCTTTGTATGTCCAGTTGCCAAAAGTGGCTATATTGGGTGTCAGCATGATTTTAATAATCATGGCCATCCCAATAATGATAAAGGCAATAATTGCGACCACTTTGACCATTGAAAACCAGAATTCACTTTCACCAAAACCCTTAACGGTCATGGCATTGATGGCAAAAATCACCACCAAGAAAATAGCACTCCAGTAAAATCCTGGAATGTCGGGAAACCAGAATTTCATAATCAACTGTACTGCCACCAGCTCAAAAGCTACGGTAATGGCCCAGTTATACCAGTAGTTCCAGCCCAGCGCGAAACCGAAGCCTTCTTCTACATAGCGGTTACCATAGGTAAAGAAAGCGCCCGAGGTTGGATTATGCGTTGCCAGTTCGCCTAGGCTGGTCATCAAAAAGTAAATCATGACGCCGATGAGCACGTAGGCCAGCAGGGCACCGCCAGGTCCCGCATTGGCAATAGTCGAGCCGGATGCAAGGAATAAACCTGTGCCAATTGAGCCACCAATGGCAATCATATTTAAATGACGAGCACCTAGCTTACGCTGGAGCTGATCAGGTTGAGTCGTTTCGCTCATGAAAATTCCTTACTTTCCTAAAGTTGCTTTGGCATAAAGCACCTTGAAGCCTTGTTGATCTGCTTTTATTTGACATTGGCCAAAGGCTTGTTCAATCAAAACGGGATAATTTAAAAAACGATTCGCCACGATCCACAATTCACCGTTTGCCTTTAAGTGTTTTTTTGCTGTTGTACACAGACCCTCACTGGCGGCATAGTCGGTATGAATCCCTTGGTGAAAAGGTGGATTACTTACAATAGCATCCAAATCCGATGGTGCATCATGAATGCCCGTTACCGCACAAAGCTGTAACTGATCCGGATTGAGTCCATTTAGACGAAATGTCATCTCTGTAGAACATAGTGCGAATGCATCCACATCCATGGCGCAAATCTTGTTTTGCGGATTTAACTGCGCTAAAGATGCACTTAATACCCCTGCACCACATCCGAAGTCGGCAAGTTTACCCGATTTTATCTGTTCAAGATAAGGTAAAAGTACGGCTGTTCCGACATCAAGCTGACGCTGACTAAATACACCTGGTAATGCACAGACCGTGAGGCTATTTTGTGCAACTTTAACCGTGTACTGTTGTACCCACTGTTCAAGTGGTCGCAACTGCTCGGTTTTGTCTATTTTAGTCTGCCAAAGCTGGCAATGTCGTGCACTGTCCAGTTTTATGGTCTTGCCATAATCGAGTAACTGTTTGGCAGCACGTTCTACCCCCCCTTTTTTTTCACCCACCAAAAAAATAGACTGGCCTTGAGTGAGGTGACTGACCACCACGTGCAAAATATAGCGCAGTAGTTCTTTAGATTTGGGAACAAAAATAATCACCTGATCGGGTGTAACCGACGGAAAATGTACACCAAAACTGGTCACAATTGATTGCTGTTCAAAATATTGATGATCGGCAAAATTCCACGTCCAAACAGACGCTTGCGCGTGCTGATTCAGTTCATGGCATAAGCCATCGGCAGGCGGATTGATCAATAGCACCGTGCCAGAAAAATATTGATGCTGTCGAAGTACCACTTCACTGCGTGGATCCATCTTAATCTCTCATGAAGAACAAAGCCCAGTTCTCACTGGGCAAAATGTAAATACGATCTAAATTATTGTTTATGTTCAGGCAAAACAATATTTAGGATCAGTGCTGCAAGCCCACCAGTGGCCACGCCTGAACTAAAAATATTTTTAAACAATTCGGGTAAGTGTTCCAGAATTTGCGGTACTTGTGCAACACCTAAACCCAGTGCCAGTGAAATGGCAATAATCAGTAGGGCACGTCGATCTAAATGAATACCAGATAAAATATTAATACCTGATGCTGCCACCGCACCAAACATGACCATAACAGCTCCACCCAAAACCGCTTGCGGTACGGCTTGAATAATGCCCGCAACAGCAGGGAACAGTCCAAGTAAAATCAGCAGTACCGCAATCCAAATCCCAACATAGCGGCTGGCCACACCCGTGAGCTGAATCACGCCGTTGTTTTGTGCAAATACTGAGCTTGGAAAGGTATTAAACAGACCCGCCAGTAGCGAGTTGGCGCCATTAACCAGTACGCCACCTTTAATTCGTTGCATCCACTGTGGGCCATTGACCGCCTGATTTGAAATTTTACTGGTTGCGGTAATGTCTCCGATCGCTTCAAGTGAAGTCACCAGATAAATAAACGCCATTGGAATAAACAGACTCCATGAAAAACTCAGCCCAAAATGCATAGGCGTGGGAATCTGAACCAATGGTGTTTCATTTAAACCTGAAAAATTTAAATGACCCATAAAACCCGCAAGAATATATCCCACAATTAAAGCAATCAGAATGGCAGAACTCTTGATCCAGATCACCTGAATACGATTGAGAAGAATAATAATTGCCAACACCGTACATGACATGATGAGGTTATCGCTGCTGGCAAAGGTCTGATCTTGCATGGCCTGATAACCACCGCCCATACTGATCAGGCCTTCTTTGATTAAAGTGAGTCCGATCAGTAACACCACAATACCAGTCACCAGCGGTGTAATCAGGGTTTTGATCCAAGGTAAAATACGCGACACACCCATTTCAATAAATGAGCCGGCAATCACCACACCAAAAATAGCAGCCATGACTTGATTGACAGGCGTACCGGCCGCCACCATAGCGCTACCAATCCCAATAATGGGGCCAATAAAGTTAAAACTGGTACCTTGCACGATCAAAAGACCAGCCCCTAAAGGGCCGACTTTTTTACATTGTAAAAATGTGGCAACGCCAGAAATTACCAATGACATCGACAAGATCATGTTGGTTTCTTCACGTGAAACCCCCAATGCCAGACAAATCAGCAAGCCTGGTGTCACAATCGGAACAATAATTGCGAGTAAATGTTGCAAAGCTGCCAGGAATGAGACAAACGGTGCAGGCCGATCATTCAAACCATACACAAGGTCGAGTTGATCGTTGTTTTTAGAGGGAAAATTGGAAGAATCAGACATGTAAAATCATCGGTCAGCTACGACAAGGTGGCGGTATTCTAATCGAGATGAGGGAAATAATAAAAGATAATAGACAAGAGGTGAAAAAAACGCGGCTATGTCAATAAACTGTCACTACTTTTATGTAGCATTTTTCTGTATAATTTGCCCTCAAGTTTTAGGCTTATCGAATTTTCATGTCAGATATCAAAAATCTCCGCAATATTGCAATTATTGCACACGTCGACCACGGGAAAACTACCCTTGTCGATAAACTTCTTCAACAATCAGGTGCACTTGGCGATCGCGCGGGTGAGATTGAGCGTGTCATGGACTCGAATGCGCTTGAGAGCGAGCGTGGTATTACCATTCTTGCAAAAAACACAGCAATCAAGTGGCTCGACAAACGTACCGACACTGAATACCGTATTAACATCGTAGACACCCCGGGACACGCCGACTTCGGTGGCGAAGTTGAACGTGTAATGTCGATGGTTGACTGTGTATTGTTGCTTGTTGACTCTCAAGAAGGCCCAATGCCACAAACGCGTTTCGTAACTCAAAAAGCGTTTGCACGTGGTTTGAAGCCAATCGTGATTATCAACAAAGTCGACAAGCCAAGCGCACGTTGTGACTGGGTAATCGATCAAGTATTTGACTTGTTTGATAACTTGGGTGCAACTGATGAGCAGTTGGACTTCCCAATTGTTTATGCATCTGGTCTTCGTGGTGTTGCAGGTCCTTCACCAGAAGAATTGGCTGAAGACATGACGCCGTTGTTTGAAACGATTGTAGACATCGTTGAACCACCAGCAGTTGATGTTGATGGTCCGTTCCAAATGCAAATTTCATCACTCGACTACAACAGCTTCGTAGGTGTAATTGGTGTTGGCCGTATTCAGCGCGGTTCAGTAAAAACCAACACACCTGTTACTGTGATTGATAAAGAAGGCAACACACGTAACGGTCGTATCTTAAAAATCATGGGTTACCATGGTCTTGAGCGTGTCGATGTAGATTCTGCATCTGCAGGTGACATCGTATGTATTACCGGTATTGATGCACTCAACATTTCCGACACCATTTGTGATCAGAAAAATGTTGAAGCGCTTCCACCATTGTCTGTTGATGAACCAACCGTATCGATGACTTTCCAAGTCAACAACTCACCGTTTGCTGGTAAAGAAGGTAAGTTCGTGACTTCACGTAACATTCGTGAACGTCTTGACCGCGAATTAATTCACAACGTTGCACTTCGTGTAGAAGACACAGACAGTCCAGACCGTTTCAAAGTATCTGGCCGTGGTGAACTTCACCTTTCAGTTTTAATTGAAAACATGCGTCGTGAAGGTTTCGAGTTGGGCGTATCGCGTCCACAAGTAATCATCAAAGAAATTGATGGCGAAAAACAAGAACCTTACGAAAACGTAACGTTTGACGTAGAAGAACAGCATCAAGGCGCTGTGATGGAACAAATGGGCCATCGTAAAGGCGAAATGACCAATATGGAAGTTGACGGTAAAGGCCGTATCCGTATTGAAGCAACTGTTCCATCACGTGGTTTGATTGGTTTCCGTTCTGAATTCTTGACCATGACCTCTGGTACAGGAATCATGACGTCAAGCTTCTCTCATTATGGTCCTGTGAAACAAGGTACTGTTGCGAAGCGTCAAAACGGTGTATTGATTTCTATGGTTCAGGGAACTTGCTTGGGCTATGCATTGTTCAGCTTGCAAGACCGTGGTCGTTTGTTTGCTAAGCCACAGCTTGAAGTGTATGAAGGCATGATCGTGGGTATCAACTCACGTTCTGACGACATGGTGGTTAACCCAACCAAAGCGAAACAGTTAACCAACGTACGTGCGTCTGGTACAGATGATGCATTGACACTTACACCTGCAATTGAATACACGCTTGAACAAGCGCTTGAATTCATTGAAGATGATGAGCTAGTTGAAGTAACACCGAAGTCAATTCGTATCCGTAAGCGTTACTTGACTGAAAACGAACGTAAACGTAACCGCGCGTAATCGGCTCCGGCTCGATACAAGCAAGAAACTGCCAGCTCGTCTGGCAGTTTTTTTATGTTTAAAACGCAGTGCTAAAAACGTTTTATGTAGTTGAAATGTGAAATAACTTTTGTTTTTGAAGTAAAAAACAGTAAATTAAAATCCATAACTGACATAAAAGCTGCATTCATTTTAAGAATGTCATTAAAAAACAACGCAGCACTCAAGTGCTGTCTGGAGATTTTTCATGAGTATTATTCAAGAATTTAAAGAATTTGCTGTTAAGGGCAATATGATTGATCTGGCCGTCGGGGTCATTATTGGTGGTGCATTTGGTAAGATTGTCGATTCTTTGGTAAAAGACGTGATCATGCCATTAATCACACTGATTACCGGAGGAGGCGTCGACTTCACCCAGAAGTTTATTGTACTCGGGAACAATCCTGACAATCTGCAATCTTTAGATGCTTTGCAAAAAGCGGGGGTGAACGTGCTCACCTATGGTAATTTTATTACCATTTTGATCAACTTCCTGATTTTGGCATGGGTGGTATTTTTAATGGTGAAACTCATCAACCGTATGCGCCGTAAACAAGAGGCTGCGCCTGCTGCACCAGCACCGACACCAGAAGATATTGCGTTACTGCGCGAAATTCGTGACGAGTTAAGAAAGCGCCCAGAAGCTTAAATTCAACATCCTGTTTTAAAAACGGCACAAACAGTGCCGTTTTTTATGTACCAATTTTATTTGGCATGAATTTTTCTTATGAATTTGAGAAAATAACGATTCGTGCACATCATTTGAAATCCAGAGGATATTTTGGCAGTGAACAGACTTTTTGCTTATGGCACCTTGTGCCCAAACCGAGAAAACGCACACATTATGGCCAATATAGATGGAGTCTGGCAAAAGGCTTATGTTCGCGGCGTGATTCATACCTTGGATTGGGGGCCAGATCAAGGCTTGCCTGCGATTGTTCTGGATTCGGGCGCACCTCGGGTAGCAGGTTTCTTGTTTAGCAGTGATGAGCTAGACCAGCATTGGGACAGGTTAGACGAATTTGAGGGCTTTCAATATGAGCGTGTTCAGGTCGAGATTCAATTGGAAACTGGAGAAAAACTAGAGGCATGGACCTACCAGATGAACCAAAACGCGCGTAAATCTGCACATTGACAGATGTTAACAAGGCCACGATGACAGATAAGTACCACGTGGCCGAGTTGCAGTGTTTAACGAAAATCAGTTCTAAATTTGATTTCCAGCAAATGAAAACCAAACTGACTTTTTATTGGGCCATGCAAAATGCGTTCGGCGGCGCTAAATACCAGTTTGTCTATTACTGGAACTAACTGACCCTTTTTGACTTCGCCGAGCTCTCCGCCGCGTTTGGCCGAATTACAGGTCGAGTATTGCTTGGCAATGTGATGAAAGTCTGCACCTTGCTGAATTTTCTTTTTCAGTTGCTCTGCAAGATCTTTGTCCTTCACTAAAATATGTCGCACAATTGCTGTTTGCATGAATTAACCTCTCTTGCGTCGTTTCGGGGCAGTACTGTTTAGCTTTAACGGCTGACACTGGGGACAAAATACACTGGCACGTTGTCCAAGCTTCATGTTTTCTAATGTGGTCTCACAGTTCACACACATTTCGCCTGCACGGCCATAGGCCAGCAGCGTTTGCTGAAAATAACCGTTTTCACCCATGGCATTGGTGTAGTCACGTAGTGTAGAGCCACCCAGTTGAATCGCATGACTCAAAATACGTTTAATTTCAACCACCAAGCCAGCGATTTGCTCACTCGATAAGGTATTGGCTGGCTGTGCCGGATGAATGCCCTGATTAAACAGGCTTTCGGTTGCATAGATATTGCCTACACCCACCACCACATGATTATCCATGATTGCAATTTTTATGCCGACTTGTTTGGTGCGAAGCTTTTCATATAAATAGTCTGCGTTAAAAGCATCGCTGAGCGGCTCTGGCCCAAGGGTATCAATCAGCTTTTTCTGATGTTCATCATTGAGCCACAAAATACAGCCAAAACGCCGTGGATCGTGATAACGCAACTCGGTGCCATCATCGAAAGTTAAAATCAGGTGATCGTGTTTGCGCAGTTCATCTTGAGCCGTACACAGCCGAAAACTGCCTGACATCCCCAAGTGCCAGAGCATCTGATCGGTTTCAAACTCAGCCAAGATATATTTCGAACGACGCTTGAGCGCACGAAGTTCTTGACCCACCAAACGTGAAATATCGTCTGGAATTGCCCAGCGTAATCTGGAATCACGTACTGTCACAGACTGGACGCGA
The DNA here is from genome assembly GCF_000760595.1 of Acinetobacter soli. Lineage (GTDB taxonomy): Bacteria > Pseudomonadota > Gammaproteobacteria > Pseudomonadales > Moraxellaceae > Acinetobacter > Acinetobacter soli. The sequence goes on along the minus strand of NZ_BBNM01000006.1, from coordinate 179,611 downwards.
TGATGTAACAGGGGGAGTAAACTGGTTTTTGTCGTTTCGACTTCAGGTAATTCAGGCATTATCAGCTCAACTTATCAAACCGATGTTAATATGGGGACGATCTTGTCACTTGTAAAGGGCAGGACGCATGCTACGAGCCTGTTAAAGATAGGCTGATTTTTTATAGACGTCAAAATGTGGCGTATTTACATAAAGATCTGATCAGACATCGATAAAATCGTTTTTTATCGATATGATAGTCAGACATTCGTTGGGCTTTTAAAACTTTTCTTTTTGGGTAAAGATTTCAAGATAAGGATAAATGAATGCGTTTTTTACGATTCAATACGCTTTCTCACTGCATATTTTTAGCAACAGGTTTAGGGGCGACAGGCTCTGTTTGGGCACAAGATACCGCAGACAACCCGCTGACACTCCCGGTCATTCAGGTTGAAGCCACCCGTACTGGCACCACATATTTGCAAACACCTGCATCTATTTTTCGTGTCGATGCACCAGCGCAGCAGCAATCTGCACAAGTGAATCTCACCGAAGTGGTGAAAGGGATTCCAAGCCTGCAAATTAATAATCGTGAAAATTATGCACAAGATTTGCAGCTCTCAATGCGAGGCTTTGGTGCACGCTCAACTTTTGGTGTGCGCGGCATTCGTTTATATGTTGATGGTATTCCGGCCACTATGCCAGATGGTCAGGGGCAAACTTCCAATATCGATTTAAGCAGTTTGGATCACGTTGAAGTACTCACTGGACCATTTTCATCTTTATATGGAAATTCTTCAGGTGGCACCATTTTAACCACCACTAAAGAAGGTCAGGGCAAAGATTCGATTGAGCTGGGATATTCTGGCGGCAGTCACGATAAAGGCCGTAGTGGCATTATTTTGCAAGGCGGTGCCAAAGCGCCGAACGAACCGAGTTATGTAATCAGTTCATCTTACTTCGACACAGACGGTTATCGTGACCACAGCGCAGCCCGAAAAGTATTGAACAACGCCAAACTGACTTGGAATCTAGATGATGGTTCAAAAATTAACTGGATTACCAATTATGTCAAAATCAATGCCGATGATCCGCAAGGTCTGACACGTGAGCAGTGGAAAGCCAATCCAAAACAGGTTAATGATGCCAATAATCTTTATGACGTGCGTAAAGAGATTGAGCAAACCCAAACCGGCCTCACGTGGACCAAACCCCTCAACGATCAAAATGAATTGTATATGATGGGATATCTGGGGAATCGTCAAGTCACACAATACCAGTCGATTCCTGCACCTTTCGTTGGTCCAGCATTTAGTAAGATACAAGAAAATATTAAACAAGCTGGTGGTGTAATTGATTTTGACCGAAATTATTACGGTGCAGACCTTCGCTGGACTGGAAAAGAGTTGCTTCCTCACACCACGCTGAGTGCGGGTGTGGCACTGGATTTTATGGATGAAGATCGTCACGGTTATAAAAACTATAATGATGCTGAACAGCTTGGTATTAAGGGCGAACTCAAGCGCGACGAAAAAAATACGCTTTGGAATCTCGACCCATATCTACAAGCCTCATGGCAGTTTTTACCTGCTTGGCGTCTTGATACAGGGGTTCGCTACAGTAATGTTCACTATAAGTCAGATGATCATTACATCGTGATAGGCAATACTGCAAAAGAAACTAATCCAGATGACAGTGGTAAAACGGAATATTCGAAAGTATTGCCGTCTGCAGCCTTAAGCTGGCAAATTCAGCCTGAACTACTAGCCTATGTTAGTTATGCCAAAGGCTTTGAAACACCTACCTTTACCGAGATGGCGTATAACCCAGATCCAGATATTTCAGGATTTAACTTTGATTTAAATGCATCGACCAGCGATACCTATGAAGCAGGGCTAAAATCGCAAAACAGACTGGGTGATTTTACTTTGGCTGCATTTCAAACCAAAACCAAGGATGACATTGTCTCGGCAGGCAGTATCAACGGCCGTGCAACCTTTCGCAATGCCGATAAAACCTTACGTGAGGGGATTGAACTGACGTGGAATAAAGCCCTCTGGCGTGATCTGGTGGCTACGGCCAGTTATGGTTATCTCGATGCGACCTTCGATGCCGATGTACCAGCACGTGGAAGCGTCGCTGCCATTACATCAGGCAATAAAATTCCGGGTATTGCAAAAAATCAGGGCTATGTGGGAATCACTTGGAAGCCTCAAACGGGCTTCTATGCAGGGCTCGATGCACAGTACAACGACAAAATTTATGTCGATGATAAAAATTCTGATACAGCACCAAGCTACACCGTTATGGCAGCCTATGCAGGTTACGTGTGGAGTATGCAAGCATGGAAGGTCAATGTATTTGGACGAGTGGACAATTTACTCGACAAAGATTATGTCGGCTCTGTGATTGTTAATGATTCAACTCAACCCAAAGGCCGTTTCTTTGAACCTGCCGACGGACGTAACTGGAGTGCGGGCATCCGCGTAGTCAAACAGTTCTAATCTGAGAGAGTAAGCACTAAAATGGCGAAGTTATTTGAAGCAATTCAGTTTGAAAGATTGAGTCTGAGCAACAAAATCGTGATTGCACCGATGTGTCAGTACTCTGCAACCGATCAGGGTGAAGTGACCTATTGGCACGAGCAGCAATGGGCAAACTATGCGCTATCGGGCGCTGGGTTATGTATTATCGAAGCCACGGCGGTACAGCCCGAAGGACGAATCAGTTATGCCGATCTGGGGCTGTGGAATGATGAGCAGCGTGATCAGATCAAAACTTTACTGAGCAAAGTCAAACAACTTTCGCCGATGCCGTTTGCCATTCAGTTGGCGCATGCTGGCCGTAAAGCCTCGACAGACAAGCCTTGGCAAGGGCGTGGTCAAATTCCTGAAAACGATCCGCACGGCTGGCAAACAGTTGCACCGAGCAGTATTGGTTTTGGTGAGCACGATGCGCCGCCACAAGCTCTTTCACTCGAGCAAATCCAGCAAATCAAAGACGATTTTGTGGCTGCTGCACGTCGTGCGGTGGAAGCGGGATTTGATTTGATTGAGTTGCATGCAGCACATGGGTATCTGTTGCACCAGTTTATGTCGCCATTGTCTAATTTACGAGATGATGAATACGGCGGTTCATTTGAAAACCGTATCCGTCTGACACTCGAGGTGCTTCAGGCCGTCAAGGCGGTGGTACCTGAAGGATATCCGGTGGGTGTGCGCATTTCCGCAACCGACTGGATGTCTACCGAGAGCTGGGATATCGAATCCAGTGTCGGTTTGTCAGAGGCGCTTGAGCAATTAGGCGCAGCATATATTCATGTTTCGAGCGGTGGTTTACACCGTATGCAACAGATTAATGTAGGCGCCAATTATCAGGTTCCTTTTGCAGCGCAAATTAAGCAAAAAGTTGCAATTCCAGTGATTGCGGTGGGCTTGATTACCGAGCCAGATCAGGCCGAAGCCATTTTACAAAATGCCGAAGCCGATGCCATAGCACTTGCCCGTGCCATTCAGTACGATCCACGCTGGCCATGGCATGCAGCGGCAGCCTTGGGTGCCGAGATTGAAATCTCACCACAGTATCTGCGTTGTCAACCGCATGGTCTTAAGCAGCTTTTTAAACCGTTTCAACATTAATCATTTGAAAAGACGCAATTCAATTGCGTCTTTTTTTAGTTTTTAACGCAAGGAATCCCGTCGTGGTTGTTCAGGTCATTGTTCCGATTTTTCTGCTATTACTTGCAGGCTATATCAGCGTCTCCATTCGCCTGATTACGCCTGAGCAAATCAAGGCACTCAGTGCGTTTATTATCAAAATCGCCCTACCTGCATTTTTGTTATTTGCGCTATCGAACAAAACCTTAAACGACATCTGGCATCCGTCTTATTTTTTAGCCTATGGCGGTGGTTCCTTGGTAATTTTTGCCTTGGCTTTTTGTTTTTATCGTTACTTTTTTACTTATTCGCTCACCCCGACGGCAGTGATGGCCATGGGGGCTTCAATGTCAAATACCGGGTTTATTGGTACCGCTGTTTTGACCATGCTGATCGGTTCGCATGCTGCCATCTATATTTCGCTTACCCTGATTTTAGAAAATCTGTTGATTCTGGCTTTGGTATTGGCCTTGGCCGAAGCGGGGATGCAAGAAAAACAGGCGATTTTTCCATTGGTGATCAAAACGGCAAAAAGCCTACTCAAAAACCCAGTCATTATTGCAATTATTTTGGGAATGAGCTGTATTTTGCTCGATTTGAGACTTCCGGCACTTCTGAATCAATCATTGGAGTTACTCGGAAAAACGGCGTCGCCTCTAGCATTATTTGCAATTGGTGGCAGTCTGGTCGGCATGGGAATTAAAGCCTTAAACCTGCAAAGTGCACTTTTGGTCGGTATGAAAGTGCTACTCATGCCACTGCTTATTTTTAGCTTGCTTAGTGTTTTGCCTAATGTCAGTGAGGAAATGCTGCATGCCGGAACCATTTTGGCCGCTTTGCCCATGCCGATCGCCTTTGGTATATTCGGGCAAGCCTACGGACTCAATGAACGCGCGCTCACGCCGCTTATGCTCAGTACAGTTATTGGCTTTATAGGGGTGAGCATGCTGATTATCTTGTGGTGGTAGAATCACATTTGCCCGATACAATCGGGCAAAGTGACACGCATTGTTAGCTTTTACTTTTTGCCGCTGGCGCTTTGGCTTTTTCGGCAATCAGTTTATTTACCGCTGCTAGAGATTCTTTAGCTTGAGGCACATTTTCTTGCGCCAGCGCGGTAAAGATTTTTTTTGCTTCATCTAGATTTTGCGGCACAATGTTGCCATTGGCCATCATATTGCCCACTGCCATCAAGGCCGGAACATAGCCCTTTTTGGCCAGTGTTTCGATGGTACTCAAGCCCGATTTAACGGTCGCTTCATTTTTGGTTTTAAAGCCCTGACTGATGTCGTAGATGGCTTTAAGGTGCATGGCACGGTAATTATTTTGCTTGATCAGCGGATTGAGTTTTTGCAAAGCAAGCTGATCTGACGCCGGTTTATTCTCTGCAAAGAGCAATACCGCCAGCTCCACCGTTGCTTCATCAAAGCCAGCATTCGATGCTTTTTCTAGATACTGGCGTGATTTCTGAGCGTCCTTTGCTACGCCCAAATCACCAATCGAATAAATCTGGGCCAGTCGATAAGTGGCAACTGAATAGCCCTTGTTCGATGCTTCTTCATAATAGCGTAAGGCTTTTTTCGCATCTTTGCTGGTCCCTTGGCCCAGTTCGGTCATAAAGCCTAAATTATAAATGGCCTGCGCATTACCTGTTTTGGCCAGACGGTCAATTTCCTGATAAGCCGCTGGATAATTTTTTTGATTATAAAGCTGTTCTGCTTTTTCAAACGGGGTGCCTTGTGCAGGATTACTGCCTTGGGCTTGCGGTGCGGTTGCTGCAAAACTCACTGTAGTCGATAGCGCCACAACAAGGGCAAGAAGCTGTTTTTTCATGTACCAAAATCCTAATGCTTACTCATATCATTCCGTTGATGAGTATTTGTGTTTTGTGATCTAGTTCATATTAAGTAATTTATGCCGAATGTAAATGGTTCAATCGAGACAATTTACAGGATTTTGCTACAAGGCGTATCGTTCTGGGGAGACCATGTAAAAAGCTCCCCAAAAATGGAGAGCTTATGAAGAAAAGCAGCGTGTATTAAGGTTTGATCATAGCCCGTTGAATGGCTTTCACCTCTTCGCGGCTTAAGTAACGGTAGAAGCTTGCGCCAAGAAATGCACCAATAAACCAGTTAAACGGCGCGAGATGTTGTAGCGCAGGCACCAGTGTAAATACTAAGCCAATCACGACAGCAGGAATTAGCGCACAAACTGCTTTTGGATTCACACCTTTTTTATACCAGTATTGTCCCGTGCTCTTGTCATTGAATAACTCATCGACCATTACCTGCTGTTTTTTTACAAAATAAAAATCTGCAATCAAGATACCAAAGAGCGGGCCAATAAATGCGGCCAGTACATCTAAGGTGTAATGAATCAGCTCTGGTGAGTTAAACAAATTCCATGGAGTAATGAGTACCGAGCCTAAGGCGGCAATCATCCCTGCACCACGAAAGCTCAGTTTTTGTGGGAAAATATTAGAAAAATCGAATCCGGCAGACACAAAGTTCGCCACAATATTAATGCCAATGGTAGCTGTAAGTACTGTAATCAGGCCCAATACCACGGCCACCGTGCTGTCAATCATGGCAACGGTTTCCAGCGGATCGGTCACCATTTTGCCAAATACGCTGTAGGTCGCCGAGACAGTAACCACGGTGATCAGAGAGAAGAAAATGAAGTTAAATGGCAAACCCCAGAAATTGCCTTTTTTCACTTGTTGCATGTTTTGGCCATAACGGGCGAAATCACCAAAATTAAGAAGTGGCCCAGAAAAATAAGAAACCACCAACGCAATGGCTACAAATGTTTGGGTAATTTGCTGACCAGTCGTGAGATTTTTTTCGCTTAAACTAAATGAGATATTGCTCCAGCCTGCCTTGTAGACCAGATACGCTGCCAAAATAAACATTACCACGTATACCAGCGGGCCTGCCCAGTCGATAAATACCCGAATGGCATTCATGCCTTTCCAAAATACCAAGGCCTGTAATACCCACATAAAGCCAAAACAGATCCAGCCAATGCTACTTAAGCCAGCAAAGCTATTGAGCGTGAGGGGTTGCAGACTTGGAAAAAATTTGAGCAAAATGAGCATCAGCGCATTCGATGCCAGCCAAGTTTGAATACCGTACCAAGAAATGGCAATTAACCCACGAATCAATGCCGGGATATTGGCACCATAGACCCCAAAGGCTTGTCGGGAAATAACGGCATACGGTACGCCTGACACTTGGCTTGGTTTGGCAACCAAATTGGCGCAGATCTGAACGATCACAATACCCACGATTAATGCCAGAAAAACCTGCCAGCTTGCCAGTCCGAGTGCAAACAGGCTGGCTGCAACAATATAGCCACCCATACTGTGTACGTCGGCCATCCAGAATGAAAAAATGTTATACCACGACCAGTTTTGTTTAGCGGGTGCCAAATCTTCATTGGTCAATTTTGGACTGTAATTTGAATTGTCTGTCATAGTGCTACATCATGCGGATGAACTGTTCAGACCAGTCATGCAGGATTCACGCCAATTCCACCGTGTCATCATCAAAAATAATGAAAGTGATGATTTTATTGAGGATGTCTTGTGTCTTTTAAAATTTACATGCGAGAATCGGGCAATATCTCGAGCAAAAATGGAAGAGCATCGTGCGCAAAAATGAAGCAATAAATACACGCATTCAAGTGATTAATCCGAATACATGTGAAGAAATGACGCACTCTATAGGTCTGGCCGCTGAGCAAGTGGCCGCAGCTTCTACCCAGATTATTGCGCAAAATCCAAAAACAGGCGTGCCGTCCATTGAGGGGCACTACGATGAGGCGATTTCGGCCATTGGTGTACTCGATTTAATTCGAGAAGGACGCGAGCAGGGGGTGCATGGGCACATTATTGCCTGTTTCGGTGATCCTGCATTACATGCTGCACGTGAGCTGGCAAAAGCTCCTGTAATTGGTATTGCCGAAGCGGCGTTTCATATGGCGACTTTGGTGGCGACCAAATTTTCCATTGTCACCACCTTGTCACGTACCCGAATTATTGCCGAGCATTTATTGCAACAATATGGCTTTGAAGGGCACTGTGCCAAAATTCGCTGTATCGATTTGCCGGTTCTCGCCCTAGAAAATGACAAGGAATATGCCTATATCAAACTGCTCGAAAGCTGTCAGCAGGCCAAAATGCAAGACGGAATTGGCGCCATTGTGCTGGGCTGTGGTGGTATGGCCGAAATGGCCGATCGTGTGAGTCAGGAAATTGGCATTCCGATTATCGATGGTGTGCGTTCTGCGGTGAAACTGATTGAAGGTTTACATGGTATGGGAATCCAGACCAGCAAATGGGGTGATTACGATTATCCATTATCGAAATAACCCCAAAACTGAGCAACCTGCTTATTTGGCCTGATCTAGCACGGTATTCAAACTTGCGGCATCCATCGCACCGGCAAGACGTTCGCCGTTTTTCAAAAACATTGTCGGTGTGCCTGAAATGTTGAGCTTTTCACCCAAGGCCAGATTCTTCTGGATAGGCGTTGCGCACTGTGCAGAGGCGGTCGGTGCTTGATCGCGAATCAGGTAATCTTGCCATGCCTGATACGGATTTTTTGAGCACCAGATTTGAGCTGCAATCTTTTCGGCATTTGGATGCAAGCTCTTTAATGGATAAAGAAAGGTATAGATGGTCACATTGTCGATTTGACTCAGCTCTTTTTCAAGGCGTTTGCAGTATGGACAATCAGGATCGCTAAAAACATACAGCACCCGTTTGCCATTGCCTTTGACATGTTTGATGGCCTGATTTAAAGGCAAATCTGCCACGTTGATTTTATTGGCCTGCTGCATACGCTCTGCGGTGAGGTTGCGCTGATTTTTCGGATCAACCAAGTTACCGACCAAAAAGTACCGAGCATCGTCACTGGTATAAACAATTTGACCCTGCGTCAATACTTCGTAAATGCCTTTAACGGGCGTCGGGTTGACCGAGCTGACCGCAATATCTGGATAATTCTTTTTTAAATTTTGTTGTACCGTGTTTACATCGGCATGTGCCAAACCCATGCCCGCCAAACTCAAAACCAATGTATGAAGCCAAAGTTTCATAAAAATTCCAAACAAAAATGCTTTAAGCATAATGCCGAAATAATGGCGTAGTTTTGGTTACAAAATGTGATTAATGCAGCGCTAAGGTATAAAAAACAAAGACTCAAACACCGACGCTGATATTTGAGCCTTTCATGCTTTGCTTTAACTTTGTGGGCGAGCAACGTCACCACTTAAATGTGCAGGTAATTCATGTAGCTCAAGTGCTGCTTGTTCTAATGCTGCTAGCTTGGCCACCACCAGAGCGGTAAAGCCTGTGGCTGTGCCGATACTGTTGACCACCTCAACATCTGCATGCAGTTGCTGACCTGCGGCAGGTACATCACCTTGACCTGCCACCAAGTGTAACCAGCGCTTAGGTTTGGCTTTAAACCAGAGGCGCGCAACCACTTCCTGACCTAAATAACAGCCTTTGTCGTAGTCCACACCAAGGCGTTGATGCAAGCGTAACTCTTGCGGTTGAAACACATGCTCGGTGGCCTGAGAAATCCATGCTTGACCCGACTCAATGGCCGCAAGCTGCCAAGCGGCAACATCTGTCTCGGCATTTGAAAATACGGTCGTAGTGTCTTGAATGGTAGGGAAAACCGGGCCGAGTGTGTCCAGTTTCATTTTAGAAAATGCACCGTACTTTTTGATGTGCTTGGCAAATTCTTCACCCTGATCGTGTGTGGTGACCAAAATAAACTCTTCAGGGTTCAACTTGGTGATCCATAGACCGAAATGAATACGGCCTTTTAAATCGCAAATTCCGGTATAGCGGGTGGTGTTTTCGGCTAAGCGTTCGACATGCAATAACACTTGGCCTTGCAAAAATTTTTGTGCATCGACACCAATCAATGAAAATGCAGTAAAAGCGACATCGCTCATAAAACTTCTAACCTGAGTTCTATAAAAATATGCTAACTATTCTGCGCTATTTCATCAAAAAAATCAGCTTTTACAGATTGTTTGTGTCTCATCTGTTTCTAAATAAGAGCAGTTTTACACCCCAATTGACAGTTAAAAATGTGCTTGATATGGTGCGCAGCCAGTTTCCAGTAAAAGACACACCAGCTGTATGCGCTCAGGCTTTATTTATAATCCGCCCCAACATCCACTCGATATTATCTTTGAAGATCATGACCTGATTGTGGTGGATAAACCTGCGGGATTATTGTCGGTGATGGGCCGTCTGCCTGAGCATCAAGACAGTGCCTATTTACGTGTGCTGACGATGTATCCAGAGGCGAGAGTGACACATCGACTGGATATGGCTACCTCCGGCTTACTCATGTTTGCCAAGCATCGTGACGCGGAAGTGGCCATCAGCAAACTCTTTCAATTGCGCCGAATCAAAAAAGAATACACTGCGTTGGTGCAAGGATGCCCCGACGCCCAAGGCTGTATCGAAGCGCCACTTATCACCGATTGGCCAAACCGCCCCAAGCAGAAAATTGATTTTGAAACGGGTAAATCTGCCAAAACCCTATATGCGCGTTTGGAATATTGTGCTCTTACTCAGCAAAGCCGTATGCGGCTTGAACCCGTCACTGGGCGTTCGCATCAGCTCCGTGTGCATCTCATGCATATTGGTCATCCGATTCTGGGCGACAAACTGTACCATCCGCAACCGCAGAATTTTGCACTTGGTCGTATGGCACTACACGCCACACGTCTTAGCTTGGCTCATCCGATCAAAGGTTTAGCGCTCGAATTGAGTTCGACAGTGCCGTTTTAATTCTGGTATATGCTCTGGATACCATGACATAAAATTGAGTAATAAAACGTATCCGACGCTAAAATTGACATAAAAGTAAGCTAAGCTAAAAACAGACTTTTGCACCATCACAACAAGGATAAAAGAATGAGCCGAAATTACGAATTATTTCCAGACGACGACAATGGCAATGTGCTCTGGCAGATGGTTGAAGATGGCAATGACCTGAAAGAGCCACACGAGTTTGAATTTTCGATCGTATTTAAAGAGCAGGCCGATCTTGAAAAATGCGCAATGCATTTGTTGCACCAAGAACAAAAAGTGTCTTTTTTTCAAGAAGACCAGCATATTGAAGGCTCAGATTTATGGGTGCTCAATATTCATGTCACCATGATTCCGGAATATGAAGATATTGAAGATCTAGAGCAGTGGTTTACGCGTATCGGGCAGGAGTTTAACGGCGATTACGACGGCTGGGGCTGCATGAGCTACTTGTACGAATACGAAGAGGACGACGAACAGCTTCATAATTAAGCAGCCAGATGTTCATTCGTATTTCAAACCTATGCTTCTGTTTTATGCTGAGTCATAAGACTTTACCAGTATCATGTAGTAAAAGGAGATATTGGCACACTCAATGAAAACGCTTAAATATCTTCTTATACTTCTGGTGCTGGTTATTCTGGGGTATGTGGTTGCATCGCCGTATTGGGTGGTTTATCAAATCCAGAATGCTGTGCAAAAAAATGATGCACAGACGCTATCTCGCTATATCGATTTTCCGAGCGTTCAGACACATTTAAAAGAACGTATCCACATTCGTTTGGGTGATTTGCAAGATCAACAAAATGGCCCTGCAAATGCTTTAGGTGCCTTGGTGGCATCAAGCTTAATGGATCGATTGGTCGAAGTTGCGCTGACTCCCGAGGGTATGATGTTACTGTTACAAGGCAAAGCACTGAAAGAGCGCTTTGAGCGTTCGTACCTTGAGCAACATTTGAATCAAGATATGCATTCTAACCCCGAATCGGATGCCCCCAAAGCGACCACAGCTGAAGAACAACCTGCTATGCGCTACTCGGGCCATTACGAAGCTTGGAATGCTTTTGAAGTCACGCTACAAACCCAGCAAGACAAAGAAGTCCAGTTTATATTGCACCGTTCCGGATGGTCTTGGAAGCTGGTCGATATCAAAATTCCGTTTTAACAAGGCATCCAGATTTTTAAAAACAGCGCATTCACGGCATAATACAGCTTTTCGAGTTTTTTTATGTCTTTACCGCATTGTCCCAAGTGTCAGTCAGAATATACCTATCAAGAGAATGACTTATTGATTTGCCCAGAATGTGCCTATGAGTGGAAAGAAGGGGAAAGTGCACCATCCGATGAAAATGAAACCATTAAAGATGCGCATGGAAATATTCTGGCAGATGGCGATCTCGTCACAGTAATTAAAGATCTAAAAATTAAAGGGTCATCATCTGTGGTCAAAGTGGGAACCAAAGTCAAAAATATTCGTTTGGTTGCAGGCTCGTCCGATGGCCATAATATCGATTGTAAAATTGAAGGTATTGGACAAATCAAGCTCAAATCCGAGTTTGTAAAAAAAGCATAATATTAAAAAGGGAGTATTTTTTACTCCCTTTTTTAGTGAGGATGTATGGCATTTTCAGATGTTTACCGCGTGGGGGCACATGCGGTCATTACCAATCGCACAGGTCAAGTGTTATTGCTCAAAGCCACTTATGGCGATTTTGCATGGGGCTTACCGGGCGGTGGGATCGACCCTGATGAAACCATTTTAGAAGGTTTAAAGCGCGAATGCCGTGAAGAACTTGGTGTCGAGATTGAGGTTGAAGCACTCACGGGTGTTTATTTGCATGCTGAAATTAACGCGCATGTAAGTATTTTTCGTTGTCATATAGATGCCGCGGCCGACATTATCTTGAGTCATGAGCATTCCGATTTTGCTTACCATGATCTTGAGCAATTGAGTGCTGTTCAGCGCCAGCGCGTAGAAGACTGTATTTACTTTAGTGGAGAGGTGATTTTTCGTAAATTTTAATCATAATGTTTGATGTCTGCTCTTAATAAAACCGACAAATCTTCGCAATAAAATGTATAAAAAACAATCTACCCAAGTTGCTTGAAGTGTCTTATATTGATTGAACAATAAATCAACAAGCAAAATTACAAATACGAGGCAAGGAGATATGGCGGGTTGGTATGAACTGAGTCAGGCAAACGATGGTCAATATCGTTTTGTGCTTAAAGCAGGCAATGGTGAAATTATTTTGACTAGCGAGCTTTATAAGGCTAAAGCATCGGCGGAAAATGGGATTGCATCGGTACAAAAAAATAGCCCAGATGATGCACGCTATGATCGTTTAACAGCAAAAAATGGTAAACCCTATTTCAATTTAAAAGCAGCCAATCATCAAATTATAGGCAGCAGCCAGTTTTATGCTTCTGAAGCTTCACGTGATAAAGGCATTGAATCGGTTAAAAATAATGGCACCAGTACAACAGTGAAAGATTTGACGCTGTGAAGGGAATGAAAATGGGTGTAAGAAGTATTGAAAGATTGAATTAACGTTTTAAGAGTAAAAATAAACCGCTACGATGAGCGGTTTACTTTTGATATTGCATTCAGCCTTTACCAGCTCAACGCACCACCAGTTTGGTAATCTGTCACACGCGTTTCAAAGAAGTTCTTCTCTTTACGCAAGTCCATCATCTCAGACATCCACTGGAACGGGTTGTTCACGCCAGGGTATTGCTCTGGTAAGCCAAGCTGTGCCAAACGACGGTTACAGATAAACTTCAAATACTCTTCCATCATGGCCGCATTCATGCCCAATACACCGCGTGGCATCGTGTCACGAGCGTATTCGATTTCAAGCAAAGTACCTTCCACAATCATCTGAATCACTTCTTGCTGGAATTCGGCAGTCCATAAACTTGGGTTTTCAATCTTGATCTGGTTGATCATGTCGATACCGAAGTTTACGTGCATCGATTCATCACGCAAAATGTACTGGAACTGTTCAGATACACCGTTCATCTTGTTACGGCGGCCCATACTCAAAATTTGGGTAAAGCCACAGTAGAAGAAAATCCCTTCAAGAACACAGTAAAACGCAATCAGGTTACGCAGTAACTGCTGATCGGTTTCAGGTGTACCTGTTTGGAAAGTAGGATCGCTAAGCGATTGTGTATACTTAAGGCCCCATGCCGCTTTACGCGCGACACTTGGAATCTCGTGATACATATTGAAGATTTCGCCTTCATCCATACCCAACGATTCGATACAGTACTGGTACGCATGGGTGTGAATTGCTTCTTCAAACGCCTGACGTAAAATGTACTGACGGCACTCTGGGTTGGTAATCAAACGGTAAATCGCTAAAACCAGATTATTCGCGACCAAAGAGTCGGCAGTCGAGAAGAAGCCCAAGTTACGTTTCACAATCACACGCTCGTCTTCAGTCAAGCCATTTTCAGACTTCCAAAGCGCGATGTCGTGGTTCATGTTAACTTCTTGTGGCATCCAGTGATTAGCACATCCGTCTAGGTACTTCTGCCAAGCCCATTCGTATTTAAACGGCACAAGCTGGTTTAAGTCTGCACGGCAGTTGATCATTGCCTTGTCGTCAACCTGTACACGCGCTGCACCTGTTTCGATCTCTTGCAAACCAGCGCTGATATCCAGATGCTTTAAGGATTCAGATGCTCGAGCCACCGGATCGGTTGGATCTGTTGATCGCACGGAATCGGTTCCAGTGGATTGTACATTTGCCACACTCGGCGATGATGGCTCTGTAGCAGATACCAACGGCGTAGCTGGCGCTTCTTTCGTATCGACGGGCGCAGACTGGTGTTCATGTGCAGCCGGTTTTTGCGAATCATCTTCTAAATCGTCCCAACTCAGGATAGACATATCAATTCTCTCTTCGTTGTTAATATCGTTTTCGATATCTTTTGGAAGATATCTTTACTATACGCTTATTCTGTGTAAGCAAAATTAAGTTTTATCGATAACTGCTCTAAAATTACTGAATAGAACAAATATCCCTACGACTTATTTTGATTACGCTGTTGTTCACGAATTTTCAAAAACGCGTAAACCAAGGGCGTGTAGAACACAATTGAGGCCACAATGAGCACCGCCAAACCAAGCATATAGTTGTGAGTCAGATGCCACATTGTGTTGTCCTCATGTTCAATCAGGAACGCCTCAAACCGAAACGTTCCTGAAGGGATGTTTTACTGACACGCTTCGCAGTCAGGATTATCGATTGAGCAAGCCATTGGCACTGGAGCAGCTTGTGTAAAGCCATCTTCAGTGGTTTCTGCTTTTACTTCTGGCGCAACTGCTGCCACTGGTGCTGCAGCCGCGGTAGCTTTAACTGCGTTTAATGCGCCAGTGTTAATGGTCGACTTCTCGGCAGAAGTGGCACCTAATGCACGGAGGTAATACGTCGTTTTGAGGCCACGCAACCATGCCATTTTATAGGTAATGTCAAGTTTCTTACCGTTTGCACCTGCAATGTACAAGTTCAGCGATTGCGCTTGATCGATCCATTTTTGACGACGAGAGGCTGCATCAACAATCCAGCGTGGCTCAACTTCAAATGCTGTAGCAAAAATTGCTTTTAATTCTTCAGGAATACGCGCAATTTTTTGTACCGAACCTTCAAAGTGTTTCAGGTCGTTAACCATCACGGTGTCCCACAGGCCGCGTTCTTTCAAAGCGCGTACAAGGTATGGGTTGATGACCGTAAATTCACCCGACAAGTTCGATTTTACATACAGGTTTTGGAAGGTTGGCTCAATCGACTGTGAAACGCCACAAATGTTCGAGATGGTGGCGGTTGGTGCAATCGCCATCACATTTGAGTTACGCATACCGTCTTTTTGCACTTTAGCGCGTAGAGTATCCCAGTCTAGGCGTTGAGTGCGGTCTACTTCAAACATACGCTCCGGACGTGATTTTGCTACGATATCTAGTGAGTCGATTGGCAAAATACCCTGATCCCAGAGTGAACCTTTAAAGGTTGAGTACACACCACGTTCAACCGCCAAGTCGCTTGACGTTTGAATCGCGTAGTAGCTGATAACTTCCATCGATTCATCTGCAAAATCAACCGCTGCATCAGAACCGTAAGCAAGACCTAATTCATATAGTGCATCTTGGAAGCCCATGATGCCCATGCCCACAGGGCGGTGCTTCAAGTTCGAGTTTTTCGCTTGTGGCACTGCGTAGTAGTTGATGTCGATAACGTTGTCGAGCATACGCACAGCAGTTTTGATGGTACGGGCCAGTTTCTCACGGTCAAGTGAACCACCTTGTACGTGCTGAACAAGGTTGATCGAACCTAAGTTACATACTGCAATTTCATCTTCGCTGGTGTTGAGCGTAATTTCTGTACACAAGTTTGAAGAGTGAACCACGCCTGCGTGTTGTTGTGGCGAACGTAAGTTACATACATCTTTAAATGTAATCCACGGATGGCCTGTTTCAAACAGCATCGAAAGCATTTTACGCCACAAGTCTTGCGCACGGACTTTTTTGTGCAACAGCTCTTGTTCTTTAGCAATCGCTTCGTAGTGCGCATAACGCTCTGCAAATGCTTCGCCAGTCAAGTCGTGTAGGTCTGGTACTTCAGATGGCGTAAACAACGTCCATTCTGCATCTTCAAACACACGCTGCATAAACAGGTCTGGTACCCAGTTGGCCGTGTTCATGTCGTGTGTACGACGGCGGTCATCACCCGTGTTCTTACGAAGCTCTAGGAATTCTTCGATGTCGAGGTGCCACGTTTCTAGGTATGCACAGACTGCGCCTTTACGCTTACCACCTTGGTTAACCGCAACAGCTGTATCGTTCGCTACTTTCAAAAACGGTACAACACCTTGAGACTTACCATTGGTGCCTTTAATGTACGAGTTGAGTGCGCGTACTGGTGTCCAGTCATTACCTAAGCCGCCCGCCCATTTAGACAGCATCGCATTGTCGCGGATCGCGCCATAAATGTTGTAAAGGTCATCACCAATCGTGGTGAGGTAACAGCTCGACAACTGTGGGCGTAGTGTGCCGGCATTGAACAGGGTCGGGGTAGACGCCATGTAGTCAAAGCTTGAAAGTAGGTTATAAAACTCGATTGCACGTGCTTCACGGTTTTCTTCGTTGAGCGCCAGACCCATCGAGACACGCATGAAGAACAATTGTGGCAATTCGTAACGCACGCCATCTGAATGAATGAAGTAGCGGTCGTAAAGCGTTTGTAAGCCCAAGTATGTAAACTGGTTTGAGCGCTCAGGTTTAATCGCTGCCGCCAATTGCGCCAAATCAAACTTTAAGAGTTCTGGGTCTAGTAGCTCAAGCTCAATCCCTTTTTTCAGGAAAGTTTCAAGCGCATCGCTTTCTAGGGTGTCTTCTGGTAAACCCAAAAACTCAAGGCCTTTTGCCACAAGTTCGTTACGTAATAAACGCGCAGTCACGTAGGTATAGTTTGGCTCTTGTTCAATACGTGTACGTGTTGCCATCATCATGGTGGTGGCGATGTCGCTAATTTTGACACCGTTGTACAGGTTTTTAACAGTTTCATCGACAATTGCTTGAATGTTAATGCCTTCAAGGCCTTCCGCTGCTTTTTCAACAGTGGCTTTTAGTGCATCGAGATCAAGCGGTTGAAGCTGACCTTGATTGTCGGTGATTTGTAAGGTTGGGTGATGGTTGGCGCCTGCTTGCTGGCGTGCAGTACTACGCTGCTCACGGTAAATCACGTAAGCACGCGCAACTTTTTGTTCGCCAGTACGCATCAGCGCAAGTTCAACCTGATCCTGAATTTCTTCAATATGAATAGTACCGCCAGAAGGTAAGCGACGGTTAAAGGTGTTCATCACCATTTCGGTTAATTGACTGATTCGGTCATGAATACGACTTGAGTCAGCGCTTTGCTGACCTTCAACAGCTAAGAATGCCTTTCCAATCGCAACAGAGATTTTCTCTGCATCAAAGGTAGCAACTTCTCCATTGCGTTTAATCACCTGAAGTTGTCCAGGAGTTGAAGTGATTACGCTCATGTCAGCATAGCTCCATTGTGATCTGTATTTATGTTCATGGACCATTTGAACCGGGCAAATTTGTGCACGATGTTTGAGGGATAAACACAAGACTTAGTGGTTAATATAGTTTATAGGCACAAGATACGGGAATTTTGGCAGGATATCAATCTTGACTTTTCTTTAATTTTTTTTCCAAATTCTATGTGCATGATTCTGTGGTGCATAGCATAACAAAGGCTGCTAAAAACACGTATAGATAACTGTGTGGATAACTCAAAAAACACTCGTTCAGTGCTGTTGTTTTGGTCCGGTGAAATAATTTGTTTAATAATTGGACGGTCTTTGCGACGACTGGTGAACTTGTGATCTGAGGCGGAAAAATATTTAAAAAGACCTGAAAATTCAACACTTAATAAAAATGCAACAAAATACAACGGACGTGTATCAGTTTGGTGAACGAGGACTTGTTTACAATGTAAACGTGTGTATATTGCAATCTATTATGTCGGTGTAATTGTTGGTTTTTGAACAAGACACTTTAATAGATGATAGGGGCAAAAGTATGAGCCAAGAAGAAAAGTTACCCAAGATTTTAATTGTTGAAGATGACGAGCGTCTTGCACGTCTGACACAAGAATATTTGATCCGTAATGGATTGGAAGTGGGGGTCGAAACAGACGGTAATCGCGCGATTCGTCGTATTATTGGCGAACAACCAGATTTAGTCGTACTTGATGTGATGTTGCCTGGTGCCGATGGCTTAACGGTTTGTCGCGAAGTGCGCCCTCATTATCATCAACCTATTTTGATGTTAACTGCACGTACCGAAGATATGGATCAGGTGTTAGGCCTTGAAATGGGTGCCGATGACTATGTCGCAAAACCTGTTCAGCCACGCGTATTGTTGGCGCGTATCCGTGCCTTGTTGCGTCGTACCGACAAAACAGTAGAAGACGAAGTGGCACAGCGTATCGAATTTGATGATCTAGTCATCGATAATGGCGGACGCTCAGTGACGCTCAATGGTGAACTGGTCGATTTTACCAGCGCCGAATACGATTTGTTGTGGTTACTTGCCTCTAATGCTGGTCGCATTTTGTCGCGTGAAGATATTTTCGAGCGTTTACGTGGCATCGAATATGATGGTCAGGATCGCTCGATTGATGTTCGTATTTCTCGTATTCGTCCAAAAATTGGTGACGATCCAGAAAATCCGAAACGAATTAAAACCGTTCGTAGTAAAGGTTATTTGTTTGTAAAAGAAACTAATGGCTTATAATCTTTACCATTGAGACCAAGAGCACTTCTTGTTTAAGGCTGATCGAGTGTTTAAGCACAGTATATTTTTACGTATTTATGCGGGTTTGGTGGTACTGGTCATGTTGGTGGCCCTATTTGGCTATCTGCTTGTCCAGATCATTAACTATCAGCGCGCACAGGAATACCGTGAATCATTGACCGATGGTATTTCCTTTGTGATCAGTGAGAGTATTGCTCGTCAGCCGACTAAACAGCAAAAGCTGGACTGGATTTCCGATGCCTCAGATTTACTGGAATTACCGATTTATTATGTCGATGCCAGTAAAATCGAGTTATCCCGCACCGAAAAAAAACGTATAGAAGAACAAAAATCGGTGGTTCGGTATGATGCCGAAACCTCTATTGCATATGTGATTATCGGACTACGGAGCGATCCACAGCATTTTCTCTATATTAAGGTCGATAAAATCGGTGAGCGCCAGATGAAAGCGCTGCCGATCTTTATTTTGGATTACTTGATTTATTATCCGGGTCAAGAAAAGCAATACGTCGAAAAAATCCAGACGCATTTTTCTTATCCGATCAATATTTATAATGTGAAAGATCTGAATCTTGATTCAGAGCAGATTGGTCGTCTTCGTCAAAATCAAAGCATTATGCTATACCGTGATAATGCCACCATTCGTGGTACGACCATTTCGATTATTTCACCTATGCCGAACAATCCACTCAATGTATTGGTGCTCGGTCCGGTTCCAATGTTTAACTGGATGCCGTTTCAGTTATCGGCCGGTATTACGTTGTTTAGCTTGTTTCTGCTTAGCTTAGGGGTGTATGGCTTAATCTTGCCGCTAGAGCGCAAGATCCGTCAGGTGCGTTATGCCTTAAACCGCATGAAATCAGGAGATTTGTCGCTTCGTGTTCCGATCGAGGGAAGCGATGAAATGGCCAATCTGGCTTCAAGTTATAACAATATGTCCGACCATATTCAGCGGTTGATTGAGGCACAGCGCGAACTGATGCGAGCTGTCTCGCATGAACTGCGTACACCAGTGGCACGAATCCGGTTTGGTATGGAAATGCTCGCAGAAGAAGACGATTACGACTACCGTATTCAACAAATGGAAATGATTGATCGTGATATTGAGGCACTCAATACCTTGATTGATGAAATCATGACTTATGCCAAGCTTGAGCAAGGTACGCCATCGCTGGATTTTGAGGAAATTATTCTGCTCGATTTGTTGAGTCAGGTAGCAGTC
The DNA here is from genome assembly GCF_000760595.1 of Acinetobacter soli. GTDB lineage: Bacteria > Pseudomonadota > Gammaproteobacteria > Pseudomonadales > Moraxellaceae > Acinetobacter > Acinetobacter soli. The sequence goes on along the minus strand of NZ_BBNM01000006.1, from coordinate 159,584 downwards.
GAAACCGAAGCACTCAAAACCCAAAAAGAAATCGAGCTGATTCCACCTGCGACCGCCATTATGGTCGATGCAGAGCGACGTTATTTACACCGTGTGGTGCAAAACTTGGTCGGTAATGCGGTACGCTACTGCGATCATAAAGTTCGAATCAGTGGGGGTATTCAAGGCGACGGTAATGCTTACATCTGTGTGGAAGATGACGGGCAGGGCATTGCAGAAGAAGACCGTGTACGAATTTTTGAGGCATTTGCACGACTTGATGACAGTCGAACCCGTGCTTCGGGTGGTTATGGGCTTGGGCTTTCTATCGTCAGTCGCATTGCTTACTGGTTTGGTGGCACAATTGAAGTAGATGAAAGTCCAGATTTGGGCGGGGCGCGTTTTATCATGCGCTGGCCGGCCAAGCGTTTTAATCAAACGTTGAAGAAGAAAAATCAGTTTAAAATGAAAGAAGGCAGCTCATAAGCTGCCTTCTTTTTTTAAGTGTTAAATTTACTGATAAAGACTGGCATCCGGTGCAATCAACGGTTTACCTTGTTTTAATGCAGCTAATGCATCTTGGTTGAAGTCTACGCTCAGTGTATTGTTTTCAGCATCGATCTTGTAATGGCTAATTAGTTTTTGGTCCCCACCTGCCAATGTCTCTACACGGTATTCATCACTGATGTTTAAAATGCCTTCAAGGTTTGTGGTCGTTGAAGCAAAGTCTTCACGAAATAATTGATAAATTTCTTTTAAATCAAAAGTAACGTGATCTGCATCGGCGTGTTTTTGCGCATAGGTTTCGATATGGCGAACAAGTAATTGCGCATAAAAGAAATAATTCGGTTTATGTGTAAATTCAAGGCTCATTCTTTTACTCCTTATTCTGTCTTTTCAGCATACACATCCACACAGCACGTCAGTGTATAAAGATGATTAAAGCATGTAGCTGAATTGAAACAAGTTATGAGTAACTCGAGATGGTATTTCGTCCATGTTGCTTGGCTCGATACAATGCCTGATCGGCTTCTTTGAGCATTTGTTCTAAGGATGCCGTGTGGTTCGGCTGAAAAAAGCTAATGCCAATACTGACATGAATATAAATAGGATGGTTATTGGATAAGTAAATCGGATGTTCGCTGACCTTTTTACGAATGCACTCGGCCAGTAAGAAGGTTTCATGTGCTCCAATTTGAGGTAAAAGAATAGCAAACTCTTCTCCTCCTAGGCGGCCCAAAATATCGTTGGGTCTTAGGCATGATTTGATGGTATGCGCGCACAGTTTAATGGCTTGATCACCAATAAAATGACCATAGTTATCATTCACCGATTTAAAGTGATCGATGTCCAGCATCAGCAGTGCGCTTGGTGTGCTGTTGCCTAATATTTTCGTAAATAGTGTGCGTGCGGTCTGATAAAAATAACGACGGGTAAGACTTAAGGTCAGTTCATCGTGCGAGGCTATATACTCTAGATCTTCGATCAACCGGCTCCGAATGCTGTTGATATTCGACACGGTAAGCGGGGCAATCACCATCATGATCATACCCAAACGAATTGAGATGCTGTTTTCAAGATATTCTTGCGGATACAGTGCGATGTAATTATGGGTCAAATGGTACAGTAACAAACTGGCACTAATCGAGGTAATGATCGTGACTGAAAAGTGTCGATAGGTCAGCGCACACCAGATCAATACCGCAATCGGATAAAGCACAGAACCGGGTCCATTGTCATAAAAGCAGAAAACAAGCGCAGCGGTCACGCTCATGACGGGGAGCAGATGCTGAAATTCGATAGGCGTTTGAAAGAAATGCTTAAGTTCATTTCGAAATGGCAAGCTAATTAAGATAGGCAATAGCAACAAGGCATTTTGCATCTCTGCGGTAAACCAGCCGCCCAGTTCAATCCAGAAATTACCATGCATAAATACCGGGCTAATCATGGGAACAAATAGGCTTGCAAATAAAGCACCTGCGAAACTGCCAATTGCGCAAAAGCTAAATAAAAACAAATAAAAATAGCCTTGATAGCTGCCTTGTAATTTGCGAATAAAACGATGATATAACCCAAAGGTGACTGCGATATAACACAGATTGGCCAAAGTCAGAACAAGGATTTCGGGCAGACTTGAACCAAAAATACTGTCTGATACTAAATACCCAAGTATTCCACCTGTGAGCGCGTAACGATTGCGCAGAGTGGGATAACGGATTAAGAGACCAAGAAAAATCGAATTGGCAGGCCAGAAAGAAGCAAGAAAGCTTAAGGGGCGGGTTAAAATACCCAAAGTACAGCAGAGAAAAATAATAATAAAAAAGAAAATAAAATGTTGCTTTGTAGAGCGTGATAACGTATTTCTAAAGTAGTGAACCATAGAATCAAGCCTTAAAATAAGATGACGCTCTTAATAAAATGTTACATTTTCATTCTGCTGCGCATTTAACCATAATTTATGAAAAGGATGAATAATCATAATTTAAATTTATTATGCTTGCGCTATTGTGGTGCAAATCGGATTGAACGTGATAAATCATGCCAATGACTCAAATGACAGACATAAACGACAAAAAAGTTAAAAAAAGAAAAAAATAATCATAAATTGATTAATGATTAGTTAAATCGATAATCTACGTGAACGTTGGGGTTGAACGTGATTGTGTGACAAAATTGTATAAAAACCATGCTAAAGGCGAAGAGGCTTGAACTAGAAAGAGAAAAGCGAAATCAGGTACAATTGGCGGGATTAATTTTGTGTTTGGTGCGGTTCCAAGACCGAAACATATATTTCTTTGTTAAATAATAGGCCTGCCAGGAGTTATCCCCGCATGAGTGCCATTACTCCATACGATTGGGCAATTATTGCCTTCGTGATCGGCGTTACATTTCTGTGCGTTTTTATGCTTACTGTTCCCTTACTCCTAGGGGGTAAATCATGGGGACGCGCAAAGCAGGAACAGTTTGAATCGGGTGTGGTGAGCGCAGGTGGTGCTCGCATTCGTTTGTCTGCAAAATTTTATTTGGTTGCTATTTTCTTTGTCGTGTTTGATCTTGAAGCACTTTATCTTTATGCATGGGCAACGTCTGTGCGTGAAGTGGGTTGGATGGGCTTTACCACGATGTTGATTTTTGTTGTAGATCTTCTGATTGCATTGATTTATGTCTTTGCGACGGGTGCCCTGACGTGGTCGCCTTCAGATCGTCGTAAGGCAGCAGGAATTAAACCGAAGATTGGATCTCCAAACATGAATATTGCAGAGATCACGCGATTTAATTCAATTGAAGAGTTGGTCATCGATCCAACTGGTCATATCCCTGCACAATCCTCTGGTCGAATGAAGTCAAACACATCGACAGCACCGTCATCTATACAGGAGTAACTCGGGATGAAATATACATTAACCCGTGCGAATCCGGATGCTAATCAATATCCATTACAAGAACGCCAAGTTGTCAGTGATCCACTTCAGGAAGAAGTCAATAAAAATGTATTTATGACTCGCCTTGAAGATGTATTGCATAACGTAGTGAACTGGGGACGAAAAAATTCAGTTTGGCCTTTCAACTTTGGTACGTCTTGTTGTTATGTTGAATATGCGACAACCCTAACCGGTGTCCATGACTTATCACGTTTTGGTGCCGAGGTTATTCGTGCTTCACCGCGCCAAGCTGACTTAATGATTGTCGCAGGTACGTGCTTTGTCAAGATGGCGCCTGTTATTCAGCGCTTGTACGAACAAATGCTTGAACCAAAGTGGGTCATTTCCATGGGTGCATGTGCAAACTCTGGTGGTATGTATGACATCTACTCAGTGGTACAGGGCGTAGACAAAATCATTCCAGTCGACGTTTATATCCCAGGGTGTCCACCTCGTCCAGAAGCATTAATTCAGGCGCTAATGCTGCTGCAAAACCAAATTCAACTTGAGCGTCGTCCGTTGTCTGCCGTAATTGGTGATGATCTTCAGCCGATTTATAAGCCAAAGATGATGCCAGAACGCGATCGTAAAAATGCAGAGCGGATTGCGGTTAAAAACTTACGCTCCATGGATGAAATTGAGTAAATTTTTGATAATTTGCGCTCATCAGGGCGCAGGATGATCAAAAAACCTAAAAGAATTTGTATTAAATAGGAAGCCAAACCAATGGCTGAAACTGACATTGCTATGCCAGAATCAACCGCTGTTGATTCACGCCCAGCATTTGCAATTGTAGAAGAGCTCAAGACCAAATTTGGTGAGAACTTCTATGTGCAAACAACTTGTGAAGAGTTTCCAACTGTCTGGGTTGAACGCTCACGCGTACAAGAAGTTTTGATGTTTCTACGTAAGGTAGACCGTCCTTATGTCATGTTATTCGATTTGTCTGCAATGGATGAGCGTTTACGTGTACACCGCGATGGTTTGCCTGCTTCAGATTTCACTGTTTTCTATCACTTGCTGTCTTTAGAACGTAACAGTGACATCCGAATCAAGGTTGCTTTAAATGAGAGCGATCTCAATATTGCAACAGCGACCAATATCTGGCCAAACGCCAACTGGTACGAACGTGAAGCCTACGATATGTTTGGCATCAATTTCGAAGGGCATCCAATGCTCCGTCGTATTTTGCTACCAACCTATTGGGAAGGCCATCCGCTTCGTAAAGAATATTCTGCACGTGCTACCGAATACACGCCGTACATGCAGGACAAAGCCAAGCAAGACTTCGAACAAGAGCATTTGCGTTTTGTTCCTGAAGACTGGGGTCTAAAGCGCGGTAATGCCGACGAAGACTTTATGTTCTTGAACTTGGGTCCAAACCATCCGTCTGCGCACGGTGCATTCCGTGTGGTCTTGCAGCTTGATGGTGAAGAAGTTAAAGACTGCGTACCGGATATCGGTTACCACCACCGCGGTGTGGAAAAAATGGCAGAGCGTCAAACATGGCACTCGTTCATTCCTTATACCGACCGTGTAGATTACTTGGGTGGTTGTGCGCAAAACATGCCGTATGTGATGGCAGTTGAGCAGCTTGCCGGTATTAAAGTGCCAGAGCGTGCCCAAGTCATTCGTGTCATGTTGAACGAATTATTCCGTATCAACAACCACTTGTTGTTCTGTGGTACAGCCATTCAGGATGCCGGTGGTATGACACCAGTATTCTATATGTTTGCCGACCGTCAAAAAGTGTATGACATCGTCGAAGCCATCACGGGTTATCGTATGCACCCGGCTTGGTTCCGTATCGGCGGTACTGCCCACGACCTTCCAAACAACTGGCACAAGCTGGTGAAGGAACTTCTTGAGTGGATGCCAAAGCGTCTAAATGAATACCATACAGCAGCGCTGAAAAACTCGGTATTTATTGGTCGTACCCGTAATGTTGCGCAATACGACGCAAAATCAGCATTGGCTTGGGGCGTGACGGGTACAGGTTTACGTGCAACAGGTATCGACTTCGACGTACGTAAATACCGTCCGTACAGTGGCTATGAAAACTTTGATTTTGATGTGCCAGTCGAGTACGAAGGTGATGCTTACGCGCGCGTCATGGTGCATTTCCGTGAAATCACTGAGTCATTGAAAATCATTCAGCAATGTCTAGACAACATGCCGTCTGGTCCGTACAAAGCCGATCATCCATTGGCTGTTCCACCACCAAAAGACAAAACTCTGCAAGACATCGAAACCTTGATTAATCACTTCTTAAGTGTGTCATGGGGTCCGGTTATGCCTGCGGGTGAAGCATCGTTCATGACGGAAGTGGTCAAAGGGGCGAGTACCTATTATCTCACCTCAGACAAAGCCACCATGAGCTACCGTACGCGTATCCGTACACCAACCTTCACGCACTTGCAGCAAATGCCGTCAGTAATTAATGGTAGCTTGGTGTCCGACTTGATCATTTATTTGGCGACCATCGATGTGGTTATGGCCGACGTGGATCGCTAAGGATAAACGATTATGATGATTTTGACTGATAAAAAACCTCGCGTGAATGTGGAAGGGATTTTGACTGCTGATGAGATTCATGAAATTGAACATCACATTCATCATTATCCATATCCGCGTGCGGCCTCTTTGGATGCTCTTAAGTGCGTACAGCGCCGTAATGGCTGGGTTGACGATGCACAAATGAATGCAATTGCACAATTGCTTAGCATTAGTGTGGCGGACTTAGAAGGTGTTGCTACCTTTTATAACCGTATTTACCGCCAACCAGTCGGCCGCCATGTAATTTTGCTGTGTGACTCAATTGCCTGTTTCTTAATGGGTGCAGAAACGCTGGCAGAAGCATTTCAGCGTGAGTTGGGAATCCAGTACGGACAAACTACTCCAGATGGCCGTTTTACTTTATTGCCAATTTGCTGCTTAGGAAATTGCGATAAAGGTCCAACTTTAATGATCGATGAAGATACCCATGGTTTGGTGGACGTGTCTTCGGTCAAGCAGTTATTGGAGAAGTATGTATGAATACTGAACCAAAACCGATTTATGGCGATGGTAACCCTGAAACTCATCCACTGACTTGGCGTTTGAGTAAACAGGAACATGTACGAAATGCCGATGAGTACGAAGCACTAGACGGTTATGCTGGCTTTAAAAAAGCATTGGGCATGAAACCTGCTGAAGTACTTGAAGTGGTAAAAGCAGCCACAGTAAAAGGCCGTGGTGGTGCAGGTTTCCCGGCGGGCATTAAATGGTCGCTGATGGCGCCAAACGATGGTGGCCCGCGCTACCTGATTTGTAATGCCGACGAGATGGAACCAGGTACCTTTAAAGACCGTCTGTTGATGGAACAGCTTCCACATCAGTTGATCGAAGGGATGCTCATCGCAGGTTATACGCTTGAAGCAACACAAGGCTATATCTTTATTCGTGGCGAATACATCGAAGCGGCTCAGTATCTCAATGAAGCACTCGAACAAGTGCGTGCCAAAGGCTACTTGGGCGAAAACATTCTAGATACAGGCTGGAACTTCGAGCTGTATGTACATACTGGCGCAGGACGTTATATCTGTGGCGAAGAAACCGCACTGATCAACTCGCTTGAAGGTCGTCGTGCCAATCCGCGTACTAAACCGCCATTCCCGCAAGTTGCGGGTGCATGGGGTCGTCCAACGATTGTCAATAACGTTGAAACCTACAATAACTTACCTGCCATCATGTTGCGTGGTCCAGAGTGGTACATCGGTCTGTCTGCAGGCAAATCGAAAGATCCTGGCACCAAAATTTATGGGGCATCTGGCAAAGTGAAATTCCCAGGGCTTTGGGAATTGCCATTTGGTACAACGGCGCGTGAAGTGATTGAAGAGCATGCTGGCGGTATGCGTGATGGGCTTAAGCTCAAAGCGTGGTTGCCGGGTGGTGCCTCGACTGACTTCTTGGCGGCAGAACACATTGATTTGCCAATGGACTCAGAAACTATCATGAAAGCAGGCTCACGTTTGGGCACCTGTTTGTTGATGGTGGTCGACGAGACACAGTGTATGGTTGCTGCAACACGTAACTTGGAAGAGTTTTTTGCGCGTGAGTCGTGTGGCTGGTGTACACCGTGTCGTGACGGTCTCCCTTGGGCTGTAAAAGCGTTGAAAGCACTCGAAAATGGTGAAGGCAAGATGGAAGATATCCAGCACCTTCAAGAGCTCACCCGTAAGTTATGGATTGGTAAAACATTCTGTGCACACGCACCTGGTGCGATGGAGCCACTCATGGGCGCGCTTAAATATTTCCGTAGCGAGTTTGAAGCAAAAGTGGCCAATAGCCCTGTTGTTCAAGCCAGCAACGTTGCACAAGCTTAAGGAATTCGACTATGGCTACAATTCATGTCGATGGAAAATCATACGAAGTTGATGGATCTGAAAACCTGCTACAAGCATGTTTGTCCCTCGGCCTTGATATTCCATATTTTTGTTGGCATCCCTCTTTAGGTTCTGTGGGCTCATGCCGCCAGTGTGCGGTGACCCAATATGCAAATCCTGAAGACACGCGTGGGCGTCTGGTGATGTCATGCATGACACCTGCAACAGACAATACCTATATCTCAATTGAAGATAAAGAAGCAGTTGAGTTTCGCGAGTCGGTGGTTGAGTTTTTGATGACCAACCATCCGCACGACTGTCCTGTGTGTGAAGAAGGCGGTCACTGTCATTTGCAAGATATGACGGTGATGACCGGTCATGACCGTCGTCGCTATCGTTTCACAAAACGTACCCACTATAACCAAGAGTTGGGTTCGTTTATTGCACATGAAATGAACCGCTGTATCGCGTGCTACCGTTGTGTACGCTACTACAACGACTACGCAGGCGGAACCGATTTTGGTGTCTACGCCAATGCAGCACGTGTGTACTTTGGTCGTCCAGAATCTGGAACGCTGGAATCTGAATTTTCGGGTAACCTCACCGAAGTGTGTCCAACAGGTGTATTCACCGATAAGACGCATTCAGCACGTTATAACCGTAAATGGGATATGCAGTACGCACCAAGCGTATGTCATGGCTGTTCATCGGGCTGTAACATCTCTCCGGGCGAGCGTTACGGCGAATTACGTCGTATTGAAAACCGCTTCAACGGTGAAGTAAACCAATACTTCCTTTGCGATAAAGGCCGCTTTGGTGGTGGATACGTGAACCGTGAAGATCGTCCGCGTCAGCCGCAGTTCCGTTCGGGCACGTCTGTTACTACTGTGTCGGTTGATCAAGCACTTGATCAAGTAATCAGTACCTTACAAGGCAAAAAAGTATTGGGTGTGGGTTCTCCGCGCGCTAGCCTTGAATCAAACTTTGCACTACGTGAGCTGGTTGGTCAGGATAACTTCTCGACTGGTATCTCGCAAAAAGAACAAAACTTGGTTGAACTTGCTGCGTCTATCATGCAAACACAGGGAATTTACAACCCGAACATGCGTGAAATCGAAAGCTACGACGCAGTTTTGATTTTAGGTGAAGATCTGACTCAAACTGCACCGCGTATGGCGTTGTCAGTTCGTCAGGCTGCCAAAAACAAAGCCAAACAAATGGCGGCAGATCGTCGTACACCAGAATGGTTGGCAGAGCCTGTACAACGTATCGGTCAAGATGCCAAATCGCCAATTTACATTCTGGCAGCCACCCAAACACGTTTAGCCGATGTGGCAACGGGTGAGGTTGTTGCATCACCAAATGATATTGCGCGTTTAGGTTTTGCAGTGGCAGCAGCAGTTCAAGGTGAAACACTGACTGGACTAGACGATGATGCCAAAGCATTTGCACAAAGCATTGCGGATGCATTAAAAGCAGCGAAAAAGCCATTGATCATCTCGGGCACAAGTCTGCAAGATCCGGCAATTATCGAAGCAGCAGCGCAAGTTGCACAAAACCTTGGCCCAGCGGCAGGATTATCCCTAACCGTTCCTGAAGTCAATTCAATGGGTCTAGCGCTTTTGGGTGGTTTAAGCCTTGAGCAAGCCTTTGCACAAGACTACGACGTGATGGTCGTGCTTGAAAACGATTTATATCGCCGTTTACCTGCAACACGTGTCAATGCTGCATTTGAAAAAGCACAATCTGTTGTTGTGCTTGATCATAGTGAAACAGATACGGTGAAACAGGCCGATGTGGTACTGTCTGCTGCAAGCTTTGCAGAGGGCGATGGAACCGTAGTAAGCCAAGAGGGACGTGCACAGCGTTTCTATCAGGTCTATGATCCAAGCTACTACAAACCGGAATATGCCATTAAAGAATCTTGGCGCTGGTTACATGCCATCGAAACAGGTTTAAAAGGTAAGTCAATTATCTGGACTGTGCTAGACGATGTCATTGACTCTGTTGTGAAAAATGTACCTGTACTCGATGCGATTCAAGATGTGGCACCAGATGCAGGCTATCGTGTACATGGTCTGAAAATTGCCCGTGAACCACGTCGTTATTCAGGTCGTACAGCACTACGTGCCCCGATTTCGGTTCATGAGCCAAAGCAACCTGTCGATGTCGACTCAGCATTAACGTTCTCGATGGAAGGTTATGTAGGCCCTCAAAAAGCAGCATCATTGGTTCCATTTGCATGGGCGCCGGGTTGGAACTCACCGCAATCTTGGAACAAGTATCAAGACGAAGTCGGTGGACATTTGAAAGGTGGTGACTCAGGTGTGCGTCTGTTTGATCGTTTACCAAAACGTCCGGCACGTAGTTATGTGGCACCATCAGCGGTGATGTCACATCCTGAAAGCTTCCGTTTGGTACCAATGCATCATATTTTTGCCTCTGGTGAATTCACCATCAAGACACCTGCGATGGAATCGCGTATTCCAGAAGCTGCTTTTGCAGTAGGTGAACAAGATGCGGCACGTTTAAATCTAAAAGATGGTGCGTCACTCAAAGTACAGGCAGGTGAGACGACAGTGAGCTTACCCGTTCAGGTGATTGAGTATTTACCAGCAGGATATATTGGTTATCCAGTAGGTTTGGCACCGACGATTTCGCTTGCTGAACCTGTTTCTGTTGCGGTGGGAGTGTAATTCATGAATCAAGAAATCATGCGCCAAACTCCACTCTGGGCAGAAAATTGGCCAATCGCATATGCCGTTGTGCAGGCGATTGTGATCTTGTTGGTGGTTGTTCTAATTGCAGCATTGATGTCGTTTATCGAGCGTCGTTTGCTGGCATGGTGGCAAGACCGTTACGGTCCGAACCGTGTAGGTCCGGGCGGGATGTTCCAGATTGTAGCCGACATGCTTAAAATCATGTTCAAAGAAGACTGGACACCAAAGTTTGCAGATAAACTGACGTTTCGTCTTGCACCAGCGGTTGCTATGGCGACAGCAGTGCTGTCTTTTATCGTGATTCCAGTCAGCCCGACATTGGGTGTGGCGGACATGAGCATTGGACTGTTGTTCTTTATGGCGATGGCCGGAATTGCAGTGTATGCCGTGTTGTTTGGTGGTTGGGCATCGAATAACAAATACTCGCTCCTTGGGGGACTTCGTTCAGCGGCTCAGACCATTTCCTATGAAGTGTTTCTCGGGATCTCGCTCATGGGCGTGGTGGCAATTGCGGGTTCATTTAATCTGCGTGAAATTGTCGAAGCTCAACGTGATATGTGGTTCATTGTTCCACAATTCCTTGGTTTCATGATTTTTGTTGTGGCAGGCGTTGCCGTAACTCACCGTCATCCATTTGACCAACCTGAAGCCGAACAAGAGCTGGCAGAAGGTTATCACGTCGAATATGGCGGCATGAAATGGGGGATGTTCTTCGTTGCTGAGTACGTCAACATTGTGCTGATTTCTGCACTGATCGTGACGTTGTTCTTTGGCGGCTGGTTAGCACCGTTCAATCTTGAAGTATCGTTTATTCCACCAGCATTCTGGTTCATTGTAAAAACAGCATTTTTTGTGATGATGTTTGTCTTGGCACGTGGTGCATTGATGCGTCCACGTTATGACCAAGTCATGAATTTTGGTTGGAAAGTTTGTTTGCCGCTGGCGTTGGTCAACCTTATGGTGACTGGTGCTGTGATTCTAATGAATCAGGCCTAAGACAGCAGGGAGTACAAAATGTATAAAGTTCTAGCTGGAGTTGGGTCAATCGTTCGTACATTGTGGATGGTCTTCACTCACATTACGCGTAAACGTGACACAATTCTGTATCCAGAAGTACCAGCAGAGGAAATTGTACCACCTCGCTTTCGTGGTCGTATTGTTTTGACGCGTGATCCAGACGGAGAAGAGCGCTGCGTAGCGTGTAATCTCTGTGCGGTGGCATGTCCGGTGGGTTGTATTTCCTTGCAAAAAGCAGAGAAAGAAGACGGTCGTTGGTATCCTGAATTTTTCCGTATCAACTTTTCGCGTTGTATTTTTTGCGGAATGTGTGAAGAAGCGTGTCCAACGACTGCTATTCAGATGACGCCAGATTTCGAGTTAGCCGAATATGTACGTCAAGACCTGGTATATGAAAAAGAAAACTTACTGATTTCTGGTCCGGGTAAATATCCTGATTATAACTTCTACCGCGTTGCAGGTATGGCAATTGATGGTAAAGAAAAAGGTCAGGCACAAAAAGAAAGCGCACCAGTTGATGTACGGAGCTTATTACCATGATGTGGCCATTTTATTTGATGGCTCTTGTGGCCATTATCTCGACGATTCGAGTAGTAACGAACTCGAATCCAGTACATGCGTTGTTAAGTCTGATTGTTTCATTACTTGCAGTTGCGGGGATTTTCATGATCGTGGGTGCGCCATTTGCTGGTGCACTTGAAATCATTGTTTATGCCGGTGCCATTATGGTGTTGTTCGTTTTTGTGGTGATGATGCTCAATCTTGGGCACAACACCGTTGAACAAGAACGTAAATGGTTAAGTTCAGATGCGTGGGCGATTCCTGCGCTCATGAGCTTTTTGCTCGGACTGACATTGATCTGGATGCTCGGCGGCGAATACACCACACAAGGTCTCATGCTGGGCCGTGAAGTGATTGGTCCAAAAGCCGTTGGTCAAGTCCTCTTTACCCACTATCTATTATTGGTAGAAATTGCCGCGATGTTATTGCTTGCAGCTTTGGTTGCAGCCTTCCACTTAGGTAAACGCGAGCCAAGTGCAACAGGGGAACAAGAATAATGGGTAACATTCCTTTAGAGCATGGATTGATTGTCGCGACCATTCTTTTTGCGCTGGGTTTTTACGGCGTAATGGTGCGACGTAACTTACTGTTCATGTTGATGAGCCTTGAAATTATGATGAATGCCGCTGCATTGGCATTTGTTTTGGCAGGAAGCGTTTGGGCACAGCCTGACGGTCAAATCATGTTTATTCTGATTTTGACACTTGCTGCTGCAGAGGCATGTATCGGTCTTGCGATCGTCCTTCAGTTTTACCATCGCTTCCACCATCTGGATGTGGATGCTGCAAGTGAGATGCGCGGATGAGTACTTTATATTTAACGATTCTTTTTCCGCTGATCGGCTTTGTTTTATTGGCGGCAGGTCGCGACAAACTTTCTGAAAATGTAGCCGCGATTATTGGTGTTGGTTCAGTCGGTTTATCTGCATTATTCGCGCTTTTGGCGGGACTCGCATTTACCAGCAGTGGTCAACCTGTTTTTGTTCAGCATTTATGGACATGGTTTAATGTCGGTGGCTTTGCGCCAGGCATTACACTGCATCTTGATGGTTTGTCCTTGCTCATGATGGGCATGATCACGGGTGTGGGTTTTTTAATTCATATCTTTGCATCATGGTACATGCGTGGCGAAGATGGTTATGCGCGTTTCTTCTCGTATTTTAACCTGTTTGTTGCCAGCATGTTGGTGCTGGTTTTAGGCGATAACCTTGCGTTATTGTTCTTGGGTTGGGAAGGCGTTGGTCTGTGTTCTTATTTGTTGATTGGTTTTTATTATTCAAATCCAGCCAACGGATGGGCAGCCATCAAAGCATTTACCGTGACTCGTGTGGGTGACGTCTTCTTGCTGATTGCACTCTTCTTGCTTTACCAACAGTTTGGTACGCTCAATACGCAATACATTGTGGAAAATGCAGCATCGTTGATGACACAGAGTTCATCACTTTCGATCTGGACTGCATTGATGTTGTTCTTGGGTGCAGCGGGTAAATCAGCACAGATTCCACTACAAACGTGGTTGGCAGATGCGATGGCAGGTCCTACACCTGTTTCGGCATTGATCCACGCAGCAACCATGGTGACCGCAGGGGTATACCTTACCAGCCGTATGCATTCGGTGATTGAAATGGCACCTGCGGTGATGCAGTTTATTTCAATTACAGGTGCAGTAACGCTGCTCGTAGCAGGTTTTGCAGCACTGGTACAAACCGATATCAAACGTATCTTGGCTTACTCAACCATGAGTCAGCTCGGTTATATGTTTATGGCTGTGGGTGCAGAAGCGTACCAAGCCGGATTGTTCCATATGCTTGCACATGCATTCTTCAAAGCATTATTGTTCCTATCGTCTGGTGCTGTAATTCTGGCATGTCATCACGAACAAAACATTTTCAAAATGGGTGGGCTTCGTAAGAAGATTCCATTTGTGTTCTGGTGTTTCGTGATTGGTGGCGGTGCATTGGCTGCACTACCGATCGTAACGATTGGCTTCTTCTCAAAAGATGCAATTTTGGGTGCCGTATACGCACAGTCGAGCATTGCAAAGCTTCCACTTTACTCAACGTTATATTGGGTGGGTGTAGCAGGTGCATTCCTGACCTCAATTTATACTTTCCGCCTTATTTGGGTGGTGTTCTTTGGCGAAGAAAAAACCGAAGCACATGCCATTCATGGTGTGACCTACTGGGGACCATTGGCTATTTTGGCAGTGTTTTCAACAGGTGTAGGTTATTTCCTTCAAGGGCCGGTACTCAATATCTTGACGGCAGCAAAAATCCCAGCCTTTATGATTCCTGAATCAATGGAAGCTGCGGTATCACATGCTGAGCACTTGGCAAGTGGTGTTGCAATTGCAGGTCTGGTTGTTGGAATTGTATTGTTTGCCTTTGCTTACAATGCAGTGAAATCATTTGCTGCAACTGGTCTGGGTTTAGGTTTGGCGCATATTTGCCGCACGGCATTTGGTTTCGATGCACTTTATGACATCGTATTTGTTAAACCGTATTTACTCATCGCGAAAATTTTAGGTCGTGATCCGATTGATGGCTTGTGGCTCTTGCTTCCAGCGTTGGTACGTGGTGGTAATAGCTTCACCAGCTCACGTCAAACGGGTTCGTTGCGTGAATACGCATCAAGCATGTCACTCGGTGTAGTGGTGTTATTGATGATCCTGATTATTCTTCAGGTTGTGGGGAAATAAAATGGAAAACAATTTAATTTTACCCGCACTGATTCTGATTCCGTTCATTGCTGGTTTTGTGTGTTGGTTGGTCGATAAACTCGACCAGCAACTTCCACGCTGGATTGCCTTGATTGGCATGTTAATCACTTTGGGATTGACCATCGCACTGTGGCAGCATGGTACTTATCATTACGAGCTCGGCGAAAAAACACCAACATGGTCATCTGAGTTTTATATTCCTTGGATTAAAACCCTCGGTATCAGCATTCATTTGGCAGTGGATGGTTTATCGCTGCTTATGGTGGGTTTAACCGCATTGCTGGGTGTTCTTGCAGTCGGTTGTTCTTGGGGTGAAATCCAGAAAAACGTTGGCTTTTTCCACCTGAACTTACTGTGGTCATTGGGCGGTGTGATCGGGGTGTTCCTAGCCATCGATATGTTCCTGTTCTTCTTCTTCTGGGAGATGATGCTGGTTCCAATCTATTTCTTGATTGCACTATGGGGACATAAAGGTTCGAATGGACGCTCGCGTGTATATGCAGCAACGAAATTCTTCCTGTATACCCAGATCTGCGGTTTGATCATGCTGATTGGTATTTTGGGTCTGGTGGTTTACGGTTACATGATGACCGGAATGATCGGATTTGATTACAACTACTTGCTTGCCGTGGCCAATAACCTACCAGCAGGTGTGGCATATGCATTTATGCTCTGCTTCTTTATTGGTTTTGCAGTCAAGCTGCCTGTTTTCCCGTTACATGGTTGGTTGCCAGATGCACATGCACAGGCACCTACGGCAGGTTCGGTTGACCTTGCAGGGATCTTGATTAAAACAGCGGCCTACGGTTTGCTTCGTTTTGTGATTCCGTTTTTTCCAGCAGCATCTGCACAGTTTGCAGATATTGCGATTATCTTTGGTTTGATCGGTATTTTCTACGGCGCTTGGTGTGCTTACCAGCAAACCGATATGAAGCGTTTATTGGCGTATACCTCAATTTCGCACATGGGCTTTGTACTGCTCGCGATTTATGCCGGAAACATTCTGACTTATCAAGGTTTGATGATCATGATGCTGGCACACGGTTTGTCGTCTGCTGCACTGTTCATCATGTGTGGTCAAATCTATGAGCGTCTGCACACTCGCGATATGCGCTTAATGGGTGGTATTCGCGGTCAGTTCCGTTACTTGCCATTTTTCTTAATGTTCTTTGTTGCGGCATTGGTTGGTATTCCAGGTTTAGGTAACTTTATTGGTGAATTCCTGATTTTGATGGGTTCATTCAACAAATATCCGACCTTTACCATTATTGCAGCTGTAAGTTTGGTGTTTGCGGGTCTATACGGTTTGATCTTGATTCACCGCGCATTGTTTGGTGAGCCGAATCCGGAACAAGCACAGCATTACAATAGCCCGCTTAAAGATTTGTCTGCTCGCGAAGTAGGGATCTTGATGATTTGTGTGGTTGGCCTAGTCTGGTTGGGGATGTATCCGCAAACTTTCCTAGACATCTCGCATTCATCAATGCAGTGGTTAAGCAACAGTTATGTGCCTGTACAACAAGTCGTTGACGTTACTCAAGAGGCAGTAGCCCAACTTAGTAATGTGGAGATCCAATAAGCCATGAACTTCACAATGTCGTTTTCTCAGCTCATGCCTTTAGCTCCTGTCCTGATTGTGGTTCTCACTGCAGTGGTGGTCATGATTCTGATTTCGATCAAACGTAATCATAATCTCATCGCGACCACCTCAGTCGTAGGCTTAAATTTAACAGCGGCTTATATTCTTTTGACCATGTTTGGCGGGCAATTTGTTCCGTCTAACATCATGGGCATGTTTATGGTTGATCCATTTACATTGCTCTATCAACTTTTGATTGTTGTTGCCTCATTGGCGTGCTGTACCTTGTCGCATGCGTATATTGAAAGCTACAAAGACAATCGTGAAGAGCTGTATTTATTGCTGCTTATTTCGGTGTCGGGTGCCATGCTCATGGTGGCGAGCGCGCATTATGCGTCGTTCTTTATCAGTCTTGAGTTAATGTCAATTCCGATGTACGGCTTGCTGGCCTACACCTATCAGCGTAGCCGTTCATTAGAGGCGGGTATCAAGTATTTGGTACTGTCTGCGACTGCATCTGCCATGTTATTGATGGGTATGGCTTACATTTATGCCTATACGGGTTCACTGGCATTTTACGATTCAGTACAAGCATTGTTTGAAGCAATCAAACAGCCAATGGTGATCTTGGGTCTTGGCCTGATCATTTTTGCTGTTGCATTCAAGCTGTCACTTGCACCTTTTCACAAGTGGACACCAGATGTCTATTCAGGTGCACCAGCACCATTGGTGACCTTCCTTGCGACGGCTGCCAAAGTGGCGACAGTGGGTCTGTTTGTTCGCTATATGCTCACTTCTGGCGCGATTCTAATCGACTCCATCGTGACGATCATTACCATTTTGGCGGTATTGTCGATTGTGATTGGTAACTTGCTGGCTGTACGTCAAGTTAACCTAAAACGTGTACTTGCATATTCTTCGATTGCACATTTTGGTTATTTACTGATTGCTTTGGTGAGTATGACCTATGCGAGCTTAGGCAGTGTAACGGTTTATATCATTACTTATGTACTCACCACGATTGGTGCGTTCGGTGCCGTCGCATTGATGTCAAGCCCGTATAACAATATCGATGAAGCAGAGAGCTTGGCCGATTATCGTGGTTTGTTCTGGCGTCGTCCGGTATTGACTGCCACCTTAACCGTCATGATGCTATCTTTGGCTGGTATTCCATTGACTGCTGGTTTTATCGGGAAGTTCTTGGTCGTTATGGCTGCCGTTACGACCCAGCATTGGTTCTTGGCTGCCATGATTATTGTAGGTAGTGGTATTGGTTTGTACTACTACTTGCGTGTCATGATCGTCATGTATATGACACCGCCAGACGTTCCTCGTATCGATGCTGATAAGCATTGGGGGCAAAAAGTTGGTGGAATCATGGTGCTTGCTGCGGCTGCATTGGTGTTGATCATTGGTATCTATCCTGATCCAATCATCAAGCTGGCACTTGAGGGTGAAATTCTTTCACCATTGCACTTTGTGTTAGCAAATCATCAGTAATGATGGGTTTTTAACAAAAAGAGCCTCCATTTTTGGAGGCTTTTTTTATATTTCATGCTTAAAACCCACTATAATACCCGGAGTTTAGTGTAGTTTTAGGTGTCTCTCGTGCCCATTAAAGAAATCCGCCATCCTTTAATCCGTCATAAACTTGGTTTGTTGCGTCGTGCGGATATTAGTACTAAAAATTTTCGTGAATTAGCGCAAGAAGTCACGATGTTGCTGACCTATGAAGCAACACAGGACTTACTGTTGGTTGATCATGAAATTGATGGCTGGGCAGGTAAAGTTGCAACACAGCGTATTGCAGGCAAGAAAATCACCATCGTGCCAATTTTGCGTGCAGGCATAGGTATGCTCGATGGCGTACTCAATCTGATTCCAAGTGCCAAAGTGAGTGTATTAGGGCTAGAGCGTGATGAACAAACGCTTGAAGCACGTACCTATTACAAAAAACTGGTACCTGATGTTGCTAACCGTATTGCCATGATTATTGATCCGATGTTGGCGACCGGTAGCTCTTTGATTGCGGCGATTGATGTGCTCAAAGCCAGCGGTTGTAAAGATATCCGTGTGATGGTATTGGTGGCCGCGCCTGAAGGAATTAAAAAGGTTCAGGACAAACATCCAGAAGTTGAGATTTATACCGCTTCAATTGATGACGGACTCAATGAGCACGGCTACATTGTACCGGGCTTAGGTGATGCCGGAGATAAGATTTTTGGTAGCGTCCAAAAAGATTAATAAAAAAAGCCACGTTCTCGTGGCTTTTTTTATTTCTTGATGATAAGAATGATTTAAATGTCATTGACTCGATTTTCACAAAAATTCATAAATGCCTTCAGCCCAGGCCCCTGATACTTTTGACGATGTACTAAAAGATGCAGCGGGCGGGTAAGCTCCCAAAATGGTGTTTTTAGAATCACCAACTGACCTTTTTCAATGAGCGGTTGTATTGCCAGTTTGGAAATACACGACATACCCAGACCACCGGCGACAATTTTTAAAATGGCTTCGTTATGTCCGAGTGTCAGGCGGATATTGGCATCAGGTACATCTTGCAAGATCGCATTATCAAACACTTCACGCGTACCAGATCCTTCTTCACGCAAAATCCACTCCACGTTTAAAAAGTCTTCTGGGGTGAGTGCACGATTGAGCTGAGCCAGCGGATGCTCTGGCGAGCAGCATACGGCAAGTTCATCGTTGAGCCAGTGAATACACTGTAGCTGTGGTAAATGACACGAACCTTCAATCAGTGCCAGATCAAGCTGGAATTGATTGACGGCTTCAATCATTTGACGAGTATTGCCCACTTGTAGCTGCAAATGCGCTTGCGGATGGATCTGTAAAAAGTCTGCCATTAGATCGGGAATCAGGTAATCACTGATGGTCAGGGTCGCACCCAAACGCAGATCAATACTTTGTAATTCACCTTTGGCCGCTTGTTCAAATGCTTCACAGCGCCCTAAAATTTCAAGTGCTTGAGGCAATAAGAAGCGGCCAAGATCATTTAGCTGCAGGCGTTTGCCCAAACGATCAAACAATGGTGCGCCCAGGCCATCTTCCAGATCGGCCAGCGCCATACTGGCTGCACTTTGGGTGAGTCGGACTGCATCACTGGCCTTGGTGACCGTTCCCTCTTGAGCGACTGCCACAAAAACAGCCAACTGACGTAATGTCATGCGCATGGAATGAAGCCTTACTCTTTAAAAAGTATTAAAAAATTGACGTGTCATGCTAACATGAGCACACCATTTCGTGCCACGTTGAAATTATGTCAATTGAAAAATTTAGCGTAGAAAAAGTGTTGTCGGTACATCGTTGGACCCCAACCTTGTTTAGTTTTACCCTAACACGTCCTGCGCATTTTAAGTTCGCAGCAGGGCAGTTTGCACGAATTGGCTTAAAAGTAAAAGATGATCTGGTGGTGCGTGCTTATTCGATTGTGTCCTCGCCATACGATGAAACACTCGAGTTTTTTTCAATTGTAGTACCAGATGGCGCTTTTACCTCAAACTTGCAACATTTGCAGGTGGGTGACGAACTGTATCTAGAAAAAATTCCATATGGTTTTTTAACCTTGGCACGCTATCAACTGCCGCTGCCACAAGATTTATGGCTTTTGGCAACTGGAACAGGTTTAGCTCCATTTATTTCGATGTTGCAAGATTTTGCCACATGGGAAAATTATCAGCAGATTTACTTGGTTTATAGCGTAAGAACGGTTTCTGAACTGGCGTACGTGAAGCGGATTGAAGAAATTGCCTTAAGTTTTGGAGAGGGACATAACGGCTTTAAATTTGTGCCAATCATCACCCGTGATCCACATGCTCAGCTACATGATCGACTGCCGATCCTGATTGAAAACGGTGAGCTAGAAGCTGCCGTTGGTCAGCAATTAAATGCTGCAAGCAGCCATGTCATGCTCTGCGGTAATCCACAAATGGTAGACGACACCAAAGAAGCCTTGAAGCGCCGTGGCTTGACCATGAACCGACGCGGAGAAGGGAATATTGCCGTGGAAAACTACTGGTAATCAGTGAAATACAGCATGCCATACATTAAGTATAGCGGTTTGCGCACTCAGTGCACAAACATATCCATAAACTCGCGCAGTTCGCTAATTGCACTGTCTAGATCGGTATTGATCCAGGTGGGTTCAAATACCCCGATATAATGCGCAAGACGTTCGTGAGGCACGATCAGACGAATCGGACATTCTTCTTCAAGCAGGCGCCATGGAATAATCGGTACTTCGTTGTCTAAAAAAGCGTTGACATTACGAATATCAATGATCATGGCATTAACGCAATCGGGAAACGGCATCACAGAAAATTCTTCAGTTCTGCGACGAAAATATTCCAGATCTCCCCATTTTATCGAAAAGCTTGGTTTGCTAAATTCAATTATACCAATAAGGTGTTCATCGCGCGTGTGATGCAATGTACACTGGTGGGTGACGTCAGTGTCAAGATCAAGCGTTACATTTTGCTGACGGTACGACATAACTGTTTAAACAAAAAAATCGATCGCATAGTATAGCCTATTTTTTAGTACAACGATGAAACAAAGAACACGTTGCTACAATGCTTTTTCACACAACGCTACATAAGTGCTTGTTATGATGGTAAAGGATATAAAAAATAAGAGGGTGAAAATATGAAACACGATTATAGCAAACCATCTTCACATGCTTCATCACCAGAAGAAACTGAACGTAAACGTAAGCTGCCTGTTTATATTCTTATAGTTGTGGGGATTTTCCTAGTGGCATTAATTGCCTATATGGTGGCTGATCATCAGCCAGATGCAGCAGATGCACCGCCAGATCATCCAAATCCGAATGCGCAGCCTGCTACGCCGAATAATCCAACGCCAGATTCTAAGCAGTCATAGCGAATTCGTCATTATTCTGAGTAAGAGAGGCTCTTTTCATGATTGAACAAGAGCCTTTCTTGCAATGTTTTGCAGTGATTTTGTTGTAATTCTTATGAGAACAATTGAATAAAAAATGCACTCAAAATAAAGTGATAAATATCACAATATTTTTATAATCAGAGATATTTTGATGTTCACTTTATCGTTAAATCATAAATTGCTAAGCCAATAAAAGATAAAAAGAGGATACCTACAACATGAATAATTTCTTTGGAAATGAGCCGAATCGTGCTCATTATGATCTGATGTATTACTGGGACATTTTCCAACCGATTGTAGCAGCCGTTGTGGTGTTTATTATTGGTTGGATTTTGGCACTGGTGATCGCCGCTGGAGTTAAAAAATTACTCAGTGCCTTGGGCACCAACCATCGTTTGTCCTCTGCAACTGGAAAAACACCAGACTTCGAACGTATCGTCTCAAAATTTGTGTTTTGGTTTGTACTGACGATTGCACTGATTGCTGCACTCAATGTCCTCAACATCTACAGCGTGAGTGGTCCGTTTAGTGCCATGATCACACAAGTGCTGGTATTTGTTCCTAACTTGATTGCTGCTGCGGTTGTGGCCTTGGTGGGTTGGATTATTGCACGTTTGGTTCGTGCTGGTTTTTCCAATGTACTTGCAAGAACGCAACTCGATGAAAAGCTCAGTTCTGAAGTGGGTGTGCGTCCGTTGAGTGAAAATATCGCCGATATTGTTTACTGGCTGATTTTGTTGCTCTTTTTACCAATCGTGCTATCTATTCTTGGATTGACAGGGCTTTTGCTACCTGTACAAAACATGCTCAATGATGCCGTTGGCTATTTACCGAATATTTTCATTGCTGGTGTGATCGTATTTGTAGGTTACATCTTGGCAAAAATTGTACGCGGTATTGTCGAGGGACTGGTCAACAGTATCGGACTTCAGCAACAGGCACAGAAAATTGGTCTGTTTAAGCAAAGCAATTTGGGCCGTGTACTCGGGTCTTTTGTTTTCGCGCTGGTCATGATCACGGCGTTAATTGTAGCGTTTGAAGCCCTTGGAATCGAAACGATTTCTCAGCCTGCAACCTCAATGCTGAACGAAATCATGTATGCCATTCCAAACATCATTGCAGCAGGTTTAATCCTGATTATTGCGTATGTGGTGTCGCGTTTTATTGCCAATTTGGTACAGGATATTCTGGCGGGTACAGGTGTTGATGACATTCCGGCCAAGTTTGATTTACAGCGCTTCTTTGGTAGCACCAAAGTTTCACATGTAGTTGCTGTGCTGATTGTCTTTTTTACCATGTTGTTTGCCGTATCTGAAGCTGCAAACCGACTTGGATTTGAGCAGATCAGTAATTTGATCGCGATGTTCATTGCCTTTGGCGCAAATATCTTGCTTGGTGCCGTGATTTTGGTGATCGGTTTCTGGTTAGCCAATATTGTGGCCAATGTGGTACAGCGTGGCGAATACAACAGTTCGCGCTGGTTGGGTAATTTGGTTCGTGTATTGATTATGGGACTGGTTTTGGCCATGGGACTTCGTGCTATGGGCATTGCCGATTCAATTGTCAATCTGGCCTTTGGACTCACACTCGGTGCTGTAGCCGTCGCTTTTGCATTGGCTTTTGGTTTAGGTGGCCGTCAGCCTGCAGAACGTGTACTGACGGATTTAATCGATAAAGTCAAGGCAGAGGGTAATGATCCAAATCCTGTTGCACAAACCGCGCGTGAAAAGACCACTTTTGCGTCGCCAGATGTGACGTCACATTCAGATCATAGCGTACCAACCAACTTTGAGGTGGATCCGAACAATACGCCACTGAACAATCCTTATGGTTCAAAAGGTGAGGGTGACGATATCTCTTTACCGGGACAATCCGACGACCAACCTAAATAAACTTTGATTTTTTCAATAAGATTAGCCACTCTAGTTTGAGTGGCTAATCTTTTATGTATTTTATTTCACTATCAAACGACAGGAGAATCGTATGCAAAAGCAACCAAATCGTTTTTTAGCGCCTATTGTGATTGCTGGTATTACGGTCGGATTTCTGGCCAGTGCCTATAAGTTTATTTTTTCTAAATCGAGTGCGTCAAAACAACCACGCCCGAATCAATCGCCTAATGAATCGATTGAAACCAAACCATCGACAATTTCCTCAGAAGATCAAACCTCAACTGAGCGTTAGACAAATTCTGCTGCCGCAACTGCAGAGGCCCAAGCCCACTGGAAGTTATAACCGCCCAAATGACCGGTAACATCAAGCACTTCTCCAACAAAAAACAGGCCTGGCTCGCGTTTGCTTTGCATGGTTTTCGATGAAACTTCAGTGGTATCGACACCACCTAAAGTGACTTCCGCTGTTCGGTAGCCTTCGGTTCCAGATGGTTTGACAGCGAATGCATGCAACTGTTTGCAAATCTCTTCAAGCAAGGCATCACTGAGTTGTCCGATTGCGGTTTCAGCATGTGCTGGCCAGATTAATTGTTGTAGTTCCAGCACAATGCTTTTGGCGGCCAGTTCGCTCAGTAAGGTGCGTAACAAGACTTTCGGCTGTTGCTGTTTTTTCGCTTTGAAATACGCCAGTAACTCATGACTTGGAAAGAAATCGATTTGAAATGCTTCGCCACTGTTCCAGTAGTTAGAAAGCTGTAATGCGCTGGGCCCGCTTAATCCGCGATGTGTAAACAATAGCGCTTCATTAAAGCTATTTTGAGTGTTAGAGAGCGTCACATCCAGTGCATTACCACTTAAACGTGTTGTGACTTCTTTAAATTGATCTGAAAAGGTAAAGGGCACCAATCCTGCTCGGGTTGGATAAACGTGATGACCAAATTGCTTGGCAAGCTCGTATCCAAAGCCCGAACCGCCTAGTGTCGGAATCGAAAGCCCCCCAGAGGCCACCACTACAGACTCTGCCGTATAACTGGCGTGTGCGGTACGAACCTGAAAGCGACCATTTTCTTGCTTGGTTACAGCCTTGACTTCACTGTCGGTTTGAATCTCGACACTGCCCGCTTTCTCACACTCCGAAAGCAGCATATTTAAAATCTCTTTTGCACCTTTTAAGGTAAAGAGCTGTCCGTGTTTGCGTTCTTCGTAGGCAATGCCGTAATCACACACCAAGCCAATAAAATCCCAGTTGGTATAGCGGCTCAGTGCAGAAATGACAAAATGGGGATTATGAGAAATAAAATGCTCGGGTTCGACATATAAGTTGGTAAAGTTACATTTGCCACCGCCCGACATCAGAATTTTTTTGCCGACTTTATTGGCTTTTTCAAGAATCAGCACCGAACGACCACGCTTGGCCGCATGTGAGGCCAGCATCAGGCCCGATGCGCCTGCACCCAGAACGATCACATCATACTGAAACGACATTTGAAACTACCTAGCCAAAACAAAGGGGGCGATTATAAAAGATTCTGATGCAGATGTCAGAACTAGATGCCTATGTTCGCTACTTTGCAGATAAACGCCCTTGTAGCCCCCCTGTGTGCAAGGCCAGTATGCGTATACCTTGAGCAAAGGCCTGTTGTTCAATCAGATCAAACAAGCCGTATAACATTTTGGCGGTATAAATCGGTTCGAGTGGAATCTGATAACGTTCTTCAAAACTCGCCATAAAGTTTAATAAACGTGGCGAGCTTTTGGCATATCCCCCAAAACAATAATCATCTGTAATTTTCCAGTTGGTCTTTTGAGTCAACCCACGAACCTGTTCAGATAAAAAAGTACCTTTTAATGCTGAAAACCCCAGAAGCTGCTGAGATTCAGCACTTGATTCAATTAATCCACTCAATGTACCGCCTGTTCCGACAGCGCAACAAATTAAATCGTACTGTTCTCGATCGAAGTTGCTTAATATTTCTTTACTGCCTTGAATTGCCAGCGCATTGGTACCGCCTTCAGGCACAATATAGGTATTTGGATAGTGCTGCATCAAGGCCTGAATAAATTCCGGCTGATCCTTCTGACGATATTGCGCACGCGAGATAAACTCAAGCTGCATACCCAAAGCCTGTGCAGTGCTTAACGTAGGATTGAGTGGACGATCAGCAAGCTCTTCCCCCCGTATGATGCCGATACTCTGAAAATTAAAGCGATGCGCAGCGTAGGCTGTGGCGGCAATATGATTGGAAAATGCCCCGCCAAAGGTCAAAATACGCGCACAGCCACGTTTCTGAGCTTCGATCAGATTGTACTTGAGCTTATAAAATTTGTTGCCCGAGATTTGTGGATGGATCAGATCAAGCCGTTTTACATCGAGCCGTACAGCAGCGGTGTCAATAAGCGTGTGATAGGGAATCTGTTGGGCCAAAGCATCAAACATAAATTAAAGTGAATTGTGGTGGATGGGTTGCCAGCGATAAAAGGCATGTGTGGCCAATGACAGCATCTCATGATCTTCAATGGTATCACCATAAGCATAAATCGCAGCATAAAGGCTTAAATCATAATTGTCCAAGATACGTTGCTTTTTGACTTCACGGCTACAGTCGCCGTTTTTATAAATTCCCGTAATCTTACCATCGATGGCATCGATTTCACTGCAAAGCAGATCAAGGCCATATTGTGCACACCACGGTTTTAGATAGACATCCATAGATGCAGACACCACCACGACACGATCACCTTGTGCCAAATGCCACTGAATACGCTCTAATGCCTGTGGGCGGATAATCTGTGGCAAATAGCTTTGGCTAAAGCTGAGTCCTTTTTGCTGAAGTTCGTTTACATCAAGCCCTGCAAAGCCCAGCTTGAAAATTTTTGAGCGTAGTACCGTACCGCGAATCAAATTTAAGCGATAACCCAGAATGTAAGGAGCAAGTAAAAACTTTCCTTTCTTCATTCTGGATGCCGGAATGGTTTGAAAAATAAAAGGGGTATAAGAATCGGTCAAGGTAATGGTGCCGTCAAAATCAAAAAAAGCAATGTTATTCAAATCAGGCCTTTGGTTTTATTTTATTGTTGGGCATGCGAGTTTAACCCAGAAATAGGGTGAAATCACCAACGTGGTTGATCCTCATGGTGTTGAGGTATCAACCGATGTAATGACCGACATGCCGGGGCGTAAACGGGCAAGGCCATCCTGATTCGGATCGATGGCAATCCTTACCGAAATGCGCTGAACCACTTTGGTAAAGTTACCTGTGGCATTATCTGCTTTGAGCACACTAAACTCTGAGCCGGCAGCCGGTGAAATCTGTTCGACATGCCCCGTAAATTTTTGATGATCGAGTGCATCGACAGTAAAGGTTGCCTTTTGGCCAATCCGCATTTTCGCGATCTGGGTTTCTTTAAAGTTGGCAATCACCCAAGTTTGTTGTGGAATCAGGTACAACAACTGAGAGCCTGCTGCAACATATTGTCCAACACGTGGCGTGACTTCACCTAACTGACCATTCATTGGCGCGCTAATGATGCTGTAGTTTTGAGTGGTTTTGGCTTGATCTAGCTGCGCCTGAGCATTGGTGACTTGTGCCTGTAAACCCACTTGGGCCACTTGTGCTGTTTTTAACGCTTCTTCGGCGACTTTGACGTTGGCTTGTGCTTTTTTGAGTGCAGCCAGATCATTCTTTGCAGTTGCCGCAACTTGATCGCGTTCAGAGCGTGAGACTGCGCCGCTGTCGCCAAGTTGTTGATAGCGTTTTAACTGATCGACAGACAATTGATACTGGGCCTGAGCCTGATCGACCTGAGCCTGAGCTGCCACAATATCGGCCTGCCGCTGGGCAATGGTTTGAGTCTGGTTGGCCAGATTGTTTTGTGCCTGCTCGACAGCCGATTGTGCCTGTGTCACTTTTTGGGCGTACGTGGTCGCATCGATATAAATCAGGGGCTGACCTTTTTTGACCGTATCAAAATCTTTAACCAGTACCGTTTTAATGTAGCCATTGATTTGAGAAGACAATACGGTGGTTTTACCCTTAACATAACTGTTATCGGTCTGTTGTAAAGCGGTTTGAAACGGCCCGATTTGCCATGCCCACATGATCAAACCAATCCCAACCAGTAAAACGAAAAACATGAGAATCAAAGTCGATTTTTTGGTTGGAATCAGCTTTCCTACGCTGGGGACTTGTTTCAGCGGAGAAGGCGAAGCCCCCGAATTCTGTTCGGCATTAGCGGGCGGTGGATGAGACTCGCCCGATGCAGATGAATCAGATGAATTTGGTTTTTGCTCGTCACTCATAAATAGTCTCGGAATTCAAAATGAAGATGAACGTTGAGCCGCGATTCGCTCTCGGTAAGCCAAGTATTTGCCCCATAAAATATTACACACGCCCCATAAAAACAGCACGATAGCCACAATACTATTAAAATTAATCACATCATTGTAAGCACGCACCTGCGCTTCACGATTTGCGGTTTGTGACAGCGTTTTGACGGCCTGAAGCTGATCAAGCGTTGGGTCGGTAATCGAGGGGGTAAATTTAGCCTGATACTGACTCAGGCGCTGTGCCACAATGGGATCGGTTTGTGTCAGATTTCGATTAATGTCCATCTGATAAATTTGTGTCTGATGCTTTTGATAGGTGTTATAAAATGAGGATCCAACCAATCCCCCAAAATTTTGTGTCGCTGAAAACAGCACAATAAACGTGACTACATGGCTCGGGCCTTCTTTTAAGGCGCGCCCAAAGCCAACCAGCAGCAACGGCCCGATAAATAACCCGTTGGCAAAGGCAATTAGAAACTGACTATGAAAAAAGTTTTGGGGGCGAATATCGCTGGTGAGATGTGCATCGAGTTTGCTGGCAACCAAAATCAAAAATGAAGCCAAAACCAGATGCAAAATCGTACGTTCTCTGGAAAATGTCACTGCACTAAATACAACACCTGCCAACATTCCGAAAAAGATAATCGTATACAGGCCCACAAATTGATCTGGACCCATTCCGACAGTTTTCAAAAAGTTGACTGCTGCATAACTTTGTTCTGAGAGTAAAAAACGCAGTGCAAAAGCACCAAAAATAAAACGTAAAACCCCCGCTGTGCCCAGCCAGCGAGTCATTAATAATGGGTTGGTACGATGATGTTCGTAATAAAAACCCAGTACCAGTAGTATAAAACCACTCATAAGTACATAGGCCAGCCAAGGCGAATCAAACCACCACAACAAAGGCCCTTGGGTGAGAACAGCGCAAAGACAGGCAAATCCGGGCGCAAGCAGTAAAAAAGTATAAATGTCTTGACGTTCAAATACGGCTATTCGCAAACTACGCGGTAATTTAAGCGACACCACCATGGCATAACAGCACACAGCCAGTCCAAGTTCAAAGGTATAAAGCACCGTCCAGTTGTTTACTGTCACCAAAGCGGGCGAAATAATCCATGCCAGTGGTACGCCAAGTTGCCCAAAGCCAAATCCGATATATAGTCCTTTGAGTCGATGTGCATTACTAAAGCCTTGCATGATGTAATACATGCCAAGCGAACTCAGCGGCGCTGCCACCATCCCGCTAATAAAACGCACAAAAATAGCCATGTGATAGTTCTGCACAAAAATATGCAAAATCATCACCGCAATAAACGCCAACAAACCGATTTCGGTAAACAGTCTCAGCCCGTATTGTTGTCTGGCTTTAAACAAAATAAGATTGGAGCTGACATTGGCCATGACATAGGCCGCTGGGAGCCATGCCGATTCGACAGGTGTCAGGCCATATTCACCTTGTAGCTGTGGTAAGTTGGCAGTGATAAAACCATTACTCAAGCCTGCGGTCAGCGCAATAAACGTCCCGATAATAAAATACAAATACCGTTTGTGTGTAGGATGCGCAATTGAGGGCGGTGAACCGGGAATGACCGGGCGTTCTTCATCGGTCCAGTCCGGTGGCGTTTCGAGGTAACGTGGTGTCTCAGCCATGTTGCACCTCGTGTTTGACAATGATGCCATTGAGCAATAATTCGATTACACGGCTGGCCAAACGAACTTGTTCGCTTTGATCGTGTCCGCGAAAACAAGAAGATAGCATGGTAATAATGCTGCGATAATCTTCAAAACTAAAATCTGATCGGCATAACTGCTGTGCAACCGCACGATCAATTAGGGGCTGGATAATCATTTTATGCTGGGTAATCAGCTGTTGTAATGTGGGGTCGGAATAGTCCAGTACTCGCCAGTATTCCATCAGCACAGACAATTGATTAAGGTGAAATACATGACTTTGAATGAGCAAAATCAAACCATCGGGTGATTCATAATAGGGTTTGGCTCGATGTTCAAGTGCCTGCAAGGCCTGTCCCAACAAGGCATAAATCAGCGCTTTGCGGTCTGCAAAATTTCGGTAAAACGTAGCGCGTCCGACATGGGCATGATCGATGATGACCTGCAACGGCACCATTATGCCATGCAGTTTAAACATCTCGATTGCGGCCTCGAGCAAATCTTCGCGATTTTGAGCGGCGCGTTTCACGTGTTTACTCATGGCACGACCAAGGAAAGGGGATGAAACTATTTTACGGACATTATTGTCCGTACTAACAGCACTTGTTTGAATAAGTTTTGTAATAATTGATTACTTTTAGTTATCTATAATTAAATAATTCATGATTATTTATTTTGTTTTAATCTCAGTATAGTCAGGTTATCTCTTAATGAAGCGTAAAGAAATGACCACAAGACATGACATAAATCAGCAGCAATACCAAAATAAATCAAATGCTTATTTAAGTAGTGCAGTACATGCACAAGGTGATGAGTTTAAAAAAATGCAAGCATTGATCCAGCAGAATAGATTGAAAACTGTTTTGGATTTGGGCTGTGGCGGTGGGCATGTTACTTATCAGCTTGCACCCTATGTCGATGAAATAACGGCCTATGATTTAAGCGATGAAATGGTCACAACCGTACTTCATGAAGCACAACAACGTCAGTTATTTCAGGTAAATGGACAGCAAGGGCCGGCAGAAAAGCTTCCGTTTGAATCAGAGCGTTTTGATGTGGTGGTCAGTCGCTATTCGGCACATCACTGGCAAAGTGTACCTCAGGCCTTAAATGAAGTTTGGCGGGTACTTAAACCCCATGGCAAAGCAGTATTCGTTGATATTTTAGGCCATGCATCGCCTTTACTCGATACATTTTTTCAAAGCATGGAAACCTTGCGAGATCCGAGTCATGTACGAAATTACAGCTTAGGCGAGTGGATAAATTTTGCCGAAAATGCCGGATTTGCTATTGAGACTGTAGATCAACAACAGCTTCCACTTGAGTTCAGAAGCTGGGTAGAACGTATGCAAACGCCTCTACATGCAGTTGAATCGCTTCGCTATTTACAGCAGCACACCACAGACCAAATCAAAAATTACTATCAAATACAAAATGATGGTTCTTTTGTCAGCCCTGTGATGTATTTGGTACTCAGCA
The DNA here is from genome assembly GCF_000760595.1 of Acinetobacter soli. Classification (GTDB taxonomy): domain Bacteria; phylum Pseudomonadota; class Gammaproteobacteria; order Pseudomonadales; family Moraxellaceae; genus Acinetobacter; species Acinetobacter soli. Next base: position 128,935 of record NZ_BBNM01000006.1, on the reverse strand, counting down.
AAATCAAATAAATCTGCTAAAATACGCGCCTGATTTTTATAGAGTCTCCGGTCTTGGATAGCTTAATACCACTTTTTTCGATTGCTGCTGCATTGATGTTGGGTGCCATGAGTCCTGGCCCGAGCTTTATTTATGTAGCTCAGAACTCAATTGCAAAATCGCGTAAGCATGGATTATTTACGGCCTTGGGCACGGGGACGGGTGCAGCAATTTTTGGATTTTTGGCCGTGATTGGCCTACAGGCGGTTTTGCTGGCAGTTCCATCTGCCTATCTGGTATTGAAAATCGGGGGCGGGTTATATCTACTTTGGATGGCATACAAAATTTTAAAGCATGCCAAACAGCCAATGGATACACAAAGTGCCGTAGTCTCTAAAATGACCTATTCAAGTGCCTATCGTTATGGTTTATTAACGCAGTTAAGTAATCCAAAAATTGCGGTGGTGTTGGCCAGTGTTTTTACTGCTTTATTGCCAAAAGACATCCCTAGTTATTATTACGTTGCTTTGCCTGTGATTTGTTTTGTCATCGATGCCGGCTGGTATTCTCTGGTTGCATTGTTATTGTCTTCGGAAAAACCACGTACACTATACATCAAGGCCAAAACCCTGATCGACCGCGTGACTGGCGGTATTGTGACCCTACTCGGGCTCAAAATGTTGTTCTCAAGCCGCTAATAAGTTTAAATTTTTATGAGATCAAGCGCGATAGATTCGCGCTTTTTTTGTATCAATTACGATTCAAAAATATGTTGGTTATAAATTGAAATAGATAAAACATCCCACTTTGTTTTAAACATGCTAATCTGAATAAAATAACAAAAACAATGGAGGATATAATGGAAAAATTATCCGCTGTCGTTGTAGGTGCTGTGCTGCTCTTTGGACTCACAGCCTGTAATATGAAAGACAATATGCGCCCGCCAAAAGCTGAGCGTGCCATGAGCATAGCGGGTATGCCCGTCTATGAAAAAGACTACAAACTATCTCAAGAACTTGCTCTAAATCAAAGCGCTGTGCAACATAAATAAGACTATCGGGCTTTCAGTTATGCAGGGTTGAAAGCCTTTTTAACATTAAACTGATCAATTGTGAAAGCACTATAAGTTTAAACTTATGGTCACTTCTGACCAGTTAATATTGGCGACTTAAACGCACATACACCATGCTATCCAGTTTTTGCTCATTGACTCAAGTTTTATACGTCGAAAGCAAAATACTGGTTTCACTATTGTAAATTCCTGAAATATTTCGAATTCTTTCCAGCGCTTTATCAAAGCTTTCCAGTGAATCAGATTTTAATTCGACCAAAAGATCCCATTTACCATTGGTGGTGTGCAGGCGCTCAACCGCTGTTTCTAGGCGTAATTCACGAATCACCGACTGTGCCTTGGTGCCTTCCACCATGATATTGGCCCACGCCCGAATAATATTATTTTCAACATCTGGACGAAAACGCACCGTATAGCCCGCAATAATTCCAGTGGTTTCCATGTATTCAATTCGCTTTTGTACCGTAGCTCTCGAGACGCGTGTTTTTGCCGCCAGTTCGGTAATCGACATTCGGGCATTGTCTTTAAGTAAGCCTAAAATCATTTGGTCAAGATTATTCATTTTGCTACTGACTATAATCAATTTGATAAAAAATAATTCATTTTAGTCATTAAGACAAATTTTCTGTGTCAATTTGATTGTGAATAATAGTGCATACACAAAACGCCAGATCATCTGAGACGCAGTCAAAAGCTGTATAGATGATTTAAAGAGGCGTGGCTACGTATCTTCGATGACCTAGATGACGATACGTGAGCCAACAGGAACAAAGTCAATTAAGGAAACCGTGATGTCTTTATCATATGCAGATCAAACCAATGGTGCATGGCAAACCTATCTCACGCAAATCGATCGCGTGGCACCATATTTGGATGCGGATTTAAGCAATTTTGTTAACACATTAAAAAGTCCAAAGCGGACTTTGATTGTCGATGTTCCAATTGTGATGGATGACGGCTCGATTCGCCATTTTGAAGGATATCGTGTTCAACACAATTTATCGCGTGGGCCGGGTAAAGGCGGGATTCGTTATCACCAAGATGTCGAACTGAATGAGGTGATGGCGCTTTCTGCGTGGATGACCATTAAAACTGCGGTGGTGAATTTACCTTTTGGTGGTGCCAAAGGTGGCATTCGAGTCAACCCAAAAGAGCTGTCACCACGTGAGCTTGAGCGCCTGACTCGCCGTTTTACCAGTGAAATTAGTCCAATTATTGGGCCTCAAATTGATATTCCTGCACCGGATGTCGGCACCAATGCCGACATTATGGGCTGGATGATGGACACCTATTCGAGCATTAAAGGTCATACCGTGACCGGTGTGGTGACGGGGAAACCAGTGCATTTAGGGGGATCACTGGGTCGTGTCCGTGCGACAGGACGTGGTGTGTTTATTACCGGAATGCAGGTTGCTGAGCGAATTCAATTGCCAATTGCAGGCAGTAAGGTTGCGGTGCAGGGCTTTGGTAATGTTGGCAATGAAGCCGCATATTTATTTAGCCATGCACAGGCCAAAATTGTGTGTGTACAAGACCATACGGGCACCATTTACAATGCCGAAGGTTTAAACGTGAAAGAGTTACAAAAGCATGTGACGGAACACGGCGGCGTAATGGGTTTTGCCGGCGCGACTGTAATTGATGACGAAGCTTTCTGGACAGTGGATATGGATATTCTGATTCCTGCCGCATTAGAAGGTCAGATTACAGTAGAGCGTGCAGAGCAGCTCAAAGCCAAACTGGTGCTTGAAGGTGCTAACGGCCCAACATATCCAGAGGCAGATGATGTATTTGTTCGCCGTGGGATCACCGTGGTACCCGATGTTATCTGTAATGCTGGCGGTGTGACCGTGAGTTATTTCGAATGGGTACAAGACTTGTCGAGCTACTTCTGGAGTGAAGACGAAATTAATCAGCGTCTGGACAAGCTCATGATTCAGGCCACAGCCGATGTTTGGAATACTGCTACTCAAAAAGGGTGCAGCCTGCGTACAGCAGCTTATATTTTGGCCTGCGAGCGTATTTTAAAAGCACGTAAGGAACGTGGCATTTTCCCAGGCTAAATAGCGCAATACATCGTGATGACTCGGGGCTTGAGCATCAGGCCAAGCCCGACTAAAAAACAGGAAGTGAACATAATGAGTAATCTCGCAATCACCCGTAGTAATTTTAATGACTGGATGGTACCAGTATTTGCCCCTGCAAATTTCATTTTGGTCCGTGGTGAAGGCTCGCGTCTTTGGGATCAAAACGAAAAAGAATATATCGATTTTGCAGGTGGTATTGCGGTTAATGCACTGGGGCATGCGCATCCTGTTGCGGTGAACGCACTGACCGAACAGGCTCAAAAACTTTGGCATGTGGGCAACGGTTATACCAACGAACCGGTGCTAAATTTGGCACGTCAATTGGTTGAAAGTACCTTTGCCGATAAGGTCTTCTTTTGCAACTCAGGTGCAGAGGCCAACGAAGCGGCACTAAAGCTGGCACGTAAAGTCGGCATGATGAGCGGTCAGGCGCATAAAAACCAGATTGTGGCTTTTAAAAATGCCTTTCATGGTCGTACCTTATTTACCGTGACCGCAGGCGGTCAGCCAAAATATTCGCAAGATTTCGCGCCACTTCCAGAAGGTATTCAGCACACAGCTTTTAATGACTTAGACGCTGCCAAAGCGCTGATTAATGAACATACCTGTGCGGTGATTGTTGAACCTATCCAAGGTGAAGGCGGTGTGGTGCCAGCAACACGTGAATTTTTACAGGGGCTACGTGAGCTATGCGATCAGTTTGGCGCGGTCTTAATTTTTGATGAAGTACAAACTGGTGTTGGGCGTACTGGCTCGCTCTACGCCTACATGAATACAGGTGTTACGCCTGATATCCTGACCACGGCAAAAGCATTAGGAGGTGGATTCCCAATTGGTGCGATGCTCACCACCGATCATTTTGCCAATATGTTTGTGGTCGGTGATCATGGCACGACCTATGGCGGTAATCCTTTGGGCGCTGCGGTGGCCAGTGCAGTCTATGGGTTTGTCAACACGCCTGAGGTACTGCAAGGCGTCAAAGACCGTCATCAACATTTTGTTGCTGGGCTTAACACCATCAATGAAAAGTTGGGTCTGTTCAAACAGATCCGTGGTGAAGGTCTGCTTTTAGGCTGTGTACTCAAAGACGAATATGCAGGCAAAGCCAAAAATATCGTGACCTTAGCGGGCGAAGAAGGTCTGTTGGCTTTGGTGGCGGGTATGGACGTGGTTCGATTTGCGCCGTCGCTGATTATTCCATTTGAAGATATCGATGAAGGTTTAAATCGTTTTGCACGCGCATTAGCTCGTCTTTAAGTCAAAAGCGAATCTGATCATGATGATTGTGAGACATGCTGCACACCGAGACTTAGATGATATTTTTCGGTTGGCAGGGCGGGCAGGAGAGTCAGGTATTGGTCTGACTTCACTGCCACAAAATAAAGAAATTCTGGCGGCTCGCATTGACCGTACTACGCGGACACTCGATGGTTTAGCTGAAGCCTACGAGGCCAGCTATTTATTTGTACTTGAAGATACTGCGCTTGGAAAAATTGTTGGGGTAAGCGCAATTGAGGTCGCGGTTGGCCTCAATGAGCCGTTTTATAATTTTCGCGTTGCCAAACAGGTACATGCTTCAAAAGAGCTTAATGTATATACCGCGCTCGACACGTTGTTTATGAGCAATGATTACACTGGCTGTAGTGAGCTGTGTACCTTATTTCTCGATCCAGATTATCGTAAAAATCAAAATGGAAAATTTCTTTCCAAGGTTCGGTTCTTGTTTATTGCCGCATTTCGCTCACTGTTTAAAGAAAAACTGATTGCAGAGATGCGCGGTTATTCCGATCAAAATGGACACTCTCCGTTTTGGGATGCCTTGGGATCGCACTTTTTTCATATGGATTTTGCCACAGCAGACTATTTAAGTGGGGTGGGGCAAAAAGTCTTTATTGCCGAATTGATGCCGCGCTTTCCGGTTTATGTGGCGTTGTTACCCGAAGCAGCACGTCACGTGATTGCTCAGGTGCATCCGCATACCTTACCCGCAGCAAAGGTGTTGATGACCGAAGGCCTGCAGTATCAAGGTTATGTTGATATTTTCGATGCAGGACCAACGCTTGAAGCAAATACTTCAGATTTACGTGCAGTGAAAGACAGCCGCTGCGTAAGCGTTGTGATTTCAGATCACGTTTCGGTTTCAGAGCGATGCTATTTGATCGCCAACGACGATTATCACCATTATCGGGTTTTACTGCTTAAGGTCGCACTAACCGATGAGCACAGTATTTGTCTGACCCCAGAACAGGCAGCAGCTCTTCACGTGACCGAGCAGGATCAGGTTCGTGTTTTAGTATTAGATCAAATGGAGAATCAATAATGACAACAGGCGCACTTGCCATCAATGGAACATGGCGACAAGGATCTGGTGCAGTGATGATCAAAACTGACCCGATTAGTAACGAGTTAATCTGGCGCGGATACGAAGCAACTGCCCAAGAGGTTGAAACAGCATGTCTGGCGGCACGTGAGGCCTTTCCAGCATGGGCACGTTTAGGTCTAGAAGCCCGCATTGAAATAATTGAGCGTTTTGCAGCATTACTTGAGCAAAATAAACAGCATCTGGCAGAGGTGATTAGCCGTGAGACCAGTAAACCGCGCTGGGAAACGCTCACCGAAGTCCAGTCGATGATTGCAAAAGTGGCTATTTCAGTTCGTGCGTATCATCAGCGTACCGGATTTACCCAAACTCAAATGCCGGACGGTGTTGCATCGTTACGCCATAAGCCGCATGGTGTTTTGGCGGTATTTGGTCCCTATAATTTTCCGGGTCATTTACCCAATGGGCATATTGTTCCGGCTTTGATTGCAGGTAACACTCTTGTGTTTAAGCCAAGTGAACTCACACCTTGGACTGCCGAAGAGACGGTTAAGCTTTGGTACGAAGCGGGTTTGCCTCAGGGCGTACTTAATTTGGTGCAAGGCGGACGAAGCACGGGTGAGGCGCTTGCCGCAGCAGCGCAAATTGACGGGCTGTTATTTACCGGCAGTGCATCAACAGGCTATCAGCTACATAAGCAACTGGCAGGCGCACCTGAAAAAATTCTGGCGCTTGAGATGGGCGGCAACAATGCCTTGATTATTGATGACGCTGTCGATCTGGATGCCGTCGTCAATCTGGCGATTCAGTCTGCATTTGTTTCTGCTGGGCAACGTTGCACCTGTGCGCGCCGTATTTTGGTCAAATCTGGACCACAAGGCGATGCCTTTATTGCCAGATTTGCGCAGGTGGCCAAGCAGTTGGTGATTGGGCCGTGGGATGCACAGCCACAACCGTTTATGGGGGGCGTGATTTCATCTGCCGCTGCCGACATGATGCTCAAAGCGCAAGCCAAGCTGATTGCGCTAGGTGCCAAGCCACTGCTTGAAATGACCCGACCAGATGAACACAGTTCGCTATTAACGGCGGGTATTTTAGACGTCACGCAGGTTTCAGATATACCAGATGAAGAATATTTTGGCCCGCTCACCTGTATTTATCGTTATGAGCAGTTTGATGAGGCCTTGAGTCTTGTCAATGCCACACGATTTGGCTTGGCGGTAGGTTTGGTTTCACCTTCTCGCGAACTGTTTGAGCGCGTACTGATTGAAGCGCGGGCCGGTATTGTGAACTGGAATAAGCCGTTAACGGGCGCTTCAAGTGCAGCACCGTTTGGTGGTGTGGGGGCTTCGGGCAACCATCGTGCCAGCGCATTTTATGCGGCGGATTATAGTGCATGGCCAATGGCATCGCTAGAAAGTGAACAGCTCACATTACCAGAGAAATTATCACCGGGCATTGTGCTCTAGTACGGACTGCATAACACCTAAAAGGAAGAAAACATGTCGGGTTATGAAATTAATTTTGATGGATTGGTGGGCCCAACCCATCATTATGCAGGATTGTCATTTGGCAATGTCGCATCAACCAACAACCGCAACAATCTGTCTAATCCGAAGCTGGCGGCGCAGCAAGGCTTACTCAAAATGAAGGCCTTGGCCGACTTGGGCCTTAAGCAAGGTGTATTTGCGCCCCAAGAACGCCCGCATGTGCCTACGCTTCGCCGATTAGGCTTTAGTGGAAGCGATAGCGACGTCATTGCAGCAGCAATGCGCGCCGCACCAGCGTTATTGTCTGCGCTCAGCTCGGCCTCTTCGATGTGGACAGCCAACTCATGTACCGTTTCGCCATCGGCCGACAGTGCAGATGGACGTGTACATTTTACCGCCGCAAACCTAAATAATAAGTTCCATCGTTCAATTGAGCACCAGACAACCAGCCGAATCCTACAAGCCATGTTCAATCATGATGTATATTTCGCGCATCATGAAGCATTACCTGAAGCGGCCTTGTTTGGTGATGAGGGTGCTGCCAACCATAATCGTTTGGGCGGTGCCTATGATCAGGCAGGTATTCAGGTATTTGTATACGGTCAGCAGCAACTCGGCGGTACCGTTGCACCCAAAAAGTTTCCGGCACGTCAAACCCGTGAAGCAAGCGAAGCAATTGCACGCCTACATGGTTTGCATGCCGACCGGACAGTGTTTGTACAGCAAAACCCTGAGGTGATCGATCAGGGGGTATTTCATAACGATGTGATCGCCGTGAGTAATCAGCAGGTGCTGTTTCATCATCAGCAGGCGTTTTTAAATCAGTCACAGGCGCTTGCAGAAATTCGTGAAAAGATGGCTGCCATTGGGCAAGACTTTGTTGCGATTGAAGTACCTGAGCAACGTGTATCGGTCCAAGATGCGGTCTCGACCTATCTGTTTAACAGCCAGATTTTGACCCGTCCAGATGGTGCCATGACACTGGTGGTGCCAGAGGAGTCGCGTCAAAATGCGTCGGTGTGGGCTTATCTGACAGATTTGCTGCAAATGGGAACACCAATCGATCAAATCAAAGTCTTTGATTTGAGAGAAAGCATGCGTAATGGCGGTGGACCTGCGTGTTTGCGTTTGCGCGTGGCGCTAAATGATGCCGAATTGGCAGCGGTTAATCCGAACATCATGATGAATGACGCATTGTTTAGCACGTTAAATCAGTGGGTTGAGCGTCATTATCGGGATCGACTGGCGCAGGATGATCTGGCCGATCCACAGTTATTAATCGAGAGCAGAACGGCTTTAGACGAGCTGACTCAAATTTTAGGATTAGGTTCGGTGTATCACTTCCAGCGCTAACACATGGCAAGGCAGACTTTAAAGGATGAAAGCATATGGTTGATCTATTGGCATTGACACTCACGCAACGTGATCCTGAACAAGACACAGGTGAATCAGCAGGATTTCACTGGCAGTGGTTAGGCGAGGGATTGCTGCAGTGCACGCCTGTTTCGGGTTATGAAAAAACCATTTTGCTTTCTGCCGGAATTCATGGCAATGAAACGGCCCCAATTGAATTGATCGACAACATACTCAAAGATTTATTTGCTGCAAAACTGATGCTCAAGCATCGGGTGCTGTTTGTCTTGGGGAATCCGGAGGCGATTCGTCAAGGTGTACGTTATCTTGAAAATGATATGAACCGGATGTTTTGTGGCGCTCATGAGGCACTTAGAGCAGATGTAGAAACTCGCCGTGCAGCTGAGCTTGAGCACATCACATCGCATTTTTTTCACACTTCAGATGTGCAGGCCAAGGCTTATCATTACGATTTGCACACTGCCATCCGTGCCTCGCGATTGCCTCTCTTTGCTTTGTTTCCATATCAAAGTCATCCCTATGATGCAGCATTGCTTGCACAGTTGGATGCAGCCGATCTGGATGCGCTGGTTTATCACAACAGTTTTGGCAAAACCTTTACCCAATTTACTGCAACGCATTTTCAAGCAGCCAGTACCACGCTCGAACTGGGTAAAGCCAAAGCGTTTGGACACAATGATTTATCTGAGTTTGATCAAATTGATCAAGTGCTGCGTGCCATTTTAAGCGACACGGTTTTACCTGTGCGACATAAGCCTGCAATACGCGAATTTAAGGTGATGAGTTCGATCATCAAACACAGTGATGATTTTCAGCTTCAACTTGCGGCAGATGCACCCAACTTTTCGACTTTTCAAAAGGGCGATGTGCTGGCGATACAGTCAGGCGAAAATCAAATCGTTGAACACGAGCAGGTCTGGATATTATTTCCAAACCCTCAGGTAAAAAAGGGCTTACGTGCCGGACTGGTGTTAGAGGAAACCACACAGCACAAAAAATAACTCGTCAGAGGCCAATCAGTCAGGAATAGACATTCATGGAGTATGAAGATGGAGATTCATTAAACGGACGTTGAGACCCAGAACGTGGATGAAATGCCCGGTGGGCGATATATACAGCAAGGACATGTTGTCAAAAAAATAGTTGGAGTGAATGTGGATGAGTAATGACAATGAAAAGACATTGCAGGCAGGCGGATTCCTGAACGAGCAATCAGGCTATCAAGATCGAAGTAACGCACAAACCAGTGCGATCGCCCGAGATCACGATACAGGAAAGCCGTTAAAGCGTGCTATGACCAAACGTCATCTGGTCATGATTTCATTGGGTGGTGCCATTGGAACGGGGCTTTTTTTAGGTTCGGGCGATGTGATTTCACAGGCAGGGCCGGTGGGAGCTATTTTATCGTATTTGCTCGGTGGCGTGATTGCCTACATGGTCATGCTCTGTTTGGGGGAGCTTGCGGTGCATATGCCGGTGTCGGGTTCGTTTGGTGAATATGCCAGAACGTACATTGGCCCGGGAACAGGCTACATGATTACATGGCTTTACTGGCTGACATGGACCGCCACACTGGGAACCGAATTTACTGCGGCGGCTTTACTGATGCAGGAGTGGTTTCCTTCAGTTTCAATGTGGACATGGACCCTGATTTTTGCAGGGTCGATCTTTACACTGAATGTCAGCTCTACTCGATTGTTTGCAGAATCGGAATTTTGGCTCTCCTTGGTGAAGGTGCTCACCATTATCTGCTTTATTGGTTTAGGACTTGCCGCCATTTTTGGGGTGATTTCTTATCATGGGCATGAATCTGCGCCGCTATTTAGTAAATTAACCGAACATGGCTGGTTTCCTAATGGTGTTTTCCCCATCTTTGCCACAATGCTCATTGTCAATTTTGCCTTTTCGGGCACCGAATTGATTGGTGTGGCAGCAGGTGAGGCTGAAAATCCAGCTCAAACCGTACCTAAAGCCATCAATGCGGCGATTTGGCGGTTATTAATTTTCTTTGTCGGCACAATTATTGTGATTTGTGCATTGCTACCGTATGAAATGGCGGGGCTGAATTCAAATAGTGTCAGCAACAGTCCATTTGTGACGGTATTTAACTACATCGGCATCCCTTATGCCGAAGATATTATTCGCTTTGTGATTATTACCGCCTTACTTTCGGCAGCCAATTCTGGCTTGTTTGCGGCATCTCGTATGATGTGGTCATTGTCGGCCAAAAATCAGCTTCCTAAAGTTTTCAAAAAGCTCACTGCTTCAGGTACACCGATTGTAGCAATTACGGTCACTATGTTTGGCGCCATTCCGGGTCTGCTTTCTGAACATTTTGCACCCGAAACCATTTTTAAAAATCTGCTAGGCGTGGCGGCATTTACTATGGTGGTGGTGTGGATTTCAATTTGTGTGTGCCAGTTTAACTTTCGTAGACAATGGATCAAATCTGGTAAAACCGCTAAAGATCTAAAATTTGCGGCGCCGCTCTTCCCACTAACGCCGATATTGGGCGGGGTATTTTGTACCATTACCTGTATCAGTATGGTGGCCGATCCTTCAATGCAAGTTGGATTTGTGTGCTGTATCTTGTTTATTGCAGCTTGCTATGCCAGTTACTTCTTCTTTTATAAAGAAAAAACATCAATGTAATTCAAAAATCTGCCTGCATTTATGGCGTCAGTTGTAAATGTCACTCCACACAAAAGCCAGTCTAGGAATAGACTGGCTTTTGAACGGATCTTGATTCAGAATTATGAAGAATGAGGTGCAGTAGCAGTGGTTTTGCCGAGTTCATCCGAGGCTGTTTTTTTACCGAAATGCAAATGATTAAAAAAGAGATTAAGTAATACCGCAGCCAAACACGTGATACTGATACCAGAGTGAAATAAGGTTTGAATAGCGTTTGGCATGGCATGGAAAAATTCAGGACTGATGAGTGGAATGAGGCCAGCACCGAGTGATACAGCCACGATAATCATATTGGATTGAACCTGATAATCGACTTTAGACAGTGTACGAATACCACTGACGGCAACACTACCAAACAGTACCAAACCCGCACCGCCCAGAACCGGCATTGGAATAGACGCCACCAAGCGACCAAATACCGGCAGTAAGCCAAGTACCACTAAAATTGCCCCAGCACTTGCCACCACAAAGCGGCTTTTCACGCCAGTAATGGCAACCAGACCGACATTTTGAACAAATGCACACTGCATAAATGCCCCAAAAAATGGTGCAATCGCAGAGGAGAGCATATCTGCACGTAGGCCATCGGCAATACGGGTATTGTCTACTTTGGTTTCGACAATTTCACCAATTGCCAGCAAGCTCGCCGTGGTTTCGGTCAAAATGACCAGCGTTACAATACACATCGATAAAATTGCTGGCCATTCAAATACAGGCATACCAAAGCCCAGAATATTCGGTAATGCCACCCAAGCGCCCTGACTGACTTTGGAAAAATCTGCCAGTCCTAATGTAAATGCCACGACAGCACCAAAAACAATCGCCAAGAGTACCGCCAAACGACGTATTGCGGCAGAACCGAATTTGGTAATCAGGAGTAAAAACACCAGTGTGATGCCTGCCAGTCCCAGATTTTCAAGCGAACCCCAGTTAGGCGCTTTAGGATTACCGCCCATGATCCAGCGAATCGCGACAGGTAATAGCGAAACTCCAATAATGGTGATAATCGAACCCGTCACAATCGGTGGAAAGAAGCGAACAATTTTGGAAAAAAATGGTGCGATCACCACACCAAAAATTGAACTGACGATAATTGCACCAAGAATGGACTGAAAGCTCCCTCCATTTGCACCAATTGCGATCATACTTGCAACGGCAGCAAACGAGGTGCCTTGCACGATTGGCAGTTTAGAGTCAAACCACTTCACGCCAAGGGTTTGAAGCAAAGTGGCTAAGCCGGCCACTAAAATTGAGGCTGTAATGAGCAGGCCGATATCGGCTTGAGATAACCCAATACCAAGACCAACAACCAGTGGGGCTGCAATGAGTCCACCGTACATCGTGAGTACATGCTGGAAGCCATAAGTCAGATTTTTAGCCAGTCCGAGATGCTCGTGCTCTGGCGATGATGCTGTCGGATTCGTGTTCATATCAGGTGCTTCGGTTCTTGATAGAGTTTCAAGAAATTTTGCAACATGCATGCCACGCATCCCCACTTCGTAATTTCATGAATTTTGAAATAACGAAATTGATATAACCCAACTTGTTTATAGGTTAATCTTTAAAGTGCACTGGAATCCATTGATAGCTTTTTCCATCTGCCGAATACACATGCCCAATTCCCGGAAAGGGTAAATGTGGTGCGGCGATGGTTTGTCCATTTTTGGCAAAATCTGCAAATTGTTTTAAGCGTGTTTGAACAGCTTGTTGTGGGTTGATGTCATATTCAATGGCTGTTTTTGGCCGATCAAACTGCACCGTATGCGAGTGAACAATATCGCCAATAAATACCACGGTTTCGCTATCAGTTTTAAGGGCATAGCTAAAGTGTCCCGGTGTGTGACCTGCGGTACTGATCACCTTAAAGCCTTGGATTTCGTCGCCAAGCTTATAGGTTTTAAAGCGTTGTTTTGCTTGATACGGTGCCAGCGCTGCTTTGATTTTTTCGACAGTACCCAAGTAGCCTGCACGTTTGGCTTCTGGCACTTTGCTGGCCTGCTTTGCATCTAACCAATAATTGGCTTCATCTTGTGAAGCATATACGGTGGCATTTGGAAAATTGGCAGTGCCGTTTTTACTGATACCGCAAACATGATCGGGATGTAAATGAGTCAGTAAAATAGTATCGACCTGTTCAGGCTGGTAGCCCGCTGCTTTTAAATTGGTTAAAACAGAACCTAAATGCGCCCCGAAGCAACTGGCAGCACCGCTATCGACCAGTACCAGCGATTTTCCAGTATTGACCAAAAATGCATTGACTGAGGTTTGAACGCCTTTCTCTTGATCGGCATAGTATTTCTTTAAAATTTCATGTACTTGTTGCTGTGGAATATCTTTAAACAGTGTAGGGGACATAAAGTTTGTACCGTCGAGCAGGGCGGTGATTTGAACATTGCCTGCTTGATATTGGTAATAGCCTGCGACTTGTTTTTGTGAAGTCGGCATAGACAAACTTGCAGCCTGTAGTGTGGAAATTGTACCCAAAACAAGGCTGGTCGCTATAACTGTTGATCTTAATAATGTCATGAGCATTCTTATAAAAATAGATATACGTAACTTTGTTTTAGCATGACCAATACTATTTTGCATTTAATTTTCAACAAGCATATAGCTGTACTTCGTAGGAAATTGAATCTAAATCCCGATTTGGAATTTTGATGTAGCACCGAGGTTCAGTTTTCATCTGATTGGATAAAGAATTGGACAATTCGGATAGAGCTTTCACTTAGAAATAGATTTAATCAAGTCATGATCAAAATCGATAACAAGGTGAAGGAACGAATGAAGACGATACATGTGGATGACATCATTAATCAAAATAGATTATCACGCTTGCAAAAGCAGGTATTGATTTTGAGTTTTTTAATTTTTTTCTGTGATGGATTAGATACAGGAATTATTGGATTTATTGCCCCTGCATTACTAGACGACTGGGGCATTAGTAAACCAGCACTTGCTCCAGTTTTAAGTGCCGCTTTGGTTGGGATGTGTATCGGTGCAATAATTTCCGGACCGATATCAGACCGATTTGGTCGTAAAGGTACGATTTTAGTCAGCACATTTTTATTTGCGTTATTTTCTGTTTTATCAGGATTTGCAACCGATACCACTCAACTGATGATCTACCGTTTAATGACAGGCTTGGGTTTAGGTGCGGTCATGCCAAATATTAGTACGCTTGTATCTGAGTATATGCCTGCAAATCGCAAAGTTTTTCTAACCAGCATCCCGGGTTGCGGTTTTTTATTGGGTATTTCAAGTGGTGGACTCATTTCAAGCGTATTTCTTGAAACGATAGGGTGGAGAATGATTATGGTAGTTTGTGGTATCTTGCCACTTTTACTGCTAATGGTCCTGTTTTTTAAATTACCTGAATCAGTTCGCTTTTTAATTAAACACAATCAATTAATAGCAGCACAGAAAATTTTAGAAAAAATTCAGGGATCTGTAATTGATCTAACACGCCTCGCAAATGTTGTCGATACGACTTCCTCACAATCGATTCGTCCTGTTCAGTTTTTATTTCGTCGTCACTTAAAGATTTCCGTATGCCTTTGGCTGTCATGTTTTATGAGTCTGCTGGTATTTTATCTGTTCACAAGTTGGATGCCGACCATTTTAAAAACATCGGGTTTAAGTACAGAACAATTTAGTCTAATTGCTTCCGTTTTTCCAATTGGCGGAGCAATTGGGGCTGCGATTATTGGCTGGTATATGGATAAGATAAATCCACATCGAGTCATCAAAAGTGCCTATTTGATTGCTTTTATTCTGTTTATAACGGCAAGTTTTATTCATTCAAATCTATTTTTACTTAGCCTCACCATTTTACTTACAGGTGCTATGTTGGCTGGTGCTCAGGCAGCTTTACTACCTCTGGCAACGATTTCATATCCAACTGAGTGTAGAGCAGTTGGTGTATCGTGGATGCATGGAATCGGACGATTAGGGGCAATTTTTGGGGCCTTTACAGGATCGCTAATTTTCCAATTTAGTTTTTCATTGGGCGAAATTCTGTTGATCTTGTCTGTACCTACCTTTATTGCTTTTTTGGGACTTAATCTTCAAAGTGATCGACATAACAATAAAGCTGAAATTGTGACTTAAAGGAGAAAAATATATGGACTTATATTTCTCAGATATTGAAGAACGTAATCGACAATATAATGCCAGAAACTCAGTCGCTGATTTTGAAAACTGTATGCAGATCTATCGTCAATTGGCCGAGCAGGCCAAACAACGTGTTGTAGGACTATACGATATTGCATATGGAGTTTCTAAGCAGGAGAAACTGGATATCTTTCCAAGTGTTTCACAACCAGCTCCAGTATTTGTTTATATTCATGGTGGATACTGGCGGGCTCAGTCTAAAGATGATGCTTGTTCCATGGCAGAAAATATGGTCAAACATGGTATTTCTGTGGTAACAGTCGAATATAACTTATGCCCAACATTTACTTTGTTTGAGATCGTGAAAGAAATACGTTCTGCAATAGCTTGGCTATACAAAAATGCGCATCGGTATGGAATCGATGCTGAACAGATTTATGTCTGTGGCAGTTCAGCGGGGGGGCATTTGGTGGCTATGCTTTGGAATGATCAATGGCAGCAGCATTTTGATGTCTCTAAGAATGTTATTAAAGGCGTGGTGGCTTTGAGTGGATTGTTTGACTTAAAACCACTTTGCGATATCGACCAAAATCAATGGTTAAAACTCAATATTGAACAAGCCGATCGACTTAGTCCTATTCATGATCTTCCTCATCCTTCAACAGCAGCGCCTTTGTTATTGTCAGTTGGTGAACTTGAGACACAAGGTTTTAAAAATCAGACTTTGAATTTTTATGAGACTTGCATAACGCAAGGTTATTCTCAAGTGGCGTATTTGAAAGATAAAGGACACAATCATTTTGATATTGTGAACACACTGGCTGAGCCAGATTCGGATTTATTTCGTGCTGTGAAACAAATGATTCAGACCAATGCCAAAGCGTAAATAAAATTTAAAGCAAATAAAAAAAGCTGGAAAACTCCAGCTTTTTTTATTTGGTAAAATTAAGACACTTTATCGCCCGGTTTTGCACCGCTGTCTGGTGAAATTACCCAAACACCGTCGCCATTACCCGCAGCTAAAACCATACCGTTAGAAATACCAAAACGCATCTTACGTGGTGCAAGGTTCGCCACCATCACCACCAGTTTGCCTTTTAACTCTTCAGGCTGATAAAACTCACGAATTCCGCTAAAGACATTGCGCGGTTCAGCTTCGCCTACATCTAAAGTCAATTGAAGCAGCTTGTCTGAGCCTTCAACTGTCGCAGCGTCTTGCACAAGCGCTACACGAAGATCAACTTTCATAAAGTCTTCAATACCGATAGTGCTGGTATTCAGAGCAGCTTCACCTACTTTTGGTTCAGATTTCTTCTCGACTTTCTCCTCTTTTTTCTTTTCCGCTTTTGGTGCTTCTGCTGTAGCAGCCAACGAATCTTTAGATGCATCGACCATCGCAGCCACAGCTTTCGGATCTACACGTTGCATGAGTGGTTGGAACTGTGCAATTTCGTGTGCAAGCAAGATTTGCTGACGTGATGCAAAATCAAAGCTTTCAAGTTGTAAGAAAGCCTGAACTTGTGCCGCAAGTGTTGGAAGAACAGGAGACAGGTAAATCGCAAGCTGACGGAACAAGTTAATCCCGACTGAGCAAACGTCATGAACTTGTTGTTCTTGACCCTCTTGCTTGGCAAGTGCCCACGGTTTTTTCTCATCGATATATTGGTTGGCTTTGTCGGCCAGTGCCATAATTTCACGAATTGCAGCGCTAAACTCACGCGCCTCGTAGGCTTGTGCAATTGAGTCGCCAGCATCGATAAAGCTTTGTACCAGTTCTGGTTCTGCACAGTTTGCAGATAGGGTATTGTTAAAGCTGCTATTGATAAATTTGGCACAGCGGCTGGCAATGTTGACCACTTTACCGACCAAATCAGAATTTACTTTTTGTACAAAATCATCCAGATTCAAATCTGAATCTTCCACTTTGTCCGAAAGTTTCGATGCAAAGTAGTAGCGTAGGTATTCTGGATTCAGGTGCTGTAAATAGGTTTCTGCTTTAATAAAGGTACCGCGTGATTTCGACATTTTCTGACCATTGACCGTCAGGAAACCATTAACGAATAAACCACTTGGAGTACGGTAGTTGGCACCTTCAAGCATTGCCGGCCAGAACAGCGCATGGAAGTAAACAATGTCTTTGCCAATGAAGTGATAGACTTCGTTTTGGCTGTCTTTTTTCCAGTAATCATCAAAGTTGAGCTCTGGGCGCTTGGCTTTGATGTAGTTTTCAAAGCTCGACATATAGCCAATTGGCGCATCGACCCACACATAAAAATACTTGTTAGGTGCATCTGGAATTTCAAAACCAAAATACGGCGCATCGCGTGAAATATCCCAGTCTGCCAAACCTGCTTCAAACCATTCATCTAGTTTGTTGGCAATCGATACTGGCAAACGACCTTCGTCACGTGTCCATTTTTGCAAGTATTCACCAAAGTTGGGTAGCTTAAAGAAGTAATGATCTGACGATTTTTCAACGGGGGTTGCACCGCTCAAGGTTGAACGCGGATTAAGTAATTCGGTGGCATTGTAAGTGGTGCCACATACTTCACACGCATCACCATATTGGTCTTCTGCTTTACATTTTGGGCAAGTGCCTTTAATAAAACGATCTGACAAAAACATTTGTTTTTCAGGATCGAAAAGCTGAGTGATCGGGCGAACGGCAATATTGCCTGCTTCACGGTTTTTTAAATAAATATCTTCAGAACGTGCTTTGTTTTCAGTGCTGTGCGTCGAGTCGTAATGATCGAAATGTACACCAAACCCGTCAAAATCGCGGATATGTTCTTTTTGTACATTGGCAATTTGCTGTTCTGGCGAGATTCCATTGGCTTCGGCACGTAACATGATTGCCGTACCATGAGCATCATCCGCACATACGTAGGTCACATCATGGCCCATTGCACGCATGGCACGAACCCAAATATCTGCTTGGATATAACCGAGTAAGTGGCCCATATGGATGGGTCCATTGGCATAAGGGAGGGCGTTGGTGACTAAAATTTTACGCACGGATTGGATTCTCTCATTCGTATTCATAAGACCGATGATTCTAACTGATGAACCCGAGAAAACAAAGCAAGGCATGGCTTGACAGAGAAGGGAAAATTAAAAAAGAGCACTCAGATGAAGTGCTTAAAACAACTCAAGCCTGCGAGCAGGCTTGAGGGAGATCTATCGAGAGGTAAATGACTTAGAACTGATAACCCGCAGCGACGTAGTAACCCCAGCCGGTACTGTTTTGTACAAAGTCGCCATTACCCCAGTTGGCAACCGCGCCGTCTTTAAACTGACCACCATTGTGGAAGTAACGCGCAGCAGTGAATAAACGCAGGTGCTTCATGTTATAAGAAAAAACATGCGTTGAAACCAAAGCTTCGTTGGTGCGGTTCGGGTCTTTATCGCCAAGTTTCGAACCAAAGTCATAGTTGGTAAAGGTGAAATAGTTGAGTGATGCGCCATTATTAAATGAATAAAGCGGATAGAAAAACTGAACCTGTAAACGTCCGCCATCATCTGAAGTATATGAGTTTGGCGCGCCGTAGTTTTCCCATTGCTGTTTTGCAAATACGTTTACATTCATACCAAGTTTGGTGTGGGTGTCAATTGAGGTACCCAAACCATAGTACAAGGTATTTTGGCTGTTATTCGAGTGACCACCAGCGTCTACGATCCAGTCAGTTGCAAAGAACCAGTCTTTAAATGGCCCAACGGAGAGATCTTTACCGGTTAAACGATTGAACGAAACTTTTGGCTGGTTTTCAGCAAAGAGTTTAGAACCGTCTTTGTCCCAAACCCCTTTAATGTTGTCGTTACCACCAAAATATTTTGGCGCATCGAAATAGCCATACCAATCGATTGGACCAGTCTGACCATAATACTCAAGCTCAAGATAGGCATTTTCTACTGTTTTTGGCGAAAATTTGACATCATTGCTATAAATACCCCAAAGTGTAGCATTCACACCAGCATTGGCCTGTTGCACACCCAGCAATGTTGCTGCAGCTAAAAATACAGTGCTTAACGATTTAAGAGACATTATTAGAACTACTCCAACATCATAAATTTTTAGACATATCGCACTATGTCTAAACAAAAGATTCTTTAGAAAAAACGAACGCAAAAGACCTAAGCAATGAATATGCCACTCTACTGGCATGGGCTCGGCTACACTGACCGTGAATTGCGTAATCTTGGTGGACGCGATTTTATGTTATTTTGATGCAAAGTTGTTAAACTTTGTAATTAAAGGTGCTGTAAGATGATTTTTAAAGAATAAATTTTAAATTTATTATTAAATAATTCATGTTTTTAATTTTATTATTCATCATTAAAAAGTCTAAAAATTTTATTGAGACTCAGCATATCCGCTGTGTATCGTTTAGTTTTTTTAATCAACGTCGCAATGATTCAATCGATTACATCGTGAAAGCAAGATATAGCTTCCTCGCTATGAAAAGTTGACCATTTGGTGCATTTTTTCAAAAGTTGATCTGTAAGGTGGCACAACAACGAAGTTAAATTATCCCTAACATTCGACAACATGCAGCTCTATGTCATGCGAGCTTGAGAAGTTCTACAGTCAATTTTCAATTGAGTGGGTAAATTAAGAATTGTTCAATGATAAAGCCTGTGTGCTGCTGGTCAAAAAAGTCAATGAAAAGGAATTAGTATATTGAAATTTAAGATAAAACACTTCGCTACAATGTGTATCATCTTTGTTGCAAATTGCAGTTTTTAAACCTTTCGCTGCATAAGCATTGTATAAAAGAAGATAGATCAAAGCTCCCATCAAGATTCCATATCACAGATTTTACTCAAATATCTAAGACAAAGAGGATTGCGACATGACCAGCGAAAACAAATTAGATGATTTAAAAAATAAAGCGGCTGACCTAGGCGATGAACTCAAACATAAAGCTAAAGAGGCCAAGCTAGAAGGCGAAAAAGCGCTAGATGACCTCAAGCATAAAGCTCAAGAGGCTAAGCTCAATGGTGAAAAAGCTGTAGATGACTTTAAAAAAGATGCAGAGCGTGATCATTCAGATAAAAAAGCTGCATTTGATGACAAGGTCGATGAAGCCAAAACCAAATGGAATGATGCTAAAGGTGATGCGCAAGATAAGTTCGATCATCTGAAAACTGAAGCAGGGCATAAGCTTGAAGAAGCCAAGTTAAAGGCACAAGAACTTAAGCATGAAGCATCGGTGAAACTCGATGAACTTAAAACACAAGCATCGGCTAAACTCGACGAATTGAAAAAAACAGCTACCGACACTTTAAACAAATTTAAAGGCAACGATAAATAAGTCTTGCCCTTAAAAATTGGCTAACTCAAGTACGTTCACTGCATATGATTGATGTAGAGAAAATGCAACATTAATATGGGTGTAGTGAACGAGCTTTTATAAAAATACTGTTAAACTACGCTCTACTAGACGCATTATTTCTGTGGAGTATTACGAATGTCGTGGCTTTCATCGCTTAAATCTGTATTTTCACCCGCTCAAGAGGTGAAAGAAGAAGACATTCAAGCCATACTTCAAGCCTATCGTCTTACGGGGCACTCATTCGAACTTAAAGACCGCATTACGCAAATAAACGTGCAGGGTCGTGTCTTGCAACTGACGATCAAAACCTATCCTGAAGAAGCCGATCATTTACAGCAAATTCATGACGAACTTGCAGGTGCGCTACAAGATGCAGGGATTGAAGAGTTAAATTTGCATGTAATTCAGCAAAAAACCGCACCGCGTACGCAAGAAGCTGCCGCAATTTTGCCTCCTGTCGTCGATGCCTCTGCATCACCAACACCTGATCCGAACAATCCACCAATTCAAAAGAAAGCCCCGCTACAAAGTGAGGTTGCTGCTCACCCGCGTATTCAACATGTGATTTTGGTGTCTTCTGGTAAAGGCGGTGTGGGGAAATCGACCACCACGGTCAATTTGGCCTTGGCATTACACAAACAGGGTTTAAAGGTGGGCGTATTAGATGCCGATATCTATGGGCCAAGTATTCCGACCATGCTGGGCAATGCAGGTCAGACCCCAATGATTGAAAATGAAAGTTTTGTGCCACTTGAAGCACATGGGCTAGCAGTGCTTTCTATTGGACATTTGACTGGCGACCATAATACTCCTGTGGCATGGCGTGGGCCAAAAGCTACAGGTGCGCTGATGCAGCTCTTCAACCAGACGCTCTGGCCAGATTTGGATGTGCTGGTGATCGATATGCCACCGGGCACAGGCGATATTCAACTGACGCTTGCACAGCGCATTCCGGTTTCGGGTGCTGTGATTGTAACCACTCCTCAAAATGTCGCATTGCTTGATGCCACTAAAGGTATTGAGCTATTTAACCGGGTGGGTATTCCTGTATTGGGTGTGATTGAAAACATGTCGACCCATATCTGTTCAAATTGTGGTTTTGAAGAGCAGATTTTTGGTACGGGTGGGGGCGATCAGTTGTCTGAACAGTATCAGATTCCACTGCTTGGGCGCCTGCCTCTTAATGGGCAAATTCGTGAAAATGCCGATAAGGGCCAACCGAGTGTGGTTGCGCAAGATGCTGCTGCTGAAAGTTATGAACTGATTGCACAGGCGCTTTGGTCGCGCGTAGCAGATTTGCCGCAACGTGCGCGTGATGACAAGCGTATCTTTTAATTTGAAAACGGGTTCACTAGATCTGCACGAGATATAGCCTATTTATTATGATTTTTATTAGATTTTCTATATAATCATGCTATCTATCTGATTATTTAACTTTTATTGATTCGTTTTTTTGAACGATTGGCATAAAATTTGCTAATTACTTGTTTTTGGATTTAAGGATAACGAATGAAGTTTAAAGCGTTGTTTACTGCACTTGGTCTTTGCTCAGGTTTGTTTTTGACCGCGTGTAGCAGCCATTATGTTGCATCTACTCCCTCAGTTGAAGTGAAGTCAGCATTGAAACCAATCATTATTCAGGGTGCTTTACCCGTCGAGTCTGAGCAAATGGCATCTAAACTCAGTGATGTCAGTGTAGAAACCATCGGTGGCTGGAAATTCTGGAAAGGCACGTATCATGGCTATCCAGTCATTATTTCAAAAACGCGTATGGGCATGAGTAACTCTGCAGCAGCAACAGCGATTGCCATTGAACGCTTCCAGCCTGTTGCGATTATCAACCAAGGAACATCAGGCGGTCACGATCCAAAACTGAATGTTTACGATATTGTGCTGGGTCAATACACCACCAATATTGGTGCATTTAAAACACCGCACCAGCCTGTCGGTGGTGGATCGGATGCACTCAAATGGAATGAAGCATTTGATGTATTGCCAAAAGATGAATCCGACCCAGAGCCAATTGCAATTCGTAAATTTCAAGCCGATGCCGGTTTACTTGCCGCTGCAAAGCGCGTGAAATCGAGCTATAACAAAGGTAAGGTGGTTGAAGGAACCATTGGTTCTGCGGATGTTTGGAATAACGAACTAGATCGCATCAAATTCTTTAATACCCGTTACGGTACGTCGGTAGAGGAAATGGAAGCGGCATCGGTAGCACAAATTGCCAGTCAGTTTAATGTGCCATTTATCGGTATTCGCGTGGTGTCAAACAACATCACCAACAACGGCAAGTATGATGGCGGTACAGGTGAGGCGTGTCAGGAATACGTTTTGCATGTGGCCGAAGAATACATGAAAGGCTTAAAAGCAAAATAAGCCGAGCTCACAACAAGGCCGAACTTTAGTTCGGCTTTTTGTTTGGTCTGTTTTTCCAGTGATGAATCACACTCCAACGCCAAAATAAATTGGTCACCACCGATAAAACAATGGCAACCACTAAGGCTTCAATGACCAGCCCGGAAAGTAAAATTTTGGCGAGGCTTAAATCAATATGTGCGTGTCCGAAGTTTCTCACCCAGTTCGAAATTTGATGTAAGACACCGAGCAGCATTTCTTTATTGATCATCTGCACATGATAAATTTTTGTGCCAATCCAGAAGCCGATATACAGAATCGGTACTAACGTAAGTGGATTACTTAACCATGCCAAAACCAGCCCAATCGGAAGATTCACTTCAAACATCAGGACAGCAGCAACAATAAACAAGCTGTGAAACGGAATAGGCAGCAGGCCAAAGAATGTCCCTATAAATACAGCACGGGTAATCGATTTTCGATTGATATACCACAGCAAAGGATTGAGCGATCGTTTACCAAAAAATCGCATCAATTTCAGATTAGCGACCTTTTCAGATGAAGGAAGCCAAGATTGGAAGAACTGCTTTGCCATAGACATAATATCATTCAATACGCAATACCACGGTATGCCGCATTGTCGCGATCATCCGGTGCATCAGGACATGACCTATAGTGCTGAGGAAAACTTAGATAAAACTTAAAGCTTTGAAAAAGAGAGAATTGATTGCAATACAAACAACCAAGTGTCGAGATATAACGGTACGCCTTTTGCAGCGAAGTGTCAAATTGTGGCGCAAGATAGCAAAATTGAATAAAAAGATTGAGATAGATCACACAAGTCATAATTATATACACTTTTAAAGTGACTGCTGCGTCTTATTGATTTATAGCTTATAAACCCCTGTAA
Organism: Acinetobacter soli; assembly: GCF_000760595.1. Taxonomy (GTDB): domain Bacteria; phylum Pseudomonadota; class Gammaproteobacteria; order Pseudomonadales; family Moraxellaceae; genus Acinetobacter; species Acinetobacter soli. The sequence goes on along the minus strand of NZ_BBNM01000006.1, from coordinate 105,211 downwards.
AGTATTGAAAATATCCATGAGCGGCCAATATCAATCTGAGCAGTTTCAGTATATGTTTGTTGGCTGGTGCTATAGTGTTTTTCGTCTGGTTTGATACAGGGTGAGGTCATCGGATGATTTCATGGTTTTTTGTGGGGCTGGTTGCTGCCATTTTGCTAACACCAGGCCCAACCAATACATTGCTGGCATCGTCTGGTATTCAGGTCGGGGTGCGTGCATCTTTAAAGCTGATTCCTGCTGAAGTCACGGGATATATTATTTCGATCTCGTTTTGGGGATTACTGATTGGTTTAATTTCCCAGCATTTTGCTTTACTGCCGACCATTTTGAAGTTGCTTAGTGCATTTTACATTTTGTACTTGGCCATCAAGCTGTGGCGTACAGCCGATCATCAGCAAAATTTGTCTCAGCCCACGATTCGTTTTACCGAACTCCTTTGTGCCACCATTTTAAATCCGAAAGGTTTATTGTTTGCCTCTGCCATTTTCCCACAGGCTGCGTGGTCCAATATGCATTTGTACGGTCTACATATGGCCGTATTTCTCATGCTGATTATCCCGATTGCAACTTTCTGGATTGTCGTTGGGGCGTTGCTGGCAAAAAATCGGACACGCTGGTTTAATCCATCTAACCTACAACGCACTGCATCACTGATTTTGGTGAGTTTCTCGATACCACTGAGTTATTCTGCATTTTTAAAATTTTAAAGCGTGTTCGGTGTTTGCAAGCCGCAACGTTTATGGTGTTGTAAATTGAAGCGTAAAAAGCCGTATTAGCTTACGCTTGTCGGAAATGTTTTTTTTTACATGTTTTTTTTTGCATTTGTTTAAACAATACGCATAATAGAAAGTGAGTCAGGGTTGGCAAAATTGCTAGCCCGTGTGGCAGGCGGGACGCTTTTCACAGCAGATAAAATCAAGAAAAATAAAATATGGTGCGGAGCATCGTATAACAGGATGGTCATGATGACGACAGGACATTCTACAGTCAACGTTCAACTCGCAGTGCTACTTTTGAGTCTAGGCCTAGGCCTCGCTCATTCAGCTTTTGCCTTGGAAGCATTGTCAGATGAAAGCTTGAGTCAGCAAACTGGTGAAGGGATTGCGATCTTGCCCGAAAACGTCAAAATGGTGTTTCAAAAGGCAGAAGACAATTTAAGTACAGCACAAAATAAAGCCCGTGTGGCAGATCGAAGTTTTGATACCGGTCTGATTCGTGTGATTCCTGTCGGGCCATTGTCTGCAACGGCCACTGCCGCAGGTGCAAAAAAAGCCGATCTGTATCTTTACGGTTTGGCACTCTCTAAAAGCGACAGCGATGTCAACTCACGCTTTAGCAATACTGGACTCAACCTCGGTACTGAATCTAACCCGTGGGTTTTAAATGTATTGCCTGTCAATACTTTTGATTTTGCGGGGAATCTCCAAAATTTAAGTTACTTAAGCCTTGAGGCTCCTTTACTGCGGGCAGATGGCACAGTCGGCACAGACCCTGCCAAATTGGGCTTATGGGGCGATATCTTTTCGCGTAACTCGACCACCAGCACCACCGTGAACCCTGTAACTGGCGCGCCAACCACTTTAGGTGGGCTTGAACAGCGCTTACGTGTGCAAATGGTGCTCAATGGTCTAAATTTAAATGGCTCGAACTTTAAGCTGTTTCAAACTTTAGGCAATGCGCAGGCATCAGGGCTGCCAGCTTCATATAATCAAACACTCGGTTTGGCGGCGTTGATTCGTTTAAATACCGATTACAATGCGGGTACGCGTACCACAGCAGATGCGAGTCGTGTGCTGAGAATCAGCTCGGCTGAAGCCACTACAGATACCAGTAGCTGTACCAGTACCGGAACTTGCTTAAATACACCGGCCATTACTGGCGGCGGCGCACCAAGTTTTAATGCCCAAGAGGGCTTATACATTTATAGCCCAAATATCAATCTGGTTTTGGGTAATGTTTATCAGCCGCTTATTTTTAATACCGACGGCACCAATTTTTCTTTGGAGCTGACCCGTATTCCAAACGTGGCCAGTATTTATCAGCAAATTTATACCGATTACTCGGGTACCAACTCAGCTTATAAGGGTTCGACCTGTAACGTGCAAAGCTGTGGCACGGCCTCCACCATTGCTGGGGTGAATTATCAAGGCACAACCGCTACACACAGTAGTATCAGTATTGGAACAGTCGGAATCGGAAGTGGCAACTTACTAAATGCGGTGAATACCAGCTCGGCTGTAGGGGTCACTTTTAAAGATCCATCTGGCAATGCGGTGAATTTAGGTTCGGCAGCAATTGATGGCCTGATGATTCAGCATTTTAAAATTTCGACCACCGGACTTTGAAGGAGCGTATCAGCATGAAAATTCATCGTCTCGGTTTAATGGGCGTACTACTGATCAGCAGCATGGTATATGCCGATCCATCAGGTTTAAAAGCATTGAGCAATCAGGAGCTAAGTCAGGTTCAGGGCCAAGGCGGGGCCGATTTAAGCCTATCTTTGTCACTCAATCAGGCCGTTCCGACAGGTAGCGGTTTGTCCAATACCTATGCCTGCGCCAATGGCGCAAATCAGTATTGTCGTTTAGCCTTGGCATTTAATAATCGTCAGGATCAAAACGGCAATTTATATTGGCTGGTCTTTAAAAAAATTCAGGGCACTTTGGCGATCGATAAGTTTCAGCTCGATGGCACAACGGTAACGGTGAATACCAATCAATATCGCTCTGCGCTCAAACTGACTTTTTTAGACGAATATCCGATCCAGATTCGTAATCTGGGTTTTGAGGCACTTTCGATTGAAACCGATACAGGAACAGCAGACAGCCAAAAAGGGTATTTAAGTACCTTTGTGCCGTCTACTTATACTGGTTTTGACCAAGGATTGGAGCGTGGTTTTGTGGGGGTGAACATCAATGCGAATCTGGCATTGTCAGGTTCAGTTAAGGTGTTTAGCTGTAACGGTTCAGCGACCTCACGGTGTTAAAGGGACAGATAAATGAATAAAAATAAAACGCGTTTAACTGTGCTGATGCTGAGTATTTTAACTGCACAATATACCGTTGCAATGGAAGCACTCTCAGATCAAAACCTCAGAGAGGTATCGGGTAAAGATGGCCTGACCGTGCAACTTCAAACCGATAAAGTCACAGCTAACCAGATTAACTGGAAAGACAATACCACGTTTGCAGATGGCAGTTCTGGCAACTTAAATTTGTCTTTAAATAATTTGGCGATTACACAACTGGGCAGTCAGGCTGTGGGCGGTACCATCAAATTCGATGTAGGTACAACCTCCACCAACAAAGCCGGAATTCGCCTCGAAGCTGCGCTCAATCCATCGCAAATACATATTGCCGATATCAAAGTTTGCTCCGATGTTGCCAATACAGCCAATTGCTCCGATGCCAGTAGTCAAAGCTTGGGGGCGCTGACGATTAAAGATCGGGACGGCACTAAATTTTTACTACAAACCGCGAATGGGCTGTTCAATGCGCAAGAGCTGGGCTATCTGGAATTTGGTCTGCAAAATGCCAATATTTTTTATAGTTTAAAAAATAGCGCTGCGGTGAACCAACTGGTTTTAAAAGATTTTAATTTTAATTTTAAAGGCTCGGGTTATATGTATCTCGATCCTGTCAAAGGCTTTGTGCTTTCAACCAACGCGCAAGGTACAACAGGTTCAACCAATCAGATCACGCTAGACCGTGTAGCCGATTTGGACAATGCAGGCAAAACCAAACCGGGTTTCAACGTCGACTTGCGTTATAAAGCCAATGTAGGCGCAGACCCAGCAGCGTATGCCGCGCAAAATGATGACAGCACAGTTAAACCGATTTTGCGTTTGGGGGCATCGGGTGCACTGCGTGATGCAGAGATTTCTGTCAATGCGGCACGACCAACTTTAGGTAGGGCACAAATTGGTGCTGCAACTGCCAGCTCAGATATGACCGGATCGACCGGCGTGCATGTGGCCATGAAAGCCAGTTTTACGCCAGATGTGAAAGACAGTAACGGACAAGTCACCGCACAGGGCACACGGCTTGAGCTCGGGGGCACCGGAAAAAACAGCTATGCCATCGAATTTGGGAACCTCACGCCGTTACAGATCCGTCAGGGCATTGCCACAGGTTCGAGCAATTTGGCACTGAATCAGAATTTGGCACAAATCAATTTTGGTGATTTATATATCAATGCCGTGAAAACCCAATCGATGGAATTTCAGATTAGTTCCACCATAGCGGCGCTGTTGGGGCGTCAGGCCGGGATTTATCGGCATAATCTGTATGAGTCAAGTGTCACATCGAATCCCAATATCTTAAGTTTGGCCATTCGGGGTATGGAGTTTCAAGCCATCGCGCGCAGTGCACGCTTTATTGCCGACAATAGCAACGACAGTGCCAATCAAATCAATAATCAAACCGCGACATGGGGCTTAGGTTTGCCCATTTATAACTTAAATGCAAACTTAGGCATCTATGGCACTACTTATGGCACAAATAAAGATAAGCAAGGCATTGGTTTTGGTTTAGCTTTATCTACTCAAGGGCGTAATACTGATGGTAGTAAAACCACATCGGTGATGTTGATTGATGGTGCTAAAAATGCGAACAGTGGTGAAGAAGTTAACTACTATGCTGGTTTGCGCAATATTGATTTGTTTCTAGATACCAACGGAAGTATTGGCTTTGAGCAAAATGGTATCGCGCTTGATTTAACGAAACTTATTATTGCCTTAAATGCCGAACTGGCTTTAGGTCAATTGCCGGGTAGCCGTTATAATATTGCCGCATGTAATACCAGTACATCGGTCGCTTGCTTTGTGCCTTCAAATAATTTTACCCAAAACTCAGATGTGCTTTTTGCAATTGGATTACGTCTGGATGGAACCGCCTCGTTAATGCTCATTCCGGGCGCCGCCTCAGATCTGACCTTAAAAGGAAATGTGAATTTACTGGCTTCAGCCAGTAACGAAAATCGCAATTACATCCATATTGTTGATCCAAGTACGAATGCGGCGCTGGGTCTAGATAAAATCTCGGGAAATTTAAATCTTAATACGAATCTGAAACTCACCAAAGATACGTTTGTGGTGGCCAATCAAGTGGATCTCAATCCATCTCAAACACCATCCCAAGTGCTCAAAGCCAATCTTAATTTTTATCCGACGGCTGCCTCCACAGGTCAGCAACTTGGACAAATGGTGATTACGGGCGGAACCATTCGTAGCAGTATTGGGATTACACCACGGTAATCAAGGAAGATCATGATGAAACAGCTAAAAGCCATCTTACTGACAGCCGCGGGACTATGTTTGACGCAGGCTGTATTTGCAGATCGTTTGACTTCTTTAGATGATCAGCAAATGTCTGAAGTCACCGGACAGGCATTGCTTAATTTAAACTATGTTGCACCTGGCGGATCTAACCCCAACGGAAACATGGGATTTTATCGATTGGGATTAGAAGCTCAACTTGAACTCAATGCCAATATTAAGAAATTGCAATTGGGCTGTGGTGGTGTAAAAGGAACTGGATGTGATATTGATATTGATAATATCGCACTGACCGGAATCACCAGCTCAACCGCGCAAGGGGCCGGAGTAGGGACAGACTTTAAACTCACCAATCCGTTTATTGAGTTTGCGATTCAAAATCCAGACTCTGCTGCCACACGAACCATTACAGGATTTCGTTTAGGGGCACTTTCGGCGCTGGGGATTATGAATATTGGCTCAAATGGTGACTTAACTACGCTTGCAGATGATACTGGAATCAACTCATTAAGCGGAGATATTGGTGTACGCGTAACCAATGCAAAAATTAATGATGTGAGAGCAACTGTTTTAGGACTCGGTTTATTAAGGGGATCTGCTACGATTGATTCATATTCTACTACACTTTTAAATAATCGTGACTCAACATTTAGTTTGACAAAAATGACGGCACAAGCTTCGCCAAGTTTATTAAACTTAAAATTAACCAATGTGAATATGAATGATATTCCCTATAGAACAGTACACCAGCTACTGGTGGCCGATACAGACTCCAATGGGAATTTGATTGCGACCAGTAATGCTTACATTTCCTCGCAAAGCAAGGATATATTCTGGCAAAATGTGAGTAATCAAACATGGGCGAGCAATGCGGCAAAGCAAGGCTGGTGGATTTCGATTCCACAAACTCAGTTCAATAACTTATCGATCGATCAAACAGTAAATATAAGCGTATTATCGGCTTTGCCAGGTGCACTTTTAGGAACACCTGTGAATTTGGCGCCTGTCGATTTGGGTCAAATGCCGATTAGTAACTGTTATGGAAATTTGAAGTTTTGTTAGTCAATTCATAAAAAAAGCAGGTATCAAACCTGCTTTTTTAATTTGAGTCGCTTATTTAAGTTTTGCCATGAGCTCGTCTTTGGTTAAGTTAACAGACTCAGCATCAGTACGGCCTTTGTATTCAAAAGTTCCTGCATCTAGGCCTTTTTCACCAATCACAATACGATGTGGAATACCGGTTAGCTCCAGATCAGAGAATTTCACGCCTGGACGCTCATTACGGTCATCAAGCAAAACATCATAGCCTTGCGCTTGCAATTCTGCATAAAGTGCTTCAGCAGCTTCAAGCGTTTTTGGTGATTTATGCGCATTCATCGGCACAATTGCAATCTCAAAAGGCGCAATTGCAGATGGCCAGATAATGCCTTTTTCATCGTAATTTTGCTCAATGGCAGAAGCCACAACACGAGTGACACCAATACCATAACAGCCCATGGTCACAACCAGTGGCTTACCGTCATCACCCAAAACCGTACAGTTCAGCGCTTCAGAATACTTCTGACCTAACTGGAAGATGTGCCCGACTTCAATACCACGTTTGATTTGTAGTACACCTTGACCATCTGGAGATGGATCACCATCCACGACATTACGAAGGTCATAAACCTCGGTATAAGTTGCATCACGCTCCCAGTTTACACCAGTGGCATGTTTGTCGACTTCGTTGGCACCAGCAATAAAATCTGACAGGACTGACGCTGCGCGATCGACAATCACGGTCAGGCCTTTTTCAAGCAATCCTTGTGGGCCGACATAACCTGCGGTCAAACCAAGTTGTTGTAATTGTGCCTCAGTTGCAAACGTCAGCGGTGCTGCAATAAGCGGATGATGCTCTGCCTTGATTTCGTTGAGTTCGTGATCGCCACGCAAAAATAGCGCGATCACAGGGACATCGCCTTTTTCATCGGCATTGCCTTGCACCAACAACGCTTTTACTGATTGTTTCGGATCAGCGTTTAAGAAGGCACAAACATCAGCAATGGTTTTCTGATTTGGTGTTTCTACAATGCTCAAGGCTTGAGTAGGAGCGGCACGCTCACCCACCAAAATCGCCTCTGCCTTTTCTACATTGGCTGCATAATCAGATTCGCTCGAAAATACGATATCGTCTTCACCGCTATCGGCAAGCACATGGAACTCATGCGAGCCTGAACCGCCAATCGAGCCTGTATCGGCCTGCACAGGGCGGAAATCTAAACCTAAACGGGTAAAGATACGACAGTAGGTATCGTACATGTTGTCGTAGGTTTCTTGCAATGAAGCTTGATCGACATGAAACGAGTACGCATCTTTCATGATAAATTCGCGTGAACGCATCACACCAAAGCGTGGACGAATTTCGTCACGGAATTTGGTCTGAATCTGATAAAAGTTCATTGGCAATTGCTTATAACTTTTCAGTTCAGTGCGAGCCAAGTCGGTAATGACTTCTTCATGAGTTGGCCCAAGTACAAAGGGATTATCATGACGATCGTTAAAACGTAAAAGCTCGGGGCCGTATTGCACATAACGGCCTGATTCTTCCCACAAGCCCGCAGGTTGAGTGACGGGCATAAAGACTTCAAGCGCGCCTGAACGATTCATTTCTTCACGCACAATCGCTTCTACTTTATTTAATACGCGTACGCCCATCGGCAACCAAGTATATAAACCTGAAGCCAATTTACGAATCATCCCGGCTCGAAGCATGAGCTGATGCGAAATCACTTCGGCATCGTTTGGGGTTTCTCTTAACGTTGCAAATAAAAAGCGGCTTGCGCGCATGGAAACAGTCCTAAAAATGGGCTCTTAAACAGAGCACGATAAAAACACCAGATTATAATAAAAAATGAGATGAAGATTTCATCTCATTTCGTAAAAAACAGATTATGACATTAATTTGCGGCTTTGGCGTAACAAGAAATTTTTCAAATCATCCAAATAGGTGAAAATCACGGGCACCACCACCAAGGTGAGTAGGGTCGAGGTGATCACGCCACCAATCACCGCATGCGCCATAGGAGCACTTTGTTCGCCGCCTTCACCCAATCCCAATGCCAGTGGCACCATACCCATCACCATCGCGCTCGTGGTCATTAAAATGGGACGCAAGCGCGTCTTGCCTGCCTGTAAAATTGCGTCAAAACGAGTTTCACCACGCTCCATGGCTTTTTTAATGAAATCAATCAGCAAGATCGCATTTTTGGTGACCAGCCCCATCAGCATAATGATTCCGATAATCGAAAACAGGTTTAAGGTACTGTTAAATAAAAACAGCGCAAGAAAGACCCCAATCAATGACAGTGGCAATGAGGCCATAATGGCCGCCGGATGGATAAAGCTGTTGAACTGCGAGCCGAGTACAATATAAATAAAAATAATCGACAAGCTAATTGCAGTCAGCGCATATCCTGCCGACTCGGCCATATCGGCATTGGCACCTTGCGTATCGAAGCTATAGCCGGCTGGCAATTTAAAGTTCTGTTGCAGTTGCTGGATATCTTTACCAATATCTCCCGATGGTCGTCCTGAGGTATTGGCCTCGACCAGTACTTCACGTGACAAGTCGCGGCGATTAATTTGTGCGGCACCGAGGGTTTGCTCAAACGAAGCAACAGATGCCAGTGGAATTAACACAGGCTGATTGTTGGCATCGGTTTTATTCGAGCTTAAATACAGATTTTCCAGATCGCTTGGACGTGCACGATTGGCTTCGGCCAGTCGTAAATTCACATCGTAAGTTTCACCGCGCTCATCTTCCCATGTGGTGACATTCTCACCTGCAATTAAGGGGCGCAGTGCGCTCGCGATCTGATTGACCGAAAGCCCTAAATCACTTGCCAGTACCCGATTGATCTGAATAGACAACGTTGGTTTAGGTGCTTTAAGTGAACTTTCCAGATCGACCACGCCATTGATTTTCTTCATTTCAACCATAAACCGATCTGAGATACGCTGTAACTCGTCCAGATCTGGGCCTTTAATTGAAATCATGATGGGCTTTTGTCCGCCCGAAACCGTCTCATCGGCAGAAGCCACGGAGGTCACGGTAATGCCTGCGACCGACTGTAAGCGTTTGCGAAAGATGTTGTTGATTTCGGTCAGGCTTTGCTGACGTTGCTGCCGTGGCGTCACCGTGACGCGAAGCGTCGCATGGTTTTTACCCCGATCGGTGACGCCATTAATCACGCCGTAGGTCGATTTTACAAAGCCAAACGTATTGACGATTTTTGTGACCTGATCCAGCTTGGCCTGTGTATATTCTAAAGAGGCATCGACAGGCGTTTCAAACTTAATTCGCACTTCACCTTTATCGGGCGTGGGTACAAATTCGGTACCAATCAGCTTGGATAAGCCCAGCGCTCCGACCAGAGAAACAATCGCGATCAGGAGGGTGATCAGACGAAAACGCAGTGCGAGCTTGAGAACACGCTCATAAACATGGGTAAGTTTATCGAGTTCTTTAGAAATCCAGTTAAAAAAGCGTTTGATTCGGCCTGGTGGGCGGTTACGCGGTTTTTCTTTCCAGTGCGCAGAGAGCATCGGATCGAGAGTAAAACTGACAAACATCGAGATCAGAACCGCGGTGCTGACCGTCACGCCAAATTGATAAAAGAAACGTCCGATAATACCGCCCATAAATGCCACAGGTAAAAACACGGCCACAATCGTGAGTGTGGTGGCCAGTACGGCCAGCCCAATTTCTTTTGTGCCATCTAATGCCGCGGTCACATGGTCTTTACCCATTTCGGCATGGCGTACAATATTTTCCCGAACCACAATGGCATCGTCAATCAGCAAGCCAATACATAAGGACAAGGCCAGCAAGGTCATCATGTTGATGCTAAAACCAAATGCCCAGATAAAGGTGAGGGTACCCAGTAAGGCAATCGGAAGTGTTAAACCTGTAATAACGGTGGAGCGAAAAGAACCTAAAAACAGCAATACAATCAAAACTGCCAGTAAGGCACCTTCGATGATGGTACGTGCAACGTCCTTAATTGAGGCGCGGATACTTTTTGACGTATCGACAACCACATGCAAACTTGCGCCTTTGGGAAGCTGTGCCTTGATTTTATCGAGCACTTTGTAAGTGTTGTCGACCACCTGAATCACGTTTGCATCTGAGCTTCTTAAAATATCTACCGAAACAGCAGTTTTACCGTTTTGAAAGGCGCCCGTTTCCAGCTCGGCCTGTGTGTCTTCAACCTCAGCAATTTGCTTTAAATAAATCGGTACGCCGTTTTTATTGGCGACCACCAAATTACCAAAGCCATAGGGCTGAATCACTTTGGACTGAATCTCAATGACCAGTTCCTGATTCGGCTGCTTTAAACTGCCGCCCGGAATTTCTACATTTTCATTTTTAAGGGTGTTGATGACCTGATCAATCCCAATCGCGTAGCTTTGCATTTTTTGCGGATTGACCACAATACGTACTTGGCGTTTGGCATCGCCCAGCAGACTGACTGTACCGACGCCCGGAATGGTACGTAACTGCGGTAAAATCCGCTGATCGATGTAAGAGCTAAAATCACGAAGTGACATTGAGTTGGTTTCAAAGACCACCGACATAATCGCGCTGCTGGCTGGGTCGTAGCGTTCGACCACCGGGTCTTCAATTTCGTCACGAAAATTAGCTTTTGCCACCGCAATTTTATCGCGCACATCTTGCGCTGCAACGCTCGATGCCACATCCAGATTGAACTCTGCCACAATCATGGATAATCCCTCACTCGATTGCGAGGTGATCTGTTTTAGGCCCGAAATGGTATTGATCTGGTCTTCAAGTTTTTTGGTAATTTCAGATTCAACGGCTTCAGGAGAGGCGCCGGGATAGTTGGTATATACCACCACAAACGGGAAATCGACATCGGGAAATTCTTCTACTCCCATTCGTTGCCACGAAGCCAGCCCTAATACCATCAGACTGAGCATCATCATAATGGTAAAGACGGGATATTTGACGCTGATTCGGGTTAACCACATAGACTCAATCCTGATGTTAATTGCCAGAAATGCGCACGGCCTTGTTGTCATCGCTATTTTCAAATGCGATTCGGCTCACGCGATCTCCCGGTTGTAATCCCTGAACGATGGCAACATCATCAGTGAAGCGTTTTTCTAAAAGTTTAATGGCCACTTTATGCAGCTTTTGCTGACGAACCACCCAGACATATGGCTGTTGATCCATACTCTGAATACTATTGAGTGGAATAATCTGCCCCGATATCTGATCCTGGCTATAAATAAAACCTTCTACAAATGCACCAATACTGAGTGAGCGAATCGGGCTGCTCGGTTGTGCAAAAAATTCGATTTGACGACTGACCTGATCGGCCACAGGCGAAATTCGGCTTAAACGTGCCTCTTGCACCGTGCGCTCACCTTGAATGTTAAAGCTTATTTTTTTCCCTACTGCCAATGCGGATTGTTGTTCGATCGGCAATTTTCCTTGAATTTCTAACTGAGCTGGATCGACAATTTCAAACAGCGTACTGCCCGCCGCAACGGTTTGACCTGGTTCTACTTGACGCTTGGTAATCACCCCGGAAAGCGGGCTGCGAATGGTGCCATCTAAATTGGCTTTTTCGGCGATATCGACATTGGCACGCTGTGCATTCACCGTCTCTAATTGTGCCTTGTAATCAACTTCACTTTGTTCGTATTCCACGCGTGAAATAAAACCTTGATCAAGCAGACGCTTTTTTCGTTGCATCAGATTTTTGGCCAAATCTGCTTGTGCCCGAGCCGACGCAAGATTGGCACGTGCTTGGGAAAGCCGTGCCGCATTGTCCTGATTGTCAAGACGCACCAATATCTGCCCTTTAGTCACCGACTGCCCGACATTCACATTGACCTGTCTGGCGGTTGCGGTCACTTGTGCCTGTACCGAACTTTGATTGACTGCCCGAATGGTTCCGATAAATGCCGTTTTCTGTTCGATTTGACCGGATTTGACCGCCACCAGATCGGCACCAATTAACTCAATTGCTGCGGTATTGGCTGATTGCTGTGAGCTTTCGGCGGCATCTTTTTGACTGCATGCTGCGACCATTAAACTCATACTGAGTATGGTCGCTTTCGAAAGAACCAGAAGGGTGCTACGCATGCAGTGTTATCCTTTAAATAATGTGATGGTTTGTCGACTTTGCCACCGATTATAACGGTTATTCCATTTTTTTTAAGCGTGCAATCACATCTGCATAATGGATTTGAGTGCTGTTATAGTTGTCTTGCATTTGCTTCAGCATCGCTTTGCTGGCGAGGATCTGTTGCTGGTTTTGTAACATGTGTTCGCGCACCGATACCGGTATGTTTTGCCCTTTTCTTATGTATTGATTTTCCTGATTTTTATACATCACTCGATCATTTTGTTGCTGTTTGAGCTGTTCTTGCTGAAATGCGATCTGTTTTTTGATGCTATTTAAAGATTCATCGCGTTTCATGGTGGCAATTTTACTGTTGCCATAGGCACGTTTGAGTTTGAGATCATATTGTTGTTGTCGTGCTTGTGATTCATATCTGGCTTGAGTTTTGGCGTCTCGGTCGCCATTCCATGCGGGCGTCTTCGCAATCACTTGCATATTTTGATCGAGCGACTCATATCCATAGCGAATATGTGCTGGCGTTACGTTGGCGCTGATATTGGCAGTGCCACGCGAATCATAATAGCGATACCATTTGGCATGAATCTCGCCTGCACATCCAAGCAGATAGAAGAACATGAGTAAAATGAATAACGTTACTTGTTTACCCAACTGAAAGGGCTGTCGCCGCACAGCAGGCGCAAATTCTATGGATTGAACCATGTGCTTCTCCCCAATAAAATTAGATTAATTTTTTTTGAATCATAATCTTGGTATATTAAGATGGATTTATACGCTGTAAATCCACGGGTTTTATCGTTTTAGTTTAGCGTAAATTGAGATAAATGAAAAAAAGATGTTCCAGTGGATGAATTGAAAACAAGACTTTAACTATGTAAAAATGCCATGACACTTGATAACAGATTAGTTTGCCTGAATTGGGCATTTGAAAAGGACGAATGAATGGAAGATGCATCCAAAGCAATTAAAATTATGGTGATTGATGATTCAAAAACCATTCGTCGTACTGCTGAAACGCTGCTGCAAAAAGAAGGCTATACCGTGGTCACGGCGACAGACGGCTTTGAAGCATTATCAAAAATAGCACAGACTAATCCCGATATTATTTTTGTGGATATTATGATGCCACGCCTAGATGGATATCAAACCTGTGCGCTGATTAAAAATTCACAAAATTACCAGCATATTCCCGTAATTATGCTTTCAAGTAAAGATGGATTATTTGATCAGGCCAAAGGGCGTATCGTGGGCTCCGATGAATACCTGATCAAGCCATTTAGTAAAGATGAATTGTTAAGCGCAATTCGTAATCATGTCAGTGTTTAATTCCAATAAATAAATTTGAGGTCATTATGGCGCGTATATTGATCGTTGATGATTCACCCACCGAGACGTATCGGTTTCGTGAAATATTGACCCGACACGGTTATCAAGTGCTTGAAGCCACCAATGGTGCAGATGGTGTGACGCTGGCTCAGGCCGAACAGCCGAATCTGGTGCTTATGGATGTAGTAATGCCGGGTGTGAATGGTTTTCAAGCCACCCGTCAGATCTGCCGTGGCGAAAGCACCAAGCATATTCCAGTGGTGATTGTGAGTACCAAAGATCAGGCCACAGACCGAATTTGGGGTAAGCGTCAGGGCGCCAAAGAGTATTTGACCAAACCCATTGATGAAAATCAGCTGATCGACGTGATTCAGCAATATATTCTGTCAGATTCATAACATGGCTCAGAGCAGCGATACACATTTGGCGGCATATACGCCAGATGATTTGAGTGTACAGCATGAGTCGATTGAGCAGGCAGAACGCTGGACAGGTATCGCATTTGAATTGATGGGGCATTATTTCGTTGCGCCATTAGGGGAAGTCACTGAAGTCATTCATCCACCAAGTTATACCCGTGTTCCCAATACACAGCCTTGGCTAAAAGGTTTGGCAAATATTCGCGGGCGATTGCTGGCCGTATCGAGTTTGTCTGAGTTTATTTCTAAACAGAATTATCAGGAACACACACAACATAAAGTGATGTGTATCAGCCACAATCAACATTATATCGGGCTGATTGTCGATCAGGTATTTGGTGTACAGCATTTTAATAAAACGCATTATTTTTCGCATCAGCATGATCTTGGCATGATGTTTCAGCCGTATTGTCGCGGCTATTTTCAACAGTATCAGCAGCGCTGGCATATTTTTTTATTGAGTCAATTATTAGGCAATCACGATTTTATGAATGCCTCGCAGCACCATTAAAAATAAATTTTAAACGGTGTTGTGATCATGAGGGGTGGGGATATGACGTGGATCGCAAGCGTCAAAAACAGACGTATTGAGTCAGATCACCACCGATGGAGTGGATGGTTTAAAGCAGATCATTTTTCCAATCGGTTTGAATCGCCGCAGCAGTTACAGCGTTTGCTCCTGCTTATGCTGTTGATGACGACGATTCTACTCGTTTCGAGCATTTTTCTGATTCAGCATGTGCAAAAACGGCATCATGTCGATCAAAAAATGGTGGTATTGACCATACTCAATCAGCAGTTTATGTCTGAATCACTGGAAATTTTACGTTCAGATTCACTGCAAAACCGTAAAAATTTAAGCGCGACGCATCAACAGTTTCAAAACGATCTCGCAGAGATTGCATCAGATACCTCGGCTTATCAGCGTGTCATGACCGATTGGCAGGCCTTGTCACACAGTATTGAGCGGATTCAAGCCGATCCTGATCTTGCCAGACAAGTTCAGTTTTTACATTTATCGATGCAGCTTTCGATGCCCGAAATACAATCGAATTATGCGCAGCTAATCGAGTTAATGCAGCATCAGCCTGCTCATATCGGGCATTTAAAACTGGCCCAGCAACAAGAGCAGAGCGCATCACAGCTTTTAAAATGGGGACATTCTCCCATTTTACCTGAGCAGGCCACACCGCAAACGGTGCATGATTTTATTGAAGATACCCAGCAGTTTAGAGCTGGCATTCTGCGACAGCTTCTTGGCGATCCCGTGCAGGGCTTAAATGCTGTGCAAGATCCGCTACAGCGAGCTTTGCTGCAAGATATTCAACTTGAATTTGATAGCGCATTACACCCTAAAATTGAGCGCGTTTTATTGCAACCTGATCAGGTGGAGCAGCTTTGGCAGGCTTATTGGCAGTTACCCAAACAATCTGAGCAATTATTACAGTCGCTGGATCACCTGGCAAAAAGTCAGAACAATATGTTTGCCATACTCTTGATCAGTGTGGTTGTGATTGCATTACTCGGATTGGCTTACGCGACTTGGCAGTTGATGCGTTTACCGATGCGAAAGGTTGCTGATACAGCACAGCAGTTCGAAAGTGCTTATGAAACCAGTCAGCATCAGCACGCAATCTTACGTTTACTCAATGAGATCAGTGATTTCGCCGAGGGTGATTTAAGGCGGCCAGCGACTGTTTCAGAGGATTTTACCGGTACAATTGCAGATGCCCTGAACATGATGTTGCAGCAGTACCGACATTTAATTGATTCGGTACAACGGTCTGTAACGGAGCTAGATCAGGCACGTCTCACCTTACTACACGCAGAACAGATCGCAACGCACCTTACGCATCACGCGCAACACAGCGGTCAAACAGAAACAACAGAAATGAGTGGTTGTGATGCCAAAGAGCAGCAGCTCGGATTGTATCTTCAGCAGTTGAATGCGATCATTAAAGAATTAGAGCTGGCAATTTCTGGTTACCAACTAGAGATGACCAAATAAAAAAGAATTGATTAAGGGGATGAAAACAGCGCATGAAGATTGGGGTTGCTGAGCACAGCATTCGGATATGGACACCGCATTAAATACGCGTCTGGCGGCGCTGACCTTGCCTGAAGATCAATATCTGGATCAGGATCAGGAGATTCTTGACGTTTTTATTGAAGAGCTCGAAGAGGTGTTTAGTGCATTGGAGCGCCTGATTCAGGCTTGGCATACGACGCCTGACGATCAAGCCTTGTTGCAAGAAATCTGTCGGCACTTTAATAATTTAAAAGGTACGGGCCGGATGGTGGGGGCCAATGCATCGAGTGAAATTGCATGGATGGTGGAGGAAACCCTGACACGAATTCTCAACTCAATTTTACCTACTACACTCCCGATTCAGCAGTATGTGGCTCAGGTTTATCGGCTTTATCGAGATGAACTGATTGAGGATTTTAAACAACGCCAGCCACATCGTGTCGATTTACGGCCCTACGCGTTTATTGGGTCACAGTTACAACTCAATCTCGAGATTGAACCTGCGCTGATGACTCTGCTCATGAGAGCATCTCAGACAGCTGATGAATTGGAACTCGCGCCAACTAACAGCGTCAAACTAAATGAATCTATTGTCATTTTTCTAGAAGAAATCTCGGTTTATGTTGCAGATATCCATCATTTTTTAGCAAACTCAGCCCCTTCGGATGATGACTTTAACCGACTGTTACGTGCCTTGCATACCATACGTGGTAGCTCATCCATGGCCTGTATCGATGCGATTTTTGATGCCAGTACAGCACTTGAAAGCACAATCAAGCAGAGATTACTCCAGCATGGAGCACTACTCTCTACCGAGCAGGCTTTGCTTGGGCAGTATCTGGAATTTATTACACAGGCGGTGCACAACATTCAGCATGGCTTAGAGGCCAAGACGCTTCAACCACT
Organism: Acinetobacter soli; assembly: GCF_000760595.1. Classification (GTDB taxonomy): domain Bacteria; phylum Pseudomonadota; class Gammaproteobacteria; order Pseudomonadales; family Moraxellaceae; genus Acinetobacter; species Acinetobacter soli. The sequence goes on along the minus strand of NZ_BBNM01000006.1, from coordinate 88,105 downwards.
ACTGGATATCTTTTTAGATCAGTATCAGCTTTATCAGCATCAGCTCGAATCGACTGCTGCACATGAGTTACAGCTTAATGGCGGTGTGGTAGCGGCCTTACTCGCACTTGAAATTGATGATTTGCTCGATGCCGAATTTGAGTTTCAAGATCGTATACGGCACCAGTCGGTCGATTATATTGTGATTTTACAGGAACAGGCCGCAAGCCTATACGCTGCGACCGATACAGACCGAACACGTGTTTTGCATATTTTTACCCAGCATTTGCAATCGGTTTATCAAGAACTCATCGGAATCACGAGTAGTGATTTTCCTCAAAGCCTATATGATGCATTCCAGCCAGTGCATACCGCATTTGTGGGGCTGTTTGATAGTTTGGCTGCGGCACAGCACATTAGTTCTTTTACACCGTATCAGGTGCTGTTTGATCAGCTCAATCGAGAAATCAAGCCATTTAAACCGCTTGATTTGGAAGAATTTGCTTCTCAAAGTGTAACGACTCAACATAGTGACATCAGTACCGATTCAGTACTTAATCTCGACATGCGACTGATGTCTTATTTGGCAGAAGATCGTCAGCTTGTGCTGGCACAGCCGTTACAGGTCGATGACAGTTTGCTGGAAATTTTCCTTGAAGAGAGTGAAGAACTACTGGCAGGCGTCGAAACCGAGCTGACGCTCTGGGCCGAAGCGCCATATAATTTAGATATCTTGCAACATCTGATCCGGTTTTTGCACACCTTAAAAGGGGGTGCCAATATGGTTCAGCTAAATCAGATCGGTTTAATTGCACATGAGCTGGAATCGATTTATCAACGTCTGATCTATCAGCAATTAGATGTTTCATTCGAACTGATCAAGATCATTCGAATTGTGCATGATGATCTGGCCGAACGGATTCAAAACCTGTATCAGCATGCAGTAGAGTTTCCGGTAAGTCATGTCTTGGATGTGCTTCAACATATCGAAGACTGGTTGCCGGCCGCATTCGCTGAAGCGGATTTTACTCAAAACCAAGTAATCGAGCAGGCTGGGTTAAAGCTTGACGATCAGATGAGCTTGGGTGAAGTACTGGCGTTCAATTCAGTACCCGCCGCCTCTGAGACTTTTCCGCAAACCTTGGTCGAAAAAATGTTTGTGGATGAAGCACAAGATTTGCTTTCACAGGCCGAACTCAATCTTCAGCAATGGATCAAGGAGCGTCATCAGCGTCATTTGCTGTTGGAGCTACAACGTATTTTTCATCGCTTAACGCGCAGTGCACGGCTGCTCGAACTCAAATATGTCATGGACATTACCACGCGACTTGAGATTACCTTTGAGCGGATGAATCTGCACAATTCTAAAACGAGCAGCTACGATCCATTACTTCTCAACGCCGTACAGTGGTTGAGACTGGCAATTTTTGATACGCGTTACGATCATTATCACGAACTTAAGCATCAACTTGAGCAGTTAGAGCTGACCCAACCTTTGTTTCCGGTACAGTTTGAACAGATCGCTGCATCATTGTCCGAATCGGGTGCGGTTAGTCCGGGTGACGGCACAGAGCCGCCGTCTATGCATGGTGAGTGGGACACTTCCATTGCGGTTGATGAAAGCAATGAAATGATCCGTGTTTCGGCAGATCTGATTGACAAAATGATTGATCAGTCTGGTGAAAACGCCATCAATCGCTCCCGAATTCAGATGGATATTGCGCAGGTCGATACCGTTTTGGGTGAAATGGAACTGGCGATTCAGCGTTTATCGCGTCAGCTTAAACATCTGGATCGGGTGTTAGATACACAATCTTTACAACAACTTTCTGGTGAACATACCGCCACGCTTGAGCCAGAGCAATATTCAAATTTTTATCATTTAAGTAAATCCTTGGCAGAATCGGCATCGGATTTACTCGATTTTCGTACCAGTTTGACCGAAAAAATTCGAGATACCGAAAGTTTACTGCTCCAGCAATCGCGAATTCAGGCCGATCTGCAAGAAAATCTGATTCGTACTCGCCTGGTTCCGTTTTCGCATCTTTTACCACGCTTACAACGCACCGTCCGACAAACTGCTCTGGCGCTGAATCGACCAACTCAACTGCTGGTTCACAATACAGAAGGCGAGTTAGATCGGAGTATTCTAGAGCGTTTGGTCGTACCGCTCGAACATATGCTCCGCAATGCCATCGATCATGGTATTGAAGATCAGCAAACACGATTGAGCCAAGGTAAACCATCAATCGGGACCATTGAGCTTTCTATCCGCCGTCATGGTACTGATGTGGTCTTGCAGTTAAAAGATGATGGTCGAGGCATGGACAGCAATGCAATTGCAAACAAGGCGCAGCAACTGGGCTATTTAGACCATTTTCATACTTTAGATGACGATCAAATCTTCCAGTATATCTTTTACCCGGGGTTTTCAACGGCGTCTGCAATTACCCATATTTCAGGGCGTGGTGTTGGCCTCGATATTGTGCATAACGAAATCAAGGCACTTGGAGGTAAAATCACCGTGACTGCCCAAGCGGGTATGGGAACCACATTTAGCCTGCGTGTGCCCACCACAGTAGCGGTCAGTGACGCGCTGATGGTCAAGGTGCTTGATCAGCAATATGCCTTACCACTGGGTAAAATTGAGCGTATTGTGCGCTTATCGCCGCTGATTTTGGAACAATACTTTAATAGCCAGCAAGATCGTTTTGAGCTTGATAATACCCGCTACAAATTACGTTATCTGGGTGAATTTGTAAGTAATGTGGTCGAGCCAGACTGGTCAACCATTACTGGTGAGCTGGAGGTGTTGCTGATTCATTCCAGCACAGGGCCGCAGGTGGCGTTGCTGGTTGATCAGGTGGTCGGATCACGTGGTCAGATTGTGGTGAAACCAATCGGGCAACAGTTTAGTCAGGTTAAAGTGGTGGCGGGCGCATCGATTTTAGGCGATGGGCAAGTCTGTTTGATCTTAGATCCGATTACCATTGCAGAACAAGTCGATCAACAGCCACGACAATATCGCCACGATACCGACCACGAGCGCGCTATACGTGAAGAGCGAGCCATGATCATGGTGGTTGATGATTCAGTGACGGTTCGAAAGGTCACATCACGTTTACTCGAACGCCAAGGGTACGATGTAGTAACAGCCAAAGATGGCCAAGATGCGCTAGAGAAGCTGGAGCACATTCGTCCAGATGTCATTTTACTCGACGTTGAGATGCCGCGAATGGATGGGTTCGAATTTACCCGTCGTTTACGTCAGCACAATTTACTGCAAGCTTTACCGATTATCATGATCAGCTCACGTACGGGCGAAAAATACCGCGAGATGGCACAGCAGCTTGAGGTGAACGATTATCTGGGCAAACCTTTTCAAGAGGAACAACTGCTCGCCAAAATCCAGATGCTGCTGATGCAAGCAACTAGGCAAACCGTTTTATGATCATGGCTGAAATGAAAAAGGGCTCCGAAGAGCCCTTAAATATTAAGTCAATAAATTTTCAAGAATCTGCTCATAAATCTCGGCCAAAGGCTCCAGATCGGCGACATTGACGTGTTCGTTGATTTGATGAATAGATGCATTTAAAACACCCAGCTCAAGTACTTGCGCGCCAGTCGGTGCAATAAAACGGCCATCAGATGTACCGCCGCTGGTCGAAAGTTTGGCATCGACACCGGTAACATTTTTAATGGCAGTGGTCGCGGCATTCACCAATTCACCAACAGGAGTCAAAAATGGTAATCCTGAGTGTGTCCATGAAATATCATACTCAAGGCCATGACGCTGTAAAATTTCCAGTACACGTTCTTTAAGCTGTTCGGCAGTCACTTCAGTCGAATAACGGAAATTAAAGGTAACAGCCATCGTACCGGGCACCACATTGGTCGCACCAGTTCCCGCATGAATATTTGAAATCTGAAAAGATGTTGCCGGAAAATATTCGTTACCGTGATCCCACACAGTCTCACAAAGTTCGTGAAGGGCAGCAGAGGCGAGATGAATCGGATTACGTGCGAGGTGAGGATAGGCCACATGACCTTGTTTGCCTTTCACTGTCAGAACGGCATTCAATGAGCCACGACGGCCATTTTTAATAATGTCACCTAACTGGCTGGTACTCGATGGTTCACCCACTAGGCACCACGTCATTTTTTCGTTACGTGCTTCGAGAGTTTCAACCACTTTTACCGTACCGTTAATTGATGGGCCTTCTTCATCAGACGTAATCAAAAACGCAATAGAGCCCTTGTGATCTGGATGTTTTTTTACAAAGCGTTCAGAGGCCACCACCATGGCTGCTAGTGCGGTCTTCATATCGGCAGCACCGCGCCCATATAAAATACCGTCGCGAATTTCAGGTTGAAACGGATCGCTGTTCCATGCCTCAAGGTTACCTGTAGGAACCACATCGGTATGGCCAGCAAAACAGAACACAGGATCTTGAGTACCGCGGCGCGCCCATAAATTGTCGACTTCGCCAAAGCGCATGTTTTCAATATGAAAGCCAACGTGCGCAAGACGTTTGGCCATCAGCGCCTGACAATCATAATCTTCAGGAGTCACAGAGGGGCGGCGAAGTAAATCTAAACTGAGTTCGAGAGTATCGGAAGGGTTCATACCAAAATTTGAGTCTGGAAAAATCTAACTCAATATCATAGGTCAAACATCAACTAATGGGTATGCTCAAATAAAAAAACCTTATCAAAAAGATAAGGTTTTTTTGCTTCAAATAAAATTAGATTTTATTTTGAGTTTTTTGCGCAGTGTTGGTTACCGCATCACCAGCGCTTGATACATCTTTTCCGAACCCCTTAAAGGTGTTACAGCCAGTTAAAACAAAAGCAACCATAATTGACGCAGCTAAGATTTTTTTCATCATCTGTCTCCACTTTAGATTTAATTCTGATGTAACTAGAGATTAAAAACTAAACGTCTAAAAGAACATTACTTTTTGATAGTAGAAACGTTAATAAATGTTTCAAAGAAGAATTATTCTTAAGAATTATTATTTTATTCAAACATGCCGGGCACCCAAGGCACGGCTGGCGCCTGACGAAACATATAGCAATCTGCCGGATTTTGTGTATTCACATAAAGTCCATTGCTCCACCATAAAGCAGGTGTGGTTGAGCCATGTAGTTGTGGACACATCCATTCATGACGTGTCAGCCGACGAAAATCAGCTTGAGTCTGAAAGCCCCAGTATCCAATGCGCCTATGCGAATTTAGCCACTTAGGGAGCTTGGGGTGTTGCATGTGTTGTGGACTATATAACTGACCTTTGAGTACGGCAAAGCGCTGATCAATGCGATGACCCAGCGCCTCCTCAAATTGAAATTGGCGTTCAGTGAAATAAGCTAGTTTTTTCAATAAGGTATCTTCACGGTTCAGACCATACCAATAAGGCAAGCTTAAATCTTTTTCACCTAAATAGTATTTGAGTGCAACTTCCCAGTGTTCAATACGTTGCTCAGTCGTGTTATAGACCAGAAAATCCAGCTCACCTATGGTTTGCGTGCCCTTCATTTTTTGAATGCTGTGTCCGATGAGTTTATATGCGTGATATTCAGTATCGAGCAACCAAAACCAGAGCATATATTCAAAACGCAGCCCAATACGGGTACTGCGCAACTGACCTAAAAACTCCAATAACGGACTAGGATTTTGATCTAGCGCTTTTAAACGTTGCACATAATGGTCGTACTGTTGTAACCAAAAGGACGTGCTATGCAGCTCAAAGGGCGTTTCTAAACGCAGTTCTTCGGGCACCTGCGAGATAATATTTGGACTCGCCAACGTAAAGGCAAGATGACGTACACAATCGTGTTTGAACTGAAACCAAGGTTCATGTTGATTCAAACATGAAGAAAAATAAGTCATTTATAAATCCTGACGTCATCACTTGAATTATAATACTCGTGAGCACAGCTTAATAAAACCTGTCCATATATTTTTGGCCAATTGACTCCGCAGTGGCAAGGTACTCACAGAGACACGATTTTGCAGAGCAGGATTGCAACAATGAAGACACTATTCTGGCGTACCTTAGTGGTGATATTTATCATACTTGGTATTATTGGTGCAATTTTACCGGGTATGCCCACCACTGTATTTCTTATCTTGGCGGCCTGGGCTGCATCTAAAGGCTGGCCAGAAATGGATGCTTGGTTGCTAAATCATCCTAAATATGGTCCCACATTGCGCGACTGGCGTGCTCACGGCACAGTTCCCCGTAAGGCCAAATGGATTGCTTCCATCATGATGCTGATCAGTGGCATTCTGATGCTATTTACCAACGCACCGCTTTGGGTCAAAATTTTCACCGATAGCATTATGTTGATTGTTGCGATTTGGTTATGGTTAAGACCTGAACCCACTTCAGCAGCGTTAAACTCTAAAGTCCACTCTGCATCCACAGAAAATGATCATGTTTAATTTGAATACCGCCGATATTGTGGTTGATCTGGCATCACAAACCCTCTATTTACCCAAACAGCATAAGACTTATCCGATCTCCAGTGGAAAAAATGGGATTGGAGAACAGGAAAATAGTGGCAAGACTCCTCGTGGATGGCATCGGATTGCAGAAAAATTTGGTCATACTGCACCAATCAATGCCGTTTTTATTGCACGGCAGCCTACCGGAGAGGTGTACAGCGATACACTTGCCGCCGAACATCCAGATCGTGACTGGATTTTAAGTCGCATTTTATGGCTCGATGGGCTAGAAGAGGGTTTTAACCGAGGTGAAGGCTGTGATTCTAAGCAGCGTTATATCTATATCCACGGTACACCAGATACGCAGCCCATGGGGATTCCGATGTCGCATGGCTGTATTCGAATGCGAAATACAGATCTGATTGAGCTATTCGAAGTCATTCCTGAGCAGGCGCTGGTGTATATTTCAGAAATAAAAGTGGAAATGTCGTAATATTTTTTTAGGGTTCATCTGTATGATTTTGCATGTAATGTTTAAATAAAATACAGAATTTGCTGGTTTTTTAGCAAAACAACCTATTTTTTAATCACTCGATAGAGTTTTTTAAAAAAGTCGGTGAAAAGCGTTTGACACTCTGTGAAGTTTCTCTATAATGCACCTCACAAACGATGAAGACGTTGAAGGGCGCTTAGCTCAGTTGGTAGAGCGTCTGCCTTACAAGCAGAATGTCGGCGGTTCGATCCCGTCAGCGCCCACCAAGCTCTTCATGTTAAGACTCAAGTGCAGCGGTAGTTCAGTTGGTTAGAATACCGGCCTGTCACGCCGGGGGTCGCGGGTTCGAGCCCCGTCCGCTGCGCCACTTAAGTTTTAATCATCGTTTGCCACAAAAGTGACTTTGTTGAAGTGCAGCGGTAGTTCAGTTGGTTAGAATACCGGCCTGTCACGCCGGGGGTCGCGGGTTCGAGCCCCGTCCGCTGCGCCACTTTAAACAAGACACCTTTGCGGGCGCTTAGCTCAGTTGGTAGAGCGTCTGCCTTACAAGCAGAATGTCGGCGGTTCGATCCCGTCAGCGCCCACCAAGTTTAGTGACCATATATCTCGTATGAGATAATGTAGTGCAGCGGTAGTTCAGTTGGTTAGAATACCGGCCTGTCACGCCGGGGGTCGCGGGTTCGAGCCCCGTCCGCTGCGCCATTTCCTTGATTCCCTGATCAAGAAAATGTATGATTCAAGGACTGCATCACGCAGCACTTGAAAAGTTAAAAATTGAGTCCTTCAGTTTTTATCTCTCAGGGCGCTTAGCTCAGTTGGTAGAGCGTCTGCCTTACAAGCAGAATGTCGGCGGTTCGATCCCGTCAGCGCCCACCATAATTTCTCATCTCCTTATTGCGTCATCTATAAATTTTTCATAAAATTCAAGTAGATCTTTTTTCTGTTACTGATGAATTTTCATGAGAAATCCGTACCAACGCAAAGCTGCATCAGTGACTTCCGAGCACACCACATTACAACCAAAAGAACTTTATAAGCAGTTTATCGAAAGCATTGTGGCGCAGCGTCAATTAATGGCATTGTACGATGATGGCTGGGCCCTGTGCGGCACTCCAAACGGTCAGCAAGCGTTTGCGATATGGCAAAATAAGGGGCTAGCACAGCTCATGATTAAAGGGGCTTGGGAAAGTTATCAAACCCGTGAAATTCCTTTATTGAATTTTGTACAAGAAATTATTCCGTATTTACGTGAAAAAAATACACTGTTGTCCTTAAATCTTACACCCGAAGGTCAAAATATTCTGGTGCGCCCTGAAGCCATGCTGCTCGATATCAAAAACTACTTGTATCAGTTGTACGTGCAGCAGCCTCAATTATTTGAAGATATTAAGTTGCCAAAACCTCGAACGATCCGTTTAAATTAGTACTCGCGTAAAATCCAGCCACTAATAAAGGCGAAGTATTCGCGTAGCCATGTGTTATAGCGGCTCAAAAGGGGAGTGGGCGCACTGAGCATGATTGGTTGTTGATAGCCTTGTTTATGTGCAATGGCCTTTGAACGCAAGATATGAAAATCGCTGGTTGTCAGTACAATAGGATCTTGCAAAGAAATATGTTGCTGCTCAAGAATAGGCCGACTGTTTTTAAGATTGAGTTCGGTACTGGTACTTCGATTTTCAAGTGCGACTGGATTCTTCAGCATCGGATATTTGCGCTGTAAATACTGAGCCATTACTTCGGCTTCGGTTTTTTGCTCACGTGCATCTAGTCCGCCACTTAAAATGATCAATGCTTGAGGATGGTGTTGAGCATAGTATGCCGCACTGTTCAGGCGTTCGGCTAAAATGGCCGATGGCTGTCCATTTTCGACGCCACTCCCCAGTACAATGATGGCACGGGGTGTAGAGATTTGAGGTGTGCTAAAAGATTGTAGGCTCAAAAAAATAAAAAAAATGATCACGCTGGCCAGCCATAGCCAAAATGCAGTCCAGCCCAAATAGATCCAGCGTAAAACACGTGGACGATGTGCAAATTTTTTTAATAAAGTAGGGCCATACAGGCTGCTTAGCGTTAAAAAGATACCAGTAGCACAGGTGACTTGTACACCAAAATGACTTTTATTTAGTGCAATCAGCGCTAATCCGTCTATAAGTAAAATCAAACCTAAACCGAGTACCAATACACGCCCCAGCGTATATGGATGGTTGGCTAAAGTCACATGCTGCATAATCAAGCCAAAGTCAAATATAAAAGATCGGCTCATCATAGCAAATAAAAAAATGCCAGCGCTATGCGCTGGCATCTCGTTTTGGTCATTATTGAATTTGCTACATTATTTTAGTAGACATCACGTCGATAACGACCTTGTGCTCTAAGCGCATCGAGTTGAATTTCACCTAAAATATCGGTGAGTGCCTGATCGACACCCGATGCCATGCCCTCGATACTGCCACAAACGTAAATGACAGCATCTGCATCAATCCATTGTTTTAAAATCTGTGCCTGATCTCTCAAGATATCTTGAACATAGCATTTTTGTGCCTGATCGCGTGAGAACACCAGATCCAATCGTTTCAACATACCTGTGCTTTGCCATGCGCGAATCGTATTTTCGTAAAAAAAGTCACATGCTTGCTGGCGCTCACCAAAAATCAGCCAGTTTTCCGTATAGTCGTGACGAATTCGGGCATGTAATAAGCTCATTAAGCCGGCAATTCCAGTTCCATTTCCAATGCAAACAATAGGGCGGTTGTCATCGATGAGATGAAACGAGGGATTGGTACGAATACGCAGGGCTACAGGTTCACCCACGCTTAAATGTTCGGTTAGCCAGCCAGAGCCCAAGCCCAATTGACCATTTTGGTCAAACTGCTGGCGAACGGTCAATCGTAATACTTGCTGGCTTGGAATACTGGCAATTGAGTATTCGCGAGTCGGCAATACAGCAAGTTGTTCGAGTAAATGTTCCGGATTGGCAAATGGTTCGACATCAGTGCTTAAATCACGATTCCAAAGTGCTTGAGCCAGCTTACTTTCAACGCTCTCTACATAAGTTTGTGCGGATAACTGATGCTTTTCTAGAAAGGCCTTCACTCGTGCAGGCGAGTTACCCGGTTGAATCTCTGCAATATCACCAGCTTGCCAGATAGTATCATTGGTTGTGGTAAATTCCAGATTGTATGCAGATGCACCTTGGCTATTGGGGTTTAAAAGCTCACGCTTGCTCAATCTCCATTCATCAAAGATTTTTTCGATGTTCATCGACTGAAGTTCAAGTTTGGTGGCACTGACCAGTGCCGTGTTCCATTTTTGAATGTCATCAGGATGAGCATTATCAACTTCAATTACATCAAACAGGGCATGTGCACCAGACTGTTTCAGCCATAGATCGACACGATGGCCAAAGGCACAGTAGCTGTCTGGATATTCTTTTGACCCCAGTGCCAAAATGGCATAGTTGAGATGATTCAAAGCCATTGATGACTTTAAGAATTTTTTCTCAAAGTTGCTGGCCAGATCTGGGGCTTCGCCTGTGCCATAGGTGCTGAGTACAAACAAAATTTGTGGTGAATTTTTGAAGTCACTTTCGGTTAATTGCTGAACTGGTCGAACCTGAACGGGTTGATGCGCTTCTTGTAGTCGTGTTGCGGTGCGCCATGCCAGCTGTTCCGCCACACCCGTTTGAGAGGCATACGTGATGAGCCAAGGCGTTGCATTTGGATCGATATAATGATCACTGACATGATGCTGGCGTGCAGCCAAGGTTAATTTTTTCTGCTTACGGCGTTTTAGATACAGCATCCAACCCGTCACAAAAAACAGCGGCATCGCCAAAGAAGCAAGCATTGCAAAAAAGTGGTACACCGGGCCAAAGAAACTGCCGCGATGGACTGGCAACATGCTACTCATGATTTTTTCATTGAGTTTTTTGTCTTCATACAGCTCTAATTTTTCAATTTTACCCGTCCCATAGTGATAGACGGCTGAGTTACGGGCGCGTTCATGCTGTGGTGTTGCATCTATGAAAGAGAGCTCAATCGTTTGATCGGCTTTTTTAGGTAAATTGAGCGTAATAGACGAATAATCGCGGCCAAGTTGAGTGTTAAAACCAGTCCATGTCTTGTTCAGTGCATCATAAATTTGTGCAGAAGAGAGTTGTTCGCGAGATTCACCGCGGCCTTCACCACGATGTTCTTGTCCTGCATGGCCTTGTTGAGGCTGACCTTGCATCCGATTTGTCGCTTGACCTTGTGCATTACGAGGTCCGGCCTGCATTTGTGGTTGTGGTCGTTCAACACCCATCAGCTTAAACATACCGTCACGCCACCAGTCATACGACCAATACAAGCCCGTACATGCCATCAACAAATAAAACACCACCACCCATGTACCTATAACGGCATGCAGATCCCAAATAAAATTGCGCCCTTTAAGTTTTGGCTTTACAAACAACCACTGACGCCATGTGTGACGTTTTGGCCAGCGTAAATAGAGTCCACTGAGTACAAAAAAGATCAAAATTAAGGTACATGCTGCCGTAATTTGCTTGCCCACCGGCCCGAACGTTAGGTTGCGGTGTAACTGCTGAACAAATTGAAAGAATCCACGTCCCTTGATTTCAGGCAGTACCTCAGCCGTATAAGGGTTCACCATCATGTTATAGCCGCGACGTTCACCTTCTTTTTGAATATTTACGGTGGAGGAGGCGGTTGCATCTTTGGCGATAGTAATACTATTGATTTTTAGATCGGGCTGACGCTGCTCAAAGTGCTGATACAACTGTGCAGGTGTGAGTTTAGGCGTATGTTGCGCCTGAACAACATAACTGTCCTGATTAATGAGTTTTAAAATCTGCTGGTCGTACGAATAAATCGCACCCGTTACTCCCATCAACGCAAGGATAAGACCCGCACTGATCCCCAAAAACCAATGAATCTGGAAAAAGACTTTTTTTAACATGGCTGTAAACGCAAAATTAGAGATTTAAATTTTGCTAGAGTATAGCTCAAGATTCGTTAGATAATATGGATTTTCGAGATAATATTAATTTTCATTATCATTTAATAATACAGATAAAAAAAAGCCTCCGCGTACGGAGGCTTTTTTTAGGTTTTCAAATTAAAACGATTTTGCATCACCGACTTGTTCGTTCAGGTGCTTACGAATGGTATTAAATGAAAAATTCTTGGTGTCCATACGCTTTGGAAGCAAATATGCACCTTGCTGTCCTTTTACTTTAAAATTCAGCAAGATAAAATCTGGAGTGTTATACCATTCATAGATGTCTTTCCAGCTAATGGTGCCAACACCTTCTTGACCATTCATCTGCTGACGCATCACAATACCGTGTGGCTGCACGCCCAAACGAACACCTTTAATTTCCTGAACTGGAAATTCATTCATTTTGCGTTTTACATACCATTCTAGGCCATACTTGCGCAGTACGAAGTACAACACCACACAGATGATGGCAACCCAGCAAAAAATGGTGGAATAGTTTTTAAGAAGAATAATCCCTGCGATAGACAGTAGTAAAACCACTGCCATGATGATCCATGCTTTTGTGCTGATTTTATTGGTGCTACGCCAAATCTTAAGCTGAGCATCACGTTGTTCAGCTTCAGACACTTCGTAGTTAACAGGCTGTAGCGTATAAGCGTATAAAGTTTTCGCGGTCATAGTGCAAATGCAATTAGTGAATTTTAAACTCGCCAAAGTTTAGCATTAAATCACGCCAATCCGTGAATATATTGTGCCATTTTCATGCGATTTACAGTGATGCCAATTCGGTGGCGGCATCATCCCGATCATGACTCAGGCTTTGCTTGAGTGTACTGAGCAGATTCAAAATACTGTACATCAGGGAAAGCTGCTGCAAAATAATAATAGCCAGTTGATCTTCCTCACTATTTTGCTTTAAACGCTGCCGAATGGTTTGCAGCATATTCTGTGCGGTTAGCCCGGGCATTTCATCTCTGAGCAGAGCCCCTTGAATGTCGTCTAATGCTTTATCGAGTAGATTGAGAATCTCTTGATCATCAATCTTTTCACGATGTGCACCGAGCGCAGCAATATAACTAAGAAAAGTATGATGTAAGCACAGAAATTCGAATGCCAGATTTTTTTGAATCGGATCAAAATCAGGTTCGGTCGCAAGGGTAGAAATTAAAGATGCCACATCTGCATCGGTGTTATGCGCAGTACGGCGCGCAATCCGATAGCTCAGACCATGATTTCGACCATGATGATACTGCTGCACCACATCGACCAGATAATTACACTGCGCTTGAATGGCACGGCGAATGGTGCGCGGTAAGCGCCGAAACTTCCAGTCTGGCCAGATAAAGCTAACGCCCAGCCACGCCAGCGCGCAGCCGATGAGGGTATCGATCATGCGTGGTAATCCCGCAGAAAAACCGAAGCCATCTAAATTAAAGTTAATCAGCGCCAAAATGGTAATAAAGGCTGTGGCTTGTGCATACTGTTTACTGCGCAGTTCAAAAAACAACACGCCACTCAACACCAAAATCAGCAACTGACCTTCAAGTGAAGGCACAAAGTATAAAATCGCAATACCAATAATGATGCCGACCAATGTACCCACAATTCGTAATCGCAGTCGGCGTTTGGTGGCATTAAAATTCGGCTGGCAAACAAACAGTGCAGTCAATAGAATCCAGTAGCCGTATTGAATACCGGTTGTTTGGACAAAAATGTAGCCTACAAACAACACCACAGAAAGCCGAACAGCATGACGAAATAACACCGACTCTGGTGTTAGATTTTGACGAATCCGCACAATGATATCGTTCCAGCCCTTAAGATCGTCGTCTTTAAGCTGATGATCCATCTGCTTCACTTTATCTAAAGCAATATTACGCTCTGTTTCTAAATTACGTAACTGTGCATCGATACCTTTCAAATTTTGATAAAGCGCATACAGCGCATTGACCCAAAGCGGATCATAAACCTGATCGTGACGTAATTTCCCCAAAGACTGTTTGAGATTTTCAAAGGTGTGTTTAAAGCGCTTGTTATGTTTGTAGGGTTGCCGCTTTAAAATACTTTCGCTTAAATCCTTGCAGGCTTTGCCTTGTATGGTCAAAATACGTTGGAAACGAAACAAAATGTCGCTGTGCTGAAAAATTTTACTCAGTTCTTGATAATTGATATGTGCCGAGTCTGCGCGCTCATGAATATCTTGTGCCACAAAATAATATTGCAGGCTGCGTCGGGTGTCTTTTTGTCCGCGATCGCCTTTGAGTCGGGTGAGCAATGAAGCTTTTAAATCGTTAAAAATCCCGACCAGTTTGCCGTTTTCCATCGATAGATCAATCAAGGATTGTTGATAACTCTCAGGTGTCATATCGACATCGAAAACACTGGATTTAGCAAATAAAAAATCACCCAGCGATGCATAGCAGGCCGATAATTTATCTTGTACGGGGCGAATCGGAAATAACAAGAAACTAATCGTGGCGATCAAACCATACCAAGCTGCACCGCACACTAAAAGAGCAGGTTGCATGTACCATTCTGGGAAGAGGTGTACGCCCAGCATCGAGTAAACCGACACCACCAAGCATCCATAGGAAATGGTGGTGTATCGGCGCCCTAAAGAGCCCAATAAAATCCAGAAAATACAGGCCACAATCAACCCCAGTGCAAATGCCACCGGATGTGGAAACAAAAGCTGTACCGAAGTTGCAGCGGCAAAAAAGCCCACGTAGGTATAGACCAGATTCATGATTCGAACAGAAAAGCGGTCGTCGATATCACTCAAGCCAGCGGCAACCACACCGAGGGTGAGCGGAATAGTGGCCAGTTGATAATCGAGAAAATAAGGCACAAAGGCAGTGCCTGCAAATGCAATCAGCATCCGAAGGTTATACATCAGCGAAGTGTTGTAAGTCGCTTGTTTGAGTTTGGAAAACCAAGAGTTCAAGGGGATTCCTTTAAGCTATTGAGTGAAAGACACCTCCCTGCATGCACGTCAGGTTGAGTCATCATCGTTATTATTACTCAGTGAAATCATACTATGGACAGTGTAAGCTTGTCTTCACACTCCGTATTTAATATTAAAATGTGACTATGTCCGAAAGTAGATTACCCGGTCAATATTCAATTGCGTGGATTATGCTGCTGGCCCTTTTGACCGCACTTGGGCCGCTGTCGATTGATATGTACTTGCCAGCCTTACCACAAATGGCCAGTGATTTTGGAACCACCACGCGTATGGTGGCCAATACCCTGCCTGCATATTTCTTGGGTTTGGCAATCGGTCAACTTGTTTATGGCCCGATCAGTGACCGAATCGGCCGTAAAGCGCCGTTATATGTTGGACTCACTTTATATGTGGTGGCCAGTGCATTATGTGTATTGGCGCAAAATGAATGGTCGCTTATTTTAGCCCGACTGGTACAAGCGCTGGGCGGCTGCGTGGGTGTTGTGATTGCACGTGCTGCCATACGTGACAGGCTCGATGTACAAGGTTCGGCACAGGCCTTCTCAAGTATGATGATTGTGATGGGGATTGCACCGATTGCAGCGCCAGCGCTGGGTGCAATGGTGTTGGAGTTTTTCCATTGGCAGGCTATTTTTTGGTTACTCGCACTGATTGGCTGCTTATGTTTATTGTGCATTCATTTCTTCTTTGATGAAACTTTGGCACCTGAAAAACGCTTAAAACTTAGCCCTTATCAGGTGGTGACTTTGTATGCCGCGATTTTTAAAGATACCAGCTTTCGTTTCCCGATGTTGGCGGGGTGTTTAACCGGTGGGGTATTGTTTAGTTATATCAGTTCAGCATCTTCTGTTTTAATGGATCAATATGGTTTGGGGCAGCAGCAGTTTGCCTATGCGTTTGGCTTTAATGCCTTGGGAATCATGATTGTCTCTTCCATCAATAAAAAGCTGGTATCCAAACTTGGCACCATGACTCGGCTTAAAATAGGGGGGTTCATTCAGCTAACAGGTGCAGCGTTAGTACTTTTGAGTGGTCTGATTTCAGATGCGCCAATTGCAATGGTGATGGCAGGTTTGTTTTTAGCTGTTTCAGGGCTAGGAATGACTGGACCTAATGCCATGGCGCTGGCAATGTCGAGACAAGGCGCCCGTGCAGGTACAGCCAGTGCCATTATGGGCAGTATGCAGTTTGGCTGCGGTCTGTTGGGTGGTGTAATTTTAAACTTTCTCGTCTGGAATGCCCTACTAAATATGGGCATCATGATGATGCTATTTTCTGGCGCAGGGGTAATCGCGATTTTTGCTGTCGCACGTCAGCTTAAGCTGCAAAATGCTTAAGTCCCCAAATGAATAAAAAAGACCTGCATATTCAGGTCTTTTTTAGTTGAGTCGATGGATTTAATCTAAAAACTGGGTAAAGCTCTCGACGCTTTCACGTGGTGTAATAAAGGTATTCACAATATGATCTGGGTCTGCATAGCCTAAAGCCACCGTACAGACCAGCTCTTCATCTTCAGATGCATGAAGTACATCAAGCACAATCGGATGAAAATGATTCCATGCAGCTTGAGGGCAGGTATCTAGTCCGCGGGCTTTTGCAGCAGTCATGACGTTTTGAATCATCATGGCAATATCCATTTTCGATCCGACGCCCATCATTTTATTGACGGTAAAAAACAGTCCAACCGGTGCATCAAATAACTGGAAGTTACGTAATTGCTGTTGGGCCATTTTTTCTTTTTCGCCCTTTTGAATATTGAGTAATCCATACAGGCCCCAGCCATTTTCACGGCGGCGATCAATAAAGGGTGAAATCCATTTTTCAGGATAATAAGCGAATGTTTCCTGATACTGCTCGGCGTGGCTTGGATCATTGGTCAGTGCGATTTGGGCGTCACATACTCGACGAATCATGGTGTCGCGTGTTTTGCCAGTGACTACATACACTTTCCATGGCTGGGTGTTGGTCCCCGACGGTGCACGGCTTGCGACTGCCAGAATATCTTTAATGATTTGAGGTTCAATGGGGGTGGGTAAAAAAGCACGAACCGAATGTCGAGACGTAATGGCTTGATCGACCAATTGAACTTGCTCGGACTGCATGGGCGTTCCTTATCCGTTTTTTAATGCCTCCACTATAAAGGATTCATCTGCAATTTTTAAACCGATTTTATAAAATCAAAAACAGACTGTAGTAGATAAACTGCAACTGGAACTATGAAAAAATGAGTGATATTGCGTAAAAAATCGCCACAATTACAGCAAAAATACGGTGTCTACTGTAATAGTATACTATACTGAACGCCTTATGATTTTTAGCTTTGCTTCAAATCAAACTGTTTGTTCTTATCTGAATTCATCTTTCTGTTTCACTTCTTTTGGGTAATTGTTCTCAAGGTTCCGTTTAGTCATCTTTATCATTCACATATTAGAAGAATGAAAATCGATTAAATGCTTGAGAGTTAAATGGAAAATATATGGAATTTACATTTAATGCCTTTTATACGTTGATTGCAGCGGTCATCGTATTACTTTTAGGGCGATTTTTAGTCAATAAAATTGACTTTCTGAGACGTTACAACATTCCTGAACCAGTCGCAGGTGGCCTTGTTGCTGCGCTGTTGTCATTGGTGGTGCATTCGATCTGGGGCTACAGCATTACTTTTAGTAGTGAACTCCAGACCAGTTTTATGCTGATTTTCTTTGCTTCGATTGGTTTAAGTGCGCACTTTGCCAAGCTCAAAGAAGGCGGTATTGGGCTGGTAATTTTCTTGGTCTGCGTTGCTTCGTTTATTGTCGTGCAAAACTTGGTTGGCATGAGTCTGGCCACCTTGCTGGGTATCGATCCGTTAATTGGATTAATCGCAGGTTCGATTACACTTACAGGTGGGCATGGTACTGCAGGGGCGTGGGGAGAAATTCTAGAGACTCAACATGGTATTCAGGGCGCTTTGGCACTCGGCATGGCCAGTGCGACCTTTGGCTTGATTATCGGCGGGATTATTGGCGGGCCTTTGGCCAAGTTTCTGATTCAACGCCATCAATTGTCGCATGCTCGAACCGACGCACAAATTCGTAATCGAGATACGCATGTTGATGAGCATCCTGAAAATCTTGCGCCATTTGAAAATCCGCATCAAGTACGTCTCATCACGGCAGACAATGCCATTACCACATTGGGGATGTTTGCAGCGTGTCTGGCCTTTGCAGAATTCATGACCGGTTACAGTAAAGGCACCTGGTTTGAGCTACCTACATTTGTGTGGGCGCTTGGCGGCGGCGTCATTTTACGTAACGTATTGGAAAGCATTTTTCGTGTCGATATTTTTGATCGCGCGATTGATGTATTCGGCAATGCATCGTTATCGTTGTATCTGGCCATGGCACTTTTATCGCTCAAACTCTGGCAATTGGTCGATTTGGCTGGTCCTTTAGTGATTATCCTTGCAGCACAAACCTTAACAATGGCATTATACGCAGCTTTCGTGACCTTCAAGGTCATGGGCAAGAATTATGATGCTGCTGTTCTTGCAGCCGGGCATTGTGGTTTTGGGATGGGGGCAACGCCTACCGCCGTCGCGAATATGCAAGCGATCACCAATATGTATGGGCCATCTCATAAAGCTTTTTTAATTGTTCCACTGTGTGGTGCATTTTTTGTTGATTTAATCAATGCGACCGTAATTCAAGTAATTCTTAAGTTTTTTGTGTGAAACTAGAGAAATGATTTAGGGCACATTGATTCAAAATGTCGATAAGTAAAAAAGCCTCTGATTGTAGAGGCTTTTTTATTTATTTAGTGGGATTTAGATAGACACCATAGTGATATGGTAAACACAAGTGTTTCAGATATGAATGAACAATTAACTGCAACCCTGATGTCTTGGGTCAGCTTTTTTAATGATCCTTTATGGGATTTTCTGGTCGTTTTCTTGCTGGCAGCAGGTACGTTTTACACCATCGCAACCAAAGCGGTGCAAATTCGTATGTTCTGGCAAAGTATTCGAGTCATGAAGGGAAGCCGTAAAGACGGTGAAGATGAACACGGTATTACGCCGTTTCAGGCCTTTGTAACTGGTCTTGCAAGCCGTGTTGGGGTTGGAAATATCGCCGGTGTGGCGATCGCGATTGCGTTAGGTGGGCCTGGCGCAGTGTTTTGGATGTGGGTAACTGCATTATTGGGTATGAGCTCGGCATTTACCGAATCTACACTGGCTCAGTTGTTTAAAGTTCGTGACACGCAAACTAAACAGTTCCGCGGTGGACCTGCCTACTACATTACTCAGGGATTAAAGAGTAAAACATTCGGCTTTGTGTTTGCCATTTCTCTTATTTTTACCTATGGTTTTGTATTTAACTCAGTACAAATCAATGCGATTGCCAATGCAACCTCGCACTCTTGGGGCTGGGATAAAGCCAATATCATCTTGCCTCTTGGCGGCCTCAACTTCGAAGTATCTTGGGTTGGCTTGGCTTTGGTGGTATTGGTGGCAATTGCCATTTTTGGTGGTATCAAACGTATTGCCAAATTTGCTGAAATGTTTGTTCCAATTAAAGCAGGTTTGTATTTGGCGGCTGCATTATATATTGCAGTCATCAACTACGATATTTTGCCTGATGTTTTTAAACTGATCTTCACCGAAGCATTTGAGTTTAAAGCAGCGGCAGGAGGCTTTTTTGGTGGAATGATTTCATTGGCCATGATGCAGGGCATCAAGCGCGGTCTATTTTCAAATGAAGCGGGGATGGGTTCTGCACCGAACGCCGCTGCTGCATCTGAAGTGAAACATCCAGTCGATCAGGGCTTGGTACAGATGCTCGGTGTATTTGTAGATACCTTCATTGTATGTACCTCAACGGCATTGATTATCCTGATTTCGGGTGTTTATCACGATGGTGGCACCATTGGGGTTGAAATGACCCAGCGTGCGCTTGAATCACAGCTAGGTAGCTGGGGCGGTGATTTTCTTGCGGTATTGCTATTTTTGTTCTGTTATTCGGCTGTGCTGGGCAACTATGCCTATGCAGAAGGCAATATGCAGTTCATCAATAACAGCCCGAAAGTCATGTTTATCTTCCGTATTTTTGTATTGTTCATGGTTTACTTTGGCGCAATCAGCAGTGTTCCGTTGGTTTGGTCGATGGCCGATCTGTTTATGGGTATTATGGCGACCATCAACCTGATTGCGATTTTGTTGCTCACGCCATTTGTTCGTAAGCTTCTCAAGGATTATCGTGAACAAATGAAAAAGGGAATCAAAAACCCTGAATTCAAGATTGATCAATATCCTGAGATGAAGAAAAAAGTCGATAGCGATATCTGGTAATTAAAATTCAAAATAAAAAAGCAGTCTGTTTCACAGGCTGCTTTTTTTTGAGCTGATATAAATTCGATACAGCTTTTCTTGTAACATGCGACTAAACTTGCCAAACAAAAAAAACAGGATAAAGGTTTTTTATTGCAATGAGATGTCTGTCTATTCTACTGTTTGGATTTTCCCTGATACTTGCAGGGTGTCAACACGCACCCGTAGAAAAGCATCAACCAATTGCGCAGCCTTTACTAGAAACACAGCGTGATCAGGTCGCAGCTTCCTTTGCATCGATCAAGCAGCAACGCCCGGTTGTGGCGCTGGTCTTGGGCAGTGGTGGTGCGCGTGGCTATGCACACATTGGCGTGATTGAAGTACTTGAACAGCATGGTATCCGTCCAGATTTTATCGTGGGCACCAGTGCAGGCAGTATTGTGGGCGCGATTTATGCCAGCGGAAAAACATCGAGTGAGTTACGAGATATCGCGCTTAATTTAAAAGTGGGCGATGTGCGTGAACTGACCCTCGATAAAAAAGGCTTTTTTGATGGTAAAAAAGTTGAGGATTATGTCAATCAGCAAGTTAATCATCAGCCACTCGAGCACATGAAAATTCCGATGTTTGTGGTGGCAACCGAGCTTAAGCAAGGCAAACAAACCATTTTTAATCAGGGCAATACCGGGCAAGCCGTTCGAGCGTCAATTTCGATTCCGAGTATGTTTGTACCTACTAAAATTCAAAATAAAGAATATGTCGATGGTGGACTGGTCAGCCCTGTACCGGTCGAAGTTGCCCGATCACTCGGTGCAGACGTCGTTATTGCAGTCGATATTCTGGCACAGCCCATCCATACAGAAACCACCAACATCTGGGGACTGTTTAACCAGAACATTAATATTATGCAAAACCGTTTAGCGGATGAAGAACTCAAACACGCTGATATTGTGATTCAGCCAGAACTTTATGAAAAAGCACATATCTTTGATGTAAAGGAACGTGAGGCCACCATTCAGGCGGGCATCAATGCTGCACAAAAAAAATTAGATGCGATTCAAACGGCACTTGATCTGCATAATGTCGATGCGCAGGCCAAGCAGCCGTAAAAACAAAAATGGTATTAAAGCTGAACGGTTGCTCCCAAGGCTTTAATAAATTGTGCCAGCCACTCAGGATGGGCAGGCCATGCGGGTGCGGTAATCAAATGACCATCAGTCACGGCATCGGTCACGGAAATATCGGCAAAGGTTCCACCAGCCAGTTTAACTTCGGCAGCACAAGCGGGATAAGCCGAACAGGTTTTACCTTTTAAAACGTCTGCTGCCGCCAGAATTTGTGCGCCATGACACACCGCCGCAATGGGTTTTTTGGCCTGATCGAAGGCCTGCACAATGGCAATCACGCGTGCATTCATGCGCAGATATTCGGGCGCTCGTCCGCCCGGAATGACCAAGCCGACATATTGATCGGGTTGTACGTTTTCAAAATTATAGTTGATGGCAAAATTGTGACCGCGCTTTTCACTGTAGGTTTGTTCACCTTCAAAGTCATGAATGGCTGTGGCGATATGATCGCCTTCAATTTTATCGGGACATACCGCATGCACGTCATAGCCTAAAGCAGTTAAAAACTGAAAAGGCACCATGGTTTCATAGTCTTCTGCATAGTCACCAACCAGCATGAGAATCTGTTTTGTCATTTTAGGGTCCTGTTATGATTATGTATTGTGATTTTCGCTTTTATCATACGCTTTTTACGTTGCAAAAAAATGAGTTTTTGAGCTGGCTCAATGGCGATATTGTATGAAGATGCTTTGGTGCTTGCACTTGTTACAAAAAATGATTAAAAGAACAGGAAATTGGATCAATCTACAACGAGACGATAAATATCGTTTAGGTTAAATTTAAGTTTCACGCTTTAGGCTTGATTCAAATGCGACGATTCGTCATGAAGGAATAAAAATTTACCATGTTTAAATCATTTTTTCCAAAACCGAAGTGGTTTGTTTTATCCCTCATTTTTTGGTTTGGTATCAATCTGCTGCTGTGGTACTCGGGTGGAAAACACTGGGGCGAATTTGTTGGCTTTCCTAAGGGCTATGCCGATGCGGAGCTGGCGGTAAGTGTTGCACGTTTTTGGTCTCCCGCATTTATATGGTTTTATATCTGGTTTTTTATCGCAACCGCGCTTTTTGCTGGGTTCTGGAAAATGCTGTCAGACAACCCTTGGCAACGCTGGTCGATATGGGGAAGTGCATTTATTTTATTTAATATCTGGTTTGGCGTACAAATCAGTGTTTTGGTCAATGCGTGGTATGTCCCATTTTGGGATCTCATTCAGAGTATGCTGACCAATGGTGGCGGTAACATCATGGATTTGTATAAAGAAACCCTAGTTTTTCTTTATATTGCCATGGTGGGGGTAACGCTGGCTGTCGTGAATTCCTTCTTTACCAGCCATTACGTCTTTCGCTGGCGTACTGCAATGAATGATTTCTATACAGCGCATTGGGATAAGCTCCGCCACATCGAAGGTGCCTCACAGCGTGTGCAAGAAGACACCATGCGTTTTGCCACTATTATGGAAGACTTGGGAGTTGAACTGGTCAAGGCCATGATGACCTTGATTGCCTTTTTACCGTTATTGTTTCAGCTTTCCAAATATGTACCCGTCGTTCCGATTATTGGTGAGCTCAATCATTCGTTGGTTTGGGCCGCCATCGTTTGGGCAGTATTTGGTACGGTACTTTTGATGGTGGTCGGGATTAAATTGCCTGGCTTGCAATTTAATAATCAAAAAGTGGAAGCGGCCTATCGTAAAGAGTTGGTCTATGGTGAAGATCATGCTGACCGTGCCAGACCCGCAACACTGAAAGAATTATTTAGCCGTGTGCGTACAAATTACTTTCGTCTTTATTTTCACTATGCTTATTTTAACTTGACTGCGACTTGGTATGGTCAGTTAGATATTCTCTACAATTTGGTTGTGTTATTTCCATCGATTGCAGCGGGTAAACTAAGTTTGGGTTTGATCAATCAAATCGGTGGAGTATTCAATAAAGTACGTGATTCATTCCAGTATTTAATTAATTCGTGGAAAACGATTATTGAGTTGCTTTCTATTCGTAAGCGTTTAAAAGCATTTGAATCGATTTTGGATCAATCATCCTGATTAAAAAAGCCTTCAGTACAATGAAGGCTTTTTTGATGTTTAAAGCGTTGTTTGATATTTGATTTAGCGGCGGTCATCCCAACCACGATGATCATAACGTCCACGGTTATCCCATCCACGATGGTCTCGATCATAGCGACCATGGCCATCTCGATGATGAGGACCATCATAACCAAATGGATCGACTACACAGCCTGCTGTGAGTACGGTTGATGTCACCAGAACGCTTGCGAGTATCGCTTTTAATTTAGTCATATTTACACCCTTGACCTTGTTTTATAGGTCTATGATGCGACATGCCTAGCCAGAGAGTAGGGAGAAATGAGAGGAGTTGTGTGAAGAACTATTCACACTGTATACATAAAATATCGCGATGCTGCTCTTGTTGGCAAAAGTGAATCATGAGCCAAGAAAGACAACCCCTAAGCCTGCCCCACAAATCATGATCCATAACGGATGAATTTTTTTGACCAGTCCCATTGCCGCAGTAAATACCACAATCGCAATCAGAAACATATTTTGTGCTGATGCATCTGCAATCAACCATGCACTGACCAAAACCAGACCGACTGTAATGGGTTTTAATGCCTGCTCAAAACGACCACGTAATGGATGCGCTTTAAATCGATCCCAGAATTTTAATGCATATACAGTGATAATCGATGAGGGGCCAAATTTTGCCAATGAGGTCACCAGCAAGCCAGCTGGGCCTGCAACATGCCAGCCAATTAAGGGGATAATCATCATATTTGGGCCGGGTGCAGCCTGTGCCATGGCAAATAGCGAACTAAATTGCTCAGCCGTCATCCAGTGATGCACATTCACCACCTGATGCTGCATTTCAGGCAAAATGGCATTACCTCCACCAAAGGCCAATACAGACAATTGTGCGAAAACACCTGCTAAAACCACCAAAACCGATATCATGCTTTTCGAGCTCCCAAAATGACAAAATTGATGACCAGTAAAATCAGTAAAGTGAGCGCCAAAGGAATTTTCACGATCAGCATAAATATAAACGTCAGCACGATGGTCAGGGCAGTTAAGTAACTTTTCATGATCGGGCGTAGCATTTTTAAACCTGTGGCAAACAGTAATCCGGCCGCGGCCGCGGCTAGGCCTTGAATCATGTGTCTTACAGTTGGAAGATGTTGAAAGTGTTCATAAATTTGATACAACCCCAGCACAATCAAAGTGGGTGCTGAAATGAGCCCTAAAATTGAACTGAACGCACCTTTTACGCCTTGAAATTGCATCCCGATGGCAACAGACATATTAATAATATTGCCTCCGGGAAGAAGCTGGCACACTCCGAGTAAATTGGTAAATTGTGCTTCATCGAGCCATTTCTGGTCTTCAACAATCATGCGATGTGCCAGCGGTAATACTCCACCAAAACCCATGAGCCCAAGTTTCATAAACCCGATAAACAAAGCCTTACAACTGGGCGTAGATGTCTGTTCACTGGCTATTGGCATGGCGTGTACTTTCATTAAACCCTCATACTGTTGAATCTTTGATAGACATAGCATGAGCCGATCATGGTATATTTACAAATGCTATTTTTGCCATTAAACATACCAAAAAGGTATAGCAATGATTGATATTCATAAACTCAATGCCTTTGTGGCGGTGGTCGAGGAAAATAATATTTCCAGAGCAGCACAGCGTCTGCACATGCAGCAACCGCCTCTTACACGACTGATTAAAAGCCTTGAAGAAGAGCTTGAAATTCAGTTGCTTAAGCGACTGCCTCGTGGCGTTGAAGTAACTGAAGCCGGCAAAGCACTGTATGAAGAGGCACTCACCATTTTGGCACATGCACAAGCCATTCCCAGACGAGTACAGAGCATTGCACAGGGTAAAGCTGGACAGCTCAATATTGGCTTTACCAATTCGGTCGGCTTACATCCATTTTTACCTGCATTATTACGTCGATATCGTGATCAGTTTGCTCAGGTCTCGATTCATCTAGAAGAAGAAAGCAGCGGTGCGCTCATCGATTCAGTCATGAACGAGAAACTAGACATTGCATTTTTAAGAAAACCGGCCCCTGTAAGAACCGAACTACACAGTGTGCATGTACTGAACGAACCTCTCATTGTGGCTTTGCCAACCAGCCATCCTTTGGTAGAACATCCTGATACGATTCGTTTAATTGACCTTGAACCTTTTGAGTTTGTTTTATATCGGCGTCTTGCTGGTCAGGATTTGTTCGACAATATTTTAGCCAATTGCTATCAGGCTGGATTTAGTCCAAATATTATTCAGGAAGCGCCAAGGCTTACATCGAGTTTAAACTTGATTGCCGCAGGCATTGGGTTGTCAATTGTGCCAGCATCCATTCAAGATTTCTGGAATAAACAAATCGTTTATCGGTCACTCGAAGCAAAAAAGCCATGTATTGCACCAATTTATGCAATTTATCGGGCCAAAGACAACAATATCCGTGTGACGCATTTTTTAAATCTGTTGAAAGCCAGCCAGTCATTTGAAAATGTAGTTAATATTAATGAGTAAACTGATAGAAATTTAAAATCGGGCCAACCAAATGTTGCTGTGATTTATCTAACGTGACTTTGATTTCTCGAAAGTTAAAGTCGCCATCATCACGATATTTTGCAACGCCATGCGTTTTATTATTCAGCTTCGGAATCTGATAACTAAAGAAAGCGCTATGTTTGGATGGATGTACCACATTCAACAACTTCTGTGAGTCTTTATAACCTCCAAATTCATTTTCTATGCTTTCTTTTAATAATTCTGGAAAATACAGGCTGGCATAGGGCATACCGCAACCGACGCATAGTGAAGAATCGTAAAGCTGAATGGCCTGTTTTTGATCTGGACTCATGATTAACGCATAACCCGTACCATTTGCCCCAGCATTTGCTTCGATATCTTGCCAATCTTTTGGAACCAGTACCGTGCCAATTTCAGGTAGTCCGACCAATTTAAGTTGCTTTGCTAGATTAGCACCTAGCTTAAAATCAAAATGACAGGTTTTTGCTGTACACGATTTAAAGCCTTTTAACAGTCCATCATTGACGGGATTAGGTGCAGTAACACCATAAAAAGGAACGCGAACATCATTGCTAAAGGAGACTTCACCCAATGCATATATTTGATTCATTGCTTGGCGTTGTTTAGCTGTATTTGAAAATTGAGGAAAAGACGGCTTAAACGTGGATACTTCAGCATGTGTCAATGGAAGCCAAAGTATCGAGCCTAAAGAAAGAATCGTTTTGATGATCAATTTTATCATAATAAGGATAGATCCCAATAAAATAGCTGTTTTAAAGCTAGCATATTTTTAATACAAGCGTGTATGACTGTTCCATTCAAAAAGGTTTTAGAATGATGGATAGATTCATAATAAGTTGATGAGAATTCCAAATGATCCAACTAAAAAAAATAGTGTCAGGTTGTGGCTTTATGGCAATAAGTTACTTTGCCTTTGCACAGGATATTCAGGGTACTGCCTTTACCCATCAAAACTGGGAGGTGTATTGTTCAAATACTGGAACTTGCCGTGCCGCGGGTTATCAAAGTGATGACGGTCAGCAAAATCCAGCATCGATTCTACTTACTCGGGCGGCAGGGCCAAAGCAGCCTGTACGCGCACAATTTGCGCTAGCAAATGGCGGCGAGGATAGCTTTGCTGCCAATCAAGTCAAAAATATTCATTTTTATATCAATGACAAAGATTTGGGTGCTGTCGCCGTGAAAGGAGTTGAATCGCC
Source organism: Acinetobacter soli (assembly GCF_000760595.1). Taxonomy (GTDB): domain Bacteria; phylum Pseudomonadota; class Gammaproteobacteria; order Pseudomonadales; family Moraxellaceae; genus Acinetobacter; species Acinetobacter soli. Next base: position 60,997 of record NZ_BBNM01000006.1, on the reverse strand, counting down.
ATTGATAGGCACGCTTTCGGCTGCGCAAGTGAATGCATTGCTCAAACAAGCTTCGCAGAAAACCAAGATGAGCTTTAAAAATTCGCATTACGTTTGGAATATTTCCGATGCAGGTATGACCGCCGTACTGCTTAAAATGGATGATTTACAAAAACGTATTGGTACCACGGGGGCTATCGTCAAAAAAGGCAGTGCAAATGAATCGAATGTATTGATGCCTCAGCCTAAATTAATGATTAAAAAGGTAAAAACAGCCGATCAGCCATATCTCACCCTAAAACCCAACACCAAACAATATCAAAGCCTGCATGCACGCTTGTTAGCTGCAAATCCAAAACCAAAAGAAACCGATTTTTGTGAAGGGATTTATAACGGCGCCGACAAAGGTGCAAAACCTCAACCTATTCAGTTGTATAAACTCACCAATGGTAAAGTTTTGGCTACAACCTTGTGCGTTCGCGGTGCATACAACGAAGGCTATGGCGCATGGGTATTAGACCAGTCATTGCAAGGGCAGGCCACGTATGTGACCGAATGGGCAACCGACATTGCTTCTGGTGAAATCAGCAGTGCGTTTAAGGGCAGAGGAATTGGTGATTGTTGGTTAGAGCAATCATGGATTTGGGATGGACAACGCTTTGTACAAAATCAAAACCGATGGACAGGAATGTGTAAAAATATTGCGGCTGGTGGTGTTTGGGAACTCGATCAGATTGAAGCAGTAGTGAAATAATTAAACTGTGAACATAAAAATAGCCAAAGGAAATATCATGCTTCAGCATAAGATTGGTTTGGGTGGAATAATTTTAATGGGGGCATCTGCCTGCTTGAGTGGCTCTGTTTTTGCTGCACCTCTACAGATTCTCGATTTCAAAACTGGACAACTTAACCAAACGACTCAAGATCAACTTTGTAAACAACTCAAAGACCTATGTAAAAAAGGGGTGCAATGGAGAAGCCTAACAACTCCAGACCAGAATTTGTGGGTTTTATCGAATCGTAATGATGTTGCACAATTTAAGCCAACATCGATGGGTTATAAATTGATTCGACAGTGGAATATCGTGACAGTCGCCAGCGAAGACATTGATCAAAAACAATATGTATTTCCCAAACTTTTTCCACTGACTCAGCAGCGTTATGCGATTGCAGTCATCGATCAGTTTTCAGAAATGTATTCGGGTGGTGGCGCAAAAATAGAACAAGCCGGTTTTTATGAATTAAAAGATTCAGGTCAGGCACATCGCTTTATTGAAAATTATCCATTTAGTTTTAGTCGAATGGTTCGAGCATGCTTTTCAGAGCAGGACTATGCAGCTTCAAAAGGGCGTTGTCATGATGAAGATGGCTTGAGTTTGGATATTCGGCCACTCAAGCCGATGCTATGGCAATTTCGTTATCGCTATCATTTAGATGTATCACCAGCATCCGATTCGGGTGAAAAATCTTATAAAGGTAGTCGCGACTTAAATATCGATTTAAATCGAGTACCAAAGCAGCCCAATATTCCTGAAAATTGGAATTATACCGGTCAGGGTTAAGTGTGATATTTACAGCCACCTAACAGATTAAATAAAACAAAATATGCTAAAAGTAGGCAATTGCAGATTGGAGTGAAACTTATGTTACAGCGTCGTGATTCATTATTGGGGCAGAAACGTTCTACCATTGCGTGTGCATTTACACTTGTAGCGGCCATGTTTGGAGCAACTCAAATGGCAAATGCTGGCCCTGCGGTGGATCAGTTGAGTGATTGCTTGGTGAAATCGACCACAGCAGCCGATAAAACAACGGTGTTGCAATGGACTTATGCGGCATTGTCGGTGCATCCCGATTTAAAAGCATTTAGTAATGTGAGTGCTGAGCAAAAAGATCAGCTTGACCAAAAGCTTGCGCAAGTGTTGCAACGAATTATTATCGATCAATGTTCGGCACAGACCAAAAATGTAATTCAAACCGAAGGCTTACAGGCAGTGGGGCAGAGTTTTCAGCAATTGGGGCAAAATGCAGGTGAAGAGATTGTAAAAGATCCGGCAGTGAAACAGCAGTTACAAGGAACACTACGTTATATCGATTTAAACAAAGTGGCGATGACGTTTTTGACACCAGGCGTGTTGGGTAAGTTGGGGGTAGTGAGATAGTATTTCTCTCTAGCTCTTACCAAATAAAAGGAGAGTAGATTTCAATAGACCCTTAGAAAAATCTTTTTCCTTCAGAAAGATGCTTGAGGGTGAGGACAAATGGCATTCCTGTATAAAAATTAGATAAGCCCTAAGTTCTTGAGTTTTACAATAGAGGATACTTCTTGATGGTTATATTGTATTTAAAATCATAGGTTTATAACTTAATAACATGTTAAGTTATATTTGTAAAAAATAGATTGGAATTTAATGTCAGCTTATATAAATCGAGAAACAAGCTTTACCGAAAGTGAGAAATTGGTAAATGAATTGGGATCTAAATCTTTTCTAAGATTTTGGACATGGCCAAATTTATTCAGAGATCAAGAAAATGGTAAAGAAATTTGTGATTTAATTATTGTATTTGGAAATGATATTTTATTAATTAGTGATAAAAAAATTGAATTTAATACTGAAAAAGACCCAGAGATTGAATGGAAGAGATGGTACAAAAAGGCTATCACTAAATCACTGTCACAAACTTTAGGTGCAGAAAGATGGATACGAAAATTTCCAAATCGACTTTTCGTAGACAAAGGATGTACTGAAGCTTTCCCAATTAATTTTGATATTTCCCAAGCTAAATTTCATCACATCTTAGTTACTCATGGTTTAGAAAATGTATTAGAAAAGACTCTAGGCTATGCAAGTTTGCAATTTACAAATGATCATAAGCTTAGCGATCATCAGCCCTTTAAAATAGGATTAATTAATCAGGGTAATCCATTTTTTCATGTCTTTACAGAGAAAACATTACAAGATTCATTAGGTCATTTTGATACAGCGAATGACTTTATAGAATATTTAAAGCTTAGAGAGTTTTTTTTTCTTACGAATAAAGATGTCAGTTTAAATGCTGAAGGTGATTTAATAACTTTATGGTATGCAAGTTATGATAAAAATATAAAAAAAAGGAATATTTTTTCTAATTCAGAAATGAATAAAGATTCTGTCAATTTAAATTATCCCACTTTTGATAAATTTATTGATAGAGAGGATTTTAAATTAAGAAAAGAATTAGATAAAAATAGTTATGTATGGGATGCCTTAATTGAGTCATTTAGTTTTCATATTTTAAATGGTACATCTGTAGATAACACTAATTGGACAGAAATACATGAAATTGAAGAAAAAATTAGAAATATGGCAAAAGCTAATAGATTTCAAAGGCGTATTTTAGGAGATTCATTTGTTGGTATGTATTATGATTTTAAAAATAAAAGAGGCACAAGACTTTCTACAATAAGTGGATTAGAACAAGCATATTTATTTTTTTGCTTACCAGTTGCAGTAGAATATGGAAGTATGGAGCAATATCGAGAAGTCAGAAAAATGATGCTTCATGAATACGCAGTGATTAGAAAATTAAAGCATCCTGAGATTAAGAGTCTAGTTATGATTGGTTTTGCATCTGCAAGAGATGGATCAATTTTAGATACAAGTTTTTTTGAAGAAGGTAATGATTTCGGTTATATCGATTTTTCTGATTGGTCTGAGGAAGAAAATAATCAGGCTAAATATGTTCTAGCGGAATATGAAAAATATAACTTAGTAGGAAAAAATCAGATTACTGAAATGGTGGCAGAAGAGTTTACAGCGACCTATAAGAAAACCCGCTTTTAAGCGGGTTTTCTTTTGAAAATAGATTAGCTTAACCAATCAACTTCTTCATCAATTCATTCACTTGAGCAGGATTGGCTTTGCCTTTTGAAGCTTTCATCACTTGACCTACAAGGCCATTAAAAGCTTTCTCTTTACCAGACTTATACTCTTCAACCATTTTTTCATTGGCTGCAAGTACGTCTTTAATGATGGCTTCAATCGCACCTGTATCGGTTTCTTGCTTTAAACCTTTTTCCTGAATAATCGTATCGGCAGATTTGCCTTCATCCCACATAAAGCCAAAGACTTGTTTTGCAATTTTACCGCTGATGGTGTTATCTACAATACGTGCAATCATGCCACCCAATTGTTCGGCAGACACAGGCGAATCTGCAAGCTCTAGGCCAGCTTTATTTAAAGCACCAGAGAATTCACCCATCACCCAGTTTGCAGCAATTTTACCGTGTGCTGCACCACCAGCCGCTGCCACAACCGCTTCATAAAAATCGGCCATTTCACGAGACAAGGTGAGTACATGCGCATCGTATTCGGTAATTGCAAATTCAGCGATAAAACGTTCACGGCGTGCAGCAGGAAGTTCCGGCATGGTCGCTTTAATTGCTTCAATTTGCTCATCTGCAATGATCACAGGCAACAAATCTGGATCTGGGAAGTAGCGATAGTCGTTCGCTTCTTCTTTAGAACGCATTGAGCGAGTTTCCATTTTGTTTGGATCAAACAAACGGGTTTCCTGATCAATTGTGCCGCCCCATTCCAAAATTTCCATCTGGCGCTCAATTTCGACATTGATCGCTTGCTCGATAAAACGGAACGAGTTGAGGTTTTTCAGCTCACAGCGGGTACCAAATGCATCACCCGGACGGCGCAATGACACGTTACAGTCGGCACGGAATGAACCTTCTGCCATGTTACCGTCGGAAATTCCTAACCAGCGCACAAGCGTGTGAATCGATTTAATATAAGCAACCGCTTCTTCGACCGAGCGCATATCTGGTTCAGATACGATTTCGAGCAATGGTGTGCCGGCACGGTTTAAGTCGATACCCGACATACCTTCGAACTGGTCATGAATCGATTTACCGGCATCTTCTTCTAAATGCGCACGGGTTACGCCGATGCGTTTGACGGTGCCATCTTCAAGTTGGATGTCGATATGACCCAAGCCCACAATCGGATTGTCCATCTGGCTGATCTGATAGCCTTTTGGCGAATCTGGATAGAAATAGTTTTTACGTGCAAATACAGAAGCCTGATCGATATATGCATCGATGCCCAAGCCAAAGCGGATCGCAAGATTCACCACTTCTTCATTTAATACTGGTAATACACCCGGCATGGCCAAATCGACCAAGCTTGCTTGCGTATTCGGATCTTGTCCAAATTCGGTCGAAGAACCCGAGAAAATTTTAGATTGGGTTGCAAGCTGGGTATGAATCTCAATCCCGATTACTACTTCCCAACCATCAATCAGGTTCGACTTTGGCTTTTTTTGAGCTGCTTTTGAAGGATTATTCATTAGGCATTCTCCTCAGCAATTGCCGCACGTTGGGTGTGGAAGGTGGTGTCTTGTTGGTACTGATGCACAATTGAAAGCAATTGCGACTCAGACCAGTAATTACCAATCAGTTGTAAACCGACAGGTAAATTGTTGCTGTCGAGGCCCACAGGCGCATTGATTGCAGGTAAGCCCGCAAGGTTCACTGCAAGGGTGTAAATATCGCCCAAATACATTTCAACCGGTGTGAGATCGGCACCAATTTTATAAGCTGTGGTGGGTGCAGACGGCGCAGCAATCACATCGACATTTTCAAATGCTTTTAAGAAATCTTGCTGAATTAAGCGGCGTACTTTCTGCGCTTTTACATAATAGGCATCATAATAGCCAGCCGAAAGGGCATAAGTACCAATCAAGATACGGCGCTGTACTTCTGCACCAAAACCTTCTGAGCGTGAACGCTTGTATAAATCCATCAAATCGACCGGATTTTCACAGCGATAGCCATAACGTACACCGTCATAACGCGATAGGTTCGATGAGGCTTCAGCAGGTGCAATCAGGTAATAAGTGGGTACATAGCTTTCAGTCATGCTAAGGTCAATCTCGACCAGTATCGCGCCCATCTCTTCCAGTTTTTTCAGAGATTCTTCTACGCGTGCTTTTACCTCGGCATCTAAGCCTGCCACATTGAAGTACTGCTTTGGAATACCAATACGCAGGCCTTTTAGTGCTGTTGCATTTAAGTTCGCTACGTAGTCATCGACGTCTTTTTTGACAGACGTTGAATCTTTGGCATCATGACCTGCCATCACATTCATAAGGTAAGCGCAGTCTTCGGCAGAGCGTGCCATTGGGCCGCCCTGATCTAGCGAAGATGCATAGGCGATCATACCAAAGCGTGATACACGGCCATAGGTCGGCTTTAACCCTGTTAAACCACAAAACGATGCCGGCTGACGAATAGAGCCGCCCGTGTCTGTACCTGTGGCAAACGGAGCAAGGTCTGCGGCCACGGCAGCTGCCGAACCACCCGATGAACCGCCCGGTACACGGTCGAGTGCCCATGGGTTACACGTTGCATCAAAGTAGGAGCTTTCTGAAGTTGAGCCCATTGCAAACTCATCCATGTTGAGTTTGCCCAAGGTCACTAAACCTGCTGCATTGCCTTTGGCAACCACTGTGGCGTCATAAGGCGAAATAAAGTTGTCGAGCATTTTAGAACCGGCAGTGGTTTTAATGCCTTTGGTACAAAAGATATCTTTGTGTGCCAATGGAACGCCAGTGAGGAAGCCAGCGTTGCCAGCCTGACGCAAGGCATCGGCAGCATCGGCCTGTGCCAGTGCCTGTTCGTGGGTCACAGTGACATAACTTTTTACCTGAGCGTCGATTTTGTCGATGCGGTTCAGATAATGTTGCGTGAGTTCGCGGGAAGAAAATTGAGCTTGGCCTAGACCCTCGGCGAGCTCACGAACAGATAAGCGGTGTAAATCGGTCATAAGTAAAAATTCTTTACGTTCAAAATTGTAAGCAATTTAAGTAGCGAGAGTATTATTCGATTACGCGAGGAACCAGATACAGTCCAGCTTCGGTTGCTGGAGCAACTGCTTGATATTCTTCACGATGATTAGTTTCCGTTACCGCATCTTGGCGCAACGGTTGCGCGGTATCAAACGGACTCTTTAGTGGCTCAACACCATCAGTATCGATACTTTTTAAGCTTTCCATCATGTCTAAAATTTTATTTAGACTTTGAGCATATTCGGCAGATTGCGTATCATTCAGCGACAATCGAGCAAGATTGGCGATTTGCGATACGGTTTGTGCATTTAAATCTGAATGCTGAGCATCCGATGTAGACATAACATCACCTAAGTCTGTATGAAAATTTGCAAATAATGTGGCTTATAATAAGCGATTGACTTGTTCAAAGCATCACATTTAGTTAAAGTTGCCAACTTGCGTCCATATAAAGTTTAACTGAGAACGACCCGTGATTCTAAAACGACTAATTGGCTTGTTTTCGCCAGATCTAGCCATTGATTTAGGTACAGCAAATACACTTATTTATGCACCAGGCCGAGGCATTATATTAAATGAACCGACTGTTGTGGCCATTCGTCACAGTGGCTCACAGAAAATTGTTGCTGCTGTAGGTCTTGATGCTAAACAAATGTTAGGTCGTACACCAGCCAATATTTCCGCGATTCGTCCAATGAAAGACGGTGTGATTGCCGACTTTGAAGTGACCGAGACCATGCTGAACCAGTTTATTGGTAAAGTCCACGAAAAGCGTTTATTTCCACCTGCACCGCGTGTTGTGGTGTGTGTACCGTGTAAATCGACACTGGTCGAGCGCCGTGCCATCCGTGAAGCGGTATTTAATGCAGGTGCGCGTGATGTTCGTTTGATTGAAGAGCCAATGGCTGCTGCCATCGGTGCGGGTATGCCCGTCGAGCAAGCCTGTGGTTCGATGGTGGTCGATGTTGGTGGTGGAACCACTGAAATTGCGATTATTTCATTGCAGGGTTGTGTCTATGCCGATTCGTTACGTATTGGCGGCGATGTATTTGATGAGCAAATTATTCATTATGTACGTAAAGCGCATGGCTGTGTAATTGGTGAAACCACCGCTGAAATTATCAAGAAAGAAGTGGGTATGGCCATTGCCGACGACACTAAACTTGAAATTGAAGTGCGTGGTCGTAATTTGGCAGAAGGTGTGCCACGTTCAATTACCGTAACGTCTGATGAAGTGATGCAAGCCATTGCAGATCCATTACAAAGTATTGTCAGCGCGGTTAAATCTGCACTTGAACAAACACCGCCAGAATTGTCTTCAGATATCGCAGAGCGCGGTATTGTGCTGACTGGTGGTGGTGCGTTGCTACGTAATCTTGACAAATTACTCGCGCAAGAAACCGGCTTACCTGTGGTGGTTGCAGAAGATCCACTCACTTGCGTAACCCGTGGTGGTGGCAAAGTGCTTGAATTTTTTGACAATCCAAACCATGACATGCTTTTTGTAGGCTAATCCAATAGGAACGAGGCGGTGCAACCGAATCTTTTTTCAAGACAACCGCCATCTTTTCGCTCCTTTATTATTGCAGTGATTACAAGTGTGGTGGTGCTGTTTTTTAACTGGCGCATGCCACATGTCATTCAGCCTGCAAGGGATGTCTTGAATGCAGCGTATAATCCAATTTATGCGCTGGCAAGCTATCCGGTATTGTCGCGAGAGTGGCTCAATCAACAAACCAAATCTGAAGCTCAATTACGTCGTGAAAATACTGCGATGCAAGCTGAATTGCTTCAGGCACAGGTTCGTCTGCAAAAACTATCCGAGCTGTCGGCAGAAAATACCCGTTTACGTGGGTTACTCGATACGCCGTTGATTATCGATGGTCGTATGGAAATTGCGGAAGTGATCGGTACAGATGCAGATCCACTTCGTCATATCATTATTATTAACCGTGGTGCAAATAGTCATCTAAAAGTCGGACAAACCGTACTCGATGACAAAGGTATCATGGGACAAATTATTAATGTCTATCCACATAGTTCCCGTGTCATGCTGCTATCAGACAAAGAACATTCCTTATCGGTTCGGCTTGAGCGCACAGGCATGCGTGCAATTGTCACTGGTACTGGCGATTTGGGGCGTCTGAAAATGGAATATGTGGCAACAAGTGCCAATATTCAAGTAGGCGACAAAGTTTACAGTTCTGGTTTGGGTGAGCATTTCCCTGCGGGATATTTGGTTGGAACTGTATCTCAAGTTCGTCGTCACAATTCGGGCGAGTTTGCCGAAATCGATGTAACGCCTGCGGCTCAATTGGCCAGCGGTCATCATGTCGTGGTACTGTTTTCGGAATCTTTGGCGATGGAGCAACCGTATGCCGATCGCTAAACTCAGTGTAAAAAAATCTAAAGATCCATTATTGGTGATCGTCCTATCGATTGTGATTGGCTCGGTGCTAATGGTGTACCCGTTATCGTATGACATTTCAGGATGGCGCCCACTGATCATGCTGATGATCATGCTGTTTTGGGTACTGTGCCAGCCTACATGGTGTGGAGTATGGTTTGCCTTTGCGTTGGGTATTTTTACCGATTTGCTGCTCGATGCACCATTGGGTTTAAACGCGTTAAGCTTTGTACTGATCACCTTTTTTGTGCGCTACTTTACCCGTGAACGCCGGATTTTAACTTTTTGGAATATCTGGACGCTTGCTGGATTGGCGATTTTAGCTCATCTTTTGTTTATCTGGTTTGCACAAACGCTAGGTGATATGCGCTTTTCACTGGCACGACACTGGCAACCGCTTTTGACCAGTATCTTATTTTGGCCTGTTGTGTACTATTGTTTAAAACGATGGCGCATTTAATACTGGCTTCCAGTTCCCCCAGACGACACGAATTACTCAGTCAACTGGGGTTGACCTTTGAGGTGCATGCACCAGATATTGATGAGTCTGTTCTCGATCATGAGCAGGCACATGACTATGTTGAACGTTTAGCCGTCGAAAAAGCCCATACGATTTTACGTCAATTTCCTGAATCAATTGTGATTGCTGCTGACACAAGTGTGAGTGTTGATGGTAAGATCATTGGAAAACCAGAATCAAAACAACATGCATTTGCGATTTGGTCTGAACTCTCAGGACGTCGTCATGAGGTTTTGACCGGACTCTGCGTTGCAACACTACATCAGCACGAGTCGCTTTGTGTGCGCACCGCCGTCGAATTCCAGTCGCTCAGTCTGACTGATATGGAGCGCTACTGGGCTACAGGCGAACCCATCGGTAAAGCAGGCGGATATGCCATACAAGGAATTGCTGCGCAGTTTATTCCGCGTATAGAAGGTAGTTATACCAATGTAGTGGGCTTGCCTTTGCACGAGCTAACACAGTTATTACAACGAGTTAAGGCCTTAAATTAACTCTGAAACAAGAATTTTTATAACGCTTTGAGTTTTTTTATGTCGGAAGAATTACTTATTAATGTCACGCCCATGGAGTGTCGGGTGGCATTAATTCAAAACGGAACAGTAAACGAACTATTTGTTGAACGTACTGTTAAACGGGGCTTGGTGGGCAACATTTACATGGGTAAAGTTGTGCGCGTTTTGCCAGGAATGCAGGCTGCCTTTGTCGATATCGGTTTATCACGGACTGCTTTTTTACATATCAATGATATGGTCTGGCCACGCGCTCAACCTACGCCGAATGTATTTGAGTTGCTACATCCGGGGCAGGTTCTCACGGTTCAAGTGATGAAAGATATGCTGGGAACCAAAGGCGCGCGCCTAAGCACCGATTTATCTATACCTTCGCGATATCTGGTCATGATGCCGTATGGCCATCATATAGGTGTGTCGCAGCGCATCGAAGCAGAAGAAGAGCGCGACCGTTTAAGAGGCATTATTGAGCGCATTCAGGCCGAGCAAAAGTTGCCGGGCAGTGTGATTGTACGCACAGCAGCCGAAGGAGTCGATGAAGAATCGATTGTTCAGGATATGCGTTACTTGGCCAAACTTTGGGAGTTTATTCAGCGTAAACAAAAACAGGCTGTAGTTCCAAGCTTGATTTTTGAAGAGCTGCCGCTTCCACAACGAGTGATTCGTGATCTGGCCAATGAAGACACTGCAAAGGTCTATGTGGACTCTCGGGAGGTTTACACCAAACTCAGCGAATTTATCGATGAATTTGTACCTAATATTAAAAATCGTCTGATTCACTATCCGGGTGAACGTCCGATTTTTGATTTGCACAATGTCGAAGAAGATATTCAAAAAGCCTTACAAACACGTGTTGCGCTTAAGTCTGGCGGTTATCTGATGATCGATCAGACGGAGGCCATGACCACGATTGATGTCAATACTGGCTCATATGTGGGTGGGCGCTCACTTGAAGACACTGTGTTTAAAACCAATATGGAAGCAACGCAAGTGATTGCACGACAGTTACGGTTACGTAACTTAGGTGGAATTATTATCATTGATTTCATTGATATGCAGGAAGCGACGCACCGCGAAGAGGTCATGAACCAGTTTCAAAAGATGCTCGAACGTGATCATGCCAAAACTAAGATCACACAAGTATCTGAGCTCGGTTTGGTTGAAATGACCCGAAAACGTACGCGTGAGTCGTTAGAGCATTTACTTTGTGAATCGTGTCCGACCTGTCAGGGACGGGGGTATGTCAAAACAGCCGAGACGGTTTGTTACGAGATATTTCGAGAAATTTTACGTTACGCGAGAGCTTTTGAATCACAGAGTGGCTTTACTGTTGTCGCACATCCTTTAGTGATTGATCGGCTACTTACGGCAGAAGCGCCAGCCGTCGCGGATCTTGAGCATTTCATCACGCGTGTCATAAAATTCCAAGTTGAAAATTTATACACGCAAGAGCAATACGATATCATTTTGAGTTAAAGATGTAACAAGATTTCGCTTAATCCTTGTTACAACTGAAATTTTACTTTTATTGGCGAATTTTCAATACTAGGGACACAACGTAGCCAAAGACTTTTCTCCCATATTAGTCTTAGCAAATATAAGGGGTCTCTCGCATGAATGTTAGTGAAAGAATATTAACTCAAGGTTTAAAGCATATGATCGACAGCAAAACGGCTGCATCTTGTTATATGGTAGATGATCAAGGTAAAGAAGTTCAGATCACAACCGCAATGATCCGTAATGTGTGCCATCAATTACTTAAACAATGTCGTACCATTAAAAACTAAAGGGCTATTTCAGCCCTTTCGTTTTGTTTGTAATGATCAGAATAACAATAAAGAGATTAGGACGCCGCGGCGTCTTTTTTAACGTCGGTAATAGCGCTTAAATCCGCATCATTGTTTGCAATCACTGCTTCGAAGCGCTGAATTTCATCTTCCAAATGTGTTAAAAGGTTTTGCATACTCGGTAAGGCATTACGGCAAGCGATCAGACCGACTTCAAGTTTGTCTAAATAGCTGGTCATGGTGATATTGAGCGCCTGACCGTCTAATACAATTGAGGCAGGGTACAATGCATCGAGCTTGGCGCCATTCCAGTACAGTGGTTCTCGTGGCCCTGGTACATTGGAGATGACCAGATTAAATGCCTGACGTTTTGGCATAATCCCCGACAAGATATTTAAGCCTGCAGGACCATAAACCACCGCACTATAGTTAAGAATCTGATCACTGGTCATACGCTTAAAACGCTGTTTCGAGTTTTGTACGCTACGACGAATAATTTGCAAACGTTCAAGCGGATCATTTTTATGTGTTGCCAAATTGGCCAGAATCATGGTGATACGGTTACTGGTGTCGGAATCATCATCTCGAACAGAAGCGGGAACCATCGCAATGAGCGGCTTTGAAGGCAGGCTGTTGTGACTAAGTAAATATTCGCGAAGCGCGCCCGAGCAGACCGCCAAAATCACATCATTAATGGTCACGCCTAAAGCTTTGGCAATATCTCGAAAGCGATCCAGTTCAAATGATTGCGCAGCAAAGCGGCGTGATGAACTCACGCGCTGATTTAATATCGAGCTAGGAGCCTGAAAGCTTGAAACATGATCGGGATTACGACCAATATCTTTAAAAAGCGTCTGTGAGAGTTCTTGCACTACGGTTGGTGTGGCCTGTAATTGTGTTTTGAGCCCCGTGATAATTTTTTTGATTTTACTGACTTTAGGTTCTTTTAGGCGTTTGGCACGTTTACCTTCGACACACCAAGGTGGAACAATACTTTTTTCATTCACATCGTGAGACAGAGATTTTTCAATCAGGCGCATACCTGCCACGCCATCCACCATGGCATGATGGATTTTAAAATACATGGCAAAACGATTGCCCTCGATCCCTTCAATAATATTACAGGTCCAAAGAGGTTTGGCACGATCAAGCAGAGTGCTGTGCTCTTGAGAAATATATACTAGAAGTTCACGAATTCGAGCTGGATGAGGCAGCGCAACATGACGAAAGTGATGATCTAAATCGAACTCTTCATCTTCATCCCAAAACAAACCGTTGAGTTTGTTGTTAAATGGAGGAACAGGAATCGACTTTGAAATACGAATATCATTTACCAAATCTTGTATAAATGTGGCTGGTGCATTGTCTGGAATCTGGAATAAAAATAATCCGCCGACATGCATGGGCTGTTGTCTTTTTTCTAATGACAAGAAGATAAAATCAATCGGATGTAATGGGCGCATAGCGTGGATTGCCTCACTGCAATGATAATAATAACCCTGATATGAGCTATGTTTTTAGAATTATAGAACCGTACAACTAGTATATCGTTATTCGCCGACATAAATCTAACAAATTATGTTGAATAGCGAGTTCATAAAAAAACCACTGTAATAACAGTGGTTTTTTTTGAATTATTTATTCACATTACCGGCATGTAAACCACATTCTTTTTTGGTGGCTTCTTCCCACCACCAGCGCCCCTCACGCTCGTGCTGGTTTGGCAACACCGGACGGGTACATGGTTCACAGCCAATCGAGATAAAGCCACGTTCATGCAGCGGATTGTATGGAATTTCCATCATGCGAATATAATTCCATACATCGGCACTCGACCAGTTAGCCAGCGGATTGTATTTGATCAGCTGTTTGCCGGGGCCAGAAAATCCAGCATCCGCTTGAACAACGGGAATTTCGTTCCGTGTACCCGGACTTTGATCTTTTCGTTGACCTGTAATCCAGCCATCGAGTGTGGCCAGTTTCTTGCGAAGCGGTTGAACTTTTCGTATTCCACAGCACTCAGTATGTCCATCTTCAAAGAAGCTAAACAAGCCTTTTTCTTTCACCAACTGCTGTACCGCATCCGATTCTGGAAAACAGATTTCGATCTCGATATTGTAATGCTTACGAACCGTTTCGATAAACTGATAAGTTTCAGGATGCAAACGGCCTGTATCGAGGCTAAAAACGCGAAACGGTTTACGCAAACGAGAGGCCATATCAATCAGCACCACATCTTCGGCGCCCGAAAATGAAATTGCAATTTCACCTTCTTGATTCAGTGCAAGTTCTAAAATTTCAGTTGGATACTTATCTGCATATTCGGTATTGAGTGCATCAACCAAATCGAGAGTAGGGATGGCGGTCATATAGGCTCCTGGCAACAGGCTTGGATGCGTATTATATAGCGCAGCGTTCTTTAAAGTGCCGAATTTAGAATAAATAAATCAACGATCTTGGGGTACACAATCAAATCTTCAACGATGACCCATTTTTGATCAGCTTAATGCTATTATACATCCATTTTTAAAACTGACAGTTGGAGTCTTCCATGGAAATCGTATGTCTTGATCTTGAGGGTGTTTTGGTTCCGGAAATCTGGATTAATTTTGCAAAAAAAACAGGAATCAAAGAGCTTGAAGCCACCACACGCGATATTCCGGATTACGATGTTTTAATGACTCAGCGTCTTAATATTTTAAAGCAACATGGTTTAGGCCTAAATGATATTCAAGCCGTAATTGCAGACATGGGGCCACTACCGGGCGCTAAAGAGTTTGTGGAATGGGTACGTACGCATTTCCAATTGATTATTTTGTCCGATACATTTTACGAGTTTGCACATCCGCTTATGCAGCAACTGGGCTGGCCAACTATTTTCTGCCATAAACTCGAAACAGATGAAAAGGGGATGATCAGTGCCTACAAACTTCGTCAACCAGATCAAAAGCGCGAAGCAGTCAAAGCGTTGCATGGCTTAAACTTCCGTGTCATTGCTGCCGGTGATTCTTATAATGACACGACGATGTTGAGTGAAGCCGATCATGGTTTCTTGTTTGATGCGCCAGAGAATGTAATTGCAGAATTTCCTCAATTTCCAGCGATTCATGGTTATGATGCGCTGAAAGAAGCGATTCGTGCCGTATCACAGCGTGATATTCCGGCGTAAAACTGAACGATAAAAAAGGCGCTAGATGCGCCTTTTTTTATTTGAATCCTACTTAGAACTTGTAGCCAATTTTCATGCCATAGGCAATAGCATGATTATCACTGAACTCTGCTACATAGTCGCTGCTTCCAGCTTGTGCACCCGTCTGTGCTTTGGCATCACCCAGCCAGAAGTATTTTACCCCGCCTGCAATAAAGTAATTCGGTTGTGGGCTATATTGCACACCCAATCCGACATTCCAGTAGCCTTCGGTTGGCCCAAGTGTAGTGACTGGATTTCCAGCACCTGAATCCCAGCCGACAGAAACGTTGCCGGCCCACTGCTCATTAAGCTTACGACCCACACCAACATTAGCAGACCACTGATCATCTGAGTATTCAACCAGATTAAAACCATTTGGGCGACTAATTAGCGGACCAACTGCTTCGGATACTTTGCCGAATTTGTAAGGTTGAATTGAAAAATCCTTCCAGTTGACCCAGCGTACATTGGCAAATGCAACGGTATTGGCCATGATTCCGGTTTGGAAATCAAGATTCACCGATTGAGGTGTAGTAATCGTGGTTTTACCATTGCTATTGATTGCTGCTAGTTGTGAACCAGATACACCCAAACCAGAAAGCACAGTTGTTAAGGCTGGAAAGCTAAGTAATGATAGATTTTCATCAATATTGACATCGTGATCAATTTCAGAGCGATAGGTCAAAGATGTCTTTAAGGCAATATCTGGAATTTGGTAAGCAACACCGGCTAGCCAGCCTACGCCACTGGTTTCTTTAATATTGGCATCGTAGCCATTATACAGACTGTATGCTTGACCTCTGAGTTTTACGTTCCCCTTAACTGTTTGATACACAGGGCCCGCATAGAAATTCCAGTTTTGGTTAGGTTGGAAGCCAAAAACAAAGGCTAAATTTTGTGAGTCAACCTCAACTTGAGTGGCACCACGACCTAAGAATCCACCTGCTGCAGTCAATGCACCAGCAAGCTGTTGAAACTGAGGGCTAGCTAAAACTTGCGCTCTAGCTACTGCGCGTGTTTGATCTGTGATGGGAATGTTTTGTGCTTTTAATGCTGCCTCAGCTCGGCTGGTGACAATATCATCAATTGCTTTGGCTGATAAAACAGAGTCGGTACCCGGATTCGATACGAACACATTATTGCCAGAATATTCTGCTTTGGCTCCGAAGGGTTGATCGTAAAGTAAACCAAATGAAAAATGATCGGCCACTTGTAGTTTGAGCACCGCGCTTGGGAAATAATAATCTTCCGCCATGTCACCAATGTTACGACGTGTGGTGCTGCTTCCTGCTTCTTTACCCGAAACATCTGGATCTAGAATAGAAATGCCTGCTTCAAAATAATTTCCTGGTTGCAAGAATCCCGACATAGACTGACCCGAACGGTCTAGCGCTGCTGCAAAGGCGCCAGTCATTGGTAAGCTTGCAAGTAATACAGCCGTACTTAAGTGTTTTAATTTCATTGTATTTTCCCTTGAACATCAATGTTTTATTATGGTGTTCCTTCATGGAACTGATGTTTAAACTTTTTCCTTTCGATCTAAATGCCGAAAATCAAAAAGTTACTCCGTGGTACAAAAATAACACAATTCACAGGCGTGTAAATGCTGGAAATGAACCAATTAGTATAAATTTTTCGCTTTACGCATTGTTTATGGTTTATATTTGATCAATTTGTGTGCAAGATAGAGCTGAACTATGAAATCATTATGGATTTTCGTAGATTGAATTGTGTAGCTAGTTCAATCCATCAAATCGCAATGAGCTTAATCATTGGACTTTCTCAAGTTTAAGGAGAATCTCATCAAGCTGTTTAATACGCTTGACCTCATCCCATAAACTTTTTGCTTCAGGGTAGGCCTTGGTCATCATGCCCAACCACTGCTTATAGCGGCCAATCATTCCCACTTCGGTTTTGAATTGACCACTCAAAAAGCGTTGTTGCAGCACCACCAAATCTGACCATGTCATGAGTGGCTGGTCTGAGTTTTCTCGAATACATAGGGTAAGGTCAGGCGTTGTCACTGCACCACGGCCCAACATTAAGTCCTCACACTGTGATTGGGCTTGACAGGCTTTGGCATCTTGGTTGTTCCAGATCTCACCATTAGCAATTATTTGAATATCAAGTGCGGCCTGAATTGGCTGAATTTTTTCCCAATAAGCTGGTGGCGTATAGCCATCTGCTTTGGTTCGCGCATGTACCGTCAGCCAGCTCGCGCCTGCGGCTTGTATCGCATAGGCGTTGTCCATCGTGTGGTTTTCATCGAGGTAACCCAGACGCATTTTTGCAGAGACCGGAATATGAGCAGGTACAGCATCGCGCACCGCCTTGACCAGTTCATGTACCACATCGGGTTCATCGAGTAGAACTGATCCACCACGATGTCGGTTTACGGTTTTGGCTGGGCAGCCAAAATTCAGATCGATGGCAGGTGCGCCCAAGGCCACCACTTTTTCAGCATTGGCTGCCAGCATATCCGGATTATTCCCCAGAAACTGCACATGGACTGGCGTACCAGCCGCAGTTTTACCGTTATTTTTAAGCTCTGGGCAATAGCTGTAATACACATGGTCGGGCAATACGCTATCGGTAACACGGATAAACTCGGTTACGCACCAGTCAAAGCGGCCAACATGAGTGAGCACATCACGCATGATCGGATCGGTTAAACCTTCCATTGGTGCAAGAATGAGTTTCAACGTATATACCCTGACTGGTTTGAATAAACCAGAGCGTTATACGCATTTTTACAGGCGATGTCCAGTCATGACATGTGGCTTAAAACAGCAAGCATCAAATACCCAGAATGAGCTCTAAAATCATTTTGCTGCCAATAAATCCGATGGCAAGTAAAATAAAGCCGATCAGGGTAAAGCGAATGGCTTTTTGGCCTCGCCAGCCAAATTTGGCATGACCAATCAAGAGAGCGCCATAGATGATCCATGAAATTATGCTAAACACGGTCTTGTGAGCCAGATGCTGGCCCAAGAAATTTTCAACGGTAAAAAAGCCAAAAGCCAGCGCGACGGTTAAAAGCACAAAACCAGTACGCAGCAAATCGAATAACAAGGATTCCATGGCCTGAAACGGAGGCAATAGATTCACCCAGAAGCGATGTTTTTGCTTCTTTTTGAGTTCGCGATCTTGAAACCAAAGCAAAATTGCATGAATGGTTGCCATCAGCAGTACAGCATAGGCAGATAGAGACAAGATAATATGTAGGTCTAGACCGAGGCTGTGCCTTTCAATGAACTGATCTGGTCGACTAAACGCATAGCCTAAAATAAGACCCGTGGCTGCCACGGGAATTCCGATGAGATTCAGTGCCAAAATAGGCCGAAACGTACTAAAAATCAGACTCATGAGTAGCATGAGACCTGAAGTAAATGAAATAAGGTTAAATACGTCGTAATTGATTCCAAGCGGAGTCAGCATACTGTTATATAAAACAGCTGCATGCAACGCCAAACCTAAACTGACCACACTGCCAATAAGCCAAGAGTTGGGATTATGTTTTGACATCAAGTGCATAAACAGATACCAGAATGAGGTCGTATACGCAATAAGTGCCAAAATGGTATAAACCAACGGGAGACTGATCATGTCAAACCTTTTTCGGGATTTAGAATATTCATCTAGATGAGATATAAATTCGCGGCGAACTACAGTATCCTATAGCATCTTATGCATAAATTTTCTATTTTGAGAAAGATTTTTTTGCAACTGGCCATTTTTAGCGGATTTTGCAATGTTTGATACCTTAACAGAACGACTCACGCAGAGTTTAAGAAATGTTACTGGCTCAGGGCAGCTAACCGAAGACAATATTAAAGATACCTTACGTGAAGTACGTATGGCACTTCTTGAAGCTGATGTTGCGTTACCTGTAACTCGTGAATTTATCGCGAAAGTTAAGGAACAGGCATTGGGTCAGGAAGTGATGACTCAGCTTTCCCCTGGGCAGGCATTCGTCAAAATTGTGCATGACGAACTGACCAAAATGATGGGTGAGGCCAATGAAAGCCTCGATCTTGCGGCAAAACCACCCGTGGTGGTGTTACTTGCCGGTTTGCAAGGTGCGGGTAAAACCACCACGGCTGCAAAGCTTGCACGTTTTTTACAAGAACGCCAAAAGAAAAAAGTCGCGATGGTATCTGCCGACGTATATCGTCCGGCTGCGATCAAGCAGCTACAGACGGTAGCGGGCGAAGTTGGCGCGATCTTTTTTGAATCGAATGCCAATGAGAAGCCGATTGATATTGCCAACCGTGCCATTGAGCAAGCCAAAATTCAGTTTGCCGATGTACTGATTGTCGATACCGCAGGTCGTTTACATGTCGATGAAGACATGATGGGCGAAATTAAAGCATTACATGCCTCGATCAAACCGACAGAAACCTTGTTTGTGGTCGATGCCATGACTGGTCAGGATGCTGCCAATACTGCGAAAGCATTTAACGATGCTTTACCATTGACGGGTGTGATTTTGACCAAAACCGACGGTGATGCACGCGGTGGTGCAGCACTTTCTGTTCGTGCAATTACTGGTAAACCGATTAAGTTCTTGGGTATGGGCGAGAAGCTCGATGCTCTCGAGCCGTTCCATCCTGAACGTATCGCACAGCGTATTCTTGGCATGGGTGATGTTTTGTCACTGGTGGAAGAAGTCGAGCGCAAAATCGACAAAGAAAAAGCCGAAAAAATGGCGAAAAAATTGCAAAAGGGCGGTACTTTCAATTTGGAAGACATGCTAATGCAATTTGAACAGATGAAAAAAATGGGCGGCATGATGGGCTTTCTGGATAAACTTCCAGGCATGAGCAATTCAGGTATCCAGCAGGCGATTGAGCAGGCCAATCCTGAAAAGCAAGTCAAGAAAATGGAAGCCATTATTCAGTCGATGACGCCTAAAGAGCGTAAAAATCCAGATATTATCAATCCAAGCCGTAAAAAACGTATTGCGGCTGGTTGTGGTATGGATGTTTC
This sequence comes from Acinetobacter soli, assembly GCF_000760595.1. Classification (GTDB taxonomy): domain Bacteria; phylum Pseudomonadota; class Gammaproteobacteria; order Pseudomonadales; family Moraxellaceae; genus Acinetobacter; species Acinetobacter soli. Next base: position 40,773 of record NZ_BBNM01000006.1, on the reverse strand, counting down.
TGAAATCAATAAATTGCTTAAACAGCACAGTCAGATGGCAAAAATGATGAAAAAATTTGCCAATCCGTCTGGCATGAGCAAAATGATGCGTTCATTCGGCAATCTGCAAAAGCAGTTTGGCGGTGGCGGTGGTGTCGGACCATTGTTTGGCGGAAAAGACGACAAGAAATAAGCTTAAACAGCATAAAAAAGGCGCTACGGCGCCTTTTTTATGCTTTAGGTACAAGCGGGCTGATGCTGTAGATAATGCTGTAAGCCTTTGAGTAAAAGATCAGATTCGATTTGTGGGGAATAATGCTGTAAGAATTTAGCAAATAAAGGCGCATCGCCACCCGTTAAAACCAATTGCTGCGGTGTACGCTGCATAATGGCTTCAATTGTACTGACCAATCCCAGTAAAATCCCGTGATGTACGGCATCTATGGTGTTGTGTCCCGGATCAAGATCATCAAAGGCAGAATCTGGAATTTTAATGCCTTTGGTATTTTGAATCAGCGCATCACGCTGCAAATATAAATTCGGCAGAATATAGCCACCCAAATGCTGGTGGCCTTGAACCAAATCGATCGTCAGAGCGGTACCGCAGCCAATCACACATACATTTCGATCAGGCTGGGCAACCGCCAGAACTTGTAGCCAACGATCGATTCCAAGCTGGGCAGGTTGCTCGTAGCCACATTTGAGTTGTGCGTACTCGGCATGCACTTGAGCCATGACAATTGGAATATTTAATCGGGCGAGAATTTGCTGGATACGGGCATTATTTTCTGCATCGAGTACCGAAGAGACACCGACACGCTGAATTTTCTGATGATTAAAGTGCTGGATAAGGCCGAGCAGTAAATCCGCAGGTGATTGCAAATGCAGCTCGGCAGCATGTTCAATCGTCTCACCGTTTTGAGTGATCCAGTATTTTAATCGGGTGTTGCCGATATCGAGCCATAACTGTTTCATAGCGCCGATCCATCTTCATGCTGAATCAGACGCATACGACCTTGATAAAAATGCTTCAGGCCCTCTTGATCATGCACCATCACCGCACCTTCGCTGTTAATACCTTCAAAACTACCCGTAATGTGACCCTGATGATGCTCAAAACGGATGGCCTGGTGCATAAAGGCAGCATAATGGTTAAATCGCTGGTCGAGGTTATAGCAGCCATGATCAAACCAGTCCTTGGCATTTTGAATAGCAAGGTAGAGCTGCGCAATCAGCTCTGTCCGGTCTGCCTGAAGTAGCCCCAAATCGCTCAGCGAAGTAACTGCCTGATCAGTCGGCAACTGCATGGGTGTGACCAGATTCATGCCTACGCCAACAATCGCCTGATGAGGTGATAACGGCTCGACCAGAATACCTCCCCATTTACCTTGTAGGCTATATAAATCATTCGGCCACTTCACCTGTAATTTAAGCTCGCTTAAAGCTGGCATTTGTAAGATATTTAATGCAATTTCAAGTGCCAGACGGCCATCAAGCGTTGTTTGAGTATTGACCAGTGTGCTTAAATAAATGTTACCTTTGGGTGAAATCCATTCGCGCTGGTGCTGGCCCCGTCCTTGGGTCTGAATCTGGCTGCACACCAATGCAGTTGCAACATTTTTTTGCGCAAGCTCACGCACATCATCGTTGGTCGATGTGGTGCTTTCTTTGAGAAGAAGAATTTCTGGCAGTTGCTGTGCGTCTAAAAGACGTTGTCTGAGTATACGTGTCTCTAAATCCATGTTGAATCTGAGAAAAGTGGAAAATTATTTATGGAGTTAATCATATATCTGGCTATTGGTGCAATCGCTGGATTTGCCGCAGGCTTATTTGGTGTAGGTGGTGGGTTAATTATTATTCCAATTTTATACGTGGTGTTTCATCAGCTTCAGTATGATCCTACCGTGATCATGCACATGGCGGTGGGTACGTCTCTGGCGACCATTATTGTGACCTCGATCAGCTCTGTGATGGCACATCATAAAAAAGGTGCGGTACTCTGGCATGTATTTAAAAATATGGCGCCTGGGCTGGTGATCGGATCATTGGTTGGAGCGGGAATTGCCGATCTATTGTCTGGTCCGCATCTGCAAATGATTATTGGCAGTTTTGCAATTTGGGTAGCATTTAAAATGTTTAAAGGCGCTCATACTGTGGTTGACCAGACACAATCTTTGCCGTCACGCGCCATGCAAATTCTGGCAGGGGGAGGCATCGGTGTGGCTTCCGCTATTTTCGGAATTGGCGGTGGCAGCCTGACCGTACCTTATTTGAATAAAAATGGCGTGGTGATGCAGCAGGCAGTTGCTACTTCGGCTGCCTGTGGCTTACCGATTGCCATTGCGGGGGCACTTGGCTTTATGTGGTTTGGTTATCAACAGCACGTTTCTGTTCCGAATGCAATTGGCTATATTCATCTCTATGCGTTTATGGGCATCAGTATCATGAGCTTTATCACTGCCAAATTGGGGGCTCGTGTGGCACATCAGTTATCGCCTGCCATGTTAAAAAAATGTTTTGCTTGCTTATTGACCACGGTAGGCATTTACTTTATTTATCAAGGCTTATCTTAATTAAACCTGAGCCAGTTGATTGATCTTTTTTAAATGGCGCAGCGCATACAGAAATGCACAGTCATCCTGTAAAAGACGGCAATTGGCTTAAAATGCAATAAAATTGTTAGACAAAGACATAGCAATATTAGATTCAAATCAGTTAAAAACAATAAACACCATGCAGGATTGGCACAAGTGCGTCCAATAAAAAATGAAAAAAGGTGAGCCATGAATCTTGATGACGTAGACAGTCTTTCAGAACACATTGCACGACGGATCGGTGAGCAAATTATTGTAGGGGAATTGGTCGAAGGTGAGCGTATTCAGGAGCTTCGCATTGCTAAAGAGCTTGACGTGAGTCGTGGCTCAGTGCGTGAGGCTTTGTTGCTGCTTGAGCGTACGCATCTGATTGACATCTTTCCGCGTCGCGGTGCGATCGTGTCCGAAATGTCCTCACAGCAAGTCAAAGCTTTATTTGACAGCAGTGTGTTGGTACTGGGGCACATTGTGCAGCGCCTGAGTGAAAGCTGGCGCGGACATGAAGCAGAGCAATTACAACATTTGCTTGTGCAGCTTGAAGAGCAAGTTAAAGCAGGTGACACCGAAAAATTTTACGATGGCATTTTCGACTATTTGGCTGCCCAGCATGATATCGTGGGAAATCCCTATTTAATGAAATTTTATAAAGAGCTGTTGCCCTCGTTGCGCCGTAGTTATTTTTTAACCTTAAATACCTCCCGACGCGAGTTACAGGAGGCTTTTGCGCTGTTTAAGCTGGTGATTGATGCAATTTTAATCCGAAAATCACATCAAGCCACTTTATTTATGGAAGATTTTTGCCGACACTTGCGTAACTTGGTGTTGGACTCCTTGACGCGCATGAAACAGATCGAACTGGCATGGGCGCGCCGTTCACGTCGTTCTTCGACGCGCTAATCGTTTCAAGTATCCACACCAGATGATGAGATATGTGCCTGCATTGAGGCATGTATAAATAATAGACATCATATTTCTGGATTGATTGAGACACTATGCGTTTAAGCAGTTTAAAACTTGCGGGCTTCAAATCTTTTGCTGATAGTGCCACTTTGCACTTTAAAGCCAACCGTACAGCGGTTGTGGGGCCTAATGGTTGCGGTAAATCCAATGTAATCGATGCCATACGCTGGGTGATGGGCGAATCCAATGCCCGTCAATTGCGTGGCGGCAGCATGCAGGATGTGATTTTTACCGGAACGGCAAAACGTAAACCTGTGGGAATGGCCAGTGTCGAATTACGTTTTGAAAACACCTACGGAAAATTAGGCGGCACCTACAATGCCTATTCGGAGCTTGCAGTACGCCGTCAGGTGAATCGCGATGGAAAGTCCGAATACTTTTTAAATGGTACGCGCTGTCGTCGTCGTGATATTACCGATATTTTCTTGGGAACAGGCCTTGGGCCGCGTTCCTATGCTGTCATCGAGCAGGGCATGATCAACCGCCTGATTGATGCCAAACCCGAAGAAATGCGTGTATTTATTGAAGAAGCCGCAGGTGTCTCACGTTATCAGGCACGCCGCCGTGAAACGCTTCAACATCTTGAACATACCGAGCAGAACTTGGCACGGCTGGACGATATTGCACTTGAGTTAAAAAGTCAGCTCAAAACGCTTAAGCGTCAAGCCGAAGCAGCTATTCAATATAAAACGCTTGAACAAGAGATCAAAACGCTCAAAATTGAAATTTTATCCTTTCAATCTGAACAAAGCCTGCACCTACAACAAGAATATACCGTGCAGATGAACGCATTAGGCGAAGAATTTAAACTGATTCGCTCAGAACTCAATACTATCGAACATGATCTTGAATCGACCAGTGCCTTGTTTCAGCGCTTAATTCAACAATCGACACCCCTGCAAACCGAATGGCAATCTGCCGAAAAAAAATCTGCTGAGCTTAAAATGGTGCTGGAACAAAAACAGAGTTTGTTTCAGCAAAATAGCGTAACGCTTGGCCAACTTGAGCAACAAAAAGCGCAAACCAAAGAGCGTATCCAGCTGAGTGATATTCAACTTGAACATTTACATGAACAGATAGAGCAGCAAAATACTGACTGGCATCAAGCTGAAGCCGATACACAACAGGCTGAGCAGCGTTATGCCGATTTACAGACACAGCATGTACAGGTTCAATCGCAATTTGAGCAACTCAAAGCCCAGATTGAAAAGTATCAACAGCAAAAGTCTCAAATGACAGCTCAAATGGAGCAACTGGGAAAATCGATTGATCGTACCCAGCAGCAAAAACAGACCTTACAGCAGCAGCTTGCGCATATCTCATCACAGGTGCAAGATAACGCACAACGTGAATTACAGCATGCACTTGAACAGCAGCAGCATGAGGTTTTTGCGCTTGAGCAAAAACGAGATGAGCTAAATGCTGTACTTACACAGTTGCACGCGCAACAGGCGCAGCAAAAAGCCCAGCTCGATCCGCTTGAAACACAAATCAAGGTGTTGCAAACAGAGCAGAAAAATCTGCAACAACTGGTAACCAAGCAAAGTAGTAAATCTCAGGTAGGTAGCACGCAACTTTTACAAGTATTACAACTCAAAGAAGCGGGGCGTTCATACGCTAGTTTGATCGAGAAACTGTATAACCGCTGGATGGACGCGCATTATTTAGATCAACATCAACCCTTTCAAAGTGAAATTGCCCGTCAGGTTCGTCCGGTAACTATGGCGCCGCAGAGATCATTTGCCAACTTAGTCGCTTTGGCAGACTGGATTGAAGCACCGCAGCTCTCACTTTGGAATGATATCTGGATCATTGCCACATTAGATGCTGCATTAGCTTTGCAATCCTCATTGAGTGTGGGGCAGAGTTTATTGACGCTCGACGGTTATCATGTGGCCAGAGACTGGATGATTGGTCTAGATTATGACCATCAAAGTCAGAGCAGTGGCATGCTCAGTCACCGTATTCGGCTCGAAGAAATAGCCCATGAATTACCGCAATGTATCGCTCAGCGTGAAACGCTGATGAACGCGTGGCAAACGCTTGAGCAGCAATGTGAGATGCAGCAGCAAAATATGCAGCAGATTCAGCGTGAGCTCAAAGATCTACGGCCGCTTGTGCAAAAAACTGAGCTTGAAATTGCACGCCAACATGCTTCCGCACAAGCGTATGTCCTGCAACAACAGCAACTACAGCAACAGCTAACTCAGCTTGAGCAGCAGCTTGAAGAAGATGCCATGCAGCGTGATGATCTGGAGATCGACTTACACGCTCTACAGTTGAAATTAGATGCACATTTGCCGCAATATAAAATTCAGCAACTCGAGTGGGAAACGCTCACCGAGCAAAAAGAGCAGGCATTTGAGCAATTACAGCAGCATCAGCAAACACGTGAGTTATGCAGTCGTCAGTTGGCACAGACCCAGCAGCAAATTGAGCTACTTGAAAAAGATCTATCGTTTTTAAAAACGCAAATGCAGCAGATTGTGGCACAAATGGAGCAAGCGAAAAAATTTGTCGATCCGGTACAACTGGAGCTGCCCGCGTTAGAAACCGAGTTTTCCGAGCAGTTTCAAAAAACTGAAGCCCTGCAAAAGCAGTGGAAAGAGTGGCAACTGGAGTTGAATCATGTTCAGGAAAAACAGCAGACACTGACTGAGCAGCGCCATGATACTGAGCAAAAAGATGAGAAGATCCGTGCTGCGCTGGAACAAAAACGTTTGGCATGGCAGGCCACAAAATCGGATTTGGCGCACTATCAAGAACAGCTTGAGGCGCTCAATGCACAAACATGTACCGGCCTAAAAATTGATCTTGAGTCGCATCAGCAACGGCTCGATAAAACCCTCAAGCAGTTTGAAAAACTCGGTGCAGTCAATTTAGCAGCCTCTCAAGAGTATGAAGAGGTTTCTGCACGTTTCGATGAATTGAATCATCAGATGCAAGATTTGGAAAACACGGTCAATCAGCTCAAAGATGCCATGAAAAGCATTGATTTAGAAACCCGTAAACTGTTTATGACCACATTTGATCGAGTCAATCACGAACTGCAAGATCTGTTTCCAAAGGTATTTAATGGCGGTGAGGCTGCATTAAGTCTTGAAGATGACTGGCAATCGGGTGTAAAACTAATGGCACGACCACCAGGTAAGCGTAACAGTTCGCTGGCGCTGCTTTCCGGCGGTGAAAAAGCATTAACCGCTTTGGCATTGGTATTTGCAATTTTTCGATTAAATCCGGCGCCTTTTTGTGTGCTGGACGAAGTGGATGCACCGCTAGATGACGCCAATGTACAACGCTTTTGTAATTTGGTAAAAGAACTATCTGAGCACGTGCAATTCATTTACATTACACATAATAAACTTGCAATGACAATGGCAACTGATTTACTGGGGGTCACCATGCCAGAACCGGGCACCTCTAAATTAGTTACCGTTAATTTGGAAGAAGCAAAAGAATACGGGTTAGTTACGGAGTCATAGTATGGAAGTCACCACGATTGTGGGTATTGTTGTAGCCGTGATCATCATGATTATTGGGTTAAAACTACTGCTTAAAAGATCAACACCCGCTGAACCTTCTCTCGAAAGTGAATTACACATTGACTCTCAAAGTAATCAGCCGATCATTCCGCGTCATGTGCGAGATCAGCTTCCTGCTCAGGCGCCTGAACAAAACGAGCGTAGAGAGCCTACATTGCAGGCGATTCCAGATGAGCAAGATGATCCAAAATCTGCGTCTGTAGCGACAGAAGCAAATCCAGCAGAACCAGCGTCTGCTGCTCCAGCTGCCACACAGTCCGATGTCGTGGTGCTCCAGCCGCTTAATACAGAATCTACCGCCACGACACCAGTGACTGAATCTGCGGTGAAACCTGAAACTCAGCCAGAGCCTAAGGAGGCTGAACTTAAGCTTAATCCAGATGTTGCAACGGTTGAAATTGCAGAATTTGACGGCGAAAGTAGCCTTCTTGATGTGCATTTATCTCAGCAACAACAGTTTGATGACGAAAGTGCTTTAGCTACAGCGGAACAAATTTTGGCACTGAATGTTTATCCAAATCCGCGCCGTGCGCTTTCGGGCGATAAAACGCTAAAAGTATTGCTGAAATATGGTTTACGTTTTGGTGAACTCTCTTGCTTTCATCGTTATGAAAAAACCGATGAACCAAGCCCGCTCATGTTCTCTGTACTTCGCATGACCGATAACGGTCCGGCAGGTTTTGATCTTGAAGCATTATCGGTCGAGCAAGTACAAGGTTTGGCTTTTTTCTTGGCACTGCCGCATAACAATGCGCTCACTGGCTTTGACATGATGGCAAGTATTGCAGGTCTGGTTGCCCGAGAAATTGACGGTAAAGTGTATGATGAAAACAACAATGAACTGACACCACAGTTGAAAGAACACTGGCGTCACCATGTGATTGACTATCGTTCATCACAGGCATCAGTTTAAGCTAAAAATCTTTTATACTGATAAGCAATACGACAAAATTGAGGGCGGATGTTTCCGCCCTTTTATATGGTGAAATTTTATGATGCAACCTGCTGATATTGTTGCGCAGATGCGGCAGCTGATTCAATTAATCGCAAAACACAATCATGCTTATTACGTGATGGATCAACCCACCATTACCGATAACGAATATGACCAGTTGTTTCATCAGCTTAAAGCACTTGAGGCCGATCATCCTGATCTGGTACAGGCAGATACACCCACCAATCGCGTAGGTGGGCAGGCATTAACAAAATTTCAAACCGTAACGCATACAGTTCCGATGCTGTCGCTGGGGAATGTATTTAATCAAGAAGATTTATTTGCTTTTGCACGCCGGATTGAAGAGCGCTTGCCCAATCAACAGATTCAGTATGATGTCGAGCTAAAGCTGGATGGTCTGGCGATTTCACTGTGGTATGAAGATGGAAAACTGGTGCGTGGGGTCACACGTGGCGATGGTGAAACAGGTGAAGACATTACCCAAAACGTGAAAACCATTCGCAATTTACCGAAACATTTACATCATAGTTCACAGCCTGTTCCGCGCTTCTTAGAAGTGCGTGGTGAGGTTTTGATGCCAAAGCTCGGTTTTGAACGTTTAAATGCGGCCAACGAGGCCAAGGGTGAAAAAACATTTGCAAACCCGCGTAATGCCGCAGCTGGAAGTTTACGACAGCTTGATCCGAGTATTGCAGCATCGCGTCCCTTGGCATTTTATGCCTATGGTATTGCACAGTGTGAGCCTGCACATGGCTTGACCAGTATGCATGAAAGCTTGCAATGGTTAACAGCGCTGGGTTTTGAGATTGCGGAGCGTCAGTTTCTGTGCTCATCGATTCAGGAAGTCCAGCAGCGCTACGAGCAAATACAGCAAGAGCGGCCTCAACTGGCAGTTGAAATTGATGGCATGGTCATTAAAGTCGATGATCTGAAACAGCAGCAGCAACTGGGCTTTTTAAGCCGTGAGCCGCGCTGGGCCACCGCCTATAAGTTTCCTGCAGAAGTTGCCATGACCACAGTCGAAAATATTGACTGGCAGGTTGGGCGTACTGGAACACTGACGCCAGTGGCACGTCTGACGCCTGTTTTGGTGGGTGGCGTGACGGTATCTAACGTGACACTGCATAATATCGGTGAAATTCACCGTTTAGATGTGCGTATTGGCGATCGGGTCAGTGTATATCGTAGTGGAGATGTGATTCCAAAGGTGGAGAAAGTCTGGCCAGAATTTCGCCCTGAAAATGCAGTTGAAGTGCATTTACCAACACAATGCCCGGTATGTTCATCCCCTGTGGTGATGCCTGAAGGTGAAGCACTGGCGCGTTGTTCGGGTGGTTTGTACTGCGCCGCACAGCGTATCGAAGCCATTCGTCATTTTGTATCACGTAAAGCCATGGACATTGAAGGCTTGGGAGACCGTTGGGTGGAGTCATTGCTGCATCTTGATTTACTTAAAGATGTTGCAGACATTTATCATTTACACGAGCACCGTGAAAAATTGCTCACCATTGAAAAAATGGGTGAGAAATCTGTACAAAACTTGATTGATGCGATTGAAGCCAGTAAAAAAACCACATTGGCACGTTTTATCTATGCACTCGGTATTCGAGGTGTGGGCGAAACAACGGCCCGAATGCTGGCCAATACCTTCCAGACACTGGATGCCTTGAAACAGGCCGATGTCGACATGCTGAAAAAAACGCCAGATGTCGGTGATATTACCGCAGAATGGATCTACGATTTCTTTTTGGCAGAGCACAATGTCGAAGTTATTGAACGCCTACTGGCAGCGGGAATTCACTGGGATGCACCGATTGCTCCGACACGTCAGCCACTCAATGGTGAAAGCTGGGTGGTTACGGGGACGTTAAGTACCATGGGGCGTGACGAAGCCACACAGCGCTTGCAGGCATTGGGTGCGCGTGTGAGCGGAAGTGTATCGAGTAAAACCAAATGTGTTGTGGCGGGTGAGAAAGCGGGTAGTAAACTCGACAAAGCAGAAAAACTGCAAGTTCGAGTGATGAATGAAGATGAGTTTTTAGCATTTTTAGCGCAATACAACGCTTAAAGGTATCTCACCGCTTATGGCTCTTGAATCTATATTGGATGATTGATTCGAGCATCATTAAAACAAGCATTATTAAAAAAGGCAGTCTTTGGACTGCCTTTTTTTGCCAAAACGAGGTACAACTACTTTTTGCTTATTCGAAAAATTAGATTCGTTTTTTAATGACACCATCATCAAGTAATTGCTGAAAATGTTCACAGACACTTGCTTCTATGTTGCGATAGCGAATTCCGAGTTCTTTTTGACTTCGTGTTGCATCAAAATATATTGGATAGCCCATATTCAGTTTGATGAATTCACGAGAGTATCCAAGCAATGGCCCAATCAGCGAAAATGCTTTTTTAGGCACAGTAAAATGCGGAAATGGAAAGCGATAACCAAAACATTGCGTCAGTGCTTTACCCATTTCCAAAAGGCTTAAACTTCCGCCAGAAACAATATATCGTCCGTGTGCATCATCATTGAGTGCAGCAGCCACATGTGCATCGGCTACATCGCGTACATCGACGATACCGTTCCACATAGGCGGAACACCAAACAAGGTCACACCGTTAGCAAACTGTTGTAGTAACTCAATACTTCCAGACTGGCTAGAAGCGGTCAGAGAAGGCCCCATCACCAATGCCGGATTGATACATACCAAAGACCAACGATCTTGTTGCTCAGCCATTTCCCATGCTTTACGTTCGGCAGCAACTTTAGAATAAGAGTAAGGCTGATGGGTTTCGCTACTGGTTGTATTCCAGCAGCTTTCATCAAATGCGTTATGTGGCGTTTGTTTAATTTCGATGGCATCACCATAGGTAGCGGCAATACTTGAGGTCACCACGACGCGTTTCACCGAGGCTGTACGATTGACCGACTCAAGCACATTTTCAGTGCCTTTTACTGCTGGCTCGATAATATCTTTTACGGCATCTTTGTAATTGGTGATCACAAAGGGTGATGCGGTATGAATCACGATTTCGCAGCCCTGCATCGCTGTATCGAAAGCACCTTGATCGAGAAGATCTGCTTTAAAAAAATGAATTTGCCCAGAAGATTTTTCTGCAATGTCTACGAGATGTTGAAGTTTTTGAGTCTGGGATGGATCTCTTACTGTGGCATGAACTGTAAAGCCTTGACCTAATAGTCGCTCGATAATCCAACCAGCGACATATCCAGTCGCACCTGTGACAAGAATAGGTGTGTTTTTATTCATATTTCCGCCAGATTAATATTTTTGAAAAGATTGAATTTTATAGAATTATCTTAAAATATTTGCTGCATCATTTATAGACATTCTATCAATCAATTGTTAATTTATGTGATGATAATAATCTACACTTTAAATGTCTAAAATGAATAAAAAATTTCGATTGATCTTTCAAAAACTGATCACAGCTTTAATTATTGTTGCTTTAACCAACGGAAGCTTCGCAAACATTTATATACCTATTCCATTTTTTAAAAAGCACGACCGCTCCAAGTTTGTCAAAGCCAAAGTATTTAAAACCGAAGACTTTGACGCAACCACACTCCAATTATTAAATGAAGGTTTTGTACCTATACAATCTAAAAAGTTCGATGTACAAGATAGCGCTAAAGGTTATGAATATATCGTTTCAGATATGGAAAAACGTGCCGATATGTTAGGTGCATCAATCGTCGTATTTAGTGATCAGCCATCAGAAAATATGTATGGATATTATACTTTTTTAAATCCTGCACCACAGAATTCGCAAAACCAAAGATCAAATGATCATTTTTTTGGAAGTAATACTTCAAATGGATTAACAGAAAGTGTCCCTGTATATAATCCTCAAAAAAAATATAAGGTGAGTTACTTTTACAAATTTGACTCAATTACAGGTATTTATCCAGTTGATTTATCAGATACAGATCAATCAAAAGTAGGTTATACACAGGGTATAAAAGTAAAAGTCATTAAGAACTCGTCTCCAGCATTTAACCGGCTTGTAGAGAATGACATTATATTAAAAATAAATGATATTGAAGTTCGGGATGTTAATCATTTTGTTGATATCTCAAATTACTTAAAGAAGGGTAATATACAGCTGGAAATTTTACGAAAAGGAGAAAAAATAATGAAAGAAATTATCATTCTTTAATAAATACTATTATGAAATAAGAAGCATTGTGTTTTGTTACAAAAAGATAAACGCTCTTAGATCAAGGTCTACCATTTAAATTTTTGCTAGAAAATGATCGCAAACCACTCATTTCAATCAACAAAATAGGATAACTCGAACTGTAAATGCGTATGTTTATCATTTTAATTTTATAAAAATCAGTGAGTTAAGGTGTAAAAGCTTTGCAATTCATGTGCAGTTTGCGCATAATAACCAAAGAATATGGGAGAATTGAAATGCGTGGCAATCCAGAAGTCATAGACTATCTCAACATGTTGATCGGTGGCGAACTGGCTGCTCGTGATCAATATCTGATTCACTCCAGAATGTATGAAGACTGGGGTTTGAGTAAAATTTATGAGCGTATCGATCACGAAATGCAAGAAGAAGCTTCGCATGCCGATGCCATCATTCGTCGTGTTTTGTTCCTAGAGGGAACACCAAACATGCATCGTGATGACATTGAGGTGGGTACAGATGTCGTTACTTGTTTGAAAGCCGATTTGGCCTTGGAATATCATGTTCGCCAGAAACTTGCTGATGGCGTGAAGCTCTGTGAAGAAAAAGCTGATTATGTGACGCGTGATATGCTTCGTGCGCAAATGTCGGATACCGAAGAAGATCATACCTATTGGCTTGAAAAACAGCTTCGTTTAATTGAACTGATGGGCCTTCAAAATTATATTCAGTCTCAAATGTAAGACTCTTGAACTCAGCTCCGGCTGAGTTTTTATTTTATTTTTCTTCATAAAAACCAAAACTAAATTGCTATATCTCGCTATTCGACCATCCCTTTCTTTTTTTTTATTTTTCAGTATTTAATAGACCTCAAATTATATTATCTAACTATTTGAATTCATTTAATTCTAATTGGGGGGAGATCAATGCCTTTAATCCGTGTGATTGGTAAAGAAAATCATAAAGTCTTGCAAGAGCTTTCAGACAATTCATTAAAACTTGACCAAGCTTCTGTAGTTGTTGCCAATTTACCTTCGGATCAAATTGATGAAATCGTCAAAGACGGCACAAGCATGATTATCAAGCTTAAAGATGGTGAAATTATCATTATCGATCAGTTTTTTAACGAGCATTCAACCAATCAGAACAGCTTAGTATTACAAGATGAATCACAGAAACTCACTTGGGTGCAGTTTATTGAGGCACAAGGCAATTCTCAGCCGCAGTTGATATTTGAGCGTGTTGAATCTACTGATGCACTGATGTATCACGGCGGTGGAATGGCGATGGAGCCAGTTTGGTCTTGGGCAGTCGTTCCTTTAACCGCAGGGGGTATTGCGCTTTGGGCGCATGATCATAAAGATAAAGATCATGAAGAAAATAATAATGAGGCTGCACCAAACACAACTAATAGCAGTGAAAATACGGTCGTTGTCGTATCTGAATCTTCATCGACTCAATCAGATGATGAAACAGCAACTGACAATTCAGCACAAGATCAGAGCGAGCCATCAACTTCAAATACAGATTCAAGCAGTGATGACGTCGCTACACTAGTCAGTGAAATTTTAGATCAAAGCGATGCTTCTTCTACAACATCGACTGCCAGCATTTCATCATTAGAGATTTATACCAGCAGCACCGATCTTTATACAGATCTAATCAGTAGCAACTCTGTCATTGTATAAAGACAAGGTGGGCTTTGTACCCACCTCGCATGACTTGAAAACACAGTTATTTCGCCTGAAAGCGTTTAAGATCATTAAAGACATCATTGGCATGGGTCTGGGTATCTACGCTGGTGTAGTGATATACAATAGTACCTTTCGGATCGATCAGAAAACTTTCACGTTTGGCAATTTTTACAATGCCCAGATTACGTACAATACCAAACTTGCTCGCAAGTTCATGATTGTTATCGGCTAAAATTGGAAAATTAAGCCCTAATTTTTCCGAAAATTTTTGATGTGATTTGACATCATCTAGGCTCACGCCTAACACCACAGCATTAGACTTTAAAAATTGCGGGTATAACGCTTTAAACTGATTGGCTTCTTGCGTACAGCCCGGAGAATTATCTTTTGGATAGAAATACAACACCACCCATTTACCTTTGTAGTCATTCAAACTGTGCCATTTGCCATTTTGATCCTGTAATCTAAATGCAGGGGCAGGCTGGCCGACCCATTGTTTCTCGGCTTGATTGGATGAACTCAAAGGATTTGCGGCAATCGTAGATGTTGTGACTGTACCTGCCAGTGCCAGTGCGATTGATAAAGCGATAGTTTTCATCATGATAAACCAGAATTGTTATTTTTAATGCCTGTATTTTAGCAGTGATGAAGATCGATTGCTGTAGTGTTGATGTGATTATGCCATGGTCATCGTTTATAACTCTTTTATACTGGGTCAAATTGTTATTTTGTGCTTAGAGTTTTGAAATGGCTCAAATTTTACTCATTACAGGTTGGGGTGGTGGAACAGGGCTACTTAAGCCGCTTCAACAGCAATTACAGCAGTGCGGTCATACGGTTACATTAATGAATATCTTTGATGCATTCGATCCTGTTGTGATGCAAGATCGGGTTCAACAGGCAAAGACTGCCGATGTAATAATAGGTTGGTCATTAGGTGGCCAACTTGCCTTGCTTTTGGCTCATGCGTTACAACAAGAGACAGGAGACACGTTGCCTGTGATCACACTCGCGAGCAATCCATGTTTTGTTGCACAGCCAAACTGGGAATGTGCTATGCCACAAGAGACATTTGCAGCGTTTAAAGCTGGATTTCTGCATGATCCGGCAAGTACGCTCAAGCGATTTGGATTGCTGGTCACCAAAGGCGTTACAAGTGCAAAACAAGATTGGACTTTTATGCAAAGTTTATTACGGGCACAACCCATTTCGTTGCTTCAACAAGGATTAAAACTCCTGGAACAACTCAATCTGGTCGATACACTAAAAAGCTATTCGGGAAATCAACTTCATGTGTTTGCAAGGCAAGATGCATTAGTTCCTTGCCAAATTGTTGAAAAAATGCAGTATTTAGCTTCAGAAAAAATTAAAGTAATTACTTTTCACGATGCTGCACATAGTTTTCCATTTACGAAAGTGATTGGAACTTGCAAGGAAATTGAAAAATTTATTCAAACATCGGTCTAAGCTTTAGCCGAAATGATGGTTCTCGCAATTTATTTCTAAACCGAGCAGGTTTAACATGGTGGCGATTGAAGTATTTAAGCAATAAGGAGTCATCTGTGGTGGATCAGTTTGATTTGGAACATATCTGGCATCCGTATACCTCGATGATGAATCCATTGCCAACTTTTAAGGTTAAGCGTGCTTACGGTGTTACTATTGAGCTTGATGACGGGCGTCAATTAATAGACGGTATGTCATCTTGGTGGTGCACCATTCATGGCTATAATCATCCTGAATTGAATCGGGCAGCCAAAGACCAGCTCGATCAGATGTCACACATCATGTTTGGTGGTTTTACCCATGATCCTGCCATCAATCTGGGCAAAATCCTGTTAAAAATAACGCCGCCAAGCTTAGATAAAATCTTTTATTCCGATTCTGGGTCGGTGTCGGTAGAAGTCGCACTTAAAATGGCCGTGCAATACTGGACTGCTCAGGGGTTGTCGCAAAAAACCAATTTCATTACAACGCGCTCTGGTTATCATGGTGACACATGGAACGCGATGTCGGTGTGTGACCCCGTGACGGGTATGCATCAAATTTTTGGTAGCAGTCTTGCAAAACGTATCTTCGTGCCGGCGCCACAGACGCCTTTCGATGCAGACTGGAATCCAGAAGAAATGCACGTGGTCGAACAGATGCTTGAGGCTCATCATCAAGAGTTAGCGGCATTTATCATTGAACCGATTGTTCAAGGTGCGGGGGGAATGCGCTTTTATCATCCCGAATATTTGCGCCAGCTCAAACAGCTCTGTGATAAATATCATGTACTACTCATTTTTGATGAAATTGCGACAGGATTTG
Source organism: Acinetobacter soli (assembly GCF_000760595.1). Taxonomy (GTDB): domain Bacteria; phylum Pseudomonadota; class Gammaproteobacteria; order Pseudomonadales; family Moraxellaceae; genus Acinetobacter; species Acinetobacter soli. Next base: position 24,581 of record NZ_BBNM01000006.1, on the reverse strand, counting down.
GCCGCACAGGCAAACTCTTTGCATGGGAGCATGCTCAAGTTGAGCCAGACATCATGTGTATAGGTAAAGGATTAACGGGTGGTTATATGAGTCTGGCCGCCACCTTGACCAGTAAACATGTTGCTGAGGTCATCAGTCAGGGAGAGGCTGGTGTATTTATGCATGGGCCTACATTTATGGGAAATCCACTGGCGTGTGCGGTGGCGTACAAAAGTACCCAGTTGCTGATTGAGCAAGACTGGCAGAGCAATATTCGCCGTATTGAAACACAGTTGCAGCAGCTTCACTCGCTTGCGGAGCTAGACCATGTCGCCAGTGTGCGTATTTTGGGTGCAATTGGTGTCGTAGAGCTAAAATATAATGTCAACATGCGTGAATTACAGCAGCGCTTTGTAGAGCTTGGTATCTGGATTCGGCCATTTGGTAAATTGGTGTACATAATGCCGCCGTATGTGATTACAACGCATGAGTTAGAACAGTTGCTCCAAAATATGATCAAGGTAGTGCGTGAAATGGAACAGGGAGTACATTATGGCGTTGCTTGATCATTATGCTCAGCAACTCGAGCAATTAAAGCAAAGCGGGAATCTGCGTCAGTTTAAGCCAAATCAGCAGCAAGATGCCTATATCGAGATTGCTGGGCAACGAATGCTAAATCTATCTTCAAATGATTATTTGGGTCTGGCTGCCGATCTGACCTTGCGTGAAGCATTTTTAGATTTACAGCCGTTAGCGCGCTGTTACTTTAGCTCTTCTTCCTCGCGTTTACTGACTGGAAATTTTGCTGAGTATGAGCAATTTGAACATACCTTGAGTGAGGCCTTTGGTGGCAGAGCCGCGCTTTTGTTCAACAGTGGCTATCATATGAATATTGGTATTTTGCCTGCTTTGGCCGATGCCAAGACCCTGATTTTAGCCGATAAGCTGGTACATGCCAGTATGATTGACGGTATTCGGCTTTCATCAGCCAAGTACGTTCGTTATCGTCATAATGATTTAGCTCATTTAGAAAAGCTGCTGACTCAATATCATGATGATGATCAGTTTGATCGGATTATTATTGTCACTGAAAGTATTTTTAGTATGGATGGTGATGAAACCGACCTAAAAGCGCTGGTGAGCATCAAAAAACGCTTTAGCAAAACCATGCTCTATGTAGATGAAGCCCATGCGATAGGAGTTCGGGGAGAATTAGGTTTAGGCTGTGCAGAACAATACGGCGTGATTCAAGAGATTGATTGCTTGGTCGGGACTTTTGGCAAAGCACTGGCTTCAGTGGGCGGTTATCTGATTTGTGATCCGATCTTACGAACTTATCTGATTAATACCATGCGACCACTGATTTTTAGTACCGCCTTGCCCCCAATTAGCATCGCTTGGACACATTTTGTCTGGTCGAAGATGTTACATGCACAGCAGCAACGTACACATTTGGCCGCAATCAGCGAGCATTTACAACGCGCTGTGGTTGCAAAGGGGTATAGTAGTCCATCGAGTAGCCATATTGTGCCAATTATTGTGGGCGAAAGTCAGGCTGCCGTTGATCAGTCGAAACGTGTGCAAGATTGTGGTTTTTATGCCATGCCTGTACGTCCACCTACTGTGCCGCAGCATAGCGCACGCTTACGCATTTCATTAACCTCAATGATTCAATTACACGATCTTGATCGATTGGTGAGCTGTTTGTGAAATTAGATAAAACACGCATAGCACAGCGTTTTGCCAAAGCAGGGCAAAGCTATGTCGAGCAAGCAGTCGTTCAAAAAGCGATTAGTCAGAAATTGGCTGAGCTGATGCAACAATATTGTCCAGTAGCATTGCCACATGTCTTTGAAATTGGTTGTGGCTCGGGCAATCTCACGCACCATGTATTGGCCAATTTTGCGATTAGTCGGTTGTACCTCAACGATTTGTATGCCGATGTACAACAGCATTTTCTCGATGAACAGCCGATCACATGGTGCATAGGCGACATCGAACATATCGATTTACCTACTGCACTCGACGCAGTGATTTCTAGTTCAGCAGTGCAATGGGTGCATGATTTGCCCCAACTGCTACAGCGCTGTCATGATGCCTTACAACCCGGCGCTTGGCTGTGCCTATCAAGTTTTGCTCCATTAAATTTCACCCAAATTAAGCAATTAACCGGGCAAGGTTTAAGCTATTGGTCGCGTCAAGATTGGCAAACGCAGTTACAGCATGCTGGCTTTGAGTGTGTCTATCTGGAAGATCAACTGCTTGAGATGTATTTTGATACCCCCAAGGCAGTGCTCAAGCACCTGAAACTGACCGGCGTGACAGGAACAACTCAAGGTAATCAGCCGCACTGGACCAAAGGCACCTTACAAAAGTTTTATCAGGATTATCAGCAATTTCAAAATAATGAAGGTCTATATCCTTTGACCTATCATCCGCTTTACTGCTTGGCACGGAGAACAACATGACAGCATCGGTTTATTTTGTCAGCGGTATCGATACCGAAATTGGTAAAACCTTTGCCACGGGTTATCTGGCAAAAAAATGGAGCAGCGAAGGCCAGCGTGTGATCACGCAAAAGCTCATTCAAACAGGCAATCAAGAACTGTCTGAAGATATTCAAAAGCATCGTGAAATTATGCAAACCGGCTTGTTGCCTGAAGATCTTGAAAAGCTGACCATGCCCGAGATTTTTAGCTATCCGGCATCGCCACATCTGGCGACAAAAATCGATGGTCGTGAGATCGATTTTGATAAAATCGAACACGCTACAGCAACGTTGATGCAACGCTTTGATACGGTCTTGCTTGAAGGTGCAGGCGGTTTGATGGTGCCGTTAACCGATCAGTTGCTCACCATTGATTATATTGTGAAGAGAAAATTTCCAGTTATTTTAGTGAGTTCTGGGCGCTTGGGGAGTATCAACCATACCTTACTGAGTCTTGAAGCGCTCAAGCAACACGGACTCACACTCTATGCGTTGGCGTACAACCTAAACGATGAATCCAAAGATCCGTTGATTTCACAAGATACGGCAGTTTATTTAAAACATTATTTGCAGCAACATTTCCCAGAGGCGCTGTGGATTGATATTCCAAAGTTTTAATTTGTATCTTATAGCTTATATTTTAAAACGTAAAAATATCTACAGAACAGACGACATATAAAAAGTGATTTGCGCTGTATATTTAGCCATTCTGTTTGATTGATTTATAAAAAAAGCCAATGTAGCGTTCTACATTGGCTTTTAACGTTTATTGCACAACCTAGCAACTAAGACTTACATCTTTTTAAAGCCTTTTTGATAGTTCGGTGCTGGACGACGAGTATTTTTCATGCCGCCTTCACGTGTGTTTTCAGTTTCGCTGGTGTCACGCTTTTGCTGGCGTAAATAGCCGCCACGACGCGCTGCCATCGGCTTTTCGGCCATACGTTCAGTACGACGTTTTGCCATACCGTATAAGCCAGTGCCTTGACGTGGTTTGAGTTCAACCAGTTTGGTTAAGCTATCGATATCGCCTTTGTCGAGTTCCATCCAGCGGCCAGTACGCAATTCACGCGGTAAAATAACTGAACCGTAGCGGGTACGAAGCAGGCGGCTGACTTTAAGCCCTTGAGATTCGAACAAACGACGAACTTCGCGGTTACGGCCTTCTTTAACCACCACCTGATACCAACGGTTGATTCCGTCACCACCGAGCTCAGAAAAAGATTCAAACTTCGCTGGACCATCATCAAGTACGACACCATTGAGTAAGGTCTGACGAATTTGAGGGGTCACTTCACCCATGACGCGTACGGCATATTCGCGTTCAATTTCATTAGAGGGGTGCATCAAGCGGTTGGCCAGTTCACCATCGTTTGTAAACAATAATAACCCAGTACTGTTGATGTCGAGACGTCCCACCATCACCCAGCGATCATTGGCGATTTGTGGCAAATGATCAAACACGGTTGGACGCTGTTCTGGATCGTTACGAGAACAGATTTCACCTTCTGGTTTGTAATAGATCAGTACGCGACGACGAATTTCGTCTTCGATCTGAAATTGTACCTTACGACCATCAATCCTTAATTCATCGCCTGGTTCAATCCGTTCACCAACTTGAGCAATTTGGCCATTCACACTGACGCGACCCGCGGCAATGACCTCTTCCATATATCTGCGAGAACCTAAACCAATTCGCGCTAATACTTTTTGCAATTTTTCACTCATGACAGCATAACCTTAGAAATAATTGTCAACAGTTCACCGATTTATGATTTGGGTGCATGTACATCCAAACCCATAAACGCGTCCTTGGCATCCTGCAGGGGAGGCAATTGACCCAGTGAGACTAGGCCAAACGCATTCAAAAATTGAGGCGTTGTAATTAACAACGCAGGTCTTCCGGGCAAGTCTCTAAAACCAGATTCCTTGATCCAGTTCCATTCAAACAGCAGCCTTAAAATCTGACTGTTATTTGAGACGCCCCGTATTTGTTCAATATCCGCACGTGTCACAGGCTGGTGATACGCAATCACCGCAATCGTTTCAAGAAGGGAGGGAGACAACTTTGTTGGACGTTCAGGCCAAACTTGCGCAATTATATTACGATATTTTGAGCGAACCTGAAACCTAAAACCCTGAGCAGTCTCTATTAATTCAATAGAACGACCATGCTGCAACACGGCAAGTTGTTGTAGAAAATGCCGAAGCTGTTGCTTACTGTATTGATTGTTAAATGCTTCTTTTAAACGTGCCAGTGAAACAGGCGCGTCACTTGCAAACAAAATGGCTTCCATTTGCAACAAGACTTCATGATGAATATCTTCAAAAGACAGTGCAGCACTTTGGTCTATGGTCATATCTGAGCTCCTTGAATTGCGAGCGGTGCCTCTACACCAGAAGCGATGATTTTAATTTTTTGCTGGCGCGTCAGTTCTAAAATGGCCATAAACGTGACCACCATGCCCATGCGCCCCTGTTGTGGCTTTAACAGTGAGACAAAGTTTAAAATCTCACCCGATTGAACCTGTGCTTCAATATATGCAATACGCTCTTCAAGTAAAACAGGTTCTTGCGCAACGGTATGCGTCACTGGTTCGGGACGATTAAAAATACAAAACAATGCATCGTGAAGGCTTTGTACATCATAGCCTTCATATATCGGCGCAATCACACCTAATCCGACATTCGGATGAAAGGTATCACGCTCCAAAACAGGAAACTGTCCAAGACGTTCGGCAGCTTTTTTGACGCGCAAATAGGTTTCTAAACGATCAATCAGCGCTTGTTTAGGGTCTTTTTCAATAGAGAGCGTCGTTGGTTTTGGAAGCAAAAGGCGCGATTTTAAATCTGCAAGTAATGCCGCCATCACCATATAGTCGGCAGTCAGTTCGATATCCAGCGATTTCATGGCGTCCATGTAAGCCAAATATTGCGTGGCAATTGGGGCAATATCAACCTGCAATAAATCGAAACCGTTTTTTTGAATCAGGTAAATTAAAAAGTCGAGTGGGCCCTCGAAATGTTCGAGTAATATTTCAAATGCAGCAGGCGGAATATAAAGATCTTCAGGAATAGACGCTTGCCATTCATCCAATACACGAATATTGGGAAGGTGATCTTCTGAAGAAGGTAAAGCTTGATTCATTACAATATTAGGCCACGCGAATTTTCAAAGGCATGAAAGTGTTTCGTAAGTAACGTATAATCGCTACTTAAAAAGGAGAAGTAAATAAAATATGCGCCATTCTAATCTAAATTTGGTATCGAATACATTGCCTAAAAGAATAAAATCCAAAATTAAATCGATGAAGAGGCACATTGTTGATGCCATCTTTGTGAATTGGTGACATGATTTAACTGCTTACACTACTTATTTAGCATGTTGGTCTTAAGTTTTTTGATCCTCAATGCAAAAACATATTCATATAAAACACATTTCAAGGACTAAAGATGAAATCGAATCAATTTGGTCAGCCCGTGGGTGATGCGGTAGCGCTCGCTGTCCCGATTCAATTTAAAGCCCATACACTTACGGGAAACTATGTCGATTTGCTGCCCATTGAAAAAGATACATTTACTTTAGATTATGCCAAGCAGCTCTGGACATGCGTGAATTCAGAGCCTGATGCAAGGTGTTGGACGTATTTGCCTTATGAAGCACCACAAAGTGAGGCTGAACTTGAGCAAAATCTGAGGTCTAAGTTTGGCTTTGAACCTTCTCATCATTATTGGATTGTCGTAGAGGGCAAGGCGGTTGGTTGGGTTGCACTGCTTAATTTACGCGCTCAGCATGCAGCAGTCGAGATTGGTAATGTTTACTTTTCGCACCGATTAAAACAAACACCCGCTGCTACTGAAGCGATCTTCTTATTGTTGAGAGATTGCTTTCAACAAGGTATGCGTCGCGTGGAATGGAAGTGTGATGACCTTAACCAACCTTCAAAAAATGCAGCACTTAGATTCGGATTTACGTATGAGGGGTTGTTCCGGCAAGATCGGGTGACTAAAGGGCGTAATCGTGATACCGCTTGGTTTTCAATGATTGATATTGAGTGGCCAAAGCGTCAAAACACCTATTTGCAATGGCTTGATCCGCTGAACTTCGACAAATTGGGCAAACAAAAAAGACGTTTGGAAGAATGTGCGAGTCAGGAGATTTAAGACTGATCAGCATGTCAGTGCTTATTCAAAAGCACTGACATCGCCGGCACCTCGGCGTACAACTTCCGGATTTTCTCCCGACAAATCTACAATACTGGTGGTAGTGAGCGTACCGAAACCACCATCAATGAAGACATCGACACGCTTAGCGAGCTGGTTTTCAATATCATAAGGGTCATCGAGTGGATCGTCTTGCCCCGGCAATATCAGGGTACTGGTCAAGATCGGTTCGCCCAGTTCTTGAAGTAAGGCCTGACAGATTGGATTGGTTGGAATACGTAAGCCAATGGTTTTTTTCTTGGGGTGCATCAAGCGTTTAGGGACTTCGCTGGTTGCAGGTAAAATAAAAGTCGTGATCGAGGGTGTGTTGGTCTTAAGTAGACGATACATCGCGTTATCCACTTTGGCATAGGTGGCAATATCGGATAAATCACAACACATAATGGCATATTGATGTTTTGGGCCTAAGCCACGGATTTGAGCAATTCGCTCCATTGCCGATTTATTTCCAATTTGACAACCAATCGAGTACGCTGCATCAGTCGGGTAGACCACCACATCGCCTGCTCGGATACGCTCCACTGCTTGATGAATTAAGCGTGCTTGCGGATTGTCTGGATGTATATGCAAATGCAACATATCTGGATACTCCTTGATTCTGTTATTGTTTTAAAGTCAGTGTTTACATTTAAGCATATGTGCTACGTCGAATGCGTGACCACAAGTAGAGATTATGTAATCTAATCCAGTGCGTTGCGTAAAAATTCATGTGCGCCAAGAAGCTCACCGTCTCGAGTGGTCATACAAATACATTGAATAAAATGCAATGCATCGGCAGGAATTTTGGTCTCGCCTGAAAAAAACTTTTGCACCTGAAGAAAGACATTGTCTTTAAATCGCGAGCCGTCACCACCATCGCCAGTTAAGTTATCTAGAGATACTCTAAATTTACGCCCAAACGCTTGCGCAAATAACCATTCAATGGCTTGCGGTTTGATTTCGACCTGTTCAAAAAGCGCTTGCTGCTCGGCTGTACGGCCATCAGGAGCATACCAATAGCCCAAATCTGGCAATAAGCGTCTTTTGGCGCCGGCAATCGTCCAGTGACTGATTTCATGCAAGGCACTATTAAAGAAGCCATGCGCAAACTGAATACGCGCAGGCGTATGATTTGATGCAGGAAAATACTCAGGTTCTGCTTCACCTTTCACTAAAGTCACATTTTGATGGGAAAACCAGTGATTAAAGTGTAAAATAAGCCAGTCCACCTGATCCTGCTCAGTTTGTAAATTTCTCCATGGTGAGAGTTGCACTGTGTCTATCGACAAGGCAGAATCACACGTGAGATGGGTGCGAACAAGTGATGAAGTTGTTACTTCAGGTTGCGGCTGCAACAGGTGCATTGCTTAATTTACCCCGAGTTCTGTCAGATTTGGTACAAAATTGTATCTTAATCTTTGACAGAGTACTGATGAATTTGTAGAATTGCCGCCTTAATTATGTCAGCAAATACCTTTCCGGCACAGATTGAGCCGTATAAATGGGCTGAACAAGGCTTTACATGGTCAGGAACACTGCCATTGTCTCGCTTTGCTCGTATTGCTCGTGAAGCTGTTGGATCAATTAATGATCAATTGATCTATATAGACTGTAAACTATCAATGGATGCGTATTATCGCGTTGTATGGTTTGATGGTCATGTTGAAACAAAAGTTCCGCTAGAATGTCAGCGTTGTCTGGAGCCAGTGGAAATTCCTCTTGTTTCAGATTTCCATCTTGCCTTGATCGATGATGAGTCACTGATAGAGCGCTTGGATGAGGATGCTGATTTCATCGTTTTAGGTGAAAGTGAATCGTCAACAAAGGGTGATTTTACCACTCCTGCGACTGTTGATTTACTCTCATTACTAGAAGATGAACTGTTACTGTTGATGCCTTTGTCTCCCAAGCATGATGCTTGTGAACATAAACATCAGCCTACCGTTCAGGACATTGTTGAAGAAAAACGTGATAATCCGTTTGATGTTTTAGCAAGTTTGAAAGGTAAACTTAACTCATAAGTGTTATACTTGTTGGTTGAGATAACTGAATTTGTTCTGATCCATTTTTTTCGATCTTTGTAAGGAGCCATCATGGCCGTTCAGCAAAACCGTAAAAGTCGCTCTCGCCGTGACATGCGCCGTTCACATGACGCTTTAACCGAGAATGCATTAACAGTTGACCAAACTACTGGTGAAACTCATCGCCGTCACCACGTGACTAAAGATGGTATCTACCGTGGTCGTCAATTATTCGCTAAAGCAGCTGACGCTGAGTAATTTAGTGAATTTGCATTGAGCTTAAGGCTTTAATGTAGAAAAAATGGGAGCGAAAGCTCCCTTTTTTTGTTGTTTTTCGCAATTATAAAATCTATAGAATAATGATAAATTTCCGCCTTAGAAATTAAGCAAAGACGAAATAAAGGATTTTTATATGTCTGCTAAACGACTCGATCAAGTCGCTCAAGCAACGAAAACTGCATTTGTATTTCCTGGTCAAGGTTCGCAAAAAGTCGGCATGCTCGCTGAACTTGCAGAGCAGTTTAGTGGTGTGAAAGAAACCTTTGCGGAGGCTTCTGACGCAGTCGGTTTTGATTTGTGGCATATCGCACAAAGTGGCGAAGGGCTTGATCAAACCGAAAACACTCAGCCGGTACTATTAACGGCAAGTATTGCGTTATGGCGTGTCTGGCTGGATTTAGGCGGTTTGGCCCCTAAATACCTTGCAGGCCATTCACTTGGCGAATACAGTGCGTTGGTGGCTGCGGGTGCGTTGTCGCTCGGCGATGCGGCCAAATTGGTCAATCTGCGTGGTAAATTGATGCAAAGCGCAGTCCCTCAGGGTGTGGGCGCTATGGCGGCAATTCTGGGCTTGGCAGACGATCAAGTTATTGAGCTTTGTAAGCAAGTGACAGCAGCAGGTGAAGGCTCTGTCGAGGCAGCAAACTACAATGCTCAAGGTCAGGTAGTGATTGCAGGTTCGGCAGCATTGGTCAATCAAGTCATGACGCTTGCAAAAGAGCAGTCGGGTAAAGCGATTGCACTGCCTGTTTCGGTACCTTCGCATTGTTCATTAATGAAGCCTGCGGCAGAAAAATTTGCTGAAGCATTGGAACAAACTGCCATTGAGCTACCAAGCCTACCTGTAATACAAAATGTAAACGCAGGAATTGCCTCTGACGTGACTCAATTACGTCAAGCATTAACTGCGCAGTTGTATCAATCTGTGCAATGGACACGCACCATGCAATATTTACAGGATCAAGGCATCCAGTACATTGTTGAGTGTGGCCCGGGTACGGTATTAAGCAATCTGGCAAAACGTTTACCAAATATTGAAAAAGCATTTGCGATCGATACGAATAGTCGCATGGAAGATGCCCTAAATGCAGTTTTAGTGGCTGAAGGAAAAATTGCATGACACAACAACGTAAAGTTGCATTGGTAACAGGCGCGAGCCGTGGCATTGGTGCAGCGATTGCCCAGCAACTTATTCAAGACGGTTTCTTTGTCGTTGGTACAGCAACCAGCGAATCTGGGGCTCAAAAATTATCTGAAAGTTTTGGGGAGCAAGGTACAGGCCTCACCCTAGACGTACGTAACTTGGATGAAATTGAAGCAGTTGTTTCAAACATCGAACAAAATTATGGTCCAGTTTTGGTCTTGGTCAACAATGCGGGTATTACGCGTGACAATCTCTTGCTGCGTATGAGCGAAGATGACTGGGACGACATTCTAAATATTCATCTGAAAGCGGTTTATCGTCTTTCTAAGCGCGTATTGAAGGGTATGACCAAAGCTCGCTTTGGCCGTATTATCAATATCAGTTCGGTGGTTGCACATTTTGCAAACCCAGGCCAAGCCAACTATTCAGCCGCTAAAGCCGGTATTGAAGCGTTTAGCCGCAGCCTTGCAAAAGAGATGGGTAGCCGCCAGATTACGGTGAACAGTATCGCACCTGGCTTTATTGCGACTGAAATGACTGATGCGCTGAGTGAAGATTTGCGCAAGAAGATGAGTGATCAAGTCGCTTTGGGTCGTCTTGGTGAACCACAAGATATCGCAAATGCAGTAAGTTATTTGGCTTCCGATAAGGCAAGTTACATTACTGGCACGGTATTACACGTAAATGGTGGTTTATACATGGCCTAAGTGCTGATGTATTAACTTTCAAAAAATCCAATATTCAATTACACTAACGGCATTTAAAACGCCACAAGCAATGAGGAGAATTCCTGTGAGCGATATCGAACAACGTGTTAAGCAAGCAGTTGCTGAACAACTTGGTATGAAAGCAGAAGAGATCAAAAACGAAGCATCTTTCATGGATGATTTGGGCGCTGACTCTCTAGATCTAGTTGAACTTGTTATGTCTTTCGAAAATGACTTCGACATCACGATTCCTGATGAAGATTCAAACGAAATCACAACTGTTCAATCAGCAATTGATTATGTAACCAAAAAACTTGGTTAATTAATTGATGTTGATAAAAGCCACCGCAAGGTGGTTTTTTTATGTGTGTGATTTAAGATATGTGATGCAATTTACATTTTATTACTTGCTGTAAGGGAATCACCACTTAAATCAGAGTGATTTTCAGTTTTACTAGAAAGGCGTTTATTTGCTTAATGAAAAAAACAACAGGAGAAAATGATGGGTCTTTTTGATTTTGTTAAAGGAATTGGAAAAAAGAATCAGGCACACGTCGAACAAGCATCAACACCAGCCGCTACACCTCACGAACCCACAGCCCAGCAAATTGCTAATCAGTTACTGGCGCATGTACAGCAACTTGGTCTAGGTGTGCAGGGCTTGGTGATCAACTATAACAGTACTACCGATCTGGCCACGATTCAGGGTAAGGTGAAAAGTCAGGCCGATAAAGAAAAAATTGTACTGGCTGTGGGAAATATCGATCATGTGGCGAAAGTGGATGATCAAATGACAGTCGAAGTGCCAGAACCAGAAAGCCAATATTATACGGTAAAATCGGGCGATAATTTATCTAAAATCTCAAAACAATATTATGGTGATCCAAATCACTACAATAAAATTTTTGAAGCGAATCGACCATTACTTAAGGACGCAGACGATATTTTTCCAGGACAGGTACTGCGTATTCCTGCTTAAGGTGTGATAGGTAACTAAGTAAAAGGGCGCAATTAAATTGCGCCCTTTTTGCATTATGGCTATAGCTTGCTATGCTTGTAACGTAATTTTAAGCTCCATCTACAGCGCACATTATAATGCTTAAAACCGCTTTGGAATCTTTTGCCCATTTGGAACGGGAGTTTCGGCATTTTTAAGCACACCAAATAACCACACTTCCGCATGTTGAACCGCGATTTTAAGCTCATCACCCAAAGCCAGACGTCCTGCTATAAAACTGGCCAATGAACATCCTGATCCGTGATATTCACCTTCTAGGCGAGGGCAGGTACTTTCTGCAACCAGTTCACCTTTTACAAAGAGCTGATTGCGAATATGATCTGGTGTTGCTTCATGGCCGCCTTTCACCAAAATCGCCTGCGCACCTAAATCAAATAGCTTTTGAGTCGCATCTTCAATGTTGTCTAATCCCGTCAGGGCACGCAGTTCGACAGTATTTGGTGTAATAACGGTTGCCAGTGGAATGAGTTCAACAAAGGCTTTCACCAATGTGGCTTGATCGCCCAGCGAGCCGCCGCTGTTGGCCACAAGTACCGGGTCAAGTACATACTGATAGTTAGGATGCGCACGTAAAAACTCAGCCAATGCTGCAATATTTTCAGTGGTACCGAGCATACCCGATTTTACACATCGAATGGGTAAATCACCCACAACGGCATTTGCTTGTGCAAGGAGTAACTCTTTCGATGTTGCTTCAAAACCAAAGACTTGCTGCGAATTTTGAATGGTGAGTGCTGTACAGGCGATTGCTGCATGTGCGCCACTTTGACCAATGGCTTCAATATCGGCCTGTAATCCAGCGCCGCCAGAAGGATCAAGACCAGAAAAACAAAGAACGGTTGGACGCACGACGATCATCCTTAAAATATTGAATTTGAGGTAGTATAGGCAAGTTTAAAAAAACTCTCGACCCTATTTTTTCATCTGACATTGTTTGAGTATGAATTGTGAGCAGCATTAAAAATATTTTGATCGACCTTGATGGCACGTTAACTGATCCAAAAGTCGGAATCACGACATCAGCACGTTTTGGGCTAAATAAAGTAGGTTGTGTGTTGCCTGAAAGTGAAAATATTGACTGGATCATTGGTCCACCACTTAAGGCATCATTGGCAAAAATTTTAAATGTTGAGCCAGAGCATGAGCGAGCAGAGCAGGCTTTACAGGGTTATCGTGAGCGATTTTCAGTGGTGGGGTTATTTGAAAATGAGCTTTATCCACATGTGGCTCAGACGCTAGCAGCGCTTAAAGAGGAAGGCTATCGACTATATTTGGCCACTGCAAAACCACACGTCTATGCAGTACGCATATTGGAGTATTTCGGACTGCTTGGCTATTTCACGCATCCTTATGGAAGCGAGTTAACAGGTGAGCGTACCAATAAAGGTGACCTGATTGCTTATATTTTGCAGCAAGAGCAGCTTGATGCTGCCGAATGTGTCATGGTTGGAGATCGCGAGCACGATATTTTAGGTGCGCGTCGTAATGGAATTGAGACCATTGCGGTGGAATATGGTTATGGATCTGCACAAGAACTAGATTTGGCAATGCCAAAATATCGTATTCAACGTTTTGATCAGGTTTTGAGTGTGATAAGCAACAATTAACCTGATCAAACTTAAAGCGTCCATCTGTGGGTTTTAATGAAGATTTTGATCTATGCTTTGTGTTTTATTTAGCGTGTTGAGTTGCCATAAACACATGAATGCAAGGCAGATCATCAATACCCCAGCAAGGGGGGTGTAATTCATTTTGATTTGAGAAATCATAAAGCTACCCAATATTTCTCCAAGGGTTATACCTAAGTTAAAAGCAGAGATATTTAATGCAGAAGCAAAATCGATAGATCTAGGCCTGTATCGTTGTGCGATCGATAAAACACCTGCTTGTAAGACTGGAGATAAACCAAAGGCCAGTATCCCCCAAATGAAGATAAGTCCAATCATGAATATCTTGCTGGTCATGCACACGTATAAAGCTGCAAAAGTAATAAATAAAACGCAGCAGAACCAAAGTAAACTTTTTTGCCAGCCTATTTTAACTGTAAGATGACCTCCAGCATGATTTCCAAGAAATGTAGCAAATCCAAAAACAATCAATAATAAACTGGCAGTTTCCTGAGTAAATCCTGTAATTTGGACAAGAACAGGATTGATAAAAGTAAATGTTGTAAAACTTGCACCAAAACTAAAAACGGTTAAAGCCAACATTAACAAGATGCATGGCTGAGCTAGGGTGGAAAGTTGCAATCTGAGATTAAATTTCTCACTCAAAGAGATATTTGGAATCTCTTTTAAAGTAAAGATAAAGCCAATTATTGCAAAAATAATGACCGCATATAAAGGGATACGCCAACCCCATAAATTCCCAATCAGACTACCTATTGGAACGCCAAGGACCATCGCGAGGGTCAATCCTGAAAACATAGTGGCGATGGCACGCCCTGCTTGCTCTTTAGCAACTAGATGTGTAGCAATACTTGCCCCTAATGCAAAAAAACTACCATGTGCAACAGCGGTGATCATTCTGCCAGCTAATAAAAATAGATAATTAGTTGCCAACACAGAAATTAAATTACCTACAATAAATAAAGCAACCAAGCTCAGCAAAACAATTTTTCGATTTAAATGGCTTAAACACAAAATTAATATTGGGGTACCTACTGCGAGCGCGAGTGCATAAAATCCGACTAGCTTTCCTGTGGTGCTAATTGAAGTATTAAACTCCTGAGCGATAGTGGGTAACACGCCGACTATGATAAATTCGGCAAGTCCAATGGCAAATGAGGTAATCGCTAAAGCCCGAATACCTGCATGTATGTTTGATGTTCTCATGGTTTTATGCAGCTGCAGCTGCTGCGATCGTCTGATCTGCTTCTAAGGTTGCACCAGCAACTCCAATAGCACCTATCAAGGAATGATCATCGTCGTGATAGATCACAACGCCGCCACCAAAACTGATTAAACCACCATTGCTAGATTCGATGCTGTAGATGGGGCCTCCAGGTTGAGCCATTTGACCAAAGTCAAGACTATTCATTCCAAATAGTGCTGCTGTTCGAGCCTTTTTAATCGATACATCAATGCTTCCAGCAACTGCATCCTCCATACGAATAAATTGTCTCAATAAACCTGAGGCATCGACAATACTGATGGAAACTGCGAAACCTTGTTGCTGAGCAAGGGTGTAAGCTTTCATTAGTTTTTGTTGAAATAGCTGTTCTAAAATCATGATGAACTCCTTTGATCTTCAGTGACCAAATGATTCTGACAGAACAGTTTTTAGGAAAATATGGAAGAGATCATTTAGATGAAAAAGTTTGATCATCTCAAATTTTTTGCAGAAGTTTAGGAAGAATCTTAAACATTTTTTCGGGCGTAAAGTACTGACTTTTGCCAGAGATTCCTAAAGCTGCAATCAATTTACCATTTTGAAAAAGTGGAATTGCAAAGCAATTTAAACCAACCTCTGCGTTTTCAAAATCTATGGCATAACCGTTTTTTTGAATATGCTCTAGTTCGAGTACGATTTGGGGATTTAATAAATTTGCGCGAGCTAGGCTTCGTCTAAGATCAAGCGAGTTGGCCAGAATTACTTTACCAATTGCAGAAGCAGTTAAGCTTTCTCGAGGGCTACGAAATTGTTTTTTAATATCAAACTCTTCATTGTGATTTAGTGCAGCTAAATATAAATACTCTTTAGATCCACAAGGGCAAGCAAGATAACAGGTTTGTCCACTTAACTTAGCGGTCCATTGCATAAGAGGCCAATAGTTTTCCTTAATGTTTTGACTAACATGAATAATCTGTTTGGATAGGCTATTTAAGCGCAATCCTAATGTGTAGGCTGTACCTTCGCGTGAGATATAACCTAAAGCAGCCAAGGTGTTGAGTAAACCATGTACTGTGCTTTTTGATAAGTTAAGCGCTTTTGAAATATCTGATAATTGAGCTGTTCCATGCTGTTGTGCAATATACTCAAGTATTAGCATACCGCGTTCTAATGATTGAATACTACGGCTTTCATTAATCATAAGCATTAGACCAATTGGGCAATTTCTAAAAATGGGTCAATAGGGGATCATTCATATAAAAACATAGTATCACTTAATAATTCAATCGTTTAAAAAAGCGAAAAACAAGCAAAACCAGAACGCTAAAATTGAATGTAAATCGTGAGTTCATTTGAAACTTTGGGTTGTAAATTCTTCTGATTTACCATCAAATATCTTCAAATTTAGCTTGAGATAAAAATTACTTAGTTGTTAATGAGGAATAATGAGAAATTATCGGATTGATATATTAAGAGGAGTAGCTATCTTGTTGGTGCTACTCCATCATTTTAATATTCCCTATAAACTGCATGACACTTGGCTGGGTATGTCGGTTTTGGGTGAACCTTTAAGTACTTTAGTTGCTCGAAACGGTAATTATGGCGTCACGCTTTTTTTTGTTATCTCAGGTTTTCTTATTACTCAGCATACTTTGAGTCGAGAAGGCCATTTATCCAAAATCAATATTCGGAATTTTTATCTGCGGCGTATTGCTCGTATTGTTCCTTGTTTAGTTCTGCTGATATCCATGGTTACACTATTGGGAAGTTTCGGATTGCAACCTTTTCTGAATCAGGCACCCATTGGTATAGAGGTTTCTTATCACCTTACTGTTTTTGCTGCATTGACCTTTTGGATGAATCTTTTAATTATCGAATATGGTTGGGTCAATTATGCTCTAGGAGTGCTGTGGTCGCTTTCGGTTGAGGAAGTTTTTTATCTGGCTTTTCCGCTTTTATGTTTGATACTGGGCAGAAGTAAATTTAAATTTTTTGTTTTATTTCTTATATTGATCATTGTCTATGCCCCATACTTTCGCTTCTTACATGCGGGCGAAGAAAGCGGTGCATATTTGTATCATTATTTCTCAAGTTTTGATGGGATTGCAATCGGGTGTCTTACTGCGCTGCTGGCACAAAAAATATCAATTCGATTCAGAAATATTCAGCTTGTCATTTTTATTGTGATTGCTCTGATGATTGCTTTATATGGTTATGCGCCGATCAAAGAGGTGAGTACATGGAGTATAAGTGTATTTGCGCTATTAAGTGCAGTATTAATATTTTGCTCTATCCAACCGCAGCAAGCTAAAAACTTAACCTTTTTTTCTAAAATATTGGTTTGGATCGGGCAGCGCAGCTATGAGATGTATCTGTTTCACTTGATTGTTTTAGGGTTAATCAAGGTGATGTATATTCCAAAAGCAACCTTGCCAGATCAAAAAATCATGCTACTTATTGTTTTTTTGATTGTGACTTTTATTTTGAGCTGGTTAATCGAAAAATATTATTCGTCGCCATTAAACCAAAAGATTCGGGATAAATGGGTCATTAAAAAGCCTCAGATCGACTGAGGCTTTATTGTAATTTTTGCTATTTAAAACTGCGGTTTAACCACCACCAGTATAACGACAGCAAATAAAATCAGTGTCGGCATTTCATTGAAATAACGCCAGAATTTGTGTGATTTGTAATGCGCATTTCCAATCAGTTTTTTACGATAATACCCGCACACAAAATGATAAATAACCAACAGTCCCACCAACCCCACTTTAATATAAAACCAAAGCGCTTCATGATAATGCCGAGTGGCATCGCCCCAATCTACTAAAAAGTGAGCCGTGATCAGCGTTGCAATCATGGATGGCCACATGATACCGCGATACAGCTTACGTTCCATAATTTCAAAGCGACGATGACTAATCTCATCTTCACTCATGGCATGATAAACATAGAGTCGAGGTAGATAAAATAAGGCAGCGAACCAACACACTACCGCAATAATGTGTAATGCTTTGACCCATAAAAATGCGTCTGATGGAGCATCCATTACAATTCCTTAAATTAAGACAATGGTGGAAAGCTGATGATTTGACGTAACAAAACGAAATGAAATCATAAGGTTTGCACCCAGCGAATATGGACAGTATTCAATGTTGGATTGAATTTTTCAAGAGGATAATGGCAACCTGCCTTATGCTTATATCGACGTTGAGATATCGTTCAGCAAGCGTGATGATTGAATTTTAATGTAGTCGTATTGTGAGTAGGCTCAATAAAAAAGCGGAACCATTGTTCCGCTTTTTTATACATATATGTTACTTCAAGAAGGCCAATCGGCTTTGCAAAAATGGCATTAATTCCATTTTTTGAAAATTAAGCAAGCATTCACACCGCCAAAACCGAAGCTGTTGCTCATTACCGAGTTAAGCTTGGTATCACGCTTTTCAAGTACGATGTCGAAGCCTTTTGCGCCTTCGTCGAGTTCAGTCACGTTGATGTTTGGTGCAATGAACTCATTTTGAAGCATTAGGACTGAGTAGATCGCTTCGTGAACACCTGCTGCACCCAAGCTATGACCAGTCATAGATTTGGTTGAGCTGAATGCAGGAACTTTACCTTCACCGAAGGCACGTTCCATTGCTTTAAGCTCTGTAATATCACCAGCAGGGGTTGATGTGCCATGTGTATTGACATAGTCAATCGATTCAACACCGTGTTGCTTGGCTTCATCAAGTGCCATCAAGATACAGCGTGTTGCACCTTCACCGCTTGGAGCAACCATATCTGCACCGTCTGCGTTCGCTGCATAAGCAACAACTTCAGCTAAAATGTTAGCACCGCGTGCTTGAGCGTGTTCAAGTGATTCAAGTACCAAGAAACCGCCGCCACCAGCAATCACGAAACCATCACGGTCAGCCGAGTATGGACGAGAAGCAGTTTCAGGTGTGTCGTTGTACTTTGAGCAAAGCGCGCCCATCGCATCAAACAACAAGCTTTGAGACCAGTGATCTTCTTCACCGCCACCTGCAAGAATCAGGTCTTGTTTACCTAATTGGATGAGGTTATACGCATAACCAATTGCATCTGCAGATGTTGCACATGCGCTGGCAATCGAGTGAGATACGCCTTGAAGTTTGAATGCAACACCAACGTTCGCGGTAATGGTGTTGGTCATGTTACGTGGTACGAAGAAAGGCCCCACTTTACGTGCGCCTTTAGTTTCAAGTAACTCCTGCATTTCAACAACAGATGCAGTTGAACCGCCGCCACTGCCACCTACGATACCGTAGCGTGGATTGCCTTCAAGGTCCGCAGCAGTCAAACCTGCATGCTCAACCGCAGCAACTGCTGAGTTATAGGCATACATTGCACAAACACCCATAAAGCGTTTGAGTTTACGATCAATATTGTCAAAATCTTGTTCTGCAGCTGCACTCACATGGCTTTTAAAGTTGAGTTCTGCATAAGTTGGGTTAAAACGTGTGCCTGAGATTCCATTTTGGAGTGAATGAGTGACATCTTCTAGAGTGTTACCAATACATGAGTTAATACCCATACCAGTAATTACAACACGTTTCATTTAAGTATCCCTTATATGGTGATAGTCTTGAGTTTGTTTCAGTGCGCCAAAAAATTTGACCAATCGGGTGCAACCGTCAGGCGCAATAGCTGATTGTTTAAAATTGCATTCATAATAACAGAATGATTTTTTAATTCTTATGGCAAATCTTATATGTATTCCTAACTGTGCTATGTTTCAGCATCAGGCATCGTGGTGTACAGCAATTAACTAAAAGAAACAGATTAAAGTTGAGATAAATCCGTACTCCACCTAGTATTTAGCATTAAATGAAAGAAACAGAATATAGAGGTACTTGATGACCAATTCTAATAATAATCAAAGCCAGAGCCTGTTGTCGGCAGCCTTTGGAGTGGCTAAAAAGCTCAGCTCTTCGGGTTTGGATGTCTTAAATCATGTTGCTCCCGGCACAATTTCCAAGATGAATTCCAATGTGGATCAGTCACGTACCGTAGAAGGAAAATCACAAATCAAGGGCGCGTTTGAAATTGAAAAGTATGATAATCCTCAGCAGATGTTGCGTCAGCACTTGCCGAAAGTATCACATCAGCTTTTAGGTCGACATTACGGCCGGGTCTATAGTGTTGCAAATTTTCTATCGCCAGATTTCCAAGACAAGATTGCCGACTATCTTTTTGACCGCCTTAATGACTTTACGGCGCAAACCAGTTCGCTAGAACGTGTACTTGAAGAGGCTGGGGTTAAGCGCATTGAAGATCTGACCACCAATCCAGACCGCTCGCAACGATTGAGTCATGCCTTTATTGAGCAAAATAAACTGATTGCAATCGCACAAGGAGCATTCAGTGGCGCAACTGGTGTTGCTGGAGCGGCTCTCGATGTTCCATTATCACTGCTTCTGGCGCTACGTACTATCTATCAAACGGGTCATGCGCACGGGTTTAATTTAAGTGATTCTACTCAGCAAGATATCGTCGAGTTTGTTTTTAAAGAAATTGATTTGAGTCTGATCGCAGAAAAGCAAACCTTGTTGCTTGCGCTCAAAACCTTGAAGTCGATGTTACAAACACATGATATTGGTCAGTTTCAGCAACTTTTAGGCTCAAGTAATGATGCTGAAGCCATTAAAAAATGGTTTGTAGATGAGACAGGCGAACCAAAATTTAGCTGGTTGAATGGGGTATCTCGCTTTTCTGCTATCGGGAAATTAACGCCTGTCGCCGGTGCTGCGCTAGGTGGAATATATAGCTGGAAACTGATTGAAGATGCAGGTAATAAAGCACAAGCCATTTTTGGTGGAGCTCGTCATTACTTGCTCGAACATCCCGATGAGCAATTAACCCCTTTACAGGCATATCATGCTGAGGCGTCATTATTTAAAGCAGTACCCCTTAAAGAGCCTCAAGCTGCACAACAAAATACGGAAGAAACCAAGATAGCTGCTGAGACTGAACAAGTATCTGTTGAAAATCCAGTAGTGGCCAAAGTTAAAGTCACTCGAAAAGCTCCAAAAGCTGCTCAGACTGAAGCTGAAATTGACGATGCAGTACAGCAAAAAATTGAACATCTTGCCGATCACTATGTCGAGCCTCATGAAGAGAGTGAGCCACAACAACCCGCATTAAAAACAACGGAAGTTGAAGAAGGTACTGAGGTTGCTGCGTTTGATGAGACAGAAGCAGCACCTGCAAAACCTAAACGTAAAAGAACACCGAAACCGAAAACGCCTTAATGTCATTAAACCGTCAACAAAAGCGTTTATTTTCTGCTGTCTGAAAACGTGCGCAAGTCAAGAGATGGTCAACATTTGCTAACGCTGCCGATGTTGACCATTTTTACATCTTGGCTTACAATTGCATGCCCTCAAAAAGAGGTGTTTTCTTTTTGAGGTTTTCAATTAACGGGAGAATTGCCATATGGCAACAACAAATCAGTTGATCCGTAAGGGTCGCACAACTTTGATTGAAAAATCCAAAGTTCCTGCGTTGAAGGCTTGTCCACAACGTCGTGGTGTTTGTACACGTGTTTATACTACTACACCTAAAAAACCTAACTCAGCAATGCGTAAGGTTTGCCGTGTTCGCTTAACTTCTGGTTTTGAAGTATCTAGCTACATCGGTGGTGAAGGCCATAACCTACAAGAGCACAGTGTTGTTCTTATCCGTGGTGGTCGTGTTAAAGACTTACCAGGTGTACGTTACCATACCGTTCGTGGTTCTTTAGACTGTGCTGGTGTGAAAGATCGTAACCAGTCTCGTTCTAAATACGGTACTAAACGTCCTAAGAAGTAATTCTTAGTTCGATAAAGCCGAAATCCTTTAGCGTTTCGCTTGTTTGAATTCTTTAATGTTTGAAATTCAAGCGACGTATAGTAAGGCCAGCGTAGCGTGCATGACACTTGCACAATCTGCTGGATCATCCTGAAGTGTCATATTTATAGGTAGTTTTAAAATGCCAAGACGTCGCGTAGTCGCTGCTCGTGAGATCCTTCCAGATCCTAAATTCAGCAGCCAAACAATCGCTAAATTCATGAACCACGTTATGCAAGACGGTAAAAAGTCTGTTGCTGAAGGTATCGTTTACGGTGCTTTAGAACGCGTTCAAGAAAAAAATAAAGTAGACCCAGTAGAATTTTTTGAAGCGACGCTTGAAAAAGTTCGTCCTATGGTCGAAGTAAAAGCACGCCGTGTTGGTGGTGCTACTTATCAAGTACCAATGGAAGTACGCCCATCCCGTCGTACTGCCTTGGCTATGCGTTGGTTAGTAGATGCTGCTGCTAAGCGTTCTGAAAAAACTATGGCTTTACGTCTTGCTGGCGAGTTGCTTGATGCAGCTGAAGGCAAAGGTGCTGCGATCAAAAAACGTGAAGACGTGCACCGTATGGCTGAAGCGAACAAAGCCTTCTCTCATTACCGTTTCTAAGCGGATAAAACAGTCCCTCATCAGGAGAATACTCATGCGTACTGCATCTCGATTTAACATCGCACTTTACCCAAGTGGGGGATTTGCGGGTATTTAAGTTGCCCACCTTGAGTGTTCGAGCGCATCAATTTCATGTTGGTGCGTCCTGTTTTAAACAATATATTTAGGAATGTAAGTCATCATGGCTCGTCAAACCCCGATTTCTCGCTACCGTAACATCGGTATTTCTGCGCACATCGACGCAGGTAAAACTACAACGACTGAACGTATTTTGTTCTACACAGGTGTATCTCACAAAATTGGTGAAGTACACGACGGTGCAGCAACAATGGACTGGATGGAACAAGAGCAAGAACGTGGTATTACCATTACTTCTGCTGCAACAACTTGTTTCTGGTCTGGTATGGGCAGCCAGTTTGACCAACACCGTATCAACGTAATTGACACCCCGGGACACGTAGACTTCACAATCGAAGTTGAACGTTCTATGCGTGTTCTTGACGGTGCGTGCATGGTTTACTGTGCAGTTGGTGGTGTTCAGCCTCAGTCTGAAACTGTTTGGCGTCAAGCGAACAAGTACCAAGTACCTCGTTTAGCATTCGTGAACAAGATGGACCGTACAGGTGCAAACTTCTTCCGTGTTGTTGAACAAATGAAAACTCGCCTCGGCGGTAACCCAGTGCCAATCGTTGTGCCAATCGGTGCAGAAGATACATTCGCTGGTGTTGTTGATTTGATCGAAATGAAAGCGATCATCTGGGACGAAGCTTCTCAAGGTATGAAGTTTGAATACGGCGAAATCCCTGCTGACCTCGTTGATACTGCTAACGAATGGCGTACCAACATGGTTGAAGCTGCGGCTGAAGCGTCTGAAGAGTTAATGGACAAGTACCTAGAAGAAGGTGATCTTTCTAAAGAAGACATCATCGCAGGTCTACGTGCGCGTACATTGGCATCTGAAATTCAAGTGATGCTTTGTGGTTCTGCGTTTAAGAACAAAGGTGTTCAACGTATGTTGGACGCAGTTATCGAATTCCTACCTTCTCCTACAGAAGTTAAGGCAATCGAAGGTGTTCTAGACGATAAAGCTGAAACTAAAGCAACTCGTGAAGCATCTGACGAAGCACCGTTCTCTGCACTTGCGTTCAAAATCATGAACGACAAATTCGTAGGTAACTTGACGTTTATCCGTGTTTACTCAGGCGTTCTTAAACAAGGCGACCCAGTATACAACCCGGTTAAATCGAAGCGTGAGCGTATCGGTCGTATTGTACAGATGCACGCAAACGAACGTCAGGATCTTGACGAAATTCGTGCGGGTGATATCGCAGCGTGTGTAGGTCTTAAAGACGTTACCACAGGTGATACACTGTGTGATGAGAAAAACATCATTACACTTGAGCGTATGGAATTCCCAGAGCCAGTAATTTCATTGGCAGTTGAACCAAAAACTAAAGCTGACCAAGAAAAAATGTCAATTGCTTTAGGTCGTTTGGCGAAAGAAGATCCATCATTCCGCGTTCGTACAGATGAAGAATCTGGTCAAACGATCATTGCGGGTATGGGTGAGCTTCACCTTGACATCATCGTTGACCGTATGAAGCGTGAATTCGGTGTTGAAGCAAACATTGGTAAGCCAATGGTTGCATACCGCGAAACAATCAAAAAAGTTGTTGAGCAAGAAGGTAAATTCGTTCGTCAAACAGGTGGTAAAGGTAAATTCGGTCACGTCTATGTCCGTCTTGAGCCGCTTGATGTTGAAGAAGCTGGTAAAGAATACGAATTCGCTGAAGAAGTTGTAGGTGGTGTAGTACCTAAAGAATTCTTCGGTGCAGTTGACAAAGGTATTCAAGAGCGTATGAAGAACGGTGTCTTGGCTGGTTACCCAGTTGTAGGCGTTAAAGCGGTTCTATTTGACGGTTCTTACCACGACGTCGACTCTGATGAATTGTCGTTCAAAATGGCAGGTTCTTATGCATTCCGTGATGGTTTCATGAAAGCAGATCCTATCCTTCTTGAACCAATCATGAAAGTTGAAGTTGAAACTCCAGAAGACTACATGGGCGATATCATGGGTGACTTAAACCGTCGTCGTGGTATGGTTCAGGGTATGGACGATCTTCCTGGCGGAACAAAAGCAATTAAAGCAGAAGTTCCACTAGCAGAGATGTTTGGTTACGCGACTCAAATGCGTTCTATGTCTCAAGGTCGTGCGACTTACTCTATGGAATTTGCTAAATATGCTGAAACTCCACGCAACGTGGCAGAAGGCATCATTTCGAAATTCCAATCTGGCGGTAAAAAAGGTGACGACGAGTAATCTTTCGATTACTATAAGCCCAAACTAATTTTTAGTTAAAAAACCAAGCGCTCATGAGTGACCCTCATGAGCAGTTTATAAAGGAAAAACTCATGGCTAAGGCTAAGTTTGAACGTAATAAGCCA
>NZ_BBNM01000007.1 GCF_000760595.1 Acinetobacter soli | reverse complement strand
AGCACCGACCACCAGCACATCAAAGGCAGCTTTGGCATTGATGGCCGCAGCGTCTTTTTCAGCCGAATTATTGTCGAGTTTAGCTACAATTTCTTCAAGCGTCATGCGGCCCTGACCAATATGCTGACCGTTTTGGAACACCATCGGCACAGCCATGATCTTGCGTTCTTCAACCTCATCCTGGAAAAAGGCACCGTCAATCATGGTGGCTGTTGCATTCGGGTTATAAATGGCAATCAGGTTGAGGGCCTGTACCACATCTGGACAGTTATGGCAGCTTAACGACACAAATACATCAAAATGATCGCTCACCTGCAAGCCTTTAATCTGCTCTAAAAGCTCAGGCGCAACTTTAGGGGCATAGCCTGATACCTGTAGCAACGCCAGAATCAATGAGGTGAACTCATGGCCCATTGGCAAGCCAGCAAAAAACACACGTGGCTGTTCACCTGTTTTGGCAATACCAAAGCTTGGACGGCGTGGATTCTGGCCATCAAAGCGAGCCGTTACACGATCAGAGAGTTCTGCGATTTCAGTCACCAGTTCTTTGATCTTTGCGGCTTTATCCGAATCATCGAGCGCAGCAACCAGTTCGATTGGGCTTTCTAAGCGTTCTAGGTAAGTTTTAAGTTGAGTCTTGATATTTTGGTCTAACATGCCTAACAGCTCCAAAGGAGTAAATAATTTAACTTGTTGAGAAGAATAAGATAAATGCATTGATAGGGGAAACGGTATGTTTTTATCAATACAATCGGTTTTTTGAATAAATATGACTTTTAGTCAGTAAAAATTTATTTAACAGTTCATTCACTTTACAAATATTCTCTTTGTGCGCGATTCAGATTCTTGTAATGTCAAAAGAATAAAAGATGCCTAAAAAGTGATCTTTTTGTATGGAAAAGGAGCTTATATGCAGCAACTGGTGAGTGTTAAGTCATGGCAATACGATGCAATATCACGCCATCTTAAAATTTTTTATGAGAATGGTACAGGGGCCTTATACCATCCTGTACCTGTATTTATCTATGACAATTTATTACGTGCGACCGATAAAGCAGCTTTCATTCACAAGTATATTGAATTTGACTTACACT
This sequence comes from Acinetobacter soli, assembly GCF_000760595.1. Classification (GTDB taxonomy): domain Bacteria; phylum Pseudomonadota; class Gammaproteobacteria; order Pseudomonadales; family Moraxellaceae; genus Acinetobacter; species Acinetobacter soli. The sequence goes on along the minus strand of NZ_BBNM01000007.1, from coordinate 171,741 downwards.
TTAATCGACTTTCGATTTTATAAGCCAGTGTTAGTCTACACAATGTAAAAACTGAAAGCGTGGTTTGATTTCGTTGTCGTGTTCTACGGTTTCAATAAACATGGTGAGCGGGCGCGCCCAAATGGAGTAATCTCCGTATAAACACTGATAAATCACCAATTCTTCTTCAGTCTCGCTGTGTTTTGCAACATGCAAAACTTGGTAAAGCTGACCTTTATAATGCTGGTATATGCCTTTACGAAGTGACATGATCGCTCGCCTTAAATACTAATGCTGTAGAAGCTACTATGTTATCGTATTCTTTACAAAGCGGGTAATCGTAGCATTCAATCGTTTGATTGAAGTGCATTAAAATTAATTAATTCGAGTTAAAAAATTCGGCTCTGACACATTAATGATGAGCAGAGCCAAATATAGTCTATTTTTTTACAATTAAAACAGGAAGTTCAGTGTTCCCTAGCACATCTTGAGCAAAGCTACCTAAGAAAAACTTTTGAACACCTTTACGACCGTGTGAGCCCATCACAATCAAATCAATCTTCAAATCTTCAGCAGCCTTAATGATACCTTCAGCAGACACTTCACCTTTTACGATCTGTGTTTCGACCTCAATACCATGCACAGTCGCAGTGCTCTTTACATGTGCCAAGGTTTCTTGTGCTTTTGCCTGTGCTTCAATGAAATAGTCTTTCATAATCGGGGATACATAGTAAAAATCGACACCGCTAAACGGATCCTCAGCCAATAAGCTAATTGCAGTCAATTTGCTACCAAAAGCTTTGGCGAGCGATGCAGCATGTTCGAAAGCTGCTAAAGAAATTTCAGAGCCGTCAACGGGAACTAAGATATGTTGGTAACTCATAATGTTTATTCCTATGTTATGCGTAATTGTTATGTAATGTGCGAAAGAGTGATTAAGTTCAGATGGACAATCCAAGCATCATCTCCCTTTAATTTTATAATAAAATCAAATACAAATAACCACAAGACCAATTACAATAAGATAAACTGAGAAAAATGATTTGAAATATCTTTTTGAATTTTGTTCATCTTCTTTTGTTTAACCTGAATGCTATCAGTTTTTTATTAAAATAATGACCGAATTCAAATTGTTAAGATAAGTAACGATAATATTTATAATCGTGCAGATACGCTGAAAAAATAACTTAAGTATCTAAAACGTCTGCAATTTAGCACGCTCGTTATTGACGGTATCTTTGAAGATTTTTAAACTCAATGCGCAGTTTAATGCGCATTGGATTTTCTAGATTTAATTAAAGCATTTGTCCCATCTTTCTAGACTAAAGCTCTGACCGACAGAGAAACGCTGGCGAATTAATTCGGGAAGGTGGCCTAAATAGCGTACATAAACTTCGGGTGTACGATCTACTTTATGCACAATAGTTAAAATTTCGTAGATGGCGGAGCTCTTATCGTGATCTAGTTCAATCCATTCGCCTACTTGAGGAGAAATACCAATCGTTTTTAATCCCAAGTTTTTCGAGGGAGACTGGCTTAGATCGATCAAAATAATATTCATCTAAATAGGTTCCTTAAATCGTTAACCGTGTTTTAACTTTTAAATTAATTATCAAGTCATAAAGTTTTTAAGGCTTATATTTATAATAAAAATAGAAGAAAAGAAAATTGCAAAAAGCTTCTTTTTTTATTTTTTTTAATTTAATTAAAATAAAAGATTTATTTGAAATATATTTTTTGATGTATTTGTATACATATATAAATCGAGATCTGTAATGAATGGATAGACTTTAAATATATATTTAAACAAATAAATGATATGTAAATGATTTAAATTCGAATTCTAGGTATAAAACCAAATAAATAATATGAGATTGGTTTGTAAGTAAAATTTAAGAAATTGTATAAAAAAAGTAATGCAAATGGGAATGTTTTTTATTAATATTTGCGCTTTGTATCCCCACTTTGGATATTGCGTCGATGATTCAGAAACGTTTTTTTAAACAGCCAGGAACCGCAGCCTTCAGATTGAGCTTGCTTAGTCTTATGATTGTGCAAATACAATACGCTTTTGCCAATCAAAATGAAGATGTTAAAAATTCGACTGCCGTGATGCCAACTCTGACGTTGGAAGCGATGAGCGAGCTTGACCCGATCAAAAGCTATGTGGATTATGCTCAAGCCAATGTGACACGAAATGGTCTAGATAAGAAAGATATACCTCAGACCATTGATACCATTGATGTGCAAAAGTATAAGATTTATGGTGCCAATGATTTAAGTGTGATGTTACAAGGTACACCGGGTGTGACCACCAATTATGATACACGCGGTGATGGGATTGTGCTTAGAGGATTCAACGCCGACACCAGCGATATATATCGAGACGGTATCCGTGACAGCGGGCAAATTCGTCGTAGTACGGCCAATATTGAACGAATTGAAATTTTAAAAGGCCCAGCTTCGGTACTTTACGGTCGTAGTGGTGGAGGTGGTGTGATCAATATGGTCAGCAAATATGCCAACTTCGATTCGAAAAGTACGGTAGGTGGCTACCTCGGCTCTTGGAACAACCGCGGAACAACGATTGATTTAAATCAGGCGATTGATCAAAACTGGGCGGTACGCCTAACCAGTGAATATGGCGAAACAGACAGCTTTAGGCGCGGAATTCAGCAACGGCAGGTGATGGCCTCACCCAGTGTGACTTATCGTAATGATGACCAGACAATCACTTGGACCACTCAATATACCTACGACAAATTGCACCGGATTCCAGACCGTGGCCCATCTTATTTTGATTTGGCAAAAAGTGGTGTGTATCCTTCAATTAAGCAAGGTTTTGCGCACGATGGTGATTATATCGATGATGAATTACACTTGATTCGCACTGATTTGAAATATCAATATGCGACCAATTGGAACTTTCATTGGGCTTTAAGTTACCGCGAAGCGTCTCAAGATTTTGATAATTATTTTGGTGGAACTTACTGCGCCACAAAAAGCGTGACATGTTTGTATCCGGGCTACATTCGTCAAAGCTATGCATGGCAACAGACCACCAATAAAACCATCACTAATACTTTTGACTTAACAGGTATGTTTAATACTGGGCGTTTCGAACATCGTGTACTGTTAGGGGCCGATGTTACTAAAGAGACACGTGAGCCAAGACTGGGGAATTATTCGAGTGGCAGTACACAGTTATATGGGTATTTCAACCCGTACACGGGTGATACCATTGAAACTTTTGATCGTGCAAATGCTCAGATCACCACTCAGAATTATAGTGAAGCATTAAATTTAGGGTTTTTTGCCCAAGATTTGATTCGCTTAAACGCTTCGTTACAACTGATGCTCGGTGCCCGATACGATATCTATGATTCATCTACACAGGTCAAAATCAGAAACAAGCTGACCGTAGATGAATACTATTCAAAATCTGAAGGCACGTTTAGTCCAAATATCGGTTTAGTTTGGCAGCCTCTCGATGCACATAGTATTTATACGTCGTATAGTCGTAGTTTTGCACCATTTGGTGGTTCAACAGGTGTGAACGCTGTTTCGAGTACTGTGGTCAATGCCGAGCCTCAATACAACGATCAATTTGAGGTTGGAATTAAAAGTGACTGGCTTGATCAGCGTTTGAGCACGCAATTTTCGGTTTATGACATTCGTAAACACAATATTCGCTATCAACCCGATGCCATTAACAACCCTGATCTGTGGGCTGTTGCAGGCGAGCATGAGGCACATGGAGCAGAATTTAGCTTTATTGGCCGATTACGCGATAACGTGTTTATCCGCGGTGGTTATGGCTATACCGATGCAAAGGTAAAAGAAAATATTCAATATCCGCTGACAGAGAATAATCCTCTAGATAAAGTCTCTAAAAACACAGCAAATCTATTTGTTCGTTATTTGCCAACTGAAAAACTGTATTTTGAGACAGGAGTAACTTATCAAGGTTCGTTTTACGCTTACCAAAATGGTAATTTAAACAGCACGCCTGTACATATCAATGGCTTTGCACGACTCGATGCAGCAATTGGCTATAGCTTTGCACCTTGGAACGTGACGCTTGCAGTAAACAATGTAACCGACAAGCAGTATTGGCGCTCGGCTGAATTACCGAGCACGCCACGCAATGTTTTATTACGCTTTGGTTATCAGTTTTAAATGAATAATCATCCATGCAGATTTAATCCTGCATGGGTGATCTTTGACGTATTTATATCTTCGAGTGGGTACCATATTGTTCAATCATGATCGAGCTAGCTTCGTTTAAACCTCTTACGCTCACCAAAACGCCATTTTTCTTGAATTTATCTACAATGCTGTCTAATGTTGCGACGGTGGTGACATCCCAGATATGTGCATGGGTCAAATCAATCACCACATGCATAACATCCTCAGAAAAATCAAATGCATGTGCAAAGCGCTCTGATGAACTAAAAAAGAGTTGACCACGTACATCATAGTGGCGAATGTTGTCTGTACGGGAGGTTTCAATATGTACATCATTTTCAAGTTTTTGTGCCAAAAATAATGCCGACAGTAAAACACCCACCAATACGCCAATCGCCAAGTTATGGGTAGCCACTACCACTACCACGGTTGCCAGCATCACCACAGTACTTGTGGTTGGGTTACGGCGAATATTTTTGACTGATCCCCAATCAAAGGTACTGATCGAAACCATGATCATGACAGCAACCAAAGCTGCCATAGGGATGATCTTGAGCCAGTCACTAATAAACACCACTAAAATCAGCAAAAACACACCCGCAACTAGGGTAGAGAGTCGAGTGCGTGCACCAGATTTTACATTAATCATCGACTGTCCAATCATGGCGCAACCGGCCATACCACCCATCATCCCCGTAACGATATTGGCAATACCTTGACCTTTGCATTCTTGATGCTTGTTGCTGGCACTGTCGGTCAGTTCATCTACAATTGTGGCGGTCATCATCGACTCGAGTAAGCCGACTGCAGCCATTGCACAGGAATAGGGCAGAATGATCCATAATGTATCAAGATCCCAAGGAATATTAGGGATAAAAAAGTGCGGTAATTGATTGGGAAGATTCCCCATATCGCCAACGGTGCGTACATCTACACCCATTAAATAGGCGATGAGAGTAATTAAAACAATACATACCAATGGGGAGGGAACAAGCTTTCCAATCACGGGCAAGTATGGAAACAAGTAAATAATGGCTAATCCAAGTGCAACGAACACATATACCCAAGATGAGACATGTATCAGTTCGGGGAGTTGAGCCATAAAAATTAAAATGGCCAGTGCGTTTACAAAACCGATTACAACCGACTTAGACACAAAGCGCATCAGCTTGGCCAGTTTCAGCTGCCCCGCAATAATTTGAATAATCCCGGTTAAAATTGTGGCTGCAAACAGATAGTCCAGTCCATGTTCTTTGACCAACGTCACCATGAGCAAAGCCATCGCGCCAGTGGCGGCTGAGATCATGGCCGGTCGACCACCTACAAATGCGATGATCACTGCCATCGAAAAAGAAGCGTAAAGACCAACCTGTGGATCGACACCTGCAATGATAGAAAAAGCGATTGCTTCAGGAATCAGTGCAAGGCCAACAACTAAACCAGCGAGAACATCTCCACGAATATTGGAGAGCCATTGCTGTTGAATTTGAGCAAACATAAAAAGCCTATAAAATTTTTTATTTCGTACAGGCTAGCGATGTGATATTTACACACGACTACACCACATCACCAGACAGTGATGATTTCAATTGATGAGAACTAAAAGAAGATCAATTAAGGTGGCGTAAGGATCATGTAAATAAATCGAGGAGGTGGGTTTTGAAGCGCGTAGGTTAACACATGCAGGTATGAAAATACAGGTTGGGCGTGCATGCTGCCAAGAAGTGCTTGAGAGGAAAAGTAAAATAAAGAGCCATATTAAAGCCTGAGCTTGAAGGAAAAATGTATATATCTTAAAAATCTACAGTGCGCTCTTTGTGATTTAATGTAATCAGAGTATGATCAACTAAGCATCGTATGATAGAGATAAAATGATGCCTTTAATGTCATGATATAAATGACAAAAATAAGACATTTGCACAGTAATAATGCGAATAAGTGTGAATTAAGTCACAAAAATGTAGTCAAAAAGTGTTGTTTTATAGTTTAATAGCGTGTCTATAAAATGGTAGGCACCAAGTGGCGTTTGCATCAGTCGATCGCCTGAAAAATTCATTTTACTGATAAGATTTTTAAGATATGAAAAAAATAGCTGCTGTGTCCGTTGTTGGGCTTGTATTGGTCTTGGGTTATGGGATCTATATAGATTCTCGTGCCAAAAAACGTCAAGAAATATTGCATATCATTAAAGATGCCGAAAAAGGTATAAAAATGATTGAAGCCAATCCGAATCATATCAATCACAAATTTCTAACTGAGCGTGCAACTCAAGAGCAGTTTTAACTTCAAAGTTGACCGTCGGGAAAAATAAGTAATTGATTTGTTGCACGATTAATTTAGAAAAACACGTATTTATAAAAAAATAAACAAAATAAAATCAATCTGTTATAATCCACCGTCAAGTATTAAGTGATTAAAAGACAGCAATTGGGGCTGAATTACTTAATCGTTAGGTTGAAAAAGCCGCATGCTCATGCGGCTTTTTTCTGTTGGGGGAGCCTTTGTCATTATCCAAAGCCAGCATACTGATTATTTTAAATAAATAATAATCAAGCTGATGGCATAGTATTTGCTCAGGCCTAAACAGATTTTTCATGTGCAATACAGTGCTTTTAACGTGGCCTGTAAACATGATCGCAGAATTACGAAATGCTCAATTTTCTCATAGGGCGATGATATGACCACTCCTAATCCTTCAGTAGGTTTGCTTGAGCGCTTGTTTAAGCTAAGCGAAAACAAGACAAACTTCAGAACTGAAGTACTTGCAGGTGTAACTACATTTTTGACCATGTGTTACATCATTATTGTAAACCCGATCATTCTTTCAGAAACGGGAATGAACTACGGTGCTGTCTTTGTTGCAACCTGTTTGGCTGCAGCAATTGGTTGTTTGGTCATGGGCTTGATTGCCAACTACCCAATCGCATTGGCACCGGGCATGGGCTTAAATGCATATTTCACCTATTCTGTATGTTTGGGTATGGGTGTGCCTTGGCAGACAGCTTTGGCTGCCGTTTTCATTTCTGGTCTTGTTTTCTTGGCGATTAGTTTCTTAAAAATCCGAGAAGCGATTGTCAATGCGATTCCAATGTCACTTAAGTTCGCTATTGGTGGCGGTATTGGTTTATTTTTGGCGCTGGTAGCACTCAAAAATGCCGGTATTATTGTAGATAATCCTGCCACACTGGTGGGGTTAGGTAATCTCAAATCTCCAACTGTCTTGTTGGCCTTTCTTGGTTTTATCATTATCGTAGTTTTGCACCAGTTAAAAGTACGTGGTGCAATTATTATCAGTATTCTGGCGATTACTGGTCTTTCCACGCTACTCGGCTTAAATGAGCTAAAAGGTGTAGTCGGTGCCATCCCATCAATTGCACCAACATTTATGCAAATGGACTTCGAAGGCCTGTTTACAGCAACCATGATTGGTGTGATTTTTGTGTTTTTCTTGGTCGATTTGTTTGATAGTACCGGAACACTTGTTGGTGTTTCGCACCGTGCCGGATTGCTCAAAGATGGTAAGCTACCACGTTTGAAAAAGGCCTTGTTTGCCGACTCAACTGCAATTGTTGCGGGTGCAGCTTTGGGAACATCTTCAACAACACCATATATCGAATCGGCATCGGGCGTAGCAGCAGGTGGGCGTACGGGTTTGACCGCAGTGGTGGTGGCTGTGCTATTTCTAGCATGCTTGTTTTTATCACCGCTTGCTCAATCTGTTCCTGGTTTTGCGACTGCACCAGCGCTACTCTTTGTCGGTGTGCTCATGATTCACGGTATTACCAATATTGATTGGGACGACATTACAGAAGCGGTACCGGCTTTCCTCACGATTGTATTTATGCCATTTACTTATTCAATTGCCGATGGTATTGCAATGGGTTTTATCAGCTATGCGATCATTAAATTGCTGACTGGTAAGGCTAAAACCGTACCATATATGGTCTGGATTGTTGCTGTGCTTTGGGTTTTCAAATTTGCAGCATTTGGCGGTTAATTTTTGTTTTAAACTAAAGGGTGTAGTGACTTACACCCTTTTTTATTTTGTAAGGAGTTTGGATGAATCAAGCAGAACTAATTCGTGCCCTGCCGAAAGCAGAATTGCATGTGCATATTGAAGGAACTTTTGAACCTGAGCTAATGTTTGAAATTGCCCAGCGTAACCATATCGATATTCCGTACCAGTCGGTTGAGGAAATCAAACAGGCGTATAACTTTCACAATCTGCAATCTTTCTTAGATATCTACTACGCGGGTGCTAACGTTCTGGTCAATGAGCGTGATTTTTATGATCTTGCTTGGGCATATTTTAAAAAATGTGCGGAAGACCGCGTGGTTCATACAGAAATATTTTTCGATCCACAAACACATACTGAGCGTGGCGTTGCTTTTGAGATTGTATTAAACGGCTTAAAACGCGCTTGTGCAGATGCGAAAGAGCAACTGGGAATTAGCTCTGAGTTGATTATGTGCTTCTTGCGCCATTTAAGCGAAGAAGACGCATTTAAAACGCTCGAACAAGCTTTACCGTATAAATCAGATATTATTGCTGTGGGCTTAGATTCAAGTGAAGTTGGACATCCTCCTTCTAAGTTCGAGCGTGTTTTTGAAAAAGCGCGTGAAGAAGGCTTCTTGGTTGTCGCACATGCTGGTGAAGAAGGGCCACCTGAATATGTATGGGAAGCTTTAGATTTACTCAAAGTGAATCGTATTGATCATGGTGTTCGTTCTGAAGAAGATCCGGCACTCATGCAACGTCTGATTCAGGAAAAAATGCCACTCACGGTGTGTCCACTCAGTAACCTCAAGCTTTGCGTTGTCGATGACATGAAGCAGCACAACATTCGCCGTTTGCTTCAGCAAGGCGTGCAGGTTACGGTGAACTCTGATGATCCGTCTTATTTTGGCGGATATATGAATGATAACTTTGTTGCCATTCAAGAGGCTTTGGATTTAAGTCAAGATGAGTTAAAGCAACTTGCGATTAACTCGTTTGAAGCGTCATTTATTGCCGATGAGCAAAAGCAAAAATGGATTGAAGAAATCAAAGCCATTTAAAAGAAAAAAGCATCCTCTCGGGATGCTTTTTTTTGTGTCTAACGTTGTCTTGTCATACTTCTGAGCACGTTATCTTTATCAATAAAATGATGTTTCAAAGCTGCCAGTAAATGCCCCACCACCAAGAATCCTGCAATCCATGAAATATAGATATGTAGAGGTTTTACAATGGCGGTGACTTCAGGATTTTCTCCAATCAATTGTGGGATATTAAATAAATAGAGTACAGGTGCAGGGTGGCCCGCACTCCAGCTGTACAAGCAGCCTGTAATCGGCATTGCAAGCAAAATAAGATACAGCGCTAAATGCCCGATATGAGCAAACGTTTTCATCGCAGGTGACATAGTCTCTGGTAACTGCGGAACAGGATGTGTATAGCGCCAAAAAAGACGTATTACCACCAGAAAAATAATCGTGGTTGCAATGTTTTTATGCAGCGTAATCACATCTCCTTTAAAGCTGCCATCGTTTTCGTAACTTAAAAAGTTGCCACTATAAAAGCCAATCATCCAAGCGGCAATAAAGATAATCGCCATAAGCCAGTGAAGTATTTGAGCAGTGCGCGTGTAATACTGAGGGGAAGAAACCATTTTTTTAAATCCCAACAAGGTCATCATTTTTATATCACCATCATAAAAAGTCTTGATGCGATTAAAAACCAAGAACTTGTAACGATGTGTCTTTTAAACAGAACGATTTGATCTGGTTGTCGGATTAAAGCGCATCACGCTATTTCATAAATAGATGGAGTTGGGCACAATACGCTATTTGAATTTTGAAGGTGAAGCACTTGAAAAAGTTAGCGCTGATGGTATTACCTGTATGTTTGATTTTTACTGCATGCACCACAATGGATACCACAGGAACAGCACAGACCTCTTCTGGTTCATCGCAACTTGGTATGGCAGCTTTAAAAGTTGCGGTCAATGTTCAGTGCCTGAATAAAATTGAAACCTTACCTGCTTGGAAAAGTGCGACCAAAGTGATGTCGAACGAGCAAAAGCAAAGCATTCAAACCGAAGTTTGCGGTTGTGTCAGTGAAAAAGCACCATATAGTGTGACCACGATGGACATTGCAACAGCCAGTCTTGACCCAGCTGCACGAGCAACTATCGTCAATCAGATTGTCACTAAAACCGTGAGTGAATGTGTGGTACAAACCTTAAATTAAACTAATCAATCTGGGGTTTTACTTTGGAACAAACCAACCTATTTGTTGCAGGAGTCGATGAGGCAGGGCGTGGCCCTTTAGTCGGTTCTGTGGTAGCGGCAGCCGTGATTTTAGATCCTGATCATCCCATTGCTGGATTGAATGATTCTAAAAAATTAACGGAAAAAAAACGTGAAAAGTTGTTTATTGAAATTCAGGAAAAAGCATTGGCTTGGTCGATTGCTGAAGCTACACATACTGAAATTGATGAGCTCAACATCCTGCAAGCTACTTTTTTAGCCATGCGACGCGCGGTTGATGGCTTGCAGCAGCAGCCCATGAAAGTGATTGTAGATGGCAATCAGATTCCAAAGGGAATGACAATTGCCTGTGAAGCGATTGTCGGTGGAGATGCAACGCATGCCGAAATTAGTGCTGCAAGTATTTTAGCCAAAGTGACTCGTGATCGTCAAATGGTTGAACTGGATCAAAAATATCCATTGTTTGGTTTTGCTAAACATAAAGGATATCCAACCAAGGTACATTTTGAGGCAATAGCTCAGTATGGTGTCATTGATGAGCACAGACGCAGTTATGCACCCGTTAAACGTGCCTTAAACCAAGACCAATAGAAAAGTGAAATTGCTAAAATGTTTAAAGCGGCTAAATTAGCCGCTTTAATTTGGGAGGGTATAAATAAAACTTTAGCGATTAAAGTTATTTTGAGAGTAGTTATCGTCTTCAAAAGAAGGCTGATAATCTTGATCTAGGTGCTGAAGATGTTCATGCATTGCGCGTTCATGTTGAATACGTTGATAAATTTCTTCACGGTGAACCGATACTTCTTTCGGTGCATTCACACCAATACGTACCTGATTCCCCTTAACACCAAGCACAGTTACACTGACTTGATCCCCAATCATTAATGTTTCCCCGACACGACGGGTAAGAATCAGCATGTTTATCTCCTTGCAAAATGCTAAACCTGCGATAGTTTTTTCAAAAAGTGAAAACACAACCTCGGAATTGAGAGAATTTTAACAGAATTATTAGAAAATGAGAATTTCTTATAAATTCTGTTGAAATTTTCTTAAAAACCTCTAGCGCTAATATAACAGAGCCACTATAAAAAACACTATAGTGGCCCTGATTTTTTGTCACGATTCTTTGAAAAGTGAACTAACTTCGGCTTAACTGGTTAATCATTAAGCACGTGCGCTGCTTTCACCATGCTCGCGGTCTAAACCAAAAGCAGTATGAAGTGTGCGCACTGCAAGCTCTAAATAATTCTCTTCAATCAAGACTGAAACTTTGATTTCAGACGTCGAAATCATCAAAATATTGATGCTTTCTTCAGCTAAAGCCATGAACATTTTACTTGCAACACCCGCATGTGAACGCATGCCTACACCCACAATCGATACTTTTACAATATCATCACGGGTTGAGACTTCACGTGCACCAATGGTTGAAGCAGTTTCTTCAAGAATTTTCTTGGCTTTAGCCAAATCACCACGGTTTACTGTAAAGGTAAAGTCGGTAGTTCCATCTTCTTCAACATTTTGAACGATCATGTCGACTTCAATGTTGGCAGCACTGATAGGAACTAAAATTTTAGCGGCGATACCCGGTTCATCTGGAACACCCAAAATAGTTAATTTTGCTTCGTCACGATTAAATGCGATACCAGAGATAATCGGTTGTTCCATTGTATCTTCCGCCTCAGTTGTGATTAGTGTACCTACGTTTTGTTTAAATTCTTCATCAAATGCACCGTCGTTGTCGTTGTCAAAGCTTGACAATACACGGAGGGGCACTTGATATTTTCCTGCAAACTCTACAGAGCGAATCTGTAGAACTTTTGAACCCAATGATGCCATTTCCAGCATTTCTTCAAAAGAAATACGATCCACTTTTTTGGCTTTTGGTGCAACACGTGGGTCTGTGGTGTAAACACCGTCCACATCGGTATAAATCTGACATTCGTCTGCTTTGAGTGCGGCAGCCAATGCAACACCTGTAGTATCTGAACCGCCACGACCTAATGTGGTCGTGTTGCCTTTTTCATCTACCCCTTGGAAACCCGCAACGACAAGAACACGTCCTTCGTCAAGATCTGCGGTCATCACGTCGGTATCAATCGATTCAATACGTGCTTTATTGTAAGCGCTGTCTGTTTTGATACCAACTTGACGACCTGTATATGATTTAGCTTCGACCCCAATCGAGTTGAGTGCCATTGCTAACATCGAAATCGTCACCTGTTCACCGGTTGAAACCATCTGGTCTAACTCGCGTGGGTCAGGGGTGTCGGTAATGGCTTTCGCGAGAGCAAGTAGGCGATTGGTTTCGCCACTCATAGCCGATACAACCACAACAACCTTGTGGCCGTGATCATGCCAACGCTTCACACGACGAGCAACATTTAAAATGCGCTCGGGAGTACCCATAGAAGTACCGCCATATTTTTGAACGATTAATGCCATAGTTGTTCCATATAAGCCATGACCCTGAGAGGCTTATTCAGGGTCAGTTACACAAAAGTGAAGTTTTAGTGCTGTTCAAGCCATGCAGGTAATGCTGCAATCACTTGCTCAAACTTCTCGTTTAGTGGCGCGCCACCTTGTGCTAAGTCAGGTTTACCACCGCCTTTGCCGCCTAGTTCGGTTGCAAGATGCTTAATGATATCGCCTGCTTTTAGATTGGCAGTGAACTGTTTAGCAACAGAGGCAATTAGGCTCACTTTGTCGCCTTCAACTCCAGCCAATACAATTACTGCATCCTCTAATTTTGATTTCACACTGTCATGTAAGTTGCGAAGTGATTTCGCATCCATATTCTGTACAGTGGTGATCAGTGTCGAACGACCTGCTACGGTCTGAACTTGGCTTAAAAGTTCAGCCGCCTGGAAGTTTGCTAACTTTTGGTTAAGCTGTTCAATTTGCTTTTGCAATGCTGATGTTTGTTCGACAGCAGCGTGAACACGTTCAACAGTTTGATCTTTTTGAGCTTTTAGTAAGCTATTAATTTGCTGAATATCAGTGTCTGCTTTTTGAATAACTTCAAGTGCCTTGGTGCCTGTAACCGCCTCAATACGACGTACACCGGCAGCCACACCGCCTTCAGATGTAATCTTAAACAAGCCGATATCGCCTGTACGCTGTACATGGATACCACCACAGAGTTCAATCGAGAAGTTGCGCTCGTCAATCACCGAACCCATTGAAAGTACGCGCACTTCATCGCCATACTTTTCACCAAAAAGCATCATCGCGCCTTTGGCTTTGGCAGATTCGATATCGAGTACTTCAACACCGACAGCAGTATTGGCAATAATTTCACGATTAACCAGTTGTTCAACTTGCTGTAATTGTTCAAAACTCACAGGTTGATCATTGGCAAAGTCAAAACGCAGGATATCGCTTGCAACCAAAGAGCCTTTTTGCTGTACATGCGTACCTAAAATTTGACGAAGGGCAGCGTGTAACAAGTGCGTAGCAGAGTGATTGCGGGCCGTTGCAGCACGCAAATCTGCTTTAACAATCGCATCAACTTGTTGAGTGGCTTTAAGGCTACCCATGGTAACAATACCTTGATGAACAAAAGCACCACCAGATTTTTTAGTGTCTTGTACTTCAAAGATACCGGTATCGTTTTTGAAAATACCTGTATCACCAATTTGGCCGCCACTTTCAGCATAAAATGGTGTCTGATTCAGCACGATTAAGGCTTCATCACCTTCTGCAATTTCGTCAACTTGTTCACCATCTTTATAGATGGCAATAATCTGGCCATGACCCGAAGTTGCATCATAACCATCAAATTGAGTTTCGCCATCAACTTTCACAATGCTGTTGTAGTCGACTGCAAACTTGCCCGCATCACGTGCGCGGCGACGCTGTGCTTCCATTTCGCGCTCGAAACCAATTTGATCGATTTCAAGATCACGTTCGCGTGCGATATCTGCGGTTAAATCTGTTGGGAAACCATAGGTGTCATATAGTTTAAAAACGGTTTCGCCTGGAATCACTTTGCCAGAAAGCTGAGCAAGTTCACCTTCAAGTAATTTAAGACCTTGCTCAAGTGTTTTGGCAAACTGTTCTTCTTCTTTAAGGAGTGTGGCTTCGATGCGTGCTTGATCGGTTTTAAGCTGTGGATAAGCGTCACCCATCACATCGATCAATGGCTGTAGCATTTTGTGGAAGAACGAGCCTGTTGCACCCAATTTGTTACCATGGCGAACTGCACGACGAATAATACGACGCAATACATAACCACGGCCTTCATTTGATGGATTTACACCATCTGCAATCAGGAAGCAGCAAGAGCGGGCATGATCGGCAACCACACGTAATGACGGTTGTCCGTTATCTTCAACGCCAATAATCTCGCAGGCAGATTTGATCAAATGCTGAAACAGGTCGATGTCGTAGTTAGAGTTGACATGTTGTAATACTGCACTGATTCGCTCAAGGCCCATGCCAGTATCAACCGCAGGTGCTGGAAGCGGATGTAAAACACCATCGGCGGTACGGTTAAACTGCATGAAGACGTTATTCCAGATTTCGATGAAACGATCGCCATCTTCTTCTGGAGAACCCGGTAAACCACCCCAAATATGATCGCCATGATCATAGAAAATTTCTGAGCAAGGACCGCAAGGGCCTGTATCACCCATGGCCCAGAAGTTGTCTGAGGCGTACTTTTCACCTTTGTTGTCGCCGATACGAATAATACGCTCAGCTGCAATACCGATGTCTTTATTCCAGATGTCGTAGGCTTCATCATCGGTGTGATAAACCGTCACATACAGTTTGTCTTTTGGTAAGCCTAACCATTGCTCGCTGGTCAGAAAATCCCATGCAAAATGCAGTGCATCACGCTTGAAATAATCACCAAAAGAAAAGTTACCGAGCATTTCAAAAAAGGTGTGATGGCGTGCGGTATAACCTACGTTATCGAGGTCATTGTGCTTGCCGCCTGCACGGACACACTTTTGTGACGATGTAGCACGAACATAATCACGTTTTTCAAGGCCCAAAAAGCAGTCTTTAAACTGGTTCATTCCGGCATTGGTAAAAAGAAGTGTTGGATCATTGGCTGGGACAAGTGAGCTCGATTCAACGCGTGTGTGGCCTTGCGATTCAAAATAACGCAAAAACGCTTCACGGATTTCAGCTGATGTCATAAAACGAGTACTCACAACCAAGTCACTCCATAAATTCTTAATAGGCTATATGCACGCAATTTGTATTGATCATCGATTTTAAACAAGCACTAAATTGCGGCGTGGCATAAATGTTAAAAGCGCTAAATTATAACGGAAAATACCTATTCGACCAATGATTTTAAAGAGAAATGATGACAAAACTGTGCAATTTAACCCCTGAACTGTGCATCTTAAATTCTCTAACTCAAGATAAGAGTTATTTTTCAATCAATTGATACAAAATTGCCTCGCTTTGTATAGCAATCTATTTGTTTGAAAAATGTGCATCTATTTTTGATATTCGCTTTTAACTCTAAAATCAGACATCAACATGGCCGGTTAAAAAATAATAAAGCAGCGTTTAAGCACAGTGGAAGGCTATCTTCAATCGGGTCAATCCATTACCATAGATGCAGTTTAAGTTTTGGTGTGTCAAGGATTTACCATGCAACGTATTGCCATTAATGGTTTTGGTCGAATTGGTCGAAATGTTCTGCGTGCTTGGTTCGAAAATCCGAAGTCGTTTAATTTTGAAATTGTGGCATTAAATGATGTAGCCGATGTGAAAACACTCGCGCATCTATTTAAGTACGATACCACGCATGGACCTTTTCATGGTCAGGTTGCCATCGAAATTGAAAATGAGCAGGTTTATTTGTCGATTCAGGCGCATGGGCGAACACTCAAAGTACAGGTGTATCGTGAAGAAGCACCTGAAAATCTGCCTTGGAAAGCGCTTGATGTGGATGTTGTACTAGAATGTACCGGATTGTTTAGATCACATGCCGATGCTATTCGGCATTTGGGCGCTGGGGCAAAACGTGTGATTATCGGTGCAGCGCCATTCGATAAAGTCGATGCAGCGATTGTGTACGGCGTCAACCACGCTGATGTAAAACCAACAGATCGAATCATTTCCAGTGTGTCCTGTACCACGCAGGCATTGGTTCCCTTGGTCAAGATTATCGATGATGCATTTGGCATCGAAACAGCACTAATGACCGAAATACATGCTGTCACTGCCGATCAGGCTGTTTTGGATCATGCACATCGGGACTTACGTCGGGCACGTGCATCGGGTCAAAA
The DNA here is from genome assembly GCF_000760595.1 of Acinetobacter soli. Lineage (GTDB taxonomy): Bacteria > Pseudomonadota > Gammaproteobacteria > Pseudomonadales > Moraxellaceae > Acinetobacter > Acinetobacter soli. The sequence goes on along the minus strand of NZ_BBNM01000007.1, from coordinate 155,071 downwards.
TATTATTCCCACCACATCGAGTGCCTTAGGTGCATTAAAGCGTGTTTTGCCTAAAATGGAACATCGTATAGAAGGGTATTCGATTCGTGTTCCAACCATCAATGTTGCCGCGATTGATCTGAGTTTTGTGGCGCAATCTGCGGTTACGGTGCATCATTTAAATGAGGTGCTCAGTAATGCTGCGCGCCTCGACTATGCCGAAATCATGGCCGTTACCGACGAGCCGCTCGTATCGAGTGATTTTAATCATTCACCTTACTCATTGATTGTGGATTTAACCCAGACACTCGTAGTAGGGCGTCAGGCCAAGGTTTTTGCGTGGTACGATAACGAGTGGGGCTATGCAAATCGGTTGCTCGATTTGTGCGAATCCTTCCATGGTTGAGGCTTAAGCACCTGAAACAGAATTAAATTTGTGGATATGTAATAAATCCTAAAATTCTCAGGTGCATGCGTGAAAGTATCGTGCTAGACTAGGAGAAATCGGGTGTGTTCCCGATTTTTTTATGCGGGTTATATGCCGCCTTAAACAGATTTTAGGTTTGAAACATGCCGATTTCAGAGACATGGTTGCTCCCTGACGGGGTTGCAGATGTATTACCCGAACAAGCGCAAGTAATCGAAACACTTCGCCGACAAGCTCTCGATTTCCTCGCATCCCGAGGTTATCAACTGGTATATACACCATTTATCGAATATATCGAATCTTTGTCTTTATTATCAGAGTCTAACAATGACCTTGATTTGGTCACTTTTAAGGTGATCGATCAGCTTTCTGGGCGGTTGCTGGGTGTTCGTGCAGACATGACCCCACAAGTGGCACGTATTGATGCCCATGTTCGTTCAATCGACGGTGTAGCGCGCTATTGCTATGCGGGCACGGTCTTACATACAAAACCACAGAATTTCAATTCCACGCGTGCACCATTACAACTCGGTGCAGAGCTCTATGGTCATGAAAGCCTAGAAGCAGACATCGAAATGGTCGATGTGATGCTCGGGCTGATTCAGCACGCTATAAAGCTAGATGGTTTACATCTAGATCTTGGACATGTTGGACTGTTTCGTAGTCTGGTTAAACGTGCTGGCCTAAACAAGCAAACCGAACAGGATTTATCTGACTTGTATCAACGCAAGGCATTGCCGGAGCTTGAGCAAGTGACGAAAACACTGCCGTTTGGTTCGGATTTTTATGCACTCGGACGTTATGCAAGTGACTTAAATGCGCTTGAGCAGCATTTAAGCCAAGATGTGTTAAGTGACACCGCGTTTAGCCGTGCACTGCATGATTTAAAAACCACACTGACACAAATTCAAACGCGCTGGCCAAATTTACATATTGGCATTGATGTGGTTGAACTACGCAGTTACCACTATCACACAGGCCTCATGTATGCTGTTTACGCACCGAATCGTGCGGCACCGCTTGCACAAGGCGGGCGCTATGATGGCATTGGTGAGCACTTTGGTCGCGCACGTCCTGCGACAGGTTTTAGTTGTGACTTATACGCACTGTGTGGCGGGCAGTTCAAAGAGATCGATATTGTGGTGGCACCTGCTGGACAAGAACCAGCGTTACAAGCTGCAATTGCACAGGCACGTCAGAATGGATTACGCGTGATTCAACTGCTTGGCAACGACGATTTAAGTTCAGTACCTTATGCAACGCATCAGATGGTGTTTGCGCAAGCACAATGGACAATTCACAAGATTTAAGTGTTTGTTTGCCAAGCATGCAAGGCAAATAAATGTTCAATTTTAACAGCATGATGTAATGAGGCTATTATGGGCAAAAATGTTGTGGTACTCGGTACCCAATGGGGCGACGAAGGTAAAGGTAAGATCGTCGACCTGCTCACAGATCAGGCGGCTGCAGTCGTACGTTATCAAGGCGGGCACAATGCAGGGCATACTCTTGTCGTAGGTGGAAAGAAAACTGTATTGCACCTCATTCCATCAGGCATTTTACGTGAAAACGTGTTGTGCTTAATTGGAAATGGCGTGGTACTTTCGCCTGCTGCATTAATTAAAGAAATGGCAATTTTGGAAGAAGAAGGCGTACCTGTGAAGGAACGTTTACGTATTTCTCCAAACTGTCCACTTATTTTGCCAAACCACATTGCTCTTGACCAAGCGCGTGAGAAAAAGCGCGGCAATGCCAAAATCGGGACAACAGGTCGTGGTATTGGTCCAGCGTACGAAGATAAGGTCGCGCGCCGTGCAGTACGTGTTGCCGATTTGGTTCGTGGTGGTGCAGCACTTGAAGAAAAACTTCAAGAAATGCTTGAGCTACACAACTTCCAGCTCACTCAATTCTACGGTGTAGAAGAAGTGAAGTTTGAAGATGTACTTGCACTGTGCAACGAATGGCGCGAAGTTTTGGCACCACTTGTCATTGATGTCACCAAAGTTCTACATGATTACCGCAAAGAAGGTAAAGCGATCATGTTTGAAGGTGCGCAAGGTTCATTGCTTGATATCGACCATGGTACATATCCGTTTGTTACCAGCTCGAACACTACAGCAGGTGGTGTAAGTTCTGGTTCGGGTATGGGGCCATTGCATCTTGACTATGTGCTTGGTATTACCAAAGCATATACCACGCGTGTGGGTTCTGGTCCGTTTCCAACGGAATTGGTTTACAATGCAGCGACCGATGAAGGTGATGCAGTTGGTAAGCACTTGGGTACTGTGGGTCACGAATTTGGTGCATCAACTGGTCGTCAGCGTCGTTGTGGCTGGTTCGATGCAGAAATTTTGCGTCGTTCGGTTGATGTAAACTCACTTTCTGGTATTTGCTTGACTAAACTCGACGTTTTAGACGGTTTGGAAGAAGTGAAAATCTGTGTGGGTTATGAAAATACAGATTCAGGCTGTGCAGGTTCTTCAGATGCGATTTCATTTGAAAGCTTGAAACCTATTTATGAAAGCATGCCGGGCTGGACGGAATCTACAGTGGGTCTAACCAGCGTAGATCAGTTACCTGCCAATGCAATTGCCTACGTAAAACGTATTGAGCAACTGATTGGTTGTCCAATCGACATTATCTCGACGGGTCCAGACCGTGCAGAGACGATCGTATTGCGTCATCCATTTTCTGCATAAGAAAATGCCGTGACCTACGACTAAAGAAAAGCTCCTTAAGGGAGCTTTTCTTTTGGATATTGTTAAAATAAAAACAACCATTAAAGATGAACAGAAGCAGAATCCATCAATGAAAATTTTGCCCAATATTGCACAAACTATTTTTTATTCATTATTGTTTGCAATTGGTGGTGCACCCACCATCGGCATGTGGATTGCACGCATTCAAACCCAGAATCCCGATTTAATTTTAACTGCATTTATTGGTCTGACCGTAATTATCGCCTGTGTGCTGGTTCCTGTTGTGCTTATTCAAAATAGCTATTTGCTGGTCAAGCGCAACAACGTGCTACTCGATGATAAAATCAAACCATTATCCAAGTTTTACTTTGTGGTGGACTTATGTTGTTTGGCCTCTTGGGTGTACTTTGTAGTGGTTTAATCACACTGGTTACATAAATCCTATGATGTTTTCTCAATTCTTCGATATGTTTTAAATATAATGCACCCGAAAACAGAGACATACACTCGTTCATGTCGCGTTCTGGAGTAAAACGATGAATAATAAATTTTTAATGGGTTTTTGCGCGGCCACAGCCATCTCACTTTCTGGATGTGCGTCTTTAGGTGAATTTTCAGGCACAGATTCTGCGACCTTAAATGCTAGTGCAGCGCAAAGTTTCTCGCAAATGCGACAAGAAGCACAGCAAAAAGGCATACTCGATACCAGCTCATCGACCTATCGACGTATTAATACTGTAATGCAGCGTATGATTCCATATGCCAACCAGATGAATCAGACAGGTCAGCCGTTCCAATGGCAACTGGCGGTGATCAAGTCGGATACCATTAATGCATATGTAGCGCCAGGCGGCAAAGTTGTGTTTTATACCGGAATTGTCAATAAGCTTAATTTGTCTGACAACGAAATTGCTGCCGTAATGGGACATGAAATGACCCACGCCTTAGAAGAGCATGCAAAAAGTAAGCTTGGTGCTCAAAATCTTACTGGCTTAGCGCTGAATTTAGGCAAAGCCTATGCGGGTGACAGTATTGGTCAGTTTGGCTCTGCTGCACTCGATTTAGGCAGTCAGGTCGGTGTAGGTCTACCGTACTCTCGTAATTTGGAAACACGTGCCGATTACGGTGGTCTCATGCTCATGGCTAAATCAGGTTATAACCCGCAGGCTGCAATTACATTGTGGGAAAAAATGAATAAACTCGAAGGTGCAGGTGGTCCGTCATTCCTATCGACTCACCCTTCAAATTCACAGCGTATTGGTGAAATGCGCAAGAATTTACCTGCTGCAATGGCTGTTTATAACAACCGCCGTTAATAAAATGATGAAAAAAGGGATGCCATCGCATCCCTTTTTTTTGTCTGTTCAGCTTAAGGCGCAGGGTTAGGTTGTTGAATATGGATCTTTTCAATTTCTTGTAACAGCGCTGGATCGAGTGTGAGATCAAACGCAGCAATATTTTCTTTTAACTGATCAAGACTGGTGGCACCAATGATGGTGCTGGTTACAAAGAATTGCTGTTTGATAAAGGCCAGTGCCAGTTGAGTTAGAGTTAGGCCATGTTGTTCTGCCAATTGTGCATAGCGCTCGGTGGCCCATTCGCTTTGAGGGTTGCTATAGCGGGTAAAGCGCGGAAAAAGTGTGACGCGTGCATTGGCCGGGCGTGCGCCATGTCTGAACTTACCGGTTAAATAACCAAAAGCCAATGGCGAGTAGGCCAATAGCCCAATACCTTCATATTTGGCAATTTCCGACATGCCTACTTCATAGGTTCGGTTTAGCAGGTTATACGGGTTTTGAATACTCACAAAACGATCTACACCCAGCTCTTTTGCCAGTGATAAAAACTTCATGGTGCCCCAAGGGGTTTCATTCGATAAACCAATATAACGAATTCGACCATTTTGGATTTCTTTTTGCAGCGCAATTAAGGTGTCATGCATGGCCTGTACATCGTACTCGGCCTCTGCTTGTGCGTTTGCATAACCTAATGTGCCAAAAAAGTTAGTATTACGTTCTGGCCAGTGCAACTGATACAAATCGATATAATCTGTGTGGAGGCGTTTTAAGGATAGGTCGAGTGCTTCGGAAATATGTTGGCCAAAACGCGTTTCTCCTTCACGGATATGACTTCCCCCAAAGGCTGGCCCCGCAATTTTCGATGCCAAAAATACCTGATCGCGCCGACCATGCTGTGCAAACCATTGTCCTAAAATTTTTTCTGTGGCGCCGTAGGTTTCAGGCTTAGGAGGAACCGAATACATTTCTGCGGTATCCCAAAAATTGATCCCTTGTTCGAGCGCGTAATGGAGCTGTTCAAAGGCCTCTTGCTGGGAGTTTTGTTCGCCAAAGGTCATGGTGCCTAAACAAATTTCAGGTACCTTTATATCACTGTGACCGAGTCGATTAAATTGCATACTAAGTATTCCCTTAATGTGAGTCATGTCATGCATGAATAGATAAGATTTGAATTAACTTAAAGCATAATTAGAGCTATAAATGTCAGTTTTTCGTATTGTTGTGCATTTAGGGCTGTAAAAAAAGCAAACCCTGAGGTTTGCTTTTTGGTATTTAGAAAAACTTATTCGTCATCAGTTTCATCATCGTGATAATTTTGTGCTTCTAAAGAAGCATCAAAAATCAGGATTGCCTTACCATCGGTTTCAATCATGCCTTGCTCTTCAAGCGTTTTTAAAACACGACCTACCATTTCACGAGAACAACCAACAATCCGGCCAATTTCCTGGCGTGTGATTCGAATCTGACGACCATTCGGTAAAATCATGGCTTCTGGCTGGCTCGCAAGATCGATGAGGCAACGTGCAATACGGCCCGAAACATCGATAAACGCAAGATCGGTCACCTTACGCGTGGTATTTTTCAGGCGACGCACCAGTTGAGCAAAAACCGCATAGCTTAAGTCTGGAAATTGCTTGCTGAGTTCATGAAAATTATCGTAAGAGATTTCAGCAATTTCACATACATCACGCGTTCTTACTTCTGCTGTACGTTGTGGGTTCGATTCGAATAGTCCCATCTCGCCAAAGAAGTCGCCTGGATTGAGATAAGCCACAACGATTTCACGCTCGTCATCTTCACGTAAAATAATGGAAACTGAACCTTTTAAAATCAAATATAAAGACTTAGATTCTGAACCTGCATCAACGATCGTGGTACGTTTAGGATAACGATTGATGTTTGCTCTTTTTAATAGTGCTTTGACTGATTCAGGTAACTGACCAGGTGATAGAGCAACTGTACTAAGTTGTGAGAAATTTGATGTCATTACTAAAGTTTCCAAAGAGGATAATAAGATCGCACAAGACTCAAATGAGTGTATTCATACACGGGAGATGAAATTCCTTATCAACCCATTTTATGCTAGTGTACAGCTATACTGTAAATTTATAGCTTTTTTTAAGGAGTTGCAATGCAAACAAGTGTACATTGGTTAGAGAATGTCGCCTTCGAAGCAAAATCCGAAAGTGGCCATTCTGTGACCATGGACGGCTCTGCCGCTTATGGGGGTGAAAACCGTGGTCCACGTCCTATGGAATTGATTTTAATGGGACTTGGTGGGTGTGCTTCGTTTGATATTGTGACTATTTTAAAGAAAGCGCGTCAAGATGTGACAGATGTCGTGTGTGAGCTGAAAGCTGAGCGAGCAGACACCATTCCTGCTGTATTCACCAAAATCCATTTACATTTTGTGGTCACTGGCAAAGCGGTCAAAGAAAAGCAAGTGGCCAAAGCCATCGAACTTTCTGCAGAGAAATATTGTTCTGCAAGTAAAATGCTGACCGATGGGGGAGTTGAAATTACCCACGACTTTGAGATCATTGAAGCGACATAAGCATACATCGTTCAAAGTATAAAAACAGTGATAAAAAATGCTGACTTTGAGTCAGCTTTTTTATGCCTTTTGATGTTGTAGCTCAATCACTCTAGATCGGATTTTTCTGAATGACTTTGTCGAGAATGATTCAGTGGCTTGTATGATCTGCGGCCTTTATGCGATACGCATCTGAATCAGGCGCTTCAGTTAAGTCTGGATGACGCCGAGCGCTTGAGTCCAGTAGTACATACGCTCTCGCATGATACTCCTTGCGAATTGTACTGTGGTGCAGATGAGCTTCAGGAGCTTAAATGGCAAAGCGAGCAGTTTTATCATGCTCTAAAAGGGTTGAATCAAATCCGTGTCGAACTGCATCTGCTTAAGGATGTTAATCATTACAGCATCTTAGATGCCTATTTTACGCATATCGCAACTTAGCTCTTTAATTTAAAACATAGATGTTAAACCATATGCCAAGCCACAGATCATCTGCCAATATCAAAAGCATAACATGATGATACAAGGCGCCTGAATCGGATGAAGTATGATTACCTTTAAGATTCGGGTATTTTTTAAAGTCTGATCATTGTATTTTGAAAGCGAAGTTAACAAAAACAGCATCGGTATTCACTTGAAATTTTTTAGAAAAGCACCCATATTAAAACCAACTTATATGAATTAAGTTTTGAATATAAGATAATGAAAAATATGAGAATTTATTTGAAATTTTAAAAAACGTTCCCATGTATTAGTCAAGTAGCAAATTGATGATGAGGAATAACAAGAATGCGTTTTGAGAAATTTACCAATCGCCTCCAGCAGGCACTTTCAGATGCGCAATCATTGGCAACCGGTCGAGATCATACCTCGATTGATGCACTGCACATTCTTTCGGTATTGATGGATGAGCCATCAAACCTGAGCCTGTTACAGCAGTCGGGTGCCAGATTACCTGAAATTAAACAAAAACTTGAACAGGCGCTCAAGGATGCGCCGACCATTAGTAATCCCACTGGTGATGTCAATCTGAATCCAGATGCGGTTAAGGTACTTAATCTGGCCGATCGACACGCACAAAAAGCGGGTGATGAATTTTTATCGACGGATTGGGTATTGCTGGCTTTAACTGAAACTGGCAGCACTAAAAGCTTATTGCAAAGTACGGGTGTGACCACAGAGGCACTGCGTAAAGTAATTGAATCTATTCGAGGTAATGACAAAGTCATGAGCAATAATCATGAAGATCAGCGTGACTCATTAAATAAATATACCATTGATCTGACCGAACGTGCTTTGGCGGGGAAACTTGATCCTGTGATTGGGCGAGACGATGAAATTCGTCGTACCATTCAGGTATTGTCGCGTCGTACCAAAAACAACCCCGTACTGATCGGTGAGCCGGGCGTCGGTAAAACTGCCATCGTTGAAGGTCTGGCGCAACGAATCGTTAATGGTGAAGTACCCGAGAGCTTGAAAAACAAGCGCGTATTGTCGCTCGATCTTGGGTCATTGCTTGCAGGTGCCAAATACCGCGGTGAGTTTGAAGAGCGCTTAAAAGCGGTCTTGAATGATTTGGCCAAACAAGATGGCCAAGTGATTTTGTTTATTGATGAACTCCACACGCTGGTGGGCGCGGGTAAAACCGACGGTGCCATGGATGCAGGCAACATGCTCAAACCTGCCTTGGCACGCGGCGAGTTACGCTGTGTAGGTGCCACAACGCTAGATGAGTATCGTCAATACATTGAAAAAGATGCTGCGCTTGAGCGTCGTTTTCAAAAAGTACTGGTCGATGAACCGAGTGTGGAAGACACCATTGCCATTTTACGTGGGTTAAAAGAACGCTACGAAGTTCACCACGGGGTCAAAATTCTCGACTCGGCGATTATTGCAGCGGCAAAAATGTCACATCGCTATATCACCGACCGTCAACTGCCAGATAAAGCGATTGATCTGATTGATGAAGCTGCCTCACGAATTAAGATGGAGCTGGATTCAAAACCAGAAGCACTTGATCGTTTGGAGCGCCGTATCATTCAGTTGAAAATGCAACTTGAAGCCGTGAAAAAGGACGAAGATCAGGGCAGTAAAACTGAAGTTCGTTACCTAGAAGAGCAGATTGCCAGTGTCGAGAAAGAATATAACGACATGGAAGAGATCTGGCGTGCAGAAAAAGCCCTAGTAGAAGGGACAAAAGATGCACAGGTGAAACTCGATCAGGCGCGGATTGCATTTGAAAAAGCACAACGTGAAGGTGATTTGGCAGAAGCTGCGCGTTTACAGTATGGTGTCATTCCTGAACTGCAAAAGCAGCTCGAGCAAGATGAAGTGGTTGAAGAAAGTGAAGAGCCGAAACTACTGCGTAATAAAGTTACCGACAACGAAATTGCAGAAGTGGTGAGCGCCGCCACAGGCATTCCAGTGTCAAAAATGTTACAAGGTGAACGTGAGAAATTGCTGCAAATGGAAACATTTTTGCACAATCGCGTGGTGGGGCAAGATGAAGCTGTCATTGCAGTGTCGAATGCTGTACGTCGTTCACGTGCTGGCTTGTCAGATCCTAACCGTCCGAGTGGCTCGTTCTTGTTCCTTGGGCCAACGGGTGTAGGTAAAACCGAGCTCACCAAAGCATTGGCAAACTTTTTGTTTGATAGTGACGACGCCATGATCCGTATCGACATGAGCGAATTTATGGAAAAACACTCGGTGAGCCGTTTGGTTGGTGCACCTCCGGGCTATGTCGGCTATGAAGAAGGCGGTGTATTAACCGAAGCTGTCCGCCGTAAACCATATAGTGTGGTGCTGTTTGACGAAGTCGAAAAAGCACATCCAGATGTGTTTAATATCTTGCTGCAAGTGCTCGATGATGGTCGTTTGACCGACTCTCAAGGGCGTGTGGTCGATTTTAAAAACACGGTGATCGTGATGACATCAAACCTCGGTTCACAAGATGTACGTGAGCTCGGCGATGGTGCAACCGATGAAGAGGTTCGTGCAGTGGTGATGTCGGCGGTGAGTCAGCACTTCCGTCCAGAGTTTATTAACCGGATTGACGAGCTGGTGGTGTTTCATGCGCTACAAAAATCGCAAATTCGCGGTATTGCAGACATCCAGCTCGATCGTTTACGTGCTCGTTTGGCCGAGCGTGATATTGGATTGACTGTCGATGACGATGCCTTTGATATCCTGATCGATGCAGGCTTTGATCCAGTCTATGGAGCGCGTCCGCTTAAACGTGCTATCCAGCAACAGGTTGAAAACTCACTGGCTCAGAAAATACTGGCCGGCGAATTCCAGGCGGGAGATAACATTGTGATTAAAGGTGATCAGGGTAATCTACATTTCGATAAGCTCAAACTTAGCTAATCACTTTTAAAGCTTAAAAAAAGAGAACATGTTCGCATGTTCTCTTTTTTATTATTCATCTTTTCTTGTTTACTTCATGAGCAAAAGTCATATAAAAAAGATCGCCTTAAGGCTCTTCAGTTAAAAACAAGTTGTAGTATGATGTCACATTATTTCGGCTGGTTATCTTTTGCGTAACAGTCTCATTCAGCCAGAGAGAATACAATATTCTTCTCAAGCTCAACTTGTTGGAAACACCTAAATGCCTGATTATCGTTCTAAAACATCGACACATGGAAGAAATATGGCTGGTGCACGTGGATTATGGCGTGCAACAGGAATGAAGGATGAGGATTTTGGAAAACCGATTATTGCTGTCGTCAACTCATTCACTCAGTTTGTACCCGGTCATGTTCATTTAAAAGATTTGGGTCAGATGGTGGCAGAGCAGATTCAGGCGGCTGGTGGTGTAGCAAAAGAATTTAATACCATTGCCGTAGATGATGGTATTGCTATGGGACATGACGGCATGCTGTATTCGTTGCCATCACGTGATCTGATTGCAGACTCGGTTGAGTATATGGTCAATGCACACTGCGCTGATGCAATGGTTTGTATTTCGAACTGTGACAAAATCACACCGGGAATGCTCATGGCAGCAATGCGCCTGAACATTCCAGTCGTCTTTGTGTCTGGTGGGCCGATGGAAGCGGGTAAAGTGAAATTCCGCGGCAATGAAAAAGCCATTGATCTGGTTGATGCCATGGTAGTCGCAGCCGATGAAAGCTATACCGATGAAGAAGTCGAAGCGTTTGAACGTTCTGCTTGCCCAACATGTGGTTCGTGCTCGGGAATGTTCACAGCAAATTCAATGAACTGCTTAACAGAAGCACTTGGTTTGTCTTTGCCTGGTAACGGGTCGATTGTGGCAACGCATGCCAACCGTAAAAAGTTATTCTTAAAAGCTGGCGAGCTTATTGTGAGCCTGGCAAAACGCTACTACGAACAAAATGATGGTCGTATTTTACCGCGTTCAATTGCAACTAAAGCGGCTTATGAAAATGCCATGACGCTCGATATCGCAATGGGTGGTTCGACCAATACAGTATTGCATTTGTTGGCGGCAGCAAGTGAAGCAGAAGTGGATTTTACCATGGACGATATCGATCGTTTGTCACGTAAAGTGCCAGTACTGTGTAAGGTTGCACCAGCAAAACAAGATGTACATATGGAAGATGTTCACCGTGCAGGTGGGATTATGTCGATTTTGGGCGAGCTTGATCGTGCCAAATTACTCGATACCACTGTCAGTACCGTACACGAAGAAACTTTACAGGATGCGTTGAATAAATGGGACATCATCCGTACTGAAGATGCTGAAGTATATGAATTTTTCCGTTCTTCACCGGGCGGTGTTCCAACTCAAGTGGCCTTCTCACAAAATCGTTACTATTCTACACTCGATGGTGACCGTGAAAACGGTGTGATCCGTAATGCTGAACACGCTTTTTCTAAAGATGGTGGTTTGGCAGTACTGTATGGCAACATTGCATTAGATGGTTGTATTGTAAAAACTGCAGGCGTCGACGAATCGATCTTAAAATTTAACGGTACGGCACGTGTGTTTGAAAGTCAGGATGCGGCTGTCGAAGCGATCTTGGGTAATGAAATCAAAGCAGGCGATGTGGTAGTCATTCGTTACGAAGGCCCACGCGGTGGTCCGGGTATGCAGGAAATGCTGTATCCAACCAGCTACCTAAAATCGAAAGGATTAGGTAAAGACTGTGCGCTGATTACAGATGGTCGTTTCTCTGGTGGTTCGTCAGGCTTGTCGATTGGGCACATTTCACCAGAAGCGGCAGAAGGCGGTGCGATTGGTTTGGTCGAAGATGGCGATTTGATCGAAATCGATATTCCAAACCGTAGCATGCATCTTAAAGTAGACGACGAAACGCTTGCGGCACGTCGTAAAGTGCAAGATGAAAAAGGCTGGAAGCCAGTGGAAGAGCGTAAGCGTAAAGTATCGAAAGCATTAAAAGTTTATGCAATGCATACCACCAGTGCTGCCAAAGGTGCGGTACGTATCTTGTAATTTTTCTTCATCGTAGCAATTTTTAAACGTGCGATGACATAAGAAATTAAAAACCCAAAGTAACGTGTGCTTTGGGTTTTTTTAATGCCGATGATCAGCTTAAAGGCGTTGAATCTTGCGGATTAGACCAAAAGTTGTTAGCTTAAACAAAGAATAAAAATTATACCGAGACATCATAACAAGGAATGCAATCAAATGAATATGTTAATGAAACAGCTCGTGCTTTGCTCACTAGGCATGCTCTCGGGTATGGTCTATGCAGCAGCACCGCTTAACGATGCAGTACTTGCAGAACAGGCCAGTCAGTCTTCTTCAGTCACACCAGAGCTGGTCGATGCCGTGAAGCAAGATGTGCAACAGCCCGTGACAGTTCAACAGCAACAAAATCGAAAACGCGCAGAAGAATATAGTCGTGAGCGAAAAAAACAAAATATTCAATCTGTAGCATTGTCGCCACATGAAGAACAAAAGAAAACGGTCGATGCGACACAGTCTGGAAAGCTGGTTTACAATCCGATTCCTGTAGTGAGAAATACCTCTGCCGATTCATCCATCAATCCACTTTTATTTCGTGGCGCAGATGTGGCAGGTGCAAGAGGAGATGTGAGCGTCACAGTGCGTTAAGTCACCTGACGCTCATGCAGTTTAGATTAACCCATGTGCGGATGTTGAATTTTCCATGCACGATGAATTTTTTGATTGCGTTTGAAATCTAGACCGATGGTATCGTTGGTGATTTCCTGTGCATAAAAGACAGCTTCGATCTCTTCGTCCAGTTCAAAGCCACGATAGTTGTTTGAAAAGTACAACGTACCTTCTGGGCTTAAACGATTCATGGCACGTTTCAACAATGACACATGGTCACGTTGCACATCGAATGTCCCGTAAAACTTCTTAGAGTTTGAGAAGGTCGGCGGGTCGATAAAAATCAGGTCATATTGCTCATGACCCTCTTTGAGCCATTCAAAACAGTCACTGGCAAAGAACATATGCTGCTCGTCTGCATGGTCGACAGTGAGCCCATTCAGTACAAAGTTTTCTTTTGACCAGTTGATGTAGGTATTCGATAAATCGACACTGGTGGTACTGGCTGCGCCACCCAAGGCAGCATGCAAGCTGGCTGTCGAGGTATAGCTAAACAAGTTGAGGAAGTGCTTGCCACGGGCTTCATTCGCAATGCGTAAACGCATCTGGCGATGGTCGAGGAAAAGTCCGGTGTCGAGGTAATCTGTTAAGTTCACCAAAATTTTGGCTTTGCCTTCTTGTACGACAAAACGTTTAGACGCGGTACTTTGTTTGGTGTACTGGTTTTTTCCTTCCTGACGTGCGCGTGTTTTGATAAATACGGCATCACGAGGTAAACCAGTAACTGCACGAATCGCAGCCAAAGCTAAATTAAAGCGTTTCTTGGCTTTTTCTGGGTCGATGGTTTTGGGTGGTGCATATTCCTGAACATGCAGGCGATCACCATACAAATCGACTGCGACGTTAAAGTCTGGAAGATCGGCATCATATAAACGCAAGCAATACACTTGTTCCTTCACTGCCCATTTTTTCAAAGCCGCCATGTTTTTCTGCAAGCGATTCGCAAAATCTTGCGCACCCTCAACTTCAACTGGGTCTGCATGCCAATTGGTTAAAAACGGTTGGCTATTGCTTAATGGCTTGATCTGACCAAAACGAATGTAAATTGGCAATTTACCATTCATCAGACGTAGTGTTTCAGGCTCACTAAGCGCCAGTACATCGGCTTGCTCAACTTGAGCAGCAATCACTGCGGTGTGCTGGTTTGGAAAATGTTGTTGCAGTAGGGCAGACAAACCGAGATACAAAGCACGATTCGATGCTTTATCACCTAGACGCTCGCCATATGGCGGGTTTGTCACAATAAACGCAGTTTTGTTTTCAGCATCGAATGCAGGCCAGTCGGCTAAGGTACGTTCTTCAATCTGAATCTGATCTAGAAGCTGTTCAAATCCGGCAGCGACAATATTTTGACGAGTGGCTTTTACGGCCTCCCAGTCGGCATCGTAGGCAAAGAATTTCGGTAATGGTTGCGCTAAACCTGCTTCATGTCGCTCAGTGGCTTCGGCTTTAAGCGATAACCATAAATCGCGGTCATGGCCATGCCAGCCATTAAATCCAAAGCGGCGCACCAAGCCTGGGGCACGGTCGGTTAAAATCATCAGTGATTCGATGATAAACGTACCCGAACCACACATTGGATCTAAAATCAGATCAGGATTCAGCGTTTTTAACTGTGCTTTTTGCAAAATTGCAGCAGCGAGGTTTTCTTTGATTGGCGCGTCGGTCATATAACGACGATAGCCGCGTTTATGCAGGGAGTCGCCTGAAAGATCGAGGCAGTAGGTATGTTCGGTTTTACCTGCCAAAACAAACAAGGTAATTTCTGGTTGTTTGGTATCGATACTCGGACGTCGTCCAACTGCTTCCATAAAGGAATCAACCACGCCGTCTTTTACACGTAAGGTGGCAAATTGTGAGTTTACTTTAATTTCGCGTTCAACATGCAAACGGATCGCAAAGGTGCTTTGTGGTGCAAAGATAAGTGACCAGTCAAAACTTATCGCACCTTCATAGAGCTCCTCTGCAACATCACGTGCATCGTGAGTATGTTCAAGCTCAAAGGTATGAATGGGTTTAAGAACGCGTGAGGCCAAACGCGACCACATACAGATACGATAGGCTTGTTCTAATGTGCCTTGGAGAATTAAACGGCCTGCAAAACGCTCAGTTTTCTCAATACCTAAACCTTGTAATTCTTGTTGAAGTAAGGTTTCCAGTCCATCCGCACAGGTTACCCAATATGTAGAAAGACGTTGTGATGAGTTCATTCAATTTCCCAAAAGCAGCAAAAGCAATCGGTTATTTTAGCGTATTTTGTGCCTTAAAACTTGGTCTTTAAATTCGAAATCCTCTTTTTTATTCAAATGTTGATCATCTTGATTTTACATTTTTAAAATACATAATTTTAAAAAATAGAAAACAAATTTTATTATGATTTATTAGGTACTTATTTTTATTGTATTTCTTTTCATAATTGATCTAGAAAACAACAATTGCCAAAAACAGCATCTGCCTGTGGTGAAAAAATATCTGTATAATGCCTTAACTTAACGTATAAGGAATCTCTCATGCATCTGGCAGCTTTGCATTCTCCGAGTCAGATTCAGCTCAACCAGCAGGGCAATTTGAAGCACTTCCTGACCATTGAAGGTCTGTCTAAAGAAACTCTTACAAAAATCCTCGACACCGCGCAATCCTTTTTCAATGATCAAAATCAACTGATTACCACACCTTTACTTGAAGGGCGCACGGTAATGAACCTGTTTTTTGAAAACTCAACCCGGACACGCACCACATTTGAAGCCGCAGCAAAGCGTTTGTCTGCCAATGTACTGAATATCGATATTGCACGTTCAAGCACCTCAAAAGGAGAGACGCTACGCGATACGCTTTGGAACCTTGAAGCCATGGCAGCGGATATTTTTGTGGTACGTCACTCGTCTTCGGGTGCTGCACATTTTATTGCCAAAGATGTATGTCCGAATATTGCGATTATCAATGCAGGTGATGGGCGTCATGCACATCCAACGCAGGCAATGCTCGATATGCTGACCATTCGCCGTGAAACCAAAAAACCGTTTGAAGATTTAAAAGTCGCAATTATTGGCGATATTAAACACTCGCGTGTTGCACGATCAGATATTGCGGCTTTACAAACGCTGGGATGTCGTGACATTCGCGTGATTGCGCCAAATACATTACTGCCTGTTGGATTCGATGAATATGGCGATCATGTGCGTCTATTCAATAAAATGGATGATGGCGTAAAAGATTGTGATGTGATTATTGCACTACGTATTCAAAATGAGCGAATCGATTCGCCAGCGCTGTCATCTCAGGCAGAATTTTACCGTATGTATGGTCTGAATCAAGAGCGCTTGGCGCTTGCCCAACCAGATTGTATCGTGATGCATCCAGGGCCAATGAACCGTGGTGTAGAAATTGATTCTGCGATTGCAGATGGGCCACAATCCGTGATTCTGAATCAGGTGACTAACGGAATTGCGGTGCGTATGGCCGTACTGGCGTTGGCCATGCAAGGTCAGGCACAAGCACAAGGTTTAATTGAAGCAATCGCAAACTAAGGGTCTATTCATGAGTAATGTAAAACTTGAAAATGTTCGTTTGTTAGATCCTGTCGCGCAAATTGATGTTACAACAACGGTATATCTTCAAAACGGCCAGCGTGTCGATTCGCTTGATCAGATCGATGAGCAGATTGATGCTCAGGGCAAATGGTTAATGCCGACCATGGTGGATTTATGTGCGCGCGTTCGCGAGCCAGGTCAGCAGCAACACGGCACGCTAAAATCCGAAGGTAAAGCGGCACGTGAAAACGGTATTCTGCATGTGATCACGCCGCCAGACTCTCAGCCGATCGTACAAGATAACGGTGCGTTAATTCATGGTCTAATTGAAAAAGCATGGACTGATGGCAAGTTTCATTTGCACATTATTGGCGCACAAACCCAAGGGTTATTGGGACGTCAGCCAGCCAATATGGCAGCACTTAAAAAAGGTGGATGTACCGCAGTTTCAAATGCCAATGCTGCATTTGAAAACGATGATGTGGTGATTCGGACCTTAGAATATGCAGCCGGTTTAGGTTTGACGGTGGTGTTCTATCCTGAAGAACCACAGATTGCCAAAGATGGTTGTGTGCATGAAGGATTTATTGCATCTCGCCAAGGCCTGCCGATGATTCCTGTCATTGCAGAAACCATTGCAATTGCCAAATACTTAATCATGATTGAAGCGACCGGAGTGCGTGCGCATTTTGGATTATTATCTTCAGCACAGTCGATTGAGCTGATCCGTGCGGCTAAGGCAAAAGGCCTGCCTGTCACGGCAGATGTGGCGATGCATCAGTTACATTTAACCGAAGCGTTAATTGATGGGTTTAATACTTTAGCGCACGTAAGACCGCCACTTCGCTCGGAAGCAGACAAAGTAGCCTTACGTGACGCAGTCAAATCAGGCGTGATTGACGCGATTTGTACACATCACGAACCACTGAGTAGCTCTGCTAAAATGATGCCATTCGCTGAAACTTTACCCGGTATTAGTGCATTTGATACCTATGTCGCTTTGGGTGTGCAACTCATTCAAGAGGGGCTGTTTGAACCTCTGGAATGGGTAGAGAAAGTGACTGTTGCACCGGCACGCGTAGCCAATATGCAAGAGCGCTGGTTAAATGAAAAAGGCTGGGTGTTGGTTGATCCAGCGCTTGAGTGGAAGGTTGATAAAACCACCATTTTGTCTCAGGGTAAAAATACGCCGTTGCTCAATCAAAATCTAACTGGAAAAGTAGTTCAGACCTTTCTACCTTAGATATAGGTTTGATTCATATAGAAGATCATAAAAAAAGGGCGATTGATTCGTCCTTTTTTTATTGGCATGCTTAGCGCTATTTTGGCGAAATAGATGATTGAAAGATGCGTATTAGTTTTATTGGTTCGGGCAAAGTCGCCACCCATTTAGCCAGCGCGTGTGCATCGCAGCACCAGATCGTGCAAATTATGAGTCGTGATGTTGAACACGCAAAAACTTTAGCGTGCCGTGTTGGTGCAGAACCGATTCATCAATTTGAGCAGCTTGATGCATCTATCGATTTACTCATTATTTCGGTTAGCGATCACGCCATTTCAAGCGTAATTCAGGCTGTGCATCCATATTTGCCCAATACGTTCATTGTGCATACCTCTGGCAGTACTTCAATACAACAGCTCACACAGCAGCATGCCAATGCTGGGGTATTTTATCCGCTGCAAACTTTTAGCTTTGAGCGCGAGGTAGACTGGTCTGAGACACCATTCTTTATTGAAGCTTCAACTGATGAGGGATTAAAACATCTTGAAGCAATAGCAAATAGCCTAAGTAATAAAGTCTATCATTATAATTCTGAGCAACGTTTAAGTCTGCATCTAGCCGCTGTTTTTGCCTGTAACTTTACGAACTATTGTTATGATGCGGCGAAGCAAATTGTCGATCAACAACAGGTCGATTTTTCATTGCTTTATCCATTGATACTTGAAACTGCGCGTAAAGCCACGTTGTACGATCCAGCATTGGTACAAACTGGACCTGCGGTGCGAAATGACCAAAATATTCTAAATATGCATCAAGATTTACTGAGTCAAGCCAAACGTCCAGATTTGGCAGAAATTTATCAATTGCTGAGTCAAGCGATTATAAATCGTCGCATTGATAAGATTTAACAGTTTTCGGTGCGGTGTTTGAAAAAGTTTGACATAAAAAAGGCATCTCATTTTTCAAATCAGATGCCTTTTCATGATTGATGCTGATTTAGCTCAAAATAGACTTAACCAATTTTCTTAAAAATAAAGTCATTAATCTTGTGGCCAGCTTCTAAACCACGACGTTCAAACTTGGTTTGTGGGCGCCATTCTGGGCGTGGATAACTATTACCCTTACCTGCAAGGTTTTCTAAAGCAGGGCGGTTGTCAAGAACATCCAGCATCCACTCAGCGTAGGGTTCCCAGTCTGTTGCAGCGTGGAAAGTACCGTTAAGCTCCAGTTTTTGTTCGACCAGCTCCATACGCTCATGAGCAACAAAACGACGCTTAAAGTGGCGTTTTTTCTGCCACGGATCTGGGAAGTAAAGCTGGATACAGTTAATGCTGTTATCCGGCATTTCACGCAATACCTGAATGGCATCTGCATCAAGTACGCGTAAATTTTTAAGTTCGGCCATTCCTGCTTCATAAACGCATTGGGCGATCCCCGGTACATGTACTTCAATACCAACAAAGTTACGCTCAGGATTTGCTTTTGCCATTAAGACCAAAGAACGCCCCATTCCAAAACCAATTTCGACTGTCAATGGGCGTTCAGGATGTTCAAAATGCTGGCGTAAATCACCTACCGGATATTCCAAAATCAGCGCTTGATATTGCTCTAAAGCTGTACGCTGTGAAGTATTCAATGGCGCAGCGCGGCGCATAAACGTCACAATTTCTCGGTGTTCAGGCAAATTATCCAGTTCAGTAATCTGCGTTTCTAACTGATCGGTCGACATGATTTTGATGATACTAAAAATTCAGATGCCGTATTTTAAATGCTTAGGGGGGTAAGTCAAACGCTAATCACAGCTTCAACAAGACTAAGCAAGCATGAATAGGAAAAGACTCGGCTCATTGGATGCCTTCATGTATTTGTCACGTGTATCTTGTAGATTGTTTTGTAGACAAACTATAGGCGGTTGATCATCAAAGCATCATCAATTATTTAAAGTTGCTGGATAAGCTGCTCATGCCGATCTCTATGTCTTACATTCTGTTACCCAGCCAGAAGTATTGTGTTCACTCATATTTTGAGCAGATCACACACAATATCGCTTGCGTGACGAATTTTTTTTGATTAATAGTAGAGTATAAAAATTTTTCTTAGATCGACTTTTTGTAAGGAAGTTTATATAGCCCTTGCATGTGACTTCGAAGCGTTTTAGAACATAAAATAGTTAGATAACAAGGATCCCATATGAAGTTGTATTATTCACCAGGCGCATGTTCACTCGCAGCACATATTATTTTAAATGAAATTAATGTCGACTTTGATTTAGAAAAAGTTAACCTTAAAACGCATCAAACAGAAAAAGGTGCAAATTATTACGACATCAATCCAAAAGGATATGTACCAGCACTGGAAATTAATCCTGGATTGATCTTGACTGAAAATGTTGCAATTTTACCTTTTTTAGCCCAGCATGATCCGAAGCAAGATTTAATTCCACCATCGGGAATGGGGCGTGCCAAAGTACTTGAATGGCTTGGTTATCTCAATTCTGAATTGCATGATGCCTATGCGGTATTTTTTGGTGGGCCACTTGAAGGTGAAGCAAAAAGCAAAGCCTATAAAGAAGTCGATCGTCTGCTCACGCACATTGATAAAACCATCAGTGAGTCTGAAAATGATTACTTGGTCGATGATAACTTTGGCCCGGCAGATGCCTATTTATTCGTCATTACCAACTGGTCAAAAAGTATTGGACATGATTTGAGTCCTTATCAACATATCAATGCGATCCGTGATAAGGTTGCAGAACGACAGTCTGTACAAATTGCGATGCGCGATGAAGGCTTGATTGCATAACCATACGCAGAAAAAATGCCTCAAGTAATTGAGGTGTTTTTTTTATTCAAACTCTGGTGGTTCTTTAAAATTAATAGATTCCAATTTTAAATCATATTGTTTTTTTAGATTTTTCCATTCGAATTTTGCGGGCTGAATACTCTCCTCAAACTCATTTTTATCTGTGGTTTTTTTCATTTTTCCAGTAGAAAAATTAATGCTCAATGAACTTTCCTCACCAGAAGCCCGATGAAAACTCATTTGATCAAAACCAATTAATTTGAAACCTTGATTCTGGTAGCGGAAGCTAAATGTATTGTTGGTCACATACCACGAGCCGCAACTGAGCCAATAATGTAATTTGATTTTTAAAATACCTTTTGCAATCGTTACAGCACCATCATCGAGTGGATCTGCAAGACAAGGCGAGTCTGCATCATTTTCACTAGGAAGTTTTTTATTTTTACTGATTAACTGATAACCCTGAGCTGTTTTGAATAACACCAACAAAGCTCTGGGATTGGTGTTGAGATTAGGGCTTCCAAATCCATCATTATGAATTATATTTTTGCGATTATTTTCCTCAAATACCAAGACGATATCTTCCATGCCATCATGATTTAAATCACCACGAGCTATTTCGATGATCTTCCAGTCTTTAGGTACAAACTGTTGATAGTTTTTCTGATCGGAACTCGCAAAAGTAACTGTTGTAAAACTTACACTTAAAAGACCCATTATTATTTTTCGCATTTGTGCTTGCTCTCATTCTTCTTACGAAAAAGGATTCCGAAGAATCCTTTGAAAATTTTCAATATAATTAATAGTACGTACTATTTAAAGAAATAACCAGTTTCTGGGGAACTGGCATTAGCCATACGTTTACGTGGCATACGACCTGCCAAATAAGCTTCACGGCCTGCTTCAATTGCTTTTTTCATGGCAGATGCCATCAGAACAGGTTGCTGTGCAGCGGCAATTGCCGTATTCATCAAAACACCATCACAGCCGAGTTCCATGGCAATGGCAGCATCACTTGCTGTACCAACACCCGCATCGACCAGTACAGGAACTTTGGCATTTTCTTTGATAATCGAAATAGTATGTGGATTTAAAATCCCCAGTCCTGATCCGATTAGGCTGCCCAAAGGCATAATGGCAACACAGCCCATGCTTTCAAGTTCTTGCGCAACGATTGGATCATCAGAGGTATACACCATGATCTCAAAGCCATCATCAATCAGCGTACGTGCAGCTTTGATGGTTTGTGTGACATTCGGATAAAGTGTTTGTTGATCGCCAAGGACTTCAAGCTTCACCAAATTGTGGCCATCGAGCAGTTCGCGTGCCAACATGCAGGTGCGAATTGCACTATCTGCATCAAAACATCCGGCTGTATTGGGTAAAATCGTGTACTTTTCGGGTGGAATGACCGAGAGCAGGTTAGGTTGGTCTGCGTGTTGTCCGATATTAACGCGACGAATTGCAACGGTGACAATTTCGGCACCACTGGCCTGGATGGCCAAATCGGTTTCATGTAGGTCTTTGTATTTACCTGTACCGACTAAAAGACGAGATTGAAACTGGCGTGAACCAATAATCAAAGGGGTGTCTTGCATGAAAAGCTCCGTTTTTAACCGCCACCAACAGCGTGAATAATTTCAATTCGATCTTGATCTGATAACTGGTATTGCGCCAATTTGCTTTTAGGAACGATTTGTTCGTTCAGTTCTACCGCAAACCGTTTACCTTCAAGCGCAAGCTCTTGTATGAGCTCATACAGGTTTTGGCACGCGGTATCTTTTGGCGCGCCGTTGAGATAAATCTGCATTAATATTCCTAATTACTTTGCGTATTTCGTCGCATTCCAAGCCAGTACAAGCCAGCCTGCAATCATGAGTGCGCCACCAATTGGCGTAATCGCGCCCAAAATACGGGGCATGCCAAGCGCCATGATATACAAGGAGCCACAGAAAAATAGAATTCCGGTCTGAATCAAAAGAAACGGAAGCTTAATAGGGAGCTGTGAATAGGTCTTGGAAAGTACGCCCAGTAGCAAAAGCCCCAGCGCATGATAAAAGAAATAGTCGGTTGCGGTCTGCCACCAACCAAGCTGATCTACAGATGCATGTGCTTTTAAACCGTGTGCACCAAAGGCGCCTAATATCACGGCTAGAGCCAGATTAACCGCTGAAACTGCGATCCACATAAGCGCACTATTCTTAAGAAAAAGACGCTAGAACCTTAGCATAAAAAGGGAAAGCTCAAAATAGTCAAACAAAACAAAAGGGCACTTGGCCCTTAAGTTTTCCATCATCGATCAAACTAGGTTGCAGACATTGCCACCTTGATCTTTTCCATGGCATTTTTTTCTAGCTGACGAATACGCTCTGCAGATACATTGTACTCGGCCGCAAGTTCATGCAAGGTCGATTTATCGTCGTCTAGCCAGCGTCGTTGCAAGATATTTCTCGAACGATCATCGAGCTGGTTCATTGCTTCGTGTAACGCGCTTGAACTTTGCTCTTCGTAGTCTTCGTCTTCAACCAGTCGTGCAGGGTCGTAACGACTATCTTCTAAATACAGTGCAGGTGCAACGTGGGTGGATGAATCATCGTCATCGTCGCCTTGCGCTTCAAAAGCCGCATCGTAGGCAGTTAAACGACCTTCCATTTCCAATACTTGCTCTGGTGTCACATTCAAATCATTAGCGATTGATTGTGCTTCTTCGAGAGTCAGTTTTTTGCTGGATTTTTTTAAGCTACGCAGATTGAAAAACAGTTTTCGCTGGGCTTTCGTGGTGGCGATCTTAACAATACGCCAGTTGCGAATCACGTATTCATGAATTTCTGCTTTAATCCAATGCACAGCAAAGGAAACAAGACGCACGCCCATATTTGGATCAAAGCGTTTTACCGCTTTCATCAAACCTAGATTTCCTTCCTGGATAAGGTCGCCTTGAGGTAGGCCATAGCCTGCATAACTACGCGCGATGTGCACCACGAAACGAAGATGAGACATCACCAGCAATTTAGCTGCATCAAGATCTTGATCGTAGTAGTAACGTTCAGCCAGCTCTTTTTCCTGCTCGGCAGTCAGAATTGGGATTTGGTTTACAGTGCTGATATAGGCACCTAAATTTACACCGGGCGCAGATAATGACAGGGGCATCAACTGATTGCTGCTGTCACTCATGAGTACTCCTTATAGGATGGTATAACCAATAAAAACATCTTAATGTGAAGCACCTTCATAATTAAGAAAGATTGGGTAGAGAAATGTAAAGTTTTATAGACACTAAGCGCAATATGTTAAATAATAAATGATTAAGATTCAATCAAGTAATGAAATTCGTGGTCTGATATTTTAGTCAATTTACAAGCCAGTTGATTGATTTGGCAATATCGTGTTACATCAATTTCACTGTGCGGGTCAGATGACAAAAGTTTAAAGGCTTGAGGGCCGGTTGTCTTTTTAAGTTGACGTTTAAGCATCAATAGCGGCATAGGGCAGGGTTGACCCATGGCATTAATCTCAATAACAGAAAGTGAAGAAACTGAATCTTGCATCAATAAAAACGATGGGTTGCACACTTGAAAAGCTACTCTAGCAGAAAATCAAGCACAGGTAAAAACCACAATCAAACTGCTAAAAAAATTCCCGATCAAGTCGATAAAAAATTTAGTTAAAAAATGAAGATAAATAGCAAAAATAAATCTATTAATTGTGATCAACCCATGTTAATCTCGAGTGGTTTTAGGATTTATGCGTTATCAAAAATAATTGTTATTAACCCTTTAACAAATGGATGTAACCGGGAAATTGTTGATAGTTTTACAGAATGATTACAAGCTTTGAAATAACAAAGAATTTTGAATCTTGTTTGCTATGCTGTTTGCAACACCGGAAGGTCCTTTAATTTAACTTCTGAGGATTGACTTATGACAGCTCGTGAACAAGGTGTAGTAAAGTGGTTTAACGATACCAAGGGCTTTGGCTTTATTCAACGCAATGGCGGTGATGACGTATTCGTTCATTTCCGTGCAATTATGGGTGATGGCCATCGTTCACTTCGTGA
The DNA here is from genome assembly GCF_000760595.1 of Acinetobacter soli. Lineage (GTDB taxonomy): Bacteria > Pseudomonadota > Gammaproteobacteria > Pseudomonadales > Moraxellaceae > Acinetobacter > Acinetobacter soli. The sequence continues at coordinate 130,439 of NZ_BBNM01000007.1, read as the reverse complement.
TGGTCAACGCGTAGAATTCAGCGTTGTACAAGGTCAAAAAGGTTTTCAGGCTGAAAACGTTCAGCCTTTAGACTAATCAATCTAATTGATTGACTGACGCTCCAATTTTTTAAATTGGAGCGTTTTTGTTTTATACTACTGACTACATCAGAGTGATTAACGTTAGAGCACGAGTTTATGGTATCTGGTTTTGAAACCTTGAATTTACATCCGCAACTGAAAAAAGCGATTGATGCATTAGGGTTTACACAAATGACCCCAATTCAGCAAAAGGTTTTAAAATATACATTGGCAGGGCATGACGCAATTGGTCGAGCGCAAACGGGAACGGGTAAAACCGCTGCCTTTCTGATCAGTGTAATCAATGATTTGTTGAATAACCCCATTAAAGAACAGCGCTACCGTGGTGAACCACGTGCACTGATTCTTGCACCAACGCGTGAACTGGCTTTGCAAATCGAAAGTGATGCAAAAGAGTTGACTCGCTTCACAGGGTTAAATTTACTCACTTTGGTGGGTGGTGTCGATTTCGACAAACAAAAGAAACCCCTCAACGAAAAAGTTCTGGATATTCTGGTGGCGACCCCCGGTCGTTTGATTGATTTTGTCGAGCAAAAAGAAGTTTGGTTGGATCAAATCGAATTTCTGGTGATTGATGAAGCCGATCGCTTACTGGACATGGGATTCATTCCATCTGTAAAACGTATTGTGCGTTTTTCGCCACGTAAAGAACAACGTCAAACCCTCATGTTCTCGGCAACATTTAGTTATGATGTTCTAAATTTGGCGCGTCAGTGGTTGCATGAGCCGGTTACAGTAGAAATTGAACCTGAGCAAAAAACCAATAACGATGTTGAACAGCGTGTTTATGTGGTTGCAAAACAGGACAAATATCGTCTTTTGCAAGATATTTTGCGCGAAGAGCCGATTGATAAAGTCATGATTTTTGCCAATCGCCGTGATCAGGTACGCCGCTTGTATGATCATCTTAAAAAGGATGGCTACAAAGTGGGAATGTTGTCGGGTGAAATTGCTCAAGATAAGCGTCTTAAAATGCTCGAACAGTTCAAGCAGGGTAAAAACAACATCATGATTGCAACCGATGTTGCTGGTCGCGGGATTCATGTGGATGGTGTATCACATGTGGTCAACTTTACTTTGCCAGAGCAGTCTGATGACTATGTGCACCGGATTGGTCGTACAGGTCGTGCGGGAACGCAAGGTGTAAGTATTAGTTTTCTTTCAGAAGACGATGCGTTTTATTTGCCAGAAATCGAAAAAGCGATTGGAAAGAAATTACCGCTGACTCGAATTGAAGGTTATTGCTAAGCTTAAGAGGCTGAGCTAAAAAAGATCCCTAAAGTGGGATCTTTTTTGTTTTTGGAGTGCTTAATTGGACTTACAGTAAAATTTAAGCGTGGTCTGATAGTCATCATCTTTAGCGAGAGATGCATTTTTGCCTGCTAGTGTACCAATCACGCCAGCAGCGGCTTCCACTATTTTACCGGTTTGCTCGTCGACGACACCTTTTAACACGCCATTGTATTCGGTTTTTTCATCTACAATCACTGGTGTGCTACGCACACAGGTTTTATTTGCAGCAGCCACCGCATTATTTTTTGCAATTAAATTAGATTTGCCAATTCCGGTGACTTCGTATTGATTATTTGCCAGCATGATGGCATTTGTTGCAGATGGGGTGGTGGCGCAACCAGACAGCACCAAAATACCACCTGCCAGCAAAGTACTTAATATTTTGTAGTTCATTTTCTCATTACTCGATTTTTAAGACACTTCTGTATTTGAACATTTTTTTTGCAGCTTACGTTTTAGGTGTTGTATAGGTTTTGATGCGGTTATGCATCTTGGATGAAATGACAATAGAAATCTTGTGAAAAGCCCAAGTTGAACATAGAGCAATACATTACGAATGTGCTACTCTAACTTGAGTTTTATGATTTAGATTTAATATAAATGACAGAGTTAGACGCCAGCCAAATTCATCATGTAATTCATCAACGTCAATCGATTGGACAGCTAACTGAGCCTGCACCTTCAGCACAACAGTTAAATCAAGCTTTTCAAGCTGCATTGACCGCACCTGATCATCATCGATTAAAACCGACACGTTTTTTTGTGATTGATACAGAGCAGCGTGCTGCATTTGGCGAAGCGTTAGTACAGGCATTACAAGATCTTGGTGAAACCGATCCAAATCAGTTAGATCGTGTGAAGCAGCATCCATTTCGTGCGCCATTGCTGGTGATTGCAGCAACGCACTATCAAGATCATCCTAAAGTCCCTTTATTTGAACAAACTTTAAGTACGGGTGCTGCCATTCAAAACTTTTTGTTGTCACTACAGGCACAAGGTTTCTCGACAATGTGGCGCACTGGTGCAGTGATTGAATCAATCTGGTTAAAACAGCATTTAGGTCTTGAAGCGCGTGACTTAATCTCTGGTATTATTTACGTCGGAACAGCTGCCAAATCTATTTCACCGCGCGCTGAGGTGAAAATTGAAGATTACGTGACCCAGTGGCCGACTCGCTAAAAATAAAAAACAGGATTAAGCATGACCGATTTGAAATTTACTGATCTCGTAGAGCCCGTTGCAGTGGATCAGAAAACCGCGCTGCGTGTAACCGTTTTGGGTGGGGGAAGTTTTGGTACGGCAATGGCCAATCTGGCCACCCGTAATGGCTGTGACACCATGATCTGGATTCGTGATCAGAGCATGGCAGATGAAATCAATCATACACACATTAACCAGCGATACTTACCAGACTTTAACTTAGAGGCGGGATTAAAAGCAGTTTCTGATCTTGAGCTTGCGGTGCGTGATCGCGATATTATTTTGGTGGCTATTCCAAGCCATTCTTTTCGCGAAGTCATCAAGCAGATTTCACCCTTTATTAGCGCGCAGGCTGTAATTTCACTCACTAAAGGCATTGAAGCCAATTCATTTAGCTTTATGAGCGAAATTATTCGAAACGAGTTACCCGAAGTCCCTTATGGTGTGTTATCTGGTCCAAATCTTGCCAAAGAAATTGTCGCCGGCATGCCGTCTGGTACTGTTATTGCAAGCGACTCCGAACTGGTTCGTTATGCGGTTCAGCATGCATTGCATAGTGCTCTGTTTCGTGTGTTTGGAAGTGACGATGTACACGGCGTAGAGCTTGGTGGGGCGCTCAAAAATATTTATGCAATCGCTATGGGTATGGCGGTCGCGCATAATATTGGTGAAAACACCAAAAGTATGATTATTACCCGTGCACTGGCTGAAATGAGTCGCTTTGCCGTGAAGCTGGGAGCTAATCCATTGACCTTTTTAGGGCTTTCTGGTGTGGGCGATCTGTTTGCGACCTGTAATAGCCCGCTGAGCCGTAATTATCAGATTGGTTATGCTTTAGGTTCAGGTAAAACCTTAGATGAAGCCGTTAAGGCTCTAGGACAAACCGCGGAGGGCATCAATACCATCGTGCAAGTGCGTACTCGTGCACAGGAGTTAGATGTTTATATGCCGATTACCAATGCATTATATGAAGTGATTTTTGAAGGTGCGCCACCTTTAAATATTGCTTTGGCCCTCATGAAAAACGGACACCGCAGTGATGTTGAGTTTGTATTACCGCATCATCAAGTTTGAAGAATAAATGTAACAAACAGCCGATATAATAACGCGATAATTTTTAAGGAATTGTTATGCAACTTACTTTAGTTCGTCATGGAGAAGCATCTCCAGCGCTTGACGGAAATGATATGACACGACCACTTACGGCACTGGGGCATGCACAGGCCAAACAAACTGCCCAGTTTCTTAAAGAGCAGGTTAATCCTGAGATTTTTGTGGTGAGTCCTCTACTTCGTGCGCAAGAAACACTACAGCATATACAGCAGATTTTTCCAAATGTGCCAGTTTTGATATGTGATAAAATCAAGCCTGAAGATGATGCCAAAGATGCAATTGAATGGCTGGCACAATTACCTTTTGAGTCGATTGTGGTGGTGTGTCATATGAATGTTGTGGGACATATTGCAGAGCAACTGACTCACGAGCATTTTAATCCTTTTGCGCTTGCAGAAGCGCGTCTTTATCATCAAACTGTGATTGCCAATGGATTGTCATCGCAAGAAAAAAGCTTTGTACCTACGATATAAAGAAAATTAAACGGTAGTAAAAAATTTATGCTGTATATATGGATGCCAGAAGCGGACGGGGCATGGTTGTGGTCAATAGGTAATGATTGGCAATCGGCAAGCAATCTTGAACAGCTTATACATGAGCTTCAGCCTTTTCAGGGGCAAGAAGCAGTCGTGTATTTTTCGAGCCGAAACATTCAGCTTATACAGCAGAAAATCTCAAAACAGCATGTAAAGCAATTGGGTCCAGATGGCATACGCTATTTGCTCGAAGAGTATGTGACTTTACCTATCGATCAAATGCAGATTGTGCATCATTTCAAGGCACCAGATTCGCTCACTGTCATGGGGGTTGCTTTATCATCATTGCAACTTTGGCAGCAATCTTTAAGTTTGTTGCCTATAAAGCTGATTGCACTTTTACCAGACTTTTTATTGTTACCTGTACCTCAGCCCGATCAAATCATACTTGCAAACGTACATCAGCATACATTAGCCAGAACGCATGAATTTGCTGGCGCAAGTATTGAAGATGTGGGGTTATTTGTAAGCTTGACACCTTTGGTTGCACACTATAAGTATGCCAATCTGAGCGAAGCACAGTTTGATGCACTTCTTACCTCGACTCCTGAAGCTGAGCATGAAGTATTTGAATATCAGTTTCAGCCAGTTTTAAAAGCCAAACAGCATCCGCTGAATGTGCTGCCTAAACCAAAAAGTACCGTCACAGTCTCGTCATACTGGAAAGTATGTGCAGTAATATTGGCGGCGGTAATATTGGTGCAGTTTAGTTATGATTTGCTTCGTTGGGTACAACTTAAAAAAGTGGCGAACCAAACCGCAGAGCAGTCAATTGCCCAGTACAAAGAATGGTTTGGCGATAATGGCCGAATCACTGAGCAAAATATAAAAAGTTTATTTGAAAGTCAGCTTCGCCTGAATCAGGCTGGCGATACCAATGCATTAAACTTGTTAAGTCGGGTTGGCCCGATTCTGATGCAACGCCAGATTTCTGCTCAACAAGTGAATTATGAGGCCAATGTGTTGACGATGCAGCTTAAGGCAAATTCGTCAGATGATTTACAAAATCTGACCAAGCAGCTTAATCAGCAAGGTTTCAAGGCAGAGTTAGGGCAAGTACAGGCCAATGGTGCGGGCTCATTGGGAATGGTAAAAATACAATAATGAAAATCATGAATCAGTTGCAAAGTGCTTTTGAGCAAAAAATGGAAACCGTACAGCAGGCACTCGAACGAATGTCGGTGCGAGAACGCTATCTGGTGATCTTCACCAGCCTTTTTGTTGCAATTGTTGCGATTGGTTGGTCACTCTGGATGATGCATCACCTTGCAGATGGACAACAGCAACGTTTGAATGTGCTCAAAGACCAAATGGTCTGGATGCAGACCAATGCAGCATCACTTAAACCCTCGACCGATACGCAATTGAGTCTTACGGAAAAAGTGCAACGCGTTTCTCAGCAGCAGGGGGTGAGTGTTTCGGCACAGCAAGTAGGGGAAACGTTACAAATCGTTGCGCAACATCAAAGTTATGCAGTATTGGCGAATTTTTTAATGCAGTTAACTCAAACGGGCTTAAGTATTGAAAAGATGGAGTTAGTTTCCGTAAATAATCAGATTAAATTAACGGCGACAGTGCATTAACCTGCTAAAATAAAGCCCCTGCAAGCATAGCGTTTTGTGGCGCCTGTGCCTATAATAGACGCACCTCAAAAAGCTATAGACTTTGACTGCTTATGTTATATTCGCTTGCTCGCCCTTTGTTGTTTTCTATGGCACCCGAGCGTGCACATGACTTAACGCTATCGCTTTTAAAGTCTGCCCATAAAATGGGATTCATTCGTCAGAAAATTGACGCAAAACCAGTCACCTGCATGGGGATTGAGTTCCCAAATCCAGTGGGCTTAGCTGCCGGGCTCGATAAAAATGGTGCTTATATTGATGCGCTTGCGGCACTTGGGTTTGGATTTATCGAAATCGGGACGATCACGCCTCGCCCGCAAGCAGGTAATCCGCAGCCGCGCTTGTTTCGTATTCCTGAAGCCAAAGCCATTATCAATCGCATGGGTTTCAATAATGACGGTGTCGATCAGCTCGTCGAAAATGTGAAGGCTTCAAAATTCAAAGGCATTTTAGGGATTAATATCGGAAAAAATGCCGATACACCTGTTGAAAATGCAGTCGATGACTATTTGATTTGTTTAGAAAAAGTTTATAATTACGCGTCCTACATTACAGTCAATATTTCTTCTCCAAACACCAAAAATTTACGTAGTCTGCAAAGTGGCGATGCACTGACTGAACTGTTAGATACATTAAAACAACGTCAGCTTGAGCTTGCAGAGCAGTATCATCATTATGTGCCATTGGTACTTAAGGTCGCGCCAGATTTAAGCCGTGAAGATATCGACTTTATAGCCGCACAATTAATCACCTTTAAAATTGACGGTCTGATTGTCACGAATACCACATTATCACGTGATGGCGTTGAAAATCTTGCATTTGGAAATGAAGCGGGTGGTCTATCGGGTGCACCTGTTTTTGAAAAGAGTACTGCTTGTCTGCGTCAATTTGCAGAGGTGCTCAATGGACAGATTCCTTTGATTGGTGTGGGTGGAATTACGCAAGGTGAACATGCTGTAGCAAAAAAAGAAGCAGGTGCCACCCTTGTACAAATCTATAGCGGCCTCATCTATACAGGACCTGAATTAGTTAAACAATGTGTGAGTGCCTTAACTTAAACGATGAATACGCTTGATATCATCATTCTGATATTTCTGCTCATTGGAGGGCTTAACGGTTTGCGACAAGGATTTATTAAAGCCTTTGCGAACTTGATTGGCTGGATATTTGCGCTGATTGTCGCGGCAAAATATGCCAATCTCCTTGCACCGAGCATGATGATGTTAAGCCATGACCCCGTGGTTCAGAAAATCGCGGCGTTCGCTTTCATTGTGCTGGTTATTATTGTTTTGACCTGGCTAGTCACTGCACTACTGGATACATTACTCAAGAGCATGAAATTGGGACCGATCAACCGGATGGCAGGCGGTGCTTTTGGTACGTTAAAAGGCCTCATGATCGTTTTGATTACCATGCAAGGTGTAGGTCCGTGGGTCGAAACCTCTCCACATTGGAAACAGTCTAAAGTCATTCAAACCTTATTGCCGTATGTGCCTTTGGCAACAGAGCTGTCGAAAGATGTAGCCAATGAAGCGATACGTGAAGTGACATCGGAAGGTCGTTTATTTCATCGACCTTCAAATGAAGTGGCAGAACTAGATCGAGTCGATAAAGACCATTCTGACCATTCAACGAAAAATCCTTTTTATTAATCCTAGCTTGTCTGCGAGGTTGCTATGTGTGGAGTAGTTGGTATAGCCGGTAAATCGCCAGTTAACCAAATGTTGTTTGATGCATTAACGATGTTGCAACATCGGGGACAAGATGCAGCTGGGATAGTGACTTGTCATGATGGTCGTTTATTTTTGCGTAAAGACAACGGTATGGTGCGTGACGTTTTTCATACCCGTCACATGCGTGCACTGATCGGGAACTATGGCATCGGGCATGTACGTTACCCAACAGCTGGTTCTTCAAGTAGTGCAGAAGCACAGCCATTTTATGTGAACTCACCTTACGGAATCACGCTGGCACACAATGGTAACCTGACCAATGCTGCGGATATTCATGACGATTTGTTTAAAACAGACTTGCGTCATATGAACACCGATTCTGATTCTGAAGTATTACTGAATGTTTTTGCGCACGAATTGCAAAAAAGCGGCAAGTTATCGCCAACAGCAGAAGATGTCTTTCATGCGGTTTCCCGTGTTCATGAGCGCTGTAAAGGTGCCTACGGCGTTGTTGCAATGATCACAGGACACGGTCTGGTGGGCTTTCGTGATCCAAACGGTATCCGTCCGCTGATTTATGGCTCGCGTGAAACAGAAAAAGGGCTTGAGTACATCATTGCGTCTGAATCTGTTGCGATTACAGCACTTGGCTTTAAAATTGAACGTGATATTCAGCCAGGTGAGGCGATTTTCATTAACGATCAAGGCGAAATGTTCACCAAGCAGTGCGCGGCTGATCCACAGCATCGTCCATGTATTTTTGAATACGTCTATTTTGCGCGTCCAGATGCGATTATCGATGGCATTTCGGTTTATAAAGCGCGTTTGAAAATGGGCGAGAAGCTTGCCAGCAAAATTCTAAAAGAATGGGGTGAGGATCATGGAATTGATGTGGTCATTCCAATTCCAGATACAAGCCGTACTTCTGCGCTCGAACTGGCCAATATGCTGGGTGTGAAGTTCCGCGAAGGTTTCATGAAAAACCGTTATATCGGTCGTACCTTTATTATGCCGGGGCAACAGCAGCGTAAAAAATCAGTACGTCAGAAACTCAACCCGGTCGAGCTTGAGTTTAAAGGCAAAAACGTCTTGTTGGTTGATGACTCGATTGTACGTGGTACCACGTGTAATGAAATCATCCAGATGGCGCGTGATTCAGGTGCAAAAAAAGTGTATTTCGCTTCAGCTGCGCCTATGGTCAAATATCCAAATGTCTATGGTATTGACATGCCGGCAAAAACTGAGCTGATTGCCTCTCAGCGTAGTGTTGAAGAAATTCAAGAAATCATTGGTGCCGATCGTTTGATTTTCCAAGATTTAGATGATCTTAAGAGTGCAGTACGTACCACAAAAGTACCAGATTTACGTGAGTTTGATTGCTCGGTATTTGATGGGGTGTATGTGACAGGTGGTATTGACCATACTTATCTAGAAAACCTTGAACAAAAGCGTAATGACACTGCGAAAAAGAAATCCGATGGCTATATTGATGTGAATATCGATGCGGCTTCAGTGGATTTAACAGGAATTCACGAGCACTAAGTTTCCTTGATAAAAAAGCGGGTTTTTCCCGCTTTTTTATTTTATGATGAGGCAAAACAAGCGCAGTAAGGTTGTTTCAAGTTGAGAGAAGTTCGTCACTATCTGATAGAAAATAAAAATATCATGTGGTCGATCAGTATGTGTTTTCTTGCCATGCTGCTAACCATCTTTATTCTCAATGTTACGCTTGGGCTTGCGGTTCATTTTTTTGATTATACCCAGTCAATTGTCTGGCATGTTTTAAGTCCTTATTTACTCATTTTACTGTTTTTCATTATTGGTGGCTCAGCCGCTTATGAGTTTTATGTGTTTCGTGAAGGCGGACATTCACTGGCCAAACAGCTCAATGGGCGCCGCTTGGTATTGCTTAAAAGTACGCCTGAAGAGAGTTCCGCTTTAAAAATTTCCGATCAGCTGGCCAAAAAGTTTGCTCTTGAACCTCCTGTACTATATGTACTGCCCGATGAGGTAGGGGTAAATGCCCTGACTGCGGGTTTTCATTCAAAAGATATTGTCATTATATTAACTTGGGGCGCCTTGCAAAATCTGGACGAGCTTGAATTATATGGTTTGTTGGCGCATGAGTTTAATCAAATTCTTTCCGGTGAGGCTGTTGAAAATACCAAGTTAAAAATTCTCTATAGTGGTCTAACCACTTTTAGCCAGTGGGGTAGTAAAATTGCCAAATTGGGTTTTAAGCCCTATCAGAAAAATAAACGACATAGATTTGAAACCATTTTGGTGGCCATTGGTGGCGTCATTTGGCTCACTGGCAGTATGGGGATTTTAATTACTCGTTTTATTAAATATCTCACCCTGAGCCGCCGTACCTTTCGAAATGATCTGAAAACCTTGCAATTGATGGATAGCCACGCCAATTTGCAAACACTACTACGAATTTACGTACACCACGCAGGGTCGCAAATTCATAGTGTGTATTCTGAAGCCATTGCACATATGTGTTTTGCCAATTCACTCAGTCCACAAAGCTGGATGAATATCCACCCGAGTATTGAAGATCGTATCCATCGGCTTAATCCTTCAATTTTACAAGATTCACAACTTGAGAATTTAAAAAAACTACGTAACCAAGCACTGTTTAGTTTGTTCATGCCACTTGAAGACGAACATGATGAATTTCACATTACTTGGACATCACCACAGCCTTTACCGCTGCTGCGGCTATCGCCGATCAGCTTTTCTTTAAATGATGCCATCAAGCCGTTAAATCCTGAAATTCGTCAAGGTATGCCAAGACCTGAGCTACTACAGCGAGCACTCCAAACTGCAACAGGCTCGCGTGAGGTTATGGTGGCGATTTTAATGATCCGGCAGTATCGCGAATTTATTCCGCAAGATGCTGCGGTCAGTCAGGCCATTGTAGATGCGCTGCTCCATTTAGATGGTCGTGTGCATGTGCAAATTTTTCATGAGGCATGTCGTAACATTGGTAATATGCCGGCGAGTATTGCACGTCAGTTTCTGACCCGTTTGGCTCTAATTATTCAAGAGGATGGTGAAATTGGATTGCTCGATGCGTTGTTGCTTGAGCGGGTAAAGTATGAATTGAACCTGATGCCTAATCATACGCCTTCTGCATTAGAAGATGTCAAACCGCAGATTGTGCGTTTGATCGATGCTTTACTGCATGTGCAGCAAATCAATAGTCCTAATCAGCTTGAAGTGCGCGAGCGTATCTTGCAAAGTATTTTAACGTTTGAGGATATGCAGCTCTTTTCCGAAATATCCGATGAGCCGATTGACCTAGCAGAAATCTTAAATGACATCGCAGGGCTTTTGTTGCGTGATCGTCTGAGTATTTTAGGTGTGGCTGAGATGTGTCTCTGGAATGATCGTATTATTACCCAAGATGAAATGGATGTTCTAGAGTTATTGTATTGGCGCTTTGGATTTGAGTCTGCCAATATTGTGGATGAAATGCAGAAGAAAAATAGCCTCATGATTATCTAAATGCTATGTATCAAAACAGGCAAGAGAAAAGGCTGCAAAGCGGGCCGAGACACGTTAAAATGCGCGTTGAAATGAATGTATAGATAGAAGCGAATGGTCGGTCAGCAGCGGAATATTTTAGCAGCAATGGGTGTGGATGTATGGATACCACGTCATCACGTTGCTCAAAAAAATACAGCGGCGTCCATATGGCGTGATCAAATGCCCGAGCAACAACTGGCCGTACCTAAGTATGTAGATGTTGCTGTCAATATTCCTGAAACAAAATCTTTACCTGTATTGGAGCCGGTTCAGGAACAACCGGTTCATGTTGAAATTACAGCACAAAATACTGTGCCTCAACAGCCTAAAGTACTGCTCGAGCTTGAAGCACTGGTCGAATGTGATGCGTTTCAGCTTGAAGCATATTGCTTTCAGGACAAAGTGTTAGTGATTGATGCAACTGGATTAACCGAGGCTGAAAGTCAGCTTTGGTCAAATATTCAAGCTGCTATGCCAGGTGAATATGCTGAACTGAGCTGGCCATTTCCGCGTTTAGATTTTAGAGATTCACGTGGGGTGCAGGCCTATGTTCAAGGGTTTTTAGATGCCATAGCAATCGATAAAAAAGTGTTATGCTTGGGTAAGCTGAAGTTTTTAACACATACAGATTGTATGTATCTGGCCAGCTTAAGTGAGATGTTGGAAAAGCCGATACTCAAAAAACGTTTGTGGACATTAATGCAGTCATCGTAAAGGGAAAGAAATGAAAAAAAAGGTAGTGGTATTTAGCCAGATCGACTCAAAAATATTAGCAAAATTACAAGAACTCTATGACGTTTGGGTTTTAGATCCTAAGCAGGGCGATATCAATACTCAAATTCGTGAAGAAGTTGTCGACGCGCATGGCATGATTGGAGCGGGACGATTACTCAACGAATCAAATCTGGCGCCAGCCAAGCACTTAAAAATTATCTCAACGGTAAGTGTCGGTTATGACAACTATGATGTGGATTATCTCAATCAACGTCAGATCTGGTTGGCACATACACCACATGTATTGACCGAAACCACAGCCGATCTGGCATTTACCTTGTTAATGAGTGCAGCGCGTCAGGTGCCGCATTTAGATCGATGGACCAAATCAGGTGAATGGAAGCGTACTATTGCTCCAGCACAGTTTGGTCAGGATATTTACGGAAAAACACTGGGTATTATTGGACTGGGTAATATTGGCGCTGCTATTGCGCGCCGTGGCCTGTACGGCTTTAATATGAATATTCTTTATCATAACCGCCGTGAAAAGTTGGCGCTTGCCCAACCACTAAATGCAACGTATTGTGATTTAAATACACTGCTACAATCGTCTGATTTTGTGGTGGTGGCAGTAGATCTCAATACGGAATCTGAAGCATTAATTGGTAAAAATGAGCTGGCTCAGATGCAGTCTCATGCTGTGCTGGTGAATATTTCTCGTGGTTCGGTGATTGATGAGGCTGCGCTGATTGACACCTTAAAGCAGCAACAGATTTTTGCAGCAGGTTTGGATGTCTATCAAAAAGAGCCTTTACAATCTTCAGAGTTGTTTGAACTAAACAATGTGGTGACATTACCACATATTGGTTCGGCGACTGCGCAAACACGCTATAAAATGGCAGAGCTTGCGTTTAAAAATTTACAGACAGCACTAGATGATCAGACACCAGCCTATCTGGTCAATCCGGAATTTAAATAATTTTTAAAGCAATAACGGCTTCACTGTAAAAGAATCATGATTAAACTCTTCTAACACTTTGTAGCACTTTACGAATGTTGTGGATGCTATAGTACTAAAAATTCGTTCGGCCTGAGTGTGAAGTTGAAACGTAGCATCATGATTCTGGGAGTCACTGCGGTTGCCACCCTAGCATCGGCACATTCCGATTTTAATTTTGCTGATCATAGCGTGCATTTTGATGTGCCTGAGATTTCAAGCGGCGTGGGTTTGATCGATCAACAAAAAGAAAAACAGATTGGTGAAAAAGTATATCGGGAAATTCAGAAACAATTACCTGTTATGCATGATCCATGGTTGCAAGATCAATATGCCCAGATTTTTTTCCGAATTTTAGGGCAAACTCAAATGAGCCAGCCCGTCGGTTTAGTGATACTGAAAAGCCCTCAAATTAACGCCTTTGCTGTGCCCGGTGGCCTATTTGCACTCAATACTGGCCTCATTGCCAATGCGCAAAATATTGATGAAGTCGCTGGTGTGATGGCGCATGAAGTGGCACACGTTACGCAGCGGCATTATAGCCGTTCTCAAGAAGCATTTAAGGGGCAAGGATTACTGGCGCTTGCAGGCATATTGGTGGGGGCGGCACTGGCGACTAAATCGAATGGTGAAGCAGGCTCTGCACTGATGTTGGGAACGCAAGCAGCTCTCATTGATAAACAACTGACCTATAGCCGTAATCAAGAGCGTGAAGCAGACCGAATTGGCATGCAATATATGTATGCTGCTGGTTATAATCCGCAAAGTATGGCCGATTTTTTTGAAACCATGCAGCGCTCTAGTGTTGGGATTGGGTTTTTACCCGATTTCTGGATGACTCATCCACTCACCACCGAGCGAATGAGCGAGGCACGATTAAGAGCGAATCAATTGCCTAAAGTGACGCATAGTTTATATGATCCGAATTTTCAAATATTAAAATGGTACACAGCGGCCGTTTCGAATCAAGCGACGGAAGAGCAACTTAAAACAATCGTAAAACAAGGCAACAATGAAGCGAAGTTTGGGCTTGCTGCGTTTTATTTAAATCGGGGTGATAGTCAGGCTACGCAAAATGTCCTCGATAGCCTTCCAGATTCGCTCAAGCAGCATACTTTGTTTGCTCTAATTCAAACCGATGTGTATTTGGATCAACATAAGTATGAGCAGGCTTACGCTGTTATCAATGCAGCACAGAAGGTGATGCCAGAAAATCGTGCATTGAGTTATAAGCTTGCAACTGTTTATATTCAACAAAGTAAACCATCGCAGGCGCAACAACTGGTACAAAAGTTTATTAATCAAAATCCGAGAGATATCGAGGCATGGCGCCTGATGCAGCAAGCCGCAGCACTTCAGCCACAGACTTCAGTCAATCAAATCAATGCTTTGCGGTATCGGGCTGAAGTACAGTTTTGGTCAGGCAATGAAGAAAACGCAATTAAATCGATGCTGCATGCTCAGCGTTTGGCGACAACTAATGCTGCTTTATCTGCGCGGATTCATCAACGTTTAAAAGAAATGCAGGCTGACCATGCTTTAAACATTTAAAAATAAATGTTAAAAAGCATCATGAGTAAGTAACAGCTCTCTAAATCTTTTATACTTTTAAAAATTAAACCGAAGATGAATGAAATAATTGAAAATAATGAAATTGAATCAGATACTCGTTGTGGTTTTTTGTGTGGTGATGCAGCAGGGGCATGCTGCAATGCCTGAACGCTATTTAAATGCGGTAGATAAAATATCCAAGCAGTACAGTGAACAAATGAAAACTTTCCTGCGATCACTCAATCCGAAACAAACTGGATTTAACGATGCGCAAAAAGCACAGTATTGTGGCATGATCGATCAGTACATTGATCATATGTACGCAGTTACAGAGAAGTATCGTGGAGATTTACCGCTATCTTATGCTCGTTTGACCAAACAGGATTTGATTCAACAAGTATTGGCATCGAAGGAGATGCAACTGGTAAAAGCCTACAATATTGAGTGTACGTTTAATTAAGTTTTTCTATTAACTCAATTTGGCTTTGATTTTGGAAGAGACTTGTGCAGGATCGGCACGCCCGGCTATGATCGGACGTAGAGAATTCATCACCTTACCCATATCTTTCATGCTAGTAGCACCTTGAGCAGCAATCGTTTGCTCAATGAGAGAGTCAAGCGCTTCCTCAGTCATAGCTTCTGGTAGAAATTGAGAAATAACCTCAATCTCGGCTTGCTCTTTACTAGCTAAATCATCACGACCAGCGCCTTCAAAGGCTTTGATCGATTCTTTACGCTGTTTAATTTGCTTTTCAATGACCGCAAGAACTTGCGCGTCGTCAAGCTCTTTGCGCTCATCGACTTCGATTTGCTTAATTGCTGCCTGAAGACCACGAATCACCATTACTGTTGCCATTTCTTTGGCACGCATTGAAGTTTTTAATACGTCAGTAATCTGGTCTTTTAAAGTCATCGTCGTCATCTTTTTAGGCAGTCAATCACAAATTAATTAGTAAAGGCGAGTAGTGCGAACAGATTCACGCGCCAATTTCTTTTGGTAGCGTTTAACAGCAGCAGCTTTTTTGCGTTTACGTTCTTGAGTCGGTTTTTCGTAGAACTCGCGCTTACGAACGTCAGCCAAAACACCCGCTTTCTCGCATGAACGCTTGAAACGACGGATTGCTACGTCAACTGGCTCGCCTTCTTTCAACTTAACTTGTGGCATGTAAAATCCTCTAGATTATGGATAACATCTAACGCACGATTGCACTAGATGACAAGTGAAGGTCAGTATTTTACTCATTTACAACTGATATCACAAGTCTATAATAGCGATGACACAATTTTTGTAGCATGTAATAGGCGGTTAAATGATTGTTTTGGGTCTTGAAACATCGTGTGATGAAACGGGTCTGGCGCTTTATGATAGCGAACGAGGGCTACTCGGACAGGTCCTCTACAGTCAGATTAAACTCCATGCAGAATATGGTGGTGTGGTGCCTGAGCTGGCATCACGCGATCATGTCAGAAAAATGATTCCACTTCTGAATCAGCTTTTAAATGACAGCCAAATTAAAAAATCACAAATTGATGCAGTGGCCTACACCCGTGGTCCGGGCCTGATGGGCGCACTCATGACCGGCGCCTTATTTGGTCGTAGTTTGGCATTTGCTTTAAATAAGCCGGCAATTGGCGTGCACCATATGGAAGGTCATATGCTTGCACCGCTGCTTTCTGCAACACCGCCCGAATTTCCTTTTGTTGCGCTGTTGGTCTCTGGCGGCCATACCCAGTTGATGGCGGCCTATGATATTGGAAAATATGAATTACTGGGTGAGTCTATTGATGATGCAGCAGGTGAGGCCTTTGATAAAGTTGCGAAAATGATGGGATTGCCTTACCCGGGCGGGCCAAATATTGCCAAACTGGCTTTACAAGGCAATCCCGAAGCATTTGAGTTTCCGCGTCCAATGTTACATCAAGGACTAGATTTTTCTTTTAGCGGTCTGAAAACAGCGGTTTCGGTGCAATTGAAAAAATTAGGAGAAGAACAACGCGATGCCGATATTGCGGCGTCTTTTCAAGAAGCGATTGTTGATACATTAGTAAAAAAATCTGTTAAGGCACTTAAGCAAACGGGCTTAAAACGCTTGGTAATTGCGGGTGGTGTGAGTGCCAATGTGCGTTTGCGGGAACGTTTAGAGCACTCGTTAGCTAAAATTAAAGCACAGGTCTATTACGCAGAACCTGCACTCTGTACCGACAACGGCGCCATGATTGCGTTTGCTGGTTATCAGCGTTTGAAATGTGGTCAGCATGACAATCTTGTCGTGACCACAACACCGCGTTGGCCCATGACCGAGTTGTCTCATCCAGCGCAAACCAATCAATGATCCTGACCATGTTGTAAAAAGGCATCTTTATCAAGATGCCTTTTTTATTGTATAGCAGGAGTATCCTAGGTTTTTGGCATGAATTCACCGCCGTACTGCTCATTGAATGATTTCTGATCTAAATTTTGTCGATCCATTATATCGACATGCGCCATCATGCCATGACCATGACTTACAGAATTGAGCTGTTGTGCTTTAAATTTAAAACCTGCCATGTAGCCTTGGCCATAGCCTGTGTAAGGCAGGGAGTGAAGTTGGGCGTAGACAGAAAGCCGCACATCACCATTATTGTCATAAACAGTCCATTCGAATTGCTCAGCGACTAAGGTGTCGTGTCCGTTGGGGGATTGCATAGGAGACGGTTGATACTGAATGACAGAAAAAATAACATCATCATAGACCTCGCATAAACCACCGCTATGCCGTATCAATACCGTATTGCAAAGCGGCTTGCCTGCTAAATCCATACGATAAAAAATCACTTGTGTCTGCGCATCTAAATTAAGCATATGCTGCGTAACAAAATAGACGGGTAAGCTGCCGATAAGCTCTCGTGCATAACTATTGGGTGTAGATGCAAGTGCACTTCGCACAAAATCAAAAGTGCCTGTTCCTTGCACCTCATCATGTTTTGAATTGGTCTGTATATAACCGCTATAACGTGTCATACAATTTAAATGATCGTAGAGCCAAGATTTGGCTAACCAAGATACAGGGCTGCATAGCGAAACCTCAATTTCATAGCGAAGCGATGAAGATTCACCTTTAATTTTAAAGGTGGGAGAGTTGCCCTCAATCAATAGCTGTTGTCCCAAAAGTAATTTATCTGTGCTCGAGATTACATCAGCCTTATGAAATGAATCGCTGGAGTTGATTGTGCTATCCAATAAATGACAGTTATAGGCTAGCTGAACATCTGCAATTGGATCTGTGGCAGAGGCGTTATGTGTATCTAGACCATAAAGCCCAGATTCTCCAAAGCTTGCACGTACATTCAGAAATGTTTCAGGCTGAATCAGATTGGGAAAACAAAACTGATATTGGGCGTAATGGTAACGCTCATCATTGAGATAAGGTTGAATAATCGATCTGAGATCTGAATGCGAACTGGATGCTTCTGAAAACTGAAAGATGGGGTAGAGGTGATATATGGCTTTAGCAAGCCACGCTGTTCTAGCATTCTTATTGGGCGCAGAGAAAATATTCATTGGATTGCCTATCTTCTTATCATGTCTATGGCTATTTTAGAGGCGATAACAAGACAGGCTACAGGGCTATTGATGTCAGTTTCGGGTCATAACAGGACGTAAATTCAGATGAATTGTCTAACAATTTTGGTGAAGTTGCTGCGATCCGATCCAGTGCTTGGAAAACTGATACGCTGCTCGGCCTGAACGTTGTCCGCGTGACTGACTCCAGCGTAAGCTTTCGGCACGAACTGATTCATCAAATGCAAGACCTGCTTGTGCAATGTAGTGCTCGACAATTTCAAGGTACAAGTTTTGATCCATCGGATAAAAAGAAAGCCATAAACCAAAGCGATCTGAGAGTGAAATTTTTTCTTCGATGGCTTCTTGAGGGTGTAGTTCTTTGTACTGAGGAACATCAACTTTAGTGACCGGTGTATTTTCATGCATAAATTCAGGCAGTAAATGACGACGGTTACTGGTGGCATAGATAATAAAATTGTTTGAACCAGACTGAAGTGAGCCATCTAATACACTCTTCAGGCTGCGATAATTTTCATCTTCAGCGTTAAATGCTAAATCGTCGCAATAGACAATAAATTTTTCTGGCCGCTCGGCAATGATTTTTTGAATAAGCGGAAGATCGCTTAAATCATCACGCTCAATTTCAATCAGGCGTAAACCCTCAGCCATATATTCAGTTAAAAGCGCGCGCACAATTGAAGATTTTCCCGTGCCTCGAGAGCCCGTGAGCAAAATATCGTTTGCTGGAAAGCCGTGCAGAAACTGTAAGGTATTTTGTACGATTTTTTTCTTTTGAGCTTCAATGCCTTTTAAGTCATCGAGTCGAAATGTCTTGGGCGTATAGATCGGCTTTAATTGTCGATCTTGCCATTTAAATGCGGGCGCCGAAAAATCGGGTGCTTGAGGTAGCTCAGGTAAAGTCTGCTGTAACTGATTTAAAACACGAGATAAGGTCTCAATCAGATGATCGGGTAAATCGAAACTTGCCATAGTAGAGGTCGATATGTATCAAACAGAATAGCTCAAAGAGTATATCGACTTGCGTGGCTTTTAAAGGGTTGATTGTGAATCAATTGATCACAAGAACATTTTCGCAATTGATCAAATCCGATTGCTGTAGCATAGTTTTGAAACCACTCATCCTATAGGACATGGTATGTTCGCTATGAAAAAAACGGATATGAATCCCTATCAGGCATATCGTATCAAGAAATTAAAATATCAATTAAAAAATGCTGAAACCTATTCGGAGTGGAAGTCGATTGCCTTGCAACTCGACGAAGAAACAGGATCGCAAGAGTGGAAATTTGATAACAGCTCGCCTTATTTCGATGCGGAACTGATCTCGTATCGGTTGAATTTACTACGTAAATTTAGATTGCAACAACATGTGTTAGATACGGTTTATTTGCTACAAGAAGGATTAACACACGACATTGCCAATATTGGACACCCGATGCTGTTTGCCTCGACTTACGTAGGCACCAAACAAATTATTGAAGATTATATTGAAGAAGTGTCTGCGTCACTGGCGTTTGTCGCAGGCAGTCAATGCCAGACGCTTACCCATGCAGAAAAAATCCGTTTTTTTAAAAATTGTCAAAAAACCTATGGACAGCCAGCACTGATGTTCTCAGGTGGTGCCACATTGGGCTTATTTCATAGTGGTGTGTGTAAAGCACTGATGGAACAAGACTTAATGCCGAAAGTGCTATCGGGTTCGAGCGCAGGTGCCATTATGGCCGGTATGCTTGGAACATCGAGCCCATCGGAGTTTCAGCGCATTTTGGCCGGCGAGACTTTTTTTAGTGAGGCTTTTCGCTTTCGGGATACAAAAGATTTGCTTAGAGGTAATGGTGGGCTTGCAGATGTCAAATACCTTAAAACTTTTCTGATTGAAAACTTGGGAGACCTGACCTTTTCTGAGGCTTTAGAAAAATCAGGCTTGCATATTAATGTAGCGGTTGCGCCGTATGATGGTTCTCAAAATGCCCGCATTATGAATGCTTACACGGCACCAAATCTGCTGGTCTGGAGTGCTGTGCTGGCCTCATGTGCTGTTCCGGTGCTCTTTCCAGCAGTTCGCCTGACCAGTAAAAACCGTGATGGTGAGCATACGCCCTACATGGCCAATACTAGATGGGTGGATGGCAGCGTAAGAAGTGATTTC
This sequence comes from Acinetobacter soli, assembly GCF_000760595.1. Lineage (GTDB taxonomy): Bacteria > Pseudomonadota > Gammaproteobacteria > Pseudomonadales > Moraxellaceae > Acinetobacter > Acinetobacter soli. The sequence continues at coordinate 110,411 of NZ_BBNM01000007.1, read as the reverse complement.
CCGCAAGAAAAAATGTCGCGTCTTTATAATTTGAATTACACCATTGCCAGTCAGGTTAATCCGCATGTGGTGCCGTTTATGCAAAGCGACATTTCTCGCTATCGAAAGGATATTTTAAGCTGGCCTCAGCGAATTCTTCGTCGCCAAGGAAAAGTCATATCGCTGGGGATTATGGATTTTACTCGCGAGCGCTTAGGCACAGTAGCACCGGTACGCCGCTTGCTTGATCATGGCTATGGAATCATGGGGCAGCGATATTATGGTGATGTGAATATTATTGCACCGTTCAATCTGCGCCAGTACAAATATATGCTGCAAAACCCACGCCCACATCTGTTCAAGCTACTTCAGCAGCAAGGAGAGCGTGCAACATGGCCAAAACTTTCTGCTATTGAGACTTATGCCCGAATTGGTAAAACCATTCAGCACTGTATTGAAGTGCTTGAATATCAAAAGGGAAGTACGACTCAGCGTAAGCCACTCAGCGCATAACCGATGTTTAACGATCATGAGCTGATATTACACACGCATAGTCATCGTTTTGCGTTAGGGCGCCGTTTATATCAATTTCGTGCAGAAGGGCAGCAATACTGGCTCAAAGCACAAATTGCAGAGTCTCATGCTGAGACAGAAGCAGGCTTTCACAATGAAATTGGATTTTATCAATGGGCCATTAACCATATAAGCCATATTCTGCCAGCGCGAATTGAGACATTAGGCATGCTTGGTCAAGAGCGAACCACTGGAGATATTCTGATTTTACCGCATGCAAGTTCAATGTTTGCTGTAAGCGTGCATGAACTTTCATTTAACATCGTGGTAAAGCGGATTGAGCAGTTGCTCGATTGCTTGCATGACTATGAACAATCTGGCTGCATTCATGGCGATCTAAAGCCAGATCACTGTGTAATATTCAATAATCGCGTTTGCTTGATCGATTTTGAGCAAAGTGATTCTGCCTCCATGCATCCACCACCAGGTATAACGGCAACCCCGCGCTATATGGCACCTGAGTTGTTTCATGGGGCACAAAAGAGTATCGGTAGTGATTTATATGCACTGGGAGTGATGCTTTATGAATGGTTGAATCACACCCGATTAACTGCAAAAAGTTATCGAGAGTGGGCATATTTGCATTGTCAAACATTCGATTTACAGCTAGTACATGAATATTCAGGGCTTTATCCTTTACTTGATGGACTTTTAAAAAAACAGTTTTCACAGCGATTTACATCGGTAAGTGAAGCAAAATGTACATTTGATCAGCTAAAATTGACGATATAATAAACATAAGCCTTTGATTTGATTTTTATTTAATCAACCGGTTGTTTTTTTGAAAAAAAGACTTGTCATCATGAAACCTTATCGATAATATACACAGCCATCGGGGGCGTGGCGAAATTGGTAGACGCACTGGATTTAGGTTCCAGCGCCGCAAGGTGTAAGAGTTCGAGTCTCTTCGCCCCCACCAACTTAAAACTGAAGTAGTTTTAAGTGACCTGAAAACAGGTAAGATGTTAAAGAGGATTGGTGTAATGGTAGCATGACGGTCTCCAAAACCGTTCGTCAAGGTTCGAGTCCTTGATCCTCTGCCAGATATTGTTGTAAATACCCAGGTTTTGGGGGCGTGGCGAAATTGGTAGACGCACTGGATTTAGGTTCCAGCGCCGCAAGGTGTAAGAGTTCGAGTCTCTTCGCCCCCACCATATAAAGCAGTATGCATAAGCAGACTGTGAAGACCTTGAAAAGGTCAATAAAAAACCCATCATATATATGATGGGTTTTTTGTTTTTTAAGTGTTTAAAATTTATCATCTCATCACTTATAGCTAAAACCAATAATTCATATAAGAAATTACGTGAATATTCAAATTTATTTAAATTTCAATATGTTACTTTTTAAGTTGTTTTTTCTGCTCTAAGCACTGCAAATGTTGAAAATGCACCATTCAAGATTTATTTCATGGTTAAAGTTTTATCTATAAAACACAAATCGACCGAATAAAAACTGAGATCATTCTTATTTTAAATATTTATTAAATAATGCATGTATGCATTTTTTGCATAAATAATCTGTTTTTTGCATTTTTCTTTTAAAACAAAACCAGTAAAACTTGCCCAAAATATGGTGGAATCGAATATTTCGTAATCAGCTGCATCGTTGCTTGCGAGTTTGATCAACATGGAAGATCGCATCGGATTAGGTTTGTCTAACTTAATAATCGAAGCGAACTGCTTGTGAAAAGGAAATAGATATGAATCAGAAAAAATTGCTCAAATATATTTTGATTGCAATGATCCTAGGTGTTCTTGTTGGATGGGCTTGTCACAGTGCATTTGATGCAGCGCTCACAGAAAAAATCGCCTCCTACTTTAAAATTTTGACCGATGTCTTTTTGCGTTTAATTAAGATGATTATTGGTCCGCTGGTATTTGCAACCATTGTTTCTGGTTTAATCTCAATGGGCAAATCGTCTTCATTGGGATCGGTTACATTAAAAGCAATGAGCTGGTTTATTGGTGCATCATTGGTATCATTATTACTGGGTATGGGATTGGCAAACTTTTTCCAACCAGGTGCAGGCATGAACTTGGCAATTCCTGTTGAGCATGTGGATATTGGTGTTTCAGCTTCAAATTTAAGCTTACAAAATTTTATTACACATATTTTCCCTCGTAGTTTTGCAGAGGCGATGGCGAACAATGAAATTTTGCAAATCTTGGTATTTTCAATTTTCTTTGGTGCAGCCTTGGCTTATGTCAATCATCAAAGTGAAGAGGGTACAGTAATTGCTCGCCTGATCGATGAACTCGCACGTATCATGTTTAAAATCACGGACTACGTGATGGCATTTGCACCTGTTGCAGTATTTGCTGCAATTGCTGCTGCGATTGCAGTGAAAGGTCCAAAGCTACTGATTGACTACAGTATCTTTATTGGGCAGTTCTATACAGGTTTAGCGCTTCTTTGGGCGGCTTTAATTGCGGTAGGTTATATTTTCTTGAAAAAAGATGTATTTCGCCTGCTTGGATTTATGAAAGAACCAGCTGCACTTGCATTTGCAACATCAAGCAGTGAATCTGCATACCCAAAAATTATTGCAGGTTTAAATAAGTTTGGTGTACCAAAGCGTATTTCAAGCTTCGTATTACCACTCGGTTATTCTTTTAACCTTGATGGCTCGATGATGTATATGTCATTTGCAGTATTGTTTATTGCTCAGGCCTACAACATCGATTTGAGCTTTACACAGCAAGTGCTGATCTTGTTAACCTTGATGATTACGAGTAAAGGAATTGCGGGTGTATCACGTGCTTCTATCGTGGTGATTGCAGCAACGCTGTCTATGTTTAAGCTGCCTGAAGCTGGTATCTTGCTCATCCTTGCAATTGATCAGTTCTTGGATATGGGTCGCTCTGCAACGAACGTGATAGGTAATAGTATTGCAACTGCGGTGGTAGCAAAGTCTGAAGCTCATGATGAAGAAGATCTGGTTGAAGCACAACCTCAGCGAGCTGATGTGGTTACATCGACTCAGTCGAGCGGTCAGTTCAGCTAATCTTTCAGCCGTGTTAAAAAGCCTACATGATCTGTAGGCTTTTTTATTTATAGTGATGCTTGGTCATGATTTTGGCATGGCATGCCATCCGTTTTTAAGTTATTGTGCTTCGGTGAATATGATCTAAATGTTGTAGAGGTAAATATCTAGATGAATCAGTCATCTCCCCCAAAAAAGAAAGTACCTTGGTTGTTGATGGCGCTGGGGCTTTTGATTCCAATTGGTGTTCTGGGTTTGGCATTCTTGGCGGCAAAAAGTGATGCTGAGAATCATCGCAAGTATCAACAGCAAAAAGAAGAAATTGCGAAGCGACATGCCCAAAACAAAGCAGAATAAACTATTCTGATTCTAGCTCGCATTCAAAGCTGAATGTCTTTATGAAGCTGGCGCACCGACGGAATTTGAGTGTAACGCAGCACGCGATAGCCGGCTTCTTGGAGCATTTGATCTCGAAATTTATCTTCTTGTTGTTTGCTAAGGTGGCTCGGATCATCGAGTTCAATAATAACTACAACGTCTAATTTCTGATTCAAAATAACAAAATCTGTCACCTTTCGATTAAAGCGCCCTCGAATTTTGTACTGATCGCTGGTAATGAGGGCACTAAATGCAACTTGAGCCAATACATTTAAATCTGGAAAAGCGGCTTTGAGCTGCTTAAACATCTTGGCTTCAAAAGGTGTAATGACAGGGCGCGGGTGATATTGTTTTTGTAATTTTAGATAAGGCCTAATGCAAATAAACAAGAGTGTAAGGCTTGAAAGAATACCTACAGTAACAAAGAAAACCTGAAAAAAATCAAACACACTTTTACTTCGCTTAAAAAGAAAACCCACTCAAAAGAGTGGGTTTTCAGAATCTTGGCTCTCCCACCTGGGCTCGAACCAGGGACCTGCGGATTAACAGTCCGTCGCTCTACCGACTGAGCTATGGGAGAATCTGGAACGCATTGTATGGGGCGAAGCCAATGTGGTCAAGCCATAATGATGAAATAATTCAAAAAATTGCATGAGTGTTGTTTAAATCAGCAATTTTATAAGATTTGGCCATAAAGGTCGGTAAAATTTAAGTTCATAAACACTCAATATGCTGATTTGGCTTGTGCATCATATTAAGGCGTAATGTCACATTCTGATGCACAGCTTGGTGTGAACTTTATTAGTAAAATAGGATTAAATTTCACAAATACAATAAAAATGATCATTTATCCTAAAATGGCACATCATTTGCATCATTATTGCGTAAATATGGATGGGGTGTTTTACGTTGTCAGATTCTACAAGTCATGAGTTAAAAAAAGGTTTGTCTAACCGGCATGTGCAATTGATTGCTTTGGGTGGTGCTATAGGTACAGGTTTATTTTTGGGGATTTCTCATACCATTCAACTGGCTGGTCCATCTGTGTTGCTGGGATATGCCATCGCAGGTTTGATTGCATTTTTAATTATGCGTCAGTTGGGTGAGATGGTAGTTGAAGAGCCAGTAAGTGGCTCTTTTAGTCATTTTGCTAATAAATACTGGGGACCAATGGCTGGCTTTATGTCGGGCTGGAATTACTGGGTACTGTATGTTTTAGTCAGTATGGCGGAGTTGAGTGCCATTGGAATTTTTGTTCAGTTTTGGTGGCCACAAATTCCGACATGGCTGACTGCATTGGTATTTTTTATTCTGATTAACGGAATTAATTTTATCAATGTAAAATTTTTCGGTGAACTTGAGTTCTGGTTTTCGTTTGTCAAAATTATTGCAATTATCAGTATGATCGGCTTTGGTGCCTATTTGTTGTTTAGCGGTGGTGCGGGGCCACAGGCAGGTGTGCAAAATCTTTGGCAACACGGTGGTTTTATGCCAAATGGATGGTCGGGCTTGATTATGGCGATGGCATTTATCATGTTTGCATTTGGTGGGCTTGAGCTGGTGGGAATTGCTGCTGCTGAAACCAAAAATCCTTCTAAAACGATTCCTAAAGCCACCAATCAAATTGTGTACCGTATTTTGATTTTTTATGTAGGGGCCATTGGTATTTTGCTCAGCTTGTTCCCTTGGAATCAGGTTGCTCAGGGTGGAAGTCCATTCGTCATGATTTTTCAGTCACTCAATAATTCTGGTGTCGCGAACGTCTTGAATCTGGTGGTGTTGATTGCGGCTGTTTCTGTCTATAATAGCTGCGTTTACAGTAACAGCCGTATGTTGTTGGGCTTGGCGGAGCAGAGCAATGCACCAAAAATGCTAAAGCGTGTCAATCAGCGCGGTATTCCGGTCAATGCATTATTTGCCTCAGCAGCAGTAACCGCATTATGCGTACTGCTTAACTATCTGATGCCGGAAAGTGCCTTCAATATTTTGATGATGTTGGTGGTCTCTGCGCTTGTGATTAATTGGTTCATGATTTCGGTGACACATCTTAAGTTTCGTCAGCACATGCAACAGATGCAGCGTGTGACCTTGTTTAAGAGTATTGGTGCGCCATTTACCAACTATGTCACCATTGCATTTATGTGTTTTATTCTTTTCATTATGAGCTTTACGCCTGAAATGCGCATGGCTGTCTTTTTAGTGCCTGTCTGGCTGATATTGCTATTTATTCTTTATCGCGTGAAGTTTCAGTCGGCAAAGCCAGCTGTAAGTATACTGAGTAAGTAGTTGGATCTATCTAAATTTTATTTGGGGTTGTCTGAATGAGCCACAGTCTTGATGATTATGATTACAAGATTCTACAGCATTTGCAAAGTAATGGCCGCCTGAGTAATCAGGAATTGGCTGAGATTGTGGGTTTATCGACATCACAGTGCTCAAGACGACGTATTGCGCTCGAGCAAAAAGGCATGATTATGGGATATTACGCACAGTTGCACCCACATGCAGAAAAACAACCGATTATGGGAATGATTGAAATTAAATTTCAACATTACAGCCTAGAAACACTGGAAAAGTTCCTAGGATTTGTAAAAGACGAACCGATGATTCGTGAAGTCTATAAATTGACAGGGAGTTATGACTACGTATTGAAAGTAACTGTTGAGGATTTAGAGCAAATGAGCCAGCTGATTAATCAATTGATGTCGCTGAACATCAATATAGGTAATTTTAATACCTCAATTGTATTGGAGCGCGTTAAAGAAAATCATCAAATGATGATAGGCGTAACACATGACTAATACAGCTGATCTGACCATGCAAATATCTAAACCTTCGCATTCTTCAGTTGAAGATATGCTTGCCATGATCATTGCCACGTTTATTATCTCGTTTGGCATGATGCTCATGCAGCAGTCTGGTACCTTAACGGGTGGAACAGCAGGGTTGTCATTGCTCATCCATTACATTACGGGCATTAAATTTGGTGTGGTGTTTTTTACCATCAACTTGCCATTTTATTATCTGGCCTATAAGCGCCTAGGTATGTCGATGGTCATAAAGACATTTTTGGCAGTGGGGTTGCTTTCTGTACTCACTGAGGTGCATCCACTCTTTCTTCATCTCGATAAGCTCTCACCACTATATGCCACCGTATTAGCCAATGTATTTATGGGCTTGGGGTTTTTAATTTTGTTTCGACATCGCTCTAGTTTGGGTGGCTTTAATTTACTGGTGTTGTTTATCCAAGAGCGTTACGGAATTCGAGCAGGCAAAGTGCAAATGGCTTTAGATGTCACGATTTTGCTGGCCTCAAGCGTCTTTGTGAGTGTGACACTTTTAGCGATCTCTATTTTAGGTGCCATTATTTTAAATATGATTCTTACACTGAATCATCGACCAGATCGATACGTGGTGTAAAATAAAAACTTAAAAACAGTGCCTGAGGGTGCTGTTTTTTTTGCAAAAACTACAGCCATTAAAAAACCCTCAAGCATGAAGTACTTGAGGGTTTTTGAATCTGGCTCTCCCACCTGGGCTCGAACCAGGGACCTGCGGATTAACAGTCCGTCGCTCTACCGACTGAGCTATGGGAGATTAGTTTTGGCTCTCCAACCTGGGCTCGAACCAGGGACCTGCGGATTAACAGTCCGTCGCTCTACCGACTGAGCTATTGGAGAATCTGATGCGCATTTTATGCAGAAGCTTTTACTTGGTCAAGCAAATGTTTAAAAATATCTATCTATTTGATTTAATTATAATCAAAACATGAACTTGTGTTGCTTAATTACACATTTTTGCTTAAAAAATAAAAAAGCTGCTCTAATGAGAGCAGCTTTTTTTGAAAAATAGAGAACTTATTTTTCAACGCCAGCAGGTTGGCCAGCAAGTTTCGCGTTTGCATAATCCCAGTTCACTAGGCTTTCAAGGAAAGTCGAGATGTACTTAGGACGCGCGTTACGGTAGTCGATGTAGTAAGCATGTTCCCATACGTCAATGGTCAATACAGCAATTTGACCGTGTGCAAGCGGAGTGTCTGCATTTGAAGTTTTAGTAATTGAAAGTTTACCATTGATTTCGTCAGCCACTAACCACGCCCAACCTGAACCAAATTGAGTGGTTGCAGCAGTGGTGAATTCTTCCGCAAATTTTTCGTATGAACCAAATGCTTCATCAATTTTTGCAGCAAGTGCGCCTGTTGGTTTACCACCGCCGTTTGGAGCAATCGAGTTCCAGTAAAAAGTGTGGTTCCATACTTGTGCAGCATTGTTGAAAATACCTGCTTTAGATGAATCGCCTGCACTTGCTTTAATAATGTCTTCAAGTTCCTGACCTTCAAGATCTGTGCCTTTGATCAGGTTGTTCAGGTTAGTCACATAAGTCTGGTGGTGCTTATCGTGATGGTATTCTAAAGTTTCTTTAGAAATATGTGGTTCGAGTGCATCATAAGCATAAGGTAAAGCAGGTAAAGTAATGGTTGTCATGTCTAATTTCCTTGCGTTCGCTGGGTATTTGAGACTGTTATCGTATCTCGATTTTATAGCACACAAATGCTAAAAAAAGCTTACAGCCCCTTCATTTAGGTGGCTCTAGTGTAAATCATTCTATGTGCAAAAGGTCATCAATTAAAATAACAATACACAATAAAGCTCGAATTAATACGTATAAGGCCTACATCTCGTTTATACGTCCTAAATCGGATTATTCAACTCAAAATAGGTGTATTTGAGCGAAAAATGCTCGCTTAGTGCTTTGCCTAGATGCTGAACACCGTAGCGTTCTGTTGCGTGGTGCCCGCAGGCAAAATAATGTACGTTTAATTCTTGTGCTTCATAAAATGTTCGTTCGCTCACTTCGCCTGAAATATAAGCATCACAGCCTTGTGCTGCTGCTTTGGCAATAAAGTCCTGCGCACCTCCAGTACAAAATCCAATTTTTTGTATCGATTTAACCTGTGCTGGTAAGTGAATAATATTAAAATCAAACGTATCTTGCAGTTTGGCTTTAAATGTTTCAGGTGAGACAGCCTGCGTTAAATAACCGATATTGCCTATTGGAAATTTTTCGTTTGGATCGAGCGCTTCAATACGTTCAAGTTCGAGTAGGTCTGCAATTGCAGCGTTATTGCCCAGTGTTGGGTGTGCATCGAGTGGCAAGTGATAAGCAAGTAGGGAAATATTGTTTTGAATGAGCTTTTTAATGCGATGGCCGCGCATACCAGTAATCGGGTAGGGTTCGCCTTTCCAGAAATAACCATGATGAACCAGCAATACATCGGCCTGCATGGCAATTGCAGCGTCAATTGCCGCTTCTGAGGCAGTAACTGCGCACAGCACATGCTTTACTTCGGATGTACCTTCAATTTGCAAACCATTGGGTGCGTAGTCTTTGAATTGAGCGGAACTTAATGTTTGATCGCACCAGCTGACGATTTCATTTAACTGGGTCATGAATCAACCTTTTTTACATCTATATGATTAAAGATCTTATTACAGCATGCATTTGAATGTAACTAAAGCTAGACAAATCTTTTGATGTGTTCTGAGCTCGTGAGTAAGTTATGCTTTAAAATAGCCAAAAATATAGTTGCTTCAATACATTAAAAACTTTTTGAGGATATATTCGTGCGTCAGACGTTCAAATGGTTGCCCTGGGTATTACTCGTCATTGTCACTTTAAGCTTTCTCGCTTGGCAAAAATTCCAGCAACCGAAGCCGCCAATTGCGGCAGACGGCGTTCAAATGCCAGCAGAAAAAGTTGAGTCTTTAGTCGATACATCAAGATCGGGTGGGGTGGTGTCATATAATGCTGCCGTTAAAGTGGCAGCTCCTGCGGTGGTTAATATCTTTACCACGCAAAAAGTCAAACAACTTAACCATCCTTTACTTAACGATCCTGTTTTTCGGGAGTTTTTTGGTAATCAATTACCGAATCAAACAGAGCAGAAAAATGAAAACAGTCTGGGCTCAGGTGTGATTGTTCGTGCAGATGGGTATATTCTGACCAATAATCACGTGATTGCTCAAGCTGACCAGATTGTGGTCGCACTCTATGACGGACGACGTGCCGAAGCAAAAGTTGTGGGTACAGATCCAGATACCGATTTGGCAGTCATCAAAATTGATCTGGATAAACTACCAGTTTTACCCTTTAAACTCAGCGGAAATGAAGTGGGTGACGTAGTACTTGCAATTGGAAATCCCTTTGGTGTAGGGCAAACCGTCACTCAGGGGATTATCTCTGCAACCGGTCGTTCAGATTTAGGCATCAATACCTATGAAGATTTTATTCAAACCGATGCAGCAATCAATCCGGGTAACTCAGGTGGTGCCTTGATTGATGTAGCAGGAAATCTGGTGGGAATTAATACTGCTATTTTCTCGCAAACAGGTGGCTCACTCGGTATTGGTTTTGCTATTCCTGCACGTGTGTGTCAGCAGGTGCTGAATTCAATTTTAAAAGATGGACGTGTTGTACGCGGCTGGCTCGGCATTAGCTTGGTTGCGCCTACACAAGATGATGTACTCGCGCCAAAACAACCGGGTGTGGTTGTGGCCGATGTTCTTCAAAACGGCCCGGCGGCACAAGCGGGTGTGAAGGTCAATGATAAGATCATTAAGGCGAATGACGAACAGATTAATTCGGTATCGCATCTGATTAACTATGTTGCACTGCAACAACCCGGCAGTAGCATCACGCTCGAGGTTGAACGCAATGGTCAACGTCAAAATCTACAAGTGAAAGTGGGTGAGCGTAAGGTTCAAAACCAGAACTCGCAGTACATTCCATTGCCTCAGCGCTAATTAGAAGTAAAAAAGGAATACAGATGTATTCCTTTTTTTTGCCTGTAAAACCGAAGTTATTGAGTAGACTTTTAATCTGAATTAAACAGTTGATTTGAACTGGCGATTCGCTTAGCAATGTAATGTGTCTGACGAAAACGAATTAAAATAACTTGAGACTGCACTTCAAGTTCACCAAATTCAGGTTCCACCTGTACATAATGGACTTGCCCAAACTCATCTCGAACACGGGCTTGCGCAGAAAAACCAGGTCGGGCATTACCACTTGAAAGGGTAGCTAAGCGCCCAAGCAAAGTACCAAACTGATGATCCACTTGCGGTTTGATCACTTGATCTAGGCAATGAATCATAAAGACGGTAAAGAAAATGGCAATGATCAATGCAGGCAAAATCAGGTAAAACGGAGAGATAAAAAAGTGTTGTTTAGCAAACACAGATAACTGTAAAAAATAGCCTGCAAAACTGAAGTTGATGAGAAAGAAAACCAAAATCAGTACTTTAGAAAATTTAACATTAAATAGGGGGGAGTGGCTTAACCAACGCGGTAAAAATCGTTTAAGAAAAATACTTGGTCGAATGCCAATATATATTCCGATGGTTTCGGCCATGCTGAGGATTACCAATGCCATGACACTTAAGTTAAATGGCAAAAAGTAATAGTTGAGTAAAAACTCCACCATGACCGAAGCTCCTTCTTATTCTGCTAAATAAATGCCGCCATCGGAATGCACCTTAATTTCGACTTTGGTTAAAGCCTCTCCAAGGCACGGACCCGAAATACATTCACCTGTTTCGACATTAAACAAGGCGCCGTGTGTCGAACATTGAATATATTCATGATCGTAATCGAGGAACTGGTTTTCCAGAAACTCAAGTTCGACCTGTAAATGCGGGCATATATTTTTATAGGCGTAAAACATACCATCACGTTGTGTGATAAAAATCGTTTCACCCTCGACCTGATCAAAGGCGCGAGCTTCACGTTCAGGAATGTCTTCCGTCATGCAGATCTTTTCCATATATCAAGCACATTCAGTTTGAAAGTTTGTCAAAAGTGTAGCATAAGTTGTGACGTCCAAACGTGGGCCATATTGTGAAACCACTTCACTTGAAATCAGAATAGACAACTGCGCCGCATCTTCAAAAGACATGCCATGATTTAATGCAAATAAGAAGGCACCTGCAAATGCATCACCAGCACCATTGGCATCGATTGCAGTAACACGACGGCCATCGAGATGAAAATGTTGAGATGGTGTCGATACAGTTGCACCTTTTGCACTTTGTGTAATGACAACAGTATGATTTTTGGCTTTTAAGACCTGAAATGCAGCTTCAAGCGTTTCTGTAGCGGTATACATCAGTGCTTCTTGTTCATTACAAAATAATAAATCCACACCATCTGCAATCATTTCATCAAGCCCTTCACGTGCATATTGCACCATTGCTGGATCAGATAACGACAACGCAACTTTAACGCCATGTGCTTTGGCAATCTCACGGGCGTGCATGACAGCTTGACGCGCACTTGGACTAGTCGATAAATAGCCTTCGATATATAACCACTTCGCGCTTTTTAAAGGCTCAAAGTCAATTTGATCGACTGAAAGTGCGGTGGTAATACCGAGATAAGTATGCATAGTGCGCTCAGTATCTGGGCTAATGAGTACCATGCACGTTCCCGTTACACCTTCCGTGAGAGATTTTTCCGAGGTGACGATATCCGCATCGTTTAATCCTTGGAGGTAAATCGAGCCCAACTCATCATGACCAACGCGACAACCATAAAAAGCCCGTCCACCCAAGGCACTAAATGCCACTGCGGTATTGGCAGCCGAACCGCCACTGGCTTGACCTTTATATTCTTGTGATGCCAAAAGTTTTTCGTAAAGCGCAGCCTGAGTATCACCCTCGGTCAATTGCATGGTGCCTTTTTGCAAACCAACATCAGCTAAAAACTCATCCGACACTTTAAATTCTTGGTCAATAAGCGCGTTTCCAATTGCAAAAAGATCAACTGTTGCCATGGCGTATGTTCACATCTCGATTTAAAAATCCAAATTTTACACGATCATGATCGCAAGCTGTAGTTTGTGGCGTGAAATACCTATTCATCGTCTATGAACAACACAAGATCAGCTTAGATCAGGGGAATATTAGATATCCATGTATTCTTGCATCGATATAAACGTAATAAGACTTGATCAGATCGAGAATTTAATAAAAAAGATTCATTTTTTGAAAAAACTTAGTATTTGAGTCGGATTAAAGCTATCAATTTCAGTAAAAACTAAGGCTATAATGGGAACACGTTAGAAATTGAAAATAGTAGGAGATCACATGACTGTAGATGTCACTGGAACCATTAATCAAACTGTCCATCCTGCGTTTCAGTTGGTACGTCAACACCATGTTGAGGCCTTAGATATTTTGGTCTCTGAATATGCTCATAAGGTGACGGGAGCAGTTCATTATCATTTGGCCACCTCTCACGATGAAAATGTATTTCTGGTTGCATTTCGTACGCAACCTATGGATTCCAAAGGTACAGCGCACATCTTAGAGCACACGGCACTATGTGGATCGGAAAAATTTCCGGTGCGTGATCCATTCTTTTTGATGATTCGCCGTTCACTCAATACCTTTATGAATGCGTTCACGTCAGCAGACTGGACTGCTTATCCATTTGCAACTCAAAATAAAAAAGATTTTCAAAACTTACTTTCTGTCTATCTCGATGCAGCGTTTGCAGCGAATTTGAATCCGCTTGATTTCGCACAAGAAGGAATTCGCGTTGAGCTTGAAAATGACGAACCTGTCTACAAGGGTGTGGTATTCAATGAGATGAAAGGTGCGATGAGTGCACCTTCGGATCAGTTATATCATCAGCTTGCGCATCATTTATTCCCTGAAACAACCTATCATTACAACTCTGGTGGCGATCCTAAAGACATTCCAGATTTGACCTATGACCAGCTGGTGTCATTTTACAAATCGCATTATCACCCGAGTAACGCCGTATTTATGACCTTTGGCAATCAAAGTGCTTATGAGTTACAAGAGCAATTTGAAAAATTGGCACTGGCGAAGTTTCAAAAGGGTACGACATTGTACTCAAAACCTGAAAAGCGTCTTGCAGCACCTATTCAGGTCAGCGAGCATTATGCGGTCGATAGCGATGATTTATCAGATAAAACCTATCATGTACTGGCGTGGTTACTTCCTGAAGCAAGCGATATCAAACTACGATTAGGTTTGCGTTTGGTCGAAGGCATTTTACTTGAAAACTCGGCTTCACCACTGCGTCATTATCTTGAGACCTGTGGCTATGCGCAATCGACAGGCCCACTGATGGGTGTCGATGATTCAAATTTTGAAATGACCTTTTACTGTGGTGTTCAGGGTTCAAATCCGGAACACGCAGAAGAGTTTAAAGCAGGTGTGCTCAAGATTTTAAGCGATGTGGCTGCTGCACCAATCGATCCGGCTTGGGTCGATGCGATTTTACATCAGATCGAATTACATCAGCGTGAAATCAATGGTGACGGCATGCCGTATGGTTTGAGCTTAATCTTAAATGGATTAAGCAGTGCCATTCATCATAATGACCCGATCCACGTTTGGGATGTCGACAGTGCCATTGAGCAAGTGAAAGAAGAGCTTAAAGATCCGATGTGGCTGTCAAATCTGATTCAGACACATCTTTTAGATAATCCGCATCGAGTTCAAATGACGTTGATACCCGATGCAGAAAAATCGGCCAAAGAACAGGCAGAAGAAAAAGCACGTTTGGCGGCTTTGGGTGAAACTTTAACTGATGCTGATCGTGCTCGAATTCAGGCTGAAACCGAAGCATTAAAACAGCGTCAAGATACACCTGATAATCTCGATTTACTGCCAAAAGTAGGATTAGAAGATGTACCTGCCGATTTGCATATAGTGCAGGGCCAGTTAAGAGAAATTATTTCCAACCGACATGATTATCCGCTCAATTTGTATCATGCGGGAACCAACGGTCTGTACTATCAACAAGTATTGATTCAAATTCCAGACGCTGTGGTGCAATCGCCGTACTTTAATTTACTGTCTATTTTGATGGGTGAGGTAGGCGCTGGCGATTACGATTATCTTGAGTTGCAACAATTGCAAACCGCTGTCAGCGGTGGCCTAGGCATGGGCGCTTCATTACGTAGTAAAGTCGATGATAAAGGCAAAATCAGTGCGTGGTTGACTCTAACCACTAAATCACTGAATGAAAAATATGATGCGATTGAGCTACTCAAGCTTGCGTTTGAAAAACTGCGCTTTGATGAAAAAGATCGCATTGTTGAGCTGTTACAACAGCGTGCAACGCGCTGGAAATCACGTCTGTCGGGCTCTGGCCATAGCTATGCAATGCAAGTGGCATCACGTAATGCCAGTGCATTAGCGCAACGTGATTATCATAATACGGGCTTGGGTGCACTCAACTGGTTAAGCGATCTGGTCGACCAAATAGAACAGGATGAGCAGGCCTATACCGCCTTGATCGATGCATTAAAACAGATTCACCTTGCACTTTTGCAAGCCCCAAAACAGTTTTTACTGGTCTGTGAAGAGCAGTTTTCTGAAACGCTGGTCGAGAAAATTCAGGCGGTATGGGATCATCTTGATGTAGACACGCAAGTGGCGCAAGTTGAACAGTTTACGCACTTGAATGATGATCAGGATGAAGCTTGGCTGATTCAAACCAACGTACAGTTCTGTGCAACGTCATACCTAGCGGTTGAGGTTACTCACCCAGATGCAGCACCTTTAATGGTACTTGCAGGTTACTTACGTAATGGTTTCTTGCACAGTGCGATTCGAGAGAAAGGTGGTGCATATGGTGGCGGTGCAAGCTATGACGGTAATGCATGCGCATTTCGTTTTTATAGCTACCGGGACCCACGCCTAACCGAGACCTTTAAAGACTTCGAGGCGAGTATTGAGTGGTTGCTGAATACACCTCAGCAAGCACATCAACTGGAAGAGGCGATCTTGGGGCTGGTCTCGAGTATGGATAAACCAGGCTCACCTGCTGGCGAAGCAATTACAGCTTGCTATGCCTTGCTTCATGGCCGTACACCTGCTTTTAGAAAAACCCTGCGCACACGTTTACTGCATGTCACATTAGAAGATTTGCAACGCGTGGCACGCGAATATCTGATTCAGCAAAAACCAACCAAAGCAGTGGTGGCTCCGGTAGCGAAACGACAGGAACTTGAGCAGCTTGGTTTTAAAGTTAAACAAGTGAACTAAAAGAAAAACGGAGAGCGTATATGTCGTTCAATTTTGTTGAACGAACACCGTTACAACTCAGTATGCTGAGCATATTGGGTTGTCTGGGGGTGTCGGCAGCCTATGCAGCAGATGTAAAGAGTACATTTCCACCCAAAGCGATTTCTTCTACGACAGTAGAAGCATCGCCTAATCCAGCAAGCGCCAAGGCGTGTGTTGGATTAGATTCAAATGCAGACCGCTTAGCCTGTTATGATGCGCTGTTTAAAACGCCTATCGATACCAATAACATGCTGGCGGCTCAGGCAGCCGCACCTCTGGCTCCAGAAAAAAAGTCAACTCCAGAAACTCTTCCTGAAAAAATTCAAGAAAAGGTCGGGAATGTATTTTCTTTAGATGCCGGTCCGATCGATCCAACGGTTTCTTTGTTGGATAAACGCTGGGAGTTGTCTGAAAAAGCCAAGCTTGGAACGTGGAATATTCGTGGCTACAAACCGGTGTATTTGCTTCCAGTATTTTGGACCAGCAAAAAAAATGAGTTTCCATCAAGCCCTAACCCAAATAACACCGTTACTCAAGATCAAAACTTAAAGTCGCTAGAGTCGAAGTTTCAGTTATCGCTTAAAACCAAAGCGTGGGAAAACATCTTTGGCAATAATGGTGATTTATGGCTTGGCTACACTCAGTCATCACGTTGGCAAGTCTTTAACGGTGAAGAATCGCGTCCTTTTCGTGAAACCAATTACGAACCTGAAGCGAGCTTGATGTTTCGTACCAATTATCGGGTATTTGGTCTAGATGGCCGATTGCTTGGTGTCACACTGAATCATCAGTCGAATGGTCGTTCTGATCCATTATCTCGTAGCTGGAATCGTGTGATATTTAATGTGGGTTTTGAGCGCGACAATTTTGCTTTAATGTTGCGTCCATGGATTCGCATTGAAGAAGCTGCTAAAGATGACAATAATCCCGATATCGAAGATTATGTGGGCCGTGGTGACTTAACGGCATTTTATCGCTGGAAACAAAATGACTTTTCGTTAATGTTGCGTCATTCTTTAAAAGATGGTGATAAATCGCATGGAGCCGTGCAGTTTGACTGGGCTTTCCCAATTACCGGCAAATTGCGTGGCAATTTCCAACTATTTAACGGTTATGGTGAAAGTCTGATTGATTATAACCACCGTGCGACTTATGTCGGTCTTGGCGTTTCATTGCTAGATTGGTTTTAATTTGATTTTGAATAAAAAGAGGAAGCATGATGCTTCCTCTTTTTTATCCGATTTGAATATCGGCATTTGGATGTTTCAGGCGACTTTTACGTGGTGTGGCAATCAGGTAGGCCAGCGTGAGTGGGCCTAAACGTCCTGCAAACATCAATAAAGTCAATACAAATAAACTGCTGTTGTTGAGTTCGCCGGTAATGCCTCTCGAAAGACCAACCGTACATGCCGCAGAGACAATTTCGAAAAATAGATCCAGAAAGTTCTTATGTGGCTCTAAAATTAAGATTGTAAAAAAGCCGACAAAAATCAGAATTAAAGTAATAATGGCAACAGCCAAAGCCTTAAATGTACTTTCATAAGAAATCGAATGATTAAAAATGCGTACTTCATCGTGGCGTTTTAAAAAGGCAATCACGCTAAAAAGTAAAATAACTGCCGTACCGACTTTAATACCACCTGCTGTACTGAGTGAGCCACCCCCAATAAACATCATAAACATGGTCAGTAAGGTAGAGCTATTGGTCATTGAGCCAATATCAATGGTATTAAAGCCAGAAGAACGTGGTACGGTTGCCTGAAACCATGCATTAATTGCCTGTTCGCCGAAACTCATGTTGTACAAAGTGAGGGGATTATTGGCTTCCAAAAGCCAAATCATCAGAAAGCCAACAAGATTAAGTACTCCAATACTCACAATAATAATTTTGCTATTAGGGCTGAGTTTTCGCCAGCGTTTGTGCTGCTTGATATCCATTAAAACCAAAAAACCCATTCCGCCTAAAATATATAAAAAACTGATGGTGAGGCAGACGATATAATGGTCATAAAAGTTGATTAGATTGTTAGGAAATAAAGAAAAACCCGCATTGTTAAAAGCTGAAACACTATAAAACATGGCGTAGTACAGCGCGTGTAAAAAACCAAATTGCGATGTCCAGACCACAGTCAAGATCACGGTGCCAATCAACTCAAAAATAAGGGTATAAATAAACACGGCTTGTGCCACAAACGTTACTTTAGACAAGCTGGTATGGCCGATTGAATCTTGCGCCATGATTTGCTGTTTAAGACCCAATTGAGGCGCCAAACTAAGTGCGGCCAAGATGGCAAAGGTCATGAAGCCTAAACCACCAATCTGGATCAAAAACAGTAAAATAATTTGTCCCGTAGTGGTTAATGCGTGCCCGATGTTAATGACTGACAGACCGGTAATGGTCACTGCCGAGGTTGAGGTAAACAGGGCATCCATCCAGCTCAGGTGGCCGTTGTTGGCTACAGGCAGCTTAAGTAAAAAAGTACCGATAATAATAAAGCTTAAGAACCCTAGAGCCAGTAGAGAGGGCGGACTTAAATTAAATGATTTTTGCTTAAGTTTTTGTTTTTTCATGAGGCAAAAACCGTACTGAAAGTTTTTTAAGTTGATCGATGTGTCCTTCAACAATCAAGATATCCTTAGATTGCACTGGGCAAGTCGGGTCAGGTTCGTAAATAATATCTTTGCCGCGTTTGAGCAAAATCGTTTTAACATGACTCATATCATTGATTAGCCCCAAAAGATGAATGCCATTTAAGTGCTTAGGAATTTCAACTTTGACAATATAGTGATCATCATCGAGTGCCATATAGCGGCTGACCATCGGGTAGTTCAATGCTTGAGCAATTCGGACGCCCATATCCTCTTCGGGATGAATAATTTTATCGACATGTAAATGCGACAAGATCATGCTGTGTGCTTTGGTTTTGGCTTTTACCCAAATTTTGGGCACGCCCATATTTTTTAAATGCAGCACACATAAAATACTGGCTTCGATGTCTTCGCCAATTGCAACAACGACTGTTTCACAACTTTGAATGTTCAACTCTTCAAGTACATGTTCGTCACTGGCATCGGCGATCACTGCATGGGTAAGTTGATCACTTAAATCTTCAACATTTCGCTTGATGGAGTCGATGCCAATCACATCATGGTTTAACTTCACCAGTTCGGTTGCAACAGTTGCACCGAAACTTCCCAGTCCAATTACTGCAAATTGCGCCATATAAAAAACCTTATTGCTATTTTTCGGCTATAGTTTCATAAAAATCAGTGTAGTAGTTTTTGTTTGGGTTTAAAGCACATAAATGTTACGAAACAGAGAATAGAAGTCGGTCATAAAAAAACCAGCACATACGGCTGGTTTTTTTATAGCTAGATCGCTTTATTTAAGAAAGCGTTTATAGCCGGCATTGTGAGTAATTTCTTCGTATGGATAATTGATTTGTTCGAGCGTCTGAATCAATACGTCAGGATTTTCCTGCACATCAGTTGCCTGTAATCCAACCAGTACGCGACCTTCCGCTGCGCCGTGGTTTCGATAATGAAACAGACTGATATTATGTGATGGACCTAAACGTTCCAAGAAGGTCAATAATGCACCCGGGCGCTCAGGGAATTCAACACGAAATAGACGTTCGTTAGCAATGTTGGCATGACCGCCAATTAAATAGCGAATATGGAGTTTAGCCACCTCATCGTCAGACAAATCATCCACATCATATTGGCTTTTGAGTAATTCATGAATGTCATGACGCTCTTTTTCACCCGATTTTAAGCTAATGCCGACAAAAACCTGAGCGGCATCACTGTCACTGGCACGGTAGTTAAACTCAGTAATATTACGACCATGGAGTGCGCGGCAGAAATTTAAAAATGCACCTTTTTGCTCTGGAATGCTCACCGCAAAAATTGCTTCTTTACGTTCACCAAGTTCGGTACGCTCTGCGATATAGCGCAGACGGTCAAAATTCATATTGGCGCCGCAAACAATCGAGACAATATTTTTATGACTTAAATTATGTTGCTCGATATATTTTTTGATGCCTGCCAGCGCCATTGCACCTGATGGCTCAACGATACTGCGGCACTCGTCATAAGTATCTTTAATGGCTGCACATATTTCATCGGTATTGACCAAGACCACATCACGCTCAACGATTGGGCCAGAGTTGTCAGATTTTTGCAATTGAATCACTTCAAAGGGTTTTTCACCAATTTGTGCAACTGCGGTTCCATCTGCAAACAGCCCCACCTGTGGAAGCACCACACGCGCATTGTGTTCAAATGCCGCTTTCAAACATGCAGATTCATCATATTCAACTGGAATGACTTTAACATGGGGGGCTACATCGCCTAAATACGCCGCAACACCTGCAATCAGGCCGCCACCGCCCACAGCCACAAACACATATTCGACATCTCGCCACTGGCGCAAAATTTCATTGCCAATCGTTCCTTGACCTGCCATGACCAGCTCGTCGTCATAAGGAGGAATAAACGTCATGCCTTCATCTTGAGCACGCTGAATGGCGTATTTATTGGCAACATCGAACGAATCACCATGCAACACCACATCGCCACCCAAACGTTTAACCGCTTGAACCTTAATGTCTGGCGTTGTTTTTGGCATCACGATAATGGCGCGAATTCCCAGTTTTTGACCAGATAGCGCCACGCCTTGTGCATGATTGCCTGCCGAAGCCGTAATCACACCGCGTTCAAGCTGTGATTTGGGTAACTGGCTGATACGGTTATAGGCACCTCGTAACTTAAACGAAAAAACGGGCTGTAAGTCTTCACGTTTAAAGCGAATATTGTTGTTTAGTTTTTCACTAATTCGTGGCGCTGCTTCGAGTGGAGTTTCGATTGCAACGTCATAGACCGTTGCTTGTAAAATTTGTCGAACCAAACGAGACAGCATGTTAATTTTCCATGTAACAGTTTAAAATAGCCGCTTATTGTAACAAACCCCTGCACATTTGCGTTTTAAAATTGCGCAAAAGGTGAAAAAAAGTTGAGTGATGTCATGAGTCTATATGCTACCCAAGATGAGAAAAAACAAGCAGCAGCGAAAGCTGCTTTAAAACACTTACCTAAAGGGGGCATTTTAGGAGTGGGAACCGGAAGTACAGTCAATTTTCTGATTGAACTTTTACCTGAACTACAGCTTGAAGCAGCGGTTGCCAGCTCGGAAGCCACAGCTAAACGCCTAAAAGAATTGGGCATAGAAGTGCTCGACATGAACCATGTGGGCGGTTTAGACGCATATGTCGATGGTGCCGACGAAATTGATCGTCACATGCACATGATTAAAGGTGGCGGTGCCGCGCTCACACGTGAAAAAATTGTGGCATCAATTGCAAAGAAATTTGTATGTATCGTAGATGATTCAAAATGGGTTGAACAGTTGGGTCGTGAGTTCCCGTTGCCTGTTGAAGTGATCCCTATGGCGCGCTCTGCTGTTGCGCGTAAACTGGTGAGTCTTGGCGGCGATCCTGTTTACCGTGAAGGTGTAGTCACAGATAATGGTAATGTGATTTTGGATGTATACAACCTGAATATCCTCAATGCGATTGAGCTTGAGAAAACCATTAATGATATTCCAGGTGTGGTGACCAATGGTATTTTTGCCCTAAATGCTGCAACCATTGCAATTGTTGCAACAAATAACGGCATTGAAGAGCGCACAGCGTCTTAAAGATGACTGATCTTCCCGAGATCAAAATTGTCAAACACGTAAGGGCAAAACGCTTGCGCTTACGTGTTGGACCAGACGCGGTGCGCCTCACCGTTCCCGTCTTTTGTACTCAAAAACAGATTCAAGCGTTTTTAGCGCAATCACAAACATGGCTTGAAAAAACGTGGCAGCAGCAAATGCAGCAACGAAATGCTGCTATTTCCAGTTCATCTGAAGCCCTGACTTTTTTTAATGATTCGACCTATCGAATTGTTGAGCATGAGGCGATCAAACTCTATCATTTCGATCACGACAACCAGCAATTACTCATTAACGCGGCCCATCGGGCATACGCCTTAAAAGAGGCCACCTTTAATTACGCCAAACAAGTTTTGCCTGACTACTTAATGCAGATCAGCCGCGAGACTACACTTTCTTTCAATGGATGCGCGATCCGTCGACCTAAAACACGATGGGGCAGTTGCACCGCTCAAAAAGATATCATGCTGCATGCTGGCTTGGTGCTCATGGATATTGCTGTTGTGCGGTATGTGTGTATTCACGAATTAGCACACACGCGTCATTTTAATCATGGTCCCGAGTTTTGGACAGAAGTACAGCGTCATGACCAAGCCTTTCAAAAACATCGACAACGCCTGAAACAGACGCAGTTGCCACACTGGTGGTACAGCGCATAACGTAATTTGGTTGGTGGATTGCCAGTAATAAATACGGATTCACTTCAATCATTCCAATAAAAAATCACAGTGCGTTCGATAAATAGTTTTGAAAATCAGTACATCCTGTCATACTAGGCAACATTCTGTTGAACTTTGAGGTAAGACACGTGATTTCTGTCGGAATTGTAGGTGGAACTGGTTATACGGGCGTTGAATTGCTGCGCTTATTGCTTCGTCATCCACAGGTAACTGTTCGTGTGTTAACGTCACGTACAGAGGCAGGAAAGCGTGTTTCAGAGATGTTTCCAAGTTTACGAGGACATACTGACCTTGAATTTTCCGACCTCAATGAAGATCTTTTAAAACAATGCGATGTGGTCTTTTTTGCGACACCGCATGGTGTAGCCATGAAGCATGCCAAAGTATTGGTTGAGTCGGGCGTAAAAGTGATTGATCTTGCCGCTGACTTTCGTTTGCAAAATCTTGAGCAATTCGAAAAGTGGTATGGCCTACAGCACGAATGTCCAGATGTTTTAAAATCATCGGTCTATGGTTTACCTGAATTAAACCGTGAAAAAATTAAGACGGCGCAGGTGGTGGGTAATCCTGGATGTTATCCGACTACGGTACAGTTAGGTTTGGCGCCACTTTTACAAGCCGATGTAGCCCTGATTAAGCCATCAAGTATTATTGTGGATGCCAAATCGGGTGTTTCTGGAGCAGGGCGTAAAGCCAGCCTAGGCATGATTTACACTGAAAATGCAGATAACTTCAAAGCTTACGGAGTTGCAGGGCATCGTCATCATCCAGAAATTGTGGAAGCGCTTGAAAATATCTCAGGGCAAACTGGCGTATTTGATCAGCTTTTGTTTGTACCGCATTTGGTGCCAATGATCCGTGGCATGCTTAGCACCATTTACGTCGACCTGACCGATGAAGGTGCAAACAGTGATTTGCAATCTTTATACGAAGTGTATTATGCACACGAACGATTTGTCGATGTGATGCCAGCCAATAGCTCGCCAGAAACCCGAAGTGTTCGTGGTTCGAATGAGCTTAGAATCGCGCTGTACAAGCCTCAGCCAAATAAACTGATCATATTGTCGGTACAAGATAATTTGGTGAAAGGGGCTGCTGGCCAAGCAGTACAAAATATGAATTTAATGTTCAACTTCGATGAAGCAACCGGTCTGGACGGGATTGGTTTGCTGCCATAAAAACAGCTTAAGACTTCACACACATTTAAATTTCGATTTAAATGTGTGTCAGGCACTATCTTTAAATCGAGATTGCGATGCAAGACACCGAACACGTGGCGACTTTGTCTGATCAACGATCACCCAAAAAGCCATTTTTGAAAACAAACTTACCTCTGGCGATTGCGGCAGTTGTTTTGATTGCAGGAAGCTTTACCTTGGGGTATACAGTAGGTAACCGCCAGGGCTTGACTGTTGTTGGCTACGACGCCGATGCAGCTCAACTGGTGGATGTGGTTCAAAAGCAAAAAACATCACTTGATTCAGTCAATAAGAGCCTGAATGCGGCGGTGCAAGAGCGCGATGTTGCAGTAGACAATGCCAATAATTTGTATCAAGCATTAACACAAGCGAAAAATGACAATGCACAAATGATGAATATGAGTGCATTTTATCGTGAAGTGTTACGTTTGAGAGGTGGATTGCCTCTGACGATTCAAAATATTGCGGTGAAACCTTTGCCTGAAAATGCCTATGAATATCAGGTAGATTTGGTTCAGGTGAGTCCGGGTAAACAACGTGCGATCGGCAGTATCGAATTGCGCTTGATTCAAGGTACTGAAGTGTTGGTCGTTCCAATGAACGACAAAAACTTCAATTTTTATGATTATGAGCGTTTAACAGGACGCTGGACAATGCCTAATGGATTTACACCGCAATTTATTGAGGTGCGAATTACAGATAATGGCGCGCCAGTAGTTAAACGGTTTAGCTGGCAGCGAGGGAAACCTGTCGAGTCATCTTCGGCCTTTGTGGGCGAGATCCCACAAGCTGAAGCAAATGCAAATTAATTGTGAATACAAGAGTCTATGCGAACATACAAGCGCCAAATTAGTTTAAATGAAGTCAAAGCATCCTTTTATCAGACAGGATATGTTGACTGGCACATCAATCCACGCTTGGGTGATTCGCAAACCGATGCGCCCGATGGTGATCTTGCTGTCAAGACTGCTCCCCCAGAATTAAAGCGTCCACCCCTTTATGCTGTCGTTTTAATGAACGATGACTACACCCCAATGGACTTTGTAATTGAAATTTTACAACAATACTTTGCATTGAATCTTGACCAAGCCACTCAAGTAATGCTAACAGTACATTATGAGGGAAAAGGTGTTGCTGGCGTATATCCAAGAGACATCGCGGAAACGAAAGCAAACCAAGTTAATAACTATGCTCGGTCTCAAGGTCATCCATTACTTTGTCAGATTGAGCCCAAAGATTAAGGGGGTCGTATGCTCAGTCGTCAATTAGAGGTGTCCTTACGTTTGGCTGTAAGCATGGCTCGTCAAAAAAGGCATGAGTTTCTCACTGTAGAACACTTATTGCTGGCTTTGCTCGATAATGATTCAGCAGTCAATGCACTTAAAGCATGTGGCGCAGACATCGTGTCATTACGTAAAGAACTAGAAGAATATGTGGAGCAACATACACCAAAACTTGGGGAAAATAGCGAGCAAGCACCGCACCCCACTGAAAGTTTTGATCGTATTTTGCAGCGCGCGATTTTCCATGTGCAATCAAGCGGTGGAGATCGTACAGTCGAAGGTGCCGACGTGCTGGTTGCGATGTATTCCGAGCGCGATTCCTTTGCGGTTTATTTGCTCAAACGTCATCAAATTAATCGTTTGACCCTGACTCAGTATTTATCTCACGGTACACGTAAAGATGAATCGCAGTCTGAAGAAGAAGTAGAAGACATCGAAGGTGAAAGTTCAGCTTCGTCTAATGCAGGCCCTCTAGAGCAATTTACACTTAATCTGAACAATGAAGCGCTCAAAGGCAAAACCGATCCGCTGATTGGTCGCGAAAAAGAAATTGAACGCACGGCTCAAATCTTATGTCGTCGTCGCAAAAATAATCCACTTCTAGTGGGTGATCCGGGTGTGGGTAAAACCTCAATTGCAGAAGGATTGGCATGGCTAATTGTAAATGGTAAAGCACCTAAGCCACTAGCTAATGCTGAAGTGTACAGTCTTGATATCGGTGCGTTAGTCGCGGGTACTAAGTACCGTGGTGATTTTGAAAAACGCCTTAAACAGCTACTCAATGCACTCAAGAAAAATCCAAATGCAATTTTGTTTATCGATGAAATTCACATGATTATCGGGGCTGGCTCAAGCATGGGCAGCACCATGGATGCTTCGAATCTCATCAAACCAGCGTTAGCAAATGGAACTCTGCGTTGCATTGGTTCGACCACTTTCCAAGAATATCGTCAGGTATTTGAAAAAGATCATGCTTTATCGCGTCGTTTCCAAAAAATCGATGTAAACGAGCCAAGTATCCAAGAAACGATTGATATTTTACGTGGTCTAAAAACGAAGTTTGAAGACTTTCATCATGTGGAGTATGACGATAAGGCCTTAGTTGCTGCCGTAGAGCTTTCTTCGAAATTTATTAATGATCGTTTCTTGCCAGATAAAGCAATCGATGTGATTGATGAAGCCGGAGCGCAGCGCCGTCTGAAAGCAGAACTTGATGACAGCTTGATTACGGTCGAGAACATCGAAGATATTGTTTCTAAAATTGCGCGAATTCCGCCTAAAACGGTATCGAAAGATGACAAAGCAGTGCTTGAATATCTGGAACGCGATTTAAAACGCGTGGTATTTGGTCAAGACGAAGCCATTACTGCACTTGCTTCTGCCATTAAACTGTCTCGTGCAGGTCTGAAAGCACCAGATAAGCCTGTCGGTAATTTTGTATTTGCTGGCCCAACCGGGGTGGGTAAAACCGAAGTCACCAAACAGCTTGCAAAACTTTTAGGTGTCGAACTGGTTCGCTTTGATATGTCGGAGTATATGGAGCGTCACGCGGTATCTCGTTTAATCGGTGCGCCTCCTGGATATGTCGGTTATGATCAAGGTGGTTTACTGACAGATGCAATTCATAAAAATCCGCACTGTGTATTGCTACTCGATGAAATTGAAAAAGCGCATCCAGATGTCTTTAATTTGTTGCTTCAAGTGATGGATCATGGTTCTTTAACCGACAACAACGGACGCAAATCTGATTTTAGAAACGTGATTATCGTGCTCACAACGAATATTGGTGCTGAAAGTATTTCACGCAACAGTATTGGTTTTACCGAGCAAGACAACAGCAACGATAACCAAGAGGCCATGAAGCGCGCATTCTCTCCAGAGTTCCGTAACCGTCTTGATGGTGTGATTCAGTTTAAAGCATTACCAACAACAGTGATTGAGTCAGTAGTAGATAAGTTTCTTACTGAGCTTCAAGCGCAACTCGATGATAAGAGAGTGGTACTTGAGGTGGATCAGTCTGCACGTGACTGGCTCGCGGCCAACGGGTATGATCGCTTAATGGGTGCACGTCCTATGCAGCGTTTAATCCAAGAGCATTTGAAAAAGCCACTGGCTGAAATGATTCTATTTGGTGAACTGGCCGATCATGGCGGTAACGTTGCGGTATCTGTTAAAAAAGAAGACGGTAAAGAGGTTGGATTACAGCTTTCCGTATTTGAGGACCAAACGGCAGAACCTGCATAAATGTTATTAGAAGACTTCTCTGCAACCCGAATACTCAGTGTATTCGGGTTGTTTTTTGTGACTGCGGTTGCAGAAATTCTTGGTTGTTATTTCCCTTATCTGATTTTAAAAGAGGGTAAGTCGGCTTGGCTCTGGATTCCAACGGCCTTGAGTTTGGCTCTTTTCGTTTGGTTGCTGACGTTGCATCCCGCAGCCTCAGGGCGTATTTATGCGGCTTATGGTGGAATCTATATTTTTACGGCACTCATGTGGCTGAGGTTTGTAGATCAAGTTGCTCTAACGCGTTGGGATCTATTGGGTGGAGCAGTGGTTTTACTTGGTGCAAGTCTGATTATTTTGCAACCCAAATAGCGCTCAATTAAATTTTATGCAAAAAAAAGCCTGATATTGGAGATCAGGCTTTTTTAAAATTTATGCTTAAGATCGCTTTAAATTTTCATTCAATAAAAATTCCATCAATGCTTTTTGTGCATGCAATCGGTTTTCAGCTTCGTCCCATACCACAGAGCTTTTATGATCGAGCATGTGTTCAGAAATTTCTTCACCACGATGTGCCGGTAGGCAATGCATAAATAGACAATCTGGATGAGCAAGTTCCATCAGTTTTTCATTGACTTGAAATGCGGCAAAAGCTGCTTCACGTAACTTTTGTTCTTCTTCTTGTCCCATGCTGGCCCACACGTCGGTCACGATCAAATCTGCATTTACAGCCGCATCTTCAGCATTATTAAATACTTCAACACAGTGCGCAAATTCAGCCATAAATTCAGGTTTTGGTTCATAACCTTTAGGTGCACCAACCTTTAATTTAAAGCCCATCATGTGCGCAGCTTCAATATATGAATTACACATGTTATTGCCGTCGCCAATCCATGCAACGGTTTTGCCTTGAATACTTCCACGATGTTCTTGATAGGTTTGAAGATCTGCAAGTAACTGACATGGATGATGATCATCTGTCAGACCATTGATCACAGGTACAGAAGAGTAAGATGCAAAGCGCTGCACAACATCGTGACCAAAGGTGCGAATCATGACAATATCAAGCATGCTTGAAATAACGCGTGCAGAATCTTCGATCGGTTCACCACGGCCTAGTTGTGTATCACGTGGTGAAAGAAAAATTGCACTTCCACCAAATTGAGCTATTCCTGCTTCAAATGAAATTCGAGTTCGTGTGCTTGATTTCTCAAAAATCATTCCCAACACTTTACCTTTAAATGGCTGAAACAGTTCATTATTGTGTTGCTGGCGTTTTAGTTCGCTTGCTCGATCAAGGAGATTCTTTAATTCAGTAGAAGAAAGATCGCGTAAAGTAAGAAAGTGCCGTAGAGCCATGGTTACTCCACAATAATTGTTTTATAACAATTAGTTGCTGGTTGGTGAACGAAAAAAACAATCGATTAATATACTATATGATACAAAAAATGCAAAAAAATTAGTTTAATTTGTGCGCGTTTAAAAAAAGATCAACGCAATAATCGATGTGTTCGTGAATGTCCTCACAATCGGTCGTTAAAGGAACCCCCATAATAATCTTCCATTCAATATTTCGAAGGATACCAAAGTACATCATGGCTGAATTTAAGGGTTTTTTGCACTCAATCTGTCCTTTTTCTGCGGCATATTGCAGTGCATCAGCAATGCATTTTTGAATATATTCTGGACCTTTTTGGTGCAAGTACAGGGCTAGATCTGGATTACGCTGTGACTGCTCGATTAATAAACGCATAAAAGCAGAATTTTCTGTGCAGGTAATTTTGGCAAAGAAGTTATATAAGGTGCTGGTTAAAAAGGAACGAAGATCATCCTGTTGAGCGTCGTAAGAGGCACAGATATTTTTGAAAAAAAGTTCGCGACGATAATCACAAATCGCAGTAAACAAACCTTCTTTACTACCAAAGTATTTATAAATCGAGGCTTTCGATCCACCTGCATGATTTACGACATCATCTAAAGACACCGCATCATACCCTTTTTCAAGAAACAGTTCTGTTGCACTAAGTAATAAAGCCAGCCAGCGCTCATGCCCCCGACGTGTTAAGGGGAGATCGCACTTTGTCGGGCAGGTTTGTCGTGTCATCTGTTTAGACATAAAAAAGGAGGGTAATACTAATCGTGTATTTAAGTATAACAAATTGTTTGATGTTGTGCTTTTGGGGCTGGTGCAGGGGTTGAGAGGTTTTTAAAGTGAGAGCCCACATGTGACTCTCACTTTAAAGTATTTAGATTTCAGATTCTTCTTCTACGTCGTCTTCAGCCGCAATACCGAGCTCTTTAAGCTTTCGGGTAAGAGTGTTTCGACCCCAGCCAAGTAACTCAGCAGCATGGCGTTTTCGACCACGAGTTTGTTGCAATGCCGCGTTAATGAGTGTTCTTTCAAACATTGGCGTGGCAATATCCAAAATTTTCATCTCACCATTTTTGAGCTTTTGAATCGCCCATTGGCCTAGTAGCTCATCCCAGTGATGTAGAGAAATGCGATCAAAGTTTGGTGTCGCAATATTTGTATCTGCTGATTTCTGGATCGGGATTTGTTTGAGTTCAGAAGGTAAATCTTCCGGATAAACTTCTCGGCCAGTAATCATGACCGTCAACCAGCGGCACGTGTTTTCGAGCTGACGCACATTACCTGGCCATGGTAGTTGCTGCATATAGTCAGTTGTTTCGGTACGCAAAATCTTTGGACTCACCCCAAGCTCTTTTCCAGCTCGGGCAAGAAAGTGCTGCGCCAGCATTGGAATGTCTTCGCTGCGGTGGGCCAGCTTAGGAATATGAATACGAATCACGTTTAAACGATGATACAAGTCTTCACGGAAGCGTCCTTCATTCACCAGTTTTTCTAGATCT
This sequence comes from Acinetobacter soli, assembly GCF_000760595.1. GTDB lineage: Bacteria > Pseudomonadota > Gammaproteobacteria > Pseudomonadales > Moraxellaceae > Acinetobacter > Acinetobacter soli. The sequence continues at coordinate 80,419 of NZ_BBNM01000007.1, read as the reverse complement.
TGATGCGTTGCTGCAACAATACGTACATCGACCTTAACTGGAATATGGCCACCTACACGATAAAACTCGCCATCTGCAAGTACGCGAAGTAGTCGTGTTTGCGTTTCAAATGGCATATCGCCAATTTCATCTAAAAATAACGTACCACCATTGGCCTGTTCAAAGCGGCCTTGACGCTGTGTATTGGCACCAGTGAAAGCACCTTTTTCATGACCGAACAACTCGGTTTCAATTAAGTCCTTTGGAATGGCGGCCATGTTGAGCGCAATAAAGGGTTTGCTGCTACGTGGCGAATGCTTATGCAATGCATGTGCAACTAGTTCTTTTCCGGTTCCCGATTCGCCATTGATCAACACAGTGATATGCGACTGAGAAAGGCGCCCAATTGCTCTGAATACTTCCTGCATGGCAGGCGATTCGCCAATGATTTCAGTTGATTGAGCAACCGATGCTGACTTGCTGGCTTCTTGTTGCTGTAATTTATTGATATGCAAGATGGCACGATTGACCAGTGCAAGAGCTTCATCGATATCAAATGGCTTAGGTAAGTATTCAAAAGCACCCGTTTGATAGCTAGACACAGCCGATTCAAGATCTGAATGCGCTGTCATAATAATCACAGGTAAATCTGGATTGCTGTTTTTGACTTTACCTAGAAAAGTAAGGCCATCGATACCTGGCATACGGATATCGGTTAAGATCACATCCGGTGCATCGTCGAGTAATTGGTCAAGCGCAGTCTGAGCTTCTTCAAAACTGGTGACATCAAAACCTTCTTCTTTAAAGGTTTTCTCTAAGACCCAGCGCATGGCGCGATCGTCGTCAATTACCCATATTTTATTTCGCGACATGGTCTGTCTCCCAAGGTAGATATAAGCTAAATACAGTTTTTCCGGGTACAGATTGGCATTCAATCATCCCGTTGTGTTGATGCATAATATTTTGAGCAATACTCAAGCCCAGTCCTGTGCCTTTGGCGCGCCCAGTAACCAGTGGGTAAAATACAGATTCAATAATATCTTGCGGAATACCCGGGCCATTGTCTTCTATATCAATTCGAATGGCTGAGCGATTTAATACCCCATTAATGGTCACTAGTCGTTGAATACGCGTACGTAAAGATAAATGTGGAGCTTCTTCAACGAAAAATTCCTTATTTTCTGTCATGGCTTGAATGGCATTTACACTAATATTCAGCATGACTTGAATGAGTTGATCGCGATCTGCTTTGACATCTGGCAGTGAGAGATCGTAGTCGCGCGTAATCTTAATTTTCTTTTTGGTTTGATTGACTATTAGTGAGCGCACACGCTCTAAAGGCTCGTGCACATTGACGTCTTCATAACTTGGTAGCTGTCTCGAACCCAGCATGGTATCGGCCAGATTACGAAGACGATCCACTTCGCTGATAATAATATCGGTAAACTCTTCGTATTTCGGATCGTTAAGACTACGTGCCAGAAGTTGAGTTGCGCCGCGAATACCACCAAGCGGATTTTTGATTTCGTGAGCAACGCCACGAATCAGTTGCCGTGCAACTTGATGTTGCTGAATAAAGTTTTCTTCTTTAGAAATTTTCAGCATCCGATCAATCGGATTTAACTCGATCAATAGCAATGGATGATACGGTTTGCCGGTATTGAGCTGTGAAACGGTGTAGTCGACATGAATGTCTTTGAAATTGACATTAATTACCGCCTCACGCCGCGTATAATGCTGCCCAGAATTCAGGGTGTTTAAAAGCGCCTCGTAGGTATTAAAGGTATCATCAGGTGCATGCATTAAGTTAATGGCAGGTTGACCGGCAGCCCTTAATAGGCTGATGTCGAATAGTGCTTCACAGGATGAGTTCAAATAAAACACATTCAGATTGCTATCGACCAATAAAATAGCAGTGGTCATATTGTCCACTAAAAGTCGGTAGTCGATAGTCGGTTGGTGATCCATTAGCGGAAGTATCCTGTTTTAAAATGGCGCAATGGCATCTTGTTAAAAAATATCTGTCCTTGTTATGAGATATATCCGAAGCAAAATGCACGCCAACTTTGCCAATTAAAGTGCAATAGCAATATTTTTGAGTTAAAAATGTGCTACATGGTCTATTAGTGAATTTTTTTAACACATTCTTAGCGTCATGATCTGTAATTATGCATTTAATTGGTGCATTTTGATGAAAATATAAATTTTTATGAATTATTTTGGTGCGCTAATGAATCGTTAATGAATCGACCTGTTTTTCTTTTCAGAAACATCATACAATACGCGGATTCTAGTGGAGTGCAGATTCATGAAATCCCCCAAAGTCGGTTTTGTATCTTTAGGTTGTCCTAAGGCATTGGTAGATTCTGAACGAATTTTAACTCAGTTGCGTACTGAAGGTTATGAAGTAGCATCGAATTACGATGGTGCAGATTTAGTTGTTGTGAATACCTGTGGTTTCATTGAATCTGCAGTACAAGAGTCATTAGATGCGATTGGCGAAGCCATGAATGAAAATGGCCGTGTAATTGTGACAGGATGCTTGGGTAAAGACGAAGACAAAATCCGTCAAATGCACCCAAATGTGCTTAAAGTCACTGGTGCAGCAGCGTATCAAGATGTGATGGAAGCGGTACACGAGTATGTGCCTGCGCCGCCTAAACATAACCCGTTTATCGATTTAGTTCCAGAGCAAGGTATTCGTCTTACACCAAAGCATTATGCGTACTTGAAGATTTCAGAAGGCTGTAATCATCGTTGCACCTTTTGTATCATTCCAAGCATGCGTGGTGATTTAGTATCGCGTCCAGTTGGATCGGTGCTTGAAGAGGCCGCAGCGCTCAAGCGTTCTGGCGTTAAAGAAGTTTTGGTGATCTCACAAGATACGTCTGCTTATGGTGTCGATACCAAATACAAGCTTGATTTCTGGAACGGTCAACCTGTAAAAACCAAATTTTACGACATGTGTGAAGCCTTGGGTCAGATGGGTATCTGGGTACGCTTACATTATGTTTATCCCTATCCGCATGTCGATGCCGTAATTGATTTGATGGCTCAAAGCAAAATTTTGCCGTATTTAGATATTCCTTTTCAGCACGCCAGTCCGCGCATCTTAAAATTGATGAAGCGACCAGCCCATAGTGAAAATACTTTAGAGCGTTTAAAAGTATGGCGTGAAAAATGCCCGGATCTCGTCATTCGATCAACCTTTGTGGTCGGTTTCCCGGGTGAAACTGAAGAAGATTTCCAAATTTTATTAGAATGGCTTAAAGAGGCCCAGCTCGATCGCGTAGGTTGCTTTACCTATTCACCTGTTGAAGGTGCGACAGCAAACGATTTGCCAGATCATGTTCCAGAAGAGATTAAGCAAGATCGTTACGAGCGTTTTATGCAAGTTCAGCAAGAAATTTCGGCTGCCAAATTGCAAAAGCGTATCGGTCAAACCATGACTGTTTTGGTGGATGATCTTGAAGATGAATTTCCAGTAGCAGTGGCTCGCTCTTATGCTGATGCACCTGAAATCGATGGGAACGTATTTGTCGAAGATATTGATAAGTCCATGATTCAGCCTGGCCAGTTGCTGGAAGTGGAAATTACCGACGCTGACGAATATGACTTATATGCCAAGCTGATCAAGATCAAAGCAGCTTAGTTGCGCGTTAACAAACAGAATTCAATTTAAACATCGCATTTTGGAGCATAATTATGGCTGATACGAACAGTCCTCGTTATTCACGAATTTTGTTAAAGCTGTCGGGCGAAGCATTGTCAGGCAATAAAGATATGGGAATCGATGCTCAAGTGCTCGATCAAATGTCTTTATCGATTGCACACTTGGTCGGCTTGGGTGTGCAGGTTGGTATCGTGGTTGGTGGTGGTAACCTATACCGTGGCAGTCAATTGCAAAAAGATGGTTTGGTAGGCCGTGTAACTGGCGATCAAATGGGCATGCTGGCGACGGTCATGAATGGTCTAGCGATGCGCGATGCACTAGTACGCCGTAACATTAAAACTCGTTTGATGTCTGCTTTGTCGATTGGTACTGTGGTAGAACCATACTCAAGTCGTGATGCAATTCGTTATTTGGGTCAGGGTGAAGTCTGTGTATTTGTAGCAGGTACCGGAAATCCATTTTTTACAACGGATACAGCTGCATGTTTGCGCGGTATTGAGATTGAAGCTAATCTTATTTTAAAAGCCACAAAAGTTGATGGTGTTTATAATAAAGATCCAAGTAAATACGATGATGCTGTTAAGTACGATCAATTGAGCTTTGATCAAGTGCTTGACGAAAAACTCGGTGTAATGGATTTGACTGCGATTTGCTTATGCCGTGATCATAATGTGCCGTTACAAGTATTCGATATGAATAAGCCAGGTGCATTATTGTCGGTTATCATGGGTGAAAAAGAAGGAACCCACGTCACCAACAGATGACGGCGCCTTTAAAGCTCTTTATACTAGCCCACTAATTTAGTTTTACACTTTTTGAATGAATAAGTAAGGAAGATCATATGATTAACGATCTCAAACAAGACAGCGAACAGCGTATGCAAAAAACTCTAGAATCGCTAGAGCAAGGTTTTGCAAAAGTTCGTACAGGTCGTGCACATCCATCAATTTTAAATGGTGTCATGGTTCCTTACTATGGTTCAGATGTGCCGCTTAATCAGGTTGCAAACGTGGGTGTTGAAGATTCACGTACGCTTATTGTTCAGCCATTTGAACGTACGATGGTATCTGCAATTGACAAAGCGATTCGTGAAAGTGACTTGGGTTTAAACCCAATCACTGCAGACGCGATTCGTGTGCCGTTACCCGCTTTGACTGAAGAAACACGTCGTGACATGCAAAAAGTTGCACGTACAGAAGCTGAAAATGCCAAAGTCGCGATCCGTAATATTCGTCGTGATGTACTTGGTGATATCAAAGCATTGTTGAAAGAAAAAGAAATTTCTGAAGATGATGAGCGCCGTGCAGGTGATGATATTCAAAAAATTACCGATAAATATGTTGCTGAAGTTGATAAGCGTTTAGCAGCAAAAGAAGCAGAATTGATGAAGGTCTAAGTTTTTATGACCTTATTAGAAGAGCACCATCTTCCAAAACATGTTGCCATCATTATGGATGGCAACAACCGTTTTGCCAAAAAAAATCAAATGCAAAAAGGAGATGGTCATCGAGAGGGTAAAAATAGTTTAGACCCGATCGTTGAGCATTGCCGTTCAAGAGGAATTCAGGCCTTAACGGTCTTTGCTTTTTCGAGTGAAAATTGGAATCGTCCGCAAATTGAAGTCGATTTGCTGATGAAGCTTCTCGAGGAGGCGATTCATGAGCAATTGCCTCGCATGCGTAAATTCAATATTCAGTTGCAGTTTATTGGTGATCGTTCGCGGTTATCTCCTCATTTACGTGATCTTATGCGAAGTGCAGAGCAAGAAACAGCAAGTTTTAGCTCCATGACGCTAACCATTGCTGTGAGCTATGGTGGGATGTGGGACATTGCAGAGGCGGCAAAACAAATTGCCAGTGATGTACACGCGGGTCATCTGGATATTGGACAAATTGACGCTTCCTTATTTGGTCAGTATGTTAGTCTGAACGAGCTTCCACCAGTCGATTTATTGATTCGAACTGGAGGCGATTATCGGTTGTCTAACTTTTTGCTTTGGCAGGCTGCCTACGCAGAGCTTTACTTTACAGAAACATTGTGGCCAGAGTTTTCAACTCAAGAGTTCGACCACGCATTAGATGTTTTTGCTGGCCGTGAACGCCGTTTTGGTAAAACATCAGAGCAAATCCAACAAGATAAAATTGAGAATTAATAATGTTAGAGCGGATCCTAACCGCGTTGGTGTTAGTGGCAGTGGTGCTGATCTGCATGTTTGCTACCCAATCGCATTATCCTATGTTTGGATTGATGATCTTAGCGGCAGGTGTTGCAGGCTATGAGTGGTTCAAGCTTATGCCAAGAACCACACCACATGTGGTCAAGCCTAAAGCATGGTGCTATGGTGCTGTAGTTGCACTGATTGCAGGGCTGGCGTTATTTTATAATGACGTGGCACTCTTACTATGGTCGGCATCCATTTTGACATGGTTGGTGAGTAGCTTCTGGGTGAAATCTTATCCGGAGTACGATGGCTGGTACAACGCGACATTGTATATACTTGGTCTAATTCTGGTGAGTGCTGCTGTTACTGCGATCTTTGAGGTATGGAAAGCATCTCCGTGGTGGCTGATGTATCTATTTCTTCTGGTTTGGGGCGCAGATACTGGTGCTTACTTTGTTGGGCGTAAATTTGGTAAGCGAAAACTTGCACCAACGGTCAGTCCAAATAAATCAATCGAGGGGTTGATTGGTGGTGTAGTGATCACGGTTGTCGTGATTATTGTGGTTGAGTTCTTTTATCTAGATCTATCCCTTGCACAACATATTCTTTTTCTGATTCTATCTTTATTGACTGTATTTGCCTCTGTTTTAGGTGATTTGTTTGAATCCATGATTAAGCGTCGAGCGGGAATCAAGGATTCAGGACGTATTTTGCCAGGTCATGGTGGTGTACTCGACCGAATTGATTCATTGTTGGCTGCTGCTCCTGTTTTTGCTGCAGGAATTTATCTATTGAAGCTCATTGGTGTAGATTTATAAATGACACAATCTGTTTGTATATTGGGTGTGACTGGTTCGATTGGACAAAGCACTTTAAGAGTTTTAGAGCAGCATCCAGATCAATATTCAGTGTATGCCGTTACCGCATATAGTCGAATTGATGAACTACTGGCGATATGCAAACGGGTAAATCCTCAAGTTGTGGTGATTCCTGCTGAAAAAATTGTTCAGCTTAAACAGCTTTTTATCGATGCTCAACTTGAACACATTGAGATTCGGGTCGGATCTGAAGGTTTGATCAGTGTGGCTTCTGCTCCGGAAGTAGACATTGTGATGGCGGCCATTGTAGGTGCGGCGGGTTTGCTGCCAACACTCGCAGCAGTTAAGGCGGGTAAGCGTGTATTGCTTGCAAACAAAGAATCGCTGGTGATGTCTGGTGATATCATGATGCAGGCTGCTCGCGAACATCGTGCCTTATTGTTGCCTGTCGATTCAGAACACAATGCGATTTTTCAGTCTTTACCACATAATTACTTGAGTCTGTCCCCAACAGGATCTCCTCAGCTTGGTGTATCTCAAATTTTATTGACTGCATCGGGTGGGCCATTTCTGGATTATCCAGATGATTTGTTATCACAAGTAACTCCGCAACAAGCATGTAAACATCCAAACTGGTCAATGGGACAAAAAATTTCTGTTGATTCCGCTACACTCATGAATAAAGGGCTTGAGTTAATCGAAGCCTGTCATTTGTTTTCAATTTCTGAACATTTTGTTACAGTTGTCGTTCATCCACAAAGTATTATTCACTCCATGGTTCAATATGTAGATGGTTCTACGTTAGCGCAAATGGGGAATCCAGATATGTGTACACCAATTGCGCATGCACTGGCGTGGCCTGAGCGTATAGCAACAGATGTCCCTGCTCTGGATGTCTTTGCTCACGCGCAGTTGAATTTTAGACAGCCTGATACACAAAAGTTTCCTTCCTTAACGCTTGCCAGAGAAGCGATGCGATCTGGTGGTTTGGCGCCATGTATACTTAATGCAGCCAATGAAATTGCAGTTGAGGCATTTTTAAATCATAAAATAAAATTCACTTCGATACCGGAAGTGGTTGAGCATGTGCTGAATCACGTGCAAAATGATAAGGCAACCAGTATTGAGCATGTTCTAGAGATCGATGCTGCAGCACGACAGGTTGCAGGTCGTTACATCCAACAGATCAGAGGCTAGAAAGATGAGTGTATTGTATATTGTCATCGCTGCAATATTGCTGCTAGGTCCTCTTATTGCGATACATGAGTTTGGTCATTACTGGGTGGCCCGAAAACTGGGCGTGAAAGTTTTGGTCTATTCAATTGGTTTTGGGCCAACATTACTTAAATGGACGTCTAAAAAATCGGGCATACAGTATCAGCTTTCGGCGTTGCCGCTCGGTGGATATGTCAAGATGCTTGATGAGCGTGAAGGTAATGTTGCCGAGGCTGACTTGCCGTATGCGTTTAATCGTCAATCGCCATGGAAACGGATTGCAATTGTCGCGGCAGGCCCTTTGATTAACTTACTGTTTGCTGTGGTTTTGTTTTGGATTCTCTTTTTACCTTCACAAGAACAGCTCAATACGCGAATTGGGAAAGTTATTCCCAATACACCTGCAGCCGAAATGGGATTAAAAGCAGGTGATCAAGTTGTATCTGTCGATGGTAAAGAAACACCCACTTGGGAGCGTCTAAATTTTGCACTGGTTGATCGTGCAGGTGAAACGGGTCAAATCCGTGTCATGGTCAATGATCAGGGTACAGATAAAACGGTAAATTTGCCGATACAAGATTTTTTGAAAAATCAGAGCCAATCAGCGCTTGATGTACTTGGTTTTCTGCCGTATCGTCCAGCCATGCCAGCAGTCATTCATCAGTTGAGTGAGGATGGTGCTGCAATACGTCAGGGGATGAAGGTTGGAGATCGCATTTTAAGTATAAACGGCTTAAAGATGAACGATTGGTTCGATGTGGTCGATATTGTTCAAAAATCACCTGAGAAATTGCTTAATATAGATGTCTTACGCGAGGGGCAGCTTGTTCACTTACAAGTGATGCCACAAGGTAAACGTGACAGTATGGGTAATGTTACAGGAATGCTGGGTGTTCAGAGTAATCCTGGTAAGGTAACGATTCCTGCTGAATATAAGCAGTTAATTCAATATACTCCTATCCAGGCAATGGGTATGGCTGTTGATAAGACCGTGCAAATCTCTGGCATGATATTGAATTCCATTGTGAAAATGGTTCGTGGTTTGATTGGTCTTGAGAATTTATCAGGTCCGATTACAATTGCTAAAGTTGCAGGTCAAAGCGCAGAAATGGGCTGGCAAACATTTATCTCTTTTATGGCTCTCATGAGTGTGAGTTTGGGGATTTTAAACTTGCTGCCGATTCCTATGCTGGATGGAGGACATTTGGTTTATTACTTTATTGAAGCCATACGCGGTAAACCTGTTTCCGAACAAATACAAATGTTCGGTCTAAAAATTGGTATGGTACTGCTCGGTAGCATGATGCTTTTAGCGCTTTTTAATGATTTTATGCGTCTATAAACGCTGATATGGAAAAATTAACTTACTGGAAAAAACTGGCATGCGGCACACACATTTATTAATGCCTTTGGCACTTGTTAGTGCTATGGCAGCGGTACAACAAGCATATGCAGCAAATGGTTTCATTGCACGCGAAGTAAAAATAGAAGGCTTAGTCCGTCTTACACCTTCAAATGTTTACAATATGTTACCGATTAACAGTGGGGATCGTGTTGATGATCCTACGATTGCCGATGCCATTCGTACATTGTATGCAACGGGTCTTTTCGATGACATCAAAACCTATAAGCAAAACGATGTCCTCACCTTTAGAGTGGTTGAACGGCCAGTCATCTCTAAAATTGAATTTAAAGGCAATAAGCTTATTCCTAAAGAGGCCTTGACTGAAGGTCTGAAAAAAATGGGTGTGGTTGAAGGTGATGTGCTTAAAAGCTCAGCACTACAGACCATTGAAACGGAACTTGAGCAGCAATATGCGCAGCAAGGTCGCTATGATGCAGACATCAAAGTTGAGACCATCGCGCAGCCAAATAACCGTGTTGCTTTAAAGCTGGATTTCTATGAAGGAAAGCCTGCTAAAGTTGTCGAAATCAATCTGATTGGTAATACTGTATTTAGTGACAGTGATATCAAGCAAGCCTTTGCCATTAAAGAGAGCGGCTGGTCTTCAATTGTTACGCGTAATGATCGTTATGCACGTGAGAAAATGGCGGCAAGTCTTGAATCACTGCGCGCGCTTTATTTAAACAAAGGGTATATTAATTTCAATATTAATAACTCTCAGTTAAATATCAGCGAAGACAAGAAAAAAATCTTTGTTGAAGTATCAGTTACCGAAGGCAGTCAATTTAAATTTGGTCAAACCAAGTTTCTTGGCGATGCGCTTTATCAGCCACAAGAGTTAGAAGCTCTCAAAATCTATAAAGATGGTGATACTTACTCGCAAGAGAAAGTAAATGCTGTTAAACAATTGCTTTTGCGTAAATACGGTAATGCTGGTTATTACTTTGCAGAAGTGAATGTTGTTCCGCAAATCAATAATGAAACCGGTGTAGTTGATCTTAATTACTATATCAACCCGGGTCAGCAGGTTAAAGTTCGTCGTATCAATATTACGGGGAATACCAAAACCGCTGATGATGTATTGCGCCGCGAAATGCGTCAGATGGAAGGCGCACTTGCAAGTAACGAAAAAATTGACCTTTCAAAAGTGCGTCTGGAGCGTACAGGCTTCTTCAAAACAGTTGATATCAAGCCAGTTCGTGTACCAAACTCACCAGATGAAGTTGATCTTAATGTCAATGTAGAAGAGCAGCATTCAGGTTCTACAACCTTGGCTGTAGGTTATTCTCAAAGTGCAGGTATTACCTTCCAAGCAGGTTTAAGTCAAACCAACTTGCTCGGTACGGGGAATCGTTTTGCACTTGACTTGACTCGTTCGCAAACACAAGACTATTACAACTTAAGTGTTACAGACCCTTACTTTACCATTGATGGTGTAAGTCGTGGTTACAACCTTTACTACCGTAAAACCAAACTCAACGACGAATACACTGTTAATAACTATGTCACGGATAGTTTTGGTGGCAGTTTGTCATTTGGTTATCCAATTGATGAAAATCAAAGCTTAAGTGCATCTTTGGGTATCGATTCGACTAAAGTAAAAACTGGCCCGTATGTCTCTACTTATGTACGTGATTACTTATTGGCGAATGGCGGAAAAACGACAGGTACATCGACATATTGTACTGTTGATCTGACCGAAGCGAATAACTTTACGTGTCCTGCAGGATCGACGGTTACTTATGACTCTCAATTTGAGGGTGACTATCTCACTTATATCCTCAACTTAGGATGGTCATACAACACGCTGAATCGTCCGATTTTACCAACCTCAGGTACGTCACATCGTGTTAACCTTGAAGTAGGTTTGCCGGGTAGTGACGTCGATTACCAGAAGTTATCATACGATACGCAAGCCTATTTCCCACTAGGAAAAGACTTTGTACTCAGAGGCTACGGTAAACTTGGTTATGGCAATGATTTACCATTCTATAAAAACTTCTTTGCTGGTGGTTACGGTTCGGTACGTGGTTTCGAAAGTAGCACATTAGGTCCGCGTTATCCGGGTGTTGTTTATCAAGAATCTGGTAAGACTGATCCTGATTGGGAAGCAGTCGGTGGTAATGCACTGGTGCAGTTTGGTACAGAGCTTGCACTCCCTGTACCGTTTAAAGGTGACTGGGCGCGTCAGTTCAGACCAGTGATCTTTGCTGAAGGCGGTCAAGTTTTTGACACCAAATGTGATCTTCCATCTGGGAAATATTCGATTAATGGTGTAGATGCGAAGAAGTATTGTGAAGATAACTACGGCTTCGATCTGGGTAACCTCAGATATAGTGTGGGTGTAGGCTTTACGTGGATTACGATGATTGGTCCATTATCTTTGAGTTATGCATACCCACTTAACAAAAAAGATGGTGACGATACACAATCGATCCAATTTGAAATTGGCCGTACTTTCTAAAGTACGGTTCACTTTTGATCTGTATGTTTTCCTGATTAAGGAACAGTTATGAATAAAATGAACAAAATTTTACTGGTTCTCGGTATTGCATCATCGGGTCTTACACATGCTGCTGGTATTGGAGTGGTTGATCTGGCTCGCGTAGTCGATAACAGCACCTATCTAAAACAGCAAAATGCAAATTTGAACCAGTCGGTAAAGCCAAGTACAACGCGTTTAGAACAGTTGGGTAAAGAGCTTGATGCGCTTCGCCAAAAAGCTGAAACTGAAGGGCGGAGTATGAAAGAAGCTGATATTCAAAAGCTGAATCAACAGTATCAAGCCAAATTAAGTGAGTTTAATTCAACCCAGCAAAGCTTGCAGACCAAAGTTCAGGGTGGGTTGCAGAATATGAACAACACCTTTGAAGCACGTGTTAAACAAGCGGCTGAGCAACTCAGAAAAGAGAATAATCTGGATTATGTATTGAATAAAAATGCAGTGATCGCATCGGATACAAAAGATGATTTAACTGACAAGATGATTCAAAAAGTGAATGCAATTAAATAATCCATGAAAGTTCATCAATATTCTTTAGAAACATTGGCTCATCTTGTACAAGGTGAGCTTTTTGGTGATGCAGCACTGAAATTGTCGGGTTTGGCAAGCCTTGAGCATGCCGATAACCAACACATTGCCTTTGTGAATGGAGAAAAGTATCTTGATGCTGCAATTTCCACACAGGCCGGTGCACTCATTGTTCAGCAAGAGTTGAAAGAAAAGCTGACACAGCATCAGAATTTTATTGTTGTGGATAATCCCTATCTGGCATTTGCTAAATTGACGCATGTTTTTGAAAAAAAGCATACGCAAACTGGAATTGAAGCGACGGCCCAAATACATCCATCAGTCGTTGTTCCTGAAAATGTTTATATCGGCCATTATGTAGTCATTGGTGAAGACTGCAAGATTGGTGAAAATACCGTTATTCTTTCTCATACTGTGTTGGCAGATAATGTATCTGTTGGTCATAATTGTATGATCGATTCACATGTTTCTTTGCTTGAAGGCACCACAATTTTGGATCGTGTACGTATCCATGCCAATACCGTGATCGGCGGGGAAGGATTTGGTTTTGCGCCATATCAGGGCCGATGGCATCGTATTGTGCAATTAGGCAAAGTTCGAATCGGTAATGACGTGCGTATTGGTTCAAATTGCTGTATCGATCGTGGGGCACTTGATGACACTATTATTGAAGATGGCGTGATTATTGATAATCTTGTGCAAATCGCTCATAACGTGCATATCGGTGCGAATACTGCAATTGCAGCCAATTGCGGGATTGCAGGCAGTACCACAATTGGCAAAAACTGTATCCTTGCGGGTGCCTGTGGTGTGGTGGGTCACATCAACATTGCAGATAATGTGACGTTAACAGGAATGTCAATGGTCACAAAAAGTATTTCTGAAGCCGGAACTTATTCTTCAGGTACAGGTCTTTTGGACAATCATCATTGGAAACGTACAATTGTTCGCTTTAGACAATTAGCAGATGTGCCATTGACCCAAGTCATGAAACGACTCGATCATATACAAGCTCAAATTGAGTCTCTTGAATCAACTTTTAAATTGCGTAAATAGAATATGATGACTGAGTCAAACACTCCTGCGTTTACGATCCCTGAATTGCCAATGGACATTCAAAAAATTCGTGAATACTTACCGCACCGCTATCCATTTCTTTTGGTCGACCGTGTAACTGAAGTCGGTGAAAATAATATTGTAGGTTATAAAAACGTTTCGATTAACGAAGAGTTTTTTCAAGGCCATTTTCCAAACTATCCAATTATGCCTGGTGTTTTGATTGTCGAAGCACTGGCACAGGTAGCAGGTATTTTGGGTTTCATTATGAATAATGAAACACCAAAGCCGGGTTCTTTGTTTCTGTTTGCAGGCGCAGAGAAAGTACGTTTTAAAAAGCAAGTGGTTGCAGGTGACCAGCTGGTGTTAAAAGCTGAGCTTGTGATGCAAAAGCGTGGTATTTACAAGTACAATTGTATTGCGACAGTTGATGGTAAAGTCGCAACAACCGCTGAAATTATAGTTTCACATTTAAGAACAGAGCAGGCATGAGCAATAACGACCTAATTCATTCTACCGCTATTATTGATCCATCTGCTGTAATTGCAGCAGATGCTCAAATTGGGCCGTATTGTGTAATTGGTCCCAACGTCACGATTGGGGCTGGAACAAAACTTCATTCGCATGTCGTTGTTGGTGGTTTCACCCGAATTGGTGAGCATAATGAAATTTTTCAGTTTGCAAGCGTCGGTGAAGTGTGTCAAGACCTTAAATATCAAGGTGAAGAGACATGGTTGGAAATCGGCGATCATAACCTGATTCGTGAGCATTCTAGTCTGCACCGCGGTACAGTACAGGACAATAGCTTAACCAAAATTGGTAGCCACAACCTGTTGATGGTGAATACGCATATTGCCCATGATTGCCAAATTGGTGATCATAATATCTTCGCAAATAACGTGGGCGTTGCAGGTCATGTGCAAATTGGCAGCCATGTGGTTGTGGGTGGAAACTCAGGTATTCACCAGTTCTGTAAGATTGACTCGTATAGCATGGTAGGTGGTGCATCTTTAATTTTAAAGGATGTTCCAGCTTATGTTATGGTCTCTGGAAATCCAGCACATGCATTCGGTATGAATGTTGAAGGTATGCGTCGCAAAGGCTGGTCAAAGCATGTGATTCAATCTTTACGTGAAGCTTACAAGCTGATTTATAAGTCAGGATTGACCACTGAGCAGGCCATTGAAAAAATTCGTACCGATATCTTACCCGAAACGCCTGAAGTTGAACTTTTAATCGACTCAGTAACTTCTTCAAAGCGTGGTATTGTGCGTTAAGTCGTTAATAAAAAAAGACACTATCAAGTGTCTTTTTTTTGGCCTATTTGAAGTATTTTACTTCTTCGGCTTGAGGATAGGTTTTTAATAGCTTAGCCTTTAGTTGGTTGGCTGCTGTCGTGTTGTGTTCAACATCTTTGGCGATACTATACAGCTGGTAAAGTGAACGTGGCGCCTTGCTTGAGGTTGGATAGCGTTTTACGACAATATCATAATTCTTTTTAGCTTCTGAATAGTTCACCGGATCTGTAGCCAAGTTAAATTCTGCTAACCAGAAATAGGCATTCCCTGTATAGATGCTATTGGGGTGATTCTTGATAAAATTTTGCATGGGTGCAATCGCTTTTTTTGCACCGCCTTGTTTATAGGCATCTAAAGCAACTGTGTAAGCGGCTTTTTCAAGTTCTACTGGATCTTGTTGATTAGTAGTAGGTGTGGTGTTATTGCCAGCTGCAGCTGAATTTGAGGCATCTGAAAGCGCAATGGTGGTATTTGTAGGGGATGCTGTGTTTGTTGGGGAATTGGCAGGAGGTGCTGTATTCGACTGCGCATCTGGATCAGCAGCACTGCTATCAGGATCAAGTTTCTGATTCAATAACTCCAGTCGTTGATCAAGATCGGTATAGCGATTTTGTAAGTCATTCTTTAGTTTTTCAATTTCGTTGTCTTGTTCTTCTAATTTACCGCGTAAGCTACGAATCTCGTTTTCAAGCTGCTGGTTTTTTTGCATGAGCTCCCAGTTAATATTGATGGGTGCAGCAGGAGATGTACCAGATAAAGAACTACCAGTGTTTTGACTCAGACCGCGCGATTCAATGGGAATATTTGCATATGTTTGTGCGCCAATAGAAAGAAGAACGGCTGTAAAAAGCAAATGCTTGTTGAGCATAAGAGAATTCCATTTAAAAACTTAGAAAAATGCGCTATGCATAAGACGAGCAGAGTCATCTTAAATACTGTTGTCATTTCATGTAGTCATTAAAGCATTGGTATATAGAAATGCAAGATGTACTTACAAACTTGTAGCATTTTAATAAGTGAAAGTATGAAACGATTCAATTGGTTTAAATTTTGCCTTTAAAATGAATGAGCTGATGATGAATTCACCACTTGAAACTGATTTTGACTTAAAACCTTAATTAGTACTTGCAAGGCTTATAAAAATCTCTATACTCTGTTCTTGCAATGGTAGCCCTGCTGGTGGCTTCGCAATTGTACTCTGTGAACCCCGCCAGGACCGGAAGGTAGCAACGGTAGCAGATCTATAATGTGCCGAGGTTTTGCTAGTAGGGTTACCACCATTCTAATCTTCTGCTGTGTAATTTATCGCTTTCAAAATAATATCCATATCAAAACCTCTATATTGTAAGAACCGAATTTGCTTTGCTTTTTGTTTAGGATCTTTCTCCACAGTATCACCAAACTTCTTTCTTTTTAATTGATATGCCTGTTCAAACCAGTCGATATCATTGAATTCGTCATTAATTAATTCACGATCAAGCGCTTTCTTCTTTAAAGCGTGTTTAATTTGATTAGGACCTTTACCTTTGCGCATTTGACTGGCCAGAACCATTTCTGCAACACGCTGATCACTTTGATAGTTCTGATCTGATAACTCCTCTACCAATTGTATGACTTCGGCTTGATCAAGCGCGTACAGATTGAGTTTCTCAATTAATTCAGCTTTGCTGTATTCTTTTCGCGTTAGAAGTGCAAATGCTAAAGAGCGAAGGCGAGTGCCTGTTAGGGTGGGATTATTGGGTTTCTTTTTTTGGAAATACATATTCAAACTCATGAAAAAACGCCCCAGAGGGCGTTTGATAGTGTGGTGGCTTAACTTTCAATAAAGTCTGGCTGTTCTTCTGGCTCATCATCATGCGCAGCGGCTGGATCTGTATTTTTGGTGAGCAATTGTTCGCGAATAGCACGTTCAATTTCTGCCGAAATACTTGGATTTTCCTCAAAATAACGAATCACGTTATTTTTACCTTGTCCAATTTTGTTGCCTTGATATGAATACCAAGCACCTGCTTTTTGAACAATATTTTGTTGAACTGCGAGATCGACAAGTTCACCTAACTGGTTAACACCTTTGCCGTACAGGATCTGGAAAATAGCTTCGCGAAAAGGAGGGGCCATTTTGTTCTTAACCACTTTTACTTTAGTTTCAGAACCGACGATTTCGTCACCTTCTTTTACTTGGCCAATACGACGGATATCCAATCGAACAGATGCATAGAATTTAAGTGCATTACCGCCCGTTGTGGTTTCAGGGCTTCCAAACATTACACCAATCTTCATACGAATTTGGTTAATGAAGATCACCATGCAATTAGAGCGTTTTGCATTACCCGTAATTTTACGTAGCGCTTGACTCATCAAGCGGGCTTGCAAGCCCATATGTGAGTCGCCCATTTCACCTTCAATTTCAGCTTTTGGGGTCAATGCGGCAACCGAGTCGACCACGATTAGATCAATCGCACCCGAGCGAACTAGCATATCCGCGATTTCTAGAGCTTGTTCACCATTGTCTGGCTGGGAAACCAAAAGATTTTCAATATCAACACCGAGCTTGCGTGCGTATTGAGGATCTAGTGCATGTTCTGCATCGATAAATGCACATGTACCGCCAGATTTTTGACATTGAGCAATTGCCTGTAATGTCATGGTGGTTTTACCTGAGGATTCAGGACCGTAAATTTCAACAATACGACCCTTCGGTAAACCTCCAATGCCAAGCGCAATATCAAGCGTGAGCGAACCTGTAGAAACAGCTTCAACGGCTTGCACGGTATTGTCGCCTAAGCGCATAACTGTGTTTTTACCAAACTGTTTTTCAATCTGGCTTAAGGCAGCTTGTAATGCCTTAGTTTTATTATCATCCATCTCACAACCTCAAAACTGTGTAATATCACTTTCATTCAAAGTGGATGTATTGAATTTCAACCTCGTTCCACTGATGTATAGTGACAGATTTGCTCTTTCTCTTCTATGTCGATAATGTGCTAGTACGACACATTATGACGCTCAAAACGCAAATGAGTTTACTCATCATTGTATGACCATGATTGATCGAACTGCTGATCATTATCTTGCTTGAACCGATTGATTTGTCTTCTATCTTTTTTGGATGGACGATGATCTGGTCGAGCTAAATTATGCAATTTTCTTTGCGAAGCAATCAACTCTCTTCGTGCAATACTGACAGGCGTTTCTTCGTATAACTGTTGTGCAACTGGAGCAGGGCCACGCATGCTCGATAGTGCTTTAACCACAACAGTTTTACGCTCGATTCCCTGCTGAATGGTAAGCTCCATTCCGATACGCACATCTTTAGAAACTTTTACGCGTTCATTGTTATGATGAACCTTGCCACCTTCAATTGCAGCTTTTGCTATTGAACGTGTTTTAAAGAAACGAGCTGCCCATAACCATTTATCGACTCGCATTGAATCGATACTTTTTTCTTCATGTTGCTGTTTTGACATCAAAATCCTTACAAAAACCACAAAGCAGTTTGATTTTGCCTTTTTACTTTTAGGCACGCTACAGGTTCTAAATATAAGGGCTTTCTGAACAGTTTCAATAGTTCCATTAATTTTTTACACATTTAGTTTTATATTGTTCAAGCGAAACACAATGCTGTAAAGAGTGGGTAAAATAAAATATTTTTAGTTGTAATGAAAGATTAAAAAAGCCACATTAGTGGCTTATTTGGGGCTAATCACATAAAAATAAAAGACTAGAAACAGTAAAACGATTGAGGTCATGAATAGATAAGTATTGGCCGTATTGAAACTCTTTAAAAATTTAATTAAGTTCATAAAGATGTAACCCCATAATATATTATTAGATTAGGTGATTTTCGATTCATATTTTAATTGAAAATGTGATTTTTGTCCCATCTTCAAGAGTAAAAGTTGTTTATTTGTGTAAACGTGCGAAAAAGCTTAATTAAATCTTAAGTTTAATTGTATCACTGGGTTAATTTTAATCTTGCTGCTAAACGAATATACTCAATAAAGTCGACAAGAGAATAAATGAAGCTATGTTTGTTATATCTGATCCGGTGTCTCATGATCCATTGTTGTTGAAAATTCTTGATATTTTAGCTCATGCCTCGGAAATACTGGTTCAAGAGTTTGATACTTATGCATCGGGAAAAGTGTTTAAGATTGATCGGAAAGAGGATACTTCTCCAGTCACTCAAGCGGATCTTCGCGTCAATCAGTATATCACTGAGGAGTTGGCAAAACTTGAGCCGTTCTATCCTGTACTTTCTGAAGAAAGTGAAAGTGTGCAGCGATCCGAATGGAAAAGTTTCTGGATGCTTGATCCACTCGATGGGACAAAAGAGTTTTTACATAAACGGCCAGAATTTACGATCAATTTAAGTTTGGTGTGTGGTGATAAAACAAACTTTTCAGCTTTGGTTGTGCCTTGTAAAGGTGTTGTTTATTTAGGATATCTCGATCAACATCCATATAAATACGAGTTTCAGTCCAAACGCTGGTGGCGTTATCAAGCAGATAGCGATCAGCATTCAAATGTAATTCGAGTTGGCTTAAGTCATAACAATAAAAATGATCAGTATCAGCAATTCATGACGTATCTGGAGCAACACTATACTGTTGAGTGCTTGGAAGCGGGCAGTGCTTACAAATTTTGCTTAATGCTTGAAAGTGAGATTGATCTCTATCCACGTTTTCATCCCACTTCTGAGTGGGATACTAGCGCGGGTCAGGGACTTTTAGAGAGTATAGGCGGAGGGTTGGTCTCTTTGAAAGGATTGCCTTTTAAGTATAACGTTCGCGATACCTTATTGAATAAAGGCTTCTTAGCATTTGCCAGCCCTAAGTATGAAGAGCTTGCCAAAGACCTGTTGAGTCATATGGACAATTATAATTGAGTGTTTTTTGTTGCGTGGTATAGTGATAACGTAATAAAGAATTAATGATTTTGATCATGACACTTAAATTGCTTCCTCCCAGCATGTTTCGAGCTTTAGATCTACTTCCAGATCCAAACATACCTGTGACTTTGTTTACCCGCCATTCACTGAGAGAGTTGGTGAATGGGCAAGGGCTGGCTGGCTATGATCTACAGTTAACTGATCAAGGACGTGAGTTAGCCAAAGCATGGGGGGCTTACTTGATTGAAAATACTGGTCGAACCATTCAGCATTGTATTTCAAGTCCCATTCAGCGCTGTGTTGATACTGCTGCATTGATCATTGAGGGTGCCGATGCGGTGGCACGTTGCCCAAATACCCATACGATTGAAATTGTCGAGCAAGGTTTGCTGGTGGAGCCAGGAAGTTTTGTGCTTGATATCAAACAAGCTGCACCTTTCTTCAGACAGCAGGGTGCGCTTGGTTTTATAAATAGTTTTGTAAATAACGCGCTACCCGGTATGAAACATCCGATTACGGGTGTATTCGATGTGCTTGAATTGATTTATAACACGCACCCTTCTGCACCTTATGGTTTAAGTCTTGCGGTCAGTCACGATACAATTATTGCAGCGATTGTCGCAGTCATGGCTGGGCGCCAACAAATTGATCAAGAAGATTGGCCTGCCATGATGGAAGGTTTATTTGTATGGTTTGAAGGAGATGATTTTGCTGGGAGCGAGCTAAACTGGTTATGGCGTGGTGAACGACATCATTTGAGGGTTTCTGATTTCTTAAATCGACATGAGTAATGACAAAATCAGATAAGCTAAATAGCAGATATAAAAAAAGCCCCATCGGGCTTTTTTTATGAATTACTTAGTTAGAAGCAAGTGCTTTAACTTGAGCATTCAAGCGGCTCTTGTGACGAGCTGCTTTGTTTTTGTGGATGATGCCTTTGTCAGCCATACGGTCGATTACAGGAACAGCTTTTTTATAAGCTTCTGTAGCAACAGTATAATCACCAGCTGCAATTGCATTTACAGTACGTTTGATGTATGTACGAACCATAGAACGCAAGCTTGCGTTGTGTTTGCGCGCTTTAACGTTTTGACGCGCACGTTTTTTTGCCTGAGCAGAGTTTGCCACTCTTGCACTCCTTGAAATTTGATTGGTCTGGGCGGGCTGAAGCTTTACTTAAAAAATAAAACAATCACCAGCCCGTAAACAAGTGCCATATTTTGATGAATCCCTGTCGGTAAGTCAAGCCTTGAGACGTTTTTGCTACGTTTTTGATGCTGATTAATGCCAAAGAAAACGTTAAATTAGCTATAAAAATAACTCGGTAGTAAAAAACATGTCTAATTTAAAAAATAAAGCACTGGTTTTGGGTTCGACAGGTTTGGTTGGAAGCGCGTTACTTGAACAGCTACAAACTTCAGCATTCTTCGATGCGATCACCGTTATTGTACGGCACAAAAATGACGTATTGAATGATATTCCTCGTGTTGAACAATATGTGCTCGATGATTTTTTATTATTAAATGATGAAGATTTGTCTGGATATACCCATGTTTTTAGCTGCTTAGGCACAACTTTAAAAAAAGCAGGATCTAAACAAAAATTCTATGCGGTGGATTACGAGATCAATGCACATGTAGCAGATTTGCTACAGAATCAGCAAACACACTTTCTATTTATCAGTGCATTAGGTGCAAACGTATCTTCTATGTTTTTTTATAACCGCGTGAAGGGGGAGCTCGAAGAATATATTAAATCGCTTGGGCTATATCGGGTCTCGATTTTGCAGCCGTCACTTTTAATAGGCATGAGAGACGAGCAGCGTTTACTTGAAGGACTTGGGCAGCGCGCATTTACTGTTTTTGAGCATCTTGTGAAGAAGCCATTTTTATATAAGCCGGTTCATGCAGATCAAGTGGCTAAAGCAATGCTAACTGCGTCAAAGCAGCAAATACAACCTTTACAGATATATGATAATTTGCAGATTCAAACAATGACATAAATGGAGAATAAAATGACAACAGTGGTACCGTTTGTGACCTGTGATTTACTTGATGATCATCCAGACAAAAATATTCAAGTACTGGTGCCATCGTTAGACGGTAAGAGTTTTAAAAGTTATGGTGCACGCCAAACCTTTGGGGGAGAAATTGTTACAGTGAAATGCTTCGAGGATAACTCCCGGGTAAAAGAGCTGTTAGCAACGCCTGGGCATGGAAAGGTGCTAGTGGTAGATGGCGGTGCATCGATGCGCTGTGCATTAATGGGTGATATGATTGCCGCATCTGCTGTAGAACATGGCTGGCATGGGGTTGTGATCTACGGGTGTGTCCGTGATGTTGACGTACTACGAACACTTGATCTGGGTGTGCATGCATTGGCTGCAATTCCTCAAAAAAGTCATCGCAAAGGGATAGGCGAAACACATATTCCTGTTTATTTTGGAAATGTGACATTTCAGTCTGGCCATTATCTATATGCCGACAACAATGGAATAATTGTGACAGAAGAACCACTTCATCAATTTTAATAAAGGTTGTTTTATGCTGATTCATCAAGTTAAAGTTTTACAATCCGTTGCTGCCAGTATTATTGAAGGCGGGCGCGGAGTGACTGGAACTGCATTTCCAAAGCAGCCAGAAAAACCGATTAAACTCTATGAGTTTGAAGGATCGCCCTTTTCTCGACGTGTTCGAGAAGTTCTTACCTTATTAAATCTGGATGTTGAAGTCTATCCATGTCCTAAAGGTGGGCAAAAGTATAGGAAACTTGTAAAAGAAAAAGGCGGTAAGACTCAATTTCCTTTCTTAATTGATGAAAATACGGGTGATCAGTTGTATGAGTCAGAGCTGATTATTCAGCATCTATTTAAGCATTATGGACAAACAGGCAAAACACCTGAGAAATATGCTCATTATCCGAAATTGCCTGTTGCAGGGATACTGGCAACGCTTGTCAATACAGCACGTGGTGTATGGGTCAATAAGAAAATTATTGATCGGGCAGCGCCAGAGCAGTTACTTGAGTTGTGGAGTTTTGAGGCGAGTCCTTACTCTCGTTTGGTTCGAGAGACGCTAACAGAATTGGAGTTACCTTATCTTTTGCATAATGTCTCTAAAGAGCGTTGGCAAGATATGGGGCCGGCTGTTTTACGATTGAAACCTGGTAAATATTGCCCACTGAAAGGTGGGAAGCGTGAAAAGCAATTGCCACTCATGCAGGGGAAAATGCAAGTGCCGTATTTGTATGATCCAAATACGCAAACCAAATTATTTGAGTCGGCGCTTATTGTTCAATACTTGAAAAAACAGTATGGACATTCTTAAACACCCAATCTAATCAATTTGGACATAATGCATGAGATTGCCAGAATGCGTGTTACGTGTTCTGGCATGACGAAATCGGGTAAAATTGAACATCCTGATTGAAGCTGAGACAAGACATGTTTAAAAAAATCACGGACTGGGTGGGTGGCTCCAAAAACAATCTAGAAGCCCAGTATATGAAAGATCATGACATCTCATATCATCCTGAACAGGGCTACTGTGTAAACGGCATAGTGGTAAACACGCTTTCAGAACGACTCGAATATTTTTCGAATCGCCGTCTGAATCGTTTCGATGATTTGGCAGCGCTTTACCTTGCAAGTATTGTGATTAATGAAAAAATCGATCTTGAAATTGCTACTGGAAACTATGTGCAGCGGCTACAAAATAACGAGAATAACTTACGAGAATTCAAGGCAATTATTGAAAAATTGAATCATTATTATCGAGAGTTTAAACGAGATAAGTAAGGCATAGATCAATTCGGACATGCTAAGATACAGCGCATGTCTACTAGATATGCGACCTCAATGTTCCAACACGAAATTTCACAACTCAAATTACAGCAATTAAAAACAGGCGAGAAACGCTGGGTAGGTTCACTCTTGGGTTCATCTGGGTCACTTCTATTCAAAGAAATGTCTGCCCAAATCTCCTCACTGATTGTGGTGGTTGCAAAGAATAGCCAGCATCTTGCACAACTTGAAAGTGAATTGGAATTTTATGGCATAAAACCAGTTATTTTTCCAGATTGGGAAATTCTTCCATACGATCGTCTTTCACCGCATCAAGATATTGTGTCTGAACGTCTAGCAATATTGGCCAATATGCCGCAGCAGGGCGTATTATTGATTTCAGCTTCAACGCTTGCACAAAAAATTGCACCAATTTCTTGGATTGTGGGGGAGCATTTTGATATTCAGGTTGGGCAGAAATTTGACTTAGAAAAAGAAAAATTAAGATTGATTCAGGCAGGATATCATTTAGTCGATACTGTATATGACCATGGTGAATTTGCAGTTCGGGGTAGTATTATGGACATTTACGCCTCTGGACAATCACAGCCCATTCGTATCGATTTGTTTGATAATGAAATTGAGACATTAAAGTTTTTCGATCCTGAAACCCAGCGTACGACAGAAAGTTTAAAGCAATTTCGTGTTTTACCTGCTAAAGAGTTTCCGTTAAAAGAAGGTCGATCTGTTTTTCGTGAGCGTTATGCAGAAGCATTTCCAACTGCAAATCCAAAGAAAAATCCAATTTATCAAGATGTTCTAGACGGTATTGCATCACCTGGTGTTGAGTTCTATCTGCCGCTATTTTTTAGTAAAGAAAGTGTACAACAGGGTAGTTACTTTACTTCATACTTACCTAAAAATTGCATTGTCATTACAAATGATACATTGGATGAGATTTTAATCTCATTTTGGAAAGATGTGTCACAGCGTTATGAAAGCCGCCGACACAATATCGATCACCCAATTTTGGCGCCAGAAGAATTATTTTTAACGCCTAATATAGTGTTAGAGCAACTCAATCAACTGCCTCGTATTGAAGTGTCAACTGCACCAGCTCCATCACGTGCAGGTGCAATTAACTTACCAACAGCAGAACCTGTACGATTACCTGTCGATCCAAAAAAACAGCAACCTTTTGAAGTCGTAAAAAACTATATCGATTCGGCTGGTCATCCAGTTTTACTTGTTGCAGAAAGTGCCGGTCGCCGTGAAACCCTAAAGGATGCGCTACGTCCAAGTTTGGGTGATATCCCAACAATCGATAGCTTTCAAGATTTTCTAAAGCAGCAACATCCTATTTCAATTACCAGTGCGCCTCTTGATCGTGGTTTGGTGATTGTTGATCAACTGTCGGTTATTTCTGAAAATCAACTTTATGAGCATCGAGTCGTTCAGCGTCGTCGAAAACGTCAGCAAGATGTCTCTGAAGAGTTTCTGATCCGCAGTTTAACAGAACTTAGTATAGGTGCCCCGGTTGTACATATCGATCATGGTGTAGGGCGTTATGCCGGTTTGGTCACGCTGGAGATTGATGGACAGGACTATGAGTTTTTGCAGCTCGATTATGCCGATGCTGCAAAAGTATATGTGCCTGTCACCAATTTACATTTGATTAGCCGCTACAGTGGAGGGGATCCAGATTTAGCGCCATTACACAAAATTGGCACTGATGCATGGAACAAGGCCAAACGTAAAGCACTGGAGCAAATTCATGATGTGGCTGCGGAGTTGCTTCACATACAAGCACGGCGTCAGTCTAAGCCGGGATTTGCGTTTGAGCTGGACCATAGTCTGTATATGCAATTCTCAAGTGGCTTTGCTTATGAAGAAACACTCGATCAAGCTAATGCTATTGAGGCGACCTTGCATGACATGCAACTGGCTAAGCCAATGGATCGTTTAGTATGTGGTGATGTTGGGTTTGGAAAAACTGAAGTGGCCATGCGTGCGGCATTTGTCGCGGTGCAAAACAATAAGCAAGTGGCTGTATTGGTTCCCACGACACTATTAGCCCAGCAGCATTATGAATCTTTCAAAGATCGCTTTGCCGACTGGCCGGTACGTATTGAAGTATTATCGCGATTTGGTTCGAATAAAACCCATCAAAAAAATATTGAAGATTTAGAGGCGGGTAAAGTCGATATTGTGATTGGTACACATAAGTTACTTCAGGAAACCGTCAAATTTCATGACCTTGGACTGATGATTGTCGATGAAGAGCATCGCTTTGGTGTTCGTGATAAAGAGCGAATCAAAGCCATGCGTGCAGATGTCGATATGTTGACCCTTACAGCAACACCAATTCCGCGAACTTTAAATATGGCATTTTCGGGCATGCGCGATTTATCCATTATCGCAACGCCACCAGCCAGACGTCTAGCAGTCAAAACGTTTGTTCAAGAACACACCGATGACTCCATTAAGGAAGCCATTTTACGTGAGTTGCTTCGAGGTGGTCAGGTTTATTTCCTGCACAATGAAGTGGATACCATTGAGCGTGCAGCAGAAAATATTCGTAATTTGGTGCCAGAAGCGCGTGTCGCCGTGGCACATGGTCAAATGCGCGAGCGCGAACTTGAGCAAGTGATGCAGCAGTTTTATCACAAAGAATATAATGTTTTGGTTTGCTCAACCATTATTGAAACGGGTATTGATGTACCTAATGCCAACACCATTATTATGGAGCGAGCCGATAAGCTAGGTTTGGCGCAACTCCATCAGCTTCGTGGCCGTGTTGGACGATCGCATCATCAAGCTTATGCCTATCTATTGGTGCCTTCAATCAAACACCTTAAAGGGGATGCAGAAAAGCGTCTGGATGCGATTCAACGCGCATCAACGTTAGGGGCCGGTTTTATGCTGGCTACAGAGGATTTAGAAATTCGTGGTGCAGGCGAACTATTGGGCGAGCAGCAAAGTGGATCTATACAGGCGATTGGTTATAGCCTGTATATGGAAATGCTTGAAAAAGCAACCAAAGCGATTCAAAAGGGTAAAACGCCTAACTTTGATGCGCCGCTCACGCTCACAGCCGAAATTAATTTACATATGCCGGCTTTGATCCCGGATGAATATTTGGGCGATGTACATCAGCGCTTACTGTTTTATAAGCGTATCAGTAATACCGACACTCAAGAGAAACTAGACAATATTCGAATGGAATTGATTGACCGATTCGGTACACTACCACCTGCTGTGAAGCAATTGTTTAGTATTCATCACATTCGACTGCAAGCTGAGCAGTTGGGAATCACCAAGATTGATCTCAACACGCAAGGTGGCTACATCGAGTTTGCTCAAGATACACCAGTTCAGGCAATCAGTATTATTCAGCTTATGCAAAAGCAACCGACCTACTACCGTATGGAAGGTGGGCAGCGCCTTAAAGTCATGGTTCAGCTTGAAGCATATGATAAACGTATCCAATTTGCGCAGGATTTATTATCTAAACTTATTAATGAGTTGAATGTATAAAAGCAAATTAGCGTGCTGTATTTAACTCGATTTTTTTGAACAAAATCATTGATATTTGTAAGTAAACACTTGGCTAATAATATTCACATCACAACTGATGTGATAGTATTAGCCATCACTGTTATTGTGTCATTTATAAAGATATGTTTAGTTTGCATCCACAACTTGCTCAAGATACTTTTTTTGTTGGCGACTTTCCGCTTTCAACATGTCGTTTAATGAATGATATGCAATTTCCATGGCTTATTTTAATCCCACGTGTTCCTGGGGTTTCAGAGCTTTATGAACTGAGCCAAGCTGATCAAGAACAATTTTTGAGAGAATCAAGCTGGTTGTCGAGCCAACTGGCGCGCGTGTTTCGTGCAGACAAAATGAATGTGGCTGCACTCGGTAATATGGTGCCTCAATTACACTTTCATCATGTTGTGCGTTACCAAAACGATTCTGTTTGGCCGAAACCAGTATGGGGAACACCTGCGGTCCCGTATTCTAATGATGTTTTAGCGCATATGCGTCAAACCTTGATGTTAGCATTGCGTGGTCAAGGTGATATGCCATTTGACTGGCGCATGGACTAAGTCCAATGTGCTGCATCTGGAATGATGCAGCCTAAGCTGCGAAGTGGAGGATAGGATGCTCACGAGATTGCTTGAGAGAGAGCCTCATCAATTTATGTATTTTCATCGGATGATGGGATACTTCATTCTCTCACTCAATTTGGTGATATATGCCTTCACTTCACCTGATTCAACTGTTCAAATCTTTGTTCCTGCGCTTTTCCTAGCCATCTTAATTGTTATTCCAAAACTTAATCGCTACTTAGAAGATAAGTTTGAAAGAAAAGTTGTTCTCAGCGTTTTTTTTATTATAGATACCATTGCGGTATCAATGTTTCTGGCAGGTGTTCATTTAAATCTTGTTTTAACTTTTGTTAGCCTGTTTGCACTTTTATACAGTGCGATCAACAGCCGAATTCCATTTGCAGTGATGGCTCTGGCTGTATTATCTGGTATTGCCTTTTTTTACTTCAACACACTGTTTATTTTCGGTTTTCATGGTTATCTCGGAGCGACTAGCCAAGAATTAATTGTGATCAGTTTGATTTGCCTGATTATTTTTATCAGTATGGGCAATTACTATCAAAATTTATATATTGAAAAACTCAACTTAGAGCGTCAAGACTATTACAACCAAATGACGCGCTATATGACATTTGCTAATCAGTTAAGCCGTTATGCACCTTTGCAGTTATGGCAGTCGATTATGCGCGGAGAGTCAGAAGCTAAAATTGAATACAAACGTAAAAAATTGACCGTATTTTTTTCTGATATTCAGGGATTTACCGAGCTTTCAGAAACATTGATTCCAGACGATTTGGCTTTTTTGCTCAATGATTATTTGAGTCATATGACTGAAATTGCCAATCAGTACGAAGCAACAATTGACAAGTTTATGGGCGACGCCATTTTAATTTTCTTTGGTGATCCAAATTCTCAGGGTGTTCAGCAAGATGCCAGATCCTGTGTTGAGATGGCCATTGCGATGCGTCAGCAAATGAAACTGTTACGAGAGCGCTGGAAAAAAATGGGATATCCGGCTTTAAATATCCGGATGGGAATTAGTACGGGTTATTGCCACGTGGGAAACTATGGTGCGACATACCGTATGGCCTATACCATTGTAGGTCGTGATGTTAATTTGGCAGCACGTTTGCAATATGCAGCAGAAGTTGATGAAATTTTAATTTCGGATGAAACTTACCAGCTCATTAAAGATGATTTTTTATGTGCGCCGAAAGCGCCAATTTATTTAAAAGGTATTCAAAACGCGGTCAAAACTTGGCAAATTCTTGAAAAATATACGGGAAGCCATGAGGAGTTTCAGCGCTGGTTTGATTATGAGTATAAAGGCTTTCATCTACTGTTAAATTTAGAAGAAGTACAGCGTTATGAATACGCACAGCTGATTGAAGTGATGGAAAAAATGATCCAGCGTATTCAAGATCAGCAGGCAATCACCAATAGTGAAGGCGTGGTGAAGTTGTCACTTGAAGATGAAGTAAAATCCGAATAATCCGCTAAAGCATATAAAAAAGCCATCGTTGAACGATGGCTTTTTTTTGATTAATGATTTTCTGAGGCATGATTGATGGTGTATTTTGGAATTTCGACTTCCAAATCTTCAGTCACTACTTTTACTTGGCAAGACAAACGTGAATCTGGCTCTAAGCCCCAAGCACGATCAAGTAAATCTGCTTCAACATCATTCATTTCATCAAGGCTATCAAAGCCTTTACGAATAACCACGTGGCATGTGGTACATGCGCATGACATGTCGCAAGCATGTTCAATCTTAATGCCGTTTGCAAGTAAGCTTTGACAAAGGTTGGCATTTTCTTCTACTTCAAACTCAGCACCATCTGGGCAAATTTGTGTATGCGGAAGAACTTTAATACGTGGCATAGTAATTCACCTGTTTTATTTCTGTGAGTTTGACCAA
The DNA here is from genome assembly GCF_000760595.1 of Acinetobacter soli. Lineage (GTDB taxonomy): Bacteria > Pseudomonadota > Gammaproteobacteria > Pseudomonadales > Moraxellaceae > Acinetobacter > Acinetobacter soli. The sequence continues at coordinate 51,075 of NZ_BBNM01000007.1, read as the reverse complement.
TCTTCAAGTTTGGTGCCTTTAAGTGCATGATCGATATGACGATTCATGCGCATAGCAGCAAATTCATCGCTATGCACCTTAAGCTTGGCGACAGCTGCTTCAATTTGAGCAATATCATTCGATTGTAATTGTTGCTGAAGCGCTTCTTTCGCTTGAACAAGTGCTTTTGCCTGCGATGAATCGAGTAATTCAGCATCGGCTTTCAATGCTTGTTCGAGTGCTTCGAGTTCGCGTTGCGCTTCAACTTTGGTTTCTTGCAAGTGACGAAGATTTTTATCTTCTTCGGCATGCTCAAAACCTTCTAACAATAGGCGTTCTGTATCTGCAGAAGAAAGCCCATAAGATGGTTTAATGTCGATCTGTGCTTTGACGCCGGATGTGGTTTCTTGCGCAGACACATTGAGCAAGCCATCTGCATCCACTTGAAACGTAACTTCAATGCGTGCCTGACCCGCAGTCATTGGTGGAATACCATGCAGTACAAACTTACCCAGAGAACGACAATGTTCAACCAGATCACGCTCGCCTTGAACCACATGAATCAACATTGCAGTCTGGCCATCTTGATACGTGGTAAATTCTTGGCGGCGTGCCACAGGAATTGCAGTGTTACGAGAAATCAGTCGCTCAACCAAACCACCCATCGTCTCTAAACCTAAAGACAATGGCGTAACATCCAACAGAAGTGATCCATCTTGTGTATTACCAATCAATTGATTGGCCGTGATCGATGCACCAATTGCCACGACTTCATCAGGATTGATTGAACAGAGTGGTTCTTGTTTGAATACTTCACGTACCACATTTTGAACGGCATACGAACGTGTAGAACCACCCACCAAAACCACTTTCTCAATCTCATCTAAACTGAGTTTTGCATCACGTAAGACACGTTTACAAACACTAATGGTTTTATCAAGTGCAACTTGAATAATCGACTCAAAATCACTACGGGTAAGTACGATCTGATGATCCAGTGCTTTAAAGGTCACTTCAGGCAATTCAGAAAGTTGTTCTTTTGCACTACGTGCAGCCACAATAAAGGCTGCATATTCGTGATCATCGAGTGATTCAATCTGTAACTGTTTTTTCACCCATTTAACAATGAGTCGATCTAAGTCATCACCGCCTAAAGCCGTATGTCCACCAGTGGCCAGTACTTCAAAAACACCTTGTGAAAATCTTAAGATGGAAACGTCGAATGTTCCGCCACCCAAGTCGTAAATCACATAATTGTGGTCTTGAGCTAACTGGTTTTCTTGATCTAAACCGTATGCAATAGCCGCCGCAGTGGGTTCGTTCAATAAACGCAACACGTTTAATCCAGCAAGCTGGGCCGCATCGCGCGTTGCCTGACGCTGTGCTTCATCAAAATACGCAGGCACCGTAATTACAGCACCATTAATCGGATTTTTTAGGCTATCTTCTGCGCGAAGTTTGAGCTGAGTCAAAATGGCTGCAGAAATTTCGACTGGCGTTTTACGTCCTTGCGCCGTTTCAAATGCAGGCATTTCATTGTCATTGCCCACCAGTTTGTACGGGTGCTGAAACTTAATATCCGCTTTTGAGCGGCCCATAAAGCGCTTGACCGAAACAATGGTATTTTGCGGATCAGTAGTCAAAAATGGTTTGGCATCGTTGGCATATTCAATCGACTGATCGGCGTAATGCACAATCGAAGGAAATAAGACATGGCCTTTTTCGTCCTGTAATACTTTGGCTTGCCCAGAAAGAACTGTTGCAACCAAAGAATGTGTTGTTCCAAGGTCAATACCAATCGCAATGCGATGCTCGTGTGGGGCACTTGATTGACCAGGTTCAGCAATTTGCAAGAGTGCCATGTAAAATCCCTTGAGTAAATCTATGCAGTAAAATTAAAAGTCGTCATCAAGATCGAAGCTATCTTCATCAAGTAGCTGATCTTCTGCTTTGTCTATATCGTTTAAGACCCGTTGAAAAAAACGTAACTTTCGTACGGTATCACGTGCTTCCGACCAGTCTTCATCGTTATAGTCAATTTTAAATTCGCGAATAAGACCATCGATCCATTGATTCACTTCATTTTTGAGTAAATCAAGCTCAGATGGAGTCGAGGCTTCATCAAGCTGCTCTCTAATTTCGAGTGCAGATTGTAAAAATTCAAAATCGTGAATAGATTGGTCGAGGTGATGATCTTGTTTTTTCAACGCCAACATATAGGCAGCACGACTATCGACATTACTTAAGGTTTTATAAGCCTGATTAATGTCACTAGATTGAATAAGCGCCTGTTCTTTATCTACAGCTTTATCTGGATGATACTGCTGCTGTAATTTCAGAAAATTATTTTTTAAAGCGACTAAATCAATGTCGAGTGCTACCGGTAAGTCAAACAACTCAAAATGATTCATGGGAGATGAATTCCGAAGTTAATCATAAATTAAAAACAGTGAAGATCACTGTTTTTAATTAAGAAGAAGGGAAGGTGAAGGATTAAACGGTAAAGGATTCACCGCAACCACATTCACCTTTTTTATTTGGATTATTAAATTCAAAGCCTTCATTCAATCCATTTTTGACGTAGTCCATCTCCAAACCTTCGAGATAAACTAGACTTTTCGGATCTACAAATACTTTTACACCATGCTGTTCAAAGATTTCATCGTGCTGATTAACATCATCGACAAACTCAAGCACGTAAGCCAAACCGGAACAGCCAGAAGTTTTCACACCCACCCGAATGCCTTCGCCTTTACCACGGTTAAGCAAATAGTTGCGCACATGAGTTGCTGCATTTTCAGTTAAGTGAATCATGAAAACTCCGTTGTAGTGCTAATTAAGCTTTTGATTGCTTGTTGCGATAATCGACAATTGCGGCTTTGATTGCATCTTCTGCAAGTACTGAACAGTGTACTTTTACAGGAGGTAATGCAAGCTCGGTTGCAATATCGATATTTTTAATCGCTTGTGCTTGATCAAGCGTCTTACCTTTTAGCCACTCTGTTACCAAAGAGCTTGAGGCAATCGCAGAACCACAGCCATAAGTTTTAAAGCGTGCTTCTTCGATAACGCCTTCATTATTTACTTGGATCTGTAAGCGCATTACGTCGCCACATGCAGGAGCACCAACCATGCCAGTGCCTACATTTTCAGCATTTTTGTCTAAAACACCAACGTTACGTGGGTTTTCGTAATGATCAATTACTTTTTCGCTATAAGCCATGTTGCTTCTCCAAACCTCGGGGTCAGCCTAATATTAAATATGAGGGTTAAAACACCGATTTCAATTAAAATTAGTGTTCAGCCCATTCAACCGTAGAAAGGTCGATACCTTCCTTGTACATATCCCAAAGCGGAGAAAGTTCACGAAGTTTCTCAACAGCGGCTTTGGTTACTTCTAGCACGTGATCAATATCCGCTTCTGTGGTGTATTTACCGAAGCTAAAACGAATTGAGCTGTGTGCAAGTTCATCCGACAAACCAAGAGCACGTAATACATACGATGGCTCAAGCGTAGCAGATGTACATGCTGAACCACTTGATACAGCAGCATCTTTTAATGCCATCATCAAGGATTCACCTTCCACAAAGTTAAAACTTACGTTAAGGAAGTTTGCAACGTTTTGTGTCGGATGACCATTTAAGAAAACTTGCTCTAGACCTTGCAAGCCATTCCATAATTTGTCACGTAAAACACGTAAACGCGCTTGTTCTGTTTGAATGCTTTTTCCTGCAAGTTCAAAAGCTTCACCCATGCCAACAATTTGATGTGTTGCCAAAGTACCTGAACGCATACCACGCTCGTGACCACCACCGTGCATTTGTGCTTTCAAACGAACGCGTGGAGTACGACGAACATAAAGTGCACCAATACCTTTAGGGCCATAAGCCTTATGCGCAGAGAAGCTCATCAAGTCAATTTTCATGGTCGAAAGATCGATTTCGACTTTACCTGCTGCTTGGGCAGCATCGACATGAAGGAATGTTTTATTGGCACGTGTAAGTTCGCCAATCGCAGCAACGTCAGTCACCGTACCCAATTCGTTGTTGACCAACATAAGTGAAACAAGAATGGTGTCTGGACGAAGCGCAGCCTTCACCATTTCAGGTGTAATCAAACCTGTACGTGGCTCTGGCTCTAGATAGGTAATCTCAAAACCTTCTTCTTCTAGTTCGCGGCATGGATCAAGCACAGCTTTGTGTTCAATTTTGCTGGTAATAATGTGCTTACCTTTCGAACCGTAGAATTGTGCGATACCCTTAAGCGCAAGGTTGTCAGATTCTGTTGCACCAGAAGTCCAAACGATTTCGCGTGGATCTGCTTTAATTAAATTGGCAACTTGTTCACGTGCATATTCAACTTTTTCTTCAGCTTGCCAGCCATATGCATGTGAACGTGATGCAGCATTACCGAATGTGCCTTCAAAAGTAAGACATTCCATCATACGTTCCGCTACTTCTGGAAGAACGGGAGTGGTGGCTGCATAATCAAGATAAATCGGACGTTTCATGTCAAATACCTGTAACCGAAAGAAGCGGTGAATCGAAATGAACTGAATTTTGACGTAGTGCAACGGTTTGAACGTTGTCGCGTGCGAACAAGTCAGCCAGTGTGATTTTTGCTAAGTAATCGGCAATGTGGTGAGAAAGTTCTTGCCATAAGTCATGTGTTAAGCACATTGCACCGTTTTGGCAGTTGCCTTTATGGTCACAACGCGTGGCATCGACAGTTTCATTAACTGCTTCAATGATTTCTAAAACCGTAATTTCGGCAGAGTTGCGTGCCAAGTGGTAACCACCATTTGCTCCGCGAACACTCGAAACCAAGCCATGACGCTTAAGTTTAGCAAAGAGTTGTTCGAGATAGGCCACTGAAATGGATTGGCGAGCTGCAATTTCTGCTAGCGTGATCGTTTGTTCAGTTGGCTGCAAGGCTAAATCAAGTAAAGCAGTCACTGCGTAGCGACCGCGAGTTGTAAGACGCATGATTCGGTACACATGTTGAGACTAGATAATGGAATTTTATGAATCCTGACTAAATTAGTCAAGTTTTTTCACTGTCATTTAAATCGCTTTAGATAATCAGATTTTTCTATTAGTTGTAATTCAGCCACGTAGTATACACCAATAACAAAACCAAAACGATTGTCGTAATACCAAAGCCGACATTGATGATGCGCTGACGACGCTCCAAGCGCCGTAAACGGTTTTTATATTGTTTTACTTCGACAGTTAGCGTATTGATATGGGTGCGTTGCTGATCGATCTTGTCCAAGAGGGGAGCGATTCGCTTTTTTGAACCTAAAATATCATCTGGAGAAGCCGGTTGGTTTAACCATTGTTTCCAGTCTGCAAAAAGCTTAGGTACACTAAAGTGAAGAATAATATCTTTAAATTGTTCTTTAAGCTGTTCGTCGCCTTCAATACGCATTTTTTTGATGCTATAGCGATTACCCACAGACAACACTTTAAATAAATCCATTAAAGTCGTATTCACGGTAAGATCTACTGGATACTCTGGCGCTTTATAATCGAACAAAATGCCTTTTTCACAAAACTGCACATAACAGTCGAAATAAGGAAGATAGCTGTTGATGCGGATGGTCACTTTGTTCTGAACAAACTTTTTTGCTTGCAAAGCAATGACACCGTCGTTCTTTAAGATAAAAGTGAAGACAGTTTCAAGTATGATCAAAATAATATTGAGCAACAAATAACTTTGTTCTTTTCTTTGTTGCGCTTCGCTCATAAAAAGTGAATCCTTAGATAACGCATGTGTTGAGTAATACAGCTCGATATAAAAATCAATTTAGTTTGCTTTGTAGAACACTTTTAATAAACGATCAAGTGCTGGCTTGTTATTATAGAAGTATTTTTAATACAAATCCGACAAAGTGATGCGAAAGTAATCAGGAGTAACGACGAATGGAAAAAAAATCAGTCAATGCAGATGATCTAGACAATGAATCAGAAAAAAAATGTGAAAAAATAAAAGCTTCTCGAAAATCGGCTTTAGATTTTAGAAAATATACCAAGCAGATCTGGTTGGCTGGTTTAGGGGCTTTCTCACGTGCAGAGGAAGAAGGGAATAAGCTTTTTGACTCATTGGTCAAAGTTGGAGAAGAGCTTGAGTCAAAAACCCAAGATGTTGCCGATCAAACTGTACATCGGGTAACTGAAAAAGCCAAAGAATCTGTCGTCGATACAAAGGACAAAGTTGAAAAGATGATTGACCAAAGTGTCCATCATTCGCTGAATCGGATTGGTCTTGTGACTACAAAAGACGTTCAGCATCTGGAGCAAATGTTAGTACAACTTACGGCAAAAGTTGATTTGTTGATACAAGAAAATCAAAAGTTGCAAGCGAAATTAAATGAAAAGTGAGAAAAAACTGATTTTGGCAAATTTCTTCATAAATTCGTCGTTATTTTAACTAAAACAGCTTAGGTAGTATTGCGTTTCCCCCTAAAGCATTGCTATAAAGGCGTCATGGCCTTTTTAAACTTCAGCCTTGGATCTCAAATAAACGAATTAAGAGGACGTTACCTTCATGAATAAATCAGAATTAATTGATGCGATTGCGGAGAAAGGGGGATTGTCTAAAACTGATGCTGGTAAGGCATTGGATGCGACTATTGCTTCTGTAACAGAAGCGCTTAAAAAAGGTGATTCTGTCACTTTAGTAGGTTTTGGTACATTTAGCGTGAAAGATCGTGCTGCGCGTACGGGCCGTAACCCAAAAACTGGTGAAGAGCTTCAAATTAAAGCGACCAAAGTACCAAGCTTTAAAGCTGGTAAAGGTTTAAAAGATTCTGTTGCTTAATCTTTTAATAAAATTAAACGCGCCATCTTAAGGCGCGTTTTTTATTAAAAAAAGATGCGTCTCTGAGTGTTTCATACATTCATTCAATAGCGTTTTTCAGTTAAAATCCCTCCGAAATAAAATATTGGAATATTTATGGAATCGTTTCGTAAAGTCATTAAGGGTTGGCTTGGAAAAGTCCTGCTGATTTTGTTTTTGACCCCTTTGGCGCTCGTGGGAATTGAAGGCTATTTTGGCGGGGGAAACAAAGCAGATGTTGCTAAAACGGTAAATGGTCAAGATATCTCCAAAAAGGATTTGGAAAATTTAACCAAAACCTATAAAGAACAGTATTTGTCGCTAGTGAAAGGTGATGAAACCTTATTAAATCAATCGTATATTCAAGAAAATGCGCTCAATACCCTTATTGCTCGTAGTCTATTGTTACAGCAAGCAGAAAAATTAGGCATTTCTTTGAGCGATGTACAAATTGAACAAATGCTGGCTCAGCAACCAAGTTTCCAGGAAAATGGTAAATTTTCTGAAACCTTATACAGCAATTACTTGCGCTCGGTTGGCATGACCAGTCAGGCATTGATCGCAAGTCTTCGTCAAGATCATGCTTTGAAAATGCTGACGTCAAGCGTAGTCGATACAGCACTGGTGAGTAAACATGATCTGCAGCAAGTTGCTGTCTTACAAACAGAGCAGCGTACGTTGCATTTGGCTAGCATTAAACTTGATGAATATAAGAAGAATATCAGTGTAACCAATCAAGAAATTGCTGACTATTACAATGCACATAAAAACAGCTTCAAACAGATTGCAAGTGTAGATGTCGACTATATTGTGGTTTCACCATCACAGATAACGACGGCACCGGCGGCGGTTACTGAAGCAGAATTGCAACAGGCTTATAGCACTTTTGTAGAAAATCAAAAGAAAGATGCTAAACGAAATGTAAAGCACATCTTGATTACTTTGGATAACCGAACTGATGCACAAGCATTGAAACTGGCCAATGATGTTTATGCCAAGATTCAGGCTGGAACTTCATTTGCTCAGGCCGCGCAGCAGTATTCAGATGACACCAGCTCAAAAGCTAATGGTGGTTTAGTCGATGCTTACCAACCGGGTGTCTTCTCGGCAGATTTCGATCAGGCAGTCCAGTCATTGAAAAATGGTCAGATTTCAAAACCTGTGAAAACGCAATATGGTTATCATATTATTCAGGTTGAAACGGCTCAGCAAAATGTGCCTTCGTTTGAGGAAGAAAAAGCCAGATTAACTGCTGAGTTACAAAAGTCTAAGGCAGCAAATGCATACTCAGACACCATCAATCGTTTAAATGAAATGGTGGTGAGTAGCGATGCATTAGATTCAGTTGCTCAAGAAGTAAAAGGCAGCAAAGTTGAAGCACTCAACGGCGTCACAGTTGGAACGCAACACCCATTATTGAGTCAAGCCGGTGTCAAGGCAAAACTCTTTAGTGATGATGTAAAGAACGGTGACCGTAATGCATCGACCAACATTCAGTTGGCCAATGGTGATACGATTTGGGTGAAAGTCCGCAATTATCATGCAGCAGGTGTAAAACCTTTAGCCGCTGCAACTGCCCAAGTGCGCGCTAAACTCATCGAAGATAAGGCCTTTAAAGCTGCTCAAGCAAAAATTCAAACGATTCTGAATGACTTTAAAACACAACCTGCGGCACAAGTGGTTGCAAAAAGTGGTTTACGTTTTGAAAATGCAGGAGTATTTGCTCGCTCTCAAGGCCTAAAACGCGAAATTGAACGTACAGCATTTAGCCTAAGCGCACCAAAAGCCGGCATGTGGTCTGTAGCTGCGACTAAGCTACCCGACGAAATGGTTGTGGTTGCCGTATCTGATGTCAATTCAAAAGCAGTTGATGCATTGAATCCAGAGCAGCTTCAAGAGTTGAATAAGCTTTATCAACGTTTCCGCGGACAACAGGAATTGGATGATTACACCCAATACCTGAAGTCTCATGCAAAAATAAAATAAGTTTCAATCAAAAAAAGCGCCGAAATGGCGCTTTTTTTATTCGACATTTACATTAATACTTTGTCGATACTGTTTGGGTGTTTGTTCAAACTGTCGCTTAAAGGCTTGACTAAATGCAGTTTCAGAAGCATAACCCACCTTATGGGCAATTTGCTGAATATTGAAGTTGCTGGTTCTGAGTAGTTGGACCGCGAGCCGTAAACGATGTTGCTGTAAATAAGCCAGTGGCGTTTCGCGTAGCACACTCTGAAACAAACTGGCAAATTTTGAACGCGACATACAGCATTGATCTGCGAGTGTTTCGACCGTCCAAGGCTGTTCGGGATATGCATGAATTGCCGCTAGAGCGCTAGACAATTCGGGATGTTTCAGTGCAGTAAGCCAGCTTTCTTGATCGTCAAGCTGTGCAATATAATCGCGAACACATTCAATAAAAAGAATACTCATCAAATGATCAAAAATTTTATCTCGACCCGGTTGAATCCGCTGCGTCTCGAGTGCCACAAAATACAACCCGACGCGTAGCCATTCAGGCCCAGTCGAACTCATGGCATGATGAATATGAAGAAATGCAGGTAAAGCATCGAGTAGTGGCCCAGCCATATGCATATCAATATGACTACGCACAGTAAAGATCAGGGCGTGTTCATTTGATCCAGAGCCGAATTCAATCGCGTCATTGAGATGACCATTGAATAGATGATCAATACTCATGCTGTCAATCAGCTTACTCTGCCTGTCATTCGAGACATGATGTGCTTTTCCAGAGGGAATCAGCACAATATCGCCTGCCTGTGCTTCGACCTGCGTGCCATCGGTGATGTAAAATGTTGCACTTCCCATCAAGATGATATGAGTCACCAATGCATCTTGTGCACCGCAATGAAAAGCCCATTCACCTTGGGTTTTAAGGTATAAATATTCAGACTTATTTAAATGAATATCATCAAAGATTTTACTCAGTGCATCCATACCGCGTTTCAGATTCTTTTTATGTCTTGATTATATTACGTGATTTTCTCATCTACATGTGATTTTAGGTCATTGAAATGGATGAAAATGCCAAAGACGTTTAAATAGGTTTTTTGGACGCCTACGACTGTTTTAACGGCGCAGAATACATAATCATAGCTTTAATACAAGGCAAGAAAAAGAAAGGATGCACAATGAACGCACCAGTGAAAGTGGACCCGTCTTTAGAAGACGCCATTCAGGCAACTAAGTCGATGCGTGAGATTGATCGCAAACGCTACTTATGGATGATCAGTCCTGCGCTTCCAGTTTTGGGTATCGGAATTTTGGCAGGCTATCAATTTTCTCCTCGTCCGATCAAAAAGATCTTTGCATTGGGCGGTCCATTACTTCTGCACGTAATTATTCCGACGATTGATACGCTGATTGGCAAAGATGCCAGTAATCCGAGTGTGGAAGAGATCAAACAACTCGAAAATGATCCCTATTATGCTCGGTTAGTCAAAACATTCATTCCTTTGCAATATATCGCCAACGTATATGCTTGCTATCTAACGAGCCGTAAACAAACATCGTTTTTAGATAAAATCTTACTCGGCATTTCAATGGGGGCGATTAATGGCATTGCCGTGAATACAGCACACGAATTAAGTCATAAACAGGATCGCATTGATCATCTTTTATCACATTTGGCTTTGGTTCCGACTGGCTATAACCATTTTCGGATCGAACATCCTTACGGGCACCATAAACGTGCGGCAACCCCAGAAGATCCCGCGTCATCGCAAATGGGAGAAACCTTTTATGAATTTTGGCCACGCACCGTATTTGGTTCACTTAAATCTGCGATCGAAATTGAAACAACGCGTCTAAAACGTAAAGGCAAAAAGTTCTGGTCGAAGGAGAATGAACTGTTGCAAGGCTGGGGCATGAGTGCTGCTTTTCACAGTAGTATGCTGGGTATATTTGGTAAGGGGACACTGCCTTATTTGGTAACTCAGGCATTTTATGGCATTAGTTTATTTGAAATTATTAACTATATTGAGCATTACGGTCTATTACGGCAGAAAAAAGAGAATGGTCAATACGAACGAACCATGCCTGAGCATAGCTGGAACAATAATAATATTGTGACCAATTTATTTTTGTACCAGTTACAGCGTCATTCTGATCATCATGCTTATCCAACACGACCATTTCAGGCGTTACGCCATTTCGATGAAGCACCTGAGTTACCAAGCGGATATGCCAGCATGTTATTGCCAGCCATGATTCCACCACTTTGGTTCAAAATGATGGATCAGCGTGTGCTGGTGCATTATAAAGGCGATTTATCTAAAGCCAATATATATCCTAAACGCCGTGCCAAATTGTTTGCAAAATTTGGTCTAACCGATCCAATGCAATCATCTGAATAAATAAAAAAGCCTCTTATGAGGCTTTTTTTAAACTTAAAAAATTGAATTACTTGAGCTCGCTGGACGATTTACCGAGTTCTCGCCGTGCAATAATGAGTAACTGAATTTGTTGAGTTCCTTCAAAAATATCCAGAATTTTTGAGTCACGCGCCCATTTTTCGAGTAATTCATCTTCGTTGTAACCCAAACCTGCCGCGAGTTCGACGCATTTTAAGGTGATTTCATTACAAATCCGTGCAGCTTTGGCTTTTGCGATTGAGGCTTCTTTCGAGTTGGGTTGTTTATTGTCAGCCATCCATGTCGCTTTAAGGGTCAATAAACGGGCCGCTTCCCATTCAGCTTCCATTCGATAGACCTGCGCTGCCAAATGAGAAGTCTGTAAATAGGGGGTGATGTAATGCGGATCGAGATGATCTTTTAACAGTATTTTAATGCGCTCAAGTGATGCCTTGGCACATCCTATGGCCATAGCAGCAACGAGTGGACGGGTATTATCAAAGGTTTCCATAACACCTGCAAAGCCTTTGGCAACATCGATCTCAGCATTGCCAAGCAAGTTTTCGGCACCAATACGACAATCGACAAAACTAATTGCAGCGGTATCTGAGGCCTTAATTCCAAGTTTGTGCTCCAGACGTTCAATGGTCATGCCCGGCGTGCCTTTAGGCACCACAAACGACTTAATTGCAGCTCGACCCAGCTTTCGATCCAGTGTTGCCCAAACCACCACAGCATCAGCACGGGCACCCGACGTCACATATATTTTCTCACCATTTAAAATGTAGTCATTACCGTCTTTTACTGCGGTGGTTCGAATGGCAGCGGAGTCGGAGCCACAATTGGGTTCGGTAATGGCCATTGCAGCCCAGATGCCTTTAAAGCGTTTCAGCTGTTCGTCATTTGCTACCGCTGCAATGGCAGAGTTACCAAGTCCTTGACGCGGCATACTGAGCAGTAATCCGGTATCGCCATAGCACATTTCTATAATACCGAGTGCGGTTGACATATTGGTGCCGTTTCGAATGCCTTCTCGATTTTCATCGCCGCGTTTGCTCGCACCCGCTGCGCCTGCATTGATCCCGTCACCACCTTCATTCATGCCGTCAATCAGTGAGGCAATCATATCGAGTTCTTTAGGATAGGCGTGCTCAGCTTTGTCATATTTACGTGAAATGGAGCGTAAAACATTGACTGCGACATCATGCGCCTGACTGACCATCATTTTAAATTTTTTGGGAGTTTGTAAGTTCATGGCATATCCTTTCTTGTGCTTGTCGTGTGTTTATGCATGTAAGCCCGAATGAACAATCGCAGTTGCGCGCAAATCTCGATACCAGCGTTCGACAGGATGTTCTTTGGTAAAGCCATGACCGCCCAGAATTTGCACGCCATCTGTGCCGATCCGCATGGATTTTTCGGCACACAATAAACGAGCCAAGTACGCTTCGCGATGAAAGGATTGGCCAGCCTCTGCAAGACTGGCCGCATTCCAGACCAGCATCCGCATTGCATCAATCTCTATCGCCATATCGGCCACCATAAATGCCACACTTTGACGATGCGAGATAGGTTCGCCAAAGGCGATCCGATCATTGGCATAGTCAATACAATAGCGTTTAACCGCCTCGCAAGTGCCAACTGCCATGGCACACCACATCAAGTTACCCAAATCGACAAATGCACTGTAGTCAAAATCATCGTCACCTAAGCGCTGGGCAGGGGTCTGCTGAAACTCAAGTGTTACCGTTTCAGTCGCTTTTAAACCCATCGCTGGTGATGACTTTATGGCAATGGTGTCACTTCGCTCAACTACAAATACATCGGGCTGGCCCTCAAACATGGCACTGACGAGGTAAAGATCGGCATGCTCACCTAAAAGCACCAGTGTTTTTTGTCCATCCAAGTAAAAATGGTCACCTTTACGCTTGGCTGTCGTTTTAAGTTGGAACGGATTAAATGCGGCAGTATTCTCTTGCGTTGCAAAAGTGGCTTTTAACTGACTATCTTCAGCAAAAGCGGATAAATAACGTGATTGAATGCTTTGTGATCCCCAGCGAGTGATCGCATTGATGGCACTAAAGCTGCTTAAAATCCCTGCGGCTAGACTAAAATCACCTTGCGCCAGATCTTCTGCAATTAAAATATTACTCACAATATTTTGCTCACTGGCTACACCTCCTGCAGCTTCGGGAAGGGCGTAATAATTCAGGCCAAGTTCATCTAGATATTGCCAAATAGTTTCGGGGAATTGTGCATCATGATCGGCTTGATGTGCATGTGTATAGAGCACTTCCTGTGCAAATTTGCGCATGGCTTCGCGCGTCATGGTTTGTTCTTCGGTCAAACTCAAATCAAATAAATCTTTGTTTTGCCGAGGCAGGCGCTGTCGATCAATTGAGTTGGATTTAAACGTTTTCTGCGCTTTTGAAAGTGCCTTAAAGCCTGTTTTTGAACCTTGATAAAGTGATCGTTCTACAAACTTTCTAAGTTTGAGTTGATCAAGTACGTCACTTCCTGCAAGTTTGGTAATCAATGATAGTCCTAAACCTTGCGCCTTACTCACCATATTTGACATTGCAAACTCCGTTGCCCTGAAGGGAATACGAACTATGCTGACATGCTGTAAAAGTAAACACTATGTCATGGATGACAGGTGAAAAAATTTCGACTAACGGTAAAAGACAATTTTTTATATTTATAAGTGTATGAATATTATGTAATTTAATCGATTTTTGAAAATGAGCTTTTAACGGAATTGACTAGGATGACAAATGTCATCCTAGTCAATTGAATCATTGAACAAATTTTTGAATCATACGACGAACATTGGTTTTGGCTTCAATCACGGTCATAAAGGTGTATGCACCAATGAATTTGCGGCTGATAAACATAAATTCTTTTGGCGGTACAGAAAAATAACGCGAGGCCATCGATTTGCTGGCTTGTTGCATCACACGGCTATGTAGCTGGCTTTTTTTCCAGTCATAGCGGTTATCCTGATCCATCAGACCCTCTGGCATGTCTGGATTATTTTGTGGTGAACTGAAAGCTTCAGTTGCCAGCAAGAAAACCTTGGCCATATCTGGCTTGATGCTTTGCGGGATTGAGTCAAAGAAACCGTAACCTGTCATGGCTGCAACCATTTCTTCACTGCTGTGATGATAGCCAGCCTGAATCAAATTACGTGCAACGTTGAGCAGATGATCATCGAATTGGCGGATCGCACCAAAATCGAGTAAAACAATTTTGTCGTTGATGTCCTCGCCATTGCCCAAACGTACCAAATAGTTGCCGAAGTTTGGATCGGTCTGCATTTCTCCCCACTCAAAAATCTCGCGGACAGCAATTTCAAGAGAGGCTTCACCCAGTTGATTACGGCGTTCTTGTGGCAAAGACAACATTACGGGGCTATTAATTGGGACGCCACGTTCATAGGTCATGCATAAGATTTTGCTGGTACAGTAGCGATCGACAATTTGAGGAACAACATAACGTGGATCGTTTTTTAAGCGCTCTGCAAAGCGACGCGTGGTTGCAGCTTCAATATCGTAACTCACCTCACGGTGCATCATTTCTCTGACTTCTTCAAACCACTGATCAAACTCACGTGTTTGCGGCACCATGCGGGTGAGTTTCAGCATGTTTTTAAACAGGCTCATATCCGAGTCAATAGCTTCGGCCACACCTGGATACTGAATTTTTAATACCAGCTCTAGACCGTCAGATTTACGTGTTGCGCGGTGAACCTGTGCCAATGAAGCGGTACCGATAGGTTCATGATCAATAATAAGATCATCGAGCTTACTGCCCAGTTGCGTTTGTAAATGCGATTTGATTGCAGGCCAGGCCAATGCGACGGTCTGGTTATTGAGGGTATTGAGTGCCTGGGTAATTTCCTCAGGTAGAAAGTGCTCGCCGTAGAGTGCCATCATCTGGCCGATTTTGACGATAGAGCCTTTCAGTTTGCCAATTTCAGAAACCAAATAATTGGCTTGTTCGGTCATGGCTTTTTTTCTTTTCTTTTCCTTTTCTGCTTCACTTGAAAACATTGAGCTTGCACTTGCAGTGGCCCAGCGCGTGCCTGCGAGGAACGAGGCTTTTGCGATCGATAAGCGTCGATCCATCGAAGAAGTTTTTAAATTCTTAAGCTTATCGTTCTGATTTGACATATAAAATCCTTTGCTGAAACACGCAGAAAAGTAATGAAGACAATTGTAACGAATACTACAGGCTCTAATCGTATTAAAACAGTCATAGGCTGTTTAAAAGATGAAAAGTATTACTGCAATCAGACGCTGAAATTGAGGGTATCGTATTTTAAGGCAATTTTGTAAGTGAATAAAACTGAATTGTGATGAACAGCAGTCGATTTATCTGAATTCATTCAACTTTTTCACCAAGTATTGTTATTCAGTATCCAGCTTGACTACATCGCATACTGAATCTTGATCTGGTGACGCTGTTTGAGTTGAAACTTGTTGGCTTCAATATGCTTGGCAATCATGCTCTTGACCAAATCGTGAGTAAAACCCAAGGCGTATCCTTTTACAATTACAATACTAGGGAGTGTAAAAAAGAAGTATCGTGCATCGTCGAGTGAAGGCTGATCAAAAATTTTGTGTTCTTGCAAGGTTTCACAAAAGAACGTTTTTTCATTTTGCACATGATGTGAAGCGTTGTCACTCCAGTACTTTTCACGCATTGCCATAAGATTATTATGCTTATAACTCATATCGGATGTACCTCTAGATGGATCAATCAAAACTTATCACATTATTCGCTCAGATGAGTTTAATCAACTCAATGTGAAATCTTTGCGAAGCGTGTTGGTCCGCTGTTGATGAAAGTCTACAAGTAAATGAACAGACTATAATGAGTAAATTACAAAGAAAAAAATACAGTGATGAAGATTAAACCATGAACATGGTCAGGTTTAAGCTACATCACTGTATGGCTGAAATCATGAATTATTTTAATCGTTGAGTAGTTTTTCTGTATTGCCGCGTTTGACCGAATAGCGGCTATAAAAATAAATCACTAGCCCGAGCAGGTACAAAATACCAGACAACAATAACAAAGACAGACCTGCAGCATATAACAGCCACACCGCATATAAGGTTGCGATACCGGCAATAAAAATATGTTTGCCACGTTTGTGGCGTGCAGATTCTTTCAGATAAAAAGCAGAAACCAAAAAGTAAGGCAACAGGATCATGACCGATGAGATCAGTAAAAGCTGGGTGTAGTTTTTATTGAAAAAACATACTGCAATCAATGAAAGCTGTACCACAATCGAGGTCAGCCACAATGATGTAATCGGTACATTATTGGTATTGGTTTTTAAAAAACTTTTTGGAAAGGCACCATTTTTTGCAGCCAAAAATGGAATTTCGGTTGCAAACAAGGTCCAGCTTAAATAGGACGAAGAAACTGAAATAATCAGCCCCAATGTAATGACAATGGTACCCGGTAAACCAATCAATTGCGCAAGGATACTGGCCATAGACGGATTATGCATGCCTGCAATCTCTGCACGCGTATTGATACCGTATGACAACACCGTCACCATGACATAAAAGCCTAGTGCCAATAACACACCCAGTAGAGTTGCTTTACCGATATCGTTTCTACGTTTGGCGCGTGACGACAGGACAACGGCGCCTTCGATACCTGTAAATACCCAGAGCGTAATCAGCATGACATCACGCACTTGTTGCCATACTGGCATTTGTAAGGATGTATCGAGAAAATTTAATTTGAATAGTTCAAGCTTGAACGCCACAAACGAAAACAAAATAAATACGACAAGTGGCACAATCTTGGCAATTGTTGCCAGCAAATTGACCAAAGCCGCTTCTTTAATGCCTCGACTCACGAGCCAGTGCACAAGCCAGACAAAAATGGATGAGCCTATAAGCGCATATAGGGTATTGCCTTCACCAAAGTAGGTATGTTCAGGCGTATCGGTAAACATACCCACCGCAGAAAAAGCAATGACCACATAGCCAACAATCCCGACAGTGGTACAGAGCCAGTAACCCCAGGCAGAACAAAAGCCGATCAAATCGCCAAAGCCTTCGCGTGCATAGTTATAAATCCCGCCGTCCAGATCTGGACGTTGACGGGTTAAATGTAGCAAGGATATCGCCAGAAAAATAATACCGACGCCAGTGATCAGCCATGCAAACAGTAAAGCAGAACCATTGGCAACAGCAGCCATATTTTGTGGCAGACTAAATACGCCTGAACCGACCATGGAACTAAACACCAAGGCGGTGAGGGAGAGTAAACCAATTTTAGAAGTGGACATGCGGCTTAGTCTTGAAAAAATTGAGAGAGTTTCTGAATATGTTCAGGACCAATACCACAGCATCCCCCAATCATACTGGCGCCAGCATCTTGCCATTGTTTGGCAAATTGCAAATACGCGTCTGGATCTAAGTCTTTTCTGATTTCATCTAGACCATCATTGGCTGTGGCTTCACTGTTTTGTGGCGGAAATGCATTCGCATAGGCACCAATTTTAATGGTGTCTGGAATGAGTTCACGAATTTCTTGAATCGCTTGAAGAATGACTTCTGGCTGACAGCAGTTGAACAGTACGGCACTGACATTTAGTGATTTAATCAGTTCGGCAGTTTCTGCGATGCTTTCGCCAGAACGTAGCTGTGCAGCAGGAAGCGCCTGATCATCTTGGAGGGTAAAGGAAACCCAGAATTCACGACCGTCTTGAGGTAAAAGCTCACGAACAGTACGAACTTCTGCCAAACACGACTGAGTTTCTGCAAGCCATAAGTCAACGTCAGGCGACAATGCTTCAATAATAGGGCGTGCCAAAGTGGCTGCTTCATCTGCCTGAAATAAATCGGCGCGGTAAGAACCAAAAAGTGGAGGAAGACAGCCCGCAATTTGCACCGCAGCGCCACTTTCTTCAACTGCACGTTTAGCCTGAGTAGTGGCAACCTTGACTAAATCAGTGACCTCTTGATCAAAACGGTCTTGACCAATATGAAAAGGTACAACTGCATAGTTGTTGGTGGTAATGACTTCAGCGCCTGCACGAATAAAATCTAGATGAACCTGCTTCACAATATCAGGTGCTTCGGTAAGTGCCAAAGCTGACCATTCAGGTTGTCTAAAAGGTGCACCACGACGAGCCAGCTCGCGCCCAAATCCGCCATCTAAAATTTTCATAAGATCTCGAATACAAAAAAAGTTGATTATAGAGGATATAAGCACCGCCACCTGTGTAAAAAATTGACAACTGGGGGTGTACTTATAAAAAAATAAGCAATTTATATGAATATTTTAGATAAAGAAAGATTAATTTGGTTCAATCCTCTTAATGAAAGATGACCCAGATTTATCGATCAATTTCAAGTGCATGACCTCTGCAATTGAGATACAACTGCTGATTGTGCCACGCGATTTGCCCCGATACGATGGTGGTGGCGACGCGATACTGAAAACTTTTATGCTGAAAAGGGGTCCAGCCACAGTGCATGTAAATCGGCTGATCGGCAACGGACCATGGATTTTTTTCGACTAAAACCAGATCGGCCCAATAACCTTCTCGAATATAGCCGCGCTCTTTAATTTTAAATAAATCGGCCACGCGATGTGAGGTTTTGCTGACCATATCTTCGATACGTAATTGGTCTGCCGCAACCAGCTCAAGCAACGCAGGTAGGGCATGCTGAACAAGGGGTAAACCTGCTGGCGCATTGAAGTAACTGTTTTGTTTTTCATCCCAAGTATGCGGAGCATGATCTGTACCAATAATATCTAACAAATCACTTGATGAAACAGCTTTAATCAAAGCTTCCCGATCAGTTTTCGATTTGATTGACGGGTTACACTTGATCAGATGTCCGAGCTGGTCGTAATCTTGGGCATCAAAATGTAAATGATGAATACATACTTCAGCTGTTATGTGCTTTTCATGAAGCGGTTTATTTTCAAAAAGTGATAACTCTTTTGCTGTGGTCAGGTGCAGTACATGCAATTGCGTCTGATATTTTTTTGCCAGCTCGACTGCCATTTTTGAGCTTGCATAGCAGCAAGCCTCATCGCGAATCAGTGGGTGAAGATGCGCAGGAACATTCTCACCATATTGCGTCCGATACAGCGCCTCATTGGCAGTAACAATAGGGCTAGATTCACAGTGCGTGAGTAAAATAGTGGGAACATGAGCAAATAAAAACTCAAGCGCTTTGGGATCATCTACCAGCATATTGCCAGTAGAGGAACCCATAAAGACTTTCACGCCGCTGACCAGCTTTGGATCGAGCTGCTCAATGATCGACAGGTTGTCTGCACTTACACCAAAATGAAATGCATAATTGCCATGACTCGAGCGCGCTGCAATTGCTTTTTTGGCATTCAAGGCATCTAAGTTTAGCGTAGCGGGCTTGGTATTGGGCATGTCCATGAAGCTGGTAATGCCACCTACAGTTGCTGCTGCGGACTCAGAGGCAATAGTGCCTTTATGTGGCGCACCTGGATCACGAAAGTGAACCTGATCGTCAATCATGCCGGGCAGTAGCCAAGCGCCATTGGCCTCGATCTCTTTTGCGCGATGTACGCCTGTAATGGAGGACTGTATTTTGGAAATACGGCCTTGCTGAATCAAAACATCACAAAATTGGCTATGACCTTCATTGACCAGATGTGCGTTACGAATAATCAGGTCGGGTAAGGCATTAAAACTCATTGGATAATGCCTTATATCCTTGAACCAATTCAATGTTGGTGGTCACCACGCTTTCTGAAAATTCGGTAATCGAGACATCAATTGGGGGATACGCCGCCAAGTCGGTTTTGGCGTTGATATAACTCATGGCAGGGACATAAAAGTTAGACGGTAAATCACGTCCATCGACAACGGCATTGTGACGAATGGCACTGTTGTTACCAATTTTGCAATTAAATAGCACACTGTTAAAACCGACAAAAACACGCGCACCGATGACGCATGGCCCATGAATAATCGATCGGTGCGCAATTGATGAGTTTTCACCAATTTGAACGGCTGCACCGGCTTTTGAATGAATAACCACGCCGTCTTGAATATTCGAATTTGCACCGATCACGATCGGTTCCATATCACCATTTTCATCGGTTTCATCTGCACGTATGACAGCGTAAGGCCCAACAAACACATTGGCGTGAATGATGACTTTGCCACAAATGATGGCAGTCTGATCAATGTAGGCAGATTGATGAATTTGCGGCAAATGGCCTGATGGGTTTTTACGAATCATAGTCAATATTATTAAGCAGTGAATAAATGGGAGTTACAATAGTCTGTATTATTGTTATGTTATAACATAACAATAAATTCAATCAAGTCATTCAATCCTTAAATTTTGGCCTAAAATGTTGTTGATTCGTCCTTTGATTCAGGAATAGGCTTGAATTGTAATTGCACGCATAATCCATTTAAAAGATTAGACGTTTTAAACTGCATAGATGCATCGAGTGACTGCAATGCAGTATTGACAATTGAAAGTCCTAAACCACTCCCTATTGCATTATGCTGAGTTTTTTCTAAACGAACAAAACGTTGCAACACATGATTGTATTGATGCTCTGATATTCCCGGGCCATTGTCGTGGATATCGACACAGATCATTTCATGATCGTATGAAACTAAAATACAGACCTGATTTTTGGGTGGGCTGTATTTAATGGCATTATCGATCAGGTTGATAAATATACTTTGCAAGGTATTGGGGCGCGCCAAAATCATCACTTGCTCGAGAGCGGGCTCAATACTGACTTGAATTTCGATTTGTTTTTTACGCGCATTGGCCAATAACTGACCGACACTTAAGCGAAGTGCATTGACAAGATTGAGTGACTGTAGTGGCTCATCTTGCTGAATTTCCTGATGTGCCAAACTCATGAGCTGATCGACCAGATGTGACATGCGTTTCAGACTCAGAGATAGATCATTCAGATTTTCTTGATAAAACGGATGATCTTGTGGTGTTTTAAGTAAAAGTGAGGTTTGTAGCTTTAAAGCAGTCAGTGGCGTTCGAAGTTCATGAGCAGCATTGGCAATAAACACTTGCTGCTGATTTTTTGCCTCATCAATGCGCTTAAACAAATAGTTGAGTTCATCTATGGCTGGGCGGATTTCCATCGGCAAATGATCAATTTTGACCTCTGACAGATCGGTGTAATTGCGCTCTGAAAAGGTACTACGAAGTTTGGTGAGCGTTTTGAGGTGATGACGAATCAAACGATATACCCCATAAATACCAAATGGCATAAAAAAGATATACGGAATCAGCATGTTAAATGCCAATTCTTTGGCCAGATGTCGCCGAACTTTGATTAACTGACTAATCTGAATTTGCTTGTCTTTGGCAGGATACACATAAATTTTAAGTTCGCCGCGGATGGTTTTTTTTCTTGTGAAATATGGGGTAGAGGAGTATGGCAAAATATAGTCGTATTGTTGGCTTAGTTTTGCAAGTTCGGTATCTTTAATAATATCAATAAAGACATCGGTTTCATCATACTCAGCTTTAGGATCATAAGTAGATAAGCGTAATGACAAGTCGTTTTTATCGAGAAATTCCGCCATTTCCTGCATTTGGCGATCGATTACCTCCTGAGATTCTTCCAATGCAATTCGATACGCCGCAATTCCGATAAAAAAAAGCAAAAAAATACTGAAAAGCGAAATGCTCCACGTCATACGTTGGCTGAGTGGTTTTTCGCGATAAAAGGATCGAAGCTGACGGAACCTGAATTTCAGGCCTCGGTGGTCATTTGTCTGTGCTTTCAACACAATAGCCTAAGCCTCGCACATTTCGGATAAAATCTTTCCCTAGCTTTTGTCTTAAATTATGAATATGGACCTCAATGGTATTGCTGTTCACTTCATCATCGCAATCGTAGAGTTTTTCTTCGAGCATATTTTTAGAAAAAATCTGATTGGGATACATCATCATCGGTTCTAAAATGGCCCACTCTTTATTTGAAACATTAATGGGCTGGCCTTCTTTGAGTAGTCGATGTGTATTTGGAAAAAGCTGAATCTGACCCACTTTAAAACTAATTTCACTTAAAGAGGAATAATTACCGCGTCGCAAAACGGATTCAATCCGTGCCACTAACTCATCAAAATCGTAAGGCTTGACGATATAATCATCTGCGCCGAGCTTCAAACCCTGAATCTTTTCTTTACTCTGATCGCGGGCACTGATAATAATCACTGCCAGCTTGTTTAGCTCCATTTTTTTACGAATGTGCTTGAGTACGTCTAGGCCGTCAAGTTCTGGCAAGCCCAAATCGAGTAAAACCAAGTGATAAGTCTGGCGAAATAAAAAATCGAGTGCCTCGATGCCATTTTTGGCCCAATCGACTTCAAACTTCTCATGCTGAAGCAGCTTGAAAGTCGTTTTACCGATCATGACATCGTCTTCTATGTATAAAATTCTGATCACGCTACAGTTTACCTCTGCATTGAGCGGTCAAATCCAAGCTTGAATCCAATACCTGTGTTCGAATATGCAACAAGCCCAACACGGTTGGAAACAAATTATCTTGACTGACCGGATTATTTTTTTGTCCGTTTAAGCACTGCTTGATTGTTTGTTGCTGTGGCCATGTCGTTGAAAACCAGAATAACATAGGAATGTGCGTTTGTTCTTTCGGTGCCATAAAATAAGGCGTACCGTGGAGATACAATCCATTTTCACCAGTCGATTCACCGTGATCCGATAAATACATCAGACCTGTCGAGACCGGTAAAGCATCGAGGGTATGAATCAATGTACTCAGTACGTGATCGGTATACAAAATGGTGTTGTCGTAGCTATTGATCAAGCTTTCGCGTGAGCAGTTTTGAATATTGTTGGTGTCACAGGTCGGCGTAAATTTTTTAAAAGCAGCAGGGTAGCGTTTGTAATAAGCTGGCCCATGGCTCCCTAGTTGATGCAATACAATCAATTGATCTTTTTTGAGCTGTTTTAAGTCGAGCGCTTTAAGATAATCCTTTAAGGCATCGATTAAAATTCCGTCATAACATTCGCCGTCTTTACACTGATTTTTGTAACGTGGATCATCTTTAGGCGAGATGTAATGTTGTATACGATCACATGCACCTTTGCAGCCCGAGTTGTTATCAATCCATGTCACTTCATAGCCTGCGCGCTGTACAATATCTAACAGGCCTTCACGATGACCCGCCAATGCTTCATCATACGCGCTACGCTTCATGCCTGAAAACATACACGGCACTGAAACTGAGGTTTGCGTACCACAAGAGGAGGCTTGGGTAAAATTTACCAGATCAAGTTTACTTAGCTCTGGATTGGTCGGTTTGTGATAACCATTTAGGCTAAAGTTTTCTGCACGCGCTGTTTCACCCACCACCAGCACCATAATTTTAGGTGCATGTGCACCCACAGTATGTACGATGTGTGCATCTTCACCGTATTTGACCAAAGGCAGATCGCGTTTTTTATATTGCCGGCGGGAATAACTCCAGCTACTCGAGATCACATTCAGCGGTGAAATCTGTGCTTTAAGCTCTCTATTTTCGCGAAAGATCGGCGCATATTGGCTATAAAAAGAAAAAAGTCCAGCACCTATGATAAAAAGTGCTACAGCCAAGCTGCCGAATTTACCAATCAACAAATGCTTAAGGTTATTGGCTGGCTTGATTTGAATAAATAAAAGACCAATTAAAGGTACCACAATGATTTTAAGTACCCATAACAACAGCGGTATAGAGAGCAAATCCAATGCTTCACGCGTATCGGTTTGCATGACATTTTCAATCTGCGCGGTATTGACATTTACACCGAGCTGATTGACAAAGTAAGAGGTTAACCCCGTTAATACAATCATGATCACAGCGACAGTTTTGGCAGATGCTCGCCAACTGATCAATTGTAAAAAGATAAAATTTACGCCAGCAATCAGTAAAAATGTGGCACTCATAAACAGTACTTGCATCAAACCGTCAAATGCACTGAGCTGCAAAACTTTATGATAAAAACTGCCATTGGTAAAACTGGCCAACCAGCAAGCCAGAACAGCATTAAAGGTGTGTATCGAGACACGCCATTGTTTGTTTGGTGTTAAAGCGGCAAACATATTTTGGTCTTTAAATGTTCATTGAGATTCTAGGTATATTAGAAAACTCAAAAATTAAGAAAAAATTAGATTTAGAATGAATTCACGATCTTCTCATTGTTAGAAGTTACATATTTTCAAGTGCTTAATATAAGAAAATGGCCATTTTGATCGATCTTTTGTCTTGTAGAAAAGATATTTGAAAATTTTTTAATGGCCATTTGTTTTTAGGTTTTTGTTTTTTTTAGATTATTTAAAATATTGATGTCTGTCATTGAGATCTTTTAATTGGATAAGTTTTGTGCGCTAACGCAAGATGAAATTAGATAAAACAACACTCAAAGGAATTGTGTGATGAAAAAAGTTCGTATTGCATTGGTGGGTGGTGGTATTGCGGGAGTCGCGCTTGCAGCCAACTTATTTAAACAGCCGCATTTAGATGTTTGCTTATATGAAGCAGCACCTCAATTTTCTGAAATTGGTGCCGGAATTTCATTTGGCGCGAATGCGGTTCGTGCCATTGAGCTACTTGGTTTGGCTTCGCAATATACCGCGATTGCAGATCAAGTATCTGCGCCATTTCAGGATGTGTGGTTTCAATGGCGAAATGGCTATAACGATGATTATTTGTCGAGTTCAATTTCTCCTCAGGTTGGTCAGTCTTCGGTGCATCGTGCCGATTTCTTAGATGCTATTTTAGGAAATATTCCACAGCACCAGTGTAAGTTTAATAAAAAACTCAAATCGATTCAGGAGTACGATACGCATATCGAATTGAGTTTTGAAGATGGGACACGCGCCGAAGCCGATTATGTCATCGGTGCAGATGGTATACACTCCGCCACGCGTGATTATGTGCTGCAAACCCATCAGTTTGCTCCGGTACGTCCTAATTTTACTGGCACGTGGGCTTACCGCGGTATCATCAAAGCGACAGAATTTAGACAGGCCATTGTGGCAGCCGGCCTAGATGTAGAAATTGCCGACGTACCACAAATGTTTTTAGGCAAAAACAAGCACATTTTGACCTTTCCGATTCGTCAAGGTGAAGACATTAACATTGTTGCGTTTAAGACAAACGCTGAGCAGCTTACGCTTGCAAAACATACCCCATGGACACGTGCGGTAGACAAACAGGAAATGTTGGACGATTTTCAGGACTGGAGCGAAAGCTGCCGAATTTTACTCGGTTTGATTGAGCATCCGACCTTGTGGGCACTGCACGAACTGGCCGAATTGCCGACTTATCAAAGTCACTCTGGCCGTGTCGTATTAATGGGAGATGCTGCGCACGCCATGCTTCCACATCAGGGTGCCGGAGCAGGACAAGGGCTTGAAGATGCACTCACGCTAAAAGTGTTGTTTGAGCACACTGAGCTGACTGTTGAAGATTTACCGCGATTTTCTGCAATATATGAACAGATCCGAAAAGAACGTGCCTGTAAGGTTCAGCGTACTTCGCGTGAGTCTGGGCAAATATATGAACTTAACTCAGCGCTGTATCCAAGCTTTGAAGCAGTGGGTGCACATTTGCAAAACCGTTTTGACTGGTTATGGCAGCATGATTTAACACAAGACATGTTAGCGGCCCGAGCAGCGCTGTCGCCTGTTGCAACGATTTAAACACTAACAATTTGGCACAAGAGTGTTTTGAACGACTTGTGCCTTTAAAACAATTCTATTTTGAAAGAGTTGAATAAAAGTGTTTATGATAGGATTAAATTAAAATCATGGAAGATCTTAAAACGTGGACTTAAGTCTGATCCGTATTTTTATTTGTGTTTATGAAAATAAAAATATCAGTAAAGCCGCTGAGATTTTAAATCTGAGTCAACCTTCTGTTACCTATAATTTAAATCGATTACGTAAGCATTTAAATAATCCTTTATTTGAACGCACGCAATATGGTGTGGAAGCAACTAAATTATCGCATGAATTATATCCTGTATTTAAAGAGTCGATTTTAAAAATTGAAATAGCAGTCGATGAGGCATTAAATTTTAATCCACTCACTTCAAATAAAACCTTTCGAATTGGTTTATCAGATATTGGTGAAATTTGCTTGTTACCGACATTAATCGAATACTTACGAGCACATGCCCCAAAAATAAAAATAGAAGTAGAAGAGATTAAAATTGATCAAGTCGAAAAATGGTTAATCGAAGGATTTATTGATGTGGCTATTTTTAATAGTACACATTTGGAGTTTAAGCATCTTGAATATGAGACTCTTTTTTTAGAGCGATATGTTGCACTGGTTAATATGAATCATCCGCGAATAGGAAGTACGCTCAGTTTTGATGCGTATTTAAATGAATCTCATGTGGCGATAAAGTCATCTACCGGGCATACTCAGGTCGATCATGTATTAAAACTAATGGGGCATCAACGTAAAATTGCTTTGGAAGTACCCCATTTTGGAGTTTTACAAGGTGTGCTGGATAAAACAGATTTGATGGTAACGCTGCCCAGTCGTGCTGCACAGCAATATTTAAATCAATCCCATGTCCGTGTTTTGGAATTGCCGTTTCAAATGTCTGAATTTTATGTGGGCTTACATTGGTTTGCCCAAACCAATGAACCTCTTGCTCGGACATGGTTGATTCAAACCTGTAAAAAGGTTATTTCAGTTTTGTAAGACCGCGGGCTAAGCCCGGCAGTCTAAACAATTAATCATGACTGGCTTCAATAATTTTAGCTGCTAGTTCTTGAGGGCGGGTAAACATTGCTTCATGGCTTCCACCCATTTCAACCAACTTAAATTCTCCGAGTCGGCTCGACATTTTAGGATGCCAAAAGCCAGCAGGCAAAGCTTGATCTTCGGTGCAGTTCAGGTAGCTTTTTGGAATATTCAGTGCATAGAATTTTTTTAGATCCAGTCGATCATGAAAGGGTTGACAAGGCTCAGGCGTAAGCATCTTGTAAGTTTCCTCAGCCATTTGATCATCTGCATCATTGATGAAAGCATGACGCCATACTTCATAAGGCAGTAGAACAGTATTATCACCCGATGCTGCGGCCAAACTCGTAAACAGCTCGTAGTAGGCTTCTGGCATGTTATCAAACATATTTTCGCCGTCTTGTAAAACAAAAGCATTCCAGTAAATCAGCCTTTGAATGCGCTCAGGAATGGCCTCGGCGACTTTGGAAATAATGGTGCCACCATAGCTGTGCCCAAGCAGTACAATCTCGCTGAGATCATGCTTTACGATATAATCCGCAATCGATTGACTGCACTGCGCGTGAGTCACATTCCGGTCGGCATTTGGGCCATGGCCTGCCACAGTCGGACAGTGCACGGTATGGCCTTGACCACGTAAATGAGTGGCTACAGGTTCCCAGAGAGAACCATCGTGCCATGAGCCATGAACAAGTACATATGTTGTCATTTTGATCGTCCTTTAATGTATTGATCGCGTTTAAAAGTCTTTTGAAATTCCGAGGGTAATCACATGGTTCTGATTACTTAAATTGGTGCCTGTGCTGTTTCCAGTGCCATTTAAGGTTTTGTTCACCGCATATTCATAGCTAAGATTGAGTGTTGCAAAACCAAGATCACGGCCGTAGCCAATAGTCCATGATTGATTGGCGACGGCATTGGCATAAAAATTCACCAATGTGTCTTGAGTATCTACAACTGAGTCTGCATGGCTATAGCCAAAACGCAAATGATCATGAGGTGTGAGCTGATAATCCACGCCAGCTCGATAAACCGTTTGATTTTGCCAGTTAAAAGAACCTTTTTTCCCCAATCCATCAGCATCTTGCCAATTAAAACGTACGATATCGGCTGCTAGAGTAAGCTTTTGATTTAGTTTGTGTTTAATTCCGATTCCATAACGTTCTGGCAAATTAATTCTGCCTTCACTGCGTGCCAATAAATCATTTTTATAGTCATCGAGCTTCGAAAATTTCATTTCAGTGCTATAGCTCGCGCCAAGCCACCAATTGGGTTGAAATTCCCAAGTCGTACCTACACTTGCACCAACGCCATAGGC
Organism: Acinetobacter soli; assembly: GCF_000760595.1. Classification (GTDB taxonomy): domain Bacteria; phylum Pseudomonadota; class Gammaproteobacteria; order Pseudomonadales; family Moraxellaceae; genus Acinetobacter; species Acinetobacter soli. The sequence goes on along the minus strand of NZ_BBNM01000007.1, from coordinate 22,786 downwards.
CCATTGATTACCATGGCTTTCTAGAAAAATAGGCGTGCCTTGTGCATCGACTCCTGCAAGTACACCTTTTGCCCTAAATTGCTGAATGCCTAAATCTAAACTCGCACCCAAACTGAGATTGGGTAAAACCTTGTACGATACCGTTGGACTTGCCTTTACAATTGCCAGATTATCTTTGGCTTTATCGGCTGGAAACCCATGGATTGCAGGCTCATCATAGTCTACTGAAGCACCTGCACCCGTGAGACTTAAACCCCAACTTAAGTGGTCATTATAATGCTGCACCAAAGCCAGACTTGGAATCGGAATGACTTTATTCGAATAAAAGCCTTCTGGTTGATTCAGTAAGGTTGCTTTAGAACGGATATTTAATAACGAAAGTTGGGCATCTGCACCACTGTTTTGAAAAGACAGATTGGCAGGATTATCATGAATCGAGGTTCGATCCATACCTTGAGCAAGACTTACACCGCCCATAGCGCTTGAAACTTGTCCAGATCCAGTATTATAAACGCCATTAAATGCATAGCTTGATAACGGTATACAGCCGATCAGAACCAGAGATAATTTATGAGGAAACATACTCAAAATCCTTGTATTGGATAAGTCAAACCATTTGACTTTTATTTATCTAAAATTATTTAGAGTATTTTAAATTTTAAATGATTGGTTTTATATTTTTAGTCATGTGAGAGTATATATTTATACATTATTGATATAATAATTTTATGGGTAAATTAAAAAGGTTCTTAATAAGAACCTTTTTAATTAAAACTGATTATTTGGCTTGTGTATTGTTTTTTAACCACGCTCTTATTATATTGATCGTCTCTTTCGTTTTATTGAGTACGCCATACATTTCAAAAAAACCATGTACCACACCTTTTATTTCATGATATTCAGTATTTACTAAACTGCTTTTTAATTTTTCAAAATAAACACGACCCTGATCACGTAAAGGATCAAATTCGGCTGTTATAATTAATGTAGATGGAAGATGTTGGTGACTTTGAGCGAGTAGTGGTGAGGCAAGCCATTGATAAGCAAAATCTTCATTTTTCAGATAGATTTGTATCATCTTTGACATTTGTTCGGCAGATAGAGGAGGGGTGTGTTTCTGTTCTTCAAAGGATGGATATTTGTTGTCATGTATTACGGTAAGATCAATACATGGGTAGATTAAAATTTGCCCTGCTAAAGAAGTTCTATACGTTTGTTCTTTAAAAGTGAGAGCAGTGATTGCTGCCAGATTGCCTCCTGCGCTGTCTCCTGCAACATATAAATGGTCTGGATGAATGCCAAGAGCAGATGCATGTTCAAAAACCCACTGTGTGGCATGAATCGCATCATGAGCAGCTTGAGGGTATGGGTATTCAGGCGCAAGACGATAATCGACACTAATGACATTAACATCTAGATCGTTCACCAAATGTCGACAAAGTAAATCATGCGTTTCGATACTCCCTATACACCAACCTCCGCCATGGAAGTAAATCAGTGTTTCACATGATTCACTATGCTGGCGTTGAGTTTTATACAATCTTAAGCGTAAGTTACCATCGTCTACTTGTATCCATAAATCTTCTACGTCTTGAAGTTCAATGAATTGCCCCGCGACGTGAGGACCGAAATTGAGATACCAGTTTCTCATTTCATTGATATTTGGATCATTTAGAGTACCAATATCAAATGCAGGTGCACCTTGAGCTTCAAGCATTGCAAAAAAACTTGCCAGTTGAGGATCTAAACTCTGTAACATGTATTAAAAATCCTTTTTAAATCATTTTGATTTATTTACGATTTGAGAAGTGATGTCTTATTTAAGACATCACTTCTCAATGCTTAACCAATTTTTAAAATGGGTTTGAGTGTGATGCCTTTATGGCTATCTATTGCCGCCTGATTAATATCTTTAAAATCATAGAACTTAACCAGTTTGTCGAACGGAAACTTACCTTGCTGATACAGCGAAACCAAAGCCGGAATAAACTTTTTCGGTACGCCGCTACCTTCTACAACCCCGATAATCGATTTGCCGCCAAGCAATAAATCATTCACGTCAAACGCTGCGGTCGTTCCTAAAGGAGGGGCACCCACCACTGCAATGCTGCCAAGAATACCGAGCGCATCGATCCCTTGTTTCAAAATTTCTGGGCGTCCAGTCGATTCAAGAGCAAACTTTACACCACCGCCTGTGATTTCCTTGATGGCTTCGACAGGATCTTGCGTTTTACTGTTGATAACATGGGTCGCGCCAAGTTCTTTGGCTAACGCCAAACGAGACTCGACAATATCCACTGCAATAATAGTGGTCGCACCACATACTTTTGCAGCAAGAAGTGCACTGAGTCCGACTGCGCCCGCACCCCAAGTGACAAAGCTACTGGCAGGCGCGACTTTCAGCGCATTGATTGCAGCACCTGCACCAGTTTGTATGCCGCAGCCGAGTGGCCCCAAAAGTTCAAGCGGTACATCTTTACTCACTTTTACGGCATTATTTTCACGGCTGATGGCGTAGGTTGCAAATGAAGATTGGGCAAAGAAATGATCATGAATTTTATGATGATCGTGCGTGCATACGGCAGAATGCCCATCTGGATCTCCACCACTGAAGTTTCGTCCAAAAAAATCCTGACAGTAGGCAGGTTGTCCGCTGCTACACTGCTCACAGCTTCCACAAAAGCCATAGCTGAGCACCACGTGATCACCTACAGCCAAATCTTTGACATTCGGACCAATGGCTTCAATGATGCCTGAACCCTCGTGACCAAGTACTGCTGGTAATGGAACAGGATAATACTGATCACGCACAATCAGATCGGTATGGCACATTCCCGTTGCTACAATTTTAACCAATACTTCATCGTTTTGAGGTTCACGAATCTTGAGCTGTTTGAGCTCAAAGTCTGCGCCTTTGCATTCGGTCACTGCTGCTGTGATTTCGGTAAACTTTGTCATTTCTGTACATCCTGTATGAGAAAAAAATTAAAATGGATAGCGTGGCGCCTCAGCCTGAATGGTCATCCATTGCCACTGAGTAAATTCATCTGGATTTGCTGGCCCACCAATTCGTGTTGCATTGCCAGATGCGCCAAATCCGCCAAATGGATTAATCGTTTCATCATTTACGGTCTGATCATTGATATGTAACAAACCGACATTTAGCTGTGCACCGAGTTGCATGGCACGCCCCACATTGGATGAAATAATGCCAGCCGAAAGCCCATAATCCCCCATATTGGCCAGTTCAATCGCTTGTTCATCGCTTGCAAAAGGAATCAGTACGGCCACTGGCCCAAAGATCTCTTCACTGAAAATTGGATTATCTGCTTGCACCTGTGAAAGTACGCTTGGCTCAAAGAACGGGCCATTCGCTTTACCTCCAACTTCAAGGGTCGCGCCGTGTTCAACCGCGGCTTGAACCAATGCTTCTACGCGCTTGCTTTGCTTTTCATTGATCAAAGGGCCAATGGTCACGTTTTGCTCTAAAGGATTACCCACCACAAAGCGTTTGACCTTTTCGATCACGCGCGCTTTAAGGGCATCGTAAATTTTTTCATGAATCAAGATTTTGCCAGATGTCATGCAAATCTGCCCAGAATGCAAAAATGCACCCCATGCAATATTCTCGGCTGCTAAATCGAGATCGGCATCGTCAAGAATAATCAGCGAGTTTTTGCCGCCAAGTTCTAACGAGACTTTTTTCAAAGTTTTGCCGGCATTGGCACCAATGATACGGCCCACCTGCGTTGAACCCGTAAACTGAATGCTGGCAATATGTGGATCGAGTGTGAGTGCTTCACCTGTATCGGCGCCACCTGGTAATACATGCAGTAATCCCTTTGGTAAGCCAGCCAGTTCAAAAATGCGGGCAATTGCGTAACCACTACACACCGCCGTTCGTTCATCTGGCTTAAGTACCACCGCATTACCAAATGCCAAAGCTGGCCCAACCGCACGAAGCGCCAAATAAAGCGGAAAATTAAAAGGTGAAATCACGCCGACCACACCCAACGGTAAGCGTTTGGCCAAGCTTAATTTACCGTTGCGACTCGGTAATATGTTCCCCTGATCTAGCTGCGGAAATGCAATACAGTTTTTAAGCATTTGAATGCTTACTTTCACTTCAAACTGAGCTTTAAGTGCCAGTGAGCCACTTTCACGAATCAGCCAATTGACCAGTTCATCTTGATGCTCTGTGGCAATTTGTACGGCTTTTTCAAATACGGCTTGGCGTTCTAAATAATCGAGCGCCCACCACTGCCGCTGCGCCGTTTGCGCTTCTTTCGCTGCTTGAGCAACATCTGTAGGCGATGCAGAGCCTGTCTGGCCGAGCTGCTCACCTGTGGCAACTTCTACCACACCATAGGGTTGTCCGCTTTCAAACCAACCGCCGTTAAATAATTTTTTGTTCCAAATTGAAGCATCAAGTAATGTCATATAGACCTCGTAACGTCCTGTTCGTGCTTTTTCGATAATTTCGTTCTTACGATTGTTTAAAATCACACAGACTAAAATCGTATGTGTAGTATCGATATCTCACCTATTGCAGGGAATGTGCCAATATTTAAATTATTGTTTTTATTTAATTAATTTTTAAATTTTCGGGTGGTTGTTCAGGGGCTGAACACTATTGAATTGTACATTGTCCAGAATCTGAACAATGTACAGTACTACTTTTAGGATTTATTACTGTAAATACTTATACAGTGTTGTTCTTGAGATATTGAGTCGCTTAGCGGCTTGAGAGATGTTGCCTTTTTCTTGTTGCAAAATGTCTAAAACGAGCTGTTTGGTCATCTGATTCAGTGAAGTTTGAGGCTTATTTGCTAGGGAGGATTGGGGCGTAACTTTTCGTTGCTGTGGTACATGTAAATGTTCAAGATGCGCATGTTCAAGAGAATCATGCGATATAAGCGCCGCAGAAAGTTGAATCACATGAGCCAATTCTCGAATGTTTCCGGGCCAATCGTAGCGCTCGAACTGTTCTTGAACATTGACCGACCAACTGTAAATTTTGGCTTTGGCCAGCAGTGTCTTAAAAATATCAATTTTATCTGGACGGTCTTTGAGTTGTGGTAACTCGATCTGATAGCCACATATTCTGTAATACAAATCACTTCTGAAGTCATGGTTGTCAATCATTGCCAATAGATCTTGATGGGTGGCAGAAATTAATTTGAACTGACTTTGAATCGGCTTATGACCGCCTACACGATAAAAAAACTGATCTTGTAAAACGCGTAATAATTTTGCCTGTAAATGTTTGGGTAAATCACCAATTTCATCTAAAAACAAAATGCCCTGATGAGCAAGTTCGATCAAACCACGTTTGCCTTTGGCACTTGCTCCTGTAAAAGCACCTGCTTCATAGCCGAAAAGTTCAGATTCAAGTAAGTGTTCAGGAATAGCTGCACAGTTAATCGAAATAAATGCCTGATCTTTTGCCGCAAATTCGTGAATTTGACGTGCCAAATGATCTTTACCCGAACCTGTGGCACCCGTAATTAAAATGGGTACATCGGAATGCAAGATTTTGCTTAATTTGGCAATATCTTTAAAATCGGGTGTAGCTGTGCTGAATAGGTGGCTTGTTTTTTTAGTCCTTTGAGGCGTGTATAAACGTGCATAAAACAGCGCTTCGTCTTGACTACGTATAAATTGCGTCTGCTGCTCAAGTGAGCCGAGGGTACTTATCGAATTGAAATAGTTCGAAATGGGCTTATACAATAATTGATCGATAGACGTATTGAGTAAAGTTAGTGCCATTTGATTGGCTTTTTGAATCTGCCCCGTGGCATCAATTTCAATCATGCCAGTATAGGCTGTTTTTAATAAATCTTCTGAATGCTGAAAATAAAGTAGTTGATGCTGTGCTGGCATGTTCTTTTTTATAATTTCATTTTCAACCACATATCCCTGATAAAGCAGGTGTCTTAGCCAGTTGCTGGCCAGTTGTTCACGATACGAGGTGATGTCCAGCGCGCCCAGTATTTTGCCCTGACCATTGAACACAGGTACCGATGCACAGTAAAAGTCAGAAAATTCATTTAAATAATGCTGGTGGCCCATCATAATGATCGGCATCTGACTCAAAATACTACACGAGGGCGCAATACTGCCAAACTGTGCAATATCCAGAACTTGACCTTGCTTTAAAAAATGATAGGGCGAATGAGGGTCAGGATTTTGATATTCGGCAATAATTTTAAATTGGGTATTCAGGAAAAATGTACAAATATTCTGATGTTTAAACAGCGCCCAAATATCTTTCAAAATAGGAAAAACCGTTTCAGATAGACGAATATCGTCTGTGGTTAGGGGCTGCTGTGTCGAAGCTGGAACTGGCGTGAACGGGCTCAAGCCCGCTGCTTTGGCTTTATGCCACATCTGTAAAATGGTGGGATCAAGCTCGGTTTGTTCTGGAACTTGACCCGTTTTATAAAAATAATCTTTAACTTGGCACCAGTCACGACTTGATGAAATTTGCATAGTTTGAATCCTTCAAAAACAAAGAAACGTTGCTCGCGACTACATCAGAAACAACATCATCTTTTCATCGTCCATTGAATCTTTTTTGACTATAGCAAAGATACTTTTTGAGTTGTGTATAAAAGTTGATTTTATAGATTTCAGGCGTTTTATAGGTATTAACATATCCTAAAGGTATGAATATATGTATTTTTGAATATCGACACACGTGATTAAAAAAAATAAATTAGCGATCAATAATTATTTTTATTACATGATCAGGATGATCTTTTGGGAAGGACCTATGCAATATTCAACAACGCGTCTTTATCAGTTTATGCTACGAATGGGGGTTACTTTTGGCATGGTAGGCTGTATCGGTGTGATACCGACAGTGGTCAATGCTCAAGATAACTGGACACTTAGCCTCAAAAACGCTTATATCGATCGTGATTATGACGGCAATGCTGTCAAGGACACCGGTAGCTGGTCGCAAGGCGCTTCTTTATTTTATAAATCTGACTATTACAAAACACCCATCGATGGACTTGAAATTGGTGTGGATGGTTCAGTGCAATATGCGGTTCGTTTGAGTCATGACAAGGGTGTGGCAGATACCATTTTACCTTTTGATCCAGTAAGCCAGGAGCAGGCGCGTGATTATTTAAAATATGGTGGAACACTTAAACTTAAATATGATCAAACCGAACTTCGTGTGGGCGAGCTTTGGCCAGATTTACCCGTCACTGCGGTAGACCGTAGCCGTCAGTTACTGACTTCGTATCAGGGGGTTAGCCTCAATTCGAAACTGACCAGTAAGCTTACCGGTGAAATCGGGATAATTTCTAAAGTATCGCCACGTAACGAAGAAGATTTTCGTAAACTGACCTTCACCAAAAATGGCATCAAATACGTTTCGGACGGTTTAAATTACATCGATTTAAAGTATCAGGTTTTACCGAATTTAAAGCTTGAATATTATTTTGGTAATTTGGACAATCTTTATAACAAACATTATCTTGGCGCAGATTATAGCTACAAGCTTTCCGCTGAGGCCTCGTTGCATACCAAGCTTAAATATTTTAATGCCAGTGAAGACAATAAAAATTACAACATCGATAGCCAAAACTTCGGAATTTTAGAAACTTTGAAATACCGAAATCATACTGTTGGACTGGGTTATCAGCAAATTGTGGGAGATGCTTACCCACTGCCAGATGGCTTTTTACCTGAAACCTATTTCATCAACTGGAATACCACAGGCTTCTTTAAAGCTGATGAAAAATCAGTTCACTTTATCTATGGCTACGACTTTAAAGATTATGTACCGGGTTTAAATTTTACCTTTAAGCATGTGTATGGGTACGACTTTAAGACCGCAACAGGTCTGAAAAACAAAGAGCAAGAAAGCAACTTTATTTTGAATTACGCCTTTCAAAATCCAAAGCTAAAAGGCGTCGGATTCCAGTGGTTGTATATCCCGTATAAAGTCCGTTACGGAACGGATTTTAACGAAAATCGTTTATTTCTAACTTACACCAAAAAATTCTGAGTGCTTGGTGCTAAATCCTTATGGATGGAGGAATGTTATGTCCAGAGAAATTAATGTCAACCAGATGATTGACGACTCAAAGCTCACGCCGTTTCATTGGCGAGTGATTATACTCAGTACCCTCATTATTATTTTTGATGGCTACGATCTGGTAATTTACGGGGTGGCACTACCGCTTCTGATGAAAGAGTGGGCCATTGATCCGGTCACCGCGGGCTTTATTGGCAGTATTGCATTGTTTGGTATGATGTTTGGTGCCCTGATTTTTGGCACCATCGCCGACAAGCTTGAACATTTGGGCGTGAGCCGTAAAAAAGTCATTGCGGTCTGTATTATTTTATTTAGCTTGTGCACGGTATTGTGCGGTTTTTCTGAAACCACCACGCAATTTTCCATATTTCGCTTTTTGGCAGGTGTAGGCATTGGTGGTGTAATGCCAAACGTAATTGCACTGGTCAGTGAATATGCACCGAAAAAATTTAAAAGTTTTTTTGTGACCTTAATGTTTAGTGGTTATGCCATTGGCGGCATGACGGCAGCTTTTCTGGGGTCGATTTTAGTGCCGCTTTATGGCTGGAAAATCATGTTTATGATTGCCGGAATTCCATTGGTGTTGTTATTGCCTCTCATGAAAGTTTTGCCTGAATCGATTGACTATCTGGTTCGCAAAAAGAAAGATGAAACGGTTCGTTTTATTATGACCAAAATGGTGCCGTCGTATCAGTATCAGCCCGATCATGTTTTTGTACTGAACTCATCGAATCAAAATCAGGCACAAGCGCCAGTCAAAATGATTTTTCAGGAACAGCGTGCGTTTAGTACAATGATGTTCTGGTGCTCAATTTTTATGACACTGATTATGGTTTATGCACTGGGGAACTGGTTGCCAAAACTGATGATTGAAGCAGGTTATAACCTCTCGAAGAGTCTCATTTTCTTGTTCTCTTTAAATGTGGGCGGAATGATCGGCTCTATTTTGGGTGGATATCTGGCGGACCGCTACAACGTCAAATTTGTGACCATGGGCTTGTTGTTGCTGGGTGCGATTTCACTGAGTCTGTTGTCTTTCCAGTTTAGCAGTGTGATTTTGTATATCTTAATTGCATGTGCGGGCGCAGCGTCAATTGGTGCTCAAATTATGCTGCTGGCTTACATGGCAAAATTTTATGCCCCAAATGTTCGCTCTACTGGAATTGGCTGGGGGCTTGGCATGGGGCGTGTCGGCGCAATTTTAGGGCCAATCTTGACTGGGTGGTTATTGTCTTTGCAACTGCCGCACTTCTATAACTTTCTGGCACTGAGTATTCCTGCGGTTCTTGGTATTGTCACGGTATTTTTAATCAATGACCGACGTATGTATCAACCTGAACCGATCAGCCCGATTGCCAATCAAAACGACACCACTACGGTGAAAGTGAACGAAGCAGTCTCGCATTAATCTAAAAATTTATAAAAACCCATCAGCACCTCACAGTCTGATGGGTTTTTTGTTACCAGTTCGGTGGCTCAGTAAAACCTTCATAGGCATATATCTGGCGAATCGTTTCGTACAACGAATAAATATAAGTGCTTTCCTCCATATTGCGCACGGCAATATAGATGGGCGTGATGGCATCGGGATCTAGAAGCGGCACATAGCTCAGATTAAAAAGCTGGATACTTTGCGTACTGGCCGGTACCAATGAAATTCCTTCACCCGCTGCCACTAATCCAAGCGCCAGTTGAACTTCACGGACTTCATTAATTTTGGTGGGTTCTAAGCCATGATCAGAAAAGATATTCATTACATGGGTAGAAAAATTAGGCTTAGGCGAGCTTGGATAAAGCAAAATTTTTTCATCAATCAAATCATTTAAATGCACGCCTTTGTCTTTCATTTGATTAAGCGGATGGCTGGCATGTACGGCCACCATCAAACGTTCATTACGCAATAAGGTACGTTTAATGGCGGGATCACTGATTTTAAGTCGACCAAATCCGGCATCGATACGACCTTCTTTTAATGCTTCGGTTTGTGCCTTGGTGCCCATTTCGTAAAGTTCAATGCGTAAATTGGGGTGCGCCTGACGATACAAATGAATAATCCGTGGCAGTAAACCAAATAGGAGCGAACCCACAAATCCGATACGAATGGTTTTTTCAACCGAGGCAATGCGCTTGGTCATGGAAACCATTTGATCGACATTCGACAATAGTTTGATGGCGTACTGATAAAAAAAGTGACCTTCTGGTGTTGTCTTGACCGGTCTGCTGCCGCGCTCTAAAAGCTGAATCCCCAATTCTTCTTCAAGATTTTGAATTTGTCGGCTTAAGGGCGGCTGTGCAATGCATAATTTGTCTGCGGCTTTGGTGAAGCTTTGCTCCTCAACCACCGCCACAAAATAGCGGAGATGTCTAAGTTCCATTTAAAAATACTCCATAGGTATTTTATTATACAAATAATGTGTTTGAACTTATTAAAACATTCTTTTAAGGTATAAACAAGCAAGAAAGACAAGAAGAAGGCAGGGGCTTAACCCATTAAATGCTTTCTTCAATTTGGAAAATTGAAAGCTGAAATGGATATTCGTTTTATTCGACGGTTCTGCCGTTAAGTAAACATTTTATGCGTTGCGTTGTTTAATTGAATGTTTGACTAAGCACAGCGTTTTGCTCTGGCCTAGACAAGTTTCTTATTTTGGAATGTTGGAGAAAGGATATGCCACGTATTCCCGTCATTAATACTAGCCATCTTGACCGAATTGATGAACTGCTTGTAGACAATACCGAAACAGGTGAATTTAAGTTACATCGTTCTGTATTTACAGATCAGGCACTTTTTGATCTTGAAATAAAATACATTTTCGAAGGAAATTGGGTTTACTTGGCTCATGAAAGCCAGATTCCCAACAACAACGACTATTACACCACCTATATTGGCAGACAACCGATTTTGATTGCGCGTAATCGCAACGGTGAACTTAACGCCATGATTAACGCATGTTCACATCGTGGTGCACAGCTCTGCCGTCATAAGCGTGGTAATAAGACCACATATACTTGCCCATTTCATGGCTGGACCTTCAATAACTCAGGAAAACTTTTGAAGGTGAAAGATCCAAGCGATGCCGGTTATTCAGATTGTTTTAATCAGGACGGTTCCCACGACTTAAAAAAGGTGGCGCGTTTTGAAAGTTATAAAGGTTTTTTATTTGGCAGTCTGAATCCTGATGTACCGTCACTGCAAGAGTTTTTGGGGGAAACCACCAAAATTATCGACATGATTGTCGGGCAATCCGATCAGGGCCTTGAAGTACTGCGTGGTGTTTCGACCTACACCTATGAAGGAAACTGGAAGTTGACCGCAGAAAACGGAGCAGATGGCTATCATGTTTCGGCGGTGCACTGGAACTATGCAGCCACCACGCAGCATCGTAAAGAAAAACAGGCAGGCGATACCATTCGCGCGATGAGTGCGGGCTCATGGGGGAAACATGGCGGTGGTTCATATGGATTTGAACATGGTCATATGTTGCTCTGGACACAATGGGGTAATCCGGAAGACCGACCAAACTTTCCTAAAGCAGCGGAATATACCGAAAAATTCGGTGCCGCAATGTCGAAATGGATGATCGAACGCTCACGTAACTTGTGTTTATATCCAAACGTGTACCTGATGGATCAGTTTGGTTCGCAAATTCGTGTTTTACGTCCAATTTCGGTCAATAAAACCGAAGTCACCATTTACTGTATTGCGCCTGTAGGTGAAGCACCCGAAGCGCGTGCACGCCGTATTCGCCAGTATGAAGATTTCTTTAATGCATCTGGAATGGCGACACCAGACGATCTTGAGGAGTTTCGTGCCTGTCAGGCTGGTTATGCAGGTATCGAACTGGAATGGAACGACATGTGCCGCGGATCAAAACATTGGATTTATGGACCAGACGATGCCGCCAATGAAATCGGATTAAAACCAGCTATTAGTGGTATTAAAACTGAAGATGAAGGCTTGTATTTGGCACAGCATCAATACTGGCTCAAAAGTATGAAGCAAGCGATTGCTGCGGAAAAAGAATTTGCATCGCGTCAGGGAGAGAACGCATGAATGCTACAGCACTTTTAGACACCATCAGCATCGAACAGATTAGCCAGTTTTTGTATAGCGAGGCCCGTTTTTTAGATGATGAGCAATGGGATGACTGGCTTGAATGTTACGCACCGCAAGCCTCATTTTGGATGCCCGCGTGGGATGATAACGATCAGCTTACTGAAAACCCTCAAACTGAGATTTCGCTGATTTATTATCCAGATCGCCAAGGTCTTGAAGATCGAGTGTTTCGGATTAAAACCGAGCGTTCATCGGCGACCATGCCAGATACGCGTACGGCACACAATATTAGCAATATCGAAGTTGAATCACGTGATGGCCTTCAAGTCACAGTACGTTTTAACTGGAATACGCTAAGTTTCCGCTATAAAAACAGTTACAGCTATTTTGGCATGTCACGCTATGTAATCGATTTTTCAGGTGAACAACCAAAAATCTTGAGTAAGTATGTGGTGCTTAAGAATGATTACATTAATCAAGTCATTGATATTTATCATATCTAAATCAGTTGTACCTCAGTCAAACGGACACTTGACTGAGGGTTTATGAGTTTATATTTGAATAGGATTCCTGCCATGTCAAACCATCAAATAGCACTTCAATTTGAAGATGGCGTTACCCGTTTTATTCGCGTCGCTCAAGGTGAAACCTTATCCGATGCCGCATACCGTCAGCAAATCAATATTCCAATGGACTGTCGTGAAGGCGCGTGTGGTACCTGCCGTGCCTTTTGTGAATCTGGCAATTATGACATGCCTGAAGACAATTACATTGAAGATGCACTCACCCCAGAAGAAGCGCAGCAGGGTTACGTTTTGGCATGTCAATGTCGTCCAACTTCGGATGCTGTATTTCAAATTCAGGCATCCTCTGAGGTATGTAAAACCAAGATTCATCACTTTGAAGGCACGTTGGCGCGGGTTGAAAATCTATCGGATTCGACCATCACCTTTGATATTCAGCTCGATGACGGTCAGCCCGATATTCATTTTCTGGCAGGACAGTATGTCAACGTGACGCTGCCGGGCACCACGGAAACGCGCTCGTATTCGTTTAGCTCACAACCGGGCAATCGCTTAACCGGGTTCGTGGTTCGTAATGTGCCGCAAGGTAAAATGAGCGAGTATTTAAGTGCGCAGGCCAAAGCAGGCGACAAAATGAGCTTTACTGGACCATTTGGTAGTTTTTATCTGCGTGATGTCAAGCGCCCTGTGCTCATGCTGGCTGGCGGTACGGGAATCGCACCGTTTTTATCGATGTTGCAAGTACTTGAGCAAAAAGGCAGTGAGCATCCGGTACGATTGGTGTTTGGCGTAACGCAAGATTGTGATCTGGTGGCGCTTGAACAACTCGATGCACTTCAGCAGAAACTACCATGGTTTGAATATCGTACCGTGGTGGCACATGCAGAAAGTCAACATGAACGTAAAGGTTACGTCACGGGTCATATCGAAAATGACTGGCTAAATGGCGGTGAAGTTGATGTGTATCTATGCGGACCGGTTCCTATGGTGGAAGCGGTGCGAAGCTGGTTGGATACACAAGGGATTCAACCGGCGAACTTTTTATTTGAAAAATTCTCTGCCAACTAACTCAAAACGGAGACCGATATGAATTCGACACAACGTTTTGAACATAAAGTTGTCATTGTAACAGGTGCAGCTCAAGGCATTGGTCGTGGTGTTGCACTACGGATTGCCCAAGAGGGAGGGCGTCTGGTATTGGCCGACCGTTCTGATCTGGTTCAGGCGGTATTGGCTGAGATCAAAGCCTTGGGCGCATTGGCAATTGCTGTTGAGACAGATTTGGAAACTTATGCTGGCGCAGAGTCGGTGGTATCACACGCAATTGCCGAATACGGACGCATCGACGTGCTGATCAATAATGTCGGTGGTGCAATCTGGATGAAACCCTTTCAGGAGTTTTCAGAAGAGGAAATTATTCAGGAGGTTCATCGTTCCTTATTTCCAACGCTCTGGTGCTGCCGTGCAGTACTTCCAGAAATGCTAAAACATCAACAGGGCACTATTGTGAATGTGTCGTCAATTGCGACACGAGGTATTCACCGAATTCCATATTCGGCTTCTAAAGGCGGTGTAAATGCCTTAACGGCTTCACTTGCCTTTGAGCATGCCCAGCATGGTATTCGTGTGAATGCGGTTGCAACGGGAGGAACTGCAGCACCGCCGCGTAAGATTCCACGTAATGCTCAGCCTTTATCGGAAAATGAACAAGTCTGGATGCAACAAGTGGTTGACCAAACCATTGATCGAAGCTTTTTAGGGCGTTATGGCAGTATTGATGAACAAGTTAATGCGATTACTTTTTTAGCCTCAGATGAATCTTCTTACATCACGGGCAGCGTGCTTCCGGTGGGTGGAGGCGATCAGGGATGATCTGATGGTCATTATTTAAAGGGAGACTGCAAGGAGGCATCATGACAACCCTGTTAAAAACATTGAAGCAAGATTGGTCGTTATCGGCCACCATTGCAGGCTTTTTAGCGGTCCTGATTTCATATTCAGGCCCGTTAATTATCTTTTTTCAAGCGGCACAAAAAGCACATGTCTCGACAGAGATGATGATCTCATGGATTTGGGCTATTTCAATCGGTGCCGCTGTGACAGGCATTTTTTTATCTATTCGGTTTAAAACACCTGTAGTGACTGCGTGGTCGGCACCCGGGACGGCATTGTTGGTTACATTGTTTCCCAACATTAGTTTAAATGAAGCCGTTGCCGCCTATATTACCGCGGCAATTGTGATTTTTCTGGTCGGCATTACTGGCTATTTTGACAAATTACTCAAATGGATACCGCAGGGAATTGCTGCTGGCATGATGGCCGGCATTTTATTCCAGTTTGGTCTTGGGCTATTTCTTGCCACCGATACTTTACCGCTGATCGTGTTTAGCATGTTGCTGTGTTATCTGATCAGTCGACGCTTTTCACCGCGTTACTGCATGCTTTGGGTACTTATTTGTGGTGTAGCGTTTAGTTTTTTTCTTGGAAAAATGAATCCGGTGCCGCTAGATTTTCACATTGCACGCCCGCAGTTTATTGCACCAGAGTGGTCATGGTTTTCAACCTTAAATTTGGCGCTGCCGCTAATTTTGGTGAGCTTAACAGGGCAGTTTCTGCCTGGTATGGCCATTTTAAAACTCAGTGGGTATAACACACCCGCCAAACCAATTATTACCGCTGCAAGCTTGGCCTCGTTGTTTGCTGCCTTTGCAGGTGGAATTACCATTGTACTGGCCTCCATTACAGCCACCTTATGTATGGGTAAAGATGCACATGAACTCAAAGACAAACGCTATATTGCTGGAATAGCAAATGGTTTGTTTTATATTTTAGGAGGTGTGTTTGCAGGCAGTATTGTAACGTTGTTTAGCTTATTGCCCAAAGAGCTGGTTGCTGCACTGGCCGGACTTGCGCTTTTGGGTGCAATAGCAAGCAATATTAAAATTGCCATGCAAGAAGATCAGCAACGAGATCCTGCATTGATTACCTTTTTGGCAACCGTTTCGGGTATGCATTTCTTGGGCTTGAGTTCGGTGTTTTGGGGGATGTGTATTGGCATGCTGGCCTATTTCATCTTACTAAAACCCAAAGCCAGTTAAATTAAATTTGTCATTTAGACTATTCGATTATTTCTATCATATTCGCTTTATTCTAAGGCGAATTTTGTTTTTTAACAGATGACATATCACTCAGCTTAATCTGTTTCTATTTCATTCCTGTTGAAACCACGATAGGTTTGAGTAGTTCATGCATGACAATTTTTTAACTCCTGAATATTCCTTTTATGAAGGTATTTGGCGATATTTGCTCGGCCATAGCAATGATCACATTATGAGCTAAATTTACTTTTTAAAATTTAAATATATTATATATATTTGAATTTTATTGTTTTATTTTAAATTTTAGCCTGAAAATTTTTATTAAGATTTATTTTTAAATCAGATGTCGAAAAAATTAGTATACCAAAAAAGCATGAAAACATACTCTCTTGGGAATTGGAGTCGTCATGAGTTTCAGATACAGTTGGTCAGTATGGAAGGTATAGAAACGACTATCGAAATAAATAAGTTTGTGGTGTGTGAAGCAAGGTAAAGCTCAAGGCTGAGGCAAACCAAGCAAAGGTTAATTGAACCAATATGCACAACACATTCAACGATAGCGTCGACAGATAAGTTTATCAAATGATGTTTTGGCGATTTCAAGGAGAAAGCCATGGAAGTTAAAATATTCAATACTCAGGATGTGCAAGATTTTTTACGTGTTGCAAGCGGACTTGAGCAAGAAGGTGGCAATCCGCGTGTAAAGCAGATCATCCATCGTGTGCTTTCAGATTTATATAAAGCCATTGAAGATTTGAATATCACTTCAGATGAATACTGGGCGGGTGTGGCATATTTAAATCAGCTAGGTGCCAATCAAGAAGCTGGTTTACTCTCGCCAGGCTTGGGTTTTGACCACTACCTCGATATGCGTATGGATGCTGAAGATGCCGCACTAGGTATTGAAAATGCGACACCACGCACCATCGAAGGCCCGCTATATGTGGCAGGTGCGCCTGAATCGGTAGGTTATGCGCGCATGGATGACGGAAGTGATCCAAATGGTCATACCCTGATTCTACATGGCACGATCTTTGATGCAGATGGAAAACCTTTACCAAATGCCAAAGTTGAAATCTGGCATGCCAATACCAAAGGCTTTTATTCACACTTCGACCCGACAGGCGAGCAGCAAGCGTTCAATATGCGCCGTAGTATTATTACCGATGAAAACGGTCAGTATCGCGTTCGTACCATTTTGCCTGCGGGTTATGGTTGCCCACCAGAAGGTCCAACGCAACAGTTGCTGAATCAATTGGGCCGTCATGGTAACCGCCCTGCGCACATTCACTATTTTGTTTCTGCCGATGGACACCGCAAACTGACTACGCAAATTAATGTGGCTGGCGATCCGTACACCTATGACGACTTTGCTTATGCAACCCGTGAAGGCTTGGTGGTTGATGCAGTGGAACACACCGATCCTGAAACCATTAAGGCTAATGATGTTGAAGGCCCATTCGCTGAAATGGTTTTCGATCTAAAATTGACGCGTTTGGTTGATGGTGTGGATAACCAAGTTGTTGATCGCCCACGTCTAGCGGTGTAATACACCAAAATGGTTCAAAATTATCAGGCGAGTGATCAAGATCACTGGCCTGTTTTTATTTCAGAAGGGTGGAGACAATTACGTGGACAATCAAATCATTCAGGAAACCGTAGATAAAATTTTAAGCGTATTGCCGAATCAGGCTGGGCAATTGGCACGCTTGGTTCGTCTGATGCAGTTTGCTTGTGACCCCACCATTACCGTCATTGGTAAATATAATCATGGTAAAAGCCGACTACTCAATGAGCTGATCGGGGCAGATATTTTTTCTGTTGCCGATAAACGAGAGACGATTCAACTGGCCGAACATAAACAAGATCAGGTGCGTTGGTTGGATGCACCCGGACTCGATGCAGATGTTGCGGCAGTGGATGATCGTCATGCTTTTGAAGCAGTCTGGACACAGGCAGATATTCGCCTTTTTGTGCATTCAGTCCGAGAAGGCGAACTCGATGCAACCGAGCATCATCTTTTACAACAACTCATTGAAGATGCAGACCATAGCCGGCGCCAAACCATACTGGTCTTGACCCAGATAGATCAGATACCGGATCAGACAATTTTAACCCAGATTAAAATCTCAATTGCACAGCAGGTACCCAAACTCGATATTTTGGCTGTTTCGGCCACTCGCCACCGTCAGGGCATTGAAAATGGAAAAACCTTGCTGATCGAAAAAAGTGGAATCGGTGCATTGCGACATACACTTGAGCAGGCACTTGCTCAGGTTCCATCGGCACGAGCGTATGAAAAGAATAGATTGTTGTCTGGTTTGCATCATCAACTCAATCAGTTATTACTCGATCAAAAACGTGTACTTCAGCAACTACAACAGACACAGCAGCAGCAATTACATGACTTTGATACAGGACTCATCAACATACTCGATAAGATTCGAGTAGATTTAGAGCCCATTGTAAATATAGATGGCCAAGATCAAGCACTTAATCCAGATTCATTTGCCACGATGTTTAAAAATACAGCAGCCAAGCAGCAACGTGCCAAAGTGCAGATTGCTTACTCACGTGCCTGTATCGAGATCAATAGCCATCTCATACGTCACGGTGTGGTGGGTTTACCTACAGAGCAGCAAACTACGATTAAAAGTATTGATACGGTCATTGTTGCGGTTTTTGGAATTTCAGTGAAATTTCGCGATCAGCTACGTGCATTGTTTTATACCGATACCGAACGACAACGCCTGCAAAGAGAGTTTCGATTTTATTTTGAAAAGTCAGCAGGCCGAAGGGCTTTAGCTGCCAAGATTGAGCAGACCATTCGACAGCAAGGGTGTATTCAAAATGCAATGATGGCGTTGCAACAGATGGAGAGTGCAGCATGACCAGCGGCGGACACATTCAATTGTTTATCGAACACACCCGGCAGATTGCGACTGCCCAAGGGGATATACAGTTGGCATTGCAATCGATGCAGCAATGGCGCGACGCATTTGCTACAGCATTGAAACAAAATACCTTTGATTTAACGGGCTGGTCAACGCAGGCAAAAATCGCCAATCAACTCAAGCAATTTAACCATAAGCTTACAACGCATGTATCGAATTGGGATACCGAATGGCATACTTTTAGTGCTGCTCAATCGGTTGCCGAAGTATTTCATGATCGGGTGATGTTGCTTGTATTCGGTAAGTTTAATGCTGGAAAGAGTTCATTGTGTAACTTACTGGCCGAATGCTTTCGTTCTCACGGACAAACTGTGCAATATTTTCATGTTCAAAATGAACAGATATTTTATACCGAATCTCGCTTACGCGAAGGTGCAACTGAGACGACAGCGCAACTACAGGGCGTATGTCTGGGTGAAAAACTTATTTTGCTAGATACCCCAGGTTTGCATTCTGGTACTCAGGAAAATGCAGCGCTCACACAAAAATTTATCGATAGTGCAGATGGTGTGCTGTGGCTCAGTAGCGCAACTTCACCGGGTCAGGTGCAAGAGCTAGATGCACTGGTGCGCGAGTTAAAGCGTCATAAACCTTTATTTCCTGTTATTACCCGAAGCGATTTTGTCGAAGAAGATGAAATTGATGGTGAGCTATGTACAGTGCTTTGCAATAAAAATTTAGAACAACGCGCGTTGCAAGAGTCTGATGTATTGATGCGTGCGCAAGAAAAACTGCGCAGTATGCAATTGGACGTGAGTTTATTAAAGTCGCCCGTGTCCGTTTCAACTCAAATGGCGCGTGAAGCAGATATGACCCCACAAGCCATGAACGAGGCTGGTTTTGAGCGATTATTTGCAGCACTTTTGGCTCTTATTGAGCCTGCTTTGCGCTATAAGCAGCGTAAACCTGCCGAAGTATTGTTGCATTTTTTGCAAGAACACATCATTGAAGGTTTAAGGTTTTACCTGCAACCCGATCTAGAGCACATACAACAGGACCTCAAACAGGATCAAGATGATTTACGACAGCTACACACCGATTTAGCCGAGGCAGTCTGGCGTAGCGTATTGCCTGAGCTGCCACAACTTCTCGAGCAACATGCAAGTAAAGAAGATATTGATGTCGTAGTGAACAGTTTGAACAAGTGGATAAACGTCGCATTCGAACAACAGCTTGCAATTCAGCTTGATGCTTATGGTTTAAATTTGGATTCGCTTAGCAAGATCGAAAAAACCGAAAAAATGCAGTATGAACGCATTGCGGGAATGTTAGTGCATGATGGCTTGTACACGATTCTCACGCAGCAGATTCAACAAGCTGTCAAAGCTTCCACGAGTGAATTGATTGAGCAGTGTCAGGCTCAACTTGAGCAGTCAATCAAACATGTTCAAACACTCGATGAAACGTTCATCGATTACAGCGCAGCACTCGATCAACTCAGCCAAGCGCTACGCGTTGAATAAATAGTAGAAATTTTTCAGACATATTTTATTCGATGAGTGGCCTGATGTGGTGTGTTGCAAACACCTCCTGTACACAGGCGAGAATTTTAGGAATGTAATTACTGTGGTCCATATTTCGCACCGCGAGTGAAATTGGGCTATAGGCATCATCATCTAAAATTGGAATATAAAACAGATTCTTCACCCCAATATCCATGGCAGACGCCGGGACGATACAGACGCCTTCACCTGCTGCCACCAAGCCGAGCGCCAGTTGAATTTCGCGTATTTCGGTGAGTTTGGATGGTACTAGGCCCAGTTCGGTAAAGAGTGACTGAATAAAGGTCGCAAAATTAGGTTTTTGAGAGACAGGGTACAGCAGCATCGGTTCATCAATAATTTGAGAGAGATGAACCCCTGTTGCTGCAAACTGATTGAGGTGATGATGCTTATGGATTGCAAGTTTGAGCTGTTCTTTATGTAACACGATACGTCGAATTGCAGGATCGGTAATTTTGAGCCGACCAAAACCCAGATCGATTTTTCCCTGCTTAAGGGCATTGATTTGATCTTTGGTGCCGCATTCGATGAGTTCGATGTGAATTTCAGGATTTTGCTGACGAAACTGATAAATAATTTCAGGTAACAAACCATACAATAAGGAGCTGACGTAACCAATTCTCAAGGTTTGACTGACCGTTGCAATCCGTTTTGCCATTGAGGACGCTTGTGCAGTATGAGTCAAAATCTGCACAGCATGCTGATAAAAAAACATGCCTGCTTCAGTCACTTTGGCCGGTCTGGAGCCGCGTTCAAATAGCTGAATTCCCAATTCTTCTTCGAGTTTTTGAATTTGTCGGCTAAGGGGCGGCTGGGCAATACACAACTTTTCAGCAGCTTTGGAAATGCTTTGCTCTTCAACCACGGTCACAAAATATCTGAGGTGTCTTAGTTCCATTTATACGCCCTAATTGATTTTATATACCTTTTTAGTATGCAAAAATACCAAATTGTTTATCGTTTTTATTATTACATTAATTTAAGGTATGTAAATAGTATTTATTGAAAAGAAGATGGACCGATGTATAAATCAGTGGAAACTATTTTAGTCGATATTCCAACTATTCGTCCGCACAAGCTTTCGGTCACCACGATGCAGACGCAGACATTGGTTTTGATCAAAATCATCACGGAAGATGGCATTGTAGGCTGGGGCGAAGCGACCACGATTGGTGGATTAAACTATGGCGAAGAAAGCCCAGAAAGTGTTAAAGCCAATATCGACACCTATTTCAAGCCATTGCTCTTGTCCATCAAGGCGCCTTTAAATGTGGCTCAGACCCTAAAATTAATTCGTAAAAGTATCAATGGCAACCGCTTTGCCAAATGTGCAATCCAAACTGCACTTTTAGAGATACAGGCTAAACGACTGAATATACCCGTGAGCGAATTGCTGGGTGGACGTATTCGTGATCGATTACCTGTGCTGTGGACACTGGCTTCAGGTGACACCGATAAAGATATTGCCGAAGCCAAAAAAATGATCGAATTAAAGCGCCATAATACCTTTAAATTAAAAATTGGTTCAAATCCGCTACAGCACGATGTCGATCATGTAATTGCCATTAAAAAAGCACTTGGCCCGGAAATCAGTGTACGTGTAGATGTGAACCGTGCATGGTCTGAGCTTGAATGTGTTAAAGGGATTCAACAGCTTCAAGATGGTGGAATCGATCTGATTGAGCAGCCCTGTGCGATTGAAAATACAGATGCTTTAGCACGTCTGACCGCACGTTTTGATGTGGCCATTATGGCAGATGAGGTCTTGACTGGTCCAGACAGTGCCTATCGAATTGCCAAAAAATCAGGTGCCGATGTGTTTGCAGTAAAAGTCGAACAATCGGGTGGTCTGATTGAAGCCTGTGAAGTGGCAAAAATTGCGCGTCTTGCGGGAATCAGTTTATATGGTGGCACCATGCTTGAAGGGCCTGTTGGCAGTATTGCATCGGCACATGCGTTTAGTACCTTTGAAACACTGGAGTTTGGCACTGAACTGTTCGGGCCTTTATTGCTAACACAAAGCATTTTGAAAACACCTTTGCAATATGAAAACTTCGAGCTGGTGGTTCCCAATACGCCAGGTCTAGGAATTGAGGTCGACGAAGACAAACTCGAACAGTTACGCCGTCATTAAGGAAGAGGAAATTTACTATGTTGTTTCAAGTTCGTATGGATGTGCATTTACCTGTTAGCATGCCTACTGATCAGGCCAATCAGATTAAATCGGTCGAGAAGGCCTATTCACAAGAGTTGCAACGCCAAGGCAAATGGCGTCATATCTGGCGTATTACCGGACAATATTCCAATATCAGTATTTTTGATGTCGAAAGTAATGAAGAGCTACATACGATTTTACAAGGCTTACCGCTATATCCGTATATGAAAATTGAAGTCATGGCGCTCAATCGTCATCCGTCTTCTGTGCGTGATGACGATAGCTGATATCTAAGTAGAGATGACACTTCATCAGTGTTCATCTCTTAGGTTTATGGTATTTCTTTATTTTCCGTTTTCATCCAAAGGTTGATGACATGATAGATAAAAGTGCAGCGACCCTAACGGAAGCGCTCTCCCAGATCCACGACGGTGCCACCATTC